>NZ_JAKCFB010000027.1 GCF_024198235.1 Myxococcus dinghuensis | reverse complement strand
CGCCGCCGAGGCCAGCGCCCGCGCCGCCGAGGCCGCCGAGCGCGCCGCCAACGTCGCCGCCGGCGTGGCTCCGGCCCCCGCCCCCGAGGCCGCCGCCGCCCCCGCGAAGAAGACGGGCGAGTGGGACGTCACCATCGGCCTGGGCCTCATCTCGCTGACGGGCAACGCCTCCACGCTGACCTTCAGCGGTCTGGCCAGCGCGCAGCGGACGACGGAGCACTGGATCTACGCGGTGAAGGCCTACGGCAACTACGGCCGCAGCCGCCCGCCGGAGGTCTCCGGCGAGGAGCAGCCGTCCCAGCTGGTGGCCCTCAACGCGGGCCTGGAGCTGCGCGGGGACCGCCGTTTCACGAAGATGATCAGCGGCTACCTGCTGGCCGGCGTGGAGACGGACCACGTCAAGAGCGTGGAGTCGCGGACCAGCGGTGAAGGTGGTCTGGGCGTGCTGTGGTGGGACGAGAAGAAGAAGGACGAGCGCGAGTCCTACCTGCGCACGGACATCGCCTTCCGCTACGCGCGCGAGACGCGCTTCCAGTACTACCCCACGCGGATGAACATCCCGGACGTGGACCTGGGCGGCCCCCGCTTCGGCGCGTCCTTCCGCTATGGCATCACCAAGGACGTGCTCTTCAAGGAGGACGCCGAGGTGCTGCTGAGCTTCATCAGCGACTCGCGCGTGCTGGCGAACAGCCAGTCGCAGCTGGCGGTGAAGCTGACGGAGGCCCTGTCGCTGGGCATCAGCTTCCTGGTGAAGCACGACAGCCTGCCGCCCGAGGGCAAGGTGCCCACCGACACGGCGCTGGCCTTCAACCTCGAGGTCGGGCTCTAGGCCCGGAAATGCGACGCGGCGCCGGGGAAGTCCCAGGCGCCGCGCGGTGAGGCGGGAGGAGGGCCGAGGGGCCCTCCGGGAATCAGTGGTGCGGCGCCGGAGTCTCCGGCGTGTCCTTCGTCTCCGTCTGACGGACGCCGCCGCCGAAGCGACCGCGCTGCGTGCCGGTGCCGATGTCGGCCGGCTGCAGGTCGCTGTACTGCGAGCCCGGCGGGTTGGCGCCGCGGAAGCGCGTGCCCAGGTCCGCCATGGGGATGACGAGCATCAGCACCACGAAGAGGATGGAGACGCCGAACACCAGCCGGTTGGCGCCCCGGTGCTCCGCCAGGTGCATGAAGTACAGCGTCACCAGCGTGCCCTTCACCGTGGCGATGACGAGCGCCAGCAGCAGGCCGAAGCTCGGCAGGTGCATGCGACCGGTGACGACGGTGACGACCGTCAGCACCAGCAGCACACCCCAGATGAGCCAGTAGCGGCCCGCGCCGTGGTGCGCGTCCATGTTCTTCTCTTCCTGATGGGATTCGTTGGCGATGGCCATGTTTTCGCCCTCAGACCAGGTACAGCATCGGGAACAGGAAGATCCACACCAGGTCGACGAGGTGCCAGTACATGCTGCCCAGCTCGACCATCGTGTAGTTCTTCGGGCCGAAATCCTTCTTCCGGAACGCACGCACCATCGCCACGGACAGCACCGCCATGCCGATGACGACGTGGAACGCGTGCAGCGCCGTCGAGCAGAAGTAGACCGTGAAGTACAGGGGGATGCCGGTCACCTGGATCCCCTCGTAGTGGTAGTACCGGCCCGGCAGCGTCCCGATGTGGAACTTGTGCGCGTACTCGAAGTACTTGATGACGAGGAAGCCCACCGCCATCAGAAGGGTGAGCGCGAACATCACGCCCACCTTCTTGTTCTCTCCCTCCTTCGCGTAGTGCACCGCGAGCGCCGCGGTCAGCGAGGAGGTGATGAGGACGATGGTGTTCACCGTGCCCATCGTCAGGTCCAGGCTCCGGCTGCCCGCCGCCCACGCTTCCGGGTACAGGAAGCGGTAGCAGCCGTAGCAGACGAACAGGCCCGCGAAGAGCAGGATTTCGGTGGCGAGGAACAGCCACATCCCCAGGCGGGCGGCGTGGTTCTGGACCTCGAGCGAGGCGAAGTGGCCGGCCAGGCGCGGCAGGTTCTCCGCGCCGTCGGCGGTGTGAGCGCTAGACTGCATCGGGGACCTCGGCCTTCTTCGGGTCGACGTAGAAGTGCGGCTCCTCGGGGAACGTCGGCTGCGGGCCCACGAAGTTGTGCGTGGGCGGAGGAGCTTCGCTCATCCACTCGTAGCCCTTGCTGCGCCAGGGGTTCTTCCCGGCGGCCTTGCCGTACAGCAGGGCGTACGTCAGGTACATGGCGATGATGATGAAGCCGAACGCCAGCAGCGACGCGCCGGCGGTGGAGGCGACGTTCAGCGCCTGGAACCGCTCCGGGTAGTCGTAGTAGCGGCGCGGCATGCCGTTGTTGCCCAGCAGGAACTGGGGGATGAACGTGGCGTTGAAGCCCAGGATGATGAGCGCCGCGGACACCAGGCCCCAACCCTCGTGGTACGTCTTCCCGAACATCTTCGGGAACCAGTAGTGGAGGGCGGCCAGGAAGGCCATGATGGTCGCGCCCACCATGATGAAGTGGAAGTGCGCCACCACGAAGTAGGTGTCGTGCCAGGCGACGTCCAGCGACACCGTGCCCAGCGCGATGCCCGTCATGCCACCGAACACGGTGAAGAACAGGAAGCCGCAGAAGTAGGCGAACGGGGTCTTGAAGTCGACCGCGCCCTTGTAGACGGTGCCCACCCAGTTGAAGACCTTGATGGCGGTGAACACGCCCACGAGCATGGTGAGCACGCCGAACACGCCCGCGTCGAAGGTCGACTGACCGGACACGAACATGTGGTGGCCCCAGGCGAAGAAGCCCACGAAGGCGATGCCGAGGCTGGAGTACGCCACCGCGCGGTAGCCGAAGATGTTCTTGCGGCTGTACGTGCTGACGACCTCGCTCATCACGCCGAACGCCGGCAGCACCATGATGTACACGGCCGGGTGGCTGTAGAACCAGAACAGGTGCTGGAAGAGCACCGGGTCGCCGCCGCGCGCCGGGTCGAACATGCCGAAGCTGAACAGGTTCTCCACGGCCACCAGCACCGTGAGCAGACCGATGACCGGCGTGGCCAGCACCTGGATGCAGCTGGTCGCGTAGATGGCCCACACGAACAGGGGCATCTTGAACCAGGTGATGCCGGGGGCGCGCATCGTGTGGCAGGTCACGATGAAGTTGATGCCCGTGGCGATGGAGCTGAACCCGATGATGAACGCGCCGAACATCACCGGCGCCACCGTGGTCGTCGTGTGCGTGCTGTACGGCGTGTAGAACGTCCAGCCCGTGTCCAGGCCGCCGTTGAGCATGCCCCACAGCATGAACACCGCGCCCGTCAGGTAGATGTAGAGCGAGGCGAGGTTCAGCCGGGGGAAGGCCACGTCCTTGGCGCCCAGCATCAGCGGCAGCATGAAGTTGCCGAAGACGGCCGGAATCGCCGGAATCATGAACAGGAAGATCATGACCAGGCCATGGAGCGTGAACGTACGGTTGTACGTCATCGCGTCCATGATGGTCGCGCCCGGCGTGAGCAGCTCCACCCGGATGAGCAGCGCGAAGATGCCGCCCACCAGGAAGAAGAGCAGGATGAAGAACAAGAACATCAGGCCGATGCGCTTGTGGTCCACCGTCAAGAGCCACGACTTGATGGTGGTGCCATCCACCAGATAGCTCGGGTGGTGGTCGTGGTGCTCGTCGTGCGGGGCGGCCCCCGCCGTGTCGATGCTACTGGATGGGGTCATAGGCGGGTCCCTCGGAGGCGCCCTCGCGGACGTTCGGAGTGCGAAGCGACTTGATGTACTCGACGATGGCGGCCGTCTCCGGGCCCTGCAGCTTGCCCTGGTAGGTCGGCATCACGTTCTGGTAGCCGGACACCAGGTGGGCGCCGGGGTCCATCATCGACTGGGTGATGTAGGCCTCGTCCACGCGGATGGTCTGGCCGTCGTCCAGCTTCTCCACGCGGTCATACATGCCGAGGAAGGTGGGGCCGATGTGCTGCGAGCCGTCCACCGAGTGGCACTTGAGGCAGCCCTGCGTGCCCGCGAGCACCTGGCCCTGCTCGACCATGCGCGCCACCGGCGGCACCAGCGAGGTGTCCGCCAGCGCGTCCTGGCGGTCCTGGAGGCGGCCGCGGCGCTGGTCCTTGATCCAGTTGTCGTACTCCTCCTGGGGGAGGACCACGACCTCCGCGAGCATCTTCGAGTGCGACAGGCCGCAGTACTCGGTGCAGAGCACCTGGTACGTGCCGGGCTTGGTCGCCTCGAACCAGATCTGCGAATAGCGACCCGGCAGCGCGTCCATCTTGATGCGGAAGGACGGGACGTAGAACGAGTGCAGCACATCACGCGAGGTGATGAGCAGGCGCACCGGGCGGTTGGCCGGCACGTGCAGCACGTTCACGCCGTTGGGGCCCTCCGGGTAGGAGAACTTCCACATCCACTGCTTGCCCATGACGTAGACGTCCATCGCGTCCTTGGGCGGCGTGGTGACCCAGGTGAAGTCCCGGAAGCCGATACCGAACCAGGCCAGGAAGAACACCAGCGGCACGGAGACGAAGAGGAACTCCGTCGCCAGCGTGGGGACGACGTACTCCGTCGTCTGGGCCGGGACGCGCCGGCGGTACCGGAAGAACATGAACAGCGCCACGAGGCCGACGCCGGCCGACATCACCATCGTCGTACCCACGACGAAGTGGTGCAGGAAGTCGACCCGTTCCGCGAACGTGGACGCGCTCTCCGGGAGGAACAGAAGGTTGTTGAGGAACTCGCTCATGCCGCCGCGCCTTTCTTCAGCTCGCGCCTCCAGAAGTAGATCAGCATCGTCGCCAGGGCGAAGAAGACAGCCAGTGCGCCCAGGCGGATGAACCCGAAGATGTAGAAGCCATACCGCCGCGTGGCGGTGTCATACTTGAAGCAGGACATCACGATGCGGTCGAAGCTGGTGCCCACGCGGCCACCGGCCGCCTCCAGCAACGCCAGCTTCATGTCCTTGGGGGGGAAATCCGTCCCGTAGAGGTACCGGGAGATGCTGCCCTCGGGCGTGAGCACCATCACCACCGCGGGGTGGGCGTACTGCCGGGTGCTCTCGTCGTAGGTGTACTTGAACCCCACCGCGTCCGCGACGCGGTGGATCTCCGCGTCCGTGCCGGTGAGGAAGTGCCAGGGCGCGCTCTCCGGCTTGCCCATGGACTGGAGGTGCTTGCGCCGGCGCTCGTTGCTCATCGCCGGGGTGTCTTCGGGGTCCACGCTGATGGTCAGCGCCTCGTAGTCCTTGCCCAGCTCCAGCCCCAGCTCGCGCATCGTCTTCACCTGGGCGTTGAGCACCAGGTTACAGAGCATGGGGCAGTTGTAATACACGAGCGTCAGCAGGGTGGGGCGCGTCTTGGACAGCACGGAGCCCAGCTTCACCTGCTCGCCGTGCGCGTCCGTGAAGACCGCCTCCGAGGGAACGATGTCCCCCAGGTGCTCCTCCACGTCCACGCCCTTGAGCTGGGGCGGCGTGTCCTGCTGCGCCTCGACGATGGAACGCGGCGTCTTGCCGCCACCCGGCAGCGCCGAGGCCGGCACCGCGACGGCCAGGACCAGCGCCGCCGCGACGAGCATCCCCGTACGGCGCGCGTGCGGGGAGGTGTGGGAGAAAGGGGACATCATGGCTGGCGGGCTCTTACGCGAGACTTCGCGCCAAAGCTACTGCCGAGGCGCCGGGGTGGGTTCCGGCGCCTGCTGGGGGGCAGAAGGAGGAGCCTGGGGCGCCGGCGCCTTGGACTTGGAGATGACCGTCTCCATGGCCTGGTCCAGCGTGGGGTGGGCCTTCACGCCCGGCTGATCTCCCCAACCCGCACCCAGCGTCTGGTGCTGGCCGCCGATCTTCTCCTCGGCGTGCCAGTCCTGCTCGAACAGGCGCTGGTTGACGATGCCCACCTCGTACTGGCCCATGGCCGCGGGGCGCGGCGGAGGACCGTCCGGCTGGATCTCGTCCATGGTGCGGACCTGGATGGTGTACGCCCAGACGATACCCACGGCGAAGATGGCGAGCGAGCCGAAGCCGATGCTCAGCACCTTCCCCATGACGATGTGGTCTTCTTCCGCCGCCACACCATGCGCGCCCACGATGACGCGCGACTCGAGCTCCGACTGGGTCTTCTTCATGGCTGCACGTACCTCAGGGACTCGGCGATGTAGGGGTCCTTCACCGGCATCGTGAAGTGGTTGCGCGAGTTGCGCAGCGCGAAGCCCACCGCGATGCCGCCCACACCCACGAACGCGGTGATGAGCGTCCAGTGGAACGTCGGGCCCGTGGTGCCCGTCAGCGCCGGCCAGATGAGCCAGTACAGGTCCACCGCGTGGATGGCGAGCAGGTAGATGGCGACCACGGACAGCTTCGCCGGCTGCAGCTTCAGGTTGCGCGACAGCAGCGTGAAGAAGGGAAGCACGAAGTGGCCGAAGAACAGGACCAGGGAGACCGGCTTCCAGGCGCCGAAGATGCGCACCCCGTACCAGGGCGCCTCCTCCGGGATGTTGGCGATCCACACGAGCAGGAACTGGGAGAACGCGATGTAGGCCCAGAACGCCGTGAAGGCCAGCATCAGCTTGCCCAGGTTGTGGAAGTGGGCCGTCGTCACCACGTTGCCGTAGAGGTCCTTGCCGCGCGCCCGCGCCGTGGTCAGCGTGAGGATGCAGAAGGCGGCCAGGAAGCTGCCGGCGAAGTAGTAGACGCCGAAGATGGTGGACTGCCACAGCGGCGTGAGGCTCATCAGCCAGTCGAACGAGGCGAACGTGAGGGTCAGCGCCAGGAAGGGCAGGATGCCGGGGGAGAAGCGGCGCATGCGCACCGTCAGGTCCAGCTCACCCGTCGTGTCCTGCTTCAGGCTCAGCCCGCGCAGCTTCCACGCGGCGAAGCACCACACCGCGAAGTAGATGACGTGCCGCACCGTCGCGAACGTCACGTTGAGGTAGCCGTGCTGCTTGTGCGCCAGGTGCTCCAGCTCGATGCCGTGGATCTCCGACAGCAGCGGCGAGCCCGGCCACCAGGGGTACAGGTAGCCCGCCATCAGCACGATGGGGATGAACAGCAGGATGAAGATGGGGATGGCGGACGCGCCCGTCTCCATCGTGCGGCGCAGGACGATGAGCCACTTGGCCTTGGCCGTGTGGAAGATGGCCACCATGATGGTGAAGGCCACGCTGATGCCCACCCAGTAGCAGAAGGCGAGCAGGTACGCGTGGGCGGCCTCTCCCTTGGCGCTGGTGGCGAAGAAGCCGGCCAGCGTGGCCAGGATGCCCAGGGCGCCCACGCCGAACGCCGGCACCATCAGCTTCGGCGTGCCGGTGTAGGGCTCGAGGGGAGCGGAGGCTTCGGCTGCGGGGGTCATCGGTTCTCCTGCGGCACGGGCTGCCCGGCCGTACGGGTATTGCGGGCCTCCTGGAGGACCCGGACGTAGGCGACCACCGCCCAGCGCTCGCGCACGTCGAGCTCGCCGGAGAAGGACGGCATCACGCCGTAGCCCTCGTTGATGGCGGTGTAGAAGTGGCCCGCGGGCTTGCTCTCCAGCTCCAGCAGCGACGGCGGCAGGCGCAGCGCCATGTTCTCCGCGACCACGCTGTTGCCGTCGCCGAGCACGCCGTGACACTGCGAGCAGACGATGTTGTACTTCTTCTGGCCCAGCGTCAGCAGCTCGCGGTCCACCGTCACGGGGATGGTGGTCGTGGGCTGGCCGTGGGCGCGGCCGGTGAGGGCCACCTGGCGCGCCACGGGGTCCTTGAGCTCCGGCAGCTTCGCGAAGCGCTCACGGGGAATCGTCCCGGCGGGGGGCGTGCGCATGGCGCGGCCGTCCGCCCAGAAGTCGGACGCCTCGTAGTACTCGTACTTGGCCTGGACCTCCATGCGCTGGAGGAACTCCGAAGAGACGTCGCAGCCGGAGGACAGCGCTGCGAGGCCGGCGGCGGCGGGGATGAGCCACCTCATTCCTTCTCTCCCGTGACGACGGTCACCTGGGTGGCACCCAGGGCCTTGAGCTGGTCGATGACGGCGGCGGCGTCCTGGCCCGTGGGGTGCGGCACGCTCAGCCAGTAGCCGTGCGTGGACGCGGTCCGGAAGGCGTCGGACTCGAAGACGGGGTGGTACGGCTGCGGCAGCCGGCTCAGCCCCAGAAGACCGAAGAAGATGCCGAACGCGGCGAACAGCACGCTCAGCTCGAAGGTGATGGGCACCCACGCCGGCAGCGACAGCAGCGGGCGACCGCCGATGTTCAGCGGGTAGTCGAGGGTGTTCATCCACGTCTGCATGGCGAGCGCCGTCGTCATGCCCGTCAGGCCGCCGCACAGGGCGATGAAGGGCACCTTCGAGGGCGGGAGGCCCAGGGCCTCCGAGCCGCCATGCAGCGGGTACGGCGAGTAGGTGTCCATCCCCTGGAAGCCCTTCTCCCGCATCTGGCGGGTGGCATCCACGAGGATGTCTGGCGTCTCGAACTCGGCCAGCACCCAGGAATCGAGGACAGTGGCTTCCATGACTCTAGTGCGCTCCGTGGGTGTTGTGGTGGGCGGCGTGCTTGAGCTCGAGCTGGAGCTCCTTCACTTCGCTGACCGCCACCGCGGGCACGAACTTCAGGAACAGGAGGAACAGGGTGCCGAACAGGCCCAGGGTGCCGACGTAGATGGACCAGTCCACCCAGGTGGGGGTGTAGATGCCCCAGGAGGACGGCAGGAAGTCCTGGCTCAGCGACGTGACGATGATGATGAAGCGCTCGCACCACATGCCGATGTTCACGGCGATGGAGGCCACCCACATGATGGGGATGCTCGTGCGGCACTTCTTGAACCAGAAGATGTTCGGCGTGACCACGTTGCAGGTGATCATCAGCCAGTACACGCCGGCGTAGGGGCCCGTGGCGCGGTTCACGTAGAAGGTCCAGAACTCGTACTGGTTCTGCGAGTACCAGGCGACGAAGTGCTCCATCATGTACCCGTAGGACACGATGAGGCCCGTCGCGAGGATGACCTTGTTCATGTTCTCCAGGTGGCGGTCGGTGATGACGTCCCGCAGGCCCAGGTACTTGCGCGCCGGGACGATGAGGGTGATCACCATCGCGAAGCCGCTGAACACGGCGCCGGCCACGAAGTAGGGCGGGAAGATGGTCGCGTGCCAGCCGGGCAGCAGGGACACGGCGAAGTCGAACGACACGATGGTGTGCACCGAGACCACCAGCGGCGTGGAGAGGCCGGCCAGCAGCAGGTACGCGATCTTGTAGTTGTGCCAGTGACGACCGGAGCCGCGCCAGCCGAGCGCGAACAGGCCGTAGATGGTGCGCTGGATCTTCGTCTTCGACGAGTCACGCAGGGCCGCCAGGTCCGGGATGAGGCCCACGAACCAGAACAGCGCGGACACCGTGAGGTACGTCGAGATGGCGAACACGTCCCACACCAGCGGCGAGCGGAACTGCGGCCACGCGCCCAGGGTGCTGGGGTAGGGGAACAGCCAGAAGGCGAACCAGGGACGGCCCGTGTGCAGCAGCGGGAACAGACCCGCGCACATGACCGCGAACAGCGTCATGGCCTCCGCGAAGCGGTTGATGCTCGTGCGCCACTTCTGCTGGAACAGCAGGAGGATGGCGGAGATGAGCGTACCGGCGTGGCCGATACCCACCCACCAGACGAAGTTGATGATGTCGAACGCCCAGCCCACCGGCTGGTTGTTGCCCCACACGCCGATGCCGCGGGCGAGCGTGTAGGTGACGCCGACGACGAGCAGGCCCAGCGCGCTGAGCGTGATGCCGAAGAGCATGAACCAGCCCTTGCCCGGCTTGCGCCAGACATGGTCCAGCAGCGTCTCGTTGAGGGACTTGTCGTCGTGGTGCGGCGCGACGAGGTGCCGCGGCTCGAGCGGGTCGAGCGGGGCGGTGGCTGCGGTCTCGGCCATGACTAGTGGCTCCCTTCCTTCGGCTCGGCGTGCTTCGCCGGCTCGAGGGCGGTATTGGGGTTGCGCACGCGGATGAGGTGCGAAGTGCGCGGACGGGTGCCCAGCTCGTGGAGCAGCTTGTAGGCGCGGACGTCCTCATGGAGCTGTGTGACGAGCTGCTGCTTGTCGTTGAGCGACCCGAAGACGATGGCCTGCGCGGCGCACGTCTGCTGGCAGGCCGTCTTGAGGTCCGCTTCCTTGATGAGGTGCCGGTTGACGCGCGCGTCGATGCGGGCGCGCTCGATGCGCTGCACGCAGTACGTGCACTTCTCCATGACGCCGCGGTTGCGCACCGTGACGTCCGGGTTCATCAGCATCTTCTCGGTGGCCGTCTTGCCCGCGGTGTAGTGCAGGTAGTTGAAGCGGCGGACCTTGTAGGGGCAGTTGTTGGAGCAGTACCGCGTGCCGACGCAGCGGTTGTACACCATGTCGTTCAGGCCCTCGTCCGAGTGCACGGTGGCGTTCACCGGGCACACGTACTCGCAGGGGGCCTTCTCGCAGTGCACGCACATGACCGGCTGCATGACCATCTTCGGGTCGTTCTCCGGACCCTCGAAGTACCGGTCGATGCGCAGCCAGTTCATCTCGCGGCTGCGGGCCACCTGCTCCTTGCCCACGACGGGGATGTTGTTCTCCGCCTGGCAGGCCACCACGCACGCGCTGCAGCCCGTGCAGCGGGACAGGTCGATGGCCATGCCCCACTTGTAGCCGCTGCCGTAGTCGTAGTCCGGCAGGTTGTCCTGGACGTGCTGCTTGAGCTCGCCCTTGACGCGGTGGAGCACGAACTCCGTGTGCTCGGAGGGGTGCTCCAGCTCGGAGAGGGGCATGTCCAGCGCGATGGGGCGGTTCTCCATGCGCCAGTGCGTCTGGGTCAGGCTGAACTTGTAGCTGCCGCGCACCTTGGTGAGCGTGGCGCCGCCGTCGAACCAGGGCGCCTTCATGCTGCGCAGCGGCTTGACGTCGAAGCCCACGCCCTTGGCGACACTCTCGTGCAGGCCGGTGCGGCCGTAGCCCAGCGCCAGGGTGACGGTCTTGTCCGCGTGGCCGGGGACGATCCACACCGGGACGGTGAGCTTCTGGCCACCGTAGGTCAGGTCCGCCATGTCACCGGGCGACAGGCCCAGCTCCTTCGCGGTGTCCGGACCCAGCAGCGCGGCGTTGTCCCAGACCATCTTGGTGATGGGCTCGGGCAGCTCCTGCAGCCAGGAGTTGTTGGCGAAGCGGCCGTCGTAGACCTTGTAGTCCAGGACGAAGTTCAGCTCGAGCTCACCCTCCGCCGGGGGCGCGTAGCCGGACACCAGGGAGGTGGCGGCGCCGAAGTCCGGGGCGGCGGTGATGGCCGGGGAGGCCGTGTTCTCGATGAAGCCCTGGGAGACCCAGGAGTCCCAGCGCGCCTCGAAGTCCGCCGCGTCGGCGGACTGGCCACGCCAGTAGTCGCGCAGCAACTGGTAGGCGGGCTTGAGCGGCTCGTCCAGGAACAGCGCCAGCAGCTCCGACTCCGGCACGCCGTTGAACAGCGGCTGGATGAGCGGCTGGGCGATGGAGACCGTGCCGTCCACGGAGCGGCCGTCGCCCCACGTCTCCAGCGGGTGCGCCGCGGGGACGAACCAATCGGCGTGCGCGCTGGTCTCGTCCTCGTAGAGGCCCGTGTAGATGACGTTGAGCTTGGCGCGGTTGGGGTGGTCCTTGCTCAGCACCTTGGCGAGGCCCACGTCGTCCGGCAGGGTGTAGACCGGGTTGTAGGCGGTGATGACCAGCGTGTCGACGCGACCCGCCTCCACGTCCTCCACCAGCGCGCGCACCTGCGACAGGCCGGTGGCCTCCGCGATGGGGGACTGGACGTAGCGCACCGTCTTGCCGGTGTTGCCCAGCTCCGCGTTGATGGCGTGGGCCAGCGCGTGCACCGCGGCGGGCTGACGCTCGCCGGCGATGACGACCGAGCGGCCGGCGCCCGCGGAGCGCAGGTCGGCGACGACGGCCTGCACCCAGTTGGCGTGCTTCGCGTCGAGCTTGGACTTGCCGGCCGCGGCGGACGCCAGCGACGCGGCGGGACCGCCGATGGCCTGGGCCACCGCGGTGGCGAGGCCCAGCACCTCCGCCGACTTCATGCGCAGGCGGTGGTCCGCCATGCCGCCCGTGACGGAGAAGCGCGCCTCCGCCATGTACAGGCGGTTGAGCTTGCCCTTGCGCGGGTCGCGGCGGTCCGCGAACTGGCGGATGTGCAGGAGGTTGCCGGGGCAGCTCTCCAGGAAGTCCGCGTCCAGCGACAGGACGATGTCCGCGTTGGCGAAGTCGTACAGCGCCGACACGGCCTGGCCGCCGAACAGCGCGCGCAGCGTGTCCGACTGGGTGTCCAGGTTGGAGGACGTGCTGAAGAAGCGCGCGTTGGGCAGCTTCTTCTGGATGCGGGCGCGCAGCTCACCGGTGAAGGGCGAGCCGACCGGGTCCGTGAGGAAGCGCACGCGCGAGCCGCCGTTGTCCGTGGCCGCCTTGGTGGACAGCGACGTCAGCGACTCGTTCAGCACGCGCAGGGCGCGGGGCGTCTTGCCCTGGCGCAGCACGCGCGCGCGGTTCGGGTCGTACAGGGACAGCAGCCACGCCTGCTCGAAGGTGCAGGCGGCGCCCTGGTTGATGGGGTGCTCGGGGTTGCCCTCGATCTTCACGGGGCGACCCTCGCGGGCGGTGATGAGCAGGCCGGAGGTGTGGCCCGACAGCGTCATCGCGGACGCGTAGTGCAGGGGGTTGCCCGGGGCGACCTCCGGCGGCGTCTTGGTGTACGCCAGGAGCTTCTCGCTCTCCGGGCGGGTGCTGCACGCGGTGGCGCCGGCCAGGGCCAGCGACGCGCCGAGCAGCTGCATGAACTCGCGGCGGACGAAGCCGGAGGGGGGCAGGTCCGCGCCCACGGGGAACTCGGGGCGGGTCTCCTCCATGTACTCGGAGGTCCCCAGCTTCTCCTCGAGGCTGCGCCAGTAGCTCTGGCCGTAGCCGTGCTCGGAGGAGTTCGCGTTCGCGGCGGCGTGCTCCAGCGCCTCGCCGACGGCGTCAGGCGCCGCGGCGGGCCGGTCCGACACGACCGGGAGCGCGAAGGAGGAGGATTCCTGCGACGGGGGATTGTCGCGCTTCGTGTTCATCGGTGGCATGTGGAGCAGCTCGTGCGCGAGTGGACGTCGTACTCATCCTTCAGCTTCTTGCCGAGCGCGGCGGCCTCGGCCTTGTCCTTCGGCGGGGTCCACGTCATGGACGTGATGAACTCCGGCGGCCGCAGGTTGGGCTCTGGATTGCGGTGACACTCCAGGCACCACGCCATGGTCAGCGGCGCGGCCTGCTCGACGGCGGCCATCTGGTCGATGCGGCCGTGGCAGGTGGCGCAGCCCACGCCCTTGTTCACGTGGATGGCGTGGTTGAAGTAGACGAAGTCCGGCAGGTTGTGGACACGCACCCACCGGATGGGCTCGTCGGCGAAGAACGCCTTGCGGACCTCGGTGAGGTACGGGCTCTTGTTCCACACCTGGGCGTGGCAGGACATGCACACCGTGGTGGAGGGGATGCCCGCCGAGGGCGACTTGTCCACCGTGAAGTGGCAGTACTGGCAGTCGATCTTCTCGTCACCCGCGTGGTGGCGGTGGTCGAATTCAATCGGCTGCTCGATGGGCATCTGCTGGTTCGTGACGTACGGCGAACGCACGTACGCCATGAGGCCGCCGATGCCGATGGCGGGCACGGCAAGAAGCGCCGCGGCGGACAGCCGCGACACCGTGTTCGTCCAGCGTGGAAACAGAGGGCCGCTCATACCAGGACCATGGGCAAGGGGGCTTCAACGACTGCGGTGACAGGAGAGGAGGGAGAGGCGGGTGCGTGGCTGGACGCGGGGAGCGGCGAAGCAATCCCGGCCCCGGCGGGGCGGGGGGGCGGCGGCTCCATGCGCGCGGAAGGCGAAGCAGTCACGTCCAACGAAACCTCTATGGATGTTGCCGCGGGCGGGTCCCTCCTCCTGTCCCAACCCAACGCGGCGCGGGACCATCGACCATCGACACCGCAGTGTCAACCATTCTGATGTTGTCGCACTCGGATACCACTTCCTCGCCCGGAGGCGGGAAATCGCGGGTGGGCGCGGATGAATCTCTCTTCTGGCGGGCGGAAGTGACGTTGACCCTGGAGTCACCGTGGATCAGCCCGCGCGTGGCTCGGCGCTCGAGATGTCGCACGCACCGGACGTGCGGGATGGCGCGGGTCGGGTCCTGGACAGACGCGGCGAGGCGAGCCCGGGGTGAGGGCGCGGTCTCACTCGGAGTCGTCGTCATCCGGCGAACGCCAGCGCTCGCGGCGGCGGCGGAGCAGCTTCTCCACCAGCTCCCGCGCGCGGTCGTCGCGGGGGTAGTAGGGGTCGTGGCGGGTGCCCTTGCCCTGGTTGCAGCGGGCGCAGGCCAGGGCGAGGTTCTCCAAGGTGTCGGAGCCGCCCGCGGTCCGCGGCAGGATGTGTTCGACCGTGGCGCGGCTGATGGGGTCTCCGTCCAGGCCCACCAGCAGGTGCGCGTTGCAGTGCAGGCACTTGCCCAGCCAGGCCTCGCGGCCCCGGTGCTCCGTGCGCTCGAAGGTGGTGTCGGTGGCGATGATGGCCAGGACCTTGCGCCGCTTGGAGTCGCTCATCCTACACCTCGATGATGGAAGGGCCGGCGAGGGCGAAGACCCGCTCGCCGGGGCGGCGGACCACGTCGAGTCCACCGGTGAAGGCGCTGAAGGCCGGGAGGACCCCGACCTCGGGGCCGACATGGAAGCACGGCAGACGCAGCCGCTCGCCCCCGCTGGACAGCCTCGCCATGGGATGAAGGTGCCCCGCCCACACGTAGCGCCCGGGGACTGGCGCGGGGTGGTGGGTGAACCGGAAGGGGCCCTCCTCCAGGTGGTCCTCGTGTTCCACCAGGTTCCAACGGGAGGGGAGGGGGCCGGCCTTGCGGTCATGATTGCCCCGGAGCAGCACCAGCTCCACGTCCGCGTGGGTCCTCCTCCAAGCCGCGAGCCGCTGGACGAGGGTGGGCGTCAGGCCCTCGCGGGTGTGGACGAGGTCCCCCAGGAGGAGCAGGCGGCAGGCCCGGGTGGAGGTGAGGAGGGAGGAGAGCCGGGCGAGGTCGTCCTCCAGCACGCCCATGGGCAGGGGGATGCCATGGCGTTGGAAGGTCTCCGTCTTGCCCCAGTGCAGGTCGGCCACCGCGACGAGGCCGGCGTCGGGCCAGTGCAGGGCGCGCTCCGCGAGGAGCTCCAGGGTGGCGCCGCCTACGCGGACCTGGCGTCGTCCCGGGTCCATCGGGCCTTCAGTCGCTCCACGCGCTCCTGGAGGGACTCGTTGGTGAGGGTGGCGCTGATGCGCTCGACGACGAGCGGGAAGCCCAGCGGCGTGGGCCTTCGCACGTGGACGAACTCCAGCGGTGTTCGCTCCAGGCGCTCCAGCGTCCGCGTCAGGCGTGCCTCCTCGAAGTCCCGGGTCAGCACCTCCCTCCGGGCCTGGGCGAGCAGCGGGTGGTCGGGCTCGTAGCGCTGGAAGACGTCATGCAGGAGCGAGGTGCTGGCCTGCACCTGGCGCGTGGACTTGCGGGCTCCGGGCAGGGCGGGGAGCACCAGCCCCGCGACCCGGGCGATGTCGCGGAACCGACGCCGTGTCAGCTCGCCCACGTTGATGCTCTCCTCCACGTCCTCCGACAACCGCTCGCGCGTGAAGAGCGCCGGGCGCAGCGCCTCGTGGAAGGGGAAGGGCGTGGGGGTGAGCAGCTCCAGCCCGTAATCGTTCACCGACACACTGAAGGTCGCCTTCTGGAGGCGCGTCAGGCGCAGGGCGAACAGCGCGGCGAGGCCCTCGTGCACGCCGCGTCCCTCGAAGGGGAAGAGGAAGAGGTGGTGACCGTCGCGGGTCTGGCACGTCTCCACGAGCACGCGGTCCGCCGCGGGGATGCGGGACAGGTGCTCCTGGGCCTCCAGCACCGGCCACGCGGCGGCGAGTTCGTCCGAGGTGACGTCTCCCTGGCGCGCCTGCTCCAGCGTGCGGCGCATGGCGGTGGAGAGGGAGGGGGACATGGGGAGGCGACCGCCGCCCCAGCGAGGCGCGCGGGTGGCCTTCTTCCTCGCGGGGCGCACGTAGGCCGTCATCCCCTGGAGTCGCGCCAGCTCCAGCGGCCTGCCCCCGAAGAGGAAGGTGTCCCCGGGCCGCAGCCGGCTGACATACGACTCCTCGACGCTGCCGAGCCGTCCTCCGCCACTCCAGGAGCGCAGCTCCACCACCGCGTCGGAGGTGATGGTGCCGATGTTGAGCCGGTGCAGGCGCGTGATGCGCGGGTCGGTGACGACGAAGCGCCCTTCGCGCTCCACCACGCGGTGGAACTCCGGATAGGCGTGCAGCGTGGGTCCTCCCTCCGTGACGAGCGTGAGCGCCTGGTCGAACTCCGCGTCGGAGAGGTGCGCATAGGCCGCGGCGGTGCGCACCTCGGCGAGGAGCGCGTCCCGGGTGAAGCCTCCTCCGAGCGCGCACGTCACCAGGTGCTGGGCGAGCACGTCGAGCGGGCGCGAGGGCGGCTCGCGGGACTCCACCTCCCGCCGTGCGAGCGCCTCCCGGGCGGCGGCCATCTCCACCAGCTCCAGCGCGTGCGTGGGGACGAAGAGCAACTGGCTGGTGGCCCCCGGGCGGTGCGCGCTCCGGCCCGCGCGCTGGAGCGTGCGACCGATGCCCTTGGGGCTGCCCACCTGCACCACCCGCTCCACGGGCCCGAAGTCCACGCCCAGGTCCAGCGAGGACGTGCACACGACGATGCGCACCGTGCCGTCCTTGAGGCCCCGCTCGACGCGCTCGCGCTCCTCCCGGTCGAGCGAGCCGTGGTGCAGCGCGAGGAGGGGCTCCCACTCCGGGCGGGCGAAGCGCAGGCCCGCGAACCAGCGCTCGGCCTGGGCGCGTGTGTTGGTGAAGACGAGCGTGGGCTGGCGCGGGTCCAGCCGCGTGGCCACCCGCGACAGCATGGAGAAGCCCAGGTGTCCGGCCCAGGGGAAGGTGTCCACCTGCTCGGGGAGCAGCGTCTCCACCTCCACGGGGCGCTCGAGGGCCGCGCTGACGAGCGTGGGCGTCGTGTCCGTCCCCACCGCGTGTCGGGCCGCCTCGTCCAGGTTCGCCAGCGTCGCGGACAGCGCCCACGTGCGCAGTCCGGGGGACAGGCGGCGCAGCCTCGCGAGCGCCAGCTCCGTCTGGGTTCCCCGCTTGGAGCCGAGCAACTCGTGCCACTCGTCGACGATGACGGCCCGCAGGGCGGCGAACAGCTCCGGGGCGCGCTCGTTGGAGAGCATCACCGAGAGGGACTCGGGCGTGGTGATGAGGACCTCCGGCAGCTTCTCCCGCTGCCGCTGCCGCATGGACGCGGAGGTGTCTCCGGTCCGGCTCTCGATGCGGAGGTCCGTGTCCAGCGCCGCCAGGGGCTCGCGGAGCGCCTGCTCCACGTCGCGCGACACCGCGCGCAGGGGTGTCACGTACAGCAACTGGAGCCCTCGCTTGTCGCGCTCGACGAGCTCCGCCAGCGGCGCGATGTACGCGGCGTAGGTCTTCCCAGCGCCCGTGGGCACGTGGAGCAGGCCGCTCTCGCCCCGCGCGTATGCGGCCCAGGCCTCCTCCTGGAAGGGGAATGGCGTCCAACCCTTCGTGGTGAACCATCCCCGGAGCCGCTCCAGGGGCGCGCCCGTGAAGCCTTTCGTCTGGGCCGGTTGGAGTCGGGCGCGGGGCGAGCGCGACCTAGGCGCTGTCATGGAGCAGCTCCTCGAGTGAGTCGAGCGTGTCCGCGTCCCGGGGCTGCTTGTCCGTGCGCCAGCGGGCGATGCGCGGGAAGCGCAGCGCGAGGCCCGACTTGTGGCGGGGCGAAGGTTGGATGGCCTCGAAGTGCAGCTCGAAGACCTGCTCGGGCTCCACCGAGCGCACCGGACCGAACTTCTCGCGCGTGTGCGCGCGAATCCACCGGTCCAACCGTCCAATCTCCTCGTCGGTGAGACCCGAGTAGGCCTTCGTCACCGGCAGCAGGTCATCCCCCCTCCACACCGCGAACGTGTAGTCCGTGTAGAGCGAGGAGCGGCGCCCATGTCCGGGCTGCGCGTAGAGCAGCACCGCGTCCACGGTGAACGGGTCGACCTTCCACTTCCACCAGTCGCCCCGCTTGCGCCCGGTCTGGTACGTCGAGTCCCAACGCTTGAGCATGAAGCCCTCGACGTTCCGCTCGCGGGACTCGTCGCGCGTGCTCGCCAGCGCCTCCCAGCCCGCCGCCTCCACGGCGGGGGAGATGGGGAAGCGGGGATGGTCCTCGAGCAGGGCCTCCAGCTTCGCGCGCCGCTCGCGCAGGGGCAGCGCGCGTTGATCCACGCCCCCCAGCTCGAGCAGGTCGTAGACGATGAACGCGGCGGGGGCCTCCGCCAGCACCTTGGGCGTCAGCTTCTGCCGGCCGATGCGGCGCTGGAGTCGCGCGAAGGGCAGGGGCTTGCCGTCCTCGTAGGCGAGGACCTCGCCGTCGAGCACCGTGCCCTCGGGGAGGGTGGACGCGGCGGCGGTGATTTCGGGGAACCGGTCGGTGATGAGCTCCTCGCCCCGGCTCCACAGGAAGGTGTCACCCTGTCTGTGGATGAGCTGCCCCCGGATGCCGTCCCATTTCCACTCCACCAGCCAGTCGCGCGGGGCTCCCAGGGACGCGGGGGGCTGCTCCAGCGGTGAGGCAAGGTAGAACGGATAGGGACGGGAGCGGTCCACGTCCGCGCCATCCTTCGAGACGAGTCGCTCGAAGAACGCTCGCGACGGCGTCCACGTCCCCATCAGCCGGTGCGCCACGTCCGA
The DNA here is from genome assembly GCF_024198235.1 of Myxococcus dinghuensis. GTDB lineage: Bacteria > Myxococcota > Myxococcia > Myxococcales > Myxococcaceae > Myxococcus > Myxococcus dinghuensis. The sequence goes on along the minus strand of NZ_JAKCFB010000027.1, from coordinate 105,537 downwards.
CGCGGGCAGCTCCAGCACCTTCGCGAGCGCGCGCACCACCAGCGTGGAGGAGACGCCCACGCGCAGCTCGCCGGTGAGCATCTTGTCGAGGAGGAACACCTCGCGCCGGGGCATGGCGCGCCACCAGGACACGACCTGCTCGCGCTGCTCGGTGGGAGGCTTCGTGCGCAGGGGCAGGAGGCGCTGCTCCAGCCAGACGGACAGCGGGAGCTCCTCCGGTTCGGAGGGGCGCTCCAGGGTGTCGAGGAGGAGCGCGATCACCTCCGCGAGGTCCCCGACGGACGCGTACACCTCCGCGAAGAGCCAGTCGGGGATGCCGGTCAGCTCCTGCGTCCACCCCACGAGCAGCTTCGTGGTGAGCAGCCGCTTCAGCTTCTGCCCCGTGAGGAAGTACAGCGCCCAGGCCGCGTCCTCCGGAGGGGCTTGCTGGAAGTAGCGCGTCAGCGCCTCCACCTTCGCGTTGGTGGAGGTGGTCTGGTCCAGCGCGTCGTAGAGGTCCGCCAGCCGGCGCACGCGTCAGTCCTCCGCCTCGCCCTCGAAGGGGGTCGCCAGTGGGGCCGCGTCCAGGCCCCGCTCGCGCAGGTAGCGCGCCAGGGGCTCCGCGTGTCCGTGGGTCGTCAGGACCTGCTCGGCGCCCGTCTCCTCCACCGTGCGCAAGAGGTCCGCCCAGTCCGCGTGGTCCGACAGCACGAACCCCCGGTCGAAGCCACGCCGGCGCCGGTTGCCACGCACGCGCATCCACCCGGAGGCGAAGCCCGTCTCCGCCTCGCCGAAGCGCCGCATCCAGGTGGAGCCTCCGGCGCTCGGCGGCGCCAGCACCAGCGCGCCCGCGAAGGACGTCCCCTTCTCCACGTCCGACACCAACCGCGTGGGCAGCATCGCCACGCCCGCGTCTCGGTAGACCTCCACCAGCGCGTGCACCGCGCCGTGGACGAAGACCGTCCGGTCCGTCAGCCGCGCCAGCTCCGCGAGGACGCGCTGGGCCTTGCCCAGGGCATAGCAGAACAGCACCGCCGAGCGGCCCCGGGCGCGGTTCGCGTCCCACCACCGCACCAGGTCCTCGGCCACCGCGCGCGGCGCCTCCCAACGGTAGATGGGCAGACCGAACGTGGCCTCGGTGATGAAGGTGTGGCAACGCACCGGCTCGAAGGGCGCGCAGGTCGGGTCCGGCGCGCGCTTGTAGTCGCCGGAGACGACCCAGACCTCGCCCCGGTGCTCGATGCGCACCTGCGCGCTCCCCAGCACATGGCCCGCCGGGTGGAGGCTGACGGTGACGTCCCCCAGCGTGCGTCGTTCGCCCTGCTCCAGCGAGTCGATGACGGCGTCCGCGCCCAGACGACGGCGCAGCAGGGCCTCGCCCGTCCGGGTGCCCAGGTAGCGCTGGCTGCCGGGGCGCGCGTGGTCCGCGTGGGCGTGGGTGATGACGGCGCGCTCGACGGGGCGCCAGGGGTCGATGTGGAAGCCCCCGGGTTCGCAGAAGAGGCCCTGGGGTGTCACCGTGACGAGGGGCCGGCGGACCTGGGAGGGGGTGGGAGCATCCACGGTCCTCTTGAGATAACGAGGGGTTCCAGGCGGGACCATCGGGGGTCCCTCGTCGTCCCGTGGCACGAGCCCCCCGGCCTGGTCCATGGCCACGCGAACATGACCGCCGCCATGCAACGTGTCCGCGGGGAATATCGCGCCCCCTTGGACGCTGAGGAGGGAGCGGGGTTAAGTCTCTGGGACCTCCTGCCCGGATGGCTTCCATGACGCCCGTGCTGCTGATGTCGCTCGCGCTCGCCCAGACTCCCCCCGTCTCGCTCCAGTACTCCGCCCCCGACGACGCGGCCCGGCGGACGTTGGAGTCGTACGAGTTCACCGAGTGGGAGCCTTCGGCGAAGGCGGACCTCTACGTCGGCGTGGACGAGGCGAACCTGCGCCAGTCCCCCGCGGCGGACGCGGCCGTCGTCAGCACGCTGCCCCTGGGCGCGGCCGTGCGGGTGCTCGAGCGCCGCGCGGAGCGCGTGAAGGTGGGGGAGTACGTCAACCACTGGTACTCGGTGGAGTACGTGGACACGAAGGGCACGCCCGCGACGGAGGACGACCAGCGCCACACGGGCTGGCTCTTCGGCAACACGCTGACGCCCTTCCGCTTCGAGAGCGACTTCGACGGCGACGGTGAGCTGGAGGTCGCCACGGTGGTGATGAGCGGCGACTTCAAGATTCGCGTCCGCGTGATGGAGCCCCAGGTCAAGCCTCCGCGCCGCGTCTCCAGCGTGGACATCACGCCCGCGGGCGGTGGCTTCCTCTCCGTGGATGGCGGACCCGCGACGGGGAAGCTCGTCTCCTCGAAGACGGCGGGCATCCCGCTGGTGCAGGTGGATTCACTGCCCGAGGCCTGCGGGGACTACCGCACGTCGCTCGTGAGCTACACGGTGCCGGGCAAGAAGAAGGGCGTGCTCGGCAAGGCGAAGCTGGCGCTGGAGCTGGCGGGCATGTCGGACCCGCCGAGCCACTCGGATTTCAAGATCTCCTTCCAGCCGAAGTCGAAGGGCCTCACGGTGGCGCAGACGACCTACGAGGATGACGAGAAGGGCGGCAAGAAGGACGAAGTGACGACGCGCACGCCGTTCCGACTTTCGGACGGTGTGTACCAGGAGCAGATCCCCTCGGGCGTCGCGGGGACGGAGTCGATGCGGTAGTGGGAGAGCGGTGATGACGATGGATGCACAGGAGCGGAAGGCGGCGTACCGCCAGCGGGCGGAGCAGGGCGAGTCGGTGCCGGTGTCGGTGGAGTTGCCGGCGGACCTCGATACCCCGTTGTCGGCGTACCTGAAGCTGGGCGGAGGCTCGCGCGGCTTCATCCTCGAGTCGTGCTACGGCGGCGAGCGCTTCGGGCGCTACAGCCACGTGGGCGCGCACGCGGCGGGTCGCGTGCGGCTGGACGCGAACGGCGCCACGTTGTGGCGTGGTTCGCGCGAGGAGCGACGCGAGGGCAAGCCGCTGGACGTGCTCCGTGCGCTGTGGCGCGAGCTGGCCGTGGCCCGGCTCCCCGGCGAGGCGCCCTTCCTGGGCGGGCTCGTGGGGTACATGGGCTACAACTGCATCTCGTGGATGGAGCCCACCGTCCCGGACCGCCACCCGCGCGACCTGTCCTTCCCGGACTCCGAATGGCTGGTGTGCGAGGACTTCGTCACCCACGACTCGCGCACGGGGACGCTGAAGGTCACCGCCATCGCCCGGCCGTCCCTCCACGCCAGCGTGGCGGCGGCGCTGCAGGACGCGGAGGAGCGTGCCCAGGCGATGGCCGACAAGCTCCAGCGGCCGTTGCCTCCGGAGGCGTACGCCCCGGCGCCGCGCATGAAGGGCGATGGGGCGCCGGTGGCCTGCTGGGACCGCGCCGGCTACGAGGCCGCCGTGGCGCGCGCGCAGGAGTACATCCGCGCCGGGGACATCTTCCAGGTGGTGCTCGCGCGGCGCTTCGAGTCGAGGGGCGCGCCGCCGCCGCTGTCGCTCTACCGCGCGCTGCGGCGGGTGAATCCCTCGCCCTACCTGTTCCTGGTGGAGCTGGGGGAGGCGCGCGCGCTGGTGGGCGCCTCGCCGGAGCTGCTGGTGCAGGTGCGCGACGGCGACGTGGTGGTGCGGCCCATCGCCGGGACACGGCGGCGCGGCGCGTCCGAGGCGCAGGACCTGGCGCTGGAGAAGGAGCTGCTCGCGGACGAGAAGGAGCGCGCCGAGCACATCATGCTGGTGGACCTGGGGCGCAACGACGTGGGCCGGGTGGCCGCGCCGGGCACCGTGCGCGTCGAGGACCTGATGGTCATCGAGCGCTACAGCCACGTGATGCACCTGGTCTCCCAGGTGCGCGGCAAGCTGGACACCCGCTTCGACGCGCTGGACGCCCTGGCGAGCACCTTCCCCGCGGGCACCGTCTCCGGCGCACCGAAGATTCGCGCGATGCAGATCATCGACGAGCTGGAGGTGCAGCGGCGCGGCCCCTACTCGGGCGCGGTGGGCTACCTGTCGTTCTGCGGCACGCTGGACGTCGCCATCGCCCTGCGCACCTTCTTCGTCGACGGGGACCGGACGATGTGGACCGCGGGCGCGGGGCTCGTCGCGGACTCCGTCCCGACGAAGGAGGCGGACGAGACGGAGGCGAAGGCGGGCGCCATGGCCGCCGCGCTCCGGCTGGCCCGCGAGGGAGGTGGCCGGTGATTCTCGTCATCGACAACTACGACTCGTTCACCTTCAACCTGGTCCAGCTCCTCTACACGCTGGGCGCCGAGGTGAAGGTCGTGCGCAACGACGCGCTGGACGCGGCGGGCGTCGCCGCGCAGGGCGCGTCGCACCTGGTGATTTCGCCGGGCCCGTGCACGCCGCACGAGGCCGGCGTCAGCGTCGCGGCCATCGCCCAGTCCCGCGTGCCGGTGCTGGGCGTGTGCCTGGGGCACCAGGCCATTGGCGCGGCCTTCGGCGGGAAGGTGATTCGCGCCCCCGAGCCGGTGCACGGCAAGGCCGCCCGCATCCAGCACGGTGGCACCGGGGTCTTCACGGGCGCGAGCCCGGGCTTCCAGGCCGCGCGCTACCACTCGCTCATCGTGGAGACGTCCTCGCTGCCGTCCGAGCTGGAGGCCACCGCGTGGAGCCAGGACGGGCTCATCATGGGCTTGCGTCACCGCACGCGCCCCGTGGTGGGGTTCCAGTTCCATCCGGAGAGCGTGCTGACGCCGGAGGGCCCCACGCTGGTGCGCAACTTCCTGGAGGGGCGCCTGTAGCGCGAGGTCGCCCTCCGTCCTCTGGGGAGGCCGCCGGGGCGCGTTGCTACGCGCCCTGGCGCGGGATGCGGCGCGAGTCCGTGCGCCGCTCCTGCGCGTTCGCCCAGACGCGCCGGTACATCGTCAGCGCGGCCTCCGGTCGCCGCAGCGGGTGGAAGAAGCGGGTGAACACCTGCGTGAACAGCCCCTGGAGCTTCCCCGGGACGTGGCTCCACAGCCGCGCGCGCCCCAGGCCCACGCCGCTGCTCGCCACCACGTGGCCCTCGAAGAGGGCGAGCAGGTCCGTGGCCCAGCACTCGATGCCGGCGGGATAGGCGGAGTAGGGGTTGAGCGTCTCCCGCTCCACGAAGCGGCACTGGTGCGGGTGATACTCGAAGACCCACGGGTCGCCGTCGCGCTTGAGCACCAGGGCGATGCTGCGGCGGCGCTCGCGCAGCTCGTCCGTGTGCAGCGACAGCAGCTCCTGGAACACCCGCGTGCCGTAGAGGAAGCGCGCCAGGTCCGGCAGGTGCTCCTCCAGCTTCGCCTTCTGCTCGGGCCCCGCCTCGCGTCGTCCGCAGGCTGGCGCATAGCCCGGCGGCAACACGGGCTGGTCACCCGTGTAGCTCCGCTCCGGCCAACGCTGCCGGGGCAGCGTGCGCAGGTAGTCGCGCGAGACGACCCGGCACGGCCGGTCCTTGCCCAGGGTGAGCGCCTGGCCAGGGCGGGGCGCGACCACGACGGAAGGGATGCCCAGCTGCTGCACTCCGTCGATGACCTGCTGGGCGTCCACCACGAAGGCGTTGCGGTTGATCCACTCCAGGTCACCCTGGAGGGAGAAGCCACTGCCCGTGATGGCGAGGGCGGCGGGCGCGCCCCAGCTCCGCGTCAACCTGCGCTGGGCCTCGAGGATGTTGTTCGCGAGCGACTGGGCCAGGCCGAAGGCGTCGGGCTCCTTCGGCTCCAGCATCCGCCAGCCCATGTGCACGCTGTTCCACCCCAGCGCGACGACCCCCGGCACGGGCACGTAGGTGCGCGCGCGCTGATACATCTCCTCCGTCGTGGCCACGTCCACGGAGGTGAAGAAGCTGCCGTCGCCCTGCTCGTCCCAGGCGAGGAAGGGAATCACGTCCCACTCGTCGTTGGACTCGTTGCGCTCGTGGGCGGGGCCCATGGCCAGCAGGTTCATCCGGCCGATGCCCAGCACCTGCCCCGGGTGGAGCCGCTGCGCCTCGAAGCCCATCTCCTGGAGGATGGTCACCGCCGCCGCGGACGAGTTCCCCGAGATGAAGATGGGGATGTCCCGGCTCAGCTTGTCCAGCGCCGCCGGACACAGGTGGTCCTCGTGCTCGTGCGTGAGCACCACCGCGGTGATGGCCGGGAACCGGTCGAACTGGATTTCGCGCGGCGGGAAGAGGACCGCCTCGTGTCCAGGCGTGTTCCCGAACGTCTCCGCCAGCAGCGGGTCCACGAGGATTCGCGTCTCTCCCGCCTCCAGCATCCAGCCTTGGTGCCCGATGAATGTCGCGCTGAACATGACGTACGCTCCTGGTCCCCCGAGCAAACCAGAATCGTGAATCCTGGAACAGTCATGGAACGAGAGAATCCATGGCGGACAGGACTTCGGAACCGTCCAGGTTTTCCATGGCGCCCTTGGCGAGCAGGCTCCGGTGGTGGGTGAAGCGCGGCCCCCAGTAGTCCAGGGACGTGGGGCCGAAGAGGCCCACGCTGGGGACGCGGAAGAAGTCCGCGACGTGGAGCATGCAGGAGTCGATGCCGAGGAAGAGGTCCGCGCCGCCCACCAGCGCCATCGCCGCGGCCAGCTCCGTGCCGGCGCACGAGAGGACACGCGAGCCATGGCGGATGGACTCCAGTCCCGACTCCTTCCAGTCCACCACCAGGGCGAGGAAGTCGGGGTGCCGCTCGAGGAAGGACTCCAGCACGTGCGCGAATCGCTCGGCGGGCCAGCGCTTGAAGTCCTCGGAGGGCTCCGTGTGGACGGCCAGCAGCCGGGTGCCCGGAGGCAGGCTGGCCCGGAGCTGCCGGGCCACGGCGAGGGCGTCCTCGGGGAGGGGCGGCGGCCCGGCGAAGTCCTCCAGCCGCAGCGAGGGCTGGAGCCACCGCGGCGCCTGGAAGTGGGAGTCGCAGACGTTGCGGTCCGGCGGTCGTCCGAAGCGCCGCGCGAAGGGGCGGAAGAAGCCGGCGCTGACCGCGCCCCCGAGCGAGTCCAGCAGCGCGTCGACGTCCTCCGAGTGCCAGCTGTTGAAGCAGAACAGCGCGTCGCAGTCCGGGAGCCGCCGCGCCAGGTCGCGCGCGTCGAACTGGCGGTGGCCCACCCACCGGAACGGGAGCACGTGGAACGCGCGCAGCGGGAGGTCCGCGTAGAAGAGGCGCTCGTCCCCGGTGGCGCCCACCACCGTGAGCCGTTGGGGGAAGAGCGAGGCCAGGGCCCTCACCGCGGGGAGCGCGAGCAGGCGGTCTCCAATGGCGTTCACGTGGAAGACCACGGGGGCCTCCGCCGCGAGCGCGCGTTGACGCAGCGCCTCGTCGGACGGCGGGGCTGGGAGGGGAGAGGTCGTCATGGAGCGTCCCTGGCGGCGGACCCGGGGCGAACGGGGGCCTTCCGCGAAAGGGCGGGCCGCCCGTCAATCGTGTCTCGAAGGTATCACGAAGGCTCCAACGTTCGCATGGCTGACCGCTGTTTCCATGTTTGCGCGTCCTCGGAATAGGCTGTGACACATGTCGGCCCCTTCATCTCCACCCGGGGGGCGGGTCTCGCTGCGGCGCCTGTTCGGTCTGGCGCGTCCGGAGTTGACCCCGCTCTTGCTCGGGACGTTCTTCATCCTCGTGGCCAGCTCCGCCGGGTTGCTGTTCCCCCAGGCCATCCGGCTCATCATCGACGACGCGCTGGTGTCCGGAGACGTGGCGCGGGCGGACCGCGTCGCGGCCATCATGGCCGTCGTCTTCCTGGTGCAGGGCGTGGCGACGGCGCTGCGCTACATCCTCATCCACGTGGCCGGGGAGCGCGTGGTCAACCGCTTGCGGGAGGAGCTCTACCGGAAGCTGTTGGACCAGGACATCGCGCTGTTCGACGAGCGGCACACCGGTGAGCTCACCAGCCGGCTGGCGTCCGACACGGCGGTGCTGCAGAGCGCGGTCAGCTCCAACATCTCCATCGCGCTGCGCAACGCCATCACCATCATCGGAGGGCTGGCGTTCCTCACCTATACCTCGCCCTCGTTGACGCTGTTGATGCTGGTGGTGGTGCCGCCCGTGGCGTTGGGCGCGGTGGGGTATGGCCGGCGGGTGCGCGGGCTGGCGCGGCAGGCGCAGGACGCGGTGGGCGAGTCGAACCACGTGGCGGTGGAGAGCCTGGCCGGCATCCGCACGGTGCGGGCGTTCACCGCGGAGGCGCACGAGCGCAAGCGCTACGCGACGGCGATGGAGCAGGCCTTCCAACTGGCGCGCAAGCGCATCCACCTGTCCGGCGTCTTCATGGGCGTGGCGGGCTTCGCCAGCTACGCGGCGGCCATCCTCGTCTTCTGGTACGGCGGGCGGCTGGTGATGTCCGGCGAGCTGACGGTGGGCGCGCTGACGTCGTTCCTCGTGTACACGCTGCTGGTGGCCATGGCGCTGGGCGCGCTGAGCGACCTGTGGGCGGACTTCATGCGCGCCATGGGCGCCGCGGAGCGGGTGTTCGAGCTCATCGACCGGGTGCCCACCATCGCGCCCCAGGGCGGCGAGCAGCCCGCGCACACCGAGGGCCGGGTGGAGTTCCAGCACGTCGACTTCCGCTACCCCACGCGCAAGGACGTGCAGGTGCTCGGGGACCTGTCGCTGTCCATCGCGCCGGGCGAGCGCGTGGCCATCGTGGGGCACTCGGGCGCGGGCAAGTCCACCCTGACGTCGCTGCTGCTCCGGCTGTACACGCCGGACTCGGGCCGCATCCTGCTGGACGGACGGCCGCTGGAGTCGCTGGACCCGCAGTGGCTGCGGCGCCAGGTGGGCATCGTCTCCCAGGAGCCGGTGCTGTTCTCCGGCCCCATCTCCGACAACATCCGCTACGGGCGCGAGGGCGCGACGGACGCGGAGGTGGAGGCCGCCGCGCGCGCGGCGAACGCGCACGAGTTCATCGCGCGCTTCCCGGACCGGTACGGCACGCTCGTGGGGGAGCGCGGCATCAAGATCTCCGGCGGCCAGAAGCAGCGGGTGGCCATCGCCCGCGCCGTGCTGAAGGACCCCCGCCTGCTCATCCTGGACGAGGCGACGAGCGCGCTCGACGCGGAGAGCGAGCACCTGGTGAAGGAGGCGCTGGACCGCCTCATGAGGGGCCGCACCACGCTCATCATCGCCCACCGCCTGTCCACCGTGGTGGACGCGGACCGCGTGCTGGTGATGGACGGGGGCCGCATCATCCAGAGCGGCACCCACGCCTCCCTCGTCGCCGAGGAAGGCCTGTATCGCCGGCTGGTGGAGAAGCAGGTCGTCGCCGCCGCGTGAACGACTCGCGGCGGTGACGCGGGCGCTTTCATCCCACCTGGAGCGCCCGGCTGGGGGCGATGCGCGTGGCGCGCAGCGCCGGCAGGAAGCCCGCGAGCAGCGCGATGAGCAGCAGGAGCAGCGCGGTGCCCACGAAGGTGAGCGGGTCCGAGGGGTTCACCTCGAAGAAGAGCGACTTCATCAGGCGCATCAGGAGCAGCGCCAGCGTCCCGCCGATGCCCACGCCCAGCGCGGCCAGCCGCAGCGTCTGCGACAGCACCAGCCGGAAGATGTCCCGCTCCCTCGCGCCCAGCGCCAGCCGCACGCCCAGCTCGTGCGTGCGCTGCGTGACGGAGTAGGACATCACCCCGTAGACGCCGCCGGCGGCGAGCGCGAGCGCCAGCCCCGCGAACATCCCCAGGAGCAGGGTGAGCAGCCGCCGCGAGCCCAGCGTCTCGGTGATGCGCTGCTCCAGCGTGCGCGGCGCCGGCGGGGGCAGGCTCCCGTCCAGTTGCCTCAGCGTGTCGCGCACCGTGGCGCTCACGGCGAAGGGCGCGCCGCGCGTGCGCACGAGCACCCCCATGACGAGCTGGGGCGACTGCTCCACGGGCAGGTAGAACTCCGGCATGGCGTTGCGCACCTGCCCCTTGTGGAGGGTGCGGACGTTGGCGCTGACGCCGATGATCTCCCACTCCGTGCCGCCCATGGCGAAGCGCTTGCCCAGGGCGTCCTCTCCGGGCCAGTGGCGGCGGGCCAGCTCCTCGTTGACGATGGCCACCGGGCGCGTCGCGGCGGTGTCCTCCGACGAGAAGTCCCGACCCTGGCGCAGCGGGATGTCCAGGGCCTTGAAGTAGCCGGGGGTGATGATGCGCCGGTTGGCGGTGGGCGCCTCGGAGGCGGAGGGCACGGGCTGCCCGACGATGGTGATGCCGCTGCTCGTGTTGGCGCGGCTCATGGGCAGCAGGCTGATGGCGGCGGCCGAGGCCACGTCGGGACTCGAGGACAGCTGCTCCACGAGCTGGTGGTAGAAGCGCGCGCGGCTGGCCGGCTCCGCGTAGGCCTGGTCCGGCAGCGCGACCTCGAAGGTCAGCACGTCTTCGGAGCGGAAGCCGGGCGAGGTGCCCTGCATGCGCTGGAGGCTCTGGACCATCAACCCGGCCCCCACCGCCAGGAGCAGCGCGAGCGACACCTCCGCCACGACCAGCGCCGAGCGCAGGCGGCTCTTCGTCGTCGTCGCGTGCCCCCCGTCCTTCAGGGCGAGCGTCAGGTCCTGCCGGGAGCCGTGCAGCGCGGGCACCAGGCCGAACAGCAGGCCCGTCAGCACGGAGAGGCCCAGGCTGAAGGCGAGCACGTTCCCGTCCACCTGGATGTCGGTCCAGCCGGGCACGGACTCGGAGATGTCCGGCGGCACCGCGTCCGCGATGAGCCGCGTCCCCCACAGCGCGACGATGATGCCCAGCGTCCCGCCCAGCAGCGCCAGCAGGACGCTCTCGGTGAGCAGCTGCGTCACCAGCCGTCCCCGTCCCGCGCCGAGCGCCGCGCGCACGGACATCTCCCGCCTGCGCACCGCCGCCCGCGCCAGCAGGAGGTTGGCGATGTTGGCGCAGACGATGAGCAGCACGAAGCCCACGGCGCCCGCGAGGATGACCAGCACCGGTCGCGCCGACCCGAGGTAGGCCTCGCGCACCGTCGTCAGGTGCGCCGAGCGCCCCTCCATCACCGCGGGGTGCTGTTCGGCGAGCTGCTGGGCCACCACCTTCATCGCCGACGCGGCCTCGTCCGGCGAGACGCCCGCCTTGAGCTGGCCCACCACGCGCACGTGACGGTTGCCGCGCTCGCGCAGCTCGTCCTGCGTCGGCACCAGGGGGAGCCACACGTCCGTGCCCGGCGGGAAGTCGAAGCGCGGGGGCATGACGCCGAGCACCGTGTACGGTTTCCCGTCGAGCGTCACCGTCCCGCCCAGCGCCTGCGGAGAGCCGCCGAAGCGCTGCTGCCAGAGCTGGTGGCTCAGGACCACGACGTCCTGGCCCGCGGGGTGCTCCTGCTCCGCGCCGAAGGTCCGCCCCACGAGCGCGCCGACGCCCAGCATGTCGAACAGGGGCGCGCCCACGCGCGTGCCCTGGAGCCGCTCGGACCGGTCCGTACCCGCCAGGTTGTAGCTCTCCGGCACCATCCCCGCGACCCGCTCGAAGACCTGCTGCCCCTGGGTCTTCCAGTCCTCCAGGGTCGCCAGCGAGGTCTCGATGCGCTCCTGCCCCTGCTTCGGCTGGGTCTCCCATACCATCCGCAGCCGCTCCTCCCCGGGGAAGCGCAGCGGCTGGACCCAGAGGGAGTTGATGATGCTGAAGATGGCCGTACCCGCGCCAATCCCCAGACCCAGGGTCAAGATGACTATCAGGGTAAAGGCGGGATTCGAGGCGATGAGCCTCAACCCGTATTTGATGTCATTCAGGAAGTTGTCCATGGAAGTCTTCCCGCGCGAATAGGGGCCCGTTCGTTCACGGACCGTACGCTACGACTGGATCCGCGCCAATGGGGTTGGCGCCCGCGCCGACGGAGCACGTCGAGCCTGGTGTGAATGGTGGGTCCGCGAGGATTTCCTTTCATCCAGGGCTGACGGCTTGACTCATTCGGTGAGCCGCAGTGACAATCTGTGTGGGCTTCGGAGTTGGTTTCCTCTGAATCTCTGAGAGTCATGATCTAGCGCGAAACGCGACAAGGTCTCGATTCGAATCCCATCGTCGTTCTGGAGAAACACCATGACTGAGACCCAGGTGAAGCAGGCGGATGCGGATCTGAAGAAGCTCGACGCGGCGAAGGTCGATGCGCTTCGCGGCCAGCTCCGCACGCTGCTGAGCAACGGCCAGGCGCACACCCTGCGCGCGGCCGTGAAGAACCCCGTCGAGCAGGTCCCGCACAGCAGCCACGGCGACAGCGACGGCTGGATCTGAGCAGTTCGTGGCGCGGACTGAAGCAGGGTTCGCGTCATCGAAGCGGGGTGGGCGACTCATGTCGTCCGCCTCGCTTCGGTGTATCTCCAGGCGCCGAAGTAGGCCTTGGCCTCGAGCTGTGGTTTCAAGCTCAGCTTGAGGTGGCTCAGGCGCTTGTCGAAGCGGCCCTCGCGCACTTCGTGCCCGAAGTCCTCCGTGCAGGGGACCTGACCGGGCCAGGCGAGCAGGGCCTCGCGCTTGTCGGGCCGACACAGTCCCCGCGCGACGAGCGCGTCGAGCAGGGGGCTCCAGCGGGGCTCCGTGGGCGGCTGGCGGCGGTGGTGGAACGACACCTCCAGCCCCACGGTGGGGAGCACGCGGCTCCCCACGTCGAAGTCGAGCACGAAGCGGTCCGCGAGCGGGCCGAGCCAGTCGAGCAGGGCGTCGAAGTCCTCCCGCGGGCCCTCCCAGCCCACGGCGGCGAGGTAGTCGCGCATGCCGTGGACGGGGATGTCCTTGGCGCAGAAGCGCACGGTGTCGAGCTGGCGCGAGCGGAGGATGCCGAGCGCGAAGGGCTGGGAGCCGGCGGGCAGGGCGTCGATGCAGGCGCGCACGTTGCGCAGCGTCTCGTCCGCCAGCGCGCCGTCGCTCAGCGTCGACAGCGCGGCCGTGGCGATGTCCTGGTGCCTGCGCCGCGCCTGGTGGCCCGTCGCCGTGTCGTGGGGGAGGGGCATCTCCTCCGGGCAGAAGAAGACGACGGGGGCGGGCGGCTCGGGTGGTGGGCCGGCCACGTCGAACTCCAGCCAGAAGCTGTCCACGCCCTGGTGGAGCAGCGAGCCGGGGTCCACCCACTGGCGCGCGAACGTGGTGATGCTCCGCCACAGGGGCTCGCGCGACAGCCGCTCCGGCAGGGCGATGTGCGGGTCCCTGCCCGCGACGATGTCCGGGCCGAGGCTGTCGGCGTTGAGCCAGAAGAAGACGTCGGCGCGCGCGGCCGGGTCCGTCAGTCGCGTCTCCAGGCCGAAGCCGTTGGTGAGCTCCGAGGGCAGCCAGGCCGCAATGGCGCGCACGTCCGCCAGGGCCTCCGGCGCGGTGAGGGGGGCGGGCACCAGGCCTCGCAGCGCGTCGAGCGTGGTGCCCCAGGTGCCGGGGCGCGGCGGGATGTCGGCGGAGCGGGGCTTGCGGCCCGCGGCGGCGCGCCAGCCGCGCGGGGGCGGAGGTGGCGCCTCCCGCGTGGCCTCTGGGGACAGGGCGGCTGTCTTCCACCGGGAGAAGCGGGTGAGCGCCTCGATGCAGGCCGCGGTGCTCACCTGGAGCGAGCCATGGACGCGCCCGCTCGCGTCGGTGAACAGGGGCAGCGCGGGCCACAGCCCCAGCTCGCTCTGCTGCTCCAGCAGGTACTGCGCGAGCTCGTCCACGCGCTCCTCCCAGGTGGGCTCGCCGCGCGCGGGGCCCAGCGTGAGCAGGGTGGTGAGCAGGAGCGCGCAGTCGAGGGCGTTCTCGAGCGCGTCCAGTCGCAGCCGGTGGCCGTCCCGCCACACGATGCGCCGCAGCCCCAGCAGGTCCTCGTCGGCGTCCAGCCACAGGCTCAGGGCGTGGGCGTGGGCGAAGGGGGACACGCGCCAGGCGCCGTCGGGGAGGGCCTCCAGTCCTCCGGTCTCCAGCCCCTGCCCCACGAGGGCGGCGAGGTCCCCGGGGCGCTCGCCGTGGCGCGTGGCGAGGGCGAGCACGTCGACGCGGGCGAGCGTCTCGAGCGCGTCACCACTGCGCGTGGGACGCACGGCCTCCAGGAGCCGCGCCAGGGCCTCCGGCGGTGGCGCGGGCGCGACGCCCCACCGTCCGAGCGCGAGATGGGCGCGCGCGCAGGTGCTCACGCTCGCGGGGGCGTCATCGGACGGGGACTCCCACAGGGGCCACCGGCCCGCGGCGTCGCGCGTGTCCTGGAGGTAGCGCAGGAAGGGGCGCGCGGCGGGCTCCAGCCGCGCCGGCTCGCAGGCGAGGGCGCAGAGCACGAAGGCCGCGGTGAACGGGGAGTCCACCTGCCGCAGCTCGTCCGGGGTGGCGAGCACGAGCTCCGGCGTCCCGGCCTGCTCCAGCGCGGTGATGGCCCGGTCCAGGGCGGTCCGCACGGAGGCGAGCAGGGGCGTCTGCATGGTGGCGCTCACTCGAAGCGGGCGACGAGGCCGCGGGCGTCGACGACGCGCGAGCCCCCGAGTTCGAAGTCGTGGACCGAGTGGAGGCGCAGCACGGGCGTGGGCGCCGCGGCCTCCACCAGGCGGTGGAGCGCGTCGCTGCGGGTGATGACGTGCGCCAGCTCGAAGGTGTCGCCCCCGAGGTCGCGGTAGCGCGTCGCCAGGCCGATGCCCACCGCGGTGCCGTAGAAGGCGATGCCGGCGCCCAGCCGGGCGTACTCGTCGCAGGAGGGGGCGTACCTGTGCAGGAAGTTCAGGCGTCCTCGCAGCAGCTCCAGGGACGCCTCGCAGCGCGGCGAGCAGGGGAAGTGGAAGAGCAGGTGCAACCCGAAGAGGTACGGCAGGCTCGGGTTCATCTCCCGGGGGTAGGGGCCGGTGTCCGGATAGGTGTCCGGCGTCTTGTCGTGGTGCTCGGCGGAGGGGGCGGTGAAGACGCTCGAGCAGCAGGTGGGGTAGCCGAACAGCTCCGCGATGAGGCCGTGCTGTCCCTGCTGCTCGACGAACTCCGCGCCCTCGGTGAGGTCGTCGCTCCGCGCGTAGTACAGCATACCGTGCGTGGCGCCGGGCATGCCCCGGGGGCCCGCGGCGCGGTCGTGGTCCGTGCCCTCCACGCCCGTCACGCGCGGCATGAAGTCGAGCCAGCCGCGCCGCACGTGCAGGCCCAGCGCCTCGAGCGCGGCCGTGGTGGGCTCCAGCTTCTCCAGGGGGAGGATGGAGCGGCCCACGGCGCGCTCGCCCAGGGCCACGGTGATGCAGGTCAGGAAGTCCGACACGCCCAGCAACTGCACGAGCTCGCCCTGGGGCGGGGGCAGGTTGGCGCGGAGCTCCTCGCGGATGGCGCGCGGGAGCGTGGGGTCCGGCGGCGACGAGAGTGGGAGCGTCATGGAGTGGGGCGGGCCAGGCGGGCGTGGGACTTCAGGTGGCGCTCCAGTCCGCGCAGTACCAGCGGAAGAACTGGAAGGCCTCGTCGGACGGGTCGAACTCGAGGCGCACGGGCACCGCGTCGCCCACGTCCACGTCCGCGTTGAGCGGGACCACCCGCGCGCGGCACCAGACGGGCTCCAGCGCGCCGAAGTTGAAGGCGCCCGAGTGGCCGATCTGGAACTGGAACGACAGCGAGGACGGGACCTCGCGCGTCCGTGGGAACAGCGCGGAGACGCTGCCCTGCTCCGGGGCCGCGCCCCACACCAGCACGGACATGGGGGGCTCGTCCGGCGCGCAGCGGACGGTGGCCTCGTGGAAGACGACCTCGCCCTTGCCGGCGGCCGTGGGGACGGCGACGTCCGCCACCAGCGCCTCGAGGTGCAGCCGCTGCGAGGAGCGGATGGGGTAGTCGCACTCCTTGCACATGGGGTGGTCGCGCAGCGTCCCGTCGATGGCGGCGCGGCGCAGGCGCGTCATGCGCGGCCCGTTCCACACCTCGGAGATGCTGTGCTCGCGCAGGTTGCCGTAGCGGTCCAGGTGCTTCCAGTCGTTGCAGCAGAGGATGACGCTGCCGTCCGCGAGCATGTTGAGCGTGTCCACCGGGTAGTGGCAGTGCCCGTAGCTGGTGTCCAGCTCGTGGAC
Organism: Myxococcus dinghuensis; assembly: GCF_024198235.1. Taxonomy (GTDB): domain Bacteria; phylum Myxococcota; class Myxococcia; order Myxococcales; family Myxococcaceae; genus Myxococcus; species Myxococcus dinghuensis. The sequence goes on along the minus strand of NZ_JAKCFB010000027.1, from coordinate 89,637 downwards.
GCGGGCGTTCTCCGTCACGCTGTCCACCCGCGTGTTGATGGGGACGAAGCGGACCGAATATCCCATGGCCCCCCAGTAGTCCTGGAACGTCCGGGCCGCGTCGATGGAGGCGGAGTCCAGCACGAACGACAGGCGCACCCGCTGGCGCTGTCCCTGCCAGCCGGTGAGCAGGCCGTGGACGCGCTTCCAGAAGTCGCGGCCGTGGATCTCCTGGTAGCGCCGCGCGTCCGTCGCGTTGACGGACAGGGTGAGGAAGAAGCGCTCGTACGTCATCAGCCGGTCGAGCACCTCCGGCGTCAGCACGCTGCCGTTGCTGACGGTGGAGATGGAGCTGATGGCGTCCTCGGCCGCGTGCGCGTAGTCGACCAGCTCCAGGAACCGCTTGTCGAGCAGCGGCTCGTTCTGGAGCATGATGCACAGCTTCACCTTGCGCCCCGCCGCGCGCACCTCGTCGATGAGGCGGCGGAACAGCGCGGTGTCCAGGCTGATGCCCTCCCGGCCGCCGGCCACGTCGGGGTAGGGGCACATGGGGCAGGTGTAGTTGCAGCGGTTGATGGTCTGGATCTGCAGCTTGCTGGGGAAGCCCAGCAGCCCTGTCGGCGCGGTGACTCCCGGAGTGTCGAGCATGGCGGCGGGGCTCCTCGTCACGCGGCGGCGTCCGTGGACTCGGCGGGTGGGGCGGCGAGCGTCATCAGCGCCTGCTCCATGCCCGGCAGCATGCGGATGAGGGGCAGCGGGTCCTCCACGAGCTTCTGGAAGACCCAGTCGAGGATGCCGAGCACCTGGAGGCACTCGTCGGACTCGTGGGGGCGCGGGGTGGCGTCGCCGGTGCGCGCGTAGTCGAGCACGGGCACCACGCCGCAGTAGGGGTTGTAGGCGCACTCGCGGCACGCCGCGTCGCGGTCGCGCAGCGACAGGTTCATGGTCCGGAAGGTGTTCCGGTCCTCGACGAGCCCCGCGTAGGTGACGTTGCGCACGTTGCCCAGCCCGAAGACGTGCCGCAGCGACCGCGCCTCGTCCGAGGGGACGATCTCCCCGTCGTAGTCGTAGACGATGGAGCCGCTGAAGTCGCCGCAGGGGTTGGACCAGTCGACGTAGCCCACGTCCGTCTTGCTGATGATCTTCGCCATCAGCACGCGCAGCGTCCGCTCGGAGTAGTTCTCGCCGAGCCGCTGGTTCTTCTCGTAGATGTAGTCGAGCGCGGCCAGGTAGTGCTTGAGGAAGTGCTTCACGTCGAAGCGCAGCCCGTTCTTCACCGTGTTGCCCAGGTGCTTGAGCTTGATGACGCCCACGCCCTTGAAGCCCATGTCATGGTAGAAGTCGATGGTGCGCCGGAAGTCCTGGGCGTTGGCGTCGCCCACCACGCACAGCGGCGACGTGCTGAGGATGTCCGGGTACTTCTGCTGGAACTCCTGCAGCTTCTGCATCACGGTGCGGAACGAGCCCGCCCCGCTGCGCGTGACGCGGAAGCCGTCGTGGATGTCCGGCGGCCCGTTGAGCGAGTACGAGACGTTGATGTTGTTCTGGCGGCAGAACTCCATGTGCTGCTCGGTGACGACCATGAGGTTGGTCGTCACGGAGAAGTCGATGAGCTTGCCCACGGTGGCGTTCTGCCGCTTCGCCTCCTCGACGAAGTGGACCATGCCGTCGAAGTTGAGGAACGGCTCGCCGCCCTGGAACTCGAAGGTGATGCGGGGGCTGGGCGTGGACATCGCGAAGCGGATGACCTCGTCGATGGTCTCCTTGCTCATGTCCAGCTGCCGTGCGTCCATCGGCTCCGGGTTCATGTGGCAGTAGGTGCAGTTGAGGTTGCACCGCTTGGTGAGCACCACCAGGTGCAGGCCCGCGCCCAGGAAGGTCTTCAGGTGCCAGGTCTTCAGGTCCTTCATCACCTGCGAGGCGTTGGCCTCCGTGACGATGTGGCCGCTGGACTCCAGCCGCTCGAAGAGCGGCGCGTCCATGAAGATCTCGCTCAGCTGCGCGTCCTCGCTCGAGGAGAGGATCTGCAGCGAGCCCGTGCGCGACAGGCGGACGTGGTGGTCCGGCCCCACCTTGCGGGACGGGTAGAAGTTGGGCAGCCACTCGTCCTTGTAGCGTCGTCCCTCGGTCCTCATGAGACGCCCTCCTTCTCCGCGTAGCGGGCGGCGAGCCGCGCCGTCTCGTTCCAGTCCATGTATTCGGGGCTCATGTTGATGAGCTTCTCGGAGGCGCGGCCGGCGACGGCGGCGATGTGCTCGCGCATGTGGTGGTCGAAGGACTCGTTCTGCTCCCGGGTGACCATGGGCTCGATGAGCTCGTGCTGGGCCACCAGCTCGCGGGCGTACTCCGCGAACATGGGGCGGCCGTGCTCCCGGATGTCCTCGTGGTGCAGCAGCGTGCGGAAGGAGAAGAGGTTGGTGCGGTGCGCGTTGAGCATGTAGCGGAAGCGGTCCGCGGGGAACCCCGCGCGGGCGTGCTGACGCAGGCGCAGCCGGTTGACGGCGAGGAAGGCGTGGATGCCCAGGTGCAGGCCGCGCAGGGGCCGCGGGTCGCTGCGGTAGGGCGAGGCGGCGATCTGCCTCGGGTCGTCCCAGGTGCCGAAGGCGCTGGTGTCCATGATGAGGCTCATGCGCTGGTGCTGCAGCTCGTGGACGATGTCCTCCGCGTGCTTGAAGGCGTCGTCCACGCGCGTGACGAAGATGGGGCTGCCGGGGCCGTACGACGCCGAGCGGTGCACGTGGCGCGTGGGAGGGCCGTTCATGTCCACCAGGGCGGTGAACAGCTGCGGGCTCCAGTCGAGCATCTCCGGCCACAGGTCGCGGACGATGGTGTACGCGGCCTCCGCGCTGTCATGCAGCGACAGCGGCCGGAAGTCCGGGTCGGCCACCTCCTTCTGCAGCTCCTGGGGCGTGGTGCCGGTGATGCCGAGCAGCGCGTTCTCGTCGATGAGCGGGATGTTCCACGACTTCGACCAGGTCAGGGGGCGCTCGGACACGGGGCCCCCCGCGCCGAGCGGCAGCGCCGTGGCCGGCAGCGTCGTGTCGCCGTGGCGCAGGGCGAGCGAGCCCTGGGAGAAGCTCCACTCCACCTTCTGGCCCGCGGCGGCGCCCGGCACCTCCAGCAGCACGTTGCGCCGCAGGTCGTACGCGCGGGGCGGCGTGGTGAAGCGGACCTGGGGGGAGATGCCCTGGCCCCGCAGGTAGCGGCCGATGAGCAGCGCCTGGAGGTTGCCCAGCAGGTTGTCGAGCTGCGTCTCGACCCGCGTGGCGGGGGCGGAGATGGCGTTGAGCAGCGCGAACGAACCCCAGTGGGACATCAGCTCCGTGAGCTGCTCGGGGGCGTGCTGCGCCAGCTCGAGCAGCTCGTTGATGAAGCCCTGCACGCAGGAGGCGCGCTCCGCGCCCAGCCGCGCGCTGGTCTCCGGGGTCTGGAGCTGGCCCAGCAGCGAGTCCATGGTGGTCGCGCGGAACGTCCGGATGCGCTCGCCGACCTGTGACTGCATGCTCGCGTCGAGCGCGACGGGGTAGAGGTAGGCGTCGATGTCGTTCATGCTTGGCTCCAGTCGAACAGGACAATGGAAAGGCGGGTCAGGCGCGACAGCAGTCCGAACAGCGCGGCGTCCACCTCCGCCGCGGGGGCCTCCAGGGCCTGGCTCAGCTCGGAGACGAGGTCGGCGAAGCGCCTGCCGTCGCAGCGCTCCAGCATCAGGGCCTCGAGCTCGGTGAGCGGTTCCTGCCGCAGGCCGTCATGTCCCGGGAAGCACAGCAGCGCGAAGACGCCCTCGGGCGTGGGCGCGCCGGTGAGCAGCGGCACCTGCTCCGTCGTGAGCCAGAGGTGATGGGGGCCGAGCACGACGCGACGCTGGCCCGCCGTCTCGCGCAGCCGCTCCTGGTGCGCGGCGCGCAGCTGCTCGGCCTCCTGGGGCGGATAGGTGGCGAGCGCGCGGAGCTGCTGCGCGAGCAGGCCCAGGCGGAACAGCTTCCGGTCCAGCCACAGGCAGGCGCGCAGCTCCCCGACGAAGGGCTCGGCGGCCCCGGTGGCGTTCTCCAGGAGGCACTCGGCGACGGCGAAGAACGCCGTCTCCAGGCTCTCCGGCTCCGTAGCGGGAGGGATGAGGGCGCACAGGCGGGCGGCGAGGTCGAACGCGCGGCCCTGGACGAGCCTGCGGACGGTGCAGGGCGCGAGCACCCCCGCGGGCGTCTTGTTGGCCTGGGGGCGGCACCGCGCGAGCAGCGCCGCCAGGTCCGCCTGCCCCGCCTGGACCGCGTCGCGCAGGGGCGCGAGTGCCGACAGCCAGTCCGCGAGCGGGGTGCGAGGCCAGCACGACTTCCGGGTGGGCGCGCGGGGATGGTAGCCGCCGAAGTACGTGGCGATGAGCGCGTGGGGGCGGAAGGCGACCGGGCCGGACTGGAAGCGCGCGCCGGGGACCCAGGGCTGGTGGACCAGGAGCCGGTGGGCCTCGTAGTGGAGCCGGAAGGGCGGACGGGTGGTGAGCGCCCGGCCGGGCTCCAGGCGCGCTGACGCGGCGGTCCAGTCCGCCCAGTCCTGGGGGTAGCGCTCCAGGGTGTGCGCCTGGGGACGCGCGGCCATGGAGGCGGTGCCGCCACACGACGCGGCGAGCGCGGGCTGGAGCCACCGGAGGAAGTCCAGCGCCTCCACCTGGTCCATCTGGTTCCAGAAGCCCTGCCACTGGAGCGAGGCTCCGGTGGGGACGAAGGCCACGTCCACGCGGCCCACGTACTCGGCGAGCGCCTCGCGGGTGAGCGCGTCGTCGGCGATGTCGACGGCGTCCAGCATGAGCACGTCGGGACTCTCGACGAGGAACGCGCACTGCTCCTCGCCCTCGGCGGAGCCCCTGGCGGGGAGGATGTGGACCCGGAGCCCGTCCTCCAGCGTGACGACGTCCCCCGGCACGAACGCGTGCAGCTCCCGGAACCCCAGGGACAGCAGCAGCTGACGCGGGCTCACGTCGCACGAGCAGGTGCGAGGGTCCTCGTCGAGGAAGTAGATGGGCGTGCTCGGCGGCAGTCCGAGCAGGCTGGGCGGGTGCAGGTGGTCGTCGTGGCCGTGGGAGAGGAACACCGCGGTCACCGCGGCCAGGTCCTCGCGCAGCCAGCGCGGACACGTCGCGTCGCGGAAACTCAGGTCCTCGCGGACGAGCACCGGGTCCAGCAACACTCGCTGGTTCCCCCGGGAGACGGCGAAGCTCGTATGGCCGAGGTGCTCAATCCAAGTGCTCACTGACTAATCCTGGCTCCACCGCATTACGTGTCATCCTAGTCGTTCAGGCTTGGACACAGTCAACGGGGGGCACAGGAATAGGCAGTTGGTTACGGAAGGCTTGAATTCATGGAGTTTTTGGTATCAGGGCGCGTGCGTCATGGAGGGCCCCCTGGGGTGGGCCGACCTCGCAGGTGGGTGGTGTCGTTCCAGCAGGAGAGGACGGGCTGGGCCGCGGCCCCCTCGAAGCCGAGCGAGCTGATGGAGCCGGTGTCGAGCAGGAACAGCCGGCCCGCGTCGGGCGCGAGGTCCACCCACCGGGCCGCGAGCACACGCAGGAAGTGGCCGTGCGAGAAGATGAGGACATCCCCCGCCACGGCGCGCGCGTCGGTGACGACGCGGTCGGCCCGCTCGCCGATTTGCTCCAGCGTCTCTCCGTGGGGGGCGCCGTACTTCCAGAGGGTCCAGCCTGGCTGCTCGGTGCGTATCTCCGCGCTGGTGCGGCCCTCGTGGTCCCCGTAGTCCCACTCCATCAGGTCGTCGCGCCGGACGGCGACGTCCCCGTAGCCGGCAAGCGCGCACGTCTCCGCGGCGCGGCTGAGCGGGCTCGTCCACACCTGGGCGAAGTTCCAGGCATGGAGAGGGTCTCCGAGGAGGGTCGCCATCTTCCGTCCCTCCTCCAGCAACGGCACGTCCGTGCGGCCGGTGTGCTGGCCGCTGCGGCTCCACGCTGTCTCACCATGCCGGACGAGCACTACCCGAGGTCCACGCGTCTTCATCGCCCGGGAGTGTGCCACCCGCTGGCGAGCGATGCTCGGGCACGGGGGCTCCCGCAGCCGAGTGGACAGTCTGGATTCCGCCTGCGTGACAGGCGATGGCCGGGCTCACCGATGCGCGACACTTGAACGCGTGCGGCGAGGGCCGCACCGTAGGGCCGCCTCGTGTCTCCCAGGAGCCTCCCCATGCGTCAGGTCCGCTCGTCGTTCCCTGTGTCCATCGCGCTCGCGGTGTTGTTCGCGCTCACCCTCACGGTGCCCGGCGACGCGCGACCGCCAGCGGCGGCGGAGAAGCCCGCGAGCACCGAGGGCACGCTGCTGCTGACCATCTTCATGAAGCACGACCAGGGCAAGACGCTGGACGAAATCAATGCCCACCTGGACCGCACGGGCTTCCGGAAGAACTTCCCGCCGCCCGGCGTGGAGGTGGTGTCCTGGTACGTGATGATGGGGGTGGGGCAGGTGGTCACCGTGCGGCTGCCCCCCGAGAAGCTGCGCGACGTGAACCTCGCGTTCGAGAAGGGCGCGTGGGGCGCGTTCCGCACGGAGTTCTACCCGACGTATGACTACCGCCCCGTCTGGGAGAAGACGCGCGCCGGGACGCCGTGACACGGGGGGCGCGCTCGGGGTTGAGTCTCCGACGTACGGGGTTCCTCGCCTATGCTCGCCAGTCGCCGCTCCGCGCCGCCCCACGGGCGTGGCGGTGGCCCCGACCTTCATGACCGCGCCCTCGTCTCCGCCCTCATCGGAAGCCGTCTCATCCTCCAGCGACCGGGAGCCCGTCACCCTCTCCCCGGCGCGTCGCGCGGGGCTCCTCGTGGTGGCGGCGCTGGGACTGACGGCCCTGTTCTTCCACCGGGTGTGGCTGACGGGAGAGATGTTCAGCGCGCGGGACTCGCTGTTCGTCTACCTGCCCGTCTTCCGCGCCTGGAGCGAGCGCGTACTCGCCGGGCAGCTCCCGGAGTGGCTGACGTTGGACGGCATGGGGCAGCCGCTCGCGGGGATGCTGGTGGTCGCGCCATTCCACCCGAGCAAGCTGCTCTATCTCCTGTTCCCGCTCGAGGTGGCGTTCTCGCTCAACATCCTGGTGTGCTTCCCCGTCGCGTTGTTGGGGGGCTACGTGCTCGCGCGGCGATGGGACGTGCCGAGGCAGGGCGCGTTCCTCGCGGGGCTGGCGTATGCCTTCAGTGGCTACCTCGTCTGCATCACGAACAACCTCTGCTACCTGATGGCCGCCGCGACCGTGCCCTGGGCGTTGTGGGCCACGGAGCGGTGGCTGCGCGACAGGCGGGTGGGGCGGTTGCTGGTCGCGGGGGCCCTGCTCGCGCTCGTCCTGTACGCGGGAGACGTCCAGGCCTTCGCGATGACCTATGGCCTGGTCCTGTTGCTTTCGCTGACGGGCGGCGGGGCGACGTGGAGGCGGCGGTTGGGGGGCGCGGCGGTGGCGCTCTCCGTGGGCGTGTTGCTGGCCGCGCCGCAGTTGCTGGCCTCGGCGTCCCTGCTCGGGGTCTCCGCCGCTGGCGCCGAGTCCCTCGAGGCCGCGCAGGAATACGCCCTCCATCCGTTGCGCCTGCTGGAGCCGTTGCTGGGCGCCTATCTCGTCTTCCCCGAGCAGCCGGGCGACCTGTCCGTCGCGTTGGTGGGCCGGCTCATCCCCTCCGGCTTCGCGGGGCTCTGGGTGGACTCCATCCACCTGGGGCCTCCGGTGCTCCTGCTGGCGTTCGTGGGGCTGTGGACCTACCGCAGCGTGAAGCAGGCCTGGGTGTGGGTGGGCGCGTGGCTCCTGGTCCTGGGGTTGTCGCTCGGCGCGTCGACGCCGCTCTACGGCGCGGCGTATGCGCTGCTCCCGCCGTGGCGTGTGTTCCGGTATCCCTCGAAGCTCGTCCCGTTCCTCGCGCTGGGGGTGGTGTTCGTAGCGGCGCTGGGGTGGCGGGCCCTGGTCCAGGACGGCGACGTGGCGCGCCCGAGGCTGCGTCGCGCGGCGGGTGCCTTGACGGTGGGGTGCCTGTTGCTGGCCGTGGCGGAGGGGACGGGCCAGGTGTTCACCCAGGGCCTGCTGGTGCCACGTTGGCCGGACATGCCCCCGGAGGTCGTCGCGCTGCTCTCGTCGCGGTTCGTCACCGCGAGTCTGATGGCCGCGGTCGCCAGCGCGCTGTGTCTAGCGGCGACGTGGGGGATGTCCTCGGCGAAGTGGGGCGGCGCGCTCCTGTTGACGAGCCAGTTCCTCGTGAGCCTCTTCGCCAGCGAGGGACTCTACGAGCTGATGACGCCGGAGGTCCTCACGACGCCGCCACCGTTCGTCGAGCAGGTCCTGGCCCGGACACCTCCCGATGCGAAGGTGCCGGTGCGCGTGTCCTCCCACTTCAACATCGCGCTGCTCCAGGCGGACATCCCGGGGCTCGACCTGCGGCAGCGCAAGTCGCTCGGGGCGGTGCAGACCTTCATGCCGGACACGCCCGCTCTCTGGGGGATGGAGAGCATCGAGACGTTGCTGCCCGCGGCGAGCAAGCGGGTCCGCTCCCTCACCACCGAGCTGACCGAGTGGTACGTCGTCCGCGCCCCCATCTTCTCGCTGGCGTATTCCTCACACCCGAACATCGAGTGGGCGCCGCTGGAGGCCGCGGGCAAGAAGTTGGTGGGAGCGGACCGCTCCATGGGGGCGGTGCTGGTCTCGCATCCCGAAGCGCTCCCGCGCGTCTTCCTGGCCCGGCCCCGCTGCGTCGACCCGGCCGCGGATTCGCGGCCCATGCTCGCGGAGCCCACCGTCCGCAGCGGGCAGGTCGCGCTGGTCGAGTGCGGCGCGCTGGCGTCCTCCCTGGCCACGCAGGACACCGCTCGTGTCCCAGGGCAGGTGCGAATCGAGCGGTACGCGGCGGAGGACCTGTCGTTCGACGTGGAGACCGAGCGCGACGCGGTCCTCGTCGTCAACGACGCGTGGTTCCCTGGGTGGTCCGCCACGGTGGATGGCGAGCCGGCGCCCATCCTGCCCGCCAACGTCGCGGTCCGTGCGGTCCCGGTGCAGGCGGGGCGGCACCGTGTCGTGTTGACCTACCGGGACGCGGCGGCCCGCGCGGGCATGGCGGTGGCGGGGGCGACGCTCTTGACGCTCCTCACGGCGTCGGTGATGGCTCGCCGCCGTCGTGGGCCGGGGCTCGAATCGACCGCCTGACGCGAGCACGCGGGAGGACGGCGAGGCAGGCCCTCTCAGCCGACGCGCGAAGCTCGCGTCGGTGGAGTCCGGTGCCTCGGGTCGAGAGCGGGTTCGCGAGAGGACACCGATGCATGCCGTCGCCCTGTGCTCGGAGCCGACGAAGCCTGGTGCCTCAGGTCAGGAGTGAGCACACGGGAGGGTGCCGATGCATGTCATCCCCCTGTGGTCGGCGGCGTTGAAGCCCGGTGCCACAGGGCAGGAGTGAGCACGCGGGAGGGCGCCGATGCATGTCATCCCCCTGTGGTCGGCGGCGTTGAAGCCCGGTGCCACAGGGCAGGAGTGCGCATGCGGGAGGGTGCCGAGGTGGGCCTTGGGACTCGCCACGAGGGCACCCGGGCGGGCCTTTGGACTCGCCACGCGGTGCCTCGGGTGGGGCGTGAACTCGCGAGGCGCCGCCGCGGGCGACCTTCGGACCCGACGCTCGGTGCCGTCGTTGGCGGCGGCTCCCGGTGCGTCAGGTCGAAACGTTCTGCCTCGGTGACGCGTCGGGCCTCAGCGCTTCAGGCCGCGCTTGATGTTCGCGCAGAGGGCTCGGGCCGCGTCGGGCCCCTCGGCATGGGCGGCGCGAACGAGCGCGCTGCCCACCACCACGCCGTCCGCGTGTGCCGACAACGTGCGTGCCTGCTCCTCGGTGGAGATGCCGAAGCCCGCGACGATGGGGACGGACGCCGCGCGCCGCACCAGGTCCAGTCGCTGGGACAGGTCCGGCGGGAGCTGCGCGCGCATGCCCGTCACGCCCGCCACCGACACGCAGTAGACGAAGCCCCGCGCGTCCTTCGCGATGGCCTCGGCTCGCGCGGGCGGCGTCGTCGGCGCGCAGAGCGGAACGAGGTCCACGCCGGCCGCGTCGAATGTGGCCCTCAAGCTGGCGCTCTCCTCGGGAGGCAGGTCCGGGAGGATGGCCCCCGCCACGCCGCGCTCCTTCGCCAGCTTCGCGAAGCGCTCCTCGCCGAACGCCATGATGACGTTGACGTACGTCATGATGACGAGCGGCGTCTCTGGGCACCGGCGACGGACCTCGGGCACCACCTCGTCCAGCACGCGCCTCAGCGTGGAGCCCGCCTTGAGCGCCCGCTCCGCCGCGCCCTGGATGACGGGCCCGTCGGCGATGGGGTCGCTGAACGCCACGCCCACCTCGACGATGTCCGCGCCACCTTCGACCAACGCGGTGAACACGTCCACCGAGCGCGGCAGGTCCGGGTCTCCGGCCATGGCGTACGCCACCAGCGCGCCCTCGCCACGCGCCTCCGCCCGCGCGAACGCCTTCGCGATTTCACCGCTCACGCCTTCACCCCCACCGCCGGCGGAACGCCTCGCGCCGAAATCGTGGCCACGTCCTTGTCCCCACGGCCCGAGCAGTTGATGACCAGGTACTTGCCCTTGCCCAGCTCGCGCGCCAGCTCCCGTCCGCGCGCGAAGGCGTGGGACGTCTCCAGCGCCGGGAGGATGCCCTCCATGCGCGCTACCTCGTAGAAGGCCGCGAGCGCCTCGTCGTCCGTCGCCGTGCGCACCTCCATCCGTCCCGTCTTCGCCAGGTGCGCCAGCTCCGGTCCCACCCCGGGATAATCGAGGCCGGCGGAGATGCTGTGCGCCTCTTGGATCTGTCCGTCCGCGTCCTGGAGCACCAGCGAGCGCGAGCCGTGCAACACGCCCTCCGTCCCCAGCGTCAACGACGCGCCGTGCTGGCCGGAGTCCAGGCCATGGCCCCCGGCCTCCACGCCGATGAGCCGCACGCCCGCGTCCGCGATGAACGGATGCAGCACGCCCATCGCGTTGGAGCCGCCCCCCACGCACGCGACGATCGCATCCGGCAGCTTGCCGAAGGCCGCCTGGGCCTGGGTGCGCAGCTCCGTGCCGATGATGGATTGGAAGTCGCGGACCACGGTGGGATACGGATGCGGCCCCGCCGCGCTGCCGATGACGTAGTGCGTGTCCGACACCTGCGACACCCAGGTGCGCATGGCCTCGTTCATCGCGTCCTTCAGCGTCCGCGAGCCCGACTCCACCGGCCGCACCACCGCGCCCAGCGCGCGCATGCGGAAGACGTTGAGCGCCTGCCGCTCCACGTCCAGCGCGCCCATGAACACCTCGCAGGGCAGGCCGAACAGCGCGCACGCGGTGGCCGTGGCCACGCCGTGCTGCCCCGCGCCCGTCTCCGCGATGATGCGCTTCTTGCCCATGCGCCGCGCGAGCAGCACCTGCCCCACGGTGTTGTTGATCTTGTGGGCGCCGGTGTGGGCCAGGTCCTCGCGCTTGAGCCACACCTCCGCGCCGCCCCAGGCCTCGGTGAGCCGTCGCGCGGGCGTCAGCGTCGTGGGCCGCCCCACGAACTCGCGCAGCACCCGCGCCACCTCCGCGTCGAAGGTCGGGTCCGCCCGCGCGGCCGCGTAGGCCTCTTCCAGCTCCAACAGGGCCGGCACGAGCGTCTCCGGCACATAGCGACCACCGAAGCGCCCGAAGCGGCCGGTGGCGGTCTGCGTACTCATGACTGTTGCTCCCTGAAGTCGAGGGACCTCGCGGCCCGCACGAAGGCGCGCACCGCGTCCAGGTCCTTGATGCCGGGGGCGGACTCCACCCCGCTGGCCACGTCCACACCGTAGGGCCGCGTCGCGCGCACCGCCTCCGCGACGTTTGCGGGCTTCAGCCCGCCGGCCACCAGCACGGGCACGCCGCTGCCCGACAGGCGCGCCACCAGCGACCAGTCGAAGCCCACGCCGCCCCCGCCATACCCCGGCGCCGCCCCATCCAGGAGCAACCCCGAGACGTCACCCACGCCCACGTAGGCGCGAGCCCGCTCCACGTCCTCCGGCCCCTGGATGCGCAGCGCCTTGATGACGGGCACGCCGTAGCCCGAGCAGGCCTCCGGCGGCTCGTCCCCATGCAACTGCACCACGGTGAGGCCGCACTCCCGCACCTTCGCGCGGATGTCGTCCGGCGCGGCGTTCACGAACACGCCCACCACCGCGCCCAGCGGAGGCCGCGTGCGCGCGAGCGCCGCCGCCGTGGCCACGTCCACGCAGCGGGGGGAGCGCGGATAGAAGTTGAGCCCGAGCGCATCCACCCCGGCCTCCCACGCGGCCCGAGCGTCCTCCAGCCGCGTGACACCACACACCTTCACCTTGAGGCTCACGGCGAACCGTCCTCCTCGCCGAGCAGCCGTCGCAGCGCGCGCCCGGGCTCCACGGCGCGCAGGAGCGACTCGCCCACGAGCACCGCGTCCGCGCCCGCGTCCCGTGCCGCCACCAGCTCCGTCACCGTCTTGAGCCCGCTCTCCGCGACGAGCGCCCGGGCCCGGCTGCGCAGCCGCGGCATCACCCGCAGCGCCGTGCCCACGTCCGTCTTCAACGTGGCGAGGTCGCGGTTGTTGATGCCCACCAGCTCCGCGCCCGCCGCCAGGGCCCGCTCGGCGTGCGCCTCCGTATGGGCCTCCACCAGCGCGGCGACACCCACCGCGCGCGCCGTGGCGAGCATCTCCCGCAGCTCGCCGTCCTCCAGCGCGTCCGCGATGAGCAGCACCGCGTCCGCGCCCCACAGCGCGCTCTCCTCCACCTCGCACGCGGCGACGAGGAAGTCCTTGCGCAGCACCGGCAGCGACACCGCCGCGCGCACCGCCACGAGGTCCTCCAGGTGGCCCCCGAAGTCAGGCCCGTCCGTCAGCACGCTGATGGCGCTGGCGCCGGCGGCCTCGTAGGCCCGGGCCACCGCCACCACGTCCGGATGCGGGAACGCGCCACCCGACGGACTCTTGCGCTTCACCTCCGCGATGACGCTCACCGGCCGTCCCCGCGGACGGCTCCGCAAGGCGCCCGCGAAGTCGCGCGCGGCCGGACGCGGGCGGGGCGCCATGGGCGGCCGCTCCGCCAGTTCCCGGCGCTTGCGCGCCATGATGAGGTCCAGCGTCCCCGGCGTGGCCGAGGACCCGGTGCTTCCATCCTGGGGGCCGCTCACGACACGGCCCCGTGGATGAGCGCGGCGAGCTTGCGCGACGCCGCCCCCGTATCGATGGCGGTCTCCGCCAGGCGCACGCCCGCGCGCAGGTCGTCCACCTGGCCCACGACGACGAGCGCCGCCGCCGCGTTGAGCAGCACCGCCGTGCGCAGGCCCGAGCGCTCGCCCTCGAGCAGCGAGCGCAGCCGCTTCGCGTTCTCGTCCGCGTCACCACCGGCGATGGACTCGCGCGCGACGACCTCCAGGCCGGCGTCCTCGGGCCGCACGGTGAACGTGCGCACCGTGCCGTCCTCTCTCAGCTCCGCCACCTCCGTGGGCGCGCAGGGCGAGATTTCATCCAGCCCGTCGTGGCCGTGCACCACCCAGGCGCGCCGGCTGCCCAGCCGCCCCAGCACGCGCGCGGTCTGCTCCACGCGCTTGCCGTCGAAGGTGCCCAGCAACTGGAAGCGGGCGCCCGCGGGGTTGGTCAGCGGCCCCAGCAGGTTGAACACGCTGTGGAAGCCCATGTCCCGCCGCGCCTGCGCCACGTGGCGCAGGGCCCCGTGGTGCGAGGGTGCGAAGAGGAAGCCCACGCCGTGCTCGTCGATGTCCTGCGCGACGCGCTCGTGCGGACGCTCCATGGACACACCCAGCGCGGCCAGCACGTCCGCGCTGCCACACCGGCTGGAGACGGCGCGGTTGCCGTGCTTGGCCACCGTGACTCCGGCCCCGGCGGCCACGAAGGCCACCGCGGTGGAGATGTTGAAGGTGTGCGCGCCGTCACCGCCCGTGCCGCACGTGTCGAGCACCACCTGGGCCCGGGGCGTCAGCTTCGTGGCGCAGGCCCGCATGGCCTCCGCCGCCCCGAGGATCTCGTCCTCCGTCTCACCCTTCATCTTGAGCGCGGTCGCGAGCGCGCCCACCTGGGCAGGCGACGCCTCTCCCGCGAGCATCAGGCCCATGACCCGGGCCATCTCCTCGCGGGTGAGGTCGCGCCGGCCCACCACCTTGCCGAGCGCTTCCTTGAGCGTCATGGCCTATCCCAGTCGCACGACTTCGCGGCCCATGGCCTGCGCAATCGCACGCACCTCGTTCATGGCCTTGTCGAACTCCGGGAAGTCCAAGGACTGCGCGCCGTCCGACTTGGCGCGCGGCGGATCCGGATGCACCTCGACGATGATTCCGTCCGCGCCCACGGCCACCGCGGCGCGCATCATCGCCGGGACGGCCTTGCGCACGCCGATGCCGTGCGACGGGTCCACGAACACGGGCAGGTGCGACAGCGCCTTGAGCATGGGCACCGCGTTCAGGTCCAGGGTGTTGCGCGTCATCGTCTCGAAGGTGCGGATGCCGCGCTCGCAGAGGATGACCTGGGTGTTGCCGCGGGCGACGATGTACTCGGCCGCCATCAGCAGCTCCTTGATGGTGGCGCTCATGCCGCGCTTGAGGAGCACGGGCTTGCGGCGCTCGCCCACGGCCTCCAGCAGGCTGAAGTTCTGCATGTTGCGCGCGCCAATCTGGAGGATGTCCGTGGCGTCGGCCACCGCGTCCAGCGTGGCGGTGTCCTTCACCTCCGTGGTGACGAGCAGGCCCGTCTCCGCGCGCGCCTCCGCCAGCAGCGCCAGCCCGTCGCCCTTGAGGCCCTGGAACTCGTAGGGGCTGGTGCGGGGCTTGAACGCGCCGCCACGCAGCATGGTGGCGCCGGCCTTCTTCACCGCGTGCGCGGTGGAGAGGATCTGCTCGCGCGACTCCACCGAGCACGGCCCGGCGATGACGTGGAACGCGGCGCCGCCGAGGGTCAGGTCACCCACGCGCAGCTGGGTGTCGTCCGGCTTCACCTCGCGGCTGACGAGCTTGAACGGCTGGGACACGGCGACGGCGTCCGCGACGCCAGGGAGGACCCGGAAGGGCTCCGGTTCGACGGCGCCCGGGTTGCCGGTGATGCCGATGGCCGTGCGAGTGCCCCCTGGAATCGCGTGCGGTTGCCAGCCACGACGGCGGATCTCGTCGTTCACACGCTCGATGTCCTGGGCCGTCGCGTCTGGTCGCATCACGATCAACATGGGGATACCCGCTCTCTCTGTCCGTCGGTTCTTCTGTTGGGTTGTCGAGGCTCGCCGGGGAATCCGGCGAGGAAGTCCCGAGGCTAACCGGGACTGCTGACTCCGTTCTGCATCAACTGTCCGCTCGCGAGCAACCAGCCCCGCGGCCGAAGCCCCGTCTTGCCGTGGGGCGGGGGGCCGCACAGCATGGAGGCACGCCAGCGTGGATGTGGGAGAGGTCGCGTGTCGAACCCGGACGTCATCGTGGTGGGGGCAGGGTTGTCGGGGCTGGCGTGCGCGCGGGCGCTCGTCCAGTCCCGGGTGAAGGTGATGCTGCTGGAGGCCTCGGATGCGCCGGGCGGCCGGGTCCGCACGGACGTCCTGGAGGGCTTCCTCCTGGACCGGGGATTCCAGGTGTACCTCTCCGCCTATCCGGAGGGGCGGCAGGTGCTGGACCTGGAGGCGCTGCGGCTGCGGCCCTTCGTCCCGGGGGCCAAGGTCCGCCGGGGTGGGCGGCTGCACACGGTGGTCGACCCCCTCCGCCGGCCGCTGGCGGGGCTGGGGCAGGTGTTCGGGCCGGTGGGCACGTTCGGGGACAAGCTGCGTGTCCTGGAGATGCGGCAGCTCTCGCGCTCGGGGGAGGACGAGGACGTCTGGTTGCGGCCCCAACGTCCTTCTCGGCGCTACCTGGAGGAGGTGGGCTTCACGGGGGAGATGGTGGAGGGGTTCCTCCGGCCGTTCTTCGGGGGCGTGTTCCTGGACCGGGCGTTGACCACGTCCAGCCGCTTCCTGGAGTTCGTCTTCCGGATGTTCGCCTCGGGGGCGGTGGGGGTGCCGGAGGAGGGGATGGGGGCGATTCCCGCGCAGCTCGCGGCGAAGCTGCCCACGGGGGTGTTGCGGATGCAGGTGCCGGTCTCGGACGTGTGGGGGCACCGGGTGCGGCTGGAGGATGGGGAGCAGGTGACGGCGAAGGCGGTGGTGGTCGCCACGGAGCCGACGCGCGCGGCGGCGCTGTTGCCCGGCATGCCGGTGCCGACGATGAACGCGGTGACGTGTCTGTATTTCGCGGCGCCGGAGCCGCCCGTGACGGGGCCGTGGCTCGTGCTCAACGGGGAGGGGAGGGGCGTGGTGAACCAGCTCGCGGTGATGAGCGAGGTGTCACCCGCGTACGCGCCGAAGGGGCAGGCGCTGGTCTCCGTGTCGGTGCTGGGGGTGTCGTCGGATGAGCCGGCGTTGCGGGCGCGGGTGGTCGCGGAGCTGACGGAGTGGTTCGGTTCGCAGGTGGCGGGGTGGCGGCACCTGCGCACGTATTCGCTGCCCTTCGCGTTGCCGGCGCAGACGGTGGACGCGCTGGAGCCTCCGCACCGGCCCGTGCGCTTGTCGCCCGGGCTGTTCGTCTGTGGAGACCACCGGGACAGCGCTTCCATCCAGGGGGCGTTGGTATCGGGCCGGCGCGCGGCGGAGGCCGTGCTGCGGGACTTCGAGATGTGAGCGATACATGCGGCTTCATTGCGGCCGCATGTCGCGGTGACTGTCTCCGAGGAGCCTCGTCGCTCGTATGAAATCTCTTCCGAGGAGTCTCAGCGAGCGCGGCCCGTCTTCTTCTTCGTGGCCGCGCGGCCCGTCTTCTTCTTCGCGGCCTTCGCGGCGGTCCGTGCTTTCCCGCGCGCGGCGCTCGAGCGCTTCTGGCTGGCCGCGGCGCTCACGCGCTTGCGGCTGAGGGCGCCCCCTGCGCGCTTGCGGCTCGCGGTGGGCTTGCGGCGCTGCGTGGCCTCCTCGTCACGCTTCGCACCCGCCTTCTTGGCGCGAGACTGCTTGCGCGCCGGACCCCGCTGGCGCGCCCCACGGGCCTGGGCCCGCTTCCCACGCGCGCCTCCACGCTTGCGCCGGTTGCTCGTCGTCGAAGCGGTCTCCGCTGCCTCCGTGGTCGACCCCTCGCTCACGGGCTCGGCGACGACGGCCTCGGGCGCCGCCACGCTGGCGTCGGCCGGGGCCGGGGCCGGCGTCTCGCTGGCCGTCTCCTCCTTCACGGGTGGGCTCGCCACGACGGGCGCCGTCCTCGCACGGGGCCGGGGCGCGCGGGTCGCAGTGCCCGCCCCGCGAGGACGACCCCGAGGCGCGCGCGCGAGGCCCAGGTCGTCCTCCGCGCCCACGTCCTCCCACTGGAGCGGGAAGTCGTCGCTCGTCAGCGGACCGGCGGCCAGCAGCAGCGGCGCGGCCAGCTCGTCGGCGCCGGAGGCCACCGCCGCCATCGCCGTCACCAGGCTCAGCGTCGTCGGCGCCGCGCCACCCAACGGATAGAGCGCCACGGACCCCATGTCGTGCCAACCCACCAGCAGGTAGCGGAACGCGTCCGGGTACTTCGCGCGCATCGCGCTCACCACGAGGACGAAGGAGTTGAAGCCCCCGTCATCGAACCGCACCAACCACTGGTTTCCGAGCGACTGCCGCGCCCGGCGATAGGGCTTGCCCAGCTCGGCTCGGAGCGCGCCCTGGATGGCGGCGCGCTCGGAGGGAGTCGCCGTCGGGAGGATGTCGCAAGTGAATGCCGCGAAGGAGGTCTGATGGCCCATCCGGCCATCATTCCCTATCACTCACAAAGATGTCGATGGGGCCACCGGGCAGCATGACCCGGAGGGGCCCGGGACTCCCGGGCCCCTCACTTCATGTCAGCTCGCCGCGGAGACCGGCTGGGTGTCTTTCGCCTCGGGGGCGGACACCTTCACCGCCTGCCCCGCCACCTGCGTCAGCAGCGACGTCAGCCGCCGCGCGAAGCGGTTCGGGTCGGAGATGGTGCTGCCCTCGGTGAGCAGCGCCTGGTCGTGCAGCAGCTCGATCCACTCGGACACCTGGGCCTCGGCGGGGTTCGCCTCGTACACCGCCTTGAGGTGCTCGATGACCGGATGCTTGGGATTGACCTCCAGGATGCGCTTCATGCGAGGCATCGCCTTGCCGCGCTGCTGGAGCAGCCGCTCCAGGTACGCGGGCGAGCCGCCCTCGGGCACCACCAGGCACACCGGCGAGTCCGTGAGCCGGTCCGACACGCGCACCTCGCGCACCGACTCCTGGAGCACGTCCTTCATCTTCGACGTCAGCCCCTTGAGCCCCTCGGCGCGCTGCTCCTGCTCCTTCTTCTGCTCGTCCGTGGCCTGCAGCTTCAGGTCCGCCTGGAGCGCGGAGACCAGCGGCTTGCCCTGGAACTCCCGCAGCCCCTGCGCCGCCCACTCGTCCACCGGGTCCGTCATGAAGAGGACCTCGTAGCCGCGCTGCTTCAGCGCCTCCAGATGCGGGCCGTCCTCCACCGCCTTCCGGGACTCGCCGTACACGTAATAGAGCGCCTCCTGGCCCTCCTTCATGCGCGACACGTAGTCCGCCAGCGACGTGAGCCCCTCGCCGTGCGTGCTCTCGTAGCGCAGGAGCCCACCCAGCTTGTCCTTCTGCTCCGCCTCGCTGGCCAGGCCCTCCTTCAGCACCGTGCCGAAGGCCTTCCAGAAGACCGTGTAGTCCTCCGGCTTGTCCTTGGACAGCTTCTCCAGCAGGTCGAGCGACTTCTTCACCACGTGCTTGCGGATGGCGCGCACCACCTGCGAGTCCTGCAACAGCTCGCGCGACACGTTGAGCGGCAGGTCATCCGAGTCGATGACGCCGCGCACGAAGCGCAGCCACAGCGGCACCAGCTCCTCGCAGCGGTCCATGATGAACACGCGCTTGACGAACAGCCGCACCCCGCGCTGCTGCTGCGAGTCCAGGTCGAACGGCGGGTGCTTGGGGACGAACAGCAGCCCGGTGAACTGCTGGTTGCCGTCCGCCTTGAAGTGCGTCCACGCCAGGGGCGGCTCCCAGTCGTGCGTCAGGTGCTTGTAGAACTCCTGGTACTGCTCGTCGGTGATGTCGGACTTCGCGCGCTGCCACAGCGCGCTGGCCTTGTTCACCACCTCCAGCGCCGTCTCCGTCTTCTCGTCGGCGCCCGAGCCCGTGTGCTTCGTCACCTGGAGCTTGATGGGGTGGCCGACGTAGTCGGAGTACTGGGTGATGAGCGAGCGCAGCCGGTACTCCTCCAGGAACTCCTTCTGGTCCTCCTTCAGGTGGAGGATGACGGAGGTGCCGCGGGCGGCGCGCTCGGCGGGCTCCACGGTGAAGGTCCCGTGCGCCTCCGACGACCAGCGGAACGCCTGGGTGTCCTTGCCGGCGGGACGGCTCACCACCTCCACCTGGTCCGCGACGAGGTAGGCGCTGTAGAAGCCCACGCCGAACTGGCCGATGAGCTGCACGTCCTTCTGTCCCCGCTGGGCGGCAAGCTGCAGGAACTCCCGCGAGCCGGAGTGGGCGATGGTGCCCAGGTTCTTCACCAGCTCGTCATGGCTCATGCCGATGCCGGTGTCCTCGATGGTCAGCGTCCCCTGCTGTTCGTCCGGGACGATGCGCAGCTCCAGCTCCGGCGCGTCGGAGAGCAGCTCCGGCTCCGTGATGGCCCGGAAGCGCAGCTTGTCGAGCGCGTCGGACGCGTTCGACACCAGCTCACGCAGGAAGATCTCCTTGTGGCTGTAGAGGGAGTTGATGACCAGGCTCAGGAGCTGGTTGATCTCCGCCTGGAAGGCATGGGTTTCCCGCTGGGGGACGTTGTCGACCGACATGTGGCAATGGCCTCCGGGCGCACCGTGGGCGCCGAGCGTCGTCTCCCATAACCATGCCCCGGGACTTGTCGAGGGATTTGGTGCCCGGGAGCATGCCGGAAGGGCGGACCCGCGACGGCCGGGCCCCCGGGCAACCTCTTCGGGGAGGTCAGAGGGGAGGGTAGATGGGCGGGTAGTTGTACCCGAAGTTGCTGTCCCAGTACGTCTGTCCGTTCACCTCATAACGGACGTAGTAGAGCAGCGCGCCGTTGGTGACGGCCGGAATCCGGGCGAACCAGCGCTCCACGCCCTGGACATTGGGGCTGGAGATGTAGCCGTAGCCCACCGTGTAGCCGGGGACGAAGGACGCGGCGACCTCGTTCGTCGTGACCCACCCGTCCGTGCTGTACACCACCTTGACGGCCTTCGAGTAGGCGAGGTTCTTCACGTCGATGTTGATGTCCACGTCGCCGTTGGCCTGCCAGTAGCTGTTCGCCACCAGCACGTTCTCCCGCGTCAGGAGCGGCCCGTCGAACCGGCCCAGGGTGTAGTTGGCCCCCTGGTTGTTGTCCCAGTACGTCTGCCCATTCACCGTGTACTTCGCCACGAACTCCAGGTCGCGCGTGGGCTGCGGGTCCGTGCCCCAGCTCTGGTATTGCCGCGTCACCTTCCACAGCTCCTCGCCCGCGCCCGCCGGTCCGGAGTAGCTCAGCGCCAGGTCCGCCCAGGTGCCGTCCGGCTGCTTGTGATGGATGGCGACCTGCTTGTCGTAGGCGAGGTTCTTCACCACCACCAGGTACGTGACGTCCTGCCACGTCTGGCCATGGTAGCTGCTCTGCATGCTCACCGCCTTGAGCAGCCGGACCTCGTCCGCCGCGAGCGCGGAGGCGGAGGAAAGGCAGACGGCGAACCCCGCCAGGAAGGACACCACCGCGCGCCAACGGGACAGGAGGGGGATTGGATTCATCATTCTCTGCGCTCCATGAATCCTGGGGAATCCAGGTTGGCGCATGTTGTCAGGCCGCACCGACGCGCGTCGCGGCCGGCGCACGGCGACCGTCCGCGTTGAAATGTTCTGACGTGTACGCGCGTGACGTGGTGCTGGGAGGGCGCGCGGGGTTGGAGTAGGGAGGGGTCATGAACCGAACCCTCCTGTCCTTGTTCGGGGCGGCCCTGCTGTCCGGCTCCGCGGTCGCCGCGGAGAAGGCCCCCGCCTCGTTCCCCGACGCCGCCGAACTGCAGAAGCTCACCGCCCGCTTCGCGCCGGTGGAGCTGCGCGTGGACGTGAAGGCGCTGCCCGCCAACGAGCGTCAGGCGCTGGCGCGCATCGTCGAGGCGTCGCAAATCATGGACGCGCTGTTCCTGCGCCAGCGCTGGGCGGGCAGCCCCTCGCTGCTGTTGGAGCTGGTCCAGGACGAGACGCCGCTGGGGCGCGCGCGCCTGCACGCGTTCGTCACGGACAAGGGGCCGTGGCTGAGCCTCGACGAGGGCCGCCCGTTCATGCCCGGCGTGCCGGAGCACCCGGAGGCGGGCAACTTCTACCCGGCCGGCGCGACCAAGGAGCAGGTGGAGGCGTGGGTGAAGTCGCTGCCGGAGGCGCAGCAGAAGGAGGCCACGGGCTTCTACACCACCATCCGCCGGGGCACGGACGGCAAGTTCATCGCCGTGCCGTACAGCGTGGAGTACCAGGGCGAGCTGGCCGAGGCCGCCGCGCTGTTCCGCGAGGCCGCCGCGCTGACGGCGCAGCCCACGCTCAAGGCGTTCCTCACCGCGCGCGCGGACGCGTTCCTGTCCAACGACTACTACGCCAGCGAGGTGGCGTGGATGAAGCTGGACGCGAGCATCGAGCCCACCGTGGGCCCCTACGAGGTCTACGAGGACGGCTGGTTCAACTACAAGGCCGCCTTCGAGGCCTTCGTCGGCCTGCGCGACGACGCGGAGACGACGAAGCTGGCGAAGTTCAGCGACCACCTCCAGGACCTGGAGAACCACCTCCCCATCGACGCCAAGCTGCGCAACCCCAAGCTGGGCGCGCTGGCCCCCATCCGCGTCGTCAACAGCCTGTTCTCCTCCGGCGACGCGAACCGGGGCGTGCAGACGGCCGCGTACAACCTGCCCAACGACGAGCGCGTCACGGAGGCCATGGGCTCCAAGCGCGTCATGCTGAAGAACGTGCAGGAGGCCAAGTTCGAGCGCGTGCTGCTGCCCATCGCCAAGGTGGCCCTGTCCGCGCAGGACCAGAAGGACGTGGCCTTCGATGCCTTCTTCACGCACATCCTCATGCACGAGCTGATGCACGGCCTGGGGCCCCACAACATCACCGTGGGCGGCAAGGCGACGACGGTGCGTCAGGCGCTCCAGGTGGCGTCCAGCGCGCTGGAGGAGGCCAAGGCGGACATCTCCGGCCTGTGGGCGCTGCAGCGGCTGATGGACACGGGCGTCATCGACAAGGCGATGGGCCGCACCATGTACACCACGTTCCTGGCGTCCGCGTTCCGCTCCATCCGCTTCGGCACGGACGAGGCGCACGGCAAGGGCGTGGCGTTGCAGCTCAACCACTTCCTGGACACGGGCGCGGTGAGGGTCAACGCGGACGGCACCTTCTCCGTGGTGCCGGCGAAGATGAAGCAGTCCGTCGCGTCGCTGACGAAGCAGCTCATGGAGATCCAGGGCAAGGGTGACCGCAAGGCCGCCGAGGCGCTGCTGGCGAAGATGGGCGTGGTGCGGCCCCCGGTCGCCAAGGTGCTCGAGCGCCTCAAGGACGTGCCGGTGGACATCGCCCCCCACTACGTCACGGCGGAGGAGCTGGTGCGCGAGTCCCCCGCACCCGCGACCGAGCCCGGCGTGCGGAAGTAACCACGGCAGGACGCCCTCCCGCGCGCCAGGCGTTTCCCGTGCGCGGGAGCGGCGTCATCCCCACTACACTCCGGAGCGATGGAGAATCCGGCCCGTCACCGTCCGGCTCCGCCCGGACCCTGGGGTGTCCTCATCGCGCTCGTCATCATGGGCGCGTGGGGGGCCCATCTGGCCTGGATGCTGACCACGCCCGGGTGGGCCTGGGACTCGCCGCTCACCTGGTCGAACGTGGCCCTCCAGGCCTGGCTGTGCACGGGCCTCTTCATCACCGGCCATGACGCCATGCACGGCACGGTGTCCCGGACGCCCTGGGTGAACGAGGTGGTGGGGACCCTCGCCTGCTTCCTGTTCGCGGGGCTGTCGTACCGCCGGCTGGTCGTCAACCACCGCGCCCACCACGCCGACCCGACGGGCGAGGGCGACCCGGACTTCTCCCTGCGCACCCAGGCCTTCTGGCCCTGGCTGGGAACGTTCATGGTCCGCTACACCACGCTGCCGCAGCTGGGCGTCATGGCGGCCAAGTTCAACATCCTCGTGTTCCTGGGGGTGTCGCAGCCGCGCATCCTCGCCGTCTGGGTGGTGCCGGCCGTGCTGGGCACGCTCCAGCTCTTCTACTTCGGCACCTGGCTGCCGCACCGCCGGCCGGACACGCCGGACATGGCGCCGCACCACGCGCGCACCCTGCCGCGCAACCACGCGTGGGCGATGCTGTCGTGCTTCTTCTTCGGCTACCACTGGGAGCACCACGAGTCCCCCGGCACGCCCTGGTGGCGGCTGTGGCGGCTGAAGGACGCCCGCGTCCGCGCGGAGCTGGCGGGCCGGGGCGATGTAACGGCAGGACGGGCTGGCCCGTTATAAGAGGGCATGCGCGACGCGCCGCCTCCCGAGCCTCCCAGCTCCGACATCACCCCCGAGCGGCTCTACCTGCGCCGCCGGGAGTTCCTCCAGAACGCGGGCCTGTTCGCGGCCACGGCGACCGGGGTGGGCGGCGCGCTGTACCTCCTGAGCGGCGGCCGGCGACGCGGAGGGGACGCCCCCGTGGCGGACGCGCCCCCCGTGGCGGGGCCGGTGGCGAAGGCGCCGGGGCCGTTCGACACGGACGAGCCGCGCACGTCGTACGAGGACGTCACCACGTACAACAACTTCTACGAGCTGGGGCTGGACAAGGGCGACCCGGCGCGGCTGGCGGACCGGCTGGTGACGCGCCCGTGGACGGTGACGCTCGACGGCGAGGTGCACAAGCCGGCGACGGTGGACATCGACCAGCTCCTGTCCTGGTTCCCGCCGGAGGAGCGCGTCTATCGCATGCGCTGCGTGGAGGCCTGGTCCATGGTGATTCCGTGGCTGGGCTTCCCGTTGGCCGCGCTCCTGTCGCGCGTGGAGCCCACCCGCCAGGCGCGCTACGTGGCCTTCACCACGCTGATGGACCCGGAGCGGCTGCCCGGGCAGGAGCGCCGCGTGCTGGACTGGCCGTACACGGAGGGGCTGCGGCTGGACGAGGCCCTCCACCCGCTGACCTTCCTGGCGATGGGGCTCTACGGCCGACAACTGCCCGCGCAGAACGGCGCGCCGCTGCGGCTGGTCGTTCCTTGGAAGTACGGCTTCAAGGGCATCAAGTCCATCGTCCGCATCACCCTCACGCGCGAGCAGCCGCCCACGACGTGGAACCTGGCCGCGCCGGAGGAGTATGGCTTCTACGCCAACGTGAACCCGGCGGTGGCGCACCCGCGCTGGAGCCAGGCCACGGAGCGGCGCATCGGCGACCTCGAGCGGCGGCCCACGCTGCCCTTCAACGGCTACGCGGAGCAGGTGGCCCACCTCTACGCGGGCCTCGACCTGCGCGGGAACTACTGAGCCATGGCCTCGCCTCCGCACCCCTGGCTCAACCCGGCCCTCGTCACGGGCGGGCTCTTCCCGCTGGCGCTGCTCGCGGTGCAGGGGCCGCGGGGCGGGCTCGGGGCCAACGCCATCGAGGCGGCGCTGAACCAGACGGGCTTCCTCGCGCTGGTGCTGCTGGTGGCGTCGCTCGGGTGCACGCCCCTGCGGCTCGTCACCGGCTGGACGTGGCCTGTGCGCGTGCGACGGACGCTGGGGTTGCTGGCCTTCACCTACGCGCTCGCGCACTTCCTCGTGTACGCGGTGTTGGACCAGGGGCTCGCGCTGGGCGCCGTGCTCGAGGACGTGGTGAAGCGCCCCTTCATCACCGTGGGCTTCACCGCGCTGGTGCTGTTGGTGCCGCTGGCCGTCACGTCCACGAACCGGTGGGTGCGCAGGCTGGGCTTCCCGCGCTGGCAGCGCCTGCACCGGCTGGCGTACGTGGCCGCGGTGCTGGGCGTGGCGCACTTCACGTGGCGGGTGAAGAAGGACCTGACCGAGCCGCTCGTGTTCGGCGCGGTGCTGGGCCTGCTTTTCGCGGTGCGCGTGGGCGAGGCGACGCGAAAACGCCGGGCCCGCGCCGCTTCGGCGGCCCGGAACCCGGCGTGAGGGGCGGCGCGGTTACTTGCGCGGCGCGGGGAGGATGGTGTCCACCAGCGTCATGAGCTGGGCGCAGCTCACCGGCTTGCGGACGAAGGCGCTGATGCCGGCCTTCTGACCCAGGGCGCGGACCTCCGCCACGTTCGGGTCCCCCGTCATCATCAGGATGGGGACCTTGGCCAGCTTCGTGCTGGGGTTGGCGCGAATCTGCGCCGCGAAGTCCGCGCCGTTCATCCCGTCCATGTGGAAGTCGGTGAGGATGAGGTCGATGCTCTCGGCCTCCGCGACCTTCAGGCCTTCCTCGGCGGACTCGGCCTCGAGGAACTCGAAGTTGCGGGCCATCAGGTAGATCTTCAGCAGCGTCCGGATGGAGCGGCTGTCGTCCACCAGCAGCACGCGCTGAGTCGCGGTGCCGGTGGCGGGCTTGGGGCCGAGGGGACGAGCCGTCTCAGTCGTGGAGCGATTGGGAACGGGCTCGGGGGAGGGAAGCGTACCGGCCTTCATCGGAATCTCGACCTCGGGTGGGACTGTCCCCTGCTGACCTGAGCATGTTGACGGAAGGACATGGCGAAGTCAAAGCACCGTCCTTCCTCTTCTTTTTCCAATGTGGGGCGCCGCACACCCGTGGCGCGCGGCACCCGTCCTCAGGGCACCTCGAGGGTGAACGCCTGACTCTCCACGGGGGTGAGTCCGGCGGCGGGCGCGAAGGCGGGTGCCAGCTCGTTCGGCACCCGCCAGGTCTGGCCGGTGGATTGGATCAGCACGACCGTGTAACGGCCCTGCGGCAGGCCCTCCAGCGGGGCCGGCGCCGCGGCGTCGCGCGCGTCGAGCGCCAGCGGCCGGACGGCGACCTGGAGCTCCGGCATGACCACCGGGGTCATCCTCGGGTTGCCGCTCTCGTCGGTGAGCGCGGAGAGGATGGGGTCCATCACCAGCCCCGCGGCCAGCACCACCAGGTCCGGCTGGCCGTCGCGCCCGCTCCCCGCGCGCGGATAGTCGATGCCGTCCGGGTCCAGGATGCCGTTGCGGTCCAGGTCGTTGTCCTCGAGCAGACCCGGCACGTTCGCCAGCTTGCGCACGACGACCCGCGGCCAGACGTCGGGGATGCCGTCCTTGTTGGCGTCGTCCGGCACGCCGTCCTTGTTGGCGTCCACGTAGCTGACGAGGAAGCCCGGTGGGGCCTGGTCGACCGCGCCGCCACGAATCGTCTGGGGCGTCAGGCGCAGCACCTTGGTGCCGCCGCCCGTCGTCACGACATGGTCACCGCCGACGAGCACGCTCACCTGGAAGGCGGGCCGGTCCAGGGGGACGCGCGCGGTGTCGGAGAAGCTCACGCTGACGTTGGTGAGCGGCAGCGGGTTGCCGTCCGCGTCCTCGGTGACGGTCAGCGCCAGCGTGGCGCCCGTGGTGGGGTCCACCGCGCCGCCGCCCACGTCGCCCGCGTTGGGCTCGCTGGTGACGCCGTACCAGGGGTTGAAGTCGGACGGGCGGCAGGGCTGCGCGCCGGAGCGGCAGGTGTCCGCGTCGATGAAGCCGCGCAGGAGGTACGTGCCCGCCGGCACCAGGCTGAGCGTGAAGGGCGCGGTGAAGGGTCCCAGCGTGTCCGTGGTGAGCGCCGGGCCGAACAGCTGCTCGGCGGGGATGACGGTGAAGGCGATGGGCCGGCCGGTGCCCGCGGGGGGCGGCGGCCGGGCCACGTCGTAGAGGAAGACCACCGCGTTGCCGCGCGCCTTCGACTGGACGACGAGGGTGCCCTCGATGCGCGCGGTGTGGAGGTTCTGCCGTCCGTCCGCGGTGGGGACCACGGAGGGGGACTCGCAGCCGGTGGTCAGCAGGGCTGCGAGCAGGACGCCTCCCAGCGTCCGCTTCCAGGAAGGTGTCGTGGGGCGGCTCATGGAGTCACCGTCAGCGTGGCATAGACGCGCCGCTCGATGCGGTTGCCGAAGGGGTGTTGGGAGTGCGCGGCGCCGAGCTGGCTGCCGATGAGCGCGACGTCCACCGTGTTCTTCACGGCGGTGTAGCCGACGCGCGCGTTGACGATGGTGTAGGCGCCCAGCGCGTTGGCGTGGGGCTCCAGGATGGTGGGGTCCGTCGCGTTCGGTTCGCGTTCGATCCACGTCGTGGACGAGGTGAAGGCCGCGTCCACGCCGAACTCCAGGTCCACCTTGGTGCGGTAGGTGATGCCGCCGTAGAGCTTGAGCTGCGGCGCCTGGCTGCACGGGCCGCAGTCCTCCTTGTCCTCCAGGTCGGAGGACACGTTCTGGACGGCCGCGCTGGCCTTCAGGCCCAGGCCATCCACCGGCGCCAGGGTGATGCCGGCCTCCACGCCGCGCGCGGTGTAGATGGAGTCCTCGTTCTGGAAGCGCGAGCGGCCCACCAGGTAGTTGCCGGTGGCCGGGTCGTAGGACTCGTTCGCCGGCAGCCGCTCGAAGGCGGACAGGACGATGAGGTCCTTGACGCGGTTCTGGTACAGCGCCACGTCCCAGTCCATGCCCAGCTCCGCGAACTCGCCGCGGTAGCCCAGCTCGAAGGCGGTGAGGCGCTCGGGGCGCAGGGACGTGTTGCCGGTGGTCATCGCGCTGGCGCCGTTGACGCCCTGCACGGGGACCAGCAGCCGGGTGTAGCTCTCCAGGAACGTGGGCTCGCGGAAGGCGGACGCCGCGCTGATGCGGAAGGCGTGGCCCTCGATGGGGATGTAGAGCGCGGAGATGCGCGGCGAGTGCGCCAGGCCCGGCGTGCCGTTGTCGAGCAGCGGGTGCCGGTCCACGCGGTAGCTGGCGACCAGGCGCAGCGGCTCCGCCAGCCGCCACTCGTCCTGCACGAAGGCCGCGGCGTGCAGCTCCTCGCGCAGCGGTCCCAGGTAGTCCCAGGCCACGCGCTTGAGGCGGCCCTCCACGCCCACGTTGAGCTGGTGCTCGCCCGCCAGTTGGAAGGCGCGGGCGAAGAGCAGCTCGGCGTTGAACAGGTTGGAGCTGATGTCCGTGCCCAGCGAGCGCTGGCCGATGGCCTCGTACTGCGGCCCGGCGTGGCCGGAGATGTGGTTCCAGAACGTCTTGAGCTTGAGCGGGCCCAGCTCCACGTCGCCCTTCACGTACGCGTTGAGGCCGTCCATGAAGTAGTTGCGCAAGAGGCCCAGCGGATAGATTTCCGTCGCGTACCGGTGCACGCCGCCGGACAGGCCCACCGTGCGGCCCTCGGCGAAGGTGTACGTCGTCGCGAGGGTGCCGCGCGCGCCGCGCATGCCGATGTCCGGGTCCGGGTCGCGCAGGACGATGTCCGGACGGCCGCTGGCGTAGTCGCGGCTCCACTTGTCCGCCTGCGTGTAGGCCACCGCCGCGCGGTAGCGCAGGGCGCCGGAGTTGCCGTGGCTCTGGAAGGAGCCCGCCACGCTGTTGCCGGTGCCGCCGCTGACGTTGAAGCGCGCGCGCGGGCCGCTGCCCGGGGCCTGGGTGATGATGTTGATGACGCCGAGCATGGCGTTGGCGCCGTACAGCGCGCTGCCCGGGCCACGGATGACCTCGATGCGCTCGATTTCATCCAGCCCGATGGGGATGGACGACCACAGCGTCAGGCCGAGGAAGTCCTGGTACTCCGTGCGGCCGTCCACCAGCACCAGCACCTTGTTGGCGATGCGCTGGTTGAAGCCGCGCAGCGACACGTTGGCGCTGCCCACGCCCAGCGACATGACGTCCGCGCCGGGCACGCGCCGCAGCAGCTCCGGCAGGCTGGTGGCGCCCGACAGGCGGATGTCCTCGGCGGTGATGACCGTGGTGGCGTTGGGCGCCTCCAGCGAGGACTGGGCGCGGCGGCTGGCCGTCACCACGCGCTCCTCGTAGGGCACCGCGCCGTCGTCCGCGCCCGCCGTCTCGGAGACGCCCGGCAGCACGGAGGGGATGTACGTGGAGGACGTGGCCGCGCTCGCGCCGCCGGTGGGCATGGACTCCGCCCGCTCGATGGCCTTCTCCAGCCGCTCCAGCAGCGCGCCGAGCTGCTGCTGGGACTGGACGCTGGCGGGGGGCGGCGGCATGGGCAGCGCGGACTTGTCCGTCTCCGCCACGGCCTCCGCCGCCTTCACCTTCTCCTCGAGGGCGGCGATGGTCGCCTCCACCGTGGGGGCGTCCGCGGGGCTCGAGGCCACGTAGCGGCGGTAGGTGTCCAGCGCCTCCGGCACCCGGCCCGCGTCCTGGTAGGCGCGCGCGATGTTGAAGAGGACGTTGGGGTGCGGCTTGATGGCGTAGGCCTGTTCCAGCTCCGCGATGCCCTCGTCGTACTGCTTCTGGGCGATGAGGCTCATGCCGGAGCGGAAGTGGCGCCGCGCTTCCAGGCGCGCATCCGCGAGGGCCTGCGACGCGCAAAGGCACAGCGCGAGCACGCCCGCTCGTTCGAGGGTCTTGAAGGCTTTCACTAGTAGGGGTTGTCCTTGAATTTATCGCTCGAGTCGGGCGCCTTGGTCGGTCGCGGGCTCGGCTTCTTCTTGAGCCGGAGGAGGACGTTCTTCGAGGAGCCCGTCCCCACGGCGGTGGTGGTCTGCGTGACGTAGCCGTCCAGGCTGAGGGTCAGCTCGGCGCGCGCGCGGCCATCCTCTTCGGTGGCCACGTCGAGGTCGACGGGCGTGGCGCCCACGTCCCGCCCCCGGTACTTCACGCGGGCGCCGGCCGGCTCGCTCTCGATGGTGAAGCGCACGGAGGGGCCCGTGGGCCGCACCAGCGGCGCCAGCGCCAGCTCGTCGTCCTCCGCGCTGGAGGTCGGGGCGGGCGCGGTCTTCGTCGCCACCGCCGGAGGCGTGGGGGCCTGGGGCGCGGGCGTGCCCGGCGCCACGGCCGACGCGGGCAGGGGACGGGGCGAGGACGGGCGCGTGGCGAGCACCGCCGCCGCGACGCCGCCCAGCAGCAGCGCGCCGCCGAACAGGCCGAGCATCAGGGTGCGCTTCGACTTGGGCGGCGCCTCCTCCACGGAGATGTCCAGCGCCATGGTGCTGGGGCCGGAGCCGACCGCGCTCGTGCTGATGGGGCCGCTGCGCGGGCCGCTGCCGGCGCCGGTCAGGCGCGCGCCGCTGAAGACGCCGCTGACGCCCACCGCGTGGGCCACGCGGCGCATGGCGTCCAGCACCTCGTCCATGGACTGGTAGCGGTCCACGGGGACCTTGGCGAGGCACTTCATCACCAGCGCCTCGACCTCCGCGGGGACGCCGTGGCCGGGCCAGATGGCGCCGAAGGCGGGGGGCGGCTCGTTGATGTGCTTGACGATGACGTCGATGCTCTGCTGCGCCAGGAAGGGCGGCCGGCCCATCAGCATCTGATAGAGCACCACGCCCATGCTGTACACGTCGCTGCGCGGGTCGGCGACGTTGCGCGCCTGCTCCGGCGCCATGTACTGCGGCGAGCCGAGGATGATGCCCGCCTGCGTGAGCGACGTGTCCTGCGGGACGTCCGCGTCGCCGATGAACGACTTCACCAGGCCGAAGTCGAGCACCTTGACGATGTCGTGGTCCGTCTCCTGGTTGAGGACCATGACGTTGGCGGGCTTCAGGTCGCGGTGGATGAGGCCGACCTTGTGCGCCTCGCGCAGCGAGCGCGCCACCTGCTGCGTGATGTTGAGCGCGCGCGCCCACGGCAGCGGGCCCACCTGCGTGAGCAACTGGCTGAGCGTCAGCCCGTCCAGGTACTCCATCGCGATGTAGTAGATGCCATCCTCCGTCTTGCCGTAGTCGATGACGGTGACGGTGTTGGGGTGGCGCAGCTTCGCGGTGACGCTCGCCTCCAGGAAGAAGCGCTTCTGGAAGCCCGGGTCCTTGCCCTCGTCGTTGTAATGCGGATTGAGGACCTTCAGGGCGACCAGGCGGTCCAGCGGCGCCTGGACGGCCTTGTACACGCGGCCCATGCCTCCGGCGCCCAGGGTCTCCAGGATGCGGAAGCGC
This sequence comes from Myxococcus dinghuensis, assembly GCF_024198235.1. Taxonomy (GTDB): domain Bacteria; phylum Myxococcota; class Myxococcia; order Myxococcales; family Myxococcaceae; genus Myxococcus; species Myxococcus dinghuensis. The sequence continues at coordinate 58,621 of NZ_JAKCFB010000027.1, read as the reverse complement.
TCGTTGAGGACCCGGCCCAGCAGCGGGTCCACCATGTCGGGTGGTGGGGCGCCATTCGTCGGGGCGTTGCTTTCGATCATGACTGCCCCCACCGACCGGGAAGGCACGCGACGCTCCGGTCGAACATGAGACGGAATGCTAACACCGCAATCGTCCACTCCCCAAGCAACCTGCCAGGTTGGCGCAGTGCATCAACGGCCGAGAAACCGGCTCGCGCGGCGCAAAGTCGAGCAACGGACATCCGCGCGAGGAGGAGCGCCGGTCGAATGGGATGGACAGCATGAGCCGGCAGTGACTGCGAGTGCGAGGGGCGGCGTGACGGGTCTGGTGGGCGGCGTCGCGCGGGTGGGGCGGGAGCGCGGTCCGGGGGCGTGGAGCCCGGGTTAGGGTGGCGGACATGAATGGCCGTTTGAGCGAGCTCCTGTCGTCCGCGCCGCCGTATCCGCGGCGGGTGGTGTGCATGACGGAGGAGACGACCGAGGTGCTCTACCGCATCGGGGCGGGGGAGCTGGTGGTGGGGGTGTCGGGCTTCACGGTGCGGCCGCCGGAGGCGCGCAAGAAGCCGCGGGTGTCGTCGTTCCTGGACGCCAACTTCGAGCGCATCCTGGAGCTGAAGCCGGATCTGGTCCTGGGCTTCTCCGACCTGCAGGCGGACCTGGGCCGCGAGCTGTGCAAGCGCGGGGTGCCCGTGTACCTGTTCAACCAGCGCTCGGTCGCGGAGATATTGCAGGCGGTGCGGCTGACGGGCGCGCTGGTGGGGCGCGCGGAGGCGGCGGACGCGCTGGCGGCGGAGCTGACGGCGAACCTGGAGCGCCACGCGGAGGCGGCGGAGGCGCTGCCGCGCAGGCCGCGCATCTTCTTCGAGGAGTGGCACGAGCCGCTCATCTCCGGCATCCGCTGGTGTTCGGAGCTGGTGGAGCTGGTGGGCGGCGAGGACGTCTGCCGCGAGTCGCGCGCGTCGCACGGGGCGCAGGGCCGCATCTTCACGCCGGAGGAGGTGGCGCGTAGGAATCCGGACGGCGTCATCGCGAGCTGGTGCGGGCGCAAGGCGAAGCGGGACAAGATCGCCGCGCGGCCGGGTTGGGAGACGGTGCGCGCGGTGGTGGACGACCAGCTCTACGAGGTGAAGAGCAGCTACATCCTCCAGCCGGGCCCGGCGGCGCTGTCGGACGGGGTGGACCGGCTGGCGCGCATCGTGGGCGCCATCGCGCGGGGCGAGAAGCTGCCGGTGCCCCGGGGCGCGGACCTGCGCGGGGCGTGAGGGCCGCACGCGGAGCGACAGGGGACCTCCCCCGGAGGAGGAGTGGCGGCGGTCGCCCCGGCGCGCTACAGGAGTGCGCATCCAGGGAGGTGTGACGTGGAAGGGTTTCCGCTGCGGCTGCGCTGGGAGGGTTCGACGGCGAGCGAGTACGACCGGAACGCCGTGGCCAGTACGGGGAACAAGCCGGAGCTGCTGGTGAGCGCGGCGTCGGGCTATGGCGGGGATGACTCGCGCTGGAATCCCGAGGACCTGCTCGGCGCCTCGCTGGCCAACTGCCACCTGCTCACGTTCCTGGCGCTGGCGCGCAAGCTGCGGCTGGACGTGCGCGCGTACGAGGACGAGGTGACGGTGTTCCTCGAGACGGTGGAGAAGGTGAAGCGCGTGGGGCGCATCCGGCTGTCGCCGCGCATCCGCGTCGCGCCCGGCACGGACGTGGAGAAGGTGCGCGAGATGTTCTTCAAGGCGCACAAGTATTGTTTCATCGGCCAGAGCCTCAAGGCCGAGGTGGAGATGGTGCCCACCATCGAGGTGCTCGCGGGCTAGCGCTTCGCGCGGGGCTTCTGTTCGGAGACCTTCTTCACGACGGCGTCCGTGGCGTCGAGCCGGCGGCCGTCGTGGGCGTGGACCTCCAGCGGCCTCACCGGCTGGCCCTTCTGCGCGTCCACCAGGACGGAGTGGGGCTCGCCCGGTTGGAAGCAGTGGTGCTCGCCCCATTGTCTCAGGCCCACGAGGACGTGGAACAGGTCGCGTCCCTTGTCCGTCAGGACGTACTCGTGGAACGCGCTGCCGTCCGATGCGGGGGCGTGCTCCAGGATGCCGTGGGCGACGAGGTGGCGCAGCCGCGTGGCGAGGATGTTCTTCGCCAGGCCCAGGTTCTTCTGGAACTCGCCGAAGCGGCGCAGCCCGTCGAAGGCGTCGCGGAGGATGAGCAGCGACCACTCGTCCCCGATGATGTCCACCGTCCTCGCGACGGGGCACTCCGCCTTGTCGTGGCTCGCTCGCTTGGCCATGTCCCGCTCTCGTGGCCCTGGGGCCGGGTTGCGACTCTAGACCTCCTTCGTTAATCCTGGGTGGTTTCATTTTGAAACCAATTTCCGGGCAGGCGGTGCATGGGGCATCCGAGCGGGGCGGGGGGGGTGTCGGTGGGGGCGGTGGGCGCGCAGCCGTTGTCGCGGGCGGTGGCGGGGCTGTTCGCGGTGGCGTGTGGGCTGGCGGTGGCGAACGTCTACTACGCGCAGCCGCTGCTGGACGCGATGGCGCTGGAGCTGGGGTTGCGCCCGGCGACGGTGGGCGTCGTGGTGACGGTGACGCAGGCGGGCTATGCGCTGGGGCTCCTGTTGTTGGTGCCGTTGGGGGACCTGGTGGAGCGCCGCCGGCTCGTCACGGGGCAGATGTTCCTGTCGGTGGGGGCGTTGGCGGTGGTGGGGTTCGCGCCCTCCAGCGCGGTGTTGCTCGTGGGCATGGCGGCGGTGGGGCTGCTGGCGGTGGTGACGCAGGTGCTGGTCGCGTTCGCCGCGACGCTCGCCGCGCCCTCCGAGCGGGGGCGGGTCGTGGGCATGGTGACCAGCGGCGTGGTGATTGGCATCCTCATGGCGCGCACGGTGGCGGGCGTGCTGGCGGACCTGGCGGGGTGGCGCTCCGTCTATGTCTTCTCCTCGGCGGCGACGCTGGTGGTGGCGCTGGCGCTGGGGCGGGTGCTCCCCCACGAGCGGCTGCGCACGCGGTTGTCCTATGCGGCGCTGTTGCGCTCGGTGCTCTCGTTGTTCGTGGAGGAGCCGGTCCTCCGCGTGCGCGCGGTGCTGGCGCTGCTGATGTTCGCCTCGTTCGCCACGCTGTGGACGCCGCTCGCGCTGCTGCTCGGCGCGCCGCCGTTCTCGCTGTCCCACTCGCAGATTGGCTTGTTCGGCCTCGCGGGGCTGGCGGGGGCGTTGGCCGCCTCGCGCGCCGGGCGGCTCGCGGACCGGGGGCTCGGGAACCGGACCACCACCGCGGCGCTGCTCATCCTGCTGGTGTCGTGGGGGGCGGTGCTGCTGACGCCGCGGTCGCTGTGGGCGTTGGGGCTGGGCATCGTCGCGCTGGACCTCGCCGTCCAGGCGCTGCACGTCACCAACCAGAGCGAGCTCTACGCGGTGCGCCCCGAGGCGCGCAGCCGGCTCGTCGCGGGCTACATGGTCTTCTATTCCATCGGCAGCGGCGCGGGCTCCCTGGGCGCGACGTGGGTCTACGCACATGCGGGGTGGGCCGGCGTGTGCGCGCAGGGGGCGGGCCTCGCGCTCGTGGCGCTCGTGTTCTGGGGGCTGACGCGTGTCTCGGTGGCGAGAGCGCGGTCCGCGGTGGGGTGACGTCGTCGGCGGGGGATGCCCGAGGGCCGAGGGGCGTGGCCCATGTGGCGGCGCGCGGGGCGTCGTCCTGGACCAGGGGGGAGGCAGAACGCGCGACGGGCATGTTCGCTGGCTCCGGGGGCATGGCGTCCCCACAGTCCCTCGTCGAGGGGGGGCATGTACGGGGAGCGGGGAGCCCCGAGCGCGACGCGGGCCGTGGAGCTCCTGGGCCGCGCGAGACTCGCGGGCCTCCGGGGCCCTGGGGTGGGGATGACGGCCGCCCCCCGGACTCGGCAATCCGGGCTTCCGGTGATGAAGATGCTCCCCGGGAAGACGCCGCATGCCAGGATGGGGGCGTGGCGCTCCCGCTGCTCGTCCTCATCGTCGTCGTTCCCCTCACCGCGTCACTTCCCGGGACGGCGCCCGTGTCGGTCGCGTCGCCGGAGGTGGTCGGTCGCCTGACCTCGGGGACGACGGCGGGTGTTTCGGTGAGGCCACCACGTCCGCTCCTCGCGCTGGCGCGAACGTCCCAGGAGGGCGCCGCCGAACCAGCCGAGCGCGAGGTCGTGGCGGATGGCGCCGTGGAGGCGCAGGAAGGGGAGGGCGCGTCGCGGGACGACGTGCCGCCGACCTCGCCCGTGGGTGGACCCACGGAAGGCGCGACTCCATCGCCCGCGCAGGATGGCGCGCCTCCCGAGGCCCCGGGCAGCGAGGTCGCCGCGTCGGGGCGGACGCCCGGCTTGTCGCAGGAGAACTACGAGGAAGCGCTCGTCGTGGAGGCGCTCGCCCGTCACGGTCGCGAGGTCGAGCCGTCCCCCGAGGGCAGGCCCCTGGTGGAGGTCCTCGTGGATACCGAGGACGTGGTGGCCGAGAGCGACCCGTATCCGAACTTCCTCAACCTCTTCCACGTGCGCACGCGCGACGAGGTCGTCCGTCGCGAGGTGCTGCTCGCGCAGGGCAAGCCCTACTCGAAGCGGCTGGCGGAGGAGACGGCGCGCAACCTGCGCGGGCTGCGGCTGTTCTCCGTGGTGCGGCTGGTCCCGTTGAAGGGCGCGGAGCCGGGGACGGTGGCGCTGCTCGTCGTCACCAAGGACCTGTGGTCGCTGCGGCTCAACAGCGACTTCTCCGCGGTCGGCTCGCTGCTCCAGTACCTGCGATTGCAGGGCACGGAGCAGAACTTCCTGGGCCGGGGCAAGAAGCTCGCGGTGGACTTCATCCTGCGGCTGGACACGCTCAGCCTGGGGCAGAGCTACACCGACCCGCGGGTGCTGGGCAGTCGCTGGTCCCTGAGCGAGTCCGCCGCGCTCATCATCGGTCGCGAGAGCGGCAAGGCCGAGGGCTCGCGAGGAAGTCTCTCCGTCAGCCGCCCGCTGTACTCGCTGTCGACGCCGTGGAGCATGAGCACCTCCGTCGCGTGGAACGTGGAGACCAATCGCGTCTACCGCGGCGCGGACATCTGGCAGTTGCCGTTCCCCGACGGCGAGCCGGTGCCGTACGTCTACCGGACCGAGGAGGTCGCGGGCTCGGCCTCGTACACGCGCTCGTTCGGCCTGCGCTACAAGTGGAACGTGGGCAGCTCGCTGGGCGCCTACCGCTATTCGTACACGCCTCCCTCCTCGTCGATGCTCACCGAGGAGCAGCTCGCCTGGTTCCGTCGCAACTACCTGCCGCGCGCGGAGGACGCGGGCTACGCGTCCCTCTTCCTGCGTGCGTTCGAGGCCCGCTACGAGGTGCTCCGCGACGTGGACTCGTACGCGCTGTCGGAGGACTACCAGATGGGGCACTGGCTCTCCGCGACGCTGCGCTACGCCCCGCCCGTGTTCGACGAGAACGCCCACTTCGCGGAGCTGGGCCTCGCCGCGCGCTACCGGCTGCGGCTGGGCGAGGCGCTCACCACCGTGTCCGCGGCGGGCGCCATCCGTCGCCAACTGGGCAGGGGCGCGACGTGGACCAACCGCCACTGGGCGGCGGAGCTGGCGCAGGTGTCACCCAAGGTGCTCGGGGGCCGGTTCGTCGCGCGCGGCGTGCTCGACGTGAACATCGACGACCTGTTCGACCGCATCACGCTGCTCGGCGGTGGCAACGGCCTGCGCGGCGCGCCCGCGGACGAGTACTCCGGCAAGCGCATGCTGCTGTTCAACGTGGAGTACCGGACCGCGCCCGTGGTCATCAAGACGGTGCACGTGGGCGGCGTGCTGTTCGTCGACTCGGGCAGCGCGTTCGACGACCAGCCGGACATGGTGACGTCCGTGGGCGTGGGCCTGCGCGTGCTGTTCCCCCAGTTCAACGTCGTGCCGTTCCGGCTCGACTTCGGCTACGTGCTCAACGGCGACCGGCCGCCCATCGGCAGCCGCTTCTCGCTCGCGGGCGGCCAGGTCACGGACCTGCGCCCCGGCTTCCTCGACTCGCCGCTGTAGCCGCTCGCGCCCCCGCGGGCTCCTCACGGAGGCTCGACGCGCAACAGCTCGCGGAACAGCACCTCCGCCGCGTCGCGGAACAGCTCACCGGACGCGAGCAGCCCGCCGCAATGGTGGGGCTCGCGGGCCAGGGTGAGCGCCACCGTGCGCTCCAGCACCGCGTCCCAGAAGGGGCCGGAGCCGTCCGGCAGCAGGAACTCGCGGATGATGGGGCGAGGCCAGGGCAGCACCGTGGTCGGGTCCGCGTCGCTCAGCGACGTGAAGCAGTCCAGGTCCACGTCCAGCAGCACCCGCGAGGCGCCCTCCAGCACGTCCCGCACCGCGTCCCCCGGGGCGGGGTGGTTCCACGCCTCCGCGGCGCGGTCCACGGTGGGCACCACCACCAGCCGGTGGGACCGGCCCCGCGTGTCCACGTACGTGTCGCCCGTGAAGGCGCCCCGGGGCCGGGCCCGCGCCACGAGCAGTGCGTCCCCCACCAGCCCCGCCTCCATGGCCGCGAGGATGTGGTCGTAGTTGCGCACGTCGAGCGACCAGCGGGTGTACTCGTCCAGCACCCGCAGTCCCGCCGAGCGGTCCGGCACGGCCTCCGGGTGTCGGGGCACCACCACGTCCAGGTGCCGGTCCAGCGTCACCAGCAGGGCCGGGGGCCCGTCCGGGCCCAGCGCGAAGGCCCAGGCGGGGAGGGCGAGCCGGTGGGGGTCGAAGACGTAGGCGTCGCTCGGCCCCCTGCCTCCTCCCAACCCCACGCGGATGACCCCCGCCAGGCGCAGGTGTCGCAGGGCGTCGTCTTCCATCTCCATACCTCGGGAATCCTCCCCCGCGGTCGGTGTTGGCCCGAGCCCGCGGCGTGGCCGAGTGTAGGCTGCTCCGCACCTTTCCATGAAAGGAGTCCCGCCGCCGGCGGGAACTCGACTACGCATGCGCCAGGTCCTCACCGCCGCGCTTCTGTTCGTGAGCGCGTCCGCCTTCGCCCAGGAGCAGAAGCCCCTCCCCATGTCCCCCTCGGAGCGCAAGCAAGACACCTTCCTGCGACAGCTCGCGGAGACGCGAAACTTCTCCAGCGGCCGCCCCGTGGGCGTGCGCATCACCCCGGATGAGAAGCAGGTCCTCTTCCTGCGCACCCAGCCCACGTCCAACGTGCAGACGCTGTACGCGTTCGACGTGGCCACCGGTCAGACGCAGGAGGTGCTCACCCCGGAGGCCATCCTCAAGGGCTCCGAGGAGACGCTCACCCCCGAGGAGAAGGCCCGCCGCGAGCGCATGCGCGTCAGCGCCCGGGGCTTCACCACCTACCAGGTGTCCGAGGACGGCTCGCGCCTGCTGGTGCCGCTGTCCGGCCGGCTCTACGTCGTGGAGCGCGCCAGCGGGAAGGTGACGGAGCTGAAGACGGGCGCGGGCACGTTGGATCCGCGCTTCTCCCCGGACGGCAAGCAGGTGGCCTACGTCCGGGACAACGACCTGTACCGCATCGACGTCGCCGCCAACAAGGAGCAGCGGGTGACGAAGGGCGGCACGCCGACGAAGACGCACGGCGTGGCCGAGTTCGTCGCCCAGGAGGAGATGGGCCGCTTCACCGGCTACTGGTGGAGCCCGGACGCGAAGAGCTTCGCGTTCACGGAGTCGGACACCTCCGAGGTGGAGAAGCTCACCATCGTCGACGTGATGCACCCCGAGCGCGGCGGCGAGGAGTTCGCCTATCCGCGCCCCGGCAAGAACAACGCGAAGGTGCGCCTGGGCGTCACCTCGCTGGCGGGCGCGAAGACGACGTGGGTGCAGTGGGACGCGGCGAAGTACCCGTACCTCGCCACCGTCACCTGGCCCAAGGGCGGCGGGCCGCTCACCATCCTGGTGCAGAACCGCAACCAGACCGAGCAGCAGCTGCTCGCCGTGGACACCGCCACGGGCAAGACGCGCGAGCTGCTGGCGGAGAAGGACCCTGCCTGGCTCAACCTGGAGCAGGACTTCCCGCTGTGGAAGGAGGATGGCTCGGGCTTCCTCTGGTACACCGAGCGCAACGGCGGCCCGGAGGTGGAGCTGCGCAAGGCGGACGGCTCGCTCGAGCGCAGCCTGGTGAAGCCCGACGCGGGCTTCCGCGGCCTGGCGCGCTACGTCCAGAAGGACGGCACGCTGTACTTCAACGGCGGCCCCAACCCCACGCAGAGCGCGCTGTGGCGCGTGAAGCCGAACGGCGCGCCGGAGCGCGTGGCCACGGGCAACGCGGCGGAGGGCCTGGAGAACGGCTTCGCGTCCAAGGACGGCGGGCTCGTCGTCGTCAACGCCTCCAGCCTGAAGTCCATGGCGCGCACCCAGGTGCTGCGCACGGACGGCACGAAGCTGGGAGAGCTGCCGGAGGTGGCGCAGGAGCCGCCCTTCGTCCCCAACGTGGAGGTGCGCCAGGTGGGCCCCAAGGGCTTCTGGGCCTCCATCACCCGCCCGCGTGACTTCAAGCCCGGCAAGAAGCTGCCCGTCATCGTCGAGGTGTACGCCGGCCCCACCACCACGGTGGTGCACCACAGCATGGCCGCGCACCTGATGACGCAGTGGATGGCGGACCAGGGCTTCCTCGTCGTGAAGTTCGACGGGCGCGGCACCCCGCTGCGCGGCGCCGCGTGGGAGCGCGAGGTGAAGCACGACTTCGCCACCGTCGCGCTGGACGACCAGGTCACCGCCATCCAGGAGCTGGCCAAGGTGGTGCCGGAGGTGGACCTGAACCGCGTGGGCATCGAGGGGTGGAGCTTCGGCGGCTACATGGCCGCGCTCGCCGCCCTCAAGCGCCCGGACGTCTTCAAGGCCGCGGTGGCCGGCGCCCCGGTGGTGGACTGGCTCGACTACGACACGCACTACACCGAGCGCTACCTGGGCGTCCCCCAGGAGCACCCGGAGGCGTACGAGGTGTCGTCGCTGCTCACCTACGCGAAGAAGACGGCGCCCATCGGCAAGCTGCTGCTCATCCACGGCACCGCGGACGACAACGTCTACTTCTTCCACACGCTCAAGCTCAGCGACGCGCTGTTCCGCGCGGGCAAGCCGCACGACCTGCTGCCGCTCAGCGGCCTGACGCACATGGTGCCCGACCCGCTCGTGAAGGAGCGGCAGTGGGAGCGCGTCATGGAGCACTTCAAGAAGAACCTGTAGTCCGGACAGCAAGAGGCCCGGCTCCCTGTGCTCGAGGGACCGGGCCTCCGTTCAACGGCCCTTCTCGAGGAAGGGCCAGTCACGACGACGCATCAAGCGGCGCGGACGTTCTGTGCCTGCAGGCCCTTGGGGCCGCGGGTGACCTCGAACTCCACCTTCTGGCCTTCGGCCAGGGTGCGGAATCCGTCCATGTTGATGGCGGTGTGGTGGCAGAAAACGTCCTCACCACCCCCGTCCTGGGTGATGAAGCCAAAGCCCTTCGCGTCGTTGAACCACTTCACGGTACCGGTTGCCATTGCACTTCCTTGGTCTTGCGGGGCGACGCGTGAGAGTCGCCCGTTCTTCCCGCCCCCCGACGACCGGGAGACGTCCCGCTTTGTAGTGAAATGGCTGCCCGGAAGTCCAGTTGCCGGCCAGGAAAGCCCGAGTTGCGATGAACGCGGGCCTGCCCGCCGGCCGGTAGCCGCAGTGCGTCAGACGTCGAGGAGCAGGCGCTCCGGGTCCTCGATGCACTCCTTCACGCGCACCAGGAACTGCACGGCCTCGCGGCCGTCGATGAGCCGGTGGTCGTAGGTGAGGGCGACGTACATGATGGGCCGGATGACGACCTGGCCGTCACGGGCGACGGGGCGCTCGACGATGTTGTGCATGCCCAGGATGCCCGTCTGCGGCGGGTTGATGATGGGCGTGGACAGCATGGAGCCGAAGATGCCGCCGTTGGTGATGGTGAAGGTGCCACCCTGCAGGTCGGCCAGGCCCAGCTTGTCGGTGCGGGCGCGGGTGCCCAGGTCGGCGACGCCCTTCTCCAGCTCCGCCAGCGACAGCTTGTCCGCGTTGCGCACGACGGGCACCACCAGACCGCGGCTGCCGCTCACGGCGACGCCGATGTCGTAGTAGTGCTTGAAGATGACGTCCTCGCCGTCGATCTCCGCGTTGACCTGGGGGAAGGCCTTGAGCGCCTCGATGGAGGCGCGGACGAAGAAGCTCATGAAGCCCAGCTTCACGCCGTGCTTCGCCTGGAACTTGTCGTTGTACTTCTTGCGCAGGGCCATGACCTCGCCCATGTCCACCTCGTTGAAGGTGGTGAGCAGGGCGGCGGTGGACTGCGCCTGGACGAGCCGCTCGGCGACGCGCTTGCGCAGGGGCGTCATGCGCACGCGCTCCTCGCGGGCCGCGTTCGGGCGGGGGCCGGCGGGCTGCGCCGGGGCGGCCGGGGCCACCGGCGTGGAGGCCGGGCGGTTGAGCTGACCGAGCACGTCCTCCTTGGTGATGCGGCCGCCGGCGCCGCTGCCCTTGAGCTGGCTGACGTCCAGCTTGTTCTCCTCCGCCATCTTCTTGGCGGTGGGGGTGATGCGCGCGTCGGCCGCGGACTCCTGGGCGGCGGCGGCGACGGGCGCGGGGGCCGCCGCGGGGGCGGGAGCGGCCTGGGCGGGCCTGGCGGCGCCAGCGCCGGCCTCGATGAGGCCGAGCACGTCGCCCACGCGCACCTTGTCACCCTCCTTGAACGAGACCTGGGCCAGGGTGCCCGCGGACGGCGCGGGCACGTCGATGGTGACCTTGTCGGTCTCCAGGACGACGAGGGGCTCGTCCGCGGAGACGGCGTCGCCCGGCTTCTTGTTCCACTTGCCGACGACGGCCTCGGTGATGGACTCGCCCAGGGGGGGTACTTTCAGTTCAACGGCCATTCTTGGTCCCTCGGAAGATGGCTTCCTCGATGATGAGCTGCTGCTCGATTTCGTGAGTCTTGGGGAAGCCGGTTGCGGGGCTGGCGGCCTCCGCGCGCCCGATGTAGCCCAACTTCACCGGCTGCTGCGAGCGCGACGAGACGAGGTCGTGCAGGCGCGGGAACATGTAGTGCCACGCGCCCGCGTTGCGGGGCTCCTCCTGCACCCAGTAGAGCTCCGCCAGCTTGGGCAGCTTGGCGACCAGGTTCGCCAGCTCGTCGAAGGGGAACGGGTAGAGCTGCTCCACGCGGACGATGGCGATGCTGTCGTCCTTGCGCTCGTCCCGCGCCTTCACGAGGTCGTAGTACACCTTGCCGCTGCACAGCAGCAGCCGCGTCACGCCGGCCGGGGCGACCTTGTCCAGGATGACCTCCTGGAAGCCGCCGGTGGCCAGCTCGTCCAGCTTGCTCGTCGCCTCCGGGCGGCGCAGCAGGCTCTTGGGCGACATGATGACCAGGGGCTTGCGCACCGGGCGCCGCACCTGACGGCGCAGCAGGTGGAAGATCTGCGCGGGCGTGGTGGGGTAGCACACCTGGATGTTGTCCTCGGCGGACAGGTCCAGGAAGCGCTCGAGGCGGGCGCTGGAGTGCTCGGGGCCCTGGCCCTCGTAGCTGTGCGGCAACAGCAGGGTGATGCCGCTCAGCCGCCGCCACTTGCTCTCCGCCGCGGCGATGAACTGGTCGATGATGATCTGCGCGCCGTTGGCGAAGTCACCGAACTGGGCCTCCCACAGCGTCAGGCCGTCCGGGACGTCCAGGCTGTAGCCGTACTCGAAGCCCAGCACCCCCATCTCCGACAGGGCGCTGTTGACGACGTGGAAGCCCGCGCGGCCCGTGGCGAACTGCTTGAGCGGCGTGTACTCCGCGCCCGTCTGCACGTCGTGCAGCACGGAGTGGCGGTGGCTGAAGGTGCCGCGCTCGCAGTCCTGGCCGGACAGGCGCACCGACGCGCCCTCCGCGAGCAGCGTGGCGTAGGCCAGCGACTCGCCCTCGCTCCACTGCAGTTCCTCGCTGTCGAGCATGCCCAGGCGCTTCTTGATGACCGTGCGCTCCACGTCGCGGTGCACGTGGAAGCCCTCGGGGACCTCGCACAGCTTCTGGAGGATCTCCCGCAGCCGCGCCTTCTCCACGCCCGTGGACACCTGGGGCGCGCTCTTCAGCGAGCCGCCCTGGTAGGGCTTCCACAGGCCCTCCAGCGCGCTGGGCTCCTTGAACAGGCTCTCCTGCCGCGCCCGCGCCAGCGCCGCGTCGAACTCCTGCAGGCAGCGCTGCTTGATGGCCTCCGACTCGTCCGCGGAGATGCGGTTCTGCTCCGCCAGCGTCTTCGCGTAGAGCGTGCGCACGGTCGGGTGCTTGCGGATGATGTCGTACATCTCCGGCTGCGTGAACGAGGGGTCGTCGCCCTCGTTGTGGCCGTAGCGGCGGTAGCAGATGAGGTCGATGACCACGTCGCTGTGGAACGTCTGGCGGTACTCCGCCACCAGCCGCGCCACGTGCACGCAGGCCTCCGGGTCATCGCCGTTCACGTGGAACACGGGGATGTCCAGCATCTGCGCGATGGCGGTGGCGTAGATGGAGGAGCGCGAGTCGTGCGGGTCGGTGGTGAAGCCGACCTGGTTGTTGATGACGACGTGGACCGTGCCGCCGGTGGTGTAGCCCTTGAGGCCGGACAGGTTGAGCGTCTCCGCGACGACGCCCTGGCCCATGAAGGCCGCGTCGCCGTGGATGAGCAGGGGCATGACGCCCACGCGCTCGGTGTCCCCGCCGCGGTCCTGCTTGGCGCGCACGCGGCCCTCGACCACCGGGTTCACCGCCTCCAGGTGGCTGGGGTTGAAGGCCAGCGACAGGTGCACGTTCTTGCCCTGGCGCGTGGTGTGGTCCGACGAGAAGCCCATGTGGTACTTCACGTCGCCGCGGCCCAGGTACGCCTTGGGGTCCTTGGGGCCGTCGAACTCGCTGAAGATCTGCCCGGGCTGCTTGCCCAGGATGTTCGTCAGCACGTTGAGGCGGCCGCGGTGGGCCATGCCGATGACGATCTCCTTCAGCCCCATCCCCGCGCCCACCTCCGCGATGGCGTCGAGCATGGGGATGAGCGCCTCGCCGCCGTCGAGGCTGAAGCGCTTGGCGCCCACGTACTTCGTGTGGAGGAAGTTCTCGAAGCCCTCCGCGTAGGAGAGCTTGGTGAGCAGGTGCTTCTGGTCCTCGACGGAGAACGCGGTGTGGTTCTCGCTGTGCTCCATCCGCTGCATCAGCCAGCGGCGGCGCTGGCTGTCGAGGATCTGCATGAACTCCACGCCGATGCTGCCGGTGTAGGTCTGGTGCAGGCGGGCCAGCAGGTCCGCGAGCTTCACGCGCTGCTGCGCGAACACGCCGCTGCTCTCCACCTCCTGCTCGCGCTCGCGCGCGGAGAAGTGGCCGTCATCCACCATGCCCACGTCCGCCACGTGCTCCAGCGGCGGGCGGGGGCGGCCCAGCGGATCCAGGTTCGCGCGCAGGTGGCCGCGCAGGCGGAAGGCGAAGAGCGTCTGGTCCACCTTGGACTGCAGCTCCAGCGCCAGCGAGGGCGCGGCGGCCGCGGGGGCGGCGACGGGAGCGGGAGCGGCGGTGGCCGCCGCCGCGGGGGCCTTCCCGTTCTTGCCCGCGGGGGGAGCCGCCGGTGCCGGCGCCTCCAGCAGCTTCGCGTTGAAGATGGGACGGCCGGCGCCATCGTTTCGCTCGAACACCTCGCGCCAGCTCGCATCCACGCTGGCGGGGTCCTCGAGATAGCGGGCGTAGAGCCCCTCGATGAAGTCGATGTTGGCGCCGGAAAGGAACGTGTCCTGGAAGTTCGCCATGGCGGTGTGGTCTTTTACTGGAAGGGCGCCCCGTTGGGGGGTTTTCGCGGCATCTTTGTTGGGCCCCGGCGGCACAATTAATGCCGATGTTGAGCCCAGCTTCACCTTCCGTGTTTCCAGCCCCGTAAAAGTCGGGGGACGCGGATTGGGGGACTCCCAACGGCGCGCGGCCAATTCGTCCCGTTTTCGCTGAAAGGAGTGCTAGACAGCGCGCTTTCCTCCCCCCTTCCTCCGTCACGAGGCCGCCGCACATGCTGCTCCAGGGCAAGAAGCTGCTCATCACCGGGGTGCTCACCCCCCAGTCCCTCGCGTTCGGCATCGCCGAGCACGCCCTCGCGCAGGGCGCGGAAATCATCCTCACCGGCTTCGGCCGGGCGAAGTCGCTGACGGAGCGCAGCGCCAAGCGGCTCAAGCCGGGCATCGAGGTGCTGGAGCTGGACGTCACCAACACCGCCCACTTCGCCGCGCTCACGCAGTCGCTCCAGCAGCGCTGGGGCCGGGTGGACGGGGTGCTCCACGGCATCGCCTACGCGCCGGACGACGCGCTGGGGGGCAACTTCCTCAACACGCCCTGGGAGAGCGTGCAGACCGCGTTCCGCATCTCCGCGTACTCCCTCAAGGAGCTGGCCGTGGCGTGCGCGCCCCTGATGACGGCGGGCGGCTCCATCGTCACCCTGGACTTCGACAACCGGGTGGCCTGGCCCATCTACGACTGGATGGGCGTGTGCAAGGCGGCGCTGGAGGCCACCGTGCGCTACCTGGCCCGCGACCTGGGGCCCAAGGGCATCCGCGTCAACGCGCTCGCCGCCGGCCCCCTCTCCACCATGGCTGCCAAGGGAATCCCCGGATTCAAGGCCCTGGAGCAGGGCTGGGGTCGTCAGGCCCCACTGGGCTGGAGCTCCAAGGACAGCCACGACATGGTGTCGAGGACGGCCTGCGCGCTGCTCTCGGACTGGCTCCCCTCCACCACGGGCGAAATGATCCACGTGGACGGTGGCTACCACGCCATCGGCGCCCCCCCGGTGGACCTCCAGGCGGAGGCCGCCGAGCCGTCCGGGGCCAAGCCGGTGGCCGAGTAGGCTCCCGTCGCCCCTTCCGGGTCCATCCGACACCTGCCTGCCCTCCAGGACGAAGGGCAGGCCCCCCCCGCTTTCTCCCGTGGGAGCCCTCACGGTAGACTCTCGAACGTTTCGCAGGCTGTTTCCGCGCGTCGCGGACTCCTGCGCAGGAGCCGTGGCACCGTGAGCACCAACAGCACCAAGGTCTTGCTGGTGGACGACAGCCCGACCGTTCGGAACATCGTCAAGATCTACCTGATGAACCTTCGGGTGGAGACGCTGGAGGCGGATGATGCCGCCCGCGCGCTGAAGATCCTTCAGCTCGTGCCGGTGAATCTGGTCATCGCGGACATCAACATGCCGGGGATGGACGGCATCACCTTCGTGAAGGAGGTGCGCGCCAGCCGCAACGCCCAGCTGCGCTCGGTGCCCATCCTGCTCCTGACGGCGGAGAAGAACGTGGACCTGCGCCAGCGCGGCACGGAGGCGGGCGCGAACGCGTTCATCCAGAAGCCGGTGTCCCATCACGAGCTGACGGAGACCGTCCGTCAGTTCCTGTCCAAGGCCTGACGCCGTGAGCCTGCCGTCCCTGCTGCTCGTCGACGACAGCGACGCCATCCTGGCGCTGGAGCGGGCCATCCTCTCCGGCCACTACACCATCCACACGGCCAGCAACGGCCGCGAGGCGCTGGAGAAGGTGGCGCGGCTCAAGCCCGCCGCGGTGCTCCTGGACCTGTCCATGCCGGAGATGGACGGGGACGAGGTGCTCCAGCGGATGAAGTCGGACCCGTCCACCTCCGACATCCCGGTCATCATCATCTCCTCGGAGAAGTCGCGCGCGGAGGCGTGCCTGGGGCTGGGCGCGGAGACGTTCCTGGCCAAGCCCTTCCGCGCGGACGAGCTGCTGGTGGCGGTGGGGGACGCGCTGGCCACCGCGCGCCGCCGCGCGCGCACCGGCTCGCTCCTGGTGCTGCGGGTGACGGTGGGGGAGCTGGAGTTCGCCGTGCCGCTGGACGCGGTGCGCGAGGTGCTGCTGCACCCGGCGACGCGGCCCCTGCCCACCGCGCCGTCGTACCTGCGCGAGTACGTGGAGGTCCGGGGCGAGGCGCTGTGCGTGCTGGACGTGGCGCGCCGGCTGAGCGTCGAGCACAAGCTGGCGCGCGTGGAGCGCATGCTGGTGGTCATCCAGGTGGACGGGGTGGCGCTGGCGCTGTCGGTGGACACGGTGAAGGACCCGGAGGAGTACGGGGCGGCGGACATCGACCGGCGCGAGCAGGTGGGTGGGGCGGACCACGGGCCCTTGCGCGAGGGGCTCATCGGCATGCTGCGCGCCGGAGGCCGGATGCTCCCCATCCTGGAGCCGCGGGTGTTCGTCGCGCGGGGGCTCCTGCGGGAGCTGCCGGCGATGCTGGAGGCCGCGGAGGCCAGGCGGAGCGCATGAGCGTGGAGCTCGACCCGCGGCTTCTGACCCGAGCGCGGGAAGTGGTGTCTTCCATCACCGGCTTCCGCGACGACGCCATCGCCCCCGAGGCCATGGAGCGCGTGGTGCGCACGGAGCTGGCGCGCGGGCGCACGCCGGCGGACCTGCTCGGGGAGCTGCTGTATCCCCAGTCCCCGCTGTCCGGCACGCTGGTGCGCGCGGCGCTGGTGGGCGAGACGTACTTCTTCCGCCAGGCGGAGCACTTCCGCTGCATCGCGCAGGTGGGCGTGCCCACGGCGCTGCGCCGGGGCGCGCTCGCGCTGCGAGGGTGGAGCGCGGGCTGCGCCAGCGGGGAGGAGGCGTACTCGCTGGCCGCGTGCCTGCTGGCCTCCGTGCCGCACGGCTACCCGGTGGAGGTGATGGGCACGGACCTGCACGAGGCCAGCCTGGAGACGGCGCGGCGGGCCACCTACGGCACCTGGTCCCGGCGCGAGTCCGCGCCGCGGCTCTTCCCGCTGTACCAGGAGAGCGGCGAGCGGCAGGTGACCATCCTCCCCGCCGTGCGGCGCATCACCTCGTTCGCGCAGCACAACCTGCTGGCGTCGCTGCCGGAGCGCTTCGGGCAGTTCGACTTCATCCTCTGCCGCAACGTGCTGACGTACTTCTCCATGACCGCGCGCGAGGCGGCCATCGCGCTGCTCGTGCGCGCGCTCAACCCCGGGGGGCTGCTCTTCCTGGGCGCGGTCGAGGCGGACAAGGTGCCCGCGGGCGTGGTGCGCGAGGGCGCGCCGGAGCTGCAGACCTTCCGCCGCCTGGGGCCGGGCGAGGACGTGGCGCCCGCCCCGGCGCCGCGGCCGCTCGAGCGCGCGCTGGAGTTCAAGCCCATCCTCCCGGTGCGCCGCCCCAAGCTGGTGATGCCCGAGCAGGCCCCCGCGGTGGTGCCGCCCCCGACGCCCGCGCGGCTGCACCTGCAGGCGCTGGAGCGCATCGAGGAGGGGGACGTGGAGCGCGCGTCCACGATGCTGGAGTCGCTGGTGCGGCAGGCGCCGGACTACCTGCCGGGCCTGCTGGAGCTGGCGCTCCTGCGCGAGCGCTCCGGGGCGCGCGAGGCGGCGATGCCGCTGATGCGCGCGTTGCGCTCGCGCGCGGAGCGGCTGCCGCCGGACCATCTCGTCGACGGGCCGGAGGCGCTGCCGGCACGGTTCTATCAGGCGTCGGCTGACGCCTACCTCAACCTGGGGGCGCTGGAATGAAGATCCTTCCTCGGACGATGGAGGAGGCTCAGGAGCAGGAGGCGGCGGAGCTGCTCGAGCGGCGCGCGTCGCGGCTGCGGGAGCAGGGCGAGACCACCGTCGAGGAGGCGGTGCATTGGATCGCCGAGTTCCCGCTGGGCGAGGAGCGCTACGCGCTGTCGCTGGAGATGCTGCGCGCGGCGCTGCCCCTGAAGATGGTGACGCCGGTGCCGCTGTCCGCCCCGCACGTCGTGGGCGTGCTGCGCTTCCAGGGCCAGGTGGTGTCCGCGCTCAGCCTGGCGTCCATGCTCGGAGGCCACGGCTGGCGCCAGGACCCGGCGGTGCTGCTGGTGGTGGACCGCGGCGACGGCGAGCTGTGCGCGCTGGACTGCGAGGCCATCCCCCGGCCCACCACGCTGCCCATGAGCGCGGTGGAGACCGCGCGCACGCGCGCCGAGGGGCCGGTGATGGAGGTCTTCACCCAGGACCGCCAGCTCATCCACCTCATCGACCTCAAGCGCCTGTTCGCCATGCGCGCCACGGGAGGCCGCAATGCCCGTTGACCCGATGCTGCAAGGGCTGGTGGCGGGCTTCGCCGTCGAGGCCCAGGAAGTCATCCAGAAGGTCACCATGGACCTGCTGGAGCTGGAGCGCGAGGGCCTGGAGCCCGCGGCGCTCACCAGGCTCTACGTCCGGCTGGGTCGCCACCTCCACACCCTCAAGGGCAGCGCGGCCAGCCTGGGCCTGCAGGACCTGGGCGACATCGCCCACAAGCTGGAGGACGCGCTCGCGCCGCTGAAGGCCAACCCCCAGAAGATGCCCCGGCCGGTGGTGGACGTGCTGCTGCACGGCCTGGACCTCTTCATGCTGCGCGCCCAGGCGCACGCGGACGGGCGCGGGGACGCGCTGCCGGACCCCGCCGCCGCCCTGGCCCAGCTGGTGGCGGACGGGCCCGCGCCGGAGTCGGTCGCGACCAGGGTCCCCCCCCCCCAGGCGCCGGCCGCCACGGCCGGCCACGTCCCGGAGCCGGTGGAGGAGGCCACGCTGGCGTCGGAGGCCGCCGCGCTGCTGGCGCAGGAGTCGCTGCCGGAGTCGGCGGACGCCGGCTGGCGCGTGAGCGTGCGGCAGGTGACGGCGCTGATGCGCGAGGTGGAGCGGCTGCGCGAGGTCCGCCTGCGCGTGGAGGAGCGGGGGCGCGAGCTGGAGCGCGTGGTGGGCGTGCTCGCCAAGCAGGGGCTGCTGGCGGAGACGGCGGAGGCGCGCACGCTGCTGGCCGGCACCGGGCGGCTGCTGCGCACCGACGGCGAGGAGACGAGCGACATCGTGGACGCGCTGGAGGAGGGCCTCAAGGCCATCACCACGCGCCCGGTGCGCACCATCCTGGACCCGCTCCAGCGCATGGTGCGCGACCTGTCGCGCCAGTTGGGCAAGGAGGCGCGGCTGTCGGTGGTGGGGTCGGAGCTGTCGCTGGACCGGCGCCTGTTGGAGAAGCTCCAGGGCGCGCTGGTGCACCTCTTGCGCAACGCGGTGGACCACGGCCTGGAGATGCCGTCCGAGCGCGAGCGGGCCGGCAAGCACCACGAGGGCGCGCTCACGCTGCGCGTGGAGCAGCAGGGCAACCTCCTGTTCCTGGAGTGCTCGGACGACGGCGCGGGCATCGACCTGGCGCGGGTGCGCAAGGTGGCGGAGTCGCGCGGCGTCGTCACCTCGGACGAGGTGTCGCGCTTCAACGAGAACCAGATCCGCGACCTCATCTTCCGCCCGGGCTTCAGCACGCGCACGGACGTGACGGACACCTCCGGGCGCGGCGTGGGCCTGGACGCGGTGCGCGCCTCCGTGGAGGCGATGCAGGGCCGCATCGAGGTCAACAGCACGCCGGGCCAGGGCACGCGCTTCGTGATGACGCTGCCGGTGGACCTGGGCAGCTCGCCCGTCCTGGTGGTGCGCGCGCTGGAGCAGCTGGTGGGCCTGCCCATGCTGGCGGTGGAGGCGACGCAACTGGCGCGCGCGGACTCGCTGCGCATCGGCAAGCGCAAGGCGCACCTGGAATACCAGGGGCAGCTCCTGCCGGTGGTGGACGTGGGCGCGCGGCTGGGCCTGCGCGCGCTGGCGCCGCCGGCGGAGGGCCAGCCGCTGCTCATCGTGCAGAGCGGCGGCAAGCGCGTGGCGCTGGGCGTGGACGCGGTGGTGGGGGACCGGGACCTGGTCATCCGGCCCCTGCCGTCGGAGGTGCGGGACGTGCCGGCGTGGCAGGGCGCGGCGACGCTCAGCCGGGGCGAGCTGCTGCTCATCTGCCGGCCGGACTGGCTGGTGACGGAGTCCGGCCAGCTGACGGTGGCCGCGCAGCGGCGGGCGCTGGTGGTGGACGACTCGCTCACCGCGCGCGCGCTGCACCGGGCCATGCTGGAGGCCGGCGGCTTCAGCGTGCACCTGGCGGCCAGCGGCGCCCGGGCGTTGGAGCGGCTGGCGACGGACACCTACGACGTCGTCATCTGCGACCTGGACATGGAGGAGATGGACGGCACCCAGCTCATCGCGCGCCTGCGCGCGAAGCCGGAGACGGCCACGCTGCCCGTCATCCTCGTCTCCGCGCACGACAGCGCCCCGGCCCGCGAGCGTGGCCTGGCGGCGGGCGCGGATGGATATTTGAGCAAGCGCGAGTGCGCCGCTGGACGGTTGCTCGCGGAGGTGTTGGACGTGATGAGTCGTAGGGGAGGGCGCGCGTGAACACCCGCCGACCCATCCGCGTGCTGGTGGTGGACGACTCGCCCACCATGGCGAACACGCTGACCGCGCTCCTGACCGAGGAGCCTCGCATCGAGGTCGTCGGCCGGGCGGGGGACGGCAACCGCGCCGTGCAACTGGCGCGGCTGTTGCGCCCGGACGTCATCACCATGGACCTGCTGCTGCCGGGCCTGGACGGGCCGGCGGCCATCGCGGCCATCATGCAGCAGGCGCCCGCGCGCGTGCTGGTGGTGAGCGCGGTGGCCGAGGAGCGCGGCGTGGACCTGGGCTTCCAGGCGATGAGCGCCGGAGCGCTGGAGCTCATCGGCAAGCCCAACGTCACCAACGTGGAGGAGCTGCGCCGCTGGGGCCGGGACCTGGCCCACTCGGTGTGCCTGATGGCGGAGGTGCCCGTCATCTCCCGCCGCGCGCGCGCGGGCTCCGTGACGCCGCCGCCCACGGGCGCGCGGGTGGACGTCTTCGGCGTGGTGGCCTCCACGGGCGGCCCGCCGGCGCTGGCGGACCTGCTGTCGAAGCTGCCCAAGGACCTGCCGGTGCCGCTGCTGGTCGCGCAGCACATCACCGTGGGCTTCACCCAGGGCATGGTGCGCTGGCTGTCCCAGGTGACGTCGCTCGCGGTGGACGTGGCCCGCGACGGCGAGCGCCTGGAGCCGGGCCGGGTGTACTTCCCCCTGGACGGCCACGACCTGCTCGTGGACGCAGGGGGCATGGCGCGCCTGCAGCGCAGCCGGGGCGGTCCGTGCCCCAACGGCGACGTGCTGCTGGCCTCGCTGGCCTCCGCGTTCGGCCGCCGCAGCGGCGGCGTGGTGCTCACCGGCATGGGCGAGGACGGCGCGCGGGGCCTCTTGGCCATCCGCAACGCCGGCGGCGTCACCTTCTCCCAGGACGAGGCGACGTCCGTGGTCTACGGCATGCCCCGCGCGGCGCTGGAGCTGCGCGCCACGGAGCAGGGGGTGCCCCTCTCCGCGCTGCCGGAGCTCATCCTCCAGAGCTGCACGCCCCAGTCCTACCGCGCGAACGCCCGCGGTGAGGGAGGCCCTGGCCGATGATGCCTTCCCGTGATTGCCTTGCCCGCGCGTCGTGCCCGCGCGCGCGTCGTCTCGAAGTCCTCCGGGTGATTCCGTGAGCCTGCCCCACGCCTCCTTCGCCACGCAGCTCGGCCAACAGTTCCGTCAGTCGCTCGGGCTGGCCCCCAAGCTCGTCCTCGTCACCACGCTGGTCAGCGCCACCGTGGCCGCCATCCTCACCGCCACGGCCACGCGCCAGCTGGAGAGCGACCTCGTCGACAGCCACATGGGCGAGGGCCAGCTCCTGGCGCGCAGCCTCGCGGTGGCCGTCGAGCAGACGGTGACGGCGGGCTCCAACATCCTCCAGCCCATGATGGACGTCACGAGCTCCAACGAGGACATGACGTACGTCTTCCTCACGGACGTCGCCGGCAACGTGGTGGCGCACAGCCTCAAGGGCGCCTTCCCGGAGCGCCTGAAGGCGGCGACCGCGGGCCAGGGCGAGGTGAGCGCCGAGACGGGCTGGGGCCCGGTGCTGGAGGTGGAGACGGAGGGCCAGGTGCTGCGCGCCATGAACGTGGTGGCGCCGGTGGCGGGGGGCCGGCTGGGCGCGGTCCACGTGGGCATCTCCCGCGACCACATCGACACGCTGGTGAGCGGCCTGCGCTGGCGCATGACGGGCTTCGCCGTGCTGCTGGTGGCGCTGGGCGTGGCGGTGGCGGCGGCCTTCGGGCGCAGCATCGTCCGGCCCCTGCGCGAGCTGACGGAGGTGGCGGGCCACATCGTCGAGTCCGGCGACCTCACCCGGCCCATCCAGGTGAAGAGCGGCGACGAGGTGGGGCGGCTGTCCAACTCCTTCGGGCAGATGGTGGCCCGGCTGCGCGAGGTGACGCTCAACCTCCAGCAGGCGGCCCTGGCCCTCACCCAGTCCACCGAGCACCTGAACACGTCCTCCACGGACCAGGCGCAGACCATCTCCCGCCAGGCCGCCGCGCTCCAGGAGACGCAGGTGACGGCGCAGGAGATCAAGCAGACCTCCATGCTGGCCGCGCAGAAGGCGGAGAGCGTGCTGTCGGTGGCGGAGCGCGCGGACGCGCTGGCGCGCTCGGGCGAGGCGGCCATCGAGCAGACGATGGCGGGCCTCAACGACATCCGCGTCCAGGTGGGGGAGATCGCCCAGAAGATCCTCGAGCTGGGCGAGCGCACGCAGCAGATTGGCGGCATCACCCAGACGGTGAAGGACCTGGCGGACCAGTCCAACATGCTGGCGCTCAACGCGGCCATCGAGTCGGTGCGCTCGGGCGAGCACGGCAAGGGCTTCGGCGTGGTGGCGCGGGAGATTCGCGCGCTGGCGGACCAGTCCATCCAGGCGACCACGCGGGTGCGGGAGCTGTTGGACGACATCGCCAACTCGGTGACGGCGGCGGTGCGAATCACGGAGCGCGGCGCCGAGCGCATGGAGGCGGGGCTCGCCCAGGTGCGCACCAGCGGGCAGAACCTGCGGGAGCTGTCCTCCATCGTCCAGGACAACGCCGCGGCCGTCCGGCAGATCGCCGCGGCGGTGAGCCAGCAGAACGTGGGCATCAACCAAATCACCCTCGCGGTGAACGACCTCTCGAAGATGATGGACGAGACGGTGGCCCGCATCGGCTCCACGGGCGAGGCGGCCACCACGCTGCAGATCATCTCCGAGCAGCTCTCCAGCGCGGTGAAGAGCTACCGCGTCGAGTAGTCGCCCGGCGCCCGGGCCGCTCCCGTGAAACACCGAGGCCCCGACTCCCGTGAGGGGAATCGGGGCCTCGTCGTGTCCAGCGACTGGCGGCGGCCCTCGGGGCCTAGGCCTGGGCCTGGGGCGCGGGCTCCGTCTTCAGCACGAGCCCCTCCGGGCCGACGTCGTAGCGGGCGACGCCGCCGTTCCTCAGGTCGCCGAAGAGCAGCGCCTCCGCGAGCGGCTTCTTCAGCGAGTTGTCCACGAGCCGGGCCATGGGGCGGGCGCCGAAGGCCGGGTCGTAGCCGTTCTCCGCCAGCCAGGCGCGCGCCGCGGGCGTCAGCTCCAGGGTGACCTTCTTCTCGTCGAGCATCT
Source organism: Myxococcus dinghuensis (assembly GCF_024198235.1). Classification (GTDB taxonomy): domain Bacteria; phylum Myxococcota; class Myxococcia; order Myxococcales; family Myxococcaceae; genus Myxococcus; species Myxococcus dinghuensis. Next base: position 35,385 of record NZ_JAKCFB010000027.1, on the reverse strand, counting down.
TCTGGAGGAGGCGGACCTCCTTGTCCACGACCTTGAGGATGACCTCCGGCGGCAGGCCGGAGAAGAGGATCCACCCGTCCAGCCGGTTGCGGAACTCCGGCGTGAAGGTGCGCTCGATGGCCTTCTTCGCCCGGTTGGACTCCGCGGGCTTCACCGCGTCGCCGAAGCCGATGGTCTTCGTGCTCATCTCCATGGCGCCCGCGTTGGTGGTGAGGATGAGCACGACGTTGCGGAAGTCGGCCTTGCGGCCGTTGTTGTCCGTCAGCGTCGCGTGGTCCATCACCTGGAGCAGGATGTTGAAGAGGTCCGGGTGGGCCTTCTCGATTTCATCCAGCACCACCACGGCGTACGGGTGCTTGCGCACCGCGTCCGTGAGCAGGCCGCCCTGGTCGAAGCCGACGTAGCCCGGCGGCGCGCCGATGAGCCGGCTCACCGTGTGCTTCTCCGAGTACTCGCTCATGTCGTAGCGCAGGAACTCCACGCCCAGCGCCTGGGCCAGCTGCTTGGCCAGCTCCGTCTTGCCCACGCCCGTGGGGCCGGAGAAGAGGAACGAGCCGATGGGCTTCTCCGGCGCGCGCAGGCCGGAGCGCGCCAGCTTGATGGCGCTGACCAGGTCCTGGATGGCCTTGTCCTGTCCGAAGATGACGCCCTGCAGCTCCTTGTCCAGGTTCTGCAACTGCACGCCCTCGCTGGCGGACACGCTCTTGGCGGGGATGCGCGCCATCTTCGCCACCACCATCTCCACGTCCGCGCCGGTGACGGTGTTGGTGCGCACGCCCTCGGGCTTGAGCCGCTCGGCCGCGCCCGTCTCGTCCACCACGTCGATGGCCTTGTCCGGCAGGAACCGGTCGTTGATGTGCTTGGCGGCCAGCTCCGCCGCCGCGCGGATGGCCTCCGGCGTGTACTTCACCCCGTGGTGCTCCTCGTAGCGGCTCTTGAGCCCCTCCAGGATGAGCACCGTGTCCTCGATGGAGGGCTCGGCCACGTCGATCTTCTGGAAGCGCCGCGACAGCGCCCGGTCCCGCTCGAACGCGGACTTGTACTCCTGGTACGTCGTGGAGCCGATGCAGCGCAGCCGCCCGCTGGCCAGGGCCGGCTTGAGCAGGTTGGACGCGTCCATGGAGCCGCCGCTGGTGGCGCCCGCGCCGACGATGGTGTGGATCTCGTCGATGAAGAGGATGGCGTCCTTCTGCTCCTGGAGCGCCTTGAGCACGCCCTTGAGCCGCTCCTCGAACTGGCCCCGGAACTTGGTGCCCGCGAGCAACGAGCCCATGTCCAGCGAGTACACGACGGCGTTCTTCAGCGCCTCCGGCACCCGGCCCTCGTGGATGTACAGCGCCAGGCCCTCCGCGATGGCCGTCTTGCCCACGCCCGCCTCGCCCACGTAGAGCGGGTTGTTCTTGCGGCGGCGGCAGAGCACCTGGATGGTGCGCTCCAGCTCCTTGTCGCGGCCGATGAGCGGGTCGATGCGACCCTCCTTGGCCTCGATGTTGAGCTGGGTGGTGTACGCCTCCAGCGGGCTCTTGCGCGGCGACTCGCCTTCCTCGTCGTCCCCGGCGTGCGCGTGCTTGCCCTCGCTGGCCTCGCCCTCGTCACCCCCCCCGTCCTCGTCCTTGGTGATGCCGTGGGAGATGAAGTTGAGCAGGTCCAGCCGGCTGACGCCCTCCTGCTGGAGCAGGTAGAGCGCGTGGCTCTCCTCCTCGCGGAAGAGGGCCACCAGCACGTCGCCCCCGTCGATGAGCTTCTGCTCGGCGGACAGGGCGTGCATGGCGGCGCGGTGGAGCACCCGCTCCACGCCGATGGTCTGCTGGGGGTCGGCCTCCACCCCTTCGGGCAGGCGTTCGACCGTCTCCTCCAGGAAGTTGGACAGCCGCTCCTGGAGCCGCTTCACGTCGGCGCCACAGGCCTTCAGCACCTCGCGCGTGCGGGAATCCTTGGTGAGCGCCAGGAGCAGGTGCTCCAGCGTCAGGTACTCGTGGCTCATCTTCCGCGCCTCGTCCATGGCGCTGCGGAAGCTGGCCTGCAACTCTTTGGCGATGAGGGGTCCTGCCACGGTTCAGCCTTCCTCGGGTTCCATGGAGAGCCGCAGCGGGAACCCATTGTCCCGCGCGGCGGCTTCCACCGTCTTGAGCTTCGTCTCGGCGACCTCGAACGTATAGACGCCGGCCACTCCGACTCCGTTGTAATGAACGTGCAGCATGATCTGCACAGCATCCGACTCCGACTTGTGGAAGACCTCCTTCAGCACGGCGACCACGAACTCGCGGGTGGTGTAGTTGTCGTTGTGGAGAAGCACCTTGTAGAGCGGGGGCTTCTTGAGCTTCTGCTTGGGAACGGTCTCCGTGACGACGGAGCCATCATGCTCGTGCTTCTGCGACATGGGGTTCTCGGACTCCCTTTGATGACCAGGGGAGCAGGTCGTTTCATGCCTCTCCCTTGAAACCCGTCTCCGCCCGCCACTGTGGCAGTCCACCCCGGACGGCCGCCCGCTCGTGCTCCAGGAAGCCACGCACGGCCCGCTCGAGGCCCGGGTGGAGGAGCAGGTGGGCACTATACGTGAGCTGGGGCTCGAAACCCCGGGTGAGCTTGTGCTCGCCCCCCGCTCCCGGCTCGAAGCGCGACAGGCCCCCGGCGATGCCCTCCGCCACGGGGTGATACAGGCAGACGTTGAAGTGCAGGAAGGGGTGCTCCTCGAAGCACCCCCAATAACGGCCGTACAGCACGTGGGCCGCGCGGAAGTTGAACGCGCCGGCGACGAGGCACTCCCCGCGCCGGGCCTCCACCAGCTCGCAGCGGTGGCGGAACGAGGACAGCATCCGCGCGAAGAAGTCCCGCGTCAGCAGGCGGGAACCCCACGGGTATTTGTCCACCGTGGAGGCGTACAGACGGTAGACGGTGTCCGGGTCCACGTCCGCCAGCGCGTCGCCGCGCAGGGTGCGCACGTGGATGCCCTGCTCCTGGGGGGCGCGCAGCTCGCGGCGGACCTGGTTGCGGCGCTTGGCGTGGAAGCGGGCGAGGAAGTCCTCCAGCGTGCGGTAGCCGGCGTTGCGCCACTGGTACTGCACGCCCAGGCGCATGGCGAAGCCGCGCGCCTCCAGCACCGGCAGCTCCTCCTCGGTGGGGTACAGCACGTGGATGCCGGAGAGCTGTTCGGCGCGGGCGAACTCCAGCGCGCCCGCGTAGAGCTCCGCCTCGAGCGCGGCGCGGTCCTCGCCCGGGGCCACCAGCACGCGGCGGCCGGTGGCCGGGGTGAAGGGCACGGCCACCACCAGCTTCGGGTAGTAGCGCACGCCGGCGCGCTCGGCGGCGGTGGCCCAGTGCGTGTCGAAGACGAACTCCCCCTGGCTGTCGTCCTTGATGTAGGCGGGGGCGGCGGCGACCAGCGTGGGGCCGCGCCACAGCGTCAGGTGGCGCGGGTGCCAGCCGTGCTCGGGCACCGCGCTGCCGCTGTCCTCCAGCGCCGCCAGGAAGGCCCACTCCAGGAAGGGCACGGCCGCCTCGTCCACGAGCCCATCCCACGCGGCCCTGGGGACCTCGTGGATGGAGGGGAGGATGCGCAGGGTGGTGTGCGGCGAGGTGGACATCGGCATCGTGCGCGGCGGGGCTGGGCGGCAGCCTATAACGATGCTGGGCCCCCCTTGCCATGGCCGGCCGGCCGCTACCTTCCGCGAGTCAGCTCGGCGGCGAGGAAGCGTCCAGCCTCCGCCAGTCCCTCGGCGCCGCGACGTCGTCCATCGTCGGTCTCCATGACCCGGCGGGCCGCGTCACTGGCGATGCCGGCCTCCAGGTCTGCGAGCACGAGGAACGCGCTCCATGCGGGCGTGAGGGGCGCCACGCGTCCGGGCCGCAGGGGCCGGTCCGACAGCGTGGTGGCCACCTTCTCCAGCAGACCGTCCTCCTTCAGACGCTTCGTCGACCCGAGCAGGGTGGTCCACGTCGCCTCCAGCAGCGAGCCGAGCATCCGACCGGACAGGGCGGACGAGAGCCGCTGCGCCGCCTCCTCCTCGTCGAGCCGGTGCGCCTGGGCATACGTCGGAGCGAGCTTCGCCACCACCACGGCGCGGGTGGCGAGATGGGCGAGTCGGGGAGGGTAGGACATGCGGTGCTCCGTCCAAGGCGGGGGACTGCGACCCACCGGGCGGTGGGCTACCAGCGCACGAGCAGACGGTAGCCCTCGGGGCTGCGCTCCTCCACGGTGATTCGTGGTTGGGCGTTGGCCAGCTCCATCATCCGCTCCAGGCCACCGGCCATGAGGTCCGGCCGGTTGTAGCGGTCCGTGAGCGTCAGGCGACGGCCCCGCTCCCCCACGGAGGTGGTCGTCACCTCGATGTCCGGGCGGCCCATCATCCCCAGGTAACGGGGGATGCGCTCGATGGCGCGCGCCGGGCCAATCATGGGCAGCGCCACCGCCGCCACCCGCCCCAGCAGCGTCTGCGCGAAGCCCTCCACCACGGTGCGCCCCAACTGCCGGTAGGCCTCCTCGTCGCCCAGGGTCGCGAAGACGTGCTCGCGCGCCAGCGTCACCGCCCGCTGCCACACCGGAATCGGGTAGTCCACCTCCGGCCGGCGCACGTCGTAGCCCAGGGCCTCCAGCTCCCTCAGGAGCCGGTCGTCCGCCTTCAGGCCCCGCACGAACAGCCCCTCCAGCACGCTGCTGCTCACGCGGGGAAGGGGTGGGGGCTGCTCGACGGGACGGCGCAGAGGCGTGATGGCCATGGAAGGGGTGTTCCCCTGGGAGCGGAGGTCCGCCCACCTTACCGAAGTTCGGAAATGACCGCGAATTACAGGTCTTCTCGGTTTTGACGCCGTGCGCCTGCGCGGGACGTGACGGGGTGGCGCGGGGCCGTTTGATTCCCCGAGGCTCGGGTTGCTATGGGGCCGCGAGCGCCTTACAGGAGAGGACCGAGGAGATCTGCATGTCGGTGAACATCCAGCTGGAATGGACCCCCAACCCGAGCACACTGAAGTACGTGGTGGACCGGAGGCTGTTGGCGGGTGGCGCGGTCAGTATCACGAACCCGGAGGATGCCCAGGCGAAGTCTCCGCTGGCCCGCAAGCTGATGGACGTGCGCGGCGTGACGGCGGTGATGATCGGCACCAACTTCGTGACGGTGACCAAGGGCGACGAGGGCGAGTGGGACGAGCTGAACGACCAGGTGATGGAGACGCTGGACACGCACCTGACCGCCAATGAGCCGGTGGTGGACGAGGCGGCGGTGGCCGCGGCGCGTCAGGTGGCGGTGGAGGCCGGGGGTTCGGTGGAGGCGCGCGTCCGCGAAATCCTGGACGCGGAGATCCGCCCGGCGGTGGCCATGGATGGTGGCGACATCACCCTGGATCGCTTCGAGGAGGGCATCGTCTACCTGCACATGAAGGGCTCCTGCGCTGGCTGCCCGTCGTCCACGGCGACGCTGAAGATGGGCATCGAGTCGCGCCTGCGGGAGATCATCCCGGAGGTTCTCGAGGTGGTGTCCGTCTGAGGCGCAACGTCAAGGCATCCCAGGTCCGGCGGGAGCTCCTGCCGGACCAGTCCCAGGCCCTCCTGCGCGAGCTGCACCTGCTGACGCGCGAGGGCCACCTCAACGCGGACGCGCTGCGCAAGCTCAAGCAGGTCAACCACCTGATGGGGCTGTTGCGTCCGGCCGTCGAGGACGTGCGCGCGCGTCACCCGTCCCCGGTCATGGTGGATGCGGGCAGCGGCAACGCGTACCTCGGGTTCGTGCTCTACGAGCTGTACCTGAAGGACGCGGAGGCGGGCACGCTGCTCTCCGTGGAGGGGCGGCCGGAGCTGACGGAGCGGGCGAAGGTCCGCGCCGAGCGGCTGGGCTTCTCGCGCATGCGGTTCCAGACCGCGCACATCGACGCGGCCGAGTACCCCGAACGCATCCACCTGTTGATGGCCCTGCACGCGTGTGACACGGCGACGGACGACGCGCTCCTCGCGGCCATCCGTCACGGCGCGGACCACGTGGCGGTGGTGCCCTGCTGTCAGGCGGAGGTCGCCGCCCAGCTCAAGGAGCGGCGGCAGGCGGGGCACGGCTCGATGCCGCTGTTGTACGCGCACGCGTGGCACCGGCGCGAGTTCGGCTCGCACCTGACCAACGTCATCCGGGCGCTCACGCTGGAGTCGTTCGGCTACCAGGTGACGGTGACGGAGCTGACGGGCTGGGAGCACTCGCTGAAGAACGAGCTCATCCTGGCGCGCCGGGTGCACCGGGAGAACCGGCGGGCCCGCGTGCAGTTGGAGCGGCTGCTGGCGGAGACGGGCGTGAGTCCGAAGCTGACGCGAGAGCTGGGCGTGAAGCCCGCGGCGCTCGTCGCCGGCGCGCCCGCGGAGGTGCTCCCCGAGGCCCCGGTGGCCGCCGAGGAGCCGTCGACCTCCGTGGAGTGACGCGGGGCCTCCGGTGTTCCTCCGGAGGCCCTGGAGTAGAACGGTGCCATGGCGGAGACGGTGAAGCGGTCGGAGCTGGTGGCGCTGGTCGACATGGACGGGACGCTCTGCGACTACCAGGGGGCGATGCTCCGGGACTTGGAGCGGCTGCGAGGCCCGTCCGAGCCTCCGCTCGGGGCGGAGCTGGATGACACGCCGTGGATGCGGGCGCGTCAGGACCTCATCCGGAGCCAGCCGGGTTGGTGGACGCGGCTGGAGCGCTGGCAGGCGGGCTTCGACGTGCTCGCGGAGCTGCGGGCCCTGGAGTTCGAGCTGCACGTGCTCACGAAGGGGCCCATCCATTCGACGAACGCGTGGGCGGAGAAGCTCCAGTGGTGCCAGCAGCACGTGCCGGACGCGCGTGTCACCGTCACCATGGACAAGGGATTGGTCTACGGGAAGGTGCTCGTGGACGACTGGCCGGAGTACATCCTGCGCTGGCTCACGTGGCGTCCCCGGGGGCTCGTCATCGTCCCCGCGCAGCCGTGGAACGAGGGCTTCTCCCATCCGAACGCGGTCCGCTACGACGGCACGAACCTGTCGCAGGTGCGGGTCCGGCTCGAGGCGGTGCTCGCCGCCGCGCGGGCCGCGAGTCGCGCGGAATAGGGCCAGGCCGCGTCAGAACGGAGCCGGGCACTCGAAGGTGACGGGGCGGCCCGTCTCCGGATGCTCGAAGGTGAGCGACTCCGCGTGGAGCATGAGGCGCTCGTCCTCGCGGCCGTAGAGGCGGTCTCCGACGATGGGGGCTCCGAGCCCGAGCGGATGGGAGGCATGGACGCGCAGTTGGTGCGTCCGGCCCGTGTGCGGGAAGAAGGCCACGCGGGTGCGCGCGCCCCGACGCTCGAGGACGCGCCACTCCGTCACGGCGGGCTTGCCGTGGACGGGGTCGTGAATCTGGCGGGGCCGGTCGTCCAGGTCCACGCGGATGGGGAGGTCGATGCGGCCGTGCTCCGCTTCGACGCGGCCCTCGAGCCAGGCGACATAGCGTTTGTGGACCTGGCGCTGCTCGAACTGGCGCTGGAGCGCGGCGTGGGTCCGGGCATCGAGCGCGGCGACGAGCAGGCCCGAGGTGTCCAGGTCCAGTCGGTGGACGAGCAGCGGCCCCGTGGCGCGCGGATGGCGGGCGCGCAGCCGGGTGAGCACGGAGTCGGACAGGGATGCCTCGCGGCCGGGGACCGACAGCAGGCCGTGCGGCTTGTCGACGATGACGAGGGACGCGTCCTCGAAGAGGACTCGCAGGTCCCGCGCGGGCGGCGGAGGCGGCGTGAAGATGCGTGGGGGCGCGACGTGCAGGCCCTCCAGCATGAACGGGAGCAGGGGGCCGCACTTGTCGCGGCATGCGGGATAGAACGCGCCGGAGACGCGGCCTCCGGCGGGAGGTGGCGCGCCCCACCAGAACTCCGCGAGCGCGACGGGACGCAGGCCCAGGGCGTAGGCGTGGGCGAGCAGCTTGGGCGCGGCGCAGTCGGCGGCGCCGGACGGTGGCTCTCCTGGTGTGAACAGGGTGCGGAGGAGGCGGCGCGCTCCACGCGCGTTGGGGACTTCGTACGTGTCGTGGATGCGGCGCATGAGGGCGCGGCTCACCGCGTGGCGCAGGCGCTCCAGCGCGCGGAGGCGTCGCTCCAGCCGCGCGAGCCTGGGGTGGATGCGCTGACGCTCGTCCGCGTGGGCCGCGTCCAATCGACGCCGCTCGGCCTTGTCGCCTCGACTCTCCTGGTCGAGGGAGTGGAGCGCGGCAGCGAGCCGTTGCCGGGCGTCGTCCTCTCGTGACGGGTCGGCCTCGAGCCGCTCCGTTGTCATGACGCCAGAGGGGCCTCTCTGCTCGGGGGCGAGGCCTTGGCGCTCGGCTGCGCGCAGTTGCTGGGCGTCGCTGCTGGGGCGAGGGTGGGGGCCTTGCTGATTCGCCTCCTCGGTGTCCTCGTGGCTTGCGCGGCCGGAACCCCCTCGCTCGACCATGGCGCGAGGCCCCATCGAGTGGGCAGAGACCGGCGGCCCCTCTGCTCGCGGCGCACCCGGCAGGGGCGTCGTGGTTGATTCCTTCAGCGCCGCCCGACGCGCGTGGCGCTCCTGTCGCCGGGCTTCGTGCTTCTGTTTCAGCGCGACCAGCTCCTGGCCCTGTCGTTCCGCGAGGGCCTCGCTCTCCGCGCGCAGTGCCACGTACTCGGTCGCGGTCCTCGCTGCCTCCGTGCGCACGGTGAGGGACTTCACCGTGACTTCGCCCTCGGGCTCCAGTCGCTCGCGCAGCTCGCGGTCGAACAGCGGCGGGACGTACCCCTCCACGTCCCAGCGTCCGGCGAGCATCCCGGAAAAGGCGCGCAAGAACCCGAGCCCACCCTCCGGTCGCCGCACCACCAGCACGCCGAACATCTTGCCGCCCTCGGCGTCATCCAGGAGCGACGTGGAGAGCCCGGGCGCGATGTGGCCCGTCCGCAAATCCGCCTGGAGCACCTCCGCCGCCCGTCGAGCCAAGGCCGAGGGGCCCAGCTCGTCGAACGGACTCGGCAGGCTCCCCGCGTCATCGGGGAGGTCCCGCTCCGACTCCATTGGCGTGACGCGCGCGTCCACGTCCCACCGCTAGCACGAAACCCGGGCGACGGGGGTGGCCCAGGAGCCGAGCCCTCCCCGCGCTATCCGAGCGCCGCCTTCCCAGCCGGCCTGCGCTGGAACCGGTACAACACGAACCCCACCGCGAGCGCGATGGCCCCGGCGAAGAGGTTCTTCTGCTCCGCGCTCAGCGCGAAGACGACGCACAGCGAGGCGGCGGCGAGGGGAATCACCGGCCCCCCGGGAATCCGGAACGCGTTCGCGGGCTGCTGGAGCTTGCGGCGCAGCACCGGCACCGCCACGGCCGTGCCGAAGTACGTGGCCAGCCGCGCCACCACGGACAGCGTGGCGAGCACCTCGAACGAGCCTGAGAACGCCAGCGGCAGCGCGATGGCCGTCTGCGCGAGGATGGCGACGGTCGGCGTGCGGTAGCGCGGGTGCAGCGTCGCGAGCGCCGCGGGGCCGAAGCCATCCTGCGCCAGCGCGTACAGGTAGCGCGGCCCGGCGAGCACGGTGTTGCTGTTGGTCCCGAGGATGGAGAGCACCCCACCCACCGTCATGAGGAGCCCACCTCCACTTCCGAGGAACCGCATGGCGGCGTCCGCGAGCGGCGTCTTCGCGTCCACGACCCCGGGCAACGTCCCCAGCGCCACCCACTGCACCGCCGTGTAGATGAGCGTGACGATGCCAATCTGCACCACGAGCGCGAACGGCACGTCGCGGCGTGGGTTCTTGAACTCACCGGCCGGCGCCGCCGTGTTCTCGAAGCCGGCGTAGGCGAACAGCAGCAGCAGCACCGCGGACCCCAGGTTGCCGCCATCCCTGGGCGTCACGGAGGTCGCCAGCGGCACGGACACGAAGAAGACGCCGACGGCGATGAACACCAGCAGCGGCACCGTCTTGGTGATGGCGAGGAACACGGCGGTGCGCGCGCCACCCTTCACCCCCACGACGTTGATGGCGGTCAACGCGAGCAGCGGCAGCGCGATGGCCAACCCCTGACCCAGGCCCTCGTTCGCGCCCGGCCACAAGAACCCCAGCGCGCGGGAGAAGCCCACGGACAGCGAGGCCACGGAGGAGACACGCGCCAGCCACGTCATCCAGCCGACCTGGAAGCCCACCAGCTCGCCGAACGCCTCGCGCGTGTAGAGATAGGCACTGCCGGGCTTGTCGAAGTAGCTGGCCGCCTCCGCGAAGCAGAGCACGAGCAGCAACACCGCCAGCCCCGCGAGCACCACGGCGCCCGTGCTGGCCGAGCCCAGGTTCGCGGCGGCCGCCGCCGGCAGCAGGTAGACGCCACTGCCGATGACGTCGTTGATGGAGAAACCTACGAGTTCCCAGCGCGACACGGCGCGCCGCATGCCCAGGTCTTGGGGAGTCGAGTCGGTTCCGGTGGTCATGGGAGGGGTGTGGGAGGAGGGTCCCACTGGAGCACAGGCGCGATGAATCCGCGAATTCACCGGGAGCCGTGCTCGCCCACCCCAAGCTAGACGAGCGCCTCCCGGGGCTCCGGGTGGCCCAGGAAGTCTCGCGGGCTGGCGGTGCGCCCGTAGGCGCCTGATTGGAAGACCACGACGAGGTCCCCTTCCTTCGCCGCGCCCAGGCGCGCCTTGTCCGCCAGCAGGTCCAGCGGCGTGCACAGCGGGCCGACGACGCTCGCGACCTCCGCCTCCGTCGGCGCGCCGTTGACGGCCACGGGGTAGTTCTTGCGAATCACCTGTCCGAAGTTCCCGGAAGCGGCGAGGTGCTGGTGCATGCCGCCGTCCGTCACGAGGAACACCTGCTCCCGCGACAGCTTCCGGTCGAGCACGCGGCACACGTACAGGCCGGCCTCGCCCACGAGGTAGCGCCCCAGCTCGATGACCACCTCCGTCTCCGGTCGCTCCGCGCGCACGCGCCCGGCCAGCGTGTTCAGGTGCTCCAGCACCGGGCCCACCTCCAGCGGCTTGTCGCTCGGCGTGTGGGGAATTCCGAACCCGCCACCCAGGTTCAGCGAGCGCAAGGGGACCTTCAGCTTCTCCGTCCACTCCAGGGCCAGCTCGCAACTGCGCGCTTGCGCCTCGATGATGGCGTCCGCGCGCAGGTTCTGGGAGCCGGCGAACAGGTGGAAGCCCTCCAGCGTCAACCCCGCGCGCTGGATTTCGGCGACGAGCTCCGGCACCTGCTCGGCGTCGACGCCGAACTGCTGCGCTCCGCCGGTCATCTTCATGCCAGAGGCCCGGAGCGAGAACGGCAGGTTCGCCCGGATGGCGACGCGCGCGGGCCGGCCCGTCGCCCGGGACAGCGCGGCCAGGAGCCGCACGTCGCGGAAGGACTCGACGTTGACGAGGATGCCCGCCGCGTGTGCCTGCTTCAGCTCGTGCTCGCCCTTGCCGGGGCCCGCGAAGCTGATGTGCTCGGGCGCCATGCCGGAGTCGAGCGCGACGCGCAGCTCACCCGAGGAGGCCACGTCCAACCCATCCACCAGCCGCGCCATGTGGCAGACCAGCGCCGGCATGGGGTTGGCCTTGATGGCGTAGTGGATGCGCACGGCGGGCGACAGCGCCCCGCGCAGCCGGCGGACCCGGTCGGTGAGCCGCTGCCGGTCATAGAGATAGCAGGGCGTTCCCCCCGCGGCGTCGACCACCTGGGACAGCGGCTGTCCTCCCACGAGGAACTCTCCTCGCGTGTCCTGGGGCCAGTCGCTCCAGGTCCCGCTCTCGGAGGGGGGGCTCGATACGGCGTCGGCTGCTTTCATGGTGCGGATGGCTCCTGGGCCGCGTGACGCGGAAGGGGGACGTCAGTGGGCGCGGCTCTGGCTGGCCACGCTCGCGGCGGCCTCCGGTGGAACGGCGAGCGCGGGACCCGCCGCCTCCATGTCGAGCAGCTCCTTCAGGAGGCTCTTGCGGTCGATCTTCCCGTTGCCGTTGCGAGGCAGGCTCGCCTGTCGGACCTCCACGCGGTGGGGGACCATGTACGGCGGCACCGACTTCTGGAGCGCGCGCAGGAGCACGTCGGCGCTGAAGCTCGCGGGCTCCCGGGGTTGCAGGATGACCGCGATGCGATGGCCCAGCCGCTCGTCCGGCAGGCCCACGGCGGCCGCTTCCGCCACGAGGCCCGTCGAGTAGAGGGCCTCCTCGATTTCGACCGGGCTGATGCGATAGCCCGAGGACTTGAGCATCTCGTCGTTGCGTCCGATGAAGTAGAGGAACCCCTCCTCGTCCATCTGCACCGTGTCGCCGGAGAACACCGCCATCTCCGGCAGCACCAGCCCCTGGATGCGCCGGGGCAGCAGGCGGAAGCGCTCCGCGGTCTTCTCCGGGTCGTTCCAGTACCCGAGGCTGACCGTCGACCCTCGGTGGACCAGCTCGCCCGGCTCGTTCGGCTCGCACGGGGTCCCATCCGGCCGCAGCACCAGCAGCTCCTGGTTGGGGATGGCGCGCCCGATGGAGTCCGGGCGTCGGTCCACCTCCGCTGGCGGCAAGAAGCTGGAGCGGAACGCCTCCGTCAGGCCGTACATGAGGTAGGGCTTCGCCGCCGGGACGCGGGCTCGCAACCGCGCGAGCGTCTCGCGCGGCATCTTCCCGCCCGTGTTCGCGAAGTAGCGCAGGTGCTCGTCGAGCTTCTCCGGCCAGTCCAGCTCCGCCAACTGGATGTACAGCGGAGGCACCGCCGTCAGCCCGGTGATGCGCTCACGCGCGAGCGTCTTCAACACCTCCATGGGCATCGTGTAGTCCAGGAGGACCGCGCTGCCGCCCACGGTGAACGCCGTCGTGAGCTGCGAGAAGCCGGCGTCGAACGACAGCGGCAGCACCGCCAGCAGCCGGTCATCCGCGCGGTTCTCCAGATAGGTGGAGACGCTCGCCGCGCCCGACACGAGGTTGCGGTGGCTGATGACCACGCCCTTGGGCTTCCCCGTGCTGCCCGACGTGTAGAGGATGGCCGCCATGTCCACGTCCGCCATGCGGGGCGAGGTGGGCGGGGCCTCGTCCGCGACGAACTCAGCCCAGGTCCCGAGCGAGTACTTCGCGTCCTCGGGCTGGGGAGGGCAGCTCTCGGCGGTCAGGACGACCCGGCGCAGCGACGGGCAGTCCGGCAGCGTCTCCTTCAGCGCCAGGTAACGCTCACGCGAGGTGACGAGCACCCGCACGTCGCAGTCGCGGAGGATGTGCTCGACCTGGGCGGCCTTGAGGACCGGGTTGATGGGGACGAAGCAGTGCCCCGCCTTCGTCGCGCCGAACGCGGTGGCGACCCCCTCGTGGCACTTCGACAGGTAGATGCCGACGCGCGAGGAGCGCTCGAGCCCGAGCAGCTCCAGCCCGCGCGCCACGCGGTCCTGGAGTGATGCCAGCTGCGCGTACGTGAGGGAGTGCCCTCGGTGCTTCAGGCTCTCCGCGTCCGGGGTTCTCCCGGCCGACAGGTCGATGAGGTGGTGGAGGAGGAAGGGCGCGGGCATGGGGGCACCTCGGTGGAGTCAGGGAACGGGGGACACGGGCTCGGCGGCGGCCTTCGTCCCTTGGAGCATGACGGTGAGGGTTCGGACCTGCTCGAACAGGCGCCGGAAGGGCAGGCCTTCGACGTAGCCGTGCCCCGCCGCCGTCTGCACGGCATCGCGGGCGATGCGGAAGGCCAGCTCGACGACATAGCCGGCGCTGAGGGACTCGGGGCCGCCGCGCATCCCGGGTGGCCGGCACTCCTCCACCCGCGCCGTCAGATACAGCGAGAGCGCCTCCTGGTGCAGCGCCAGGTCCGCCAGGCGCAGCGCGACGGCCTGATGTTGGTTGATGCTCTTGCCCGCGGACTGCCGCGTCTTCGCGTAGGCGTACGCCTCGTCCACGAGCCTGCGCGTCGCTCCCACCAGCAGGCCCGACAGGAGCGCGAGCTGCGCGCGGACCAGCGCGGACCAGGACTCCGGTGCCAGCGATTGCACGCCGAGTTCCTCCGGTGTCACGGAGGGCTCCGTGCTCCAGGTGAGCACCTCGCCTCGAGCAAAGCCCAGCAGGCCGCTCACGCGGGAGTGGGTGAGGCCCTGGGCGGGCAGCGGTGCCCATCCTCGCGGTCCCGCGAGCGCCAAAGAAGGAGGCCGGGCCGCGTCGACCACGGGCAGCCACGCCGTCCACCGCGTCCCGGTTGCGTCGGGGAGGGCCGCGAGGTCGACGGAGGCCGGGAGCTCCGCCGCGCGAGCCGGGATGCCGGAGAGGCCCTGCCACGCCGCCGCCAGGTTCGCGTGCCCGAGCAGCTCGGCCAGATGGAACAGCAGCACCGGTGCGTCGGCGCGGCGCTCCAGCTCCGGCAGCACGCTCGCGAGCTCCAGTTGCTGGATGTGCGAGACGGCCTCCGCGCCGCCGATGTCACGGATGGCGGACGCGATGGGCCGAGCGGCCCCCAGGAAGGGCTCGACGACGGGCGCACACCGGAAGTCCACGGGCGAAGGAGAGGAATCGAGAGAAGTCACGTGTGTCTCCACGAAAGACATTCAACACGTCGTGTCCGACGCGCTCAGTGTTCGTAGGCCCTGGCGATCATCAGCCGCTGCATGTCGCCGGTGCCCTCGAGGATGTCGAAGGCCTTCGCGTCCCGGTAGAACTTCTCGATGCGGTCTCCCGCCGTGGCCGCCTTCACGGGGAACATCGCCGCCAGCTTGTGGGCCAGCTCCATGGAGACGGTGGAGGCGAACGCCTTGGCGAGCGACGCGTCCGTCGACGCACGCCCTCCCGCGTCGAACTTCCACGCCGCGCGCAACGCGAGCATCTGCGACGAGCTGATGCGGGCACGGAACACGCCCAGCTCCTCGCGCGCCTGCTCCACCTTCGCCCGGGGAAGCTCCGCCTCGCCCTCCGCGAGGCACTGCTCCGCGTACTCCACCATGCCCAGGCATCCGCCGTTGATGAGCGAGGAGAGCACCGGGCGCATGTAGTCCCACGACGCCTGCGCGCCGGTGAACGCATCCACGTGCGGGCCCCGCTTGCCGGTGTGGCCGAGCATGCTCGACGCGGGGAGGCGGCAGTCGGTGAACGACAGCGTCGCGAGCTGGCTGGCGCGCAAGCCCATCATGTCCTCGCAGCGGTCCACCGCGAAGCCGGGCGTGTCGCGAGGCACCACGAAGGCGCGGATGGCGAACCGCCCCTTGTTGGGGTCCAGCGACGCGAACACGACGACCACGTCCGCGCGCCCGCCGCTGGTGATGAAGCACTTGGTGCCGTTGAGCACGTAGTCCGTGCCGTCGCGCGTGGCCACCGTGCGCATGGCGGCGGCGTCCGAGCCGCCTTGGGGTTCGGTGATGGCGAACGCGCCCCAGACGGGCCGCGTCTGCCCGAGGAAGCGGTTGAAGTACGCGACCTTCTGCTCCTCCGTGCCCAGCGCGAGCACGGGCGGCGCGGACAGGCCGGGCCCCGGCAGGCCGATGGGCAGCGCCGGACACAGCCGGCCGATGCGCTCGAACACCACCGCCCGGCGCACCGCCGTGGCGGTGAGCACCACGCCCCCGTACTGGGGCGGCATGTTCACCCGGTTCTGGAGGTCCACCGGCACCAGCGGCCAGAACTCGGGGGGAATCTCCGCGTCCGCGTCGGCCCGGGCGGCGATGGGTGGGATGTGGCGCTGCATCGCCTCGAACAGCGGCCACGACTCCGGGTCGTCTCGGCGTATCTCCTCCAACACCGCCTCGGGGTCGATCCTCATGGGCTGCTCTTCTGCCCGGCGGTGCCCTGCGCGGCCCGGTACGTCTCCAAGAGCGCCTTCACGTCGATGCCGTCGATGGTCATCCCGTCGTAGGTGGAGTCCGTGATGGCCACGCCCACGAAGCTGGCCTGCTTGATGGTGCTGCCGTCGAAGAGGACGTTGGTGAAGCTCGACTGCGACAGGGCCACTTCCGCGAAGGTGCTGCCCGTCAGCCGCACGTCCTCGAACGTGCTGGTGGCCAGGTCGGAGTCCGAGGCTTCGATCTTGTGGACGGCGTCGTTGAGGTTGATGGTACTCATGTCGGTTGCACCTTCGGGTTGTCGGAACGGAGTTCGGTGAAGCAGCGCCACACCACCGCCAACGCGGTGGCGCCAAAGCCGAGGATGAGCCCCCACCAGACGCCCTGGACGCCCAGGCCGAGCACCGGCCCGAGCAGGACCTGTCCTCCCGAGGCGATGACGCAATAGCCGATGAGGCACTGCACGAGCGGCGCGCGGGTCTGGCCCACGCCACGCAGGATGGCCGCGCCGATGAAGATGATTCCCTGGATGGCCAGCAGCAGCCCGCCCGGGAGCATCAGCTGCTCCAGCAGCAGGCGCGTCCCGGGCTCGAAGGCCGCGGGTCCCAGGAACAGCGCGCCCAGCGACGCGGAGGCCGCCGCGAACAACGCGACGACGGCCCCGCCCAGCACCGCGCCCACCACCAGCGACGTCACCGCCACGCGGTTGCGGTTGAGCGCGTCCCCCGCCGAGTGCAGCACGGCGACCCGCTGCACCGCCGCCTGCCCGAGGCCGATGGGGATGACCTGCCCCAGCGACACGCACAGCAGCACGACGGAATGCACCGGCATGGCGGACACCCAGTAGCGGCCGATGAGCAGCGAGCTGACCAGGGGCGCCAGGCACTCCAGGAGGATGACGACGCCGATGGGCCAGCCCACCGCGACGACGATGCCCAGGGCGATGCGCCACTTCACCTGGGCCTCCGCGAGGACCTCCGGCGTGAAGCGCAGGTCGGGCAAGGCACGCCACGACACCCGGGCCAGGAGCAGCATGAGCCAGTTCGCCGCCGCCACGGAGCCCAGCACGCCCAACGCGGCGCGTCCCGGCCGATCGGGCCAGAGGGATTGGGTCGTCATGGCGAGCACCACGATGGCCAGCGCGCCCAGCACGTAGATGATGGTGACGAGCCCCGCCTTCTCCCGCAGCGAGGCGTGGACGCGATAGACGACCATCCACACCGACGGGAGGATGCCCAGCGCCGCGGTCACGCCCAGCGGGCCCGCCAGCGCCGCCACGTCCGCGTCCAGCCGGAGCAGTCCCAGGATGGGACCGATGGCGATGCTGAGGCCCGTCATCACCGCGCCGAAGACGAACGACAGCGCGAGCCCCGCGACGATGGCCGCCGCGTACATCCCCGGCTCCTTCCGCCCGAGCGCGCGGCCCGCCACGAAGTAGAGCGCCTGGAGGCAGCCGGACACACCCAGGAAGATGGTCAGGTTGATGGCGTTCACCAGCGAGAAGCTGGAGAACGACAGCGCGGACTCCTTCGCGACGATGCTCGCGACGTAGAGGCTCGCGAACACCGGCACCACCTGGGTCGCGACCGTCTTCAGCGCGAGCACGGACAGGTCCCGGATGACCGAGGAGAGGGTTCCCGCGGGAGCAGCCCCCGCTTCCACTGGCGCGGACGTGGTCATCCCTGGCCCTCCGTCGCGCTCACCGCGCGCCAGAGCTGGGTGCCCACGGAGCCGCCGTAGGACATGCCCCAGGAGAGGAACAGCCCACCAGGACTCTGCGCTCCATCCACCAGTCGCGCGAGCAGCGCGGGCGCGGCGGCGGCGCACCAGTAGCCGTCATCCTCCGGCGGCGCGATGACGGGCGCTTCGATGCCCAGTCGCTCCCGCAGCCGCTGGTCCACGTCCGGACGCAGGCCCGAGGCGACCCAGCCGGAGAGGTCCTTGCCGGACACGTCCTGCTCCTGGAGGAAGTCGCGCAGCACGGACGTCGCCGCGTCGAGCATCGCCTCGGTGTCGAAGGTCGGCGTGGGCGCCGCGCGTCCGGGCTCCCGGGCGGGTGCCTGGAGCACGGGGAGCCCGGGCATCTGGATGGGCGGGATGGGGCGGACCTCGACGGGCGTCTCGCGGACGAACGGGTCGAAGCTGCGCACCGCGCCGCCCACGTAGCGCAGCCCCGGGCCCTCGCCCCGGGTGAGCCAGAACGCCACCGCGCCGTCGCCGAGCGGCACGGCGGGCTCCCAGTAGCGCGGGAAGGCGACGGGCCACCGCTCCACGGCGAGGAAGAGGGCGCCGCTGCCCGGCTTCGTCAGCATGGCGTCCACGATGTCGATGGCGCCCGCGAGCGAAGCCCCCTGGAGCTGGGCCACGGAGAAGTAGGGCACCTTCGACAGGCCCACCGCGCCCGTCACGCCGCCGATCATCGAATGGAAGACGCTGCTCGAATCGAGCGAGCTGGCTGAACACACGACGAGCCCACAGCGCGCCACCATGTCCTTCAGGGGCAGGGCCTCGGCGAGCGCGAGCACGGCCTGCTGGGTCAGCTCCGCCTGCGTCGCCGACCGGGAGATGCGGAAGCGTCGACCCTCCGGCGCGTGGGCCGCGGCGCGCTCACAGAGCTCCTTCGCGTCGAGTCCGAGCTGCGAATAGAGGAACTCCGCCGTGGTGCGGTCGGGAGACACCTCCGCCGTGCCGTACTCGGCCTCGGCCGCGCGCGCCCACTGGGGCACGTCGACCACGTCGGGGGGCCTCACCACCCGCGCCCAGGTGAGGGTCAAAGGCGCTTCAGCGGGCATCAACCTTGCCCCTCACGAACGCGACCAGGTCGTCCCAGCGGCCGAACAGGTCCGCGGACAGGTCCTCCACGTCGATGACGATGTCGAACGCCTTCTCCAGCGCGGACAGCAGCACCACGACGTTCAGTGACTCGAGGCCCAGCTCGTACAGGTTGGTGTTGCCGGCCAGCTCCTGCGGCGGAATCTCCAGCTTGAGCACTTCGATGACCACGGCTCGGAGCTTGTCGACGAGGTCGTCCGCGGAGGGGGTGCTCGCTGCGTCTGCCTGGGTTGTCATGGGTTCGGTCCCTTCGGGTTGGGGGGAGGACTGGCTTGGAGCGGCTTGATTTCGAGGGCCGCGTGGTACCGCTCGAAGAGGGCGGTCCTGCGCGCGTCGAACTCCGCGGTGTCGCGGGAGGAGAAGATGAGCAGGCCGGTGAAGTCCGTGCAGTGCGACGCGGGCGCCTGGAACTTCTCCAGCTCCAGGTCGATGCGCACGTGGTGGATCCACGGCTCGCTGAACATGTCGGGCGTCGCCGCGCGCTTGACGAAGCCGGCGACCGGCTGGCGGAAGCCCATCAGCCCGTGCGTCTGGCCGGCCCTCATCCCGATGGGCGGGATGAGGTCGCCACGTCCACCCTCGAGCAACAGCAGCGCCTGGGAGTAGTTGACGCCGTACTGCCCCTCCATCATCAGGACGATGCCGCCGCCACCGGGCCGCGCGGCGATCTCCAGGAAGACGATCTCCCCCTGGGCCGTGACGAAGCACTCCATGTGGGTCACGCCGTTGCCGAGCCGCAGCACCTCCACCACGCGCGTGGAGAGCGCCTCGAGCCGCTCCTTCAGCTCACCCTCGGTGAGCATGACGCTGACGAAGGGCGTGCCGGCGGCGAAGTCGATGTTGGCCATGCCCGGCAGGTACGGTGCGCTCGCGGTGACCAGGGGCACGCCGTCCCGGACGATGGCGTTGACGTGGTAGAGCACGCCGTCGATGAACTCCTCCGCCTCGAACGACGCGGACGGGAGGTTCTTGGCGTACCAGGCGTCGAGCTGCTCCGGCGAAGCGGCGAAGGAGACGTCTCGTGAGCCCTGGCCGTCCACGGGCTTGAGGGCC
Source organism: Myxococcus dinghuensis (assembly GCF_024198235.1). Lineage (GTDB taxonomy): Bacteria > Myxococcota > Myxococcia > Myxococcales > Myxococcaceae > Myxococcus > Myxococcus dinghuensis. Next base: position 15,847 of record NZ_JAKCFB010000027.1, on the reverse strand, counting down.
AGCCGGCGGTGCTTCGCCAGCAGCGCCTCGACGGCGGCCCGGTCCGCGCAGCTCGCGTGTTCGGGGACGCGGACGCCCGCCTCGCGCAGGAGCTTCTTCATCAGGACCTTGTCGCGGAAGCGCCGGGCCTCCTCGGGACGGGCGCCGCCGACGCCCAGCTCGGTGCGCAGGCGCGCGGCCAGGTCGACCATCTGCTCGTCCAGGGTGGCGACGGCGAAGATGCCGTGCTCGGCGTGGCGCTTTGCCGCGGCCTTGCTGATGTCATCCGGGTTGCGCCAGCGGACGACCTCCGTGTCCACGCCCGGGAAGTATTCCACGTTGGCCTTGTCCACGAAGACGACGACGGGGAAGGGCAGCCCCTCGAGGATGGACCGCCCCTGGAGTCCGATGAACGCGCGTCCATCTCCCCGCGCGAGGATCAGCATCTTGCTCATGACACACTCCCGGAAATGGCCTGACCCGCGTGGGCGACGCCCCCGTGGTCCGCGGTGGATGGGAAGGAGAGGCGGCTCGTCCAGCCCGTCGGTGTCGCGACGGCGTCCGGCGCGCAGCGGACCAGCATCGCGCCGGCATGCCCCGCCGGTGACGCCGTCCAGATGACGACCCGCCGGGATGTGCCTGCCTTCACGGCTTGCGCGATGGCGGAACGCAGCGCCACGAGGGGCGAGGCGCTCGACAGGTGGATGCCCGGGACGGGGGCCTCGAGCACCCCGCCGATTCCCGAGGCCTCGGCCAGCCGCGTGTTCAGGTCCTGCTCGAAGGTGTCTCCCGCGAGCGACAGCGCCGCGCGCTCCACGTCCGGGTGCCGCGAGAGCAGTTGGTGGATGCACTGCTCGGCGTGGGCGCGCACGTGCTCGAGTTGCTGCGGCGCGGGCGCCGTCCACAGGTCGTGCCCAGGTGGTCGGCAGGAGGCGACGAGGTCCTCGACCTCGGCGATGGGCGCGGCCACGAGGCCGTTGGCGGCCACGATGCTGGCGGCCGAGGCGTCCGCGTAGGTGGCGAGCCCCGGGACACGTCGGAAGAACGGCGCGATCCACTTGTCGGAGGCGGAGACACACGCGAGGTGGCCCGCCCGGGTGTCCATGGCCGCGAGCTGGAACACCGTCGGCACGCCCGCGGTGCCGAGCTGGCCGATGCTCATCGCCCGCTTCGCGTGGCGGAAGTGGTCGTGCTCGACGCGCAGGCAGGCGGAGCCCAGCACCTGCTGGTCCAGCGAGCACTGCGCATGGAGGATGGAGCGGACATGGGGCGCGGTGGACGGCTCCGCGGTGAGCACGTCCCCCACGGCCCGCGAGGCCAGCTCGCTGCTGCGCTCCTTCTCGGCGGCGGCGGTGGGCGCGGAGTAGCGCTCGCCCAGGATGAGCGTGCCGCCGCGTCGCACGGTGGGCGGGCGCGAGCGCGAGCCCGCGGCGTCGAGCAACTGCCGGTAGCCCGTGTGGAGCGTGGTCCCGAGCAGGTTCGTGTGGTCGGCGCTCGGGGGGATGAAGACCCCCAGCGAGGCGATGCGGAGGACGTGCTTCATGGCGTGCCCGCTCCCTGCGCCGTCGCCCCGTGGGACGGGGGCAGCAGCGTGATGACCGCGTAGGCGCCCACGTTGGACTGTCCGCACGAGGCGACCGCGCGCCCCTGGGCCAGCAGCGGGAAGCCCCGGTCGACGAGGTTCACCGCGAAGTCGTTCGAGCAGGCATGACCGCGCTCGCGGATGTTCTCCAGGAAGAACGCGGTGTCGGGCAGGCCCAGCGTGTCGGCGATCTGCACCCAGTAGTGCCGGTCGGCGTTGATGGGCAGCAACTGGCCGTACTCCCGCAGGGGGATGCCCGTGGCCTGGCTGTGCTCCTCGAAGAGCAGCTTCGTGTGCAGCCACGTGTAGCGGCCAATCATCTCCGTCGTCCTGGGATTGCTCGGCCCTTCGTGGAGCTCGGCGAAGTTCTTGTAACTGACGGCTCCGACGCGGCAGCGCAGGTCCTCCTTCGCGAGCAGCACCGCGGACGCGCCGTCGCTCTGGATGCCCGCGTCCTGGCGGATGCGGTGCTTCGCCTTGCCGAAGACGCGGTCGGAGGTGACGACCAGCGCGTAGCGGGCGTCGTCGTCGTCCGCGAGCAACCGCGCGGCCCAGTCCATCGCGCCCACCACGCCCGCGCAGGCGATGTGGCCTACGGAGAAGCACAGGCGGGGCGACATGCCGTAGCGCCGCACCAGCTCCGTGAGCAGCGAGCTGGGGGGCGCCGGCATGCTGAAGGCCTGGGTGTGCGCGTGCACGAGGTAGCGCACGTCGGAGAGGCGCGCGCCCCTCGCCGCGAGCTGGTCGATGGCTCCGGCGATGAGCTCCGCGTCGGAGTGCTCGGGGCCCTCGTGGAAGTAGCGGCACCCGTTGGCGAGCAGCTCCTGCACGAGCTGCGGGTCGACGCCTCGCGAGGAAGCCCACTCGACGATGTCGATGGCGGGACCCGGCAGGTGGTAGGCGGCGTCCGTGATGCCCACCGGCGTGGGGGATGTCTGCTCAGTCATGGGCGGCCTCCGGCGCGCCGTGCGTGGATGGGAGGGCGGGCGTGGGCGCGGCCTGGAGGCCCCGGAACGTCCTGCCCTGCTCGGAGACGACGTCGGGATACAGCTCCCCGAAATCGGCGAGCGTCATGTCGTAGGTCCAGCGGTCCTGGCGTTGCCCGTCGACGACGTGGCGCGAGCGCTGGACGCCGGAGCGGCGCATCCCCACCACGTTGTGCAGGTAGATGGACGCGCGGTTCGACGCCACCACCCAGGAGTTGGCCACCTGCCGGCCATGGTCCAGGAACCCCGACGCCATCACCCCGATGATGGCGCCCGCCACGTCGTTGCGGACCGTGCGCCGCACCGTCCCGTCGCGCACGACCCACACCTCCATCGCGCCCATCTGGTCGTCGATGTTGTTCAGGCAGACGAGGCCCAGCGGGGCGCCCTCGCCGGGCAGCCGGAACAGCCGGGCGTACACGCGGGGACTGGTGAGCAGCAGGAAGAGCTCCCGGCGCGACAGCTCCTGTCGCCCGTTGCCGAAGTCCAGCCAGCAGCGCACACCCGGCGGGGTCATCCACGCGCCGACCGCGTCGAGGTGCTCCGACGTGAAGCGCAGCAGCTCCATCCGGGGCAGCCGCGTGCCCGGGAGGGTAGGGACCGGGGGCGTGTTCATGGCGCCCCGCCGGAGTCGAGGATGAAGCCTCCGAAGCAGCCGCCGATCCCGCTGGAGAACACCAGGTGACGGCCCGGGCGGCGCAGCACGTCCGCGTCGGAGATGTTGATGATGGCGTCCGAGCCGAACGCGTGGCCCACGCGGCCGAAGTTGCCGTCGTAGAGCCTGTCCTCCGGCAGGGACAGCGAGCCCACCACCTGCCGCCAGACCTGGAGGTTCACGTTGTGGGGCAGGAGGCTGGCCAGCTCCCCGGGCTCCACCGCCGCGGCCTTGAGCACGCGCCGGATGACGGAGATGAGCGTCCAGACGTAGTTCGTGTCCGTCCGGTAGAGCGAGTCCGGCAGCACGCCCTGCGCCACGCGCGGGTCGTTGTAGGTTTGCAGTCCGCGCACGCGTCCCGGTGCGTCCCGGCGCACGAGGATGGCGGAGGCCGCGTCGGAGTGGACGCCCGCGTCGCCCACCAGCCGGTACTCCTCGCGAACGATCATGTCCGCGGTGACCACCAGCGCGGAGCGCCACGCGGTGTGCCGGGTGAACAGCGCGTCCAGCACCCGCAGCGCGTGCAGGGAGGAGACACACTGCTGCTGGGTGATGCCCAGCGCGTAGGCACGGGACAGGCCGCACGCCTTCCTCAGCGTGCCCGCCAGGGTGTACGGCATGGGCATCGAGCTGAGCGGCGAGGTGTGGCAGACGACGAGCGCGTCCACCTCCCGGGCCTCGACGCCGCCCGCCGCGAGCGCGCGGGAGATGGCGTCACGCCCCAGGTCGACGAGCCCGTCGTGCTCGGCGCGGTGGAAGTGGTTGGCGCCGTTGCGCAGGAGCGTCTGTCGGCGCTCCTCGTCCACCGCGAGCGAGGTGCACCACGCGTCCACCGTGTCCGCCGTCTTCGCCAGGGCGTAGGCCGTCGCAGCAATCCCAATCATCTCGATGCTCCGCTGTCCGCGCTCATGCCGACCTCACTGCCGTCTGCTCAGGAACAGGCTCAGCCGGCTCGTGGTCGAGGCCGAGCCGTACTCGCTGTCTCGTGCTCCGAAGTACTGCTGGAACTGCCCGCCCACGGACCAGTCGGTCCACGGGCTCCAGGACACCGCCTGCTGTGTGAGCCCGCTCCAATCGAGGTTGTTGACCTGGACGAAGCTCGACAGCTCCAGGCCCCGGACGTCGAAGGCGTCGCGCCACGCGAGCCGCGCGAAGGACCCGTGGCGCAGCATCGGCTCCAGCTCGAACGAGCGCTGCGCGCGCATGCCCGCCAGTGTCCGCAGCCGCGCGTCGGCGACGCCCCGCCATTGGCGCCATGCGTCCGCGCCGAGCGCGTCGCTGGCGAACTGCTGCTCCACCGTCAGCTCGATGCCCAGCGGCAGTGTCCACATCACGTTCGCGGCCCACCGCGTGCACCAGCCGTAGCCGAGGTCGGGTGTGTCGGGGCCTCCGAGCCGGTGGCAGCCCCCGACGAGTCCCTCGGCGTTGAACACCCAGGCATCCCCGAGCAGCGCGGACAGGTTGACGCCGAGTCGCGGACGCTCCTCCACGCGGGCGAGCAGGAGCACGTCGAGCGACAGCCACTCGCGCACCTGGGGCGCCCACTTCGCGTAGAAGGCCGCGTCCCGATTCGTGCGGTGGAGCGCCGGCGAATACCAGGGACCCTCCAGCATCGGGTCCTGCGTGCTCAGCGGCGGCACGAGCGCGGCGGTCCACGCGCCGCTCTCGTGGAGGTACTGCGCCAGCGCCACCACGGTGCCCAGCCGGTTCAGCCGGAAGGCGTTTGGATCCAACGAGAGAGGTTGGCGGACAGCGCCTGCTTTGAAAAAGTCAGTGGGACTGTAACCGCTGCCCACGCCATTGCGGATGTTGACGCGTCCGACGTCGAAGAAGAGCGGATGGGCGTCGTCGCCCACCTGCCAGCGGACCCACAGCTCGCGCAGGTTGTTGAGCGCGCTGTCGAAGTCGCGGCCCTCGTCCCCGGCGCGCAGGCCGAGCGTGCCCTGCCACTGGTTCGACAGGCCCACGGTCCAACGACGTCCCGGCTGCCACTCCCGGCGGAAGTCGAGCACCACGCGCCCGACGTGCGCGGCGCGGGTGTCCTCGGAGATGGGCGTGGGGCGCTGGGTGAGGCGCTGGAGCCAGAGCTGCGCCTCGAGCCCCCAGGCGATGGGCGCGTCCTCGTCGGCGGGGGGGAGGTCCGGCACCTCCGGCGGGAGGTCGAGCCCAGGCGGGAGCTCGGGCATCGCGTCCGTCACCGGCAGCTCCGGCATACCGTCCGTCGCGGGCAGCTCGGGCATCGCGTCCGTCGCGGGCAGCTCAGGCATTCCGTCCGTGGCGGGCAGCTCAGGTGCCCCGTCTGTGGAGGGAAGCTCAGGGACGCCGCCCGTGGATGAGAGCACGGGAGCTCCGTCCGTGGTGGGCGGCACCTGCGTGCCGTTCGGTGCGGAGAATGCGGGCTGCGCGTTCAGCGAGGAGAACGCTGGCGACGCGTTCGTGGCGGGCGAGGCGGTGCGGGCCGTGTCCTGCGCGTCGCCGGGCGTGGCGAGCAGGAGGAGCGCGACGCAGGGGAGCGTCCGCAGCGTGCGCGTCGGGCGCGCGGTTGTCACGGTGTCGCCGCGCATGGCCAGGGCTACTCTTCTCCTCGGAAGCGAGGCAGGTAGTCGCGTTGGAGCCAGGTCTTCGGAATCTCGCGCCACTGGAAGTTCGACGCCCGCATGACGGTGATCCACTGGGTGTCGAGCCCGTCGATGATGACGGTCTCCGTGGGACGCTCGCGCTCCAGCGCCGTCTCGAACTTGCGGAAGAAGGCCGTCTTCAGGAGCCGTCCCTCGGTGGTGAAGAACTGGGCCTTGAGGGGCCGGCCGTTCTCCTCGTCGACCCAGTAGTCGACCCGGGCGTAGGCCACGTCCTTGCGCTGCGCGACGAGCTTGAGCTTCACGCACGTGCGCTTCTGCTTCGTGTCGTCCTCGAGCGTCTCGCGCCCCACGGCCTCGGCGGTGTAGGCCTTGGCGAGGTTCGTGTTCATCACGTCGCCGTTGGACGCCTGTCCCAGCAAGCGGGCCTGGGGCGACACGCGGACGCTCGCCTTGCTGGCGGGGTCGTAGAACCAGACCTCCATGCCGTTGCGCAGGATGAGCTTGCCCAGGTCGCGGCGGGGCTGGGTGTAGCGGATGAGGCTGTTGTACTGCGCGTTGTCCGCCGCGAACTTCGAGTAGACGACGAGCGTGGAGGTGTCGACGCGCTTGCCCGCGCGGTACTCCGTCAGCGTGGTGGTGACGGAGAAGTCGCGGTCGGGGTTGCGGACGGCGTCGGCGCGCGCGAGCAGCTCCTGCGCGGACTCCGCCGCCAGGGCAGGCGTCGCGACCAGGACGAGCAGCGCCGCGGTGGCGGCACGCAGCAGGGCCTCACGCATGGCGCAGCGCCTCCGTGACTTCCATCCGCGCCGCGCGGTTCGCGGGCCACAGCGCGGACAGGCAGGCCACCAGCGACAGCCCGACCACCGTCGCGAGGATCAGCGTGGGGTTGCCCAGCACGTCCACGCGCAGCGGGATGGGCGAGGAGCGGCCCGGAGGCGTCCACGTGAAGCGGCCGGCATGCAGCCCCACCTGCACGAGGATGGACACCCCCGCGCCGATGAGCGTGCCGAACAGGCCGAGCAGCGCGCCCTCGAGGACGAAGATTCCCCGGATGGTGCCCCGCTGGAAGCCCAGGGAGCGCAGCGTCCCGATCTCTCCGATGCGCTCGCCCACCGCCATGTTGATGGCGTTGGCGATGGAGAACAGGGCGATGAAGCCCATCAGCACCGCGATGAAGGTGAAGACGGACGTGTAGCTGGCGACGATCTGCTCGTAGACCGGGCTCACCTGGAAGAACGTCAGCACCTCCAGGTCTCCGGAGCCCTTCACCAGCTCGCTCACCCGGGCGCGCGCGGCCTCCATCAGGTCCGTCCGCTTCAACTGGATGACGATGGCGGAGACGGCGTGCTCGTCCGGGCCGAACACCAGCCGCTGCGCCAGGGACAGCGGCATGGCCACGTAGATGGCGTCGATGTCCCGGATGACCTGCCGCTCCGCCTGGAGGACGGACATGCGCACCACGTTGGGCAGCCCGCCAGGCGACGCGGCCAGCAGCTCGATGGTCGCCGGAGCCTTGGCGTCTCCCTCGGGAGCGGTGGGCTGCTCGGCCAGGCCCAGCGCCGCGATGTCCTCGGGGAGGGACTCCTCCTGGGCGCTGGCGACGCGGCGCGGGGGCAGCGTCTTGCAGTCCTTGAGCCCCAGCGGGCCGCACAGGGCCAGCAGCTGCGCCATCCGGAAGCCGATGATGCCGCCGTCCGGGAGCTCGGCCTTCAGCGCCGACCGGCCCGGGGGGATGCGCACGCCGAACCCATCCCACGCCAGCAGGGACAGGTACTCGGAGGGGATGACGCCCTTGCCGGAGAAGCTGCTGGAGGCCCCGGCGGAGAAGTTGCCCGCCGTGCCCTCCACGTTGAGCACCGGCGTGGCGACGGCGAGCATGGGCGCGAGGACGGGGTCGCTCCGCAGCGTGGCGAGCAGCGTCTCGTAGTCGCGGATGGAGAAGCGCCCCACGTCCCCGCGGCCGAAGTCGAGGTAGTCCTTGCGGACGAGCTGCAGATGGCCGTGCTGGCGCACGGTGATGGTCTGCAACCCCTGGACGTTGTCGTTGACGTACCCGCCGAACACCAGGATGGCCAGGGTGCCGACGACGAGCGCCACCACCGTGAGGGCGGAGCGGCGCGCGTTGCGCAACACGTTGCGCGAAGCCAGTGCGACGATGTTCATGACACCCCCTGGGCCGGCGCGAGGGGCGCCTGGCGACGGGTGCTCTCCACGACCCGGCCGTCCTCGATGAGGATGCGCTCGTCGGCGTCCTCGATCATCTGGGGGTCGTGGGAGGAGAGGATGAAGGTGGTCTGGTGCTCGCGCTGCATGGCGCGCATCAGCGCGATGAGCTCCGCGCCCGTGCGGCGATCCAGGTTGGCGGTGGGCTCGTCCGCCAGCACCAGCCGGGGCCGCTTCACCATGGCCCGCGCCACGGCGACGCGTTGCCGCTGGCCACCGGACAGCTCCGCGGGACGCCGGTGCAGCAGGTCCCCCAGCCCCACCGCGGTGAGCATGGCCCGGGCGCGCTCGCGCCGCTCCGCCGGGTCGCGGACGGTGAGCTGCAACGGATACTCCACGTTCTCCAGCGCCGTCAGGACCGGGAGCAGGTTGAAGTTCTGGAACACGAACCCCAGGTGCTGCGCGCGGAACGTCGTCCGTGCCGCGTCACTCAGCGCAATGACATCCTGCCCGGCGATCTCCAGCGTCCCGGACGTCGGCATGTCCAGACATCCGAGCAGTTGCAGCGCGGTGCTCTTGCCGCTGCCGGACGGGCCGCAAATCACCGTGTACGAGCCAATGGCTATCGTCAGGTCGATGCCACGCAGCGCGTGAACCGTGGTCTTCCCGAGTTGATATTGCTTCGTCACCTGCTGCAAACGCGCGGCGACGCCCGTCGAGGACGGAGGTGGCTGCTCCATGGGCTGATGAACCTTTGGGGCGCTCGAGCCGCGGGTCGGTTTGCGATGAGGACTTCCCGCGATACCGGAAAAAGGCCCTGTGTTTGAAATATGACATAGGCCCGCTCGCTGGGTCAACCGCCCCTGACGCGGGCCGCCATGACGTCACATCTGCATCAAGTCGATACAGGCGCCGTGGTCTCGTGTGACTCATGGTGGATGGGCTGCAATCCGCCATAGGTGAGGACACGCCACAGCCACTCGGCGGGGCCGAAGCGGAAGGATTTGAACCACAGGTGGCTGAAGACAACCTGGGCCGCGAAGATGCCCAGGGCGATGGCGACGCTCAGCGACGCGGGGGTGTTGCCGACGAGCCCCAGGCCCCAGCCGTCATAGATGGCGATGCAGATCAGCGTCTGCGCCAGGTAGTTGCTCAGGGCCATGCGGCCCACCGGGGCGAGCAGCCCCAGCACGCGCCGCCAGAAGGGGCGCTGGAACAGGAGCGCGAAGAGGGAGACGAAGGCGGCGCTCAGGAACAGGTAGCCCACGTCCTGGAGGTTGTTGAGCAGGAACATCCCCACGTCGTCCGGCGGCGTCCAGATGCGCGCGTTCTTCAGGCGCATCACCACCAGCCCCGGCAGGGTGATGAGCAGGCCCAGGACGAGCCCCCCCACCCACGTCCGGCGCAGCCACTTCCGGTGGCGCTCCACGTCGTGGAGGACGCGCAACCGCCCCGCGAGCAGGCCCAGCAGGAAGCGGCCCACGATGAGGCTGAAGACGAGCGCCCGGTTGGAGCGGAAGAACGTCTCCAGGCTGTAGCGCGCGTTGCCCGACTGGGACGTCCAGAACGAGTCGCTGGAGAGCGCGGCCAACAGGTCGGCGCGCTGGGTGGCCTCCTCCGTCTGGGCGGCCTCCTTGAGGACCTCCGCCGCCTGTTCCCCGTGCAGCCACACCGGCACGAAGCGCTGGAGGGCGGGGATGAGCAGCGGCGCCACGCCCAACAGCGCCACCGCCCACAGGACGAGGGTGCGGTTGTCGCGCTGGCGGAAGGCGAGCAGCAGGAAGCCCGCGATGGCGTACGTGTGGAGGATGTCCCCCGACCACAGCGCGAACAGGTGGACCAGCCCGAAGCCCAGCAGCACCAGCAGGCGCCGCGTGTAGAGCGGGACGATGGAGGCCCCGCGGGCCTCGGCGCGCGTCAACTGGATGGAGAAGCCCAGGCCGAAGAGGAACGCGAAGATGGCCAGGAACTTCTGGTGCACGAAGAGCTGGAAGAGATTGCTCACCACCTTCTCCAGCGGTGGCCCCGCGAGCGCCTCCGCCCGCGCCGGGGGGATGAGCGCGCGACCGCTGAACCAGACGAAGCTGTTGGCGACGAGGACTCCGCACAGGGCGAAGCCGCGCAAGGCGTCGATGAGCGTGAGCCGCTCGGTGACGTCGACCGGGCTGGCGTGACTGGCAACGCCTTCGGCTGGCGCGGACAAAGAGGTGCTTGCCATGCGTTCAGGAAACACCTGTCTCCGCACGAACGTCAACAACCCCACGGAAGACATGATTTACGGTTTCGTGTCTGGGTTGTCCCGAAACACATCGAAATTGTCGCATGGGTGCGGGTCGCCCCAGTCGCGGGGGGACCGGTCTTGGCTCCCTCTCGGGTTGCGCTCACGGGTGTTTCACCGGAGCAAGAGGTGTGGGGCGAGTCCCGCGTTGTTTCAGCGGGTGAGAAGGAGCCGGCAGCGCAGGCCGCCGTTGCGGACCGGCAGGCCGCGCGCGTCCGGCAGCGCGAGCGCCCTGATGAGCATCGCGTCGTCCGGCACGAGGAGGGCGGCGCGCCAGCCCGGGAAGCCGTGGCGGAGCGTGGTGCCGAGCGCGCGATAGAGGCCGGGCAGGTCCTCGGCCTCGCCCACGCGCTTGCCGTAGGGCGGATTGGCCACGAGCAGGCCCGGACCTCCGGGGGGCGCCATCAGCGCGCGCACGTCCTGGCGCTCCAGCGTGAGCGTCACGCCCGCGCGGCGCGCGTTGCGCCGGGCCGTGCCCAGCGAGCCCGCGTTGATGTCGAACCCGCGCAGCGCGGACCGGGGCGTGGCCAGGGCCTCGTCCTGCGCCTTCTTCTTGCGCGTGCTCCAGGCGTTCGCGTCGAAGCCGGGGAAGGACTCGAAGGCGAAGCCCTCGCGCAGCCCCGGCGCGTGACGCATGGACATCCAGGCGCCCTCCACCAGGAACGTGCCCGAGCCGCACATCGGGTCGACCAGCGGCTCGACCCCGTCGTAGCCGGCGAGCAGGAGGATTCCCGCGGCGAGCGTCTCGCGCAGCGGCGCGCGGCTCACCTCCTGGCGGTAGCCCCGGCGGTGCAGCGGCTCGCCGCTGGTGTCCGCGCTGACGGTGAAGGCGTCTCCCTCGACGCGGACGAGCAGCGTGAGGCCCGGTCCGCCCTCCTCGTCGAGCGGCCCCGCCTTCTCCACCGAGGCCAGGTTCCAGGCCCTGGCGGCGGCCGTCAGCACCACGTCCTGATGGGGCACGTCCGCGCGCTTGAGCACCACCGCGAGCCGCGGCGGCGCGCGGCCCGCCCACAGGTGCGACAGCTTCAACGCGGCCAGCCCCCGCGTCAGCGACGCGACGTCGGTGGCGTGGAAGGTGCCCACGCGCCACAGCACGCGGCTGGCGGTGCGCAGCCGCAGGTTGGCCTCCTGGTGCAGCCCGGCCGGGCCGGACACCTCCACGCCGCCCTCCACGCGCCGGGGGCGCCAGCCGAGCAGGGTGGCTTCCTGCTCCAGCGCGGGCTCGAGGCCGGGGAGGGTGGAGACGTAGAGGTGCTCTTCGGCGCGGGTGGTCATCACGGGGCGCCCCATTGTCCGCGCTCCGGTGGCGACCGCAACGACTCAGTGACGCCGGCGCGCGGGTCCCCTCACGGCGAGGGCACCGCGGGCGGGTCCGCGGCGAAGGGGAGGCGGGAGGGCGGGGGCTCCGCGTAGACGCCCTGGTAGGAGACGGGGAGCAGCCGGGCCACCCGCCGCATCATCGCGTCGACCAGGGCCTGGCGCGGGTCCTCCGCTCCGGCCACCTCCGACTCCAGGTCCTCGATGCGGAACGCCGGGCCCATGCGCACGCGGACGTGGGCCTCGAAGAGCCGCTCGCCTCCCATGTCCCGGTCGTTGATGGGCATCAGCTTCTCCGTGCCCGTCAGCGCCACCGGCACCACCGGGACGCCCGCGCGCTTGGCGATGAGCGCCACGCCCTTCTTCGCCTGCTGCAGCGCGGCCGTCCGGCTGCGCCCGCCCTCCGGGAAGATGAGCACGGAGCGGCCACCCTTGAGCGTCTCCACCGCGCGGCGCATCGCCTCGATGTCGGGCGAGTTGGGCTTGATGGCGATGGTCTCCATCGTCTCCGACGCCAGCCGCGTCATCACCGTGCTCTGCAGCTTCACGCCCGCCAGGAACACGGGGCTCCGGGGCCGGAAGGCGCGGTCCAGCGTGAAGCCGTCCGCGTTCGACAGGTGGTTGCAGATGAAGAGGCAGGGGCCGTCCGGCAGCAGGCCCTTGCCCTCCACCACCTCGTCCGCCAGCGCGTCCCAGACGCCGTCCATCAGCATGCGCACGACCTGACGACGGGCACTGTCCGGCAACCTGTCCATCAGCGCGAAGAGAATGCGGAGCACGCGAGTATCTCCTCCACCTCGAGGGGCCGACCCGGGAGCATGGACCGACCGATGGAGGGGGCATCCGGCCGGTTGTCGCCAGGGCGTGAGCGCCGCCACTGGCCCCCAGAAGATGTAGTTCCATGACGCGCCGAGGTCAGCGCCCGTGTCGCGGGGGCTCCCCGCCCGCATGCCGTCCCGTCGTGCAGCCAACGCTCCGGGGCGACTGCGGGGTGGGGCGCGCCGGGCTCCGTCACGCGTCGGTGTCGAGCGCCGGCCGTCCACGCCGTGCGCCAGGTCATCGGCTTGGAGCCCGGGTTGCGCTATGGGGAGGGCATGAGCGCCGCTGAAGCCGCCCCCTCGCGCAGCAGGAAGCCCGTGGAATACGAGGTCACCGTCGACCGCGTGCGGATGGACACGCACGACACGGCGACGCTGTTCCTCGACTTCGGAGACGCCCCGCCCGAGTACAAGGCCGGGCAGTTCCTCAACATCGACCCGCACCAGTTCTCCGCACTCGGGCGCCTGTCCGCCTACCTGCAGGAGCAGAAGGGGCGCAAGGAGCCGCAGCGCTCGTACTCGCTGGCCTCCGCGCCCCACGAGCGGCACGTGGCCATCACCGTGAAGGACGAGGAGTTCATCCCGGGCCTCACCCGCTACCCGCCGCTGCTGTCGCCCTTCCTCGTCCACGGGCGGCTCACCGGCGCGCGCCTCAAGGTGACGGGCTTCATGGGCCCGTACGTCCTGCCGGACGACGTGGAGCAGCGCACCGACCACATCGTCCACCTGGTCGCCGGCTCCGGCGCGGTGCCCAACTTCGCCATCCTCAAGGACGCGCTCCACCGGGGGCTGAAGCCGCGCCACACCTTCCTCTTCTCCAACAAGACGTGGAGCGACGTGCTCTACCGGGAGGAGCTGGAGGCGCTGGAGCACCAGCACCCGGACCGGGTGCGCGTGGTGCACACCCTCACCCGCGAGACGGACGAGGGGCGCTTCGGCCCGCACGTGCGCAAGGGGCGCGTGCACCAGTCCCTCCTGGAGGAGCTCATCCCGGACCCGGGCGCGTGCCTCGTCTACGCGTGTGGCCCCGCGATTACGCCGTGGGACCGGCGCAAGGCCCTGGAGACGCGCACCCCCGCCACGCCGCGCTTCATCGAGACGACGCTCGGCCACCTGCACGCGCTGGGCATCGAGGACAAGCGCATCAAGCGGGAGACCTACGGGTAGGCGTCAGCGGCAGCACCACCTCGAAGCGCGCGCCGCGGCGGGGCCTCCCGCCGGCGCGCACCTGCCCGCCATGCGCCAGCACCACGCGCTTGACGATGGCCAGGCCCAGCCCGCGGCCATTGGCGCGGGTGAGGAAGAAGGGCTCGAAGATGCGGCGAGGGTCCACGTCCGGGATGCCCGGGCCCTCGTCCTCCACCACCAGGCGCACGCCCTCGGGCACCGTGTCCACGCTCACCTTCACGCGGCCCCCCGCGGGAGAGGCCTGCACGGCGTTGCGCACCAGGTGGGTCGCGGCGAGCTGGAGCAGCGTCTCGTCGCCCTCCATCTCCGGCATGTCCGGCGCCTCGTCCACGGTGAAGCGCAGGGTGGGCGCGTCCGGCGGGCCGTGGAGCTGGCCCAGCGCGCGGCGCACCAGCTCGCCCAGGTGGACGCAGCGGGGCCGCAGCTCCAGCGGACGCACGACGTCCAGCAGGTCCCGGACGATGTCCTCCAGGCGGATGACCTCCTCCTCGAGCATGCCCACTGCGGCCTGGCCGGTGGGCCCCAGGTGCGCCTCGCGTCGCAGCACCGCCACCGAGTTGAGGATGGCGCCCAGGGGGTTGCGCACCTCGTGGGCCACCACGCCCGCGGCCTCGCCCAGCACCGTCAGCCGTTCGGTGGCGACGAGCTCCTCCTGCAGCCGTGACACCTCCTCCAGCCGCACCTCCGCCCTGTGGTGGTGGCGCACGTTCTCCAGCACGCCGCCCAGCATCCGCGCGAACAGCTCCAGCGTGCCGGCGCCCGCGGGCGTCAGCCCCTCGCCCTGCACCGCGAGGACGCCGAAGGGCTGCCCGTCCACGAGGATGGGCGCGTCCAGCGCGCGGATGCCCGGCGGGTAGGCGCGCCGGATGTCCTCGTACACCTGGCTGGAGTGGATGCGGTGGGCCACCCCGAGCGCGTCCTGGTGGAAGGCCGCCTTGCCCTGGGAGAGCACCTCCTCCAGGTGCGGCAGCATGGCGCGCGGGAAGCGCACCTCGGCCAGGGGCATGCCGTACTGCCGCTCGGCCTCCGCGACGACGCGGGCCTGCTGGCGCATGGGGCCGTGGCGGAAGCTGTCCCCGTCGATGAGGAGCACCGCCACGAAGAAGCCTTGCTGGTGCACGGCCTCCACCGCCGTCTCCAGCACCTGCCGTTCGTCACGGCTGTGCAACATGTCCGCGGCGGCGGCGCCCAGCGCGCGCGTGAGGCGCCGCGCGGCGCCCTCGCCCTCCGCGTCGTTCATCAGCACCACCGTCTCCTCCGGCGAGGCGCCTTGCGCGTACGTCGCCGTCACCACGCGCTGCTGGCCGTCCGCGCGGCGCAGGCGCAGCCACAGGGGCCGCTCCGGACGCAGGCCGCCCTGGTTGAGCGTCTCGTGGAACGTCTCCACCCAGGCCCGCTCCTCCGGGACGAAGCGGGCGATGAGCGTCGAGACGGGGGTCGAGCACACCTCCTCGAGGGAGATGCCCAGCAGCGAGGCCATGGCCTCGTTGGCCAGGAGCACCTTCTCCCCCCGGATGACCGACGCGGGGGTGGGGAGCCGGGCGAGCAGCCAGTAGTCGGGTGGCGCGGCGGGGGCGTCAGCGGGCACGGGGGGCGTCCAGGGCTGCTGCGGGGCGGGGCCCAGAGGGGCGGAGGGCGCGATGCAATCGGATCCCCCCACCCCCGTAGGAAGGGGCGGAGGGTGTCATGCTCTCAGGAGGCTGCGCGATGAACTTCATGAACGTGATGGGCCAGGATGACTTGGAGCTCAAGGCGGTGGTGGCGGTGATGGCCACCTTCGTGATGACCGGAGCCGTCCTGCTCGGCCAGCTCCTGTAGCACGCGTCTCCCTGGGGGCGCGTCCGGCGCGCCCCCGACGGCTACTTCGGGGGCTTGCGGCTCACGAACTGCTGGATGAAGTCCCGCTCCTCCTTGCGGAGGCTGCTGAGCCGCAACCCGTAGCCGCGCGGGTTCTTGCCGTCGTCGAGGGAGTTCTCCCAGATGACGGAGCTGCGCAGGGTCATCACCCGCGGCGGCTCGTCGAAGCGCAACGTCAGCTCCACCAGGGTGCCCAGCCGCAGCGGCTTGTCCGTGGCGATGAAGAGGCCGCCCGAGGACAGGTTGATGATGCGGTGGTCCGTGAAGATGCCCGTGTTCTTCATCGACACCTTCACGTCCGCGTGGATGCGGTCGTCCTGGCGTCGCTCCAGGCCCACGAACTCCGCGGCGGAGTAGGTGGGCGCGGGGGGCGGCTTGCGCGCCACGGGCGCGGGCGGCGGCGGCGCGGGCGGCGGCGGCTGGTGCGTGCGCTGCACGGGCGGCG
>NZ_JAKCFB010000026.1 GCF_024198235.1 Myxococcus dinghuensis | reverse complement strand
ACGACCTTCAAGAAGCGCGGGTCTTCGATCCAACCGAGCGCGGAGAAGCGCGGGATTGGAGGGCCGCGCATCGACGCTCGAGGTGTCGAAAACTGGCGGCAGGGAAGCATTGGGTCACGCTGGGCCGTAGAAGTGGACGAGATGAGCGACCTGGAGGAAGGCCAGGCCGCCGGACAAATGGAGTCGCTACCTCTCCGCGACAGGCAGCAACAAGAGCAGACCGCCTCGTGCACAAGGGTTTGCTCGTCCGCATCACCGGCAAGTCACGCCGCTCCGACCAGGAACTCGACGCGGCCTGACCAACCCCTCCGCAACAGTGCCGGCCGGCAAGCGTCGCGCTCGCGTGATCGCTCTGCCGGCCGTCTCCCTTCCTGCGATCCTGGCTCACGCGATCTAAACGCCGCGCCTTTTCAAGATCGTCTCCACATGAAGGGCGCCACGTTGCAATGGCTGGGTGTCACCCCGTCCTTCAGCCGGCCCCGAGTCTCGGACGACAATGCCTTCTCCGAGGCTCTCTTCCGCACGCTGAAGTACCGTCCCTCCTTCCCGCGGCGGCCCTTTGCGACTGTCGAGGATGCGCACGCCTGGGTGACGCGCTTCGTGGACTGGTACAACACCGAGCACCGACACTCCGCCATCCGCTTCGTCACGCCTGACGACAGGCACTTCGGTCGCGAGGCCGCGCTGCTGGCTCGACGCCACCGGGTGTACCAGCGAGCCCGAGCCCGTCACCCCGAGCGCTGGAGCCGCGTCACGCGCAACTGGACGCCAGCGGGCCCCGTTCGTCTCGGCCCCTCTCCGAACCTCACCCCGGCCGTGCAGGAGATGAAGCGCATCGGCTGAACCCTCTCACGCGACATCTACCTTGACGCTCACCGAAACCCTCCCCCTGGGGTCAATGGTTCTGAGAAATCCACCCCTAGAGGGATCAATGGTTTTGAGGACCGACAGGTCGGTTACGCTCAATGGCAACTCATCCGCCGGAGCCAAATAATTGCACACACCACGAAATCCGCCCCACACCAGTCGCACAAGAAATTGCGGTAGAGTGTCCGCGCAGCGGATAGCACACACACTGCACGATCAACGGAGGAGCAATGCGTACACTGCTGACTCTGAGCTTCACGATCATCGGACTACAGTTCGGCTGCGGCGCGGGCGAAGCCTCAACGAGCGCTCAACCCGAATTGGCATCACGCGAGGAGCAACTGACTTCATGCGCAAGCAACTTCCACATCATCTACTATACTGACGCAACACAGACGACGATATCCGGCACAGATCTTTGTTTCTGCGGCGAGCAGATGACATCTTCTGGCATTCGGACGCGATTCAAGGTCGTGGACTACGATTACCCGTGCCGCCCCATGTCGCCGCCATCCCCACAGAACTAGCTCAACCTTCAAGCAACATACTCGCCCACAGGATAGCCGGCCTCAAAGCTTGCAAACTGGTGCCTGGTGTAGCCCCCATTTGGAACGGACAGAAGCGGCCTTGCTCTCAATCCATACCCAAAGAACAACTACCCCATGTTGTTCCCGGAGAATGGCGAGACACTTGTCAATGTGAGCGTTCCCCTGATCCGCTTCCAGGCGCGTCAATTCCATCCCCTACTGGCGAGGAGCCAGAACGATGATCGCCATTCCGATGAGCGCCACGACGGCGCCCGTGACATCCCACGCACTGGGTCGCTCACCCTCCACGCCCCACAACCACAGCAAGGCCACCGCGATGTAGACGCCCCCGTATGCAGCATACGTGCGTGAGGCCCCCGTGGGGTGGAGCGTGAGGAGCCACGCGAAGACGCCCAGACTCACGGCGGCAGGCACGAGTAGCAGCGGAGACTTCCCTTCACGCAGCCACAAATACGGCAGGTAACAACCGACCACCTCTGCCACCGCAGTCAATACGAAGAGGCCCAGGGCCCGCAGGAGGACGAACACGAGCAACCCCGTCCCACATCCCATGCCTCGTTGGCAAGTACGCCACTCGCGAAGACCGCCCCACCCCACTTCGCAGCAGCCCCGACAACCGGTCGCCATCGCCCCTCGGACCACGACCGTCGCCGGTGCTCCAGTGTAGACGTGTCGCTCGGCATAGGCATTGAGGACTGAAAGCAGCCCCCCTCTCTCGGGGCCCACCTGCAAGGAGTCGCCAGAACCTGGCATCCCGTCCAAAGGAATCCAGGTCTTTACATGCAACATGAATCACCTGGCCTGCCTGGATCCTTCGGACGACTGAGGACGAGAGCGGCGCCGCCCTGGGCCATCTGCAGCGGAGGAGAGGCCAGGCAGCGGCTCCGGTCGGCCACGAAGCGGGGGAGCCTTCGAGCAACCGAGCTGCTCTCCGGGGCAATCGCCGCGAGGTCGCGGGAAGACGCGAGCCCTCCGTCGTAGGCGGCAGGGACGGAGGGAGGCACGGCCTGTCGAGCGGCGTCATCCCCTCCGTGTCCTCCTACCTTTCCTCCACATGACTCGAGCGTCTCCTCCCCATCGTCGAGCCTTGAAGGTTGCGCTCGCCATCGTCGGCGCGGCCTTGGTGCTGACCATCGCGGCGATGGCCATCAAGCCTTCCTGGCTCGGTGAGCGACTGCGTGCCCAGGTCGAGGCAGTGGCGACCCGCTCACTTGGCCGCAAGGTGACCATCGAGAAGCTCGACGCCCACTTGCTCCCCACCCCCGGAGCCACCATCACGAACCTCCGTGCCGAGGGCGCGGGCTCCGAGCCACCTTTCCTCCAAGCCTCCCGTGTGACGGCGACCGTCCAGCTCTGGCCTTTCCTGCGGAGCCTCGGCAAGGACGTGCGTGTGGGCTCGGTGCACCTCGTGGAGCCCACGCTGAACCTGGTTCACCACGGGGATGGCTCCTGGAACCACGAGACACTCGAACGTCCGCCCGCGAGCCCCTCCGGGGCGTCGGGAGGCGACACGGCCATCGAGCACCTGCACATCCGGGATGGCGTGGTGCGCGTGATGGACCAGGCGTCGGAGGGAAGGCCCGCGGTGGTCGCCCTCCAGGACATCGACGCGGACTTGAATCATGTCGGGCCAGGCCACCCACTCGAGGGCAAGGTGCGGATGGCGGTGGCCGCGCCCAAGCAGAACGTGGAACTGGACCTGAAGGTCGATTCGCTCCCACGAAGCCTGCCTCAGGCGGGGCAGCCGTGGCCTCAGGTGACAGCACGCCTGAAGAGCAAGGACATGTCCGTGAGCGCATTCCGTCGTTTCCTCCCCGCCTCCGCGACGGAGTACTTCACCGCGGGAGCGCTGGATGTCGACGCGGACCTGAAGACCGACCAGGGTCATTACGTTCTCTCGGGACATGGCGCCGCGAAGGGCCTGCGGCTGCGCGGCGACGCGGCGAACGGCTCGTTTGCCTTCGACTCGCGCGTCGACCCGCATCAGCCGAAGACAGCGAAGGTGTCTTTCACGCAGATCGCCCTGTCGGGCCCCGGGCTCGAGCTGGGAGGAACCGCGTCCGCACAACTGGAACCCGCGCGCGTGCGCTTCTCCCTGGCAGGAAAGGAACTGGACCTGGGACACCTGCTCGGTGCGATGCCGGCGCGCTCCGCCTCGGAGGAGGCGCGACCCCCCGCCACGCCACTCATCTCGAAGCGAGCGGGGATTGGAAAGGTGGACATGGCCGGAACGCTCCACCTCGCGACCCTGCGCCATGGCGCGCTCACGGTATCGGACGTCGACGTCCAGGCGACGCTGGACGATGGTGCCCTCGTGCTCCAACGCGGCACGGCGAATGTCTATGGCGGACGCGCGAACATCACTGGCTCTCGCGTGGACTTCACGAAGGCACAGCCGGAGTGGTCGCTCAGGGCGACGCTGGATGGGCTGGACACGGCGAAGGCCTTCCAGGCACTCACGGGACACTCCTCGCTCCAGGGGGCGGCCAGCGGTGACCTCCAGCTCTCCGGGGCGGGCTTGGACTGGGAGCGGGTCCGAAACCAGATGACGGGCACGGGGACCTTGCGGCTGCGGGACGGCGTCTACACGTCGACGGACCTGGGCGCGACGGTGGCACCCGCCGTTTCGCAGGGCCTGGAGGCGCTGGGAAAGAAAGCGACCTCCGAGTCGGTGCGGAAGGCGGGACAAGGCACGCACTTCAAGGACCTGGACGCACGCTTCCGCATCCAAGGGGGGTGGGCGTCCTTCACCCAGCCCATGGCATTCGATTCCGACCTGGGGAAGGGAACGCTGGATGGACGGGTGTCATTGGATGAGCGCCTGGAGCTGAAGGGAACGGTTCAAGCATCCCAGCAGTTCGTGTCTGGACTCACCCACGGCACGGTTCCCATCAAGGCGCCGGTGTCTGTTCCCATCACAATCACCGGCACGGTGAAGGACCCGCAGGTGAAGGCCGGCAGCCCCACCGACATCGCACAGGGATTGCTGCCGGCGGTGCCCGTTCCGAAGGAGCTCGAGGGCCCCGCGAACCAGGCGCGCAAGGGGCTGGAGAACCTCTTCCAGAAGCGGCCCCGCGAGAAGTGAGGAGTGCACCAGCGCAGACCCTCCGGCACGGGTGGGCCTCCCCCGCACGGCGACCACCGTGTGCTCCTCGCGAAGCAGCACGGTGGCGAACCACGCTCACGAACCCGCGTGACGAGGGCCCGCGCCCTCAGGGCAGACGGAAGACGCGCAGGTTCTCCTCGCCCCTTCGCACGAGCACGAGCGCGTTGTGCGTGGCCAGGTAGAAGAAGCGGTTCTTGATCAAGTCATGCCACCCTCCGAAGCCACCCGCCTCGTACTCGGGCGCCTCCTTCAGCGTGAGGGCTTCCGGGTCGATGATGAACGTCCGGTACTCGTAGCTGCCATCGCCGTCCCCGTCGTAACGGAACGCGGCGATGTACTTCTTGAGCGGCGGCACATAGGCGAGGACCTGCCCCTCGAAGTACTCGTTGTAGCAGCGCGACAGCACGAGGGTGCTCGTCAGGTCCAGGCGCCCCCACACTCCCGTGTCCATGTCGTAGGAGAGCATTCGCGGCGGGAAGGTGTCGTGGGAGGCATCCGGCGCGGGGAAGCTCATCAGCTTGCGATCCACCCGGACCACCTGCGCGAAGAACCAGACGGCGGGCGTCACCGTCTCCCACTTCCAGGCCTGGTCATCCGTGTCGAACGACCACCAGCGTGAATAGCTGTAGTTCTCCGTGGGACCGAAGAGGTACTGCTTCTTCACCTCGTCCCAGAACGTCCAGCCCGCCGCGCCGCCGTATCCCGTCACGCCGTCATACTTGGCGCCCGGCGTGTTGAACGGCGTGTGCCGCGTCCACTTGCGCGTCGTCAGGCTGTAGCGCCACATGCGACGGACGCCGAAGGCCACCTCCTGCAGGTCCGCGTTGTAGACGAGCCCGTTGTACGTGTGGCGCGCGGTCGGGTTCCCCGTCGACGCCGCGGGACGGTCCGGATCGAAGAACTCATCCGAGTAGACATCGCTGGTCGGGTTCGCCGCGGCGTACGCACTGGCGGGAGGATACGTGCTGTACGTGTTCCCCCAGGTGACACCGGCCCAGTTCGCGGAGTTGTCGGGGAGCTGCTCGATGCTCCAGCGCATCTTCGACATGTCGAAGCGATACAGGCCGTTGTTCGAGCTGTCGGCGTGCCCGCCACCGAAGGCCCACCACCGCGCGTTCGGCGCGTCGAGCGCGATGCCTGAATAGGCATTGATGACGCCCGAGATTCCCTGCGAGCCGAGATCCCTGTACCCCGGGAGCGCGGCCTTCACCGCCGCATCGAGGTCGGTGATCGGCGTCCCCGCGACCTCGATCCACCGCCCCTTGGGAACCGTCTCCCACGACACCTCGTTGACGAGCCCCGTCGAGTCCCGCCCCGGAGTCCACACGTTGCCGGAGATCGAGCCGGTCTCCGTGCCATTCCCCCAGGTGAACGAAGGCCCACCCGCATCCGGAGTCTGCGTCCCACCGTCGGATCCGCCATCAGCCGGCTGCGTCCCGCCGTCGGAACCACCGTCGGCGAGCTGCGTCCCGCCGTCAGAGGGAGGCCCTTCATGCGGGTCGTCGGACGCGCTGCATCCCGAGAGGCCTCCCGCGACCGCGAGCCCCAAGATGAGAAACCAAGATGATGAACGTCGGCCCAGACTGACTGCGGTCATGCTTCGCTCCCGGACTGGAGGACAGAAACAGCGCCGGGCCCCAAGGCAAGGCACATGCCACGAGAGGTCCGATTCGACTCTCCAGTGAAACCCCCGAAAACCGGATTCCACGTCGCTGCTTCTCCGAGGGCCCCACACCACAGCGTGTAGCCCGGGGGCCCCACACCGGCGTTTCACCCATGCGGTGCTTCGGTTCCACGGCCTCCCCGCGACCTCGCGGCGTGTCGTGGCGACGTCCTGAGTGAGGCATTGGACTCGCGAACCCGGGCACCTCGTGACGACGGCACGCCCCACCACGGCGAGGCCCCTCGGACCCGGCTTCGATCACCCATCCGGGATGCGCTATGAAGGGCACCACAAGGAGTCCCACCCATGCGCCGAGCCCTCGTTCCATTCCTCCTGGCCATCGCCGGCTGTCAGCCCGACGCCGCGAGCAGCGAGGTCGTGGCCCAGCAGGAGGTGGGCTTCACGCAGGGCGAGGCCCCAGCCCAGGGGCCCAAGGCGCTCGCTCCCGAGCCCGCGTTCAACGGTGGCTTCGAGACGCGCGACATGGGCTCCTGTTACGTCGTCGCGGGCCAGACCGAGTGCGACTGGCCCGTGGGTGTGCCGACGGGATGGCGCATCCAGCCCCCGCACCAGCACCACGAGGGCCTCTCGTTCGTCTACTCCGAGGGACACAATCCCCAGGCGCCGCTCACCAACCGCCGGGTTCCCCACGCCACCGCGCTCGTCGTCTACCCCTGCGTTCCCGGGAGCCAGATGACGCTCGCGAAGAACGGGTGCGTCGACCAATACGTCCTCGTCTCCGACTACTTCCCCATCGTCGCCTCGGCGGATTACCGGCTGTCCGTCTGGGTGCGTTCGTATTCCTGGTGGCCCACCACGACGGAGCAGCGCAGCGCCGTCTGGGTGCGCGTGGCCTGGCTCGACGCCGCCTACCAGTGGATTCGCACGGACTACCACTACGTGACGCCCGACCTCGTCCCCGTCCTCGAGTGGACCCAGGATGGAATGGACGTCACCGCGCCCGCCAACGGCGCGCACGCGCTCACGGAGCTGGTCATCAACCAGGTCGGTGATCGGTTCCTCTACATCGACGACGTGCGGCTGGAGCCCCGCTAGCCGCCGTCACCGCATGAAGAGGAGCAGCAGCGTCGGGACGGCCGCGAGGACCACGCCCAGGCCCAGCGCGAGCAAGCGCTGCACGAAGTACAGGTCCTCCAGCGTCTCCACCAACGCGCCTTCCAGCCTGTCGATGGCCAGCGTCTCCAGCGACTCGATCGCGCTCGGCACGTCGGGCGCGGTCAGCACCGAGCGCAGCGCGACGAGCCCCAGCACGCGATGCGATTGCTCCATGAGGAACTGCTCCAGCCACTCCATCCGGGACGGCGCCTCCTCCCGCTCCGAAGCAGGCTGCCGGAGTCGCTCCACCACGGACTGCTCGATGGCCTGGACGAGCTCGGCCCGCCCCAACCGCCCCTTGCCGCGCAGCCGCTGCGCCACCTGGAGCGCCGCGGGCTTGATGACGGCATAGACGTACCCCATCAGCCCGCGCGACTGGACCTCTCGCGCGAGTCGATCTCCAACGCCCTGGAGCATCAGGACATAGCCTCCCGCCAGGGCGAGCGAGAGCGGCGTCACGACGAAGCTCGTGAACAGCAACCACGGAGGGATGGGCGCGCCCCCCGTGAATCGAGGCGACAGCGCGAAGACCCCCGCCATGAGCGCGCCGAACGCGCCGAACAGGAACATCCCCTTCAACGCGCCCCACAGGCCCGCGCCCAGCAACGCGGGCACCACGCCGACGAACAGGCGCACGCCCCCGCGCGCGAGCCCCGCCAGCCGTCGCCGGGTCCCGCTGACGACGCGTGTCCCGCCCATGTCTTCGCCGTCCGCGCGAGGCAGGTCCCCAGAGGACTGCTCGGGCAGTGAACGGGGCCTCGAGGCCGTGCTCATCCGAGGCGCTCCCCGGTCCGCGTCTCGGCGCGAAGCTCCTCTTCGGCCCAGCGGTCCACGTCCTGGGGACTCGGAGGAGGAAGCGGTGCCACGGCGCCAGCGCGACGCCCGCGCCACCACACCAGCAACATCGCGCCCCCGAAGAGGAGCGCGCCGAAGGTGAGCCGCGGCAACAGCCAGCCGAGCGCCCCCCGTTGGGAGGTGTCCCGCTCCTCGCGCCACGCGTTCCACGTCCCGATCGCCGCGAACACCGCGAGGACGGCGGCGAGCCCCAGCATGCCCTGTCGATCCGGGCCGGCGGCCACGCTCAGCAGGGCGATCAGCCCCGAGGCCGTCCACAGCAGGAACCGGCCGACCCGGAATCGCGTCAGCCCCACCAGCACGTCCGCGACCGGCCGCGTGCCTTCGCCACTCAAGGAAGACCCCTCACGCGCCCCATCCTAGTTGGCGCAATCCGACGACGAAAGCCGAGCGCCCCGTCACGCGGCCCCGGCGTGGCGCGACCTCAGATGATTCCACCATTGGCGCGAAGCACCTGCCCGTTGATCCACCCGGAGTCCGGGCCCGCGAGGAACGCCACCGCGGCGGCGATGTCCTCCGGCTGCCCCAGTCGCTCCAGGGGCGCCAGCTTCGCCAGGCGCTCGACCACCTCCGGCGCCTTGCCCTGGAGGAAGAGGTCTGTCGCGGTGGGCCCCGGCGCGATCGCGTTGACGGTGATGTCGCGGCCACGCAGTTCCTTCGCGAACACGCTCGTCATCGCCTCGACGCCCGCCTTGGTCGCGGCGTAGACGGCATATGTCGGCTGCAGCAACCCCACCACGCTCGACGAGAAGTTGACGATGCGCCCGCCTCGCCGCAGTCGCGTCGCCGCCTCGCGCAGCGTGTTGAACGTCCCCTTCAGGTTGATGGCGACCTGCCGCTCGAAGCTGGCGTCGTCCGTCTCCGCGACGCTCGCCAGTCGCATGATGCCCGCGTTGTTCACCAACACGTCCACCCCACCGAAGGCCGTCTCGGCCGCGTCGAAGAGCCGCCGCACTTCCTCCGTCCGGCTGACGTCCGCCTTCACGGCCACTGCCCTCCCCCCGGACTTCTCCATCTCCTGGACCAGCGCCTCCGCGGGCGCCGCGCTCTGCGCGTAGTTGACGATGACCGAGAAGCCGTCGCGCGCCAGCCGCCGGGCAACCGCCGCGCCAATGCCACGCGAAGCGCCCGTCACCAGGGCCACCTTCGGAGTCTGCGTCTTCATGGGCTCTCTCCCCGCCAGCGTCGTTGCCGGCATGGAGAGAACATGCGCCCTCCACGCTCCGGAATAATCTGCGGCGATTCGGCAGCACTGTTCGGAATCACCGACCAATCAAGCCCGGGCGAGGCCACCCCCAGCGAGCGCCTGGCGAGAGGCCGGCCCGCCCCCGAGCCCTCTGGAGAGAGGCCCCGAGGCGGGCGAACCGAGGCTCAACTCCGGCGACGACGCAGCAGGAGACGGGAGGCGACGGCCATCGCCAGGCCCCACACGGGCGCGCCACCAGCCGCCGCGCAGCCACCCTCGTCGTCACCCCCGTCATCCGGCTGCGGCGTGGGCGACCCCTTCCCCACCTTCACGGCGAGCTTCGTGGAGGCCGCGCGATCACCATCGCTCGACAGGTCCGCGTTGGACGAGTTGCCCGCGCCGAAGAGCGTGAGCGTCACGTCCGTCGCGGGCGCCACGAGCGAGAAGGTGAAGCGCAGCTCATTGTTGGTGAACGGCTGGGGCGACGCATGTGACAGCTCGCTGCCCAGCTTCTTCAGGCCCGTGCCTCCGGCCTGGAGGGTCGCGCCCGCGTTGTCCACGGCCAGCCCCACTCCGCCCGTCTTCGCGGCGCCGCCCCGGATGATGAACACGTACTCCCCCGTGGCACCGGGCGCGAGCTCGGACGGCCCCTCCAGCGAGACGGTGGGCGCCGTGCCCCCTTGATGACACGTGCTGCACGTGGGCCCGTCCTTGCCGGACTGCCCCGTGATGCCCGAACTCGTGGCGAAGGCGGGGGTCGACCACGCCAGGGACACTGCGACCACTCCGATGACAGCCGACAGACGACGCATGGATGCTCCAGGGGGACGAATGGGACCAACGGACCGCGACACACCTCCGGCCCCACGCGCTCCAGGCCACGACGGCCTGCCTCACGTGGAGCCCGAGGTGTGTCGAGGGAAGACGGGTGCGCGCTCAGCGCAACTGCAGGAACGAGAACGACAGGCCCTGGGTGGTCAGCGTGGACCGCCCCTCGTCATCCAGCACGTGCAGCGTGGTGGACGCGGCGCCGGCGCCGAACTCGGTGTAGAGCGTGTGGTTCTCCGACTCGAACAGGAAGACGCTGCCTGACGTGGAGGCGATGTCCGAACGACGCGTGGCGACCAGCGTGTCGAGCTTCAGCTCCCACCACTGCCAACCCGTGCCGCTCGCCACCGTGCGCGGATGCGTCCCCTCCGTCACCGGAGCAATCGTCTCGTCGAGCACGCGGATGAAGGCCGTCCCGGAGGGGCCCGGGATGAGGGCGCCCGCGGTGCCACCCCCCACCAGCGAATCGAGCGAGCGATAGAACGTGGTGTCGAACGCGCGGGTCCGCGGGTCGTAGCGCAGCAGGCACGGCTCCGGAGAGTCCTCGCCCACGACCCGGCGCACCGCCGCGCCGTAGGCCTCCGTGGCCACGTAGACCTGGCCATCCGGCCCCACCGCGGCGTCGTGCGTGTACCCGCAGCGCTCATCCGTCGCGATGGAGGCGGTGTCCGTCGCCGTGTCGATGGAGACCACCGCCGCCTTGCGGGTGATGCCCACGCCCGACACCGGCCGCCACCCCACCGGCATGATGACCTGCTGCCCCACGCGCACGACCGCGCCGGAGAACGCCAGCACCGTGTCCGGGATGACCAGCTCCGACAACGCGATGGTGCCCGTGACGCTCATCGCCTGGGGGTTCCAGACGACGACCTGCGCCGTCGCCCCGTCGAAGTAGTACGCCTTCGTCTCCGAGATGAACTGGAAGTTGGCCTGGTACTCGCCCAGCGACGAGATGCCCTGGGCCGCGAAGCTCACCGTCCCGGACTGCGCCAGCGTGTCCTTGTCGTCGAGCGTGTAGCGCGTCACCGTGGCGCTCTCGTCGCTGACCACGTACAGCGAGCCCGTCTTCGCGATGCCCACGCCCAGCGCACGCCCCGGCACAGAGATGGCGCCCTCCAGGGACAGCGACCCGGACTGCTCGGCCTTCGTCGTCAGGACGACGTAGCTCTGCGTCGGATCCTGCGCGAGCAACTGGGTGGTGACGGCGTACAGCGACGATGCCTCGTCCTCAGAGTCCCCGCAGGCAGACAGCAGGGACAACGAGAGCAGCGCGGCGGACAGCCGCCGGGAGACCAGCGCAACGGGAAGTGTCATCGGGATGGAGCCTCTTCGAGGGGACGTGATGCGCCGCATTCCCAGCAAGAGCCACCGGAACGGGGCTCTCCCATGAAAATGATACGCATTCTCATTATCCCGATCTGTAGAGCCGTCAACCCACGATGTCAAGGATTGCCTGTTCAACCCCCTCAATCAGCCTTCGCGAAATTCTGAGACGGGCAGTGAAACATCGCCTGCCATGAGCTTCCCGGTGGAGGCGTCTCGGCTCGTGCGGGGACAGGGCTTTTCTCCTGCCAATTGCGTCACATTGAGGTAGATCCGACTCGTTTCGACTTCCAAACAGGGTACGGACTTACCCGTCTAAACTCGTCTTCCTGTTTAAATTCCACCCAGTTTGCGGAATTTTACCGGCGTTGGATAGAGTTCGTCGGGTCACCCGCACCGCCATCCACCTTCTGGTGTCCACGGACTCCCATGGAACTCGCATCCCGAGCGGCGCCCCAGAGCCCGCGCCAGATCGTACGGGCAGTGTTGCACGAAGCGGTGGAGAGCAAGCTGGGCGGTGAGGTGGTGGTGAAGTCCGCCACGGTCTCCGGGCGGATCTTCATCGTCGAGCGGAAGGTGGCCTGGGCCGTGCTCACCAGCGCCGGCGCCCTGAACTTCTCCGCCGTGCTCCTGCAGCAGCGACTGGTGAGCCGCGAGGACGTCGCGCTGGTGATGGCCGAGTGCCGCAAGAACGGCGGCAACTTCTGCGAGGTGCTCATCGACTGGGGGCTGGTCGACCGTGACGTGCTCCGCGAGCTCTTGCGGCGACACATCGCCAGCCATCTGCAGCTCCTGCTCTCGCTGAAGGACGCCCAGGCGCTCTTCGTCCCGCAGCCGCGAACCTATTCGAGCCAGCTCACGTTCACCCTGGACGAGCTGACCCAGCCTGTCGAACCGCAGCACCCCCACACCCAACTCGAGAGCGAAGTCATGGCGAACGTGAAGCAGTCCCTGGAAGAGACCCAGAAGATCGAGGGGGCCTTCGCGGCCTGCTTGGTGGACTCGAAGAGCGGCATGTGCCTGGGCAGCATCGGCGGCAACGCGAACTTCAACATCGAGACCGCCGCTGCGGCCAACACCGAGGTCGTTCGCGCCAAGGTGAAGGCGATGCACGTGCTGGGACTCAAGGACAAGATCGAGGACATCCTCATCACGTTGGGCGAGCAGTACCACGTCATCCGCCCGCTCTCCGCGCGCGAAGGCCTGTTCCTCTACCTGGCGCTGAGCCGCGCCAACTCGAACCTGGCGATGGCGCGCTTCCGCCTCGCGGAGATCGAGAAGGGCCTGAGCATCTAGGCTCGCGCTCCGCGCGTCACGCGCCGACCGGGGTCATCCACGGGCCGCGTCCTCTCTCGGGACGCGGCCCGTTCCTTTTCCGGAGGTGTCGTGACCAACCAGGCCAGCGGGGGCGCGGCGACCTGGAGGTCAGGTCCGTCGCGCGCAGCCACGCCGAAGGCTCGCCCCTCCGCCCGTTGTCCCCCCACCCACCGGCCCGCATCTTCATCCGGAGGCGCGCCCCTCACTGCTCGCGCCAGGGGGAACACCATGAAGGCCATCGTCATGACGGGCTACGGTGACGTCGACACGCTGGAGCTGCGCGACATGCCGGAGCCGTCGGTGGGACCGGGCGACGTGAAGGTCCGCGTGAAGGCCGCGAGCGTCAATCCCATCGACTGGAAGATCCGCAAGGGCAGCCGCCAGGGGTTCATCCCCGTGCGCTTCCCGTACGTCCCGGGCCGCGACGTCTCCGGCGAGGTCGTCGAGGTGGGCCGCGACGTCACGCGCTTCAAGGAAGGGGACCAGGTCATGGGGCTCGTCAACGGCGGCTACGCGGAACGCGTCGTCGCCCCCGCGGAGGCCTGGGCTCCCGTGCCCAGGTCGCTCGACACCCGCGACGCCGCCGCCCTCCCCCTGGTCTCCCTCACCGGCACCCAGTTGATGGAGGAGGGCGTGGATCCCCACAAGGGAGACACCGTGCTCGTCACGGGGGCCATGGGGAGCGTGGGACGCGCGGCCGTCCACGCCGCCAAGCGCCGCGGCGCGAAGGTCTGGGCGGGCGTGCGCCGCAAGCAGAAGAGCGACGCGGCCCAGCTCGGCGTCGACGGCGTGGTGGCCATCGACGACCCGGCCGACCTGGACAGCCTCCCCCCGCTCGACGCCATCGCCGACACGGTGGGCGGCGAGACCACCACGCGACTGCTGCCCCGACTCAAGCCGGGTGGCACCCTCGGCAGCGTCGTGGGTGAGCCGCCCGGCGCCAAGGAGCGCGGCATCCAGGTCCGGTCCATCCTGGGACATCCGGACGGGAAGCGGCTGGCCCAGTTGGGCGAGGACGTCGCCCGGGGCGAACTCGCCATCCCCATCGCGAAGCGCTTCCCCCTCCGGGACGCGCGCGAGGCCCAGCAGACCGCGGAGCGCGGGGGCGTCAACGGCAAGGTCCTCCTGACGCCCTGACAGCACGGGGCCTCGGCCCCTTCGCGCCGTGACACGTCTGTCGCGAACGGGCCCGGCCGAAGCCCTGCCCGCCCGCTCGCTCTCCAGTGAGCAGGCGAGCGGCACAGCGGTTGCTCCTGACGCAGATGTCACCGCGAAACAGGAGCCGCCCCGTGTCACGTCCCCTCCTCCTCGCCGCCCTCCTCCTCACGTCCGCCGCGAGCGCGACGGAGCCCCTCATGTCCCAGCCCCCACCGAAGGAGGCGCGACGCACCTTCTCGCTGTGGACCCGGCCCCTGATCCACACCGCGCTGATGGTCGGTGGGGTGGGCGCCAACGTCCGCTACTTCGCCGTTCCCCTGGGCGTGGGGCTGCGGCTCTCGGACTCGACCGAGGGGAGCCTCGAGGCGACCTACACGTACGGGAACTCGACGTGTGCGGGCCACCAGGAAGACTGTGGCGTCATGAAGGGTCTGAGCCTCGCCGCCGGAGTCGCGTGGTGGCCGCGCCCCAACCCCAGGGGGTCGGGCTTCTACCTGCAGCCCCAGCTCAGCGCGCGGCGGACCTGGGACAGGCACCCCGTGCGCACGACGGGCCCCTCCTCCGCGAGCGTCGCGGTGCGCACCTTCGACGGAACCCAGGCCACCGTGGGAATCAACCTCGGGTACCGGCTCGTGGGCCGCAACCTCCGGGGGTTCATCGAACCGATGATTGGAATCGCCGCGGGCTACAGCTGGGGCCAGCGCCGCAACCGGTTCGACTGGCGCAGCCAGTACGCCACGCCCTGGGGGAACGAGCACGGCGACCGCGCCGTCTGGGACCTGAACCTGGATGTCTTCCGGATCGGCCTCAGCTTCTGACGGACATGCTCCAACGGCCGAGGCGCTCTCGGGCCGCGAGACATTCTCAGGTGATGACAGCCCACGCCTCCCGGCGAGACTCCTGAAACCTCCAGATTCCACGCCGACGATACATTGGTGGCTGGGCTTCCATGAAATCATGGATTGGGAGCTACGTCATCAGGCGGATCCCCCTCTCGCATCGCGAGCCGCTTGGGTATACCCGTCATGTCATGAGTCGCGCATCGTGGGTCGGGACCTTGCTGGGCGAGAGATATCAGCTACGTCGTCGTATCGGCGTGGGCTCGATGGGGATCGTCTACGAGGCCGAACAGCTCGACCAGGGTGACGCGGTGGCCGTCAAGGTCCTCCAGCAGCACCTGGCGCCCGACCCGGCGGTGCGCGCGCGCTTCCGTCGCGAGGCGCACGCCACCGTGGGTCTTTCGAACCCCCACCTGGTGAAGGTGAAGGACTTCCAGTCCCCTCCGGACGACCCGCCGTACCTGGTCATGGAGCTGCTCCACGGCCAGACGCTGCAACTGCTCCTGAAGCAGGAGGGTCCCATGTCCGCCGAGCGCGCCGCGCGGCTGGCGGTGCAGGGCCTGTCCGCGCTGCAGGTGGCGCACGACGCGGGCATCGTCCACCGCGACATCAAGCCGGACAACCTCTTCGTCATGCCGCAGGAGGCGGGAGACACGCTGAAGCTGCTGGACTTCGGCGTCGCGCGGCTGCTCCACGAGGACGACACCGCCCTGGGGACCGAGTCGGGCGCCTGGGTGGGGACGCCGTCCTTCATGGCCCCCGAGCAGGTCCGCTGCAAGCCGGTGGACGGACGGGCAGACATCTACGCCATGGGCGCGTGCCTGTACCAGATGGTGACGGGGCGGTTGCCCATCGAGATGCAGGACACGGTGGCGCTGCTGTCCGCCATCATCGAACGCGTGCCCGCGCCGGTCACCAGCCACCGCCCGGAGCTCCCCGAGGCGTTCGCCCAGGTCGTGGCGCGCGCGCTGAACAAGAACCCCGCGGAGCGCTTCGCGACCGCCGCCGAGATGGCCGAGGCCCTCGCGCCCTGGGCGGGTGGCCAGCGTCACGAGCACGTCGCGAACGTCGCGACGACGAGCGGCGCGGCGGCCTCCCTGGCGACGGAGGAGCCACGGCATGTCCAGGAGCACCCCGTCGACGCGTCCCCCTCGGGCGAGCTCGACACCACGCCCGCCGCTCTCCCCGACCGCCCGGAGGCGGCCAGCGTTCCAGCGCTCACCGCGGAGGGAGGCGCGGACGCCTCGCCTCCTTCTCCCGCTCCCGCGACGACCGCCGACGCCCTTCCCTCGGATGATGACGACGACGCGACCGTCGTGGGCCTGTCTCCCCGCGAAGTCTCGGTGACGCCCACCGGGGACTCGCCAGCGGAGAACGACGCTGTTGCGGCCGCCGGCGGGAGCCCGTCCTCCTCGACGGAGGATGACGAGGCCACCGTCAGCGGACGCCTGCATCGCCCCGCCCCCCGGGAGTCCGAGGCGGCGCCCCCCATGGAGCAGGGCGACACGGCAACCGCGGAGGCGACGCAGGCCTCGGCGGGAACGTCCCTCGAAGGCGCTCATGAGCCGGTGGTGCCGCTCTTGCCGGAAGAGGCGATCCGCATCGGAGAGCCCGAGGACGACGACGCCACCGTCATCGGGGCGCCCGCCATCGCACCACGGCCTTCCGGTCCCATCCTCATCGGCGGGGCTTCCGACGATGACGACGACGCCACCGTCGTCGCCATGCCCGAGGAGCGCCCCAAGCCCTCGGAGCCCATCCACGTCGGCGGGCCCTCCGACGATGACGGCGACGACGCCACCGTCATCGAGCTGTCTCCCGAACGCGCGACGCGAGCCCCCCGCCCTGCGCTCGTGGCCGCTCGACCGGTGCCCCCCGCGACGGCGAAGGCCGCGCCCTCGACCCCGGCCCCTCGACGAGCCACGCTCAAGCGAGCCCTCGTGCTCGGCGTGGCCCTGTTGGGAGCCGTGGTGTGCGGCCTGATGCTCTGGCGCTGAGGCTCTCGGACAGTCGTCCTCCGCGAGTCTCACGCCTTGGCCGTCAGTGGACGATGAAGGTCGACGGCAGCAGGACGCGCGCGCTCCGGGCCTGGAAGAGGCTGTCCTTCAGGTGCAGTTCGATGACGGCGTGCTTGCGCTTCTCGAGCTCCACGCGCTTCGACTTGAACAGGATGGCCCCGGAGCGGGCGTTGATGAGGCCACTGGAACCCGCCTCCTTGAAAGCCCCCACATCGTCGAAGTGCACGATGACCTCCGCTTCCTCCGCCGCCTTGGGCAGATAGAAGTTGCCGAGCAGGTAGGCGTGGTCCTCGCGCGTCAGCTCCATGGCGCGTGCCTCCTTCCCGAGCTGGAACACCAGGGGCTTGCCCTGCGCCATCACCTCGATGCGCGACACCCCGAGCAACACCTGCTCGTATCCCGCCGAGTCCCTCCCCGTCAGCCGCAGCTCGAACTTGTCCCCCTCCGGCGTGTCGTCGTCGTCTCCGGCGCTGCAGGCGCCGAGCGCCCCCGTGAGGCACAACCCCACCAGGACCACCCATCCCACGTTCGTCTTCATGGCCATGGCTCCTTTCAGAACTTCGGTTCCTCGGCGTTCTCGAGGCCCCACATCGGGTCCAGCGAGAAGATGCCCTTTCGCAGCGGGACGGCGACCCGGACGCCGGAGTCGTTGAAGGCCGTCAGCTGCCCGAGCAGGTCCTGGAGCAGGAGCTGGTGGGGCGCCGCGAAAACGGCCAGCGTGTGCAGGTTCTCCGGCATGGGCGTACCGAAGAACCGCTCGTTGCACGTGGCCGTCACCAGCTCACGCGCGACCTGCACCTCCAGGCGCTCCAGCTCGCTCCGCGGCGAACCATCCACGGCGACCGCGGGGTTCGCCCACAGCACTCCGAGCGCGGCGTTCACGGTCCGCACCTGGCCCAGGCCGCCCATGCGGATGGGCCCCTGCGAGAGGCACTCGTTCAACGCCTTCTCGCTCGAACCGAAGAAGCCACGGCCCCGCGTCGGCGCTGACTGCTCCTCGGGGGGCTGGCTGAAGGCGCACGTCGCGCCATCCCCGAACTGGGTGTTCGGGCCCGTGGCCACCTTGGTCAGCGCTCCCGTGACGAGGTCCGCCAGATAGAACGTGTTGGCGACGGCGGTGTCCTCGTCCGTCGAGCCGTAGAAGTACAACTGACCGGCGCTCGTGAAGATGGCGGAGACCATGGAGTTGCCCACGGACGGAACTCCATCGATGAGCGAGGGGAGGAGGTAGTCCGTGAAGAAACCGGTGGTCGGGTCGATGGTGGTGATGCGCTGGGTGGCGCTGTTGAAGCCGTAGACGATGCCGGTCAGCGGGTTGACGGCCACGTCCCGCACCCGGAGGGTCTCCGGAGTGCCCACGCCCCTGTCGCTGAGGGTCGCGCCCGTCGTGCTGTCGATGTGCACCATGTGGTTGCTGGAGATCTCGAACGCCAGGTACGTGCCGTCCTCGAGAATGGCGCCAGCGCCCCACAGCACCGTGGAATCCGCTCCGGAGACGACGGGGGCGATGACCTCCGCCGACCCGTTGGCGTCCACCCGGATGAAGCTGGCCGGGGACACCCCGTCCGACGCAATCGCATACAGGAAGCCGTTGCGGTGGTTGAACGCGAGGGCGTTGTACGGCAGCGCGCTCTCCCCCTGGAGCATGAGCGTCGCGGTGCCCGGGTCGAAGATGTAGAGCCGCGACGGTCCCGCGGGCAGCCCCTTGTCGGTCGACGACGACGTCGAGAAGTACACCGTGTCGTCGCAGGGGAGGATGGGCTCCGGATCACACCGGACGTTGACGCCCGACTGGCTGGAGCCGCTGTCCCACCCCACGGAGAACACGTTGGTGAAGCTCACGTCCGTATCGGGCGTGGAAGGGTTCGTGTCCAACACGCCCAGCGCCAGGCAGGCCTCCCTGCTGACCACGAGGTATGGACACTCATAGGTGAGCTTGCCGCCCACGGGGACCGTCTGCGGGGGCGAGGGAGAGAAGGTGCAGCCCGACATCAGCGGGTCCACGGCCGACAGCAGTTCCGAGGGCAGCGTCGGGTGGATGTTCTCCGCGCTGAAGGAGAAGGTCAGCGTCGTCGGATAGCTGTTGACCACCACCTGCTTCGCACCATTGACCTGTTTGTCCGCGCGGAAGTCGTGCGCCCGGACACCGGAAGACCAGAGCGTCCCTCCGAGCAGGACTCCCCACCATTTGTAGTTCATCGTTCGCGCCTCCCGCCCCTCCGCCACGCGGTCAGGGCGGCGCGGCGCATTGCACGGGAAGTGCCCACCGCCCCCCGTCGCATCCACTCTCTGGGCGGGTGTCTGCCCATGCCGGGCAAAACCTTCCACACGACAGGGACCTCCCACCCCAGGCCCTGCGTTCTCGATTCTCGAAGACGCGAGAGAACGTCAGTGGTGGAGGCACATCGCGCGCATCGTGCCCCGGGGCAGTCGACGGTGGAGCGGTCCACGCGGCGGCGATAGCACGGGCGGGAAAGTTGGGCTCCGGCGCGCTGAAACAACTTCAGTCAGGCCGCGTGCCCGGTTCGGAGTCGCGCTCCACGCCGGCCGTCGGTGGCGGGAACCAGGGGACGCTGACGACGACGACCCGCTGGACGCCGGACAGCAGCAGCGCGCTGCGCACCAGCTCGGCGCGGCGGCCATACAGGACGGCCCGATACCACCGGGACTCGAGCAACTCCGGCACCACCACCACGACGGTGCAGTGCGCATCCTCGGCCAGCAGCCGGTCCAGGTAGTCGCGCAACGGCTGCATCAGGCCTCGGTAAGGGGAATCCACTTCCTCCAGCCGAGGCGGTGGCAGGTGAGCCTCGTGGGCGGGGCGTTCGATGAAGCGAGGCCACTGCCGCTCGAGCGTCTCCTCCGGCTCATCCGCGTCGTCGATGCGGACGTGGACGACGCGAACGTCCGGCGAGAGCGTCAGGGCGAAGCGGAGCGCCGCCTCGGAGGCATGGGACCAGCGCCCCATCGGCACGACGGCGACCAGCCGGCCCTGTGTGTCCACCCGGAGCGGCCGATGAAGGCTCGTCTGGTCACGCACCCGCAGGTAGGCCGCGTGGATGCGATTGAACAGGAGCACGCCCGACGGAATGATGGCGACCGCGGCCCAGCCTCCATGGGTGAACTTGGCCACCACCACGATGCCGAGCGCCAGGCCCGTCATCGTCGCCCCCAACCCGTTGACGAGCCGTCGCCACTGCCAGCCCGCGAGCTGGGGGTGGCGGTTCCAGTACAGCACCATGCCCGCCTGGGAGAGGGTGAAGGCGAGCAGCGCGCCGATCGCGAACAGCGGGATGAGCCGATCCGTGACGGCCCCCGTCACCAGGATGAGCAGCCCGGCGAGCACGGACAGCAGGAGGATGCCGCGCGAGTACGCCAACCGCCTCCCCCGGTGGACGAACGCCACGGGCATGTAGTGGTCGAGCGCCAGCAACCAACACACGCGTGGGAAGCCCGCGAAGCTGGTGTTGGCGGAGAGCGCGAGCACCCCCAGGATGGAGCACATGGCCACGTAGTAGAAGGCGCCGCGCCCCATCACCGCCCCCAGCAACTGGGACAACACGCTCTGGTAGCCCGGCCCCGAGGGCGCCGTCGCGCCCACGCCGAAGATGCGGCAGAGCACGGAGACCCCCACCAGGAGCAGCACGAGCAGCGCGACGATGAGCGTGAGCGTCGCGCGCGCCCGGCGCACGGAGGGCGCACGGAACACCGGCACCGCGTTGCTGACCGCCTCCACCCCCGTCATCGCCGTGCAACCGCTGGCGAACGTCCGCAGGACCAGCCAGACCCCCACCACCGCCGAGGGCGCCGGCAGCGGCGGCGGCGCCACCACGGGCGCGACACCCGCGCCCTCCGTGAGCGCCCGGAACACCCCCACCGCGATCAACGCGAAGAGCGAGCCGATGAACAGCGCCGTGGGGAACAGGAACAGCGCGCCCGCCTCGCGAGCCCCCCGCAGGTTGACCAACGTCAGCAGCGCGAGCAGCCCCAGCGCCAACCACAGGGTGTAGGGCTGCAACCGGGGGAAGGCGGAGACGATGGCGCCCACGCCCGCGGAGATGCCCACCGCCACGTTGAGCAGGTAGTCCAGGAGCAGCGCGGACGCGGCGAGCAACCCCACGCGGCGCCCCAGGTTCTCCCGCGCCACCGTGTAGGCCCCGCCTCCGACCGGATACGCGGCGATGGTCTGTCGATAGGACGACGCCACCACCATCAGCAGCCCGACGATGGAGAGGGTGATGGGCAGGAGCCACCAGACGCCCCCGGGCCCCAACGGGCGCAGGACGGTGAGCGCGGCCTCCGGTCCATAGGCCGCGGAGGACAGGGCATCCAGTCCCAGCAGCGCGACGCCCGCCAGGATACCCACCTGTTCATGCGACTCCTGGGTGCTCTTCAGGGGCGTGCCCAGGAGCACGTCCGCCACACCGCGGCCCCGCTTCGCCCTGTGTTCCATGCGGCGCCTCCCGCCCGCGCGGCGCGAAGGACGCCGTCCACGGGCCCGCCGGCCCGGCGGCCGGACTTCGGTGCATCCGGGCCCAAGTTGGGGTCGGACCGTGGCGCGTGGAGCAGCCATCCGAGGCTGGCGCGAGCCCCACCGTCTGGTGGGCCTCCGGGCGCCGCTCTTTCACCCAGGCGACGACGTCCCCCGGGGCCAATGGTGAGCGCCGGACACCACCCACCAGGTTCTGTCGTCGCCGGACGCTCCGCCCCCGGGTCGCGTTCTCCGGAAGGGTCCCCCCTGCTCACGTCCGCGCCCTTCCCGCATACGGAGAGGACAGCACGCATGACCCTGAGGCTCTGGAAGACGTTGTCGGTGGTCGCCACCCTGGGATTCACGGGAGCGGCGCTCGCGCAGGAGGCCCCGGAGACGCAAGCACAGCCCGTCTCCACCTCGGAGCCGGTCGATGTGGACGTCCGCGCGGCCCACATCTCCGGCCCGCAGGTGGCCATCGGCGTCAACATCGGTCTGGGCGCCGGCTACGTGTACAAGCACGGCACGTCGCGCACCACCGGAGCCCCCGAGAACCTGAAGATCACCGACGCCGCGGACGTGTCCATCCCGCTGCTCGTGGAGCTGGGCTACCGCATCAACCCGCGCTTCTACGTCGGCGTCTGGGGCACCTGGGAGAAGGTCTTCACCAAGACCAACGACATCTCCTGCCCGGAGAACTTCGACTGCAACAACTCACAGTGGCGCTTCGGGCCGGAGGGCCGCTTCCACTTCCTGCCCACCTCGCGCTTCGACCCGTGGGTAGGCCTGGCCGTGGGCTTGGAGATCCTCAAGAGCCACGTGAAGGGAGACACGCAGGTCGCCCTCCCCAACGGGGCCACCGCCCCCGCCCGGTTCGACTCGTCCGTGACGGACCGCGGCCCCACCTTCGCGCGCCTGAGCATCGGCGGCGACTACCGCCTGGCGCGCTTCTTCGCCGTGGGGCCCATGCTCACCGCCTCCATCGGCAGCTACACCGTGCGCACGGGAGACCAGACGCTGACCATCGACGGCATCCCCCCGCAGACCTCCCAGGTGTCCGCCGTGAAGGACGGCTTCCATGGTCTGTTCACACTCGGCGTCCGCGGCGTCTTCCACACGTTCTGATCGCGGCTCGCGCGCTTTCTGAGGAGATGGCTCGCGCGGCGGGGAGGGCCACCCGGCGGTGGTCCCCCTGCCCCGGAGACCGGCGGACTGGGTCAAAAACACCCCTCCTGTGAGTGCCGCATCTCGTCAATAAAGGCTCACTCCCCCCGCCTCGCGGCCCCTTCCCAAACCTTTCCTACATGTCAGGGGATGCACGGGTATTTACAGCCATCGCGGGGCAGTCGAGCATTGCGCTCCATGGCTGCCTTCCCCCCTATCCCGACGCTTCTCGACAGCCCTGTTCCACTTTCCGTCGCGCGTCCGCGGTCCGCGCGCCTCGCCCCGCTGGGGTGCGCCCTGCTGCTGGCGCTCATGGTCGCGCCCGAGGCCCGGGCGGACGCTGACGCCGCGCCCGTCGCCGTGTCGGACGGTTGGCGCTACCGCTGGGGGGACTCTCCCCAGGGCACGGACGGCATCCCCTTGTGGGCGCAAGATCCAGCCGCCACGGCGGAATGGAAGGAAGTGGATGCGCTCAAGGAGCCCCCCGGGCGCGGGCAGAACAAGTTCCTGTGGTTGAGCATCCCGATGCCGACCGGCCCCTGGGCGGAGCCAGCCCTCCTGGTGGGTGAGGTGACCAACGCCATCGAGGTCTTCGCGAACGGCAAGCGCATCTACACGAGCGGCGTGCTGAACACGGACAACTGGGAGGTCTCCCACAACATGACGTGGCACCTCATCCCGGTGCCGCGCGAGGCGCTGGGTGGGCGGCTGCTCCTGCGCATCCAGTCGAGCAACCCCAACATCGGCATCTTCCAGTACGCGAAGCTCGGCTCGCGGCACGCGCTGCTGGCGACCGTCGCGCGCGACGGGCAGACGCCGTTCGTGCTGGCCATCCTCCTGCTGGCGGTGTCGGCCGGCGCCGGTGGCGCGTTCGCGCTGCACTGGCGGCGGCGGATGCTGGCGGGCCTGGCGGTCTTCACGGCCAGCGGTGGCCTCATCATGCAGGGCCTGAGCGGCATGCCGGAGGCGCTGTGGAACGCCGCGCTCATCGGGACGCGCGGCACGCTCCTGGGCGTGTTCCTCCTGGTAGCGGGGCTCATCGAGTTCGTCTCCGACGCCATCCTCAACAACGAGCGCCGCTGGTTCCGGCTGGGCGCCATGGGCTTCTCCGTGGTGTCCGTGCTGTGCGCGTTCATCTCCGTCGTGAACCTGGGGGCGGGACAGCGCCTGATGGTGCCCTTCCTGCCCATCACGCTCACCCTGATGATCGTGTGCCTCGGCATCGCGAGCCTCGAGGCCTGGCGCGGCAACCCCGACGCGCGCCTGTTCATCATCGGCCTGAGCGGCCTCATCTTCTTCACGTTCATGACGGTGCTGCCGGTCATCGGCGCCATCAGCACCAACTTCGGCAACGTCACGCACTGGGGCTACCTGGCGCTGACGCTGTCGCTGCTGGCCATCGTCGCGCGGCGCTCCATGGAGGTGGTCCGCTCGCTGGAGGCCTACACGCACAAGCTCGAGGAGCGGCAGCAGGAGGTGCGCAACCTGGCCGAGCGCATGGGCACGGGCGCGGGCGAGCTGGCCACGGTGGTCCAGCAGCTCCGCTCCACCAGCGACCAGCAGACCGAGGGCGTCAGCCGCCAGGCGGCCGCGCTCCAGGAGGCGGAGCAGACGGTGAAGGAGATCCGCCGCTCGTCGCAGATGACGGCGGAGAAGGCCAGCGCGCTGGCGTCGTCCGCGGAGAGCGCCGAACAGGTGGGCCGCGAGGGCACGGCCGCGCTGGAGCGGACCCTGTCCGACCTGGCCGCCATCCGCACCGAGGTGTCGGAGATGGCGCGGAAGATCCTCGCCCTGGACGAGCGCACGCGCGAGGTGTCCGGCATCGTCGACTCCGTGAAGGACCTGGCGGACCAGTCCAACATGCTGGCCATCAACGCGGCCATCGAGGCGGCGCGCAGCGGCGAGAGCGGCCGGGGCTTCGGCGTCGTCGCCCGGGAGATGCGCGGGCTGGCGGACCAGTCCATCCGCGCCACGCACCGCATCCGCGAGGTCCTCAACGGCGTGAGCGCGAGCATGCGCGAGGCGGCCCAGTCCAGCGAGAAGGGCGACGAGCGGGTGCGCCTGAGCCTCGACGCGGTCCGGACCTCCAGCGCCCAGTTCCAGCAACTGGCCATCATCATCGGCGACTCCAGCGCGAGCATGCGGCAGATCACCGCCGCCGTCAGCGCGCAGGACGCGGGCACGCAGCAGATGGCCATGGCCATCCAGGAGCTGTCCGGCCAGATGCAGCGCACGCTGAAGACGGTGCAGGAGACGCAGGAGGCCACCCGCTCCGTGCAGGGCCTGGCGGAGAGCATGTCCGGCATCGCCACCCAGTCCCTGCGCACCGACGAACCCGTCGCCCCACGCAACTAGCCCCCGCGGCCCCACCCCATGCCCGGGACGAATGGAGGAACCATGCGCCCACGACTCCTCCCGCTCGTCCTGTGGCTGGGCCTGGCCTTCGCGTGTGGCGGCGCGCGCGGGGCCCAGCAGGGCGACACGCCGCCGCCCCCGGACACGACCGTCGAGGTCCGCAGCTTCAAGAAGGTGGACGTCAACCTCTTCGTCCTCAGCCCCACCCGGCGGATCCGCCTGGGCACCGTGCCCGGCATGACGACGCGCGCCTTCGTCGTCCCGCCCGCGGCGCTCTCCGACTCGGGGCGCGTGCGCTTCGGCATCGAGGTCATCGGCACGTACGGCGCCAACGACATCGGCAGCGAGCGGCGCTTCGAGAGCGAGCAGGAGTTGAACGTCCGCCCGGGCGACACCCTCTCGCTGACGGTCCGGTAGGTCGACGAGGAAGAGTCGGAGGCCGCGGCTCGTCACGCCGGCCCGTGGGGCGATCCCCACGATTCGTCGCTGGTCCTGCTTCGACCGCGCGACCTAGGCTCGCGGCATGACCACGCAGGCCCCCGGCGTCCTCCTCGAAGTCGAAGCCCACGTCGCCACCCTCACGTTCGACGACGCGCCCCGGCGCAACGCGATGACCCCCGAACTGGGCATCGCGCTTCGGGCGCGCGTCGCGGAGCTGCGGGGGCGCGACGACGTGCGCGCGGTGGTGCTCACCGGCGCGGGCGGGGCCTTCTCCGCGGGAGGCGACCTCCAGATGCTGGAGCGGCTGCGTCAGTCGCGCTTCGAGGAGGCACGCGCCTTCATGCTCGAGTTCTACTCGCGCTACCTCAGCATCCTCGACCTGCCCTTCCCCACCGTCGCCGCGGTCGAGGGCGCCGCCATCGGCGCGGGCCTGTGCGTCGCGCTCGCGTGTGACCTGTGCGTCGTCGCGGAGGACGCGAAGCTCGCCCTCAACTTCGTCCAGCTCGGACTGCACCCGGGCATGGGTGCCACCTGGTTGGTCCCGCTGCGCGCGGGGCCCCAGCGCGCCTCGGAGCTGCTGCTCACCGGCCGCCGCTTCGACGGGCGCGAGGCGGCCCGACTCGGCCTCGCGCTCGAGGCAATCCCCGCCGCCCAGGTCCAGGCCCGCGCGCGTGCCCTGGCGACCACCATCGCCGCGAACGCGCCGCTGGCCACGCGGGGCCTCAAGGGCCGGCTCGCCGTGGACCGGGCGGGGCTCCAGCGCGCGCTGGAAGAGGAGGCCCGGCTCCAGGCGGAGAGCTATGGCAGCGCGGACCTGGGCGAGGGGCTCGCCGCGGTGACGGCCCGCCGACCGCCCGTCTTCCAGGGGCGCTGAGCGGACGCTTCGTCCACGCGAGCCCCCAGCGTCGCGCGATGACGTCTCGGGGACGCGATGGCCGGAGCTTCTATCTTGTGAGGGAGGAGGAGGGACGACGATGGGCGAGCTGAGACTCGAGCGCCACCTGCACGGCGTGCACGTGGTCCTCATGTGCGAAGAGGACGCGGAGGAACAAGGCGAATGGGTGCTGGAGATCCTCGGCCGCCTGCCCCCGGG
Organism: Myxococcus dinghuensis; assembly: GCF_024198235.1. GTDB lineage: Bacteria > Myxococcota > Myxococcia > Myxococcales > Myxococcaceae > Myxococcus > Myxococcus dinghuensis. The sequence continues at coordinate 105,850 of NZ_JAKCFB010000026.1, read as the reverse complement.
GGGCCTCATCCCCGGCCGGACACTGCGCTTCGGGTGGTCCTCGCTGCGACTCGACCCGCGCGGCGATTCGCTCGTGGTGACGGAGCCCGACTTCGACGGGGACCCGCGGCAGGACTGGCGCGACGACATCACCACGACGCTCCGGGTCCAGGGCCGGATGCTGGAGACCACGCAGACCGTGGGGGTGGATCCGTTGTTCCCCCGCCATTCGGACACGTTCGTCGCGGTGCCGGGTTGGGAGGAGAGCCCCCGTGTCGCCCTGGCGCGCGTGCGTACCCCCGAGGGGAGCGACTCCGGCTGGCTGGTGCTTCCACCCGGGCCTCCAGGCGGCGCCTCCTTCGACACCTTCCCCGTCCATGTCCTGCTGCGACGACGCCCGGCCCTGCTGGCGGCGCTCGCCCTGCCCACCGGGTGGGTCGCGGAGTTCGACGGAGACACCCTGCTCGGTTACGGGAGGCCGGACTGAGGGCATCCGGCTCGTTCCCGGCCTGTCAGCCACGCGAGGCGTCTGGCGTCGACAGGTCCCAAACGAACGAGACGAAAAAGCACCATGCCCAAGCTGAACCAGATCATCGCCGTCGAGAAGGGCGTCAAGAACCGCTCCCAACAGGAGCTGACCCAGGCCCATCACGACCTCCAGAAGCCCGCGCTGCTCAACGGCATCTCCCGCACGTACCAGCCCCGGGACGAGGAGGGTGAACGCTTCCCCCCCGAGTCCACGCGCGTGCAGGTGCGCACGGACGACGTGTTGAAGAAGTCGAAGGAGATCCTCTCCCGCCTCTTCGACGTCACCGCCACCAAGGACCTCACCAACTGCCATGCCCGAGCGGACGTGCGCGTGGACGGCAAGGTGCTGCTCAAGGGCGCGCCCGCCACGTACCTCCTGTTCCTGGAGAAGCAGTTGGTGGACCTGCACACCTTCGTGAAGAAGCTGCCCACCCTCGACCCGTCCGAGTCGTGGGTCGCCGACCCGGCCCAGGGCCTGTGGGCGACCGAGCCGGTGCAGACCGCGAAGACGAAGAAGGTGCCTCGCAACCACGTGAAGGCCGAGGCCACCGAGAAGCACCCCGCCCAGGTGGAGGTCTATTACGAGGACATCGTCGTCGGGTACTGGAAGACGGTGAAGTTCTCGGGAGCCCTGCCCGCGACCCGCGTCTCCCAGTTGCTGGAGCGCGTCGAGAAGCTGCAGCAGGCCGTCAAGTTCGCGCGTGAGGAGGCGAACGCCGTCGAGGTCGAGGAGCTGAAGGCCGGGGACTCCGTCCTGGGCTATCTCTTCGGCTAGCCGCCGTCACGCAAAGGTTTCAGGAGTACAAGCTCAAGCTCAGCCGTAGATTGACGCCGAGCATCCCCAGGTCGCCTTCAGTGCAGGTTCGAATCCTGCCCCCGCCATTCCACCTCACGGCGGGGTAGCCCAACGGTCGAGGCACGCGACATCAAGGGGACGCGGAGCACCCCACGTTCAGACTCTCACTCCAGACTCAGCATTCGCTGTCGCAGGTTCGATCGACCACAGCCGCCCGTCACCCCAGGATGCTGGTGCAATTCCAGCCCGCCACTTCGTCTCACCTCACGTGGCGGTCGTCTAATCGCAAGACATGGGCCATCAACTTCGAGGCGGCTGATTAAACGTGCGGACCTCATCCATGGCAGCACCCCGGGCCCGGTCAGGAGGACACCCTGATCGGGCCCACTTCATTCGAGGCCCCGTGCTCCTTCGCGCCCAGCGCGCCCGGGGGCGGATGCCGCACAGGCTGCTCGGCCGCACCGAGGCCACCGCTTGTCCCTCGTGACGGAGCCCTCGTCCCGCGTCCAGGTGCCTTCGTCACATCCCACGACCACTCCACGCTGCTCCCGCCTAAGAGAAAGCCACGAGCCTTCTCTTGCAACCCCGTAGCGAGGAGTACGTGTATGCATCGTCCCTCATCCGTTCGCGGAACCTTCCTGGCCTGCGCGCTGACCCTGGCCCTCGCGCCTGGGTGTGAGCCGGCCTCGCCGCTCCCCTCCCCGTCTGGGCCTCGGGAGACACATGCCCAGGCGCTGTCCTGTGCCGACAGCCAGGTGCCGGTGATGACGGGCACCATGACGCCCTCGGGGCTCGCCAGCGCCTCGAGCATCTACGCCCCCGCGTTCGACGCCTGGAAGGTGTTCGACAACGTGGACACCTCCGCCTCGATGTGGATCTCCAACATCGGGCAGCTCCCTGTCTGGCTCCAGTACGAATGGATGGACGGCGCGCGCTACGTCACCCGCTACGCGCTCACCTTCGCCAACGGCTCGCTCACGTCGCGCGCCCCACGGAGCTGGACCCTCCAGGGCTGGACCGGCTCGACGTGGGCGGTGCTCGACACGCGCACCAACGAGACGAACTGGCTGGGCGTCGAGCGACGGGAGTACACCATCGCCTCACCCGGTGCGTACCCCCGCTACCGGCTCCACGTGACGGAGGACAACGATCCGCGCACGGGCATCGAGGTCATCTCCCTGGCGAAGTTCGACCTGATGGGCTGCGCGCAGGACACGACACCTCCCGCGCCCCCCACGCTGCTCACCTTCACACCGCCCTCACCCAGCACCGTCCTCGCGACCTCTCTCTCCGGAACCGCCGAGCCCGACGCGACGGTGCGCCTGTTCACGGGCAGCGGCTGCCTGGGGAGCCCCGTCCTGACGACGACCGCATCCCCCAGCGGCACGTTCTCCTTCTCGCCGACGACGACCGCCAACGGGGTGAGCTCCTTCTCCGCGAAGGCGGTGGATGGACAGGGCAACACGTCCGCCTGTTCGGCCGCGATCGGCTTTCTCCATGACAACGTGCCGCCGGCCATCCCCTCCCAGCTCGTCTTCATCCCAGGGTCTCCGAACCCGACTCCCACCCCGAAGCTGACGGGGCGGACCGAACCCGCCGCGCTCGTCCAGCTCTTCAGCGGTCCGGGTTGCACGGGCACCCCACTGGCCCGGTTCACCGCGCACGACGTCTCGGGAGACTTCTCGTTCCTGGTGAACGCGGCGGCCAACACGACCACCGTGTTCTCCGTCCGCGCGCTCGACATGGTCGGCAATGCGTCCAATTGCTCCGCGGCGGCGACCTACGTCCACGACTCACTGCCCCCATCGGATCCCATCGTCGAGGCGGGGCTCACCCCCCTCTCTGGAGGGACGTTCGCGGGCGTATTGCGCGCGCGAACCGAACCCGAAGCACGGGTCGCGCTGTTCGCGAACGCCGACTGCTCCACGCCCCTGGGCGAAGAGGGGGCCGCGGACGACCGCGGCGAGGTCCGGCTCCGTCTCACGCCCAGCCAGCTTGGCGTCACCTTGTTCATCCGCGCCGTGGACGCGGCCGGAAATGCCTCCGCGTGTGTCCCCTTCTCCGAGCACTGCATGGCCGGCTTCCGCGACTGCGACGGCAACCCCGCCAACGGCTGCGAGGTGTCGGTGATGGACGACGCGGCGAACTGTGGCGCGTGCGGCACCGTGTGCGGTGGAGCGGCCTCCGCCACGGGGGTCTGCGGAGGCGGGACCTGTGGTCTGGGCTGTGTGGTGGGGACGTTCGACTGTGACGGCAACGCCGCCAACGGCTGCGAGTCCGCGACACCCTGCGCGCGGAACACGTGCGAGGTCACCCCTGAACAGGAGTTGTTCATCACGGACCTGTCCGTGGTGGAGGACCCGGTGCGCACCACGGGCGCCGGCGCGTGGACCTTCGGGACGCTGATGCGGCGGATGAATGGCGGGTTGGATCCATCCGAGCTGGTGCGCCGGTGGATGAAGACCTGGTCGCAGCCCCAGGTGGTCGGCTTCTCGTTCGTCCCGCCGCGTCCCGCCATGACCTCCATCGTGCTCGGACCTTGGGAGGCGCGCAGTGGAGGCGCGAGCGCCCCGCTGAACTTCCACATCGCCCCCTTCCGCCTGCTGGCCATCGTCAACCGCCTGGACCTGCGTCAGGAGGGCACACACGCGGGCGAGGGGCGCTTCGTCTTCGGCATCACGGACGCCCAGGGCAACCCCATGCCCTTCACGGTCATCCTCGAGTACGTGCTGCCGGGCGACGGGCCGGAGGACATCCAGCGCTGGGCCCGCGACTGGCACGAGCTGGGGCAGATTCCGCTCGGCACTCCCGCCTACAACGCGAAGCTCCAGGCCCTCACCGACCGCTTCACCGGAGCCTTCGTCGCGCCCGGCCGCTTCCGAGGCAGCGCCATCAGCCAGGTGCGCACCAACGAGAACTCACTGGAGCCACTGTGGGAGCTGCGCGAGTTCCACTTCGGCCCGACGGGGCTTGCTCCGGCGCCCCTGGCCTTGACGCCCGACACGTTCCTCACCGGCTCGAACCAGGTCGTGACGTTCATCCAGGAGAACCTCGCGGACGTCATGGCGGGGACGCATCAGGTGCCTCCACTCTTCCATGACCAGCCGTTCCAGGCGGGCTCCTCGCTCGCGCCCTTCTTCTTCCTCTGGGACGCGCCGGGCGTCGACCCCGAGGCCCGTCATCGGTTCGCCCTCAACACCTGCAACGGCTGCCACACGGGAGAGACGCAGACGTTCTTCCTCCACGTCTTCCCCCGCTTCGCGACCCAGCCCTCGGGCCCGTCGCCGTTCCTCCTCGGCACCACCGTCCCGGACCCGCTCACGGGCCAGCCTCGGACCTTCGATGACCTGGGCCGGCGCAGGGAGGACCTGGAGACGCTGGTGTGTGGCAGGCCTCCGAGCCTCCAGCTCACGACAGGGCTCGGTGGCGGCGCATCGCTCCGCGCCTCGCACGCGCTCGACGACGCGGCGCCAGCAGCGATTCCCGGCTTCCCGCCCCGCTCGAACCTGCCCCCTGGCCGCGTCCACTGACGCCCGGAGGACATGAGGCACGACAGCGGACCGCGAGGCTCCCACTCCGGAGCTCTCGCGGTCCGCGTGTCGCGTGATAGTCACCGCCTCTCATGCATCTGGCGCCCCATCCCTTCACCCTGCGGCAGCTCCAGTACGCGGTCGCCGTGGCGGAGAGCCTGAGCTTCCGCAAGGCCGCCGCGCGGTGCCACGTCTCCCAACCCTCGTTGAGCGCCCAGCTCGCGCTGCTCGAGGAGGCGTTGGGCGTCCAGTTGTTCGAACGGGACCGCAGGCGCGTGTTGCCCACCTCGGCGGGAGAGAAGTTGGTGGAGCGCGCCCGGCGGATTCTCCTGGAGGCGGATGACCTGCTGGAAGAGTCCAGGCGCGTGGGGGACCCGTTCGCGGGAACCCTGCGCGTCGGCGTCATTCCGACCGTCTCCCCGTACCTGCTGCCAGCCGTCGCACCCGCCCTCCGGCGACGCTTCGCTCGACTCACGCTGGCCTGGGTCGAGGAGAAGACGGAGGTGCTCATCCGCGAATTGGACGCGGGAAGCCTCGACGCGGCGCTGGTCGCGCTGGAGGCGGAGGTAGGGGACGTGGAGCGCGAGGTCATCGCAAAGGACCCGTTCTTCCTCGTCACGTCCCACACGCATCCGCTCGGAACCAAGGACACACCCGCGACTCCCGGCGAGTTGAGGGAGGCGAACGTCCTCCTGCTGGACGAGGGACACTGTCTCCGGGCCCAGGCACTGGCGTTCTGCTCTCGTGCCCGCGCGCACGAACTCGAGTTCCGGGCCACGAGCCTGTCCACCCTGGCGCAGATGGTCGCCAGCGGCACGGGTGTCACCCTGCTGCCCGCGCTCGCCCTGCCCACCGAGGTCCGTCGCGCCGAGTTGAAGGTGCGTCCTCTCGCGGAGCCCGTGCCATACCGCACCCTCGCGCTCGTGTGGCGCCGCCGCTCACCACTGACGGCCGCGCTTCGCGAGCTGGCCGGTGTCCTCCACGAGCACTACCCCACGTCGGTCGCGAAGGCTCCACGCAAGGCGCTGCGCCCACGGCCCCCGTGAGCACGGCCCGGGTCTTGCGGCCCGAGCGCACGGTGCGAGCACGGCATCAGACCGCCCCCAACATCCACACCCCACCGAGCGCGATGGAGAGTGAAGAAGCGACGCGCGGCACGTGCCGGCTGAACGTCGTCGAGAGACGACGCCCTCGGGAGAAGGCCGCGATGCTGGCGGTGAGCGCGGACATGGCCACGGTGCTGCCGACCGAGAAGCCCCCCAGATAGACGGCTCGCTCCAGGCCCGTCCCCGAGGTGGCCACCGGCAGCAGGAGCAGCAACGCCGACGCCCCGGTGATGCCGTGGACCAGTCCGACCGTCACCACGCCGCGGGGCGCGCCCGATTCCGGGTCCGAGGCCATCCTCCGCCGCAGGCCCCACACCCCCATCCCCACCAGCGCCAGTCCGGCGACTCGCTCCGCCCAGCGGTCGACCCACTCCAGGTGCACCGCCGACAGGACGAGCATCAACACCGTGGCCGCGATGAGCGTGCCGACGCCATGACCGAGGCCCCAGAGCAGACCCACTCGCCAGGCGCCCTGTCGACGACCTACCGACAACGGCGCCAGGCTGAGCAGGTGGTCCGGCCCCGACAGCGCGTGCAGCGCACCTGAACCAACACCCGCGAGCGCGATGAGAGGCATGGGCATGAGCTCCTTGATGGATGAAGGATGCCCACGCCCATTGCCTCGTTCCAACACATCGTTCCGATGACCCTGATAGCCCAGGGCTATCAACCCGTCTGACCGTCCTCCACCCGAGGGGCGCCCGCGGTGGCGACCTGGCCGCCCACCTCACGCCACCAGGGCGTGGTCTGCTCGAAGTGAGGCGGCTCCGTCGCGGTGCCCAGGCGTGGGGTGAACAGGCGCACGTCCTGCTCGGAGGCCAGGCGGACGAGCGTCTCCGCGGGTTCGTCCCACGCGTGGAGCGCCAGGTTGAAGGTGCCCCAATGCACCGGCATCAGCGTGCCGCTGCCCAGCAGCGCGTGGGCCTTGAGCGCGTTCTCCGGCCCCAGGTGGATGCCGCCCCAGCTCGGGTGGAACGCGCCCACCTCCAGCATCACCAGGTCGAAGGGGCCGTGCCTCCGGCCAATCTCCTCGAACTCCGAGGTGAGCCCCGTGTCGCCGCTGAAGAAGACGCGGCGGCGGTCGCTCTCCAGCACCCACGAGGCCCAGAGCGTCTGGTTGCGGTCGCCCAACCCCCGCCCCGAGAAGTGCTGGGCGGGCGTCGCGGTGAAGCCCACGCCCCCCACCGTCACCCGCTCCCACCAGTCCAGCTCGGTGATGAGCTCCGGCGCGACACCGTAGGCCTCCAGGTGCGCGCCTACCCCCAGGGCCGTGACGAAGGGCACCCGCCGCTTCGCCAGCGCCTCGATGGTGGAGCGGCACAGGTGGTCGTAGTGGTCGTGAGACAGGAGGACCGCGTCCAGCTCCGGCAGCGCGTCCAGCGGCACCGGCGTGGGGTGGAAGCGACGGGGCCCCGCGAAGGACATGGGGGACGCGCGGTCACCGAAGACGGGGTCGGTCAACACACGCGCGCCATCCAACTCCAGGAGGAGCGTGCTGTGTCCCAACCACGTCACGCGGAAGCCGGAGTCCGGCCGGGCAGCCCAGGCGGGCCGAGGGTCCTCCACCGGCAGGGGCGCTGGTGGCGTCCGTTGCGACCCGCCGAAGAAATACTCCCCGAGCAGCGGCAAGGGGTTGCCCTGGATGCCGGGCCCCACGGGCGCGGTGTTGCGAAAGCGCCCCTCCGAGAACTGGCGTGACGCGCGAACCCGCTCGAGACGAAGCCCAGAAGCCTGTCCACCACGACGGACCGATGACATGCCGTCGTGTTTAACGCGCAGGGCTCCGTTCAGCCACCCCCGTGGACGACCCAGGGGTCGGCTGGGCCCCCGGTCGCTCTCCGGTCATCCCCGCCCCAAGCCGCCGCCATCCCCCGCCACGTTGCGATTCATGAACGACGGCACGCCCTGTCTCCAAGGCCGGTGAGATTCACGTGGACTCCGCTGAAACACAGACGAGAATCCACCCGTGGTCGTCCCCGCGACGTCACCCTCCCGAATCTGAGCCGACGGCATGAATGTCCGATACGACCTGCTGTCTCCCGAGCTGAAGTCGACGCCGTATCCCGCCTATGCGGACATGCGTCGCAACGCCCCGGTGTGCGTCGTGGACCCGGGCGGGCTGTGGGCGGTGTCTCGCTACGACGACGTGATGTTCGTGTTGAAGCATCCCCAGTTGTTCTCGTCGCGCGGCTTCGGCATGGCCACCAACCCCGAGTGGCTGGGAGGCAATCCCTTCGCGGAGTCCATGCTGGCCATGGACCCTCCCGAGCATGGGCGGCTGCGAGGGCTCGTCCAGGGCATGTTCGGCTCCGCCGCCATGGTCCGGCTGGAGCCTCGCGTCCGGGAAGTGACCTCCCGCGTGGTGGCACAACTGCCGCTGGGCCGCACCTTGGATGTCATGCCCTCGTTGGCCATGAGCATCCCCGTGGAGGTCATGGGGGAGCTGCTGGGGGTCGAGCCCGCGATGCGGCCACACCTCAGGCGATGGGCGGACCTGATGACCGGCGGTGTCACCACCGTCCGCCCGGACGAACACGAGCGCAAGCGCATCGCGCGGGAGGCGGTGGCGGAGGTGCGGGGCTACTTCGGAGAGCTGCTCGCCGCGCGCCGGCGCCACCCCGGTGAGGACGTACTGAGCCAGTTGCTCGCCGCCCGGCCGCAGGGCGAGGCGCTCACCCGTGACGAGCTGCTCGCCTTCGTCGCCGTGCTGCTCGTGGGGGGCATCGAGTCCACGGTCCACCTGCTCGGCTCGTCCGTCCATCTGCTCTCGAAGCACCCGGAGCTGCTCGGGCAGTTGCACGCCGACCGCGCCCTCCTCCCCGCGTTCATCGACGAGGTCCTGCGCATCGAACCTCCCGCCCAGGCGGTGCTCCGCACGGCGACGCAGGAGCTGTACCTCAGCGGCGTGAGGATTCCGAAGAACGCCCCCGTGCTGGCCCTGCTGGGCTCCGCCTGCCGCGACGAGAACGTCTTCCCGGAGCCGAACCGCTTCATCCTCCAGCGCCCCGGCACGCACCAACTGCCGTTCGGGCACGGCATCCACTTCTGTCTGGGCATGCCCCTGGCGCGCATGGAGGGGCGGCTCATGCTGGAGGCCCTGCTGGACCGCTGCGGCGGCCTCGAGTCCGGCGCCGAGCCGATGTCCTGGCACCGCACCCTGGTGGTGCGCGGCCCCGCGACGCTGCCCGTCACCCTCCGCACGGTGTGAACGCGCCCGCCTAATCCTGGCCCGGCGCGCCGGCCTCCTCGCGCGCGGCCCGCGAGTGCTTGCGTCCATAGGTGAAGTAGATGACCAGGCCGATGGCCAGCCAGATGATGAGCCGCAGCCAGGTCTCCAGCCCCAACCCCAGCATCAACGCGCCGCAACTGAGGATGCCCAGGATCGGCACCGCCGGGACGAATGGCGTGCGGAAGGGCCGGGGCAGGTCCGGCCGCGTGTAGCGCAACACGAGGATGCCCGCGCACACCACGATGAACGCGAACAGGGTCCCGATGGAGACCAGGTGCCCCAACAGGCCGATGGGGAACAAGCCCGCGACCACCATCGACACGCCGCCGGTGATGAGCGTGGAGACATAGGGGGTGCGGAAACGCGGGTGGATGCGGCCGAAGAACGGCGGCAGGAGCCCGTCGCGCGACATGGCGAAGAACACCCGCGGCTGGCCCAGCAGCATCACCAGCACCACCGACGCCAGCCCCGCGATGGCGCCCAGCCCGACGACCGGACGCAACCACGCCAAGGCAGGCCCGCCCCGGGAGATGGCCACGTAGACGGGCTCGGGGACATCCAGGGTCTGGTACGGCGCCAACCCCGTCATCACCCCGGCCATGAGGACGTAGAGCACGGTGCAGACGGCCAGCGACCCGAGGATGCCCATCGGGAGGTCCCGGCTCGGCTCCCGCGTCTCCTGCGCGGCGGTGGAGACGGCGTCGAAGCCGATGTAGGCGAAGAAGATGACACCCGCGCCCGCGAGCACCCCGCTCCAGCCGAACTCGCCGAAGCGCCCCGTGTTCGGGGGGATGAAGGGTCGCCAGTGCGACGTGTCGACGTGGAACGCGCCGAAGCCGATGACGAGCAGGACGATGGAGACCTTGAGGAAGACGATGATGTTGTTGACGCGGGCCGACTCGTGGATGCCCACCACGAGCAGCACCGTCAACACCGCCACGAGCAGCACGGCGGGCAGGTTCACCAGGGCCCCCGTGGCCTGGGGGACGAGCGAGCCGGGCCGCGTCTCGAAGGGCGCGTTGCTCAGGGCCGCCGGCAGGTTCCAGTGGAGGTAGTCGCGCAGGAACGACGTGAAGTAGCCGGACCAGCCCACCGCCACCGCCGAGGAGGCGAAGAGGTACTCCAGCATCAGGTCCCACCCGATGATCCACGCCACCAGCTCGCCCAGCGTCGCGTAGCCATAGGTGTACGCGCTGCCCGCGACGGGAATCATCGACGCGAACTCCGCGTAGCACAGCCCCGCGAAGAGACAGCCCACGCCGGCCAGCACGAAGGACAGGACGATGGCGGGGCCCGCGTGCTGGGCCGCCGCCGTGCCCGTCACCACGAAGATGCCCGCGCCGATGATGGCCCCGATGCCCAGCAGCGTCAGTTGGAGCCCGCTCAGGGTGCGGTGGAGCGCGTGGCCCTCACCGTCCTCGCCCTGGAGTCGCTGGATGTTCTTCTTGGTCCAGATGCCCACGCGCCCCAGTCAACGCCGGCCCGCGGGCATTCGGAAGGACCGTCGTCGGTGGCGGACGGGAAGTGTCACCCGGCGAGCGAATGCGCCGGGCCCACCCCCGTGGACTTCAGCGCCAACCGTCGCGGCGGTCCTCGCGGCGCTCGCGGTGGTCCTCTCGCAGCTCCTGCTTGCCCTGGCGGAGCTCCAGCTCGGCCAGGCTGATCAGCTCCTGGATGAGGTCGCGCTTGCGGTGCAGCGTGCCACCCGAGCGCATGCCGTCGAGGTCATCCAGCTCACGGGCGATCGCCACGCGCGTGCGCAGCGCGGCGGCCTCCTGACGGACGTCTCGCCGGTCATCGCGCGCGTCCCGGCGGTCGTCGCGCACCTCGTGCTGGCCGCTGACGACGACGGCCCGGCGTCCCCAGAGCGAATCGTTGCGAACCTCCCACTTGTCCACGCGGACCTCGCGCTGGCTGCGGCGGGCCTCGGCCTGGGCATCGGACAGCTCCCGCTTGCTCTCGCGCAGCTCGGACCGGAGCGCCTGGCGCAGCGACGACTCGACCGAGCGCATCTCCCGCTCGTTGCGGCTGGACCAGGCCCGGTCGAAGCGGGCCAGGATGGATTTGAGCTGCTCGAGGTCACGACGGTCATCGCGCAGCTCGCGCTTGTCCTCGCGAATCTCCCGGCGGTCCTGCGAACGCTCGACGTGGTTGCGAACTGACTGGGCCTGGGCACTGCCGGCAAGGAGGAGGGCGGCGACGACGGCGGAGGAGAGGGAGTTCATGTGGGTGACCTCGGAGCTGGGTGCCCGCTGGGGTGTATGCGTCCTCTGACGACCCCGGCCCGACTTTATTCGGGCCTCCCACCACGCGAGAGGCCCGGGCCGACGCCTGGCAGCCTACTGGGTATCGACCGTGCACTCGCCAGTCACGGCGGGTGCGGCAGCCCCGTTCGCGGTGTTGTTCTGGAAGACGTTGTCGGGGGTCAACACCAGCTCCACCTCGCCCACGGCGCGATAGCACACCACCACCCCACCCGAGCCCGCCCGGTTGTTGACGAAGCGATTGCCGCGCAGGGTGACGCCGCGCGTGCCGATGTCCTCGATGACGATGGCCGACCCCGGACCTTGGATCACGGTGTTGTCCTCGAAGAGGTTGTCCTCGGCGAGGTCGTTGTTCGGCTGGAAGTAGTGCATGGCCCCGCCGCCGCCCAGGTCGTAGATGTTCTGGGGATTGGGCCACGTCAGGAAGGGGCGGAGGGCCAGGGAGGTGTAGAGGCTGCCGCGGAACGCCTCCAGCACGTTGCCCCGGAAGGTGTTGCCGCGCACCACCGAGTTCCGTCCATGCGTCACGCACAGCGCCGCGCCCCCGGCCATGGAGAAGGTCCCCGGCTGCGCGAAGCGGTCGATGTCCGACGTGCGGTTGTTCTCGAAGCGATTGCCCTCGACGAGCGAGCCCACCGTGAACATCAGGTCCACCGCGCCGCACTTGGCCGACACCAGGTTGTCGCGGAACGTCGAGCGACGGATGGTCACCGGCCCCGGGTAGTACGCCCACATGGCGCCCCGCGTCCGCTCGCGCCCGCCGTTGTAGTCGTTCTTGCGCACCTTCTCGAAGATCATCTGCTCGAACACGGGGTCGCCATCCCCCACCGACCCCTCGCCCATGAAGTTCATGCCCCACCAGCCATAGGCGTTGGACGACGTGAGGACCACGGGGCTGGCCTCCGTGCCGCGCACCTGGATGCCGCCGTAGACACGCATCTCCACCCGCCCCTTCTGGTGGTTCATCACGCTGCTCGGTGCCCGCGGGTCCACGTCCGCCAGCGTCACCTCCGGGCGACCTCGGAAGTCCAGGACGACCCCTGGCTCGACCCGGAGCACCTTGCCCTTGGGGACGGTGACGATGCCCTGGGCATCCCCCACGATTCGATACGGGGACCCCGCCCGCGTCAGCGTCCCGGACAGCGTGGAGGTGATGACGGTGCCCCCATCCGCCGGGATGGGGCCCGCGTCTCCCGCGCCGGGTCCCCCCGCCAGCGACTCCCGCTTCACGCGGAGGGCCGCGGGCCTGACGTCGCCTCCGACCCCCGCGGGGCTCCCGTCCCGGGGCGCGCCCGCGTCCGGCGTGCCCCCGTCAGGCCCGCGGGAGCTCGCGACCCTCGGGTCCTGGCTCGGGGCCACACGCCCTCCCTTTCGCGTCGCCTCTCGCGTCTCGGCCTCGGAGCCGGGCGGCGAGGAGCCCCCCGAGCGCGCGGCGACGACCACGAGCAGGAACACGACCAGACGCAACGACTTCGACGACGGGGGACATGAAGGGGCCATGGAGGGTGCGCGGTAGCACGTCATCGACGACGTCACCATCGGACCGCGCGGCGGTGCGCCACCGGACGCTCCCCCCAGGCAAAGGCACGGGGCAGGCAGGCGCGCGCGGCTCGCGTAGACTCCGCCGCGCGATGAACCGCGACGAAGCCCATCAAGCCCTCGACCTCATCCGCCGCGTCGTGACCCAGGCGCGCGATGACTCCGCGCTCCAGAACTGGGGCGTCCTCTGGATGCTCCATGCCTTCACCAACGCCCTGGGGTTCGCGGGTACTCAGTGGCATTGGAGCCAGGGACAACGCGCCCCCGGGCCCTATGTGCTCCTCTGGACGCTCGTCCTCGGGTTCAACGCGGTCTCCATCTTCGTGCTGAAGCGGGGACAGACGGCCGGGGCGCGCTCGTTCGTCGAGCGGCAGATCTGGGCCATCTGGACGACGTTCATCGCCGGCATGGTGCTCGTGGCGCTCATCAACTGGCGACTCGGGTTCGAGCTCCTGTTCGTGCCCGCGGTGGCGTGTGTCCTGTTCGCCACGGCCTTCTCGATGATGGGCGCGCTGATGGGGAGGGAGTGGTTCATCGTGGCCGCGTTCTTCGCAGCGATGTCGCTGGTGATGACGGCGCTCCCCGACCAGGCCTTCGGCGTGCTCGGCGGGCTGTGGTTCCTGGTGCAGTTCGGAGGAGGGCTGGCCCTGCACCGGGCCCGGATGCGTCGGCTCGCGTCGGGGGCCCGAGAGGCCCGGCTGGTATGAGCCCGGAGTCGCTCGCGGCGCTGGTGGCGCTGGCCTCCGAGCCGCTCGGCCTCTCGGAGGACGACCTCCTCCAGCGGCTCGCGCGGGCCGGCATCGAGACGCCCTCGGAGGCGCTGCGGGCGCTGGTGAGCGCCGGCCACGCACGTCAGGAGCGGCGCTTCTGGCGGCCCACGCCCTCCGGCCACCAGGCGCTGCGCGAGGCCCACGCGGCGCTCACCCAGCGCTTCGACGTCAGCCCCAGCACGCCCGACATGGAGGAGTGCCCCTCCGTCCCCTGGCTCACCCAGGTCCAGACGCACTGGGTGGAGGCCGTCTCGCTCAACTACGCGGTGGACGCCGGGCGGCTCGCGCGCCTGCTGCCCGCGCCGCTGGAGCCCGAGCTGCACCGGGGCACCGCGTGGGTCCAGGTGCTGATGTCGTCGCTGCGCGACATGCGGCCCCAGGGCGTGTCGCCGCTGCTGGGCGTGTGCTTCTACCAGGCGAGCTACCGGGCCGCGGTGCGCTACCGCAACGCGCGCGGCGACTGGCGCCGGGGCGGCTACTTCGTGCGGAGCGAGACGAACGACCCGGTGATGCGCCGGGTGGGCAACGCGCTCGACGAGTTCCGCTTCCACACGTTCGGCGAGGCCCACATGGTGATGGCCCGCGAAGGGGACCTGCTCACGCTCGCGGTGGACCCGGAGGCCGCGTTCCCCGGCGGCCGGCTGGTGGGCGTCTTCGACACGCGCCCCCGGACCGAACCTCCGGAGGCGAGCGTCTGGACCGGGCTGGACGACCTGCACGAGCCCCTGGTCGAGTGCTACGACGCGCTCGGGGTGGCCGGTGGACACGTCTACGTGCTCACCATCGACCGGGCGCCCTGGAACGCGCGCTTCGCCACCCCGGTAGAGCTGTACTGCGAGTACCTCGAGGAGGGGCCGCTGGCGCCGGGGGCCCGGCTCGACTCCGTGCTCCACCTCACCGAATGCGCCTACCGCTGGCGGCCCCTGCGCCGGGAGCGCTTCGCGCCCTGACGGAGGGAGGGAACGGACGTGGGGCCGGAGATGTCCCACGCCGCATGACCCGAGCCCTCCCCCTCCTCCTCGCCTGCAGTGTGCTCCTCTGCGCGACAGCAAGCCCCGCGGAGGACCGGGTCGCCACGGCGCGCAAGCAACGGATGGGGGAGCTCACCCGCCTCTTCTCCGCGGCCGGCGTCGCCTGGCCCCCCGAGCAGCTCTACGTCCGCGCCTTCAAGCACGAGGGCGAGCTGGAGGTCTGGGCGGGCCCCGCGCGGGGGCCTCTCGTCAAGGTGAAGACCTATCCGTTCTGCGCGGCGTCCGGCGTACCCGGGCCGAAGCGACAGCAGGGAGACCTCCAGGTGCCGGAGGGCTTCTACACGCTCGACCTCTTCAACCCCTGGAGCAGCTACCACCTGTCCATCCGGGTCAGCTATCCCAACGCCGCGGACCGCCGGCGCCAGCGGCCCGGCGTGCCGCTCGGCGGTGACATCTTCGTCCACGGCGACTGCGTGAGCATCGGCTGCATCGCCATCCAGGACACCCCCATCGAGGAGCTGTACCTCATGACCCTCGACACGCGGGCCAAGACGAAGCGGGACACGCCCATCCACATCTTCCCGCGCCGGTTGACGACCGCGGGGCTGAGCGAGCTCGAGCAGGAGGCGGGGTTGGACCCGGACCTCGTCGCGTTCTGGCGCAGCCTCCAGCCCGCGTACCTGCTCTTCGAGGAGAGCCACCAGTTGCCGCGTACGCGCGTGGACGAGAAGACGGGCGCCTACGTCGTGAGCCCGGGCGCGCCGGCCCGCGACGCCCGGCGCTGAGCCCGGAGGACTACGGGCCGCGCAGCAGGACCAGGTCCACGCGGCGGTTCAGCTCGCGGCCACGCGGGATCAGGTTGGGGGCCTTGGGACGGGAGTCCGCCAGGCCCACGGACTCGACGCGCGCCGGCGAGAGCCCCGCGTCGACCAACAGCCCCGCCACGGCCTTCGCTCGCGCCTCGGAGAGCGCCTGACGCGCCCCGGCCACCGTCTCGCGGTTGTCGGTGTGACCCTCGACGCGCAGCCGCAGCGACTCGTCCCGGACCATCATGTCCACCAGCAGGGCCAGCCCGTTGGTCGAGCCCTTGCGCGGCTCGGACTGCTTGTCGGCGAAACGCGGCGGCTTGGGCAGCTCCACGCGCTCGTTCTTCACCTGGGGCAACTGGTTCTTCTTCGACGGGGCGCGCGAGAGCGAGAGCGAGACGACGGCGTCCTTCTCGCGCGTGACGCGGACCTGGCGCGTCTGGGCCAGGAAGCCCTTCGACAGCACGTCCACCGTGTACTCGCCCGGCGGCAGCATCACCACCGTGGGCTTGCGCGCCTTCTTGTCGAGGATGACCTGCTGCGGCGGCCCCTTGCCCCGGACATACGCGGTGGCCTGGGCGGGCTTCTTTCCGGAGAGGACCTTCAGCATCAGCCGCCCTGGCGCCACCGGCCCCTGCTCGGGCGGCTGGACCGGCGCCTGG
Source organism: Myxococcus dinghuensis (assembly GCF_024198235.1). GTDB lineage: Bacteria > Myxococcota > Myxococcia > Myxococcales > Myxococcaceae > Myxococcus > Myxococcus dinghuensis. Next base: position 89,670 of record NZ_JAKCFB010000026.1, on the reverse strand, counting down.
AGGGCCAGGGGTGGCGGCTTGACGGGCGGGGGGGTGACAGGTGGGGGGCTGACGGGCGGAGGCGTCACCGGCGGCGCCGTGGCGACACGCGGTCCCGCGACCGGAGGGTCCGCCAGCGACGCATCCGCGAGCGGCGCCGTCATCTCCGCGGACACGTCATGCATCAACTTCAGCTTGAGCCGGGGGTCCGGGGCCGTGGGGTTGATGCCCGGGACGACCCGGACCTTCACGCGCAGGCCCCGCTGGGCCTGGAACGTGACGGAGGCGGTCATCTTCCAGAGGAAGCCGCTCTCCTCGCTGAAGAGGTTCCACTGGTCGTTCGTGTACGTGACACGGGACACGAGCGTGTAGGAGCCCTCCTCCACCTTGAGGGCCGCCAGCCGGTGGGTGCCCGGCGCGCCGATGGTCTCCAGCGCGGGGACGGCCAGGGGCTGGCCGTTGAGGATGAAGTCCATCTCCAGCAGCTTGTAGCCCCGGGACGTGCCCGCGCCCGGCAGGCCCTCGTAGGTGATGAGGACCTCCGGCGGCGGCGTCTTCACCAGCGCCTGGAGCTGTCGGTCCAGGTCCTCCCGGGCTCGCTGTTCGACGGAGGAGGGTTCCGCCGCGCGCGCGGTGACGGCGACCAGCGCCAGCATGCCGACCAACAGTGCCTGTACAGGGGAAGAAGCCACGGGGGTCCACAGCATCGCACAACCTGGGCCCACCGCGAGTTGTCGGCTGGGGGTGGTGCCCACCAGCCGACCGTCCGCCCCCCGCGCCTGGAAGGACCGGGCTATCCTCACGCCATGTCCAAGCGCTACCGCTGCCTGCCGTGCGGCCACGTCTACGACCCGGCGGAAGGCGACCCCACCACCGGAATCCCTCCGGGGACACCCTTCGAGGACCTGCCGGCGGACTGGACGTGCCCGGATTGTGGCGCCTCGAAGCAGGACTTCGAGCCGGTGGCCGACTAGGCGGTCCCCCACCCCACGCTTTTGGTTCCCATCCCGGGGCCAAGGGCGCTACTCCTGCGCGCCGTAGACACCTCGACGAGGCCACGGAATGACCGACTTCCAGTTCCAGGAAATGCTGCCGCTGGGCAAGGACGAGACGCCCTACCGGTTGCTCACGAAGGACCACGTCTCGACCTTCGAGGCCGCCGGCCGCACGTTCCTCCAGGTGGCGCCCGAGGCGCTGACCCTGCTGACGCGCGAGGCGATGCGGGACATCGCCCACCTCCTGCGCCCCGGCCACCTGGGCCAGCTCTCCAACATCCTCAAGGACCCGGAGGCGTCGTCCAACGACAAGTTCGTGGCGATGGAGCTGCTGAAGAACGCGAACATCGCCGCCGGTGGCGTGCTGCCCTCCTGCCAGGACACGGGCACCGCCATCGTGATGGGCAAGAAGGGCCAGTACGTCATCACCGCCGGCAACGACGAGGAGGCCATCTCCCGCGGCGTGTTCGACACCTACCGCACGTCCAACCTGCGCTACTCGCAGATGGCGGCGCTGGACATGTACAAGGAGGTCAACACCGGCAACAACCTGCCCGCGCAGATCGAGCTCTACGCGACGGACGGTGACGCCTACAAGTTCCTGTTCATGGCCAAGGGCGGCGGCTCGGCGAACAAGAGCTACCTGTACCAGGAGACCAAGGCGCTCCTGAACCCGCAGAGCCTGCTGGCGTTCCTCGACGCGAAGATCCGCTCGCTGGGCACGGCGGCGTGCCCGCCGTACCACCTGGCCATCGTCGTGGGTGGCACCTCCGCGGAGTACGCGCTGAAGACGGCCAAGTACGCCTCCGCGCGCTACCTCGACACGCTGCCCACCACCGGCAACAACCTGGGCCGCGCCTTCCGCGACGTGGAGCTGGAGCAGGAGGTGCTGAAGCTCACCCAGCGCATGGGCATCGGCGCCCAGTTCGGCGGCAAGTACTTCTGCCACGACGTGCGCGTCATCCGCCTGCCCCGCCACGGCGCCTCGTGTCCGGTGGCCATCGCGGTGTCGTGCTCGGCGGACCGCCAGGTGCTCGGGAAGATCACCCGCGACGGCGTCTACCTGGAGCAGCTCGAGGCGGACCCGGCGAAGTACCTGCCCGAGACGACCGACGCGGACCTGTCCGGCGAGGTGGTGAAGCTCGACCTCAACCGGCCCATGAGCGAGATCCGCGCGGAGCTGTCGCGCTACCCCATCAAGACGCGCCTGTCGCTGACGGGCCCCCTGGTGGTGGCGCGCGACATCGCCCACGCGAAGCTCAAGGAGCGGCTGGACCGGGGCGAGGGCATGCCGCAGTACCTGAAGGACCGCATGGTGTACTACGCCGGCCCCGCGAAGACGCCCGAGGGCTACGCCTCCGGCTCCTTCGGCCCGACGACGGCCGGCCGCATGGACGCGTACGTGGACCAGTTCCAGGCGGAGGGCGGCAGCTTCGTCATGCTCGCCAAGGGCAACCGCTCCCAGGCCGTCACCGACGCGTGCAAGAAGCACGGCGGCTTCTACCTGGGCTCCATCGGCGGCCCGGCGGCGCGACTGGCCAAGGACTGCATCACCAAGGTGGAGGTCCTGGAGTACGAGGAGCTGGGCATGGAGGCCGTCTGGAAGATCGAGGTCGTCGACTTCCCGGCCTTCATCGTCGTGGACGACAAGGGCAACGACTTCTTCGCCCACATCAACAAGCCCTCGGCCAAGAAGGGCTGAGCGCGGCGTCTCCGGGGGTGGGGTCGGGCGTCATCGGATAGTGAGCAACAGGCCCCTCCTCCCCTGCTGGCGCGCGCGCCGGACATGCTTTGCTTCCCCCCGACTCGTCGCAGGGGGGAAGAGCACCATGAATCAGGCGCAGCTCCTCGAAGGCCTCACGCGGTACATCGCCGACGAAATCCTCGAGGGCGACGCGGAGGACCTCCTCCCGTCCACGCCCCTGCTCGAGCTCGGCATCCTGAACTCGCTGGAGACGGCGCGGATGGTGGGCTTCATCGAGAAGCAATACGGCATCACCGTGCCCGCGGACGCCTTGAGGGTCGAGAACCTCCAGACCCTCTCCGCCATCGCGGACATGGTCTACGCATGCGCCCGGGACCACCGCCCCTGACGCGGTCCTCGCCGGGCGACCTTCGGCCTATCCCTGCCCCTCGAGGAGGGCCCGCACCTGCTCCTCCGAGAGTTCTTCGACCAGGGCCAGCTGCGCCATGAGCGCCTCGGGGTCCTCCGCCAGGAGCGTGGCGGGAGCCGGTGGGGCAGCGACGGACACGGAGGCCACCGGCAGGTCGAACCAGTAACGGCCGCGCTGGAAGCAGCTCGTCGGGAGCACCACCTTGTCGTGTGGGGTGTCTCGGTAGAGCGCGCTCCAGGCCACGTCCGCGCCCGCGGCGAACAGCGCCGCGAGGGCCTCCCGTTGCTGGGCACACGCCGCCGTGGATCCGCGCAGACACGTCGCCCAGAGCCGTCCGGAGGCGGACGCGCCACGCCGCCCCAAGGCCGTCCAGCCCTCACCTGGGCCCACGTCCAGGAAGCCCTCCACGCCTTCGGCGCCCAACTGCTCCAGCGACATGCTCCACTGCGCGGCGGTGCCCGGAGGGCCTCGCCACGACTCCGGCCCCGGTGCGTCCTGGATGCGCCCCGACTGCGCGGACCACCAGGGCACCTGGGGCCTCGCGTGCGACATCGAGCGAGCCAACGCCGCAACCGCCTCGCGCCCTCGGCGCCAGACCTCGGGGGTCAAGGCCCGGGTGGACTCTCGCCACTCGCCGCGAACCCCGTGCTCGAGCAAGCCGACCTGGAGCGCTTCGACGGCGCTCCGCGTCCCCGCGTACACGCCCCGTCCCTCGTCATCGAGTCCCACGAGACAGACCTCGGCGAAGCCACGCAGCAGCGCCTCCAGCCGCTCCGGTGTCTCGACCGCCATCTCCGCGCCAGGGGCCGCGCGCTCGACCGGGTCCGCGAAGGCCCCCGCGAGCCGCACGCCGTCCTCCCAGGACAACACCCCCGAGGCACACGCCGCCGCGAACTCCCCCATCCCCACGCCCAGCACCGCCGCCGGCTCGACACCCCAGTCCCTCCACAGGTGGACGAGCCCGCACTGGGAAGCCAACCAGCCGGGCAACACGAGGCCTGGCCCTGGAGGCACCGCCGGAGCCTCCGCGACGGGCTTGAACAACGCCTCGACGAGGGGGCGCGCAAGGGCGGCCTCGCAGCGGAGCACCGCCTCCCGAAAGACAGGCTCCGCGCCGAAGAGGTCGCGGGCCCACGTCGACCACCGCTGCGTCCCGCCTCCGAACACGAACGCGAGCCGTGGCTTTCGCCGCCCCGAGCCCGTCCAGAGGCCCGGGGCCGGCTCACCTCGCTCGAAGGCCTTCAGTCGCGCGCGGACGTCCTCCACGCTCGACGCCACCAGGGCCAGACGGTGCGTGGACACGACGCGCCCCGTGTTCGCCGTGAAGCACGCGTCGGCCAGCGAGCGGCGCTCCGCACCTTCCTCGGAGAAGTACCGCGCATACCGCGACGCCAGCTCGCGCAGCGCGGGCGCGGACCGGGCGGAGAGTCCCAGTAACTGCGGCGCCACGGGCGCGACCTCCGGAGAGCCGGCCTCCATGACGGGGGCCTCCTCGATGAGCACGTGCGCGTTCGCCCCGTTGAAGCCGAAGGCGGTGACCCCCGCGATGCGCCGACGCGCGCCCCGACGCCAGGGCCGCCTCGCCCGCGATACGACGACGGGCAGTTCGCTCCACCGGATGTTGGGGTTGGGGGTCTCCAGGTTCAGGTGGGCGGGGAGCACCTCGTGTTGGAGTGCGAGGACGACCTTGATGATGCCGGCGACCCCCGCGGCGCCCTCCGTGTGACCGATGTTGGTCTTCACCGAGCCGACCACGAGCGGGACGTCGGGCGACCGCCCCGGACCGAAGACGCGGCCCAGCGCCTCCATCTCGATGGGGTCGCCGATGGCCGTCCCCGTGCCGTGCGCCTCCACGTAATCCACCTGCTCGGGCTCCACGCCCCCGGACTTCAGCGCCGCGCGCATCACCTTCGCGAGCGCGTTGCCGTTGGGCACCGTCAACCCGCTCGACTGGCCGCTGTGGTTCGTCGCGGAGCCCCGCACCAGCGCGAGGATGGGGTCCCTGTCCGCGACGGCATCCGACAGCCGCTTGAGCACGAGCATCCCGCAGCCCTCGCCCCGGACGAAGCCATCCGCGCCGGCATCGAAGGTGCTGCACCGGCCCTTCACGGACAGCATGCGCATGGCGCAGTTCACCACGGACGTCAGCGGCGAGAGGATGAGGCTGATGCCTCCCGCCAGCGCCAGGTCGCACTCGCGCGTGCGCAGGCTCTGACAGGCGAGGTGCACGGTGACGAGGGATGACGAGCAGGCCGCGTCCACCGCCATCGTCGGGCCTTGCAACCCCAGGCTGTAGGCCAGCCGCCCCGCCGCGACGCTCAGGCCCGACCCGGAGGCGGTGTGCAGGTCGATCTGCGTCGCGTCCTTCATCAGGTGCGAGAAGTCCTCGTTCATCATCCCGACGAAGACGCCGGTGCTGCTGCCCCTCAGGTCCGTCGCGGCGATGCCCGCCCGCTCCAACGCCTCCCAGCTCACCTCCAGCAGCAGGCGCTGGTGAGGATCCATCCGGGAGGCCTCTCGGGGGGAGATGCCGAAGAACTGCGGGTCGAAGTCCTCCACGCCCTGGATGAAGGCGCCGTGTCGCGTGTACATCTTCCCGGGCGTACCGGGCGTCGGGTCGTAGTACGCGTCGATGTCCCAGCGTGAGGCGGGGATGGGGGAGATGGCCTCCCGCCCCGCGCGCAGCAGCTCCCAATAGGACTCTGGAGAGTCCGAGCCTCCCGGGAAGCGCAGCCCCATGCCGATGATGGCGATGGGCTCGCTCAACGCCAGCGCGAGCTTCGATTGGAGGCTGCTCGCCGCGAGCGCCAGCTTGAGCGGAGGCAGCTCCGAGATGCGTCGGGAATCCGTCGTCATGGCGTTCTCCCCACTCACCCTCAGCGCCGCCGGCGCAGCATGTCCTGCACGGCGCCGTCGTCCAGGACGTCCACGTCCGCCAGGAGCGCGTCCAGCTCCCGGTCGTCGTCGACCGGAGGCCCCACGGGTGTCGCGACCTCCTCCCGGAAGCCCAGCACCTCCGTCGCCAGGTGCTCCACCAGCGCGTTCACGGTGGGATTGTCGAAGGCGATGGTGGCGGGGAGCGACACCCCCAGATCCCGCTGGAGCACGTTGCGCAGCTCCACGGACATGAGCGAGTCCATCCCCAGGTCGAAGAAGCCCTGGTCCGGATCCAACGACTCCAACACCGCGCGCCCCAACACCCCGTTCACCCGCGAGCCGAGGTGCGAACGCAGCGCGCCGCGACGGTCGACGGGAGGCAGCCGCTCCAGCTTCGCCCGGAGGTCCTCACCCGAAGCCGACGCCTCGCTCCGCACGAAGTCCTCATACAGCGGTGACCGCCCCCTGCGCCCGAGCACGTCCCAATCCACGGGGAGGATGCCCAGTTGCCCGTCCAACGTCAGGGCGCGCTCGAGCAAGGCGAGCCCCTCGTCGGGAGCAATCCCCCCGAAGCCCAGCAGCTCCATGCGCCGCTGGAGCTGCGGGTCCGCCGCGGCGCCCACGTCCGACCACCCGCCCCAGTCGAGGCTCAGCGCCGGAAGCCCCAGACCTCGCCGATGATGCGCGAGCGAATCCAGGAACGCATTGGCGGCCACATAGTTCGCCTGGCCCGCGGAGCCCATCAACGAGGCCGCGGACGAGAAGAGGATGAAGAAGTCGAGTTCCTCCGAGGCGAACGCGCGGTGCAGGTTCCATGCTCCCGCGACCTTCGACGCGAACACCCGTGAGAACCGCTCCGGCGTCATCTGCGTGAACAACCCGTCGTCGACGACCCCGGCCGCGTGGATGACGCCCCGGATGGGCGGCACCTCACCCGCCAGTCCGGACAGCGCGCGCGTGAGGTCCGAGGCCGCCGACACGTCGCACGCGATGACGTGGACGCGCGCGCCGTGCTCCCGCAGTGCATCGAGTGCGGCTCGCGCCGCGCCGCTGGGAGCCCCGCGTCCGACCAGGACGAGATGCCCTGCCCCCCGCTCCACCAGTCGTCGCGCCACGGCGAGCCCCAGCCCTCCGAGGCCTCCCGTGATGAGGTAGCTCCCGTCACCGCGTAGCGCGGGCTCGGGCTCCGCACCGGACAGGGGGACGCGGCGGCTGCGGACCAACCTCGGGACCCACCGACGCGTGTCCCGCAGCGCCACCTCGTCCTCGTCGGTCCGCGCCAACAGCTCCGCCAACAACCGGTCTGCATCCTCCGGCGAGCGTTCCCTCGCGAGGTCCACCCGACGGCAGTGCAGCTCCGGGTGCTCGCGCGCGATGGCCTTGCCGAGCCCCCACAGCGAGGCTCCGACAGGCGCATCGGCCACGACGTCACCCGCGACGGCCTGGGTCGCCCGCGTCACCAGCCAGAGCGAGACGTCCGTCCCCTGGCGCGCCCTCAACAAGGCCTGCGCCAGCGCCAGTCCTCGCGTCGCGTGCGCCAGCGCGACGTCCGCCACGCCCCACTCCGAACCCTGCGCATCGAGACTCCACAGGTCGACGACGTGCAGCGGCGACGCATCATCCTTTCGCGCGACGAGCGACTCGACGTGCGCCACATCGAACGACAGCGCTCGCGCGGGGTGCCGCGCCGTCGACACCCTCCACCCGCGTGCCCCCAACGCGTCCACGAGCCGTGCGCCCACTCCCGCCTCGTCCACGAGCACGAGACATCGGGGCCCGGCCTCCGCGCCCCCTTCGTGGGGCGAGGGGATGGGGACGGGACGCTCCTTCCAGTCCAGCTCGTAGAGCCAGTTCCGCAAGTGCTTGCTCCTCGCTCCCAGAAACGCGTCACGCGAGACCCGCCGCAGCCGCAGGCGCCGCACCGACGCCACGACCTCTCCCTCCGACGTCAGGAGCTCCAGGTCACACGCATACCCCGTCGCCTTCGGCCCCTCGTCGCGCGTCACCCGGGCGTGAACCCACGCTTCCTGGACACCCGGCTCCCGCAGCTCGACACGGCCGACGCCCGCGGGCAGGTACGTCGCGCCCGGGGTCTCCTCCAGGACGGCGCCCACGGCCTGGAAGCACGCGTCCAGGATGGCTGGAGACAGTCCGTAACGGCCGGCCTCGGCGACCGCCGCTCCCGCCGGGGCGATCCGTCCCAAGACCTCGTTTCCGCCGCGCCAGAGCTCCCGGAGGGAACGGAAGGCAGGGCCATACGCGAGCCCCGCGCGCCCCAGCTTCTCGTAGTAGGCCTCCACCGGGACTTCGTCGGACAGTCGCTCCCGCAGCCGCGCCAGCGGGACACGCGGCGCCTCCTGGCGTGTCGCGGCGCCGAGCCGTCCGTGCGCGTGAAGCGTCCACGAGGGCTCCACGTCGCCGTCCTGCGCGTCCTGGCTGAAGATCTCGAAGCGGCCCGAGCGCTCTCCCTCCGGCGTGTACAGGAGCTGGACCCTCCGCGCGCCCTCGTCGGGCAGTGGCAGCGGCTGGACGAACGTCACCTCCTCGAGGACGGCGCCCTTCCCTCCCAGGACACCCTGTCCCGCCGCGAGCCCCATCTCCACGTAGGCCGCCCCTGGGACGACGAGCTGGCCATGGACGCGGTGGTCGCGGAGGAGCGCGGGAGAGGAGGCCCCCAGCCGCGCCTCGTACTGCCGCACCTGGGAGGCGGAGACCACCCGCTGTCCCAGCAAGGGATGGGGCGCGGCGGAGCCCTGGGCCCGAGGGCCCTGACGCTCCCACGACGCGTCGGACAGCTCCATCCAGTGCTTCCGCCGCTGGAAGGGGTACGACGGCAGCGAGAGCTTGCGCCGCTCCCGGCCCGCGTCCAGCCCCCGCCAGTTCACCGGTACGCCCGCGACATAGAGCGAGGAGAGCCCTTCGAGCAGTTGCTCCCAGTCGGAGCGCTCGGGCCTCAAGCTGCCCCACCACCGCGTCCCGTCCACGGGGATGCAGCCTTGTCCCATCGCGATGAGCGTCGGCCGGGGGCCCACCTCGAGGAAGCCGGTGACGCCCGCGCGACGCAGCGACTCCAGGGAGCGCGCGAACATGACGGGCCGTCGCAGGTGCTCCACCCAGTAGCGGGGCTCCTGTATCTCGGGGCCCGCCTCCCTGCCGCTGACATTGGAGATGAGCGGAATCGTCGGGGCCTTCAGCCGCACCTTGCTCGCGGCGACGCCGAACTCCTCCAGGATGGGCTCCATCAGCGACGAGTGGAACGCGTGGGACACCCGCAGCGGCGTGGCGCGCTTGCCCAGACGGCTCAGCTCGCCGAGGCAGTCACTGAGCGCGCCCTGCCGCCCGGAGATGACCACGCTGCGCGGCCCGTTGAGCGCGGCCAGCGACAACTGACCGTCGTACCGCGCCAGCACGGACTCGACCAACGCGGGCTCGGCCGATACCGCCGCCATCGCGCCTCCCGCCGGCAGCGACTGCATCAGCCGCGCGCGCGTGGCGATGAGCCCGAGCCCCTCCTCCAGCGTGAAGACCCCCGCCACGCACGCCGCCACCAGCTCCCCCACCGAGTGCCCCATCACGAAGTCCGGCACGACACCCCACTGCATCCACAGCTTCGCGAGGGAGTACTCGAGCGCGAACAGCGCGGGCTGCGTCACGCCCGTCGCATCGAGCCGGCCCCGGGCGGCGTCGTCCCGCTCCGTTGGATACAGCAGCGACACCAGCGACTGCCCCAGGAGCGGCGCGAGCACCTCGTCGCAACGCAGCATCGTCCGCCGGAAGCCCGGCTCGGTCCGGAAGAGCTCCTCGCCCATGCCCAGCCACTGGGAGCCCTGCCCCGTGAACAGGAACGCGATTCGCGGAGCGCTCCCCGCACTGCGGCCCTCTGAAGACATGGGCACCTCCTGCTTCGAGAGGAAGGACTGGAGCCTCGCGAGCATCGCCTCTCGCGATGGCGCGACCAGCGCGAGCCGGTGCGCGAAGTGTGTCCGCCCCGTGTTCGCCGTGAAGCAGAGGTCCTCGAGCGGCGCGGACGACAGCTCCGGTCCACGGAGCGACGCCTCGTAGCGTCGCGCCAGCGCCTCGAGGGCCTCGGGATTCCGAGCCGACAGCGCCAGGAGATGCAGCGGCCGGGGCGTGGCCTCCTGCGAGCGAGGAGGCGCGGGCGGCGCTTCTTCGACGAGCACATGGGCGTTGACGCCGCTGAGGCCGAAGCCGCTGATGCCCGCCACCCTCGGACGTGGCCCCGAGGGCCATGGCGTCAGCGCCGTGGGCACCGTGAGGCGCAACTGTCCCCAGTCGACCGCGGGGTTGGGGTTCTTCAGGTGCAGGTGCGGCGGTATCGCGCCGTGCCGCAGCGACAGGACGACCTTGACGAGCCCCGCGGCCCCCGCCGCGGACTCCAGATGCCCCAGGTTCGTCTTCACCGAGCCCACACGGAGCGGCGACTCCGGACCGCGCCCTCCGCCCAGCACCGCGTCCAGGGCCCGCAGCTCGATGGGGTCGCCCAGGGGAGTCCCTGTGCCGTGCGCCTCCACATAGCCCACGTCCGAGGACGACAGGCCGGCGGCCCTCAGGGCCTTGCGCAGCAGCTTCTCCTGCGCGGGCCCATGGGGCACCGTCAGCCCGCCGCTCGGGCCGTCATGGTTCACCGCCGAGCCCCGGACGACGGCGAGCACACGGTCCTGGTCGCGCAGCGCGTCCGAGAGCCGCTTGAGCACCACCACGCCACAGCCCTCGCCGCGACCGTAGCCATTGGCGGAGGCGTCGAACGTCTTCGAGCGCCCGTCCGGCGCGAGCGCCCGCATCTTCGACAGGACGATGTTGTTGTCCGGGTGGAGCACCAGGTTCACCCCACCCGCGAGCGCCAGCGAGCACTCGCCCTGGCGCAAGGCCTGGCAGGCGAGGTGGACGGAGACGAGCGCCGAGGAGCAGGCGGTGGCGACCACCATGGACGGCCCCTGGAGCCCCAGGACATACGAGACGCGGCCAGCGGAGAAGCTCAGCTCGTTTCCCGTCCCCATGTAGGGCAGGTCCCGCGTGGGCAACGCGTTGAAGGGCACGCGCCCGTAGTCGCCGCTGAGGAAGCCGACGTACACCCCCGTGTCGCTCCCGGCGAGCGAACCCGGGGCGATGCCCGCGTCCTCCAGCGCCTCCCACGCGACCTCGAGCATGAGGCGCTGCTGGGGGTCGACGTAGCTCGCCTCACGCGGCGACAGGTTGAAGAACTCGCAGTCGAAGTCGGCGATGGGTTGCGAGAGGAAGCCCCCCTCGCGCACGACCATCTTCCACGGCGCGTCGGGGTCCCGGGAATGGTAGGCCTCCGCGTCCCAGCGGTCCGCCGGGACGGGCCCCACCGCGTCCACGCCACCGCGCAACACCTCCCAATACAGCCGCGCGTCGTCCGCGCCCCCGGGGAAGCGGCACCCCATGCCGATGATGGCGATGGGCTCCGAGCGCGACAGCTCCAGGGCATCCACGCGGGCGCGGAGGGTCTTGATGGCCAGGGCCGCCCGCTGCAATGGCGTCAGCTCCTCGGGCGAGGAGGGAGTCGAATCCGGGTCGGACATGGGCTTCTTCCTATCGGGCGGAGGCGACCGCGGGCGTGGCGCCGAGCCGGGCCCAGTCGAGCGTTCCCAACTGCGCGGCCATCTTCAGGTCGATGATGCGCTGACGCTCCATCCGGTCGAGCACCACCCCCAGGAGCCGCACGCCCTCGCGGATGACCCAGCCGCGCGCCAGGAGCCGCTCCAGCAACACGTCGAACTCCGCCTCCGACAGCGGCCCGTCCTCGCGCCCCTCGTTCAGCTTCGCGAGCGCGGCCCTGCCGCTCTGGATGGAGTCGAGGATCTTCAACAGGTGGACCTCGTCGGCCGTGAGCGGGGTCTCCGTCGACAGCCCCTCGCGGCTGTCCACCACACGCGAGCGTCCATCCTCGGTGCGCAGCTCCAGCGTGACGCCGCGGCTGTAGCCATCGCGCCACCGCTCGGTCTGCTTCAGCGTGTCCTGGAGGTAGACGCGAGGGTCCAGGTCCCCCTCCAGGTCGTAGTCGAAGTAGTACGCGACGCGGCGGCGCTCCTCCGCCGGGAGCGCGGCGTAGACATGGTCGTACGACCACTTCTGGCGGACGTTCCGCAGGTTGTACTTCTCCGGCGTCTTCCAGTACGGCGCGAAGCGATCCAACCGGATGCGCCCACATCCTCCGGGCGGAGGCAGGTGCGTCAACGCGGGGATGAGCCGCGCCATGTCCTCGTACTCGGACGGGGCCTCGCCCGGGAAGCCATAGAGGATGTTCCAGTTGACGTTGATGCCGAACTCCTCGCACCACTTGATGAGCTGGACGTTCTGGAGGCGCGTGGTGCCCTTGTCCATCAGCTCCAGGATGGAGGTGCTGAGGCTCTCGATGCCCGGCTGCAGCTCCGTGACGCCCCCGGCGACCATGAGCTCCAACTGCTCCTTCCGGAGGTTGCTCTTGGTCTCGTAGAACATCGTGATTTCGTCGCCCTGCGTGATGAGCGCCGGGAAGACGGACTTGATGTATTTCAAGTCCAGGATGTTGTCGGCCATCATGAAGAAGTTGAAGCCGTAGCGCCGCGCGAGCGTGCGCAGCTCCCCGACGAAGCGGCCCGGGTCCTTGCTCCGGTAGGCCATGCCGGAGCCGTTGAGGCCGCAGAACGTGCAGTGCGCCTTGGCGCCCCACCAACAGCCGCGCGAGGACTCCGCCGTGAGGTTCGCCCGCTTGGCCATGGGCATGTCCTTGATGGCCTCGAAGTAGTGGTCGAAGTCCGGCATGGGCAACGAGTCCATGTCCTCGATCTGCGGCGCGGCCACGTAGCGGGGCTGCGGGCGCCCGCGAGGCTCCAGCACGCTCTTGACCAGGTCGAGGATGACGCCCTCGCCCTCCCCCGAGACGACGTGGTCGAGGAACGGGAAGTTGTCCGAGAGCGCCTTGCCCATGTCCCCTTCGCAGTTGGCGCCCCCCATGACGAGCGTCAGCTCCTCGCGCGGGCGCAGCCGCCGCAGCTCCTTGGCCAGGGCCAGGGACGCCACGCTCTGCTGGAACGTCGACGTGAAGCCGATGACGCGCGGCTCGTCGCGGAGGATGTCCTGGGCCCACTGCCGGACGATGCGCGGGCTGTCCTCCCGGAGGGCGCGGATCAGCTCTCGCGCCCGCCCCCAGTGCAGCGCCTGCTCACGACGGGCGCCGCCCGACGTCGCCCCGTCCACGTGCTGCTTCACCTCCAGCAGGGGCGTGAGGAGGTCCGCGTACGCCTCCCAGTCCGCCGCCGCCTCGCCCCACAGCGCGGGGGCGAAGACCATCTCTCCCAGCAACAGGTCCGGCGAGGCGGGCAGGAACGCCATCTCCCCCGCGAGGATCTCCGGCGGCGTGGCGTAGGAGAGGTAGTAGTAGAGTTCCCAGCCAATCTGCCGCATGAACTGGACGTTGAGGTACTGCACGTCCGCCGGGATGCCTTGTCTGGCGAGCACGCTCACCAGCGTGCTCACGCCGAGCGCGGGCTGGTGCTCCGGCAGGAACGGCGTGACGACGAAGCGGACCTGAACGCAATCAGCAGACACGTTCCACCCCCGTTTTCGACACTCAGCGCAACGCTTCGTACAGCGACTCCGCCAGGGCCCCGACGCTGCGTCCCTCGAGCAGGGACTGGAGGGGCACGTCGACCCGCAGCTCGGCGTGGATGTGCTTCTTCAGCTCCACGCCCATGAGCGAATCGAGCCCGAGCTCGTGCAGCGTCTGCTCGGGCTCCGGCGTCTGGGCGGCCCCCAGCTCCAGCACCCGGGACACCTGCGCCTGGAACCAGGCGAGCACCGCGCGCCGGCCGTCCTCCGGTGAGCCCGCGCGCACGCGCCGGAGCAGCTCGCGTCGCGCGCCATCCGTCGCGCGGTCCGTCCGGTCCTCCGCCGCGAAGTCCGCGAACAGCGGCGGCGGTCCCTCTCCGGGGAGGCTCGCCAGGAACGTGGGCCAGTGGATGGGCATCACCCCCACCACCGCCGGCACCGGACCGAACACCTGCTCCAGCACCGAGAAGGCGCGCGCCAGCGGCACCATGCCCACGCCGCGCTTGCGCATGCGCGCCTCCAGCTCCTTCGCCGCGACATCGTCCGGCGCGGCCCACGCGCCCCAGCTCGAGCTCTGCCCAGGCAGGCCTCGCGAGCGGCGGTGGACCGCCAGCCCGTCCAGGAAGGCCGTGGCGGCCAGGTGACTGACCTGGCCCGAGGCCCCCATCAACGAGGTGGACGACGACAACAGGTGGAAGAAGTCCAGGGGCGCGCCCGCCAGCCAGCGGTGCAGGTTCCACGCACCGCCGACCTTCTCCGCGAACACCCGCCCCAGCCGCTCGCGGGTCTGGTGCACGAGGATGCCGTCGTCCACCTCCGTCGCGGCGTGGACGATGCCGCGCAGCGGGGGCATGCGCTTGGAGATGCCCGCCATCACGAAGTCGAGGTCCGAGTCCACGGACACTCCGGCCAGCGAGACGATGCTCGCGCCCCGCGCGCGCATCTCCCCGACCTCCCGCGTGGACACGTCGCTGGCGCGCTTGCGCCCCAGGAGCACCATATGACGGGCCCCCCGCTCCACCATCCACCGCGCGACCTGCAACCCCAGCCCCCCGAGCCCCCCCGTGACGAGGTAGGTGGCGTCGCTCCGGAACTGGAGGTGCCCGGCCCGCTCCCAGGCCCACTGACGGTGGCGCTCGAGCCGCAGCACGTGGCGCTCCGCCGCCCGCAGGAGGACCTGGTCCTCCCGCCCGGGCACGCGAAGCTCGGCCCCCAGGCTCCGGGCCGCGTCCTCCACCCCGTCCCGGGCATCGAGGTCGACCCGATGACAGTCCAGCTCCGGGTGCTCATAGGCGATGGCCTTACCCACGCCCCAGAGCGGTGCGCCCAGCAACCCGGGAGCCTCCTCGGTGTCGTCCAGGCACTGCGCCCCGCGCGTGACGACCCAGAGCGAAGCGGGAGTGCCCACCCCCGTCTTCCCCTGCAACAAGGCCTGCGTCAGGTAGAGCGCGCCGCCACACGCATCCAGCGCGGCGTCCTGGAGGGCCGCGACGCCCTGCCCCTCCGGCGCTGGCACATCGAGCCCCCACAGGTAGACCACGCGCGTCGGCGTGAACCCCGTTTCACCCAAGGCCTTCACCAGCTTCTGGAAGTCCTCCGGATTGCGCGGGAACACCGTGAAGTGCGCCGCGTCCTCCTGCTGGAACCCCTCGCCCCGCAGGACGAACACGCAGCGTCCTCCCGCCTCCTCGACGAGCCTCGACAAGGCCGCGCCCACCCCCGCGCCATCGGAGAAGATGAGGCAGTGCTCCGGCGACGAGGCGACCGGCGCCTCCGGAGGAGTCTGCCGCGCGACCGGCCGCCACCGGGGCGCATACAGCCAGGTGTGGGGTAGCTCCGCGAAGGGCTGTGCCCGCGCCAGCCGCTCCCGGTTGCGCGCGTCCCGCGGCTCCCGTGGACCGCCCCTCCGCTTCTCCGCGGTCAGCAGCAGATAGGACGCGGCGCCGCCACGCAGCAGCCCGCCCAACGACTCGTAGGCGCTCGCCACGGCCAACCGGCTGTCGCCGGCCTCCCACCCGAGCTGCGCGAGGCCCGCGCCGGGTTCGGACTCCTGGAGGAAGTTGCCGACCTCGCGGCCCGCGTCCACGCAGTCGAGGACCTCGAACCCACTCTCGCCCAGCCACTCGACGAGTGAATCGAGCAGCGGCAGCGACAGCCGGTCCAGATGCGGCAACGACAGGGTCGTGCGGAGGAACAGGTCTCCGAGCACGAGCCGCCCGCCTTCGCGGACGGCCTCCCCGAGCGAAGCGAACAATGCCCGCGGCGACTCCACGCGCCGGAGGGACTCCAACCCGAACGCCACGTCGAAGGTCCCCTCCGGGGGTCCGCCCACGACCTCGATGCGCTCTTGCAGGCCCCGCGCGCGCACGCGGGCACGCGCCGCCACCAGCTCCTCGGGGGAAGACGCCAGGCCGACGATGCGCGAGAGACTGGAGCGCCGCGCCACGTCCACCAGTTCGTGCCCCGCGCCCACGCTCCACGAGAGGATCCGTCCGCCGCCCGCGAGGTCCACGGAGCGGAAGAGGACCCCTCGCAGGTCCTGGTGGGCCTCTCGAACGAGGGCCACCTGCGAAGGCGTGGCGCGTCCCTGCGCTGCGAGGAGCCAGGAGAACGCGGGAGCGACCTCCGGGAACGGCGCCAGCGTCGCGAAGGACTCCGTCTGGAGCACGGCCTCCAGCCCCAGGCGCGGGCCAGGCGCGTCCGAAGGCGCGACCGTCGGACGGACCTGACGCGCCTTGAGCGCCAGCTCCAGCAGTGCCCGCTTCTCCGGCGTGAGCGCGGCGAGCCGCTCCGCGAGGCTGCGTCCGGGTCCCTCTTGGTCCATCGCGACTGCCTCCTGAACGAGACCTCGGACGCGACGGGCCCAGGCCCGCCTCGAACACGAGGGGACTTCGTGGATGCGCTACGCGGATGACTCGCGCCCAGGTCTAGGTGGGCTTGAACTTCTCCGGCTCGGGGGTTCCGCCCTGAGGCGGCTGCGGCGCGGCGGGTGGCGATTGAGGCGGCGGCGGCCCCGCGCTGGCGTCCTGCTCCCGGCGCCTCGCGCTCGCCTCCTGCATCATCTCCTTGATGGTCCGCATGCGCGGACTGAGCCCCGGCCCCTTGCCGCCCGAGGACGAAGCACTCCCCTCCCGCTCGCCGTCCTGGATGGCGGTGTCGATGTTCTCCAGCTCCCGGACCTGGGCCTGGAGCAGATGGGAGAAGGCCTGCAGCACGTCCTTCTTCGCGCGGAAGAGCTGCTGCACGAACCCCTTCCCACCGGGAATCACCGCGTCGACGACGTCGGCGATGCGCGCTCCCTCCTCCGGCTGGGTCTCGAGACGGAAGAACCCCCTGGGCAGGCGTCTGTCATTCCAGGTCATCACGCACTCCTTTCTCTTTTGAAATCCACGACCAGGGTATCGCCCTCCATCCGCGCACCCGCGGTGGAGAGCTGAGCAATCATTCTGGGGAGCAGGACATTGCGGCGCAGCGGGCCGACCTGGATGACCAGCTCCGCCTCGCGACGGGAGAGATTGACCTCCTCCTTGTTCACGAATGGCAGCTGCACTTCCAGTCTATACACATCCACCGCGTCCTTGCCGAAACCCCGTGCGGGCGAAACTGTCATCAAACGTGCGGGGTCGTCGCCGGAGTAGAGCAGCCCCGCATAGGCCTCCAGCGCCTCCCGGCCCACCGGAGCCGGCGACCGGGAGGCGATGCCCACGACCGGGAGCGAGCCGAGCAGCCGTTGGAAGTCCTCCACCCCGGGGGAATCCACCATGCCCTCGGGGGCGAGGCGATTGATGACGACACAATCCGGCGCAATGCCTTGCAACCCGAAGGCGGTGCACGCGCGACGCAATTCCTGCTCCGCCCGCGAGTCCGCGGTCGTCACCCACCGGAGCGTCGTCACCCGCGGGTCGCGCAGCAGCGCGTCCACCTCCATCAGCCTGTCGCGTGCCCCCTGGAGGGCGGCGAGCCCCTCCGCGTCGACCCGCATCGGACGCATGCGCCGGGTGCCGTTCTGGGGGCTCCCCCACCGGCGGGTGAACCAACCCACCGCCTCCGCCCCCGCGACGAAGCGCAGGGCGCCCGCCGTGGAGGGGCCATCCACGATGATGAGCTCGTAGTGCCGCTCACGGGTGAGCGTCCCCAGCCGGGTGAGTGTCACCACGGCGTCCACGCCGGGCGCCAGCGCCACCTCCTCCGCCGTGACGTCGGTCCACCCGCCTCCGAGCAGGACCGCCACGTCTCCGCGTCCGCCGCCCCAGCCGCGACGCAGCTCCGAGGCGACGTCCACCTCCAGCAGGTGCAGGTGTTCGTCGAGCTGGACGGGGAGCCCGTCCGAGGCGGAGAGGCCCGGTGTCTCCACGCCGAAGGTCGCGCCCAGGTCGCGCGTGCCGTCGAAGGAGAGGACCAGGGTCCGCAGCCCCCGGCGCGAGGCCGCCAGCGCGGTCGCCGCCGCCACCGTCGTCTTGCCCGCGCCGCCTCGTCCCGAGACGAGAATGAGCCGCGTCATCGCGGGCCTCCTAGCCGTACAGGGTCCATGGGTCCCCTCATGCGCCCAGTTGCGTGGATGGACCGGGTTGCGCCCCCGGCTGCGGCTCGACGAGCCAGCCGGAGCGCAGCAACCAGCGCTGCGCGCGCTGGAGCTGGTCCACGGTGGACTGCTGCCCCAGGACCTGGACGAGCACCTTCTCCACCTGCTGCAAGTCGTAGGCGGACAGGCGCTTCTCCACGACGGGGTTCACCCGGAAGTACTTCTTCCGCAGGATCATGCGGCACTGGTAGTGGACCGCGTCCGAGCCCGCCTCCATCAGCATCTTCACCAGCACCATGGGGAAGCTGGTGTCGAGCAGCCAGCGCGCGAAGCCCCAGTTGGCGACGCCGTGGCTGAAGTCCGGCGCGAGGAAGCTGGACATGATGCCGTTGCCGATCGACAGCAGGAGGATGGTGTCCATGCTGGGTGGGTCCGCCACGAGCGTGTCGATCTGATCCTGGCTGCTGCGGCGCGACAGGTCGCGGATGGCCTGCGCCACGCCCACCAGCGAGGGGTTGTTGGCGTAGACACCGCCATCCACGTAGCCGCTGCCATCCCCCTGGAGGCCCTGGTAGATGGGATAGGAGAGCGGCGGCGAGCCGCTGCGCATCAGCACGTCCACCACGCGCTCGTCGAGCTCGCGCGGGTTGTCGGGGTCCACGTTGTGGAAGATCTTCGCCTTCCACGTCCGCAGGCCCTTGCGCTGGCCATCGAGCTTGAAGGTGGGGATCACCACCTTGCGCTTGAGGTCCCCCAGCCGCAGGGTCGCCCCGAAGTAGCTGCTGAAGAAGTCGCGCATGTAGCTGGAGTCGAGGAAGGAGCTCAGGCCCGCGAGCGCCTTCAGGGAGCGCCCGAGCGACACGCCCTTCTTGTTCATGGCCACGACCTCGCCCCAGAACTGGAGGCACTTGTCGTAGGCGCTGTCGGGGTCCTCCTCCCGCGCGAAGAAGGCCGCGTTGAAGGCCCCCGCGGAGGTCCCCACGAAGAGGTCCACCTGGTTGAGCAGGGTGCGCTTGTCTCCGCCGGAGTCGAGCAGTTGCCGCAGGGCGCCCAGCATGCCCGCGGTGACATAGCCTTCTCCCCCCGAGATGGAGGTTCCATCCATTGCCAGGATTCGCTGCGGCATCACGCCACCTCCTTGGTGAACTGCGGGCTTCCCCCGCCGGCGACCAGCAGCGGTCGGGGGCCATGCGGGACCAGCGAGTCCGGCAGCGCCAGGTCCAGGCTGGCCTGGAGGTGCCGGGCCAGCACCGCGACGTGCTGGTCCTCCATGATGAGCGTCATGTGGTTGCCGGGGACCACGACGACCCGCACGCCGCCGCGCGCGAACCGGCGCACGCTGTCGACCAGCGAGTCCCGTCCATCCTTCGGGGGCTCGGCCCGGAACAACGTCGCCGTGCCGCCATAGGACGTGAAGACGTACGTGCGCTCCGCGCGCAGCGTGACGCGCATGTTCCGGGCGGTGCGCCCCACGTCTCCCATGAGGCGGCGGAGATAGGAGCGCTTGCCGCCCGGGTCCGTGCGCAGCAACTCCCCCGGGGACTCGGGCAGGCTGATGCCCATCCACTCCCCCACGAGCCGCAGGTTCGCGTAGTCGCGCGGCAACGGTGTCTCCACCATCACCTTCACCAGTTGGGAGCCCGTGGACACCGCCTCGCGCAGGTCCCGACTGTCCCGCGCCGCCTTGCGGTCGAGCGACGCGCCGTCGATCAACCCCAGCAAGGCGACCTGCTCGCCTCGCGCCTCGAGCTGCCGCGCCATCTCGCAGGCGATGATTCCGCCGTAGGACCAGCCCGCGACGCGGTAGGGGCCGCGCGGCTGCACCCGCCGCATCAGGTCGACGTAGAGGGCCGCCGTGTCCTCGACGGTGCCCGGCGGAGGCGTGTCGTCCATGACGCCCGGCATCTGGAAGCCGAAGACGGGCTGCTCCGACGAGAGGTGTCGCGTGAGGGCGATGTAGACGGCCGGGTTGCCCGCCGAAGGAGGCGTGATGAACAGCGGTGGGTTGCTCCCATTCGACCTCAACGCCACCACGCCCTCCGGCAACCGGGGCCGGGGCGCCGGCACATGCGACTGCCCCTCCACCCACCGGGCCAGGGCCTTCACGGACGGACGCTCGAAGACCTCGCCCAGCGGGACCTCCACCCCGAGCTGCTCACGGATGCGTGACAGCAAGGTGATGGCCAGGAGCGAGTGCCCGCCGAGGTCGAAGAAGCTCGCCTCCGGCGACACGGTCTGGAGGCCGAGCAGCTCCCCATAGAGGGCCTGGAGCTTGCCCTCCGTCACGGACAGGCCCGCGACGTCCCCCTCCGCGTGCGCCACCTCGCCCTTCATGCGCGCCGAGACCTCGGGCAGGGCCTTGCGGTCCACCTTGCCGCTCGCCGTGAGCGGCAGCGTGTCGACGAAGAAGTAGACGGCGGGGCGCATGTACTCGGGCAGCGAGCCCTGGAGGGCGCCGCGCAGGGCGGTCTCCAACGACGTCGAGTCCTGCGCGCCTCGCGGACTCGAGGGTTGGACCCAGGCCACCAGCCGTGGCTCCCTTCCCGCCGCGCGCTGGAGTGCCACGGCCGCCTGGACGACGCGGGGATGTCGCGACAGGGCCGCCTCGACCTCGCCGGTCTCCACGCGGTGGCCCCGGATCTTCAACTGGTCATCCACGCGCCCCAGGAACTCCAGCGTCCCATCCGCCAGGCAGCGCGCCAGGTCTCCCGTGCGGTACAGCCGCGAGCCTTCCCTTCCGGGACGCCCGGTCACGAAGGGGTCGGGCACGAACCGCTCCGCCGTCAGCGCCGGCCGGCCCAGGTAGCCCCGCGCCAGCCCCACACCGCCGATGTACAGCTCCCCCACCACGCCACGCGGCACCGGCTGACCGTGACGGTCGAGGACGTAGAGCTCGGTGTTCGCGATGGGACGGCCGATGGGGACACGCGCTGGAAGCGGGGCGCCGTCCGGCGACAGCTCGTGGAAACAGCACGCGACGGCGGCCTCCGTCGGGCCGTACTCGTTGACGACGCGCGCGCCGCTGCCCGACTTCGCCCAGGTCTCCAGGTCCGCGCCATGCAACCCTTCGCCGCCGAGCACCACGGCGCGTGTGCGGTCGAGGACCTCCTTCAACCGCCCCAGGCCATCGAAGGCCCGCAGGTGTGACGGCGTCAGCTTGATGAAGCTGAAGTCCCGCTCCAGGTAGTCCCGGGACGCCAGGACCTCCAGCTCCTGGTGGCGGGGCAGCAGGAACAACGCCTTGCCGGCGAGCAACGGGGCGAAGAGGCTGGTGAGCGTGCCATCGAAGCTGACGGACCCGAGCACCGGGCTTCCCACGCCCTCGTGGAGGCGATACGCGCGCACGCACCAGCGCAGGTAGTTGACGATGCTCCGGTGCGTCACCTGCGTGCCCTTGGGCTGCCCCGTCGAGCCGGAGGTGTAGAGGATGTACGCGAGGTGGTCCGGGGTGACGCTCCTGCGCAGGCGGTGCCCCGTGACGTCCGGGAGGGCCGAGCAGGTCTCCTCCACCTGGACGACGATCATCCCCGTGCGCTCCGGATGTGCCCCCGACGCCAGCAGCACCTTCGGCCGCGCGTCCTCGAGGATGCGGCGCAGGCGCTCCGACGGCTCCTCCGGGTCGAGCGCGAGGAACGCGCCTCCCGCCTTGAGGACGCCCAGCAAGCTGATGACGAGCTCGGGCGAGCGCCCCAGGTAGACGCCGACCACGACCTCCGGCCCCACGCCCAGGGTCTGGAGATAGGCCGCGAGCCTGTCGCTGCGCTGGTCCACCTCTCCGTAGGTCAGCTCCCAGTCATCGACGACGACGGCGCTGGCCTCCGGCGTACGGCCCGCCTGGGCTTCGATGAGCTCATGCAGACAGGGCCCGTCCGCGCCCTCGCCCTGGGTGTCATTCCACTGGCGCAGGAGACGCTCGCGCTCCTCGGACGACAACACGGGCAGCTCGGTGACGGGCCGGTGGGGCTCGGCGAGCAACGCGTGGAGCAGGCGCTGGAAGCAGTCCACGTAGTGCTGGACCGTCTCCCGCGCGAAGAGGTCGCGGTTGAACACGAACCGCACGGTGAGCCGCTCGCCCCGGTCCTCCACGAAGAGGTTGAGGTCGAAGCGCGACGTGGTGGTCTCGAACTCGAGCGGTTGGATGCGGAGGCCCGGCGACGCCGGGTGGCCATCCGCCTCGCGCGTCCAGGAGAACACCGCCTGGAACAGGGGGTTGTATCCCAGCGTCCTCGGGGGCTTGAGCTCCTCGACGAGCAGGTCGAAGGGAAGGTCCTGGTGCGCGAAGGCATCGAGCACCACCTCGCGGACACGCTCGATGACCGTGTCGAACGAGGGCTGCCCTCCCAGGTCCACACGCATCACCAGGTTGTCCACGAAGAAGCCCACCAGCGGCTCCAGCTCGGGCCTGCCCCGGTTGATGGAGTTCGCCCCCACGACCAGGTCGTCCCGACCGGTCAGCCTGTGCAGCAGCACGAAGAAGGCGGAGAGCATGCCCATGAACGGCGTGGCGTTGGCCGCGTGGCTCAGGGCCTTGAGTGCCTCGGTGGCGGAGGGAGGCACCTCGAAGCGGACCTCTCCCCCTGCGTAGGACTGCACCCGGGGCCGGGCATGGTCGGCGGGGAGCTCCAGCAAGGGAGGCATCCCCTCCAGGCGCCGCCTCCACGCATCCACCAACTCCCGACGGACCTCCCCCTGTAGATGTGCCCGCTGCCAGGTCGCGAAGTCCGCGTACTGCAGCTGGAGCGGGGACAGCGGTGAGGGCTCGCCCCGTGAGAACGCCGAGTAGAGCGTCGTCAGCTCGCGGATGAGGAGGGTCCGAGCCCAGACGTCCGCCGCGATGTGGTGCAGACAGACCTGGATGAACTGCCCCTGGGCACCGCGATCCACCACGAGGACGCGCAGGAGCGGCCCCGAGGTGAGGTCGAAGGGGCGCTCACCCTCGCGCCGCAGGAAGGCCTCCATTCCACCGGGCTCGAAGGCCAGCACCTCGGCCTCGTGGATGGTCGCGAACTCGAGCCTCGGCTCGGGCTCGACATGCTGGACCGGGACGCCCTGCTCCTCCGCGTAGCGGGTGCGGAGGATTTCGTGTCGACGGGTGAGTTCGACGAAGCAGCGCTCCAGGAGCGTCGGGTCGAGCTGCCCACCTTCGACCGACAAGGGCATGACCAGGTTGTAGGCGGAGCTCCGGGGTTCGAGCCGATGGAGGAACCACAGTCGCTGCTGACCATAGGAGAGGGGCGCGGGGCCGGTGCGCGGCGTGGCGACGATGGGGCGTGTCTCGCTCACCCGCTGGCGCTCGCGCAGCATCGCGAGCAGCTCGCCCTTGTGTTCGGCCAGGGCCAGGCGGAGCTCCTCGCCCGCGGCGCCCTTCGGCCCCCGCAGCTTGAGCGTCTCCCCTTCCGACCAGACCTCGAGGCCTCGCCGGTTGAGCTCGGCGAGCAGCTCTCCCATCTTCATAGCGTCAACTCCTCCATCTCCCCTTCGGAGGTCGGAGTCGGCGCGCGCGACAGCAGCGCGTCGAGCTCGAGCTGCGCGTGCAGCGCCTCCACGATGCCGTCGATGCCGGTGCCGTCGATGAACCGCGACATGGGCAGGTCCACCCCCAGCTCGCGCCCCATCAGGTTCTTCAGTTCGACGGCGCGCAGGGAGTCCAGCCCCAGCTCGTTGAGCGAGGCCCGCGAGCGCAGCACGTCGTGCCCCGGCGCGAAGCCCAGGAGCGATCCCAGCCGCCCCTGGACATAGTGCGAGAGCAGCGTCCTGCGACGAGCATGGTCCGACCGGGAGAACTCCCCGAGCAGCGTCTGCATCCGCTCCACCGCGGCGCTCGGAGACCGGGCACGCGACATCAGCTCCGAGAGCAGCGGGCCATGCCCCTCCGCCAGGGGAGCCCGCCCGCCGGCATCGTCGAAGGGCACCACGCCGACCTGGGCGACCTCGCGGGACAGCAGGGCCTCCATCACCCGGAGTGCCCGCTGTGGCGCCAGCGTCGAGCTGTCCGGGCCGCGAGCCCGCCCCGCCATCCCCGCGCCCGACCAGCGTCCCCAGTTGATGCTGAGCGCGGGCAGCCCGCGGGCGCGGCGGTGATGGGCCAGCGCGTCGAGGAAGCTGTTCGCGGCCACGTAGTTGGCCTGCCCCGCGACTCCGATGAGCGAGGCCGCGGATGAGTACAACACGAAGAAGTCGAGGGGGATGCCCGAGGTCCCCCGGTGCAGGTTCCATGCGCCTTGAACCTTGGGCGCGAGGACTCGCGCCAGGCGCTCCCGGTCCTGGTTCAGCAGGACGGCATCCTCCAGCACGCCAGCGGCGTGGAAGACGCCCCGGAGCGCAGGACCTCGCGCCGAGATGCCATCCACGAGTCGCTCGACCTCCAGCGCATCCGCCACGTCGACCCGGGCCAGTTGGATGTCGCAGCCGCGCGACCGCAGCGTGTCCAGGCACGAGGAGGCCTCTTCGTTCGGGGCCGAGCGCCCCACCAGCACGAGGTGTCGCGCCCCCAGGTCCACCAGCCAGGACGCGGTCGCCAACCCCAGCGCGCCGAGTCCCCCCGTGACGAGGTACGTGGCCTCGGGCTGGATGCGGGGAGCGCTGGCGCCAGCCGGCGGAGGCATCGCGCGAACGAGCCGGGCGCCCAGGAGCCGAGCGCCACGCACCGCCATGACGTTCTCGGCGGGCGGGCGAACCAGCCACTCGAACAGCGACGCGACCGTGGCGCCCTCGTCCAGGTCCATCAGGCGGCAGCCCAGCTCCGGATGCTCGATGGCGGCGGCACGCCCCAATCCCCAGGCGGGCGCGGCCACGAGCCCATCCACTCGATCCTCCGGCGACACCGCCACCGCAGCGCGTGTCAGCAGCCAGAGCGAGGGCCGCGAGGACCAGGACGTCCGGGCCATGGCCTGGACGAGGTGGAGCATGCCGCACGCCTCCCGGGTACTGGCGCGGGCCAGCGCCTCCGTCGACGGCTCGGGCGTGTCACGGCCTCCGGACCCGGGCAACCAGACGACGGTGGTCGGCGCGGCGCCCTCCTCCGCCCGCATCCGCAGCAGCCGCGCGAAGGCGGTCGGATCCTCCGCGTCGAGGACGACGTGCTCCGCGGTCCTGCGCGCGAGCTCCGCGCCTGGAACCGACGTCACCGTCACGCACGAGCCTTGCCGTGCTCGCACGAGCGCCTCGAGCACGGAGGCGGCGCCTTCCTCTCCCTCCACGAGCAACCAACGCTCGAGCGCTCCCGTCGCCGAGCCCCGTGACGAGCGGGGCGCGACCTCGCGCCAGGCCAGCTCGAAGAGCAGCTCCCGGGACGACTCCAGCGACGCGGCCATCGGCGTGCGGAGGTCCACGCTCTTGAGCAACAGGCCGTCGACGTCGGCCAGGAGTTCGCCGGCCTCGCCGAGGACGCGGAGGTCGACGCCCACCACCTCCGAGTCGGCGCGTGAGTCGTCCGAACGGCGGGCATGCACCCAGACACGACTCCCCGACTGCCGGAGCCAGCGCAGGCGTCGGATGGCCACCGGCACCCGCTGCCGATGCTCCACCGCGACGTCCGTGGCCTCCATGAACAGCGCCGCCGTGACCTGGAAGCAGGCGTCGAGGATGAGCGGGTGCAGCCGATAGGCCTCCATCCCGATGACGTGATGGTCCGGCAACCGGACCTGGGCGACACAGCCTCGCGCCTCGAATCGCAGCGTCTCGATGAGCTGGAACGACGGCCCGTATTCCAGGCCATGGCGTGCCATCAGCGCATAGAAGGATTCGGCCGGACGCGGGGGCGTGCAGTGAGCGAGCAGCTCCGTCTCCACGTCGACGCGCACCTCGACCTCGGGACACGGCTCGAGGCAACCGCGAGCGAGGCGGACCCAGCCGTCCCCCGCGCCCACGTCCCTCGCGTGGAGCTCGAACCCCATGGGGTGGCCCTCGGAGGGGAGGAGCACGGTCTGGAGCTCCCGAGGCGTGTCCTCCAGGACGAGCGGCCTCTCCAGCTCCATGTCGGACAGCACCCACGCGTGCTCGCTCCGGGAGGAGACGTGGGCAGCCCCCAACACCATCTCCACCTCGACGGCCGCGGGCAGCACCACCGCCCCGAAGACACGGTGCTCGGAGAGGAACTCGGGGTCATGGTCGTCGAGGACGGTCGTGAAGCGATGCTCCTTCGAGCCCGCGAGCGGCAACGGCGCGCCCACGAGCGGATGGCCCACCTCCCCCGTCTCCGCGCGCGACGTCCTCGCCCGCGCGCCGTTCCGCGGCTCGGCCTGGATCCAGAAGCGCTCGCGCTGGAAGGGATAGGTGGGCAGGGAGGTCGTTCGTCGCCCGAACGGCGCATCGAAGGCGCTCCAGTCGACCTCGAAGCCGCGCACGTAGAGCCGGCCCAGGCTCTCGATGAGCTGCGCCGTCTCCCCCATGCCCGGACGCAGGCTCGGCAACCAGACCCACTCCTCCGGATCCGGCATGGTCCGCAGCCCCAGGCCCGACAGGACCGGAGCGGGTCCCACCTCCAGGCACGTCCGGTGGGGCTGGCCGCGCAGGGCCTCCAGCGCGTCGGCGAACCGGACGGGCTCCCGCAGATGACGTCCCCAGTACGAAGGCCGGGTCAACGCTTCGCCCACCGGCATTCCCTCGAGCGCCGAGATGAAGGTCAACCTCGGCACCGACAACGGCACGCCCGCGACACAGGCCTCGAAGGGCGCGCGCACCGGGTCCATGAGTGGCGAATGGAAGGCGTGCGCGACCGCCAGGTTCTTGCTGGTGATGCCCAGCTCCTGCAGCGCCTTCGCGACATCGCCCAGCAGCGCGGCGTCCCCGGAGAGCACCAGCTCCTCGGGACCGTTGAGCGCCGCGACGGACACCACGTTGCTGACGTGCGCCAGCACCGGGGCGATAGCCGCGAGGGGGGCGGGGACTGCCAACATCGCGCCCGTGCCGGGGGCCTGCTGGACGAGCCGGCCTCTCTCGACCACCAGCCGGAGCGCGTCCTCGATGGGGAGGACACCCGCCACCACCGCGGCGGCATACTCCCCCAGGCTGTGTCCGAGCACCGCGCCCGGGCGGATGCCCCAGGACGCCCACAGCTCGGCGAGCGCGTACTCCACGGCCACGAGCGTGGGCTGCGCGCAGCGCGAGTCCTGGAGGAGCGCGGCGGAATCCCCACCGAAGAGGACGTCCTCGAGCCGGGCGCCCATGAGCGGCGCCAACACCTCCGAGCAGCGCTGGAGCGCCTCCCGGAACACCGGCCACGTCTCGAAGAGTTCGCGCCCCACGCCTGGGCGAAGCGTCCCCTGCCCCGTGAAGAGGAACACCGGCCGGGGACGCTCGGCGCCGCGCCTCGGCTCCATCGCGGGGCGGAGCCCCACCTCCCGGAGCCGCGCCAGGGCCGCGCGCAGCTCGGTGGAGGTGGCCCCCGTCACGGCCGCGCGGTGCTCGAAGTGAGAGCGCCCCGCGTTGGCGGTGAAACACCAGTCACCGAGCGAAACGGCGTCTTCCGGCAACGCAGCCTCGTGCGCCTCCACCAGGGCATCGAGCGCGTCCTCGGTCCTCGCGGACAGGCTCAGCAGGTGGACGGGGCGCTGGTGTTCGGCCGCCGGTCTGGAGACGACCGGCGCCTCCTCGATGACGAAGTGGACGTTCGTGCCGCTGAAGCCGAAGCTGCTCAGCCCGGCGAACCGCCGCTGCTCGCCCCTCGGCCACGGCCTCGGACGGGTCGGCACCTCCACCGGCAGCTCGCTCCAACTGATGTTCGGGTTGGGCCGCGTCAGGTGCAGGTGAGGAGGGATGACCTCGTTGCGCAGCGCGAGCAGCACCTTGAACAGGCCCGCGATGCCCGCGGCGGCCTCCAGGTGCCCGATGTTCGTCTTCACCGAGCCCACGAGCAGGGGACTGGTGCGCGCCTCTCCGCGGCCGAACACGCCGCGAAGGGCCTCCATCTCGATGGGGTCGCCCAGCACGGTCCCCGTGCCGTGGGCCTCGACGTAGCCGATCTGCCCGGGCTCCACGCCGCAGCTCTCCAGCGCCGTCCGGATGACGCGCTCCTGGGCGCGACCGTTGGGCACCATGAGCGCGCTGCTCCGGCCATCGTGGTTGAGCGCCGAGCCCCGGATGAGCCCGAGGATGGTGTCGCCCCGGGCCAACGCATCCGACAGGCGTTCGAGCACGACCACACCACAGCCCTCGCCCCGAGCGAAGCCGTCGGCGGAGGCGTCGAACGTCTTGCAGCGCCCATCCGCCGCGAGCATCCGGTTCTCGCACTCGAACATCATCGTGAGGGGGGACAAGCTCAGGCTGACGCCCCCCACCAACGCCAGGTCGCTCTCGTCGTTGCGCAGGCTCAGGCACGCGAGGTGGAGCGCCGCCGCGGACGACGAGCAGGCGGTGTCCACCGTGAGCGCCGGCCCCTGGAGCCCCAGCGTGTGGGCGATACGCCCCGCGGCCATCGACGGATAGTTGAGCGAGGCCGAGCGCATCTCCACGCCCGCGTGGATACCGAGCACGTTGTAGTCGTTGTGCATCAACCCCACGAAGACGCCGGTGCGGCTCCCCATCAGCCCCGACGCGGGGATGCCCGCGCGCTCCAGCGCCCGCCAGCACTCCTCCAGCAACAGTCGTTGCTGGGGATCCATGTCCTTCGCGTCGCGCGGAGCGATGCCGAAGAAGCTCGGCTCGAACAGGTCGACGTGGTCGATGAACGCGCCGCGCCGCGTGTACATCTTCCCCTTCACGCCGGGCGTCGGGTCGTAGAGGTCGTCGATGTCCCAGCGCTCGCGCGGCACTTCCCGCGTCGCGTCCACGCCCGACTCGAGCAGCTCCCAGAAGGCCTCGGGCCCCTCCCCTCCTCCCGGGAACCGGCAGGACATTCCCACCACCGCGATGGGCTCCGCGACCAGGACATCGCGCCTGGCGCGCAGTTGGCTCGCGAGATAGGCGAGCTTGACGGCGGGCAGCTCCGAGATGCGGGACGGTAGTTTCGCCATGGGGTCTCAGCGGGCCAGCGCGCTCTCCAGTTCATGGTCGATGAGTGACGTCAGCTCCTGCTCAGACAGCCCCTGGATCTGCGCGGCGAGGGTCTCGCGCTCGGAAGACCTGGAAGCCTCCGGCGACTGGGACTCCGCTGCGAGCCCCAGCTCCGTCGCCAGATGGCCGACCAGCCCTTCCACCGAGGGGAAGTCGAAGACCAGGGTCGAGCGCAGCGCTCGCCCGAGGCTGGCCGCGAGGCGGTTCTTGAGCTCCACCGCCAGGAGCGAATCGAAGCCGAGGTCGAACAACCGCTCTCGCCCCGAGAGCCGCTCCGACTCGGGCAAGCCGAGCGTCCTCGCCACGAGGC
Source organism: Myxococcus dinghuensis (assembly GCF_024198235.1). Classification (GTDB taxonomy): domain Bacteria; phylum Myxococcota; class Myxococcia; order Myxococcales; family Myxococcaceae; genus Myxococcus; species Myxococcus dinghuensis. Next base: position 60,309 of record NZ_JAKCFB010000026.1, on the reverse strand, counting down.
CGGCGACATGCTGGTGCAACAGTGGGCGTCGCTGGTGCGGCGCGGCCCCCTCCAGCCGGGCCCGGAAGTCCGAGGGACGAGCGCCGGGAACACTCCCACCGACGAAGCCCTGGACCAAGGCCTGGCGAGCCAGTCCCGGCCACCGCGCCGCCAGCCGCAGCCAGTCCACCGGAAGCACCGCGAGCTGGGCATGCCCCTCGCCGAGCAACCGCTCGAGGACGTCCAACCCCTGCGCGACGGAGATGCGGCCCAGCCCCGAATCCCCTCCGGGCGCCGAGCCCTCGCGCGCCAGCCGCGCGGCCATGCCGACCTCATCCCAGGAGCCCCAGTCGAGGGTCAGCGCGGGGAGCCCCTGGGACTGGCGCAGGTGGGCCAGCGCGTCGAGGAAGGCGTTCGCCGCGACGTAGTTCGCCTGCCCTGGCGACCCCAGGAGCGAGGCGACCGAGGAGAAGCAGACGAAGCAGTCCAACTCCAGGCCGGCGCTGAGTCGATGCAGGTTCCAAGCGCCCTGGACCTTCGGCGCGAGGACCTCCAGCAGGTGTGTCATCGACTGATGGCCCAGGGTGGCATCGCGCAGGACGCCCGCGGCGTGGAAGATGCCGCGCACGGGCGGCGCGCCATGCGACTCCGTGAGCACCCGGGAGACAACCTCAGCGGAGCAGACATCCCCGAGGACGATGCGCACGGAGACCCCCTGCGCCTCGAGCAGGGCGAGCTGTCGTCGGACCTCCTCCGTCGGGGCATGACGCCCCATCAGGACGAGGTGGCGAACACCGCGAGCCGTGAGCCACGCCGCGAGCCGAGGCCCGAGGCCACCAAGCCCACCGGTGATGAGATAGGAGGCGTCGGACGAGAAGGAGACCTTGCGCGGCGACGCGGCCCGCGGCCGGACGCGCTCCAACCGCGCGCCCCAGAGCGCTCCGCTCCGGATGGCGACCTGCCCCTCGCTCTCCGGAAGGGCACAGGCCTGCAGCAGGGCCTGGAGGTCCCCTGCGCCAGGCTCCACCGGGAGGTCGACGCGAAGACAGCGGAGCTCCGGCAGCTCGGTCGCGAGCGCCTGGCCGAAGCCCCACAGCGGCGACTGGATGACACGTGGCGCTCGGGGGTCCGTCCCCACGCGCTGCGTCCCTCGCGTGACGACCACCCACCTCGCGGGTGCGCTCGACCTGACACGCATCCACGCTTGTGCGGCGTGCAGGGCTCCCACGCAGCCGGACACCTGCGCGGCCATGAGCGCGTCTCCGGATGGCGTGTCGCCCAGGTCCGTCTCGAGGCCCCACAGATAGAGCAGGCCCTGGGGTGGCTCGGCGTCTCCGCGCTCGCACCACCGGGCGAAGTGCTCGGGGCATGCCGGGTCCACGCGAATCCCGCCAGGAGTGCTGCTGAACCCAGTGCCACGCCGCACCGAGGTGACGCGGGCACCGAGCTTCGTGAACAGGGCCACGATGGCCTCGCCGAGTCCACCATCCTCGTGGAAGACCCACCAGTCCTGTCCTGCCGGCCGCAACGCCTCCCCACTCGGAAGTCGGGACCAGCCGACCCGGTAGAGCCACTCCTGCCAGCCGCTGTCGATACTTCGCAGCAGGACCTCCCGCTCGGCTCGGCGCACGGCGAGCCCCGTGAGTATCGCGACGACGGAGCCCTCCTCGTCCGTCAACGTCAGGTCCGTGGTGGGCGGTCCGGACGTCGGGGCCTCGGTACGGTGCGTGGCGTACGCCCACACTCGCGAAGGGAACGGACGGAACACCTCCACCCGTTGGATGGACACGGGCAACAGCAACGCGCCGTCGGAGGGGAACGGCGCGATGGCCGCGGCGGTGCGCAGACAGGCATCGAGCAGGGCGGGATGCGCTCGGAAATCCTTGGTGCCAACGACGACCTCACTGACGGAGAGCGCCGCGCCCTCCCCCCGATGGAGTGACGACAGCACCCTCAGCGCGGGACCGTATTCGAGGCCACGCTCGCGGACCTCCCCAGCGAACGCCTCCAGGTCGATGGGCGTGGCGCAGTGTCGGCGCCAGGTCTCCGCGTCGACCTGCGGCGGCGACATGGACGCAGACACCACGCGACACGTCACGTGCGGAGTCCATGGCGCTTCACCTCCGCGCGTGCGCTGTCGGCTCACCACCTTGCACCCGAGGCCTGTCGCGTCCGCCTCCAGCAACGTCTGCACGACACACGACCGCGGCTCGGACAGCACCAGCGGCTGGTGCACCACCCAGGACTCCAGCGCCACCGCCTCCGTGCCCATGACCTGGGCCGCCGCGGAGACCACCATCTCCAGGAAGGCCGCCATGGGAACCACCGGCCTTCCGAAGACCCTGTGGTCGCCGAGGAGTGGCGTTCGCCTGGCGTCCAGCTCCGTGGAGAAGACGGTGGTCCCCTCCTTCACTCCAGGCGAGTCCCAGCGGGCGCCCAGGAGCGGGTGCGGCGTCGACGCATCCACCGGAGGGGCCCAGGGCGTGGGGACCTCGAGCCAGTGGCGCTGCCGCTCGAAGGGATAGGTCGGCAGGGAGATGCGCCTGCGGCCTTCCCCATCGAAGCGTCCCCAGTCCACCGTGGCGCCCTGGACGTGGAGTCGCGCCAGTGTCCCGAGCATTCCAGCGAGGTCGGAGCGTCGCGGATGCAACGTCTCCAGCCACACCGCGTCCTCGGCGCCGACGACCTCCCGCGCCAGCTCGGATAGCATGGGCTTGGGCCCCACCTCGAGGAACGTCCGGATGCCACGTCCCAGGAGGGTCCGAACCCCGGCCTCGAAGCGGACCGGCTCTCGGATGTGGCGCGCCCAGTAGGACGGCCACGCGAAGTCCGCTCCTGCCTCCGCGCCGTCGTGGTTCGTGATGAGCGTGACGCCCGCGGCCTGGGGATGCACCCGGGTCGCCAGCGCCTCGAAGGCCGCCACCATCGGCTCCATCAGCGGCGAGTGGAAGGCGTGGGAGACCTTGAGTCGCCGGCTCTTCACGCCGTCGCGTTCCAGGGCTCGCGCGATCGCCTCGACCTCGGACTCCGCGCCGGACACCACCGTGTTGCGCGGCCCGTTCAGCGCGGCCAGGGACACGCGCCCCTCACGGGACAGGAGGGGAGCCACTCGCGCCGCGTCGGCGAAGACAGCCAGCATCGCGCCGCGCTCGGGCAGGTCCTGCATCAACCGCGCGCGCTCGGCGACCAGGGGGAGACACTCCTCCGCCGTCAGGACGCCCGCGAAGACCGCGGCCGCGTACTCCCCCACGCTGTGCCCCAGGACGGCATCGGCGCGCAGCCCCCAGGCGCGAAGGAGGTCCGCCACCGCCACCTCGAGCGCGACGAGCGCCGGCTGTGTGTAGCGGGTCTCCTGCAACGTCGCCTCATCGGCGTGGAAGAGCAGCTCCGTGAGAGGCCGGTCCAGGTGAGGACGCAGCACGGCCTCGAAGCGCAGGAGGTCCTCGCGGAAGGAGCGCTCGGTCTCGAACAGCTCCCGCCCCATGCCCACGTACTGGGCGCCCTGCCCCGAGAAGAGCCAGGCGACCCGCGGCGCTTCGACGCCCCGTCGGCCCTGGAACCATTCACCACGGGAGGCGGGAGTCCCACGGCTGAAGTCCCGGAGCGCCTCCGCCATCTCCTCGGAGGACTTCGCGAGGACGGCCACCCGCTCCTCCATCCCGCTCCGTCCGACGTGCGCCGTGTGGACGAGGTCGGGGAGACACACGCCTCCATCCCGGTCGAGGACGTCCGCGAACGACTCCGACAACCGACGGAGGCTGGCGTCCGTCCGCGCAGACAGCGTGAGTACGTGCAACGGTCGCGCGGGCCCTCGCGCCACGGACGCCGGCACGGGGGGCGCGGATTCGAGGACGAGATGCGCGTTCGTCCCCGAGAAGCCGAAGGAGCTCACCGCGGCGAAGCGCGACCCGGGACTCGTCCAGGCGCGGCTCGCGGTGGGCACTTCGATGAACACCTGGCGCCAGTCGACATGGGGGGTGGGCGTCACCAGGTGGAGGTGCGGAGGAATCTCCTCGTGTGCCAGGCAGAGCGCCGCCTTCATGAGGCCCGCGACTCCCGCCGCGCCCTCGAGGTGCCCCAGGTTCGTCTTCATCGAGCCGACCACCAGCGGCTGCGTCCGCGTGCGCCGGTCGCCATAGACCGCACCGAGCGCCTCCAGCTCGATGGGGTCCCCCAGCGACGTCCCCGTCCCGTGGGCCTCGACGTACCCCACGTCCGTCGCCTCGACGCGCGCGTCCTTCAACGCGTCCCGGATGACCGACTGCTGGGCGAGGCCGTTCGGCACCGTGAGGCCGCTGGTCCGCCCGTCGTGGTTGATGGCCGAGCCCCGGATGACCGCGATGATGGGGTCACCCGCCGCCAGCGCATCCGAGAGGCGTCGCAGGACGAGGACGCCACACCCTTCTCCCCGCCCGATGCCATCCGCGGCGGCGTCGAACGTCTTGCAGCGGCCATCCGGCGCGAGCATGCGGGCGCGCGACTCGATGAGCGTCGCCACCGGCGACAGGACGAGGTTCACGCCGCCCGCCAACGCGAAGTCGACCTCGCGCTGTCGCAGGCCGCGGACGGCGAGATGGACGGCGACGAGCGACGACGAACACGCCGTGTCGATGGTGAGACCCGGCCCCATGAATCCGAACGTGTACGCGAGGCGCCCCGACGCGATGCTCGGGCTGTTTCCCGCGCCGGTGTGGGCGTCGATGACCTCCGGGGCGCTGGTGGCCAGTTGCGTGTAGTCCTGCCCCATCATCCCGACGAAGACGCCCGTCCGGCTGCCCTGGAGCGAGGTGGGCTCCCTCCCCGACGACTCCAGCGCCTCCCACGCGACCTCCAGCAGCAAGCGGTGCTGTGGATCCATCCGAGCCGCTTCACGCGGTGAGATGCCGAAGAACCTGGGCTCGAACCGGTCGATGGCCTCCAGGAAGTTGCCCCGTCGGCAGTAGATGGCCCCAAGCCGGTCCGGGTCGGGATGGAAGAAGGCCTCGGCGTCCCACCGGTCGGCGGGGACGTCGCTGAGCGTGTCGCGGCCCTCTCGCAGCAGCCGCCAGTAGCCCTCGGGTGAATCGACGCCGCCCGGGAAGCGGCACCCCATGCCCACGATGGCGATGCCCTCGTGTCGCTCGCGAGCGTGGGCATCGAGTTGCGCCTGCGCCTCCTGGAGCTTCAGGAGCGCACGCTTCATCAGGTCTCCGTAGCCTTCCTGGGCGGCCATGGCGTCCCCTAGTTCATCTTCGAGAGTTGCTCGGAGAGCAGGTGGGCGAGGCTCGCTTCGGTCAGGTTCTCCAGGGCGGGCGCGCTCGAGCCGGAACGCTCCGGCCGGGATGGGGCCCGCGACGCGAACTCCAAGGGGATGAAGGCGGAGGAGAGCTGCTCCGCGAGCGTCTCCACCGTCGGGTAGTTGAAGACGAGGGTCGCCGGCAGCGAGACACCCAGGCCGCGCTGGAGACGGTTCTTGAGTTGGAGCGCCGCGAGGGAGTCGACGCCCATGTCCGCGAAGCCCTGCGAGGTGTCGACCGCGAGGCCCGACCCCAGGCCGCGAATCCAGGCCACCTGTTCACGCAGGTAGGCCAGCAGCAGCGCCCTCCGGTCCGAGATGGGCGCGCGCGTCAGGGTGTCCATGAAGTCCGCGCGCGCCGCCGCCCCACCTCGCGCGCGCTCACGCAGGTCCGCGTCGTATGGCGAGGCACGCCCCCCACCGAACACCGCCCAGTCGATCTCCGCGACCCCGACCTGGGGCAGGCGGCTCGACAGCAGGGTGTCGAGCGCCCGGAGCCCCTGGTGGACCGGGAGCGTTCCCCAGCCAGGGGTATGGGACGAGGTCCCGACCTCCACACGGGCCCCCGCTTCACCCGCCCAGACCCCCCAGTTGATGCTGAGCCCTGGAAGGCCGAGCGCTCGGCGATGGTGGGCCAACGCATCCTCGAAGGACGTCGCCGCGCAGTGGTTGGCCTGCCCCGCGGAGCCCACCAGGGACGCCACGGAGGAGAACAACACGAAGTGGTCCAGCGCGAGCCGCGCGGTGAGTCGGTGCAGGTTCCAGGCGCCCCTCACCTTCGGACGCAGCACCCGCTCGAAGCGCTCCCAGCGCTGCTGCTGGACGATGCCGTCGTCGAGCACTCCCGCCGAATGGAACACCCCCGCCAGGGGCGGCAGCTCCCGCTCCAGCGCCTCGAAGAGCCGCTCGACGCGGGCGTCGTCCCCCAGGTCCACCCGCCGGTACTCGACGCGCACTCCCTGCTCCCGCAGGCGCTCCAGTCGCTCGGCGCTCCGCGCGTCGATGACGCTCCGTCCTGTCAGGACCAGCGTCCGCGCCCCCCGGCTCGCCAGGTGCTCCGCCGTCAGCAACCCCAACCGTCCCAGCCCTCCCGCCACGAGGTAGCTCGCGTCGGCACGAAGCGGGGCCACGCCTTCTCCAACGACGTCCGCTGGCCCGACCCTCCGGAGACGCGCGACGAAGCGGCCCCCACGGAAGGCCACCTGGTTGTCGGCCACCTGGGACTGGCCTCGCAGCTCGCGCGCCAATGCCTCCACCTGGAGGTCCAGCGCCGCCTCGGGATCCAGGTCGACGCAGCGGCAGTTCAACTCCGACGCCTCGATGGCCAGGGGCCGGGCGAGCCCCCAGAGCGAGGCTTGGGCGAGACCGGGCAGCGGGTCTCCCGAAACGACGGGCTGGGCGCCCCGAGTGACGAGCCACACCGCCCCCGCGTGGCCACGCGCCATCAACCCGCGAAGGAGGCCCAATCCACCGCCGCACCCGAGCGCCGTCGCGGTGTCCAGGCTCGCGCCATCCAGGAGCTGCGCCTCGAGGCCGTCGAGCCCCCAGAGCAGCACGACATCCGAAGGGGGCTCGGCCAGGGACAACACACCCATGGCCGCCGCGAGCGCCTCGGGGGACTCCGGCAACTCGAAGGTCCGCTCATCGAGCTTCCGCGCCGTGGCACCTCGGAAGGCCAGCATGCACGCCCTGCCCTCACGTTCGAGCGTGCGCGCGAGCCGCTCACCCAGACCTGTCCGGTCCGAGAGAATCAGGCAGGGACCTCCATCGGAATCGCGTGGGGCGGGGGCCGCCGCCTCCAGCGCGCACGACTCCCAGCGACGTGTGTAGAGCAGCCCCTCCAACGAGGTGGGCGTGACGGGGCGCAGCGCCTCCTGCCGGGTCCGCAGCAGTTCGAGGCCCTCGACGCGAACGCAGAGGCGACCCTCCGGCCCGAAGACGCTGACGTCGGCCCGAAGCCGCCGCGAGCCATCGTCGAGGGGGCGCACCACGGCGTGGCTCCACATCTGGTCGTCGAGCCCGCCCGCCATCACCACGCGCTCGATGCGCGTGGGGACGTAGACCTCCGAGACGTCCAGCGCCGGATAGGCGCCCCCCACGACCTGGAGGCAGGCGTCCAACAGGGCCGGATGCGCGAGGTAGCGCTCCGCGTCCGTGAGCGCCGCGGGCCTCCCCACTCGCGCCACGACCTGTGTGCCCTGCCGACGCAGCTCGGAGAGTCCACGGAACTCCGGACCGAAGTCGACTCCCGACTCCCGCGCGCGAAGGTATGGGTCGGGAATGGGCGCCGCCGCGTGGAGGTGGGCGAGCACCTCCTCGAGCACCGGCCCCGTCGGCGCACGGCCGTCCTCCGCGACCAGGCTCCCGGTCGCGTGGAGTTCCCACGCCCCCGTCGTGTCGGTCGCGGCCCGACTGAAGACACGCACGGAGGCCGAACCATCCGCCTCCCGACTCACCGCGCATTGAACCCGCCGCCCCGCGTCTTCGGGGAACGTCATCGCCTTCAGGAGGGCGAGGTTCGACAGGCTCGGTCGCGACGTGCCGAACAGCCGCGCTCCAGCGGCGAGGGCCAGCTCGACATAGGCGGTCGCGGGCAGCGTCGCCGTACCGAAGACGCGATGCTGGCCCAGGAACTCGCGTGTGGACGGAGCGAGCACCGACTCGAACACGCGCGTATCGGCCCCCAGCAGCGCGAGGGAGACGGGGCTGCCCAGGAGCGGATGCACGTCCTCGGACGACGACTCCCCGCGCGGACGTTGCAGCCCCGCCCCCTCCTCCCAGTAGCGCTGGCGCTGGAAGGGATAGGTGGGAAGCCCGACCTTGTGGCGACCGAAGCCCGCATCGAACGCCGCCCAATCCACCGGGGCGCCTTGCACGAACAAGGAGGCCAGACTCTCGAGGAGCTGCCGCCAACCCCCGTCGTCCGGCCGCAGGCTCTGGAGCCACGCGCACTCGCCCTCGGGCACGCACCGCGCCGCCATGCCCAGCAAGGTCGCCTTCGGTCCGACCTCGACGAAGGCCCGCACGCCCTCTCGATACAGCCACTCCACGCCCCGGGAGAACCGGACCGTGTCGCGGAGCTGCGCGCACCAATAGTCCGGCGTGGCGATGGCATCATCCACCAGCGCGCCGGTCATGCCCGACACGATGGGCATCGTCGGGCGGGAGTACGTGAGCGACGCGGCGACGGCGCGGAACTCGGGGAGGATGGCGTCGACCAGGGCCGAGTGGGCCGCGCGAGGGATGTTCAGGCGCCGCGTCTTGAAGCCCCGCACCTCCATGGCGCTCGCGACCTCGGCCACTTCGTCCGGGAGCCCCGACACGACGACGTTGTCCGGCCCGTTCAGCGCGGCGATGGAGCACCGGGAGTCCGACGTCTCCAGGAACGACCGGACGACCTCCTCGCTGGCGGAGACGGCGAGGTTCGCGCCCTCCGCCAACTGGTGCATCAACCTGCCACGGTGGAGGGCCAGCTTCAGGCCGTCGTCGACACTGAACACCCCCGCGATGCACGCCGCCGCCAGCTCTCCCGTGCTGTGCCCCAGGAGCGCCTCGGGCCGGATGCCCCATGACAGCCACAGCTCCGCCAGCGCGTACTCCAGCGCGAAGAGCAGCGGCTGGGCGAAGTCGAACCGGTCCAGGGGCGACGCCTGCCCGGGCGCGGGGTACAGCACGTCGAAGAGGGACGTCCCCCACTCCTTTCGAAGCACGGAGTCGAACGCCTCGAGGCGCCGACGGAACCCGGGGTGTTCCACCGCGAGCGCCCGCGCGACACCGACGTACTGCGCACCCTGGCCCGAGAAGAGGAACGCGATGCGCGGGGCCTTCTTCGGATCGCTCACGCCGCTCGCGATACCCGGCCGGGGCTCGCCCCTCGCCGCGGCGCCGAGCAACAGGCCCATCGACTCGCGTGTCTCCGCGACGATGGCGAGCCGGTGCTCGAAGGCCAGGCGGCCGGTGTTCGCGGAGAAGCACACGTCCGCGAGCGACACCTCCGTGGAGGCCAGGAAGGTCTGATACCGCCCCGCGAACTGGGTCAGGGCCTCCGGACCCTTCGCGGAGAGCGTGAGGACATGCCACGAGCGCTCTGCCTCCGGTGCCTGCGGGAGCGGAGCGGGCGCTTCCTCCAGCACGACGTGGGCGTTGGTCCCGCCGATGCCGAAGGAGCTGACTCCGGCGCGCAGGACACCTCGCGCCGAGGTCCAGGGTCTCGGCGTGTCCACGACGAAGAACGGCCCCGCGCCGAAGTCGATGCGCGGGTTCGGTTGCTCGAAGTGGAGCGAGGGCGGCAACGTGCGGTGCTGGAGCGCCAGGACGACCTTGATGAGCCCCGCGATGCCCGCGGCGCTGTCGAGGTGACCGATGTTGCTCTTCACCGACCCCAGTCCGACCGACCGCGCCTCCGCCCTGCCACCGAACGCGCGGGTCAGTGCCGCGACCTCGATGGGGTCCCCCATCGCGGTCCCGGTCCCGTGGGCCTCGACGTAGGAGATCGTCCCCGGGTCGACGTCCGCCCGCTGGTGCGCCCGGCGCACCACGTCCGTCTGCCCCTCCAACCCAGGGGCCATGAAGCCGACCTTGCGATGCCCGTCGTTGTTGACGGCCGCGCCCTTGATGACCGCGAGGACGCGATCCCCATCCGTGAGCGCGCGCTCCAGTCGCTTGAGCACCACGACGCCCGCGCCGCTGCCCGGAATGGTGCCACTGGCGCGCGCGTCGAACGGCCGGCAGTGGCCGTCGCTGGCGAAGATGCTCCCCTCTTCGTAGAGATAGCCGACCTTGTGCGGCACCTTGATGGCGACCCCACCGGCCAGGGCCAGGTCACAGCGACCATCGAGCAGCGCGTCGCAGGCCGCCGCCACCGCGACGAGCGACGTCGAGCAGGCCGTCTGGAGGTTCACGCTCGGCCCCCGCAGGTCGAGCTTGTAGGACGTCTGCGTGGCCAGGAAGTCCTTGTCCTGCGACATCAGGTCCTGGAAGAAGTTCAGCGGTCGCGTCAGGTCCGGATACGGGTAGCGATAGTGGCTGACGCTCTTGCCGGCATAGACACCGACGACGGCATCCCCACTCCCGGGCGGGTGGCCCGCGTCCTCGAGCGCCTCCCAGGCGCACTCCAGGAACACGCGCTGCTGGGGGTCCAACGCGCGCGCCTCGCGAGGCGTGAGCGAGAAGAACCCCGCATCGAACGTGTCGTACCCCTCCAGCACCGCCGACGCGCGGACATAGCGTGGAGCGCGGAACGCGGGCGCGCCGACACCGGACGCCACGAGCTCGTCGTCGGTGAAGGTGTCGACGGATTCCACTCCCTCGACCAGATTGCGCCAGTACCGCTCCAGCGTCGGGGCGCCGGGGAAGCGACCGCCCATCCCGATGATGGCGATGTCCCTCCCCGCTCCGCGATTCACTCGCGCGTCGACGGGTGCGGACGCGGGAACGTTCACCGCCGGCGCGTCGACGGAGCCCAGGTATCGGGCGAGCGCGCGGACCGTCGGGTGACCGAACAACTCGACCACCGGGATGGTCGCGCCGAGCGACTCCTTGATGCGCACGTGGAGCTGGATGAGATGGACCGAGTTCGCGCCCAGCTCGAAGAAGTTGCGGTCCGGGTGCACGTCCTCGACACCGAGGACCTCCCCCACCACCTTCGACAGGGCCTCCTGGAGCGAGCGGACCCGACCACCGACCTCCCCGCCCCGTCCATCGCGGGGCTCGGACGTCGACTTCGCCGCGGCCACGGCGTCCGGGTGGGGCAGCGCGCGACGATCCACCTTGGCGTTGGCCGTCAGCGGTAGCGACGCCAGGACGACATAGATCGCCGGCACCATGTGCTCCGGCAACCTGCGCGAGAGGAACTCGCGGAGTCGCGCGGAGTCGAGTGTCGCCACGCCCTCCCCGAGGACGACGTAGGCCACGAGCCGCCGCTCATGGTGCTCCCCGACCGCGCCCACCACCGCCGCGCGGACGCCGGGGGCCTGGACGAGCGAGGCCTCGATCTCCCCCGGCTCGATGCGCTGACCCCGGATGGAGAGCTGGAAGTCGACGCGCCCCAGGAACTCGAGCGTGCCGTCCGGCAGGTAGCGCCCCAGGTCCCCCGTCCGGTAGATGCGCTCACCGGTCCGGGGATGGGTGGTGAACTTCGCCGAACCCGCGCCCGCGCCGACGTACCCCTGGGCCACGCCGATGCCCGCGCAGCACAGCTCCCCGGGCACCCACAGGGGCCGCTCCTCCAGGTGCTCGTCCAGCACGTAGTAACGGGTGTTCGCGATGGGGCGCCCATACGGGATGCTGCGCCGACGCTCGTCCGCCACGTCGACGAGGTGGGTGATGTTCCACAGCGAGGTCTCCGTGGGACCGCCGACGCTCACCACCTTGACGCCGCCGAAGCGGGCGCGGAGCCGCCCCGGCAGCGTGACGGGAATCCAGTCGCCCCCCAGCATCGCGAGCCGCAGGGGCGATGGACGCCAGACGTCTCCTCCTTCGAGGAACGTCAACAGCATCTCCATCATCGCGGGGACGGTGCTCCAGATCGTGACGCCATGGCGGGCCATCAGCTCGGCCCAGTGCGAGGGGTCCCTCCGGCGCTCGGCGTCCGGCAGCACGACGGTCGCTCCCGCCGCCAGCGTCCCGAGGATGTCGTAGACGGAGAAGTCGTGGTGCAGGGCGCTCAACGCGATGACCCGGTCATCCGGACCGACGCCGAACGTCCGGTGGGTCCACTCGATGGCGTTGACCATCCCCGCGTGTGTGAGCATCGCCCCGTTCGGCTGTCCCGTGGACCCCGACGTGTAGAGGATGTGGGCCAGGTCCTCCGGTCGCTGGCTGGGCACGAGGGGCGTGTCCTCGCGGTCGGCGAAGGCGCCGGGCGTGAGGACCAGGACCTCGACGGAAGGGGGCCACGGCGCTTCGGCGAAGCGGGGCTGGGTCACCGCCAGCGCGGCGCCCCCGTTCTCCATCATGAAGGCCCGGCGCTCCAGGGGATGCGACGCGTCGATGGGCAGGTAGGCGGCGCCAGCGCTCAGCACGCCCAGCACCGCGACCACCTGCTCCCAGCCCTTCTCCATCACCACCGCGACGACACAGCCAGGAGCCGCGCCCCGCTCGCGCAGCACACGTCCCAGGCGGCTGGCGCGTCGAGACACCTCCCCGTAGGTCAGCGTCCCTCCCGACATGGCCACGGCGACCGCCTCCGGATTGCGTGCGGCATTCCGGAAGAAGCCCGTGTGGAGCAGCTCTCCACTCAACGGCCGGGCCGTTTCATTCACGCGCGCGAGCAACATGCGCTGATGGGCCGGCAACAAGTCCAGGTCCGAGCGCGTCCACGCGGTCGCGTCGTCCGCGAGCCGCTGGAGCAGCTCCCGGAACGCCGCGAACATGTCCTCCACCATCCCTGGTGGGAACAGCTCCTCGGCCACGTCCCAGTTCAGGAAGACGCCCCCGTGCTGGTAGACGATCTGGAGGTCGATCCACACCTGGGGCGTCTGCGTCAGCGCCTCGACCAGCGCTCCGAAGGAGTCCGCCAGGAAGTCGACCCAGTGGGAGTCAGCGCTGCGCGAGTGCGACGCGAAGCTCGTCATCACCACGGGCATGAGGGCGGCGGAGATGCGCCCCTGCGCGCGGAACAACTCGCGCAACAGCTCCACGCCGCTCACCTCGCGGTGCTCGAGCGCCAGCAGGAGCTGCTCCCGGATGGCCAGGGCCCGCTGGACGAAGGAGCGGTCCGGCCGGTGGTCCACCTCGACGAGCGTGAAGCTGGCGAAGGTGCCGATGATGTCGTTGACCTGGGGGTGGACGGGCAGCCGGTTGAAGTGCGGGACGTTGAGCGTGAAGCGTGGGGAGCGACTCCAGCGCGCGATGACCTCCGCGTAGACGGCCAGCAGCAACTCGGGCTCCGTCAGCCGGTGCGTGCGCGCGCGCTGCTTGAGCCGGTGCCACACCGGCGCCTCGACCCGGGAGAACCACCGCCGGAAGCGGGGACGCAGGAGCGTCCGGGGGTCCTTCTCCAACGGCAGGTCCGGCGCGGGAGGCAACTGCGCGAGCCGTGAGCGCCAGTACTCGAGCGAACGCGCATGGCGCGCGCCACGAGCCTCCCGGACGGCGAGCGCGTAGTCCCGGTAGGACAGCGTGAGCACCGGCAGCGAGCGGGCTCCCTCCGGGTCCCGATAGCAGTAGACCAGCTCCCGGTAGAGGATCTGGAAGCTGTACCCATCGACGAAGGTCCCGTCGATGCTCATGAAGAGCCGCGAGCGGTCGCCATCGAGGAGGCACACGCGCAGTTCGAACAACGGCCACCGGTCCAGGGCATGCACCTGCTGGGAGAGCCGCTCCCGGATGGCGAGCAGGCGTGCCTCCACCTCCTGGGCGTCCCGGCCTCGCAGGTCCTCCACCGGCACGAGGTAGCGCGGCACGGACGGCAGGATGCGCTGCTGGAAGCCCGGCACCTCCACCGCGCGCAGCATCTCGTGCCGGGCCACGACCTGGTTCCAGGCCTCCTCGAAGCGCTCCGGGTCGAACGCGTGACAGTCCAGTTCGTTGTACGCGTGCATCGACGCGTTCAGGGACAGCTCCGCCTGACGCCCCACGCTGTAGGCCTGTTGCAGCTCCGTCATCGGGAACGGCTCGTGCCGTGACTCGGGACGCGCGACGAGGACCGCCGGGCCCGACACCGCCTCTCCGCCCTGCTCCGCCAGCAATTGCTTCAGCGCGGCCTTGTGGGTGAGGAGCGCCTCGCGCAGCGGGGCGGGGAGCTCGCCGCCTGGGGCGTCGACCGCGAGGTGGTCCCCCTCCACCGAGAGCTTGATGCCATGGTCCGCCAGCGCATGGAGCAACTGTTCCAGGCTCATAGGAGGACCCGCCTCGTGCCGGCGGACTCCGAGGTGGCGCCGCCCAGGACCTGGACCAGCGCGAGCTTCTCCAGCAGCTCCTCGACCACCTGCGCGATGGAGCGGGCATCCACGAAGCGGTTGAGCGGCAGGCCCACGTCGAGGGCCCCCAGGACCAGGTCCCGCAGCTCCAGCGCCATGATGGAGTCGAACCCGAGCGCGTCGAACGAATCCGAGAGGGCAATCCGCTCGGGTGACAGCCGGCTGACCTCACCGACCATCTCCTTGAGCCGGGCCTCCAGCGCCTGGGCCCGCGCCCTCCCCTCCAGGGACAGCAGCACGTCACGGAGCTTGCGCGGCGCGATGGCCACCTCGACGGAAGGCGGCGCCATATCCAGGGCGGCGCGGAACAGCGAGGCACTGGCCATCGCGGGATGCCGCTCCCGCCAACGCGCCAGGTCGAAGCGCGCGATCCCCTGGACCTCGGCGCCACACACCAAGGCCTTCGCCATCGCGGCCAGCGCCTCCTCGGACGGCATGGGAGACAGCCCCAGCTCCGCGAGCCGGGCGCCCCGCCGCGCATCGGCGGCGGCCATGCCCACCTCGCCCCAACTGCCCCACTGGAGGCTCACCGCGGGCAACCCCTGGGAACGCCGCAGCCGGGCCAGGCCGTCCAGGAAGCCATTCGCCGCCGCATCGTTGCCCTGCCCCGGAGACCCCAGCAGCGACGCCGTCGACGAGAACAGGACGAAGTGCTCCACGGTCGGGTCCGTCACGAGCGCATGGAGGTTCCACGCGCCGTCCACCTTGGGGCCCATGACGGTGTCGAAGCCTTCGGACGACAACTGCGCCAACGCGCCATCGGCCAGCACGCCGGCGCAATGGAACACGCCGCCCAGCGGGGGCCCCTCGCGACGGAGGGTCGCCACCAGGTCCGCGAGCGCCGGGCGCTGCCCCACGTCGACCTGGAAGACGCCGACCTTCGCCCCGGCGGCTCGCAGCGGCGCCAGGGCCCGCCTTGCCGCCGGCGTCTCTCCCGCCCGGCCACAGATGGCGAGGTGCCGAGCACCTCGCTCCACGAGCCAGGAACAGAGGCGAAGCCCGATGCCCCCCGAACCTCCGGTGACGAGATACGTGCGGTCCTCCCGGGGCTGGAATCCCGCGCCTTCCTCCGGGAAAAGCGAGGACCGGGCGAGCCTCGCGACACGGCGCTCCGCGCGACGAAGCAGGACCTCGTCCTCCTCCACCTCCGTGGGTGACGACGAAGCCAGCTCGGCGACGAGCGCGTCGAGCGAGGGCCCCGACGACGTGTCGCCGACATCGATCCGGCGGCAGCCCAGCTCGGGATGCTCGTAGGCGATGACACGCCCCAACCCCCAGAGCGAGGCGCCCACGAGCGACACCGCGGCGTCCTCACCCTGCCCTCGCGACGTGAGGAGGAGCAGGCGCGGCGGGATGGGCAGCGAAACGCGGACCAACGCCTGGACCAGACAGGTCAACCCCAGCGAGACATGGCGCACGGCGCGAACCACCGCCACGTCCGAGTCCCGCCGCTCCGCGTCCACCGCGACACGCAGCTCGCGCGGCCCGGCCACGGAGACGTCTTGCTCGACGGGCCCGACCTCTGGCGCGTCCCCCAGGAAGACGACACCTCGGGTGGCGCCTGCCGTCGCGCCCCAGTCCTCCAACAAGCGGACGAAGGACTCCGACCGGCTGAAGTCCACCTGGTAGTCACGCGCGGAGGTGCGCTCGAAGAAGGGACCCGGGACGGCCACGCTGACGGAGCCTCCGGCCCCCGTCATCCGCTCACGCAGGGCCTGGGCGGAGGCGGTCGTCGTGGCGACCACCAGCCACGCGCCCTCCAACCTCGAGGACAGGGAGCGCGCCTCTCCTGGACGCCACACGAGGTCCCAGAACAGGCCCTCGGGGGCGCGTCGGGGCTCCGTCGGGCCAGGCGGCTCACCCGGACTCTCTCGGCGCCCATCCCA
Source organism: Myxococcus dinghuensis (assembly GCF_024198235.1). Taxonomy (GTDB): domain Bacteria; phylum Myxococcota; class Myxococcia; order Myxococcales; family Myxococcaceae; genus Myxococcus; species Myxococcus dinghuensis. The sequence continues at coordinate 44,248 of NZ_JAKCFB010000026.1, read as the reverse complement.
CCAGTACCGCTCTCGCTGCCAGGGGTACGTCGGGGCATGGACCTTCCGCCCGGGCGGCAGGAGGGACTCGAAGCGCGGCGTCACTCCCGCGCAGTAGAGGCGCGCCGCGCTGCCCAGCAGCGCATGACGGACGTCCTGGTCGTGCGGCGGCGCGGCGTCGACCACCGTCGTCTCCGTCCCCATCCGTCGCGCGGCCGACGTCAACTCGACGCCCCAGTCCGGCGCGTCACCGAGCGCCAGGACGACGCCGCCACGCTCCACGATGCGGTCGGCCCAGCGCGTCCCTTCCCCCTCCGCCACCGAAGGCCTCTCGTCATCCAGCCCTCCCGAAGGCCCGGCCCCTCCGGGCTCCAACCAGCGCTCCTCCTCGAACGAGAAGCGCGGAAGCCGAGCGGGCTTGTCCACGACGGGCTCCTCAGGCGCGAGCGCGAGGACGCGCCCGACCGCCGCCTCCATCGTCAGTCCCCCGGCGACGACGGCCGCGGTCCAGGCCCCCACCCCATCGCCCGCGACCGCGGCGACCTCGACACCATGGGCCTGCCACAGCTCGACGAGGGCGAGCTGCCACAGGAGCCCCAGCGCCTGCCGCCAACGTGTGTCCCCGACCTCCCGCTCCGTCTCACGGGGCTCACGCAGACGCCGCGCCACGGACCAGCCCGCCACCTTCTCGAAGCGCGCGTCCAGCGCCGAGAACTGCTGGAGGAAGCGCGGCTCGCGTTCGAGGAGCGCGAGCACACGCGACTCGAGCGGCGACGCGCAGTCCCCCAGGGCGAGGACGACGCCAGGCCCGGAGGTCCCCCGGACCTGTCCCTGGAAGAGGCCTTCCCCCGCCCTCGCCTCGACGGCGCGGCGGAGCAGCGCGCACAGCTCCTCCCGGCTCCTGGCGACGAACGCCCACCGCTGTTCGTGGTGCGCGCGCCCCACCCCCGCCGTGAAGCTGGCATCCCGGAGCGCGACCGCGCGATCCTCGGAGAGCTGCCGCAGCCACTCGCGCGCCAGCTCCCTCAAGGCCTGCTCCCGACGCGCCGACAGCGGCAACAGGAACGGGCCTTCCTCTCGTAGCACGGGCGCGTCGTCGGGATGTGCCTCGACCAGCGCGTGCGCATTGACTCCACTCATTCCGAAGGAGCTCACCGCGGCCCGCAGCGGACGGTCGCGCGGCGCCAGCGCGGTGCGCTCACGCGCCACGGCGATGCCCGACCCATCCCAGGAGAACTCCGGGGTCGGGTGCTCGAAGTGCAAGGCAGGAGGGACCTCGGCCGCCCGGAGCACCTGCACGGCCTTGATCAACCCCGCGATTCCGGCGGCCGCCTCGGCGTGGCCGATGTTCGGCTTGACGGAGCCGACCCACAGCGGTCGCTCCGGCGGACGCGAGCCCCCATAGACACGCGCGACGCCCTGCAGCTCGATGGGGTCCCCCAGCCGCGTCCCGGTGCCATGGGCCTCCAGATAGTCGACCTGCGCCGGGTCGATGCCCGCGCGCTGGAGCGCGAGCCGATAGAGCGCCTCCTGCGCCCGGACGTTCGGCACGGTGAGCCCGCCACTGGCGCCGTCGTGGTTCGTCGACGTCGCCAGGAGCGTGGCGAGGATCCGATCCCCGTCGCGGAGCGCGTCCCGCCGCCGCTTCAGCACGACGACGCCACACCCCTCCCCCTGGACCATGCCGTCCGCGTCCCGGTCGAAGGCGCGACAGCGCTGGCTCGGAGAGAGCGCCCCCGCCTTCGCGAGGAACACGCTCAGGTGTGGCGCCAGCAGCAGCTTCACACCCCCCGCGAGGGCGACGGTGGACTCCCCGGAGCGCAGGCTCTGACAGGCCAGGTGCACCGCGACGAGCGACGACGAGCACGCCGTGTCCACGGCCATGCTGGGCCCGTGCAGTCCCAGCAGGTACGACAGCCGCCCGGCCACATAGCTCGCGTCCACGCCGGTGGAGTAGTGGGCCCCCACCCGCTCCAGTCCGCCCTCGGCGAGCAGCGCGTAGTCCCGCGCATGCACACCCGCGAAGACGCCGGTCCGTGTCCCCGACAGGCGCCTCGGCGACAGCCCCGCGTCCTCCAGGGCCTCCCAGCCCACCTCGAGGAAGAACCGCTGCTGGGGGTCCATCCCCTCCGCCTCGCGTCGTGAGATGCGGAAGAACTCCGCGTCGAACCGGTCGACGCCCTCCACGAAGCCGCCGCGCCGCATCGTCGTCCGGCCCGGCACGGAGGGTTCGGGATCGTGGGCCGCCCGGAGGTCGCGCCGCTCCGAGGGGACCTCTCCCACCGCCTCGCGTCCGCTCCACAGCAACGCCTGGAACCGCTCTGGATCCGAGGCACCTCCCGGGAAGCGACACCCCATGCCGATGATGGCGATCGGCTCATCCTCCGCGCGCGTCGCGACCGCGAGCTTCTCCTGGAGCCGCTCGATGGTGAGCAATGCCTGCTGGAGCGGCGTCAGCTCCACGCCGGGGGCGCCCTTGCCACTCATGAGTCGACCTCCACGCCGAGCGCCTCCAGCGTCCGCGCGATGCGCTCGCGCGCCTGCTCGTCGGTCAGCGAGGAGATTCGGGCCACGCGCTCCGAGTCTCCCTGGCCGGACGGGGCGGCCTCCTCGACAGCGGGGGCCTGCAGGGCGTCACTGGCCCGGGCGTCGAGGAGCATCCGCAACTGCGGCGCCAGCATCGCCAGCCGGGGGTACTCGAAGAAGAGGGTCGTGGGCAGCGTCAGGCCCAGCTCGCGGCTGATGCGCCCACGGAGCGCCACGAGCCCGACGGAGCTCAAGCCCATCTCGAACAGGGTCCGCTCCCGCGTCTCCACCGCCGAGGGCTCCACCTCCAGCAGCTCCGCCACGTGGGCGCAGAGCAACGCGAGCAGGCGCGACTCGCGTGTCTCCGTCGATCCGGTCCGGAACCCATCCCCGGGCGCCGGGGCGGGACCCTGCCGCGCCCCCAATGGCGCACGCGACACCTCGCCGGGCGACAGCCATTCAGGCCACAAACGCTGTCGCTGGAATGGATAGACAGGAAGACTCACACACCCCCCACCGCTCGCGGGCCAGGCATCCCGTGAAACCATACTACCCGCAACATATTCACGAGCGATAGATACCCAAGACGTCAGCCCCTCCCGCTCAACCCAGGGCGTCGTCATGTCTGACTGGAGAAAGGCATTCAACCCCCGCCCCAAACCCTCCCGGCTCGCGGCCACGACGGCGCCACGATATCGATGATGTTGTCTCTTGAACACAGACGTGAAACACACATCCGAGGTGGGCGCCGCGGCCTCTCCCGTCGCCGCGAGGAAGTCGCGCAGCTGGAGCGCGCGCTGGCGCAGCGAGGCCGGACACAGCGCGGAGAACGCCAGCAGATGCCCTGGGGTGCTCGCCGCCGGGGCGCGCGCGACCTCGGGTGGAGACTCCAGCACGAGGAAGACATTGGAGCCGCCCAGGGAGGTGGACACGACTCCGGCCCGGAGAGGCTGCTCGGGCGAGCGCCGTGGCCATGGCGTCAGCTCCGACTGGACGGCCAGGCCCAGCTCGCCGAAGGCGATGTGGGGGCTGGGGGTCGTCACGTGGATCGTGGGCGGCAGGGCCCGGTGGTGCAGGGCCAGGCACACCTTGATGAACTGCGCGATGCCCGCCGCCGCGCCCAGGTAGCCCAGGTTGTTGCTGATGGCCCCCAGCCGGCACACCGAGTCGCCCGCGCGCCCCCGCGCCTGTCCGATGGCGAGCGCCTCCGCCGCATCCCCCTTGAGGAACGCCGAGCCGTGCAGCTCCACGTAGTCGAGCGCCGCCGGGTCCACGCCACCCCGCTCACACGCCTGGCGGATGACGTCGGCCTGGGCCTCGACACTCGGCGCCATGACCCACTCGTTGCGGCCATTGTGGTTGACGGCGCCGCCGCGAATCACCGCATAGACGCGGTCGGTCGGGTCCACCTGGGACAGGCGCTTGAGCACGACCAGGCCCGCGCCCTCTCCACGGACGTAGCCATCCGCCTGGGCGTCCAGCGTGCGGCACCGCCCCGCCGCCGAGAGCACCCCCGCCTGCGACAGCATGATGCTGCTGTCCGGCGAGAGCATCAGCTCCACGCCCCCCGCGAGCGCCAGGTCCACCTCGCCCAGGAGCAGGCTCCGACACGCCTCGTGGAGCGCCGTCGTCGAGGAGGCGCACCCCACGCTCGAGCAGGTGCTGGGGCCGCGCAGGTCGAACGCATGGGAGATGCGGTTGGCCGCGAACGAGGGCGTCGAGCCCAGCAGCGCGTAGCCGTCCAGCCGCTCCCAGTCCCGGGCGAGCAACCGCTGGAAGTCGTTGAAGCTGGTCCCCACGAAGACCCCCGTGCGACTCCCACGCACCGAGTCGAAGGGGATGCCCGCATCCTCCAGGGCCCGCCACGCACACTCGAACAACACCCGGTGCTGGGGGTCCATCTGACGCAACTCCCGCTTCGACAGACGGAACGCCTGGGCATCCACCGACGACACATCCGCCAGCAATCCCGCGCGACGGTGTCGGATGCGCCCCGGCCGCTCCGGCGCCGAGTCGTGGAGCAATCCCATATCCCAGCGAGACGCCGGGATTTCATCCGTCACATCAATGCCATCACAAAGAATCCGCCAGAGTGAACGCGGACACTCGGCGCCTGGGAGGCGGATCCCCAGGCCTGTGACAGCTATGGCTTCGAACCACCTCGCATTAGACTGTCGATCCACCCCCGCACCTCTGGCCAAGCAAATACAATCAACCAGACGCGACAATCCAGACACAAGGGCAGAAACGCAAACCCGCACCGGTGTTCACCCCTGCACAACGATAGTGCCCTGGAAGGCAGCCCACGGGCTCACCGCGACGACGGAGGAGACAGGCTCCATGGACTTTGGCTGGACGAGTGAACAAGCGACCTTGTACGAGCGCGCATGCGCCTTCGCGCGCGCGGAGTTGAACGGCGCGACGGAGCAAGGCGCGGGCCTGCCCCGGGCGGCGTGGCGGCGCTGTGGGGAGTTCGGCTTCCTGGGGCTGCCCGTGCCGGAGCGCTACGGCGGACTGGGTGTGGACACCTTGACGACGGCGAGGCTGATGGAGGCGCTGGGACGGGGCTGCCTGGACACCGGGCTGGTCTTCTCCGTGGGCGCCCACCTCTTCGCCTGCGTGATGCCGTTGCTGGAGGGAGGGAGCGACGGCCAGAAGGACCGCTACCTGCCGCGCCTCGCGTCGGGAGAGTGGGTCGGCGCCAACGCCATCACGGAGCCCGAGGCGGGCTCGGACGTCTTCGCGCTCAAGACGCGGGCCGTCCGTGAGGGCGAGCACTACGTCCTCGACGGCGGCAAGAGCTACGTCACCAACGGGCCGGACGCGGACGTGTTCCTCGTCTACGCCGTCACGGACCCGACGCACGGCTACATGGGCGTGAGCGCGTTCCTCGTCGAGAAGGACACCCCGGGGCTTCGCGTGGGGCGGCCCTTCCAGAAGATGGGGCTGTCCACCTCCCCCATCGCGCCCCTCTACCTGGAGTCCTGTCGTGTCCCGGCGGCGGCGCGGCTGGGCGCCGAGGGCCAGGGCGCGTCGGTGTTCAAGCGCTCCATGCAGTGGGAGCGCGCGTGCCTGTTCGGCGCCTACGTCGGGCTGATGGAGCGGGTGCTCGAAGAGACGGTGGACTTCGCCCGGCAGCGCAAGCAGTTCAAGCGCGCCATCGGGAAGAACCAGGCCGTCTCCCACCGGCTGGCGGACATGAAGCAGCGGCTCGACTCCGCGCGCCTCCTCCTCTACCGGGCCTGCTGGTTGATGGACCGGGGGCAGGAGGCGGAGCTGGAGGTGTCGCTCGCCAAGCTGGCCATCAGCGAGGCCGCGGTCCAGTGCGGCCTGGACGCCATCCAGATCCACGGCGGCATGGGCTACGTGGTGGAGACGGGCATCGAGCGCGTGCTGCGCGACGCCATCCCCAGCACCCTGTTCTCCGGCACCTCGGAGATCCAACGCGACATCATCGCGAACCACCTGGGGCTCTGATGCTCGACGACATCGTCATCCGAAGCGCGGCGAAGACGCCGGAGGCGCCCGCCCTCCGGGGGCCGGACGGCTCGCTCACCTATGGACAGCTCGACGCGCTCGCCAACCAGGTGGCCCGCGCCCTGCTCGGGCTGGGGGTGCGGAGTGGAGCGCGCGTGGGCCTGTGGACGGAGAAGTCCACGCGGGCGGTGGCGGCGATGCAGGGCGTCCTCCGGCTGGGCGCCGCCTATGTCCCGTTGGATCCGCTCAACCCCGCCCGGAGGACCCGGAGCATGCTCGAGGACTGCCGCATCGACGTGCTGGTGACCACGTCGGCGCGCGCGGCGCGGCTGCGCGACGAGGGCCTGGAGCGGCTGCGCTTCCTGCTCGTGGACGACGACGCGGGCCCGGGGCCCTCGTGGTCCGCGCTGGCCAGCCTCTCCTCCGCGCCCCTCCCACCGCACGGCCTGGAGGAGGACGCGCTCGCGTACATCCTCTACACGTCCGGCTCCACCGGGACCCCCAAGGGGGTCTGCATCAGCCACCGCAACGCGCTGGCGTTCATCGAGTGGTGCCATGGGCTCCTGGAGACCACGCCCGAGGACCGCTTCAGCAACCACGCCCCCTTCTTCTTCGACCTGTCGGTGCTGGACCTCTACGCGGCGTTCCTCGGGGGCGCGAGCGTCACCCTCATCCCGGAGACGCTGGCCTTCTCCCCGCGCCAACTGGTGGAACAGGTGCTGAGCGAGCGCTTCACCGTGTGGTACTCGGTGCCCTCGGCGCTCGTCCTGATGATGTCCGAGGGAGGCCTGCTGGAGCACGGCCCCCTGCCGTTCCGCGCCGTGCTGTTCGCCGGCGAGCCCTTCCCCATCCGCCACCTGCGCCCGCTGCGCGAACACCTGCCCGCCGCGCGCCTCTTCAACCTGTACGGCCCCACCGAGACGAACGTGTGCACCTGGCACGAGGTGACGGCGCTCGACCCGGCGCGCACCGAGCCGGTCCCCATCGGCCGCGCCAGTTGCGGCGACCGCGTCTGGCTCTCCCACGAGGAGACACGCGGCGGGGAGGCCCCCGAGCGAGGCGACGTGGGCGAGCTGATGGTGGAGGGCCCCACGGTGATGCTGGGCTATTGGGGCCACCCGCCCCAGGGCACCGCGCCCTATGCGACCGGGGACCTGTGTCGTGCGCTCCCGGAGGGCGGCTTCGAATACCTGGGCCGCCGCGACCACATGCTCAAGGTCCGGGGACGGCGCATCGAGCCCGGGGAGATCGAGGCCGCGCTGCTCGCGCATCCGGACCTGCGGGACGTGGGCGTGGTGGGCGCGGGGACGGGCCTGGAGGCGCGGCTGGTGGCCTTCGTCGTGAGCGCCGCGCCGAAACCGCCCACGCTCCTCCAGCTCAAGCAGCACTGCGCGGAGCGACTGCCCCGCTACATGATCCTCGACGAGCTGCGGGTGCTGCCGGCGCTGCCCCGGACACCGAACGGCAAGCTCGACCGGCGCGCCCTGCGCGACCTCGCGGCCACCTGAGCCGGCGCGCGTCGGCGTGGGTGGAGGCGCGGACTTCAGGCGCTGGGGGGCGACTCGCTCGCCGGCGCCGCGACGCCCCGCTTCTTCGGGATGAGGTTCCGCCGCGGCCCCTTGAGGGCCACGCTCAGCAGCATCCCCGCCGGGAGCAACATGCCCAGCCCCTGCGCGAAGTTGGCGGGAGGATGCACCACGGCCCCCAGGGCCAGCGCGGAGAACAACAGACCACAGACGAGCCGAAGCAGGATGGGGCTCAAGCGGGGGACCTCGAGAACGGGACGTCCCAGCGTAAGCATCCCCGCGCCGCTGTCCACCCGGCCCGGGGATGCCCGCCTGGCGCCCCGAGGGCCGGATGGACCGTGTCCGACCCTCGCGCTTCGACCAGGGCTCAGGACTCGCTGATGGCGCAGCCACACCGGCGACGACAGGTCGTCGTCCCCGTCACGTAGCTGCCACTCGCGGGGTCGTAGCAGGCGGCGTACTCCTGCTCGTAACCCGACGCACAGGCGCTCGACGTCTCCCCCGTGCACAGCCAGATGTACTGCCCGAACTGCGTCCCGGGGGGACACTCCGCCGGGCAGATCTCCTGCTCGGTGGACTCCAGCGAGGCCGACTCCTCGACGGCACCCGCTCCGCACCCCACGACACCCCAGGCCAACAGCACGGCGACGAAGAGCTGCTTCATGGCGCTCTCTCCTTTGCTTGGTGGGTGAAGCCCCCCGGGGATAGCGAATCCGCGACACCCGGCGGAATACGGGGAAGCCCCTAGCCTGCGAACCTGCGATACGCGCCTACAGTTGCACCCCGGTCGCGGAACGACCCACCGCGCGCGGAGGTGGGTGGGCGGCGGCAGTTTCACGGAAAAGCCCCCGGCATCCCGACCTGCCGGGTGCCACCGGCCCCCAAGGGATGTGCCGCCGCGGGCCCGGTGCTCGCGCCCTGACGCCCCACCCACCGGGCTGGGGCGATAAGGCCCTGGAAATACAGGAGGACACCGGGCCTTTCCTCCTGCTTATCGAACCCAGGAATCACCGCACTCACTGGAGGTAGACGGAGGTGCGGGCGCCCGCCTTGAATCACGCCATGACGCGGAGACTCGGGGAGCGGTTGGTGCTGGAGGGCGCGCTGACGCCGGAGCAGTTGTCCCGAGCGCTCGCCCATCAGCAGGAGACGGGGCAGAAGCTGGGCGAGTGCCTGGTGCGGCTGGGCGTGGACGAGACGCCCGTCCTGCGGCTGCTGGCCCAGGAGTTCCAGACGCGCTTCGTGTCCACGCAGAAGCTGGCCCAGGCCAAGGTGGAGTCGTCGCTGCTCGAGAAGGTGCCCGTCCGGCTGGCGGAGGGCTTCGACTTCATGCCCCTGCGGTTGACGCCGGCGGCGTTGTACGTCGCCATCGCGGAGCCGCAGCGCCAGCGCGCGTTGGAGGAGATTTCGCGCACCGTCGGCGTCGCGCAGGTGCTGCCCTTCGTCGCCGTGCGCAGGTCCATCCGCGCGGCCATCCGCAAGCACTACTACGCGGTCGCGGACGCCTTCGACCATCCTCCGGAGGACGACGCCTGCCCCCATTGTGGCGCGCCCACGCAGCCCAACGACTTCCAGTGTCCGCGCTGCGAGCTGCTCCTGGTGCGCCACGAGGAGGACCTGCCGCCCCGCGACAACGTGTCCCTGGTACGGGCCCTGCTGACGCAGCCGGACCGGCACGGCACCTCGGGCGTGAAGCCCCGCCCCCACCAGGCGGAGGACACGCGCGTGGCGCCGTTCCGCGCCTCCACCGGGGGCGCCAACGCGCGCCCGTTCCTCGTGGGTGGACTGAGCGTGACGAACCTGAAGCTCAGCCCCTTCGAGGCCTACGTGTTGTCCCTCGTGGACGGACACACCTCGCTCGCGGACCTGGCGCTCATCACCCAACTGACGGAGGTCGAGCTGCGCGCGCTCTTCGCCTCGCTGGAGGAGCGCGGCGTGACGCGGCTGTACGAGGTCCCCGCCCCCACCGTGGGTCCCGCGCCGGTCAAGGACGAGCGCGTGGAGACCGGGCCCCCCGTCTCCCGCGCCACGCCCGAGCCCACCTCGCCCGCGCCCCCGGCCTCCGTCGTCCCGCCCGTGCGACCGGTGACGTCCCCGCCCGTGGAGGACCCGAACGAGGACCTCCTCCAGCGCGTCATCCGCCTGGAGCAGGCGGGCCGCTGGACGGAGGCGGTCGAGCTGCTGGAGCGCGGCATCGGCCTGCTGCCCTCTCCCGCGCCGCTCTACAACCGGCTGGGGATGATCCTCCTGAACCACCAGCGCGACTACACGCGCGCCACGGCGCTGTTCCAGAAGGCCTCCGACCTGGAGCCGGAGAACAGCCTCTACACGATGAACCTGTATTCGGTGATGTGCCTCACGGCGGACGCCACCAACGCGGGCCAGAAGAAAGCCAGACGCTGAGCGTCACGACGACGGCGGGCCTCGGGGTCGCCAGGGCCCCGCGCACCGCCGCCCGCGCACCGGCAAGGAATTCAATGAATTTTCGATTTCCTTGACCCGATGCGAGCGACTGTTTCACGCTCCGAGCCCCCCACACAGGAGGTGTCTCATGCACCGACGTCTCGTCCTCGGAGCCGCGCTGGTCGCAGTCTTCCTCGGGCCCCAGTCCGCCCCTGCCCGTGAGTCGTCCCCGAACGTGCCGGCGCCGTCCGCCATCGCGAACTGGATCCACTACGGCTACTACGACACGTTGGAGGAGTGCATCGCCATGGGCGAGACGCGGGGAGATCCGCCGCTCATCTGGTGGACGCAATACAACTGCTCGCACGAGAGCGTCGGCGATCCGCGCTGGCTCCTGCAGGTCTACGCGACCTGGTAGTCGCCGAGGAGCCCGTCGATGGTCCACCGCGCACTCCCGACGCCCCGCCCGAGGGGCGCCCCGTTGCTGCTCGCGCTCGCGTGCCTCGCGTTCGCGACCTCCGCCTCCGCGAGGGGGCGCTACTACAACCACTCCGGCAGTATCGAGACGAGCCACCCGGCCTGGATGAGCTGGGTCCCCGGCTCGACGAGCCTCGCGGCCCTGTCGCTCCCCGGCACGCACGACACCATGGCGTACCAGTCGTACGGCGGGGACCTCACCCAGACGCAGTCGCTGGACCTGCGCAGCCAGCTCGACGCGGGCGTCCGCGCGCTCGACATCCGCTGCCGCCACATCGACAACGCGTTCACCATCCACCACGGCGTCGTCTACCTGCACGTCAACTTCGACGACGTGCTGCGCACCACCATCCAGTTCCTGAACGCGAACCCCACCGAGACGGTGGTGATGCGCGTGAAGAAGGAGCACACCGAGGAGAACGTCACGCGAGGCTTCGCGCAGACGTTCGAGTGGTATCGCGACCAGCCTGCCTACAGCCCGTACATCTGGCGCGGCGCGCACGTCCCGACGCTGGGCGAGGTGCGTGGACGCATCGTCATCCTGGACGACTTCGCCGGCGGCGCCTACGGCATCCCCTGGGGCGCGTTGGATCTCCAGGACGCGTGGACCGTGGACGAGCTGGCCGACATCGACGACAAGTGGTTCAAGGTGAGGGACCACCTGACGCGGACGAACACGGGCGCGCCCGGAACGTTGTTCGTGAACTTCCTGAGCGGCTCCTCCGCGCTCGCGTACCCGCTGCACGTGGCCGGGGGCATCAACATCCTGGGCATCCAGACGCGGGGCGTGAACGACTACGCCATCGACCACCTGGTGGGCGGCAACGTCCAGCGCGCCGGCGTCATGATGATGGACTTCCCGGGCGCGGGGCTCATCGACGCCATCCTCGCCCTGAACTTCCGCCTGCTCCCCACCGCCAGCACGCTGCCGTCCGAGTTCGGCACCATCTTCCGCAACACCGCCTACACGATGGGCGGGGACGCGGAGGCGCGCTGGTACGGCATCCGGAGCTTCGTCCACAACGCCGCGCCGGGCCGCTCCTGGCACGTCCTCGCCCTCAAGAGCAGTTGGGGCGCGTGGATGCACTACAACGGCAACTTCCTCCAATCCGACTCCATGGATGACTACACGCACCTGGCCTTCACCACGCGCACGGTGACGAGCACGGTGGGGCCCGCGTACCTGGCCTCCTTCGTGAACGGACAGCTCGGGAGCCTGTCCGGAGGCGCGGGCGAGCGGGCCACGCAACTGCACGGGAGGTTGAGCGCGCGCTTCCCGTTCCAGCTCTGGTCCGTGGTGGTGAAGAAGTCACCGGGCGGCCTGAGCAACTGGGCGTACTCCGACTACGGCCGGGGCTACAAGACGACGTCGGGGGACTACACCTACGCGGTCCAGGGCTACTCCGCCGCGGACGGTGTCTACCTCCACGAGCACGGCGGCTACGAGGGCAACGTCCTCCACCTCACCTCGTACGTGGCCCACCTGGGCAACCTGGGCTTCAACGACGTCGCCAGCTCCGTCACCGTGCTCGGCCCCTACCAGGCCACGCTGTGCGAGCACATCGACCTGACGGGGCGCTGCTTCACCACGTCCCAGAGCCTGAGCGACATCAACGCCGCGCCCAACGGGCCCTGGAACGACCAGGTCTCGTCGCTCACCGTGTCCCCGCGATGATTCGCTGATGCGAGGTGGCCTCGACAGGTCGGCGACGGCGGCATCGCGGTCGCCGCCGACCTGGGTCGAGCCCTGTGTCGAGCCCGCCCGCTTGCTCGAGACAAGGCGCATGAGACGTCTCCACGTACGAGTGAGACATCGCTCCGTGTGACGACGCGCCGCTTCCTCCGACGTGATTCAAATCAGCAATCCGTGACTACCGTTCGTCGAGCCCGCGCGACGTCGACGACAGGCGCTCGTCCGGATTCCAGAATCCGGATCCAGCCTTCGGACACGCGTGTCGCCGACCCCGGCTGAAGCGGCATCAAAACCAGACAGCCATGGGGTGATCGCGATGTTTCACGCTGGCACCCGTGTTGCTTTTCGGACGCGGCGTGACTGAGCGAACGCCCTCCTCCGACGAGCATTCCCCCCAGCGACGGCCATCTCGCGGGGATTTCGCGCCCCCCGGCGAATCCTCGACTGCTGTCGCATGGCTCCAGGTGGATTGCGACCTCCCGCGCCCGGCTCTCCTTCCCGCACGCCCTGGTACCTCCATGTCCTCGACCTTCTTCCGTCGTGTCGGCCGTTTTCCGGCGCGTCTCCAGGGGGCGCTCGCCCTCCTGCTCGCCGCGTGGGCGAGTCAGGCGGTGGCCGCGCCCGTCCTGCGCCACACCGTGGATCAACGCGGCGACATCCTGATGGTGGGCAACACGCTGGCCCACGACTGCGCGGCGAGCGTCCCCGCGCCCCTCATCGGCACGGTGGGCGCCTGCGGGTCGAACACGTCGGATGACGCGGTGGACGTCTACTGGACCATCGAGTCGGGCGTCGCGCTCGCGAACACCTCGGTGACGGCCACCAACGCCCGCACCCGGGCCGCGCTGGTGATTCCCACGGGCGCCGTCGTGACGTACGCGCGCCTGTACTGGGCCGCGCACCTGTCGACCACGACGAACCAGCGGACCCCGGACACCACCGCGGAGTTCAGCCGCCCCGGCGTGTTCACGCAGATGGTGACGGCGGACGTGTCGCACAGCTACGCGCCGAACGGCCGCTACATCTACGAGTCCTCCGCGGACGTCACCAGCCTGGTGGCCGCGAATGGCACGGGCGTCTACGAGGTGAGCGACGTGGACTCCGCGCCGCTCACCAACCTCAACAACACCGACACGTTCAGCGCGTGGGCCCTGGTGGTGTTCTACCGGCACCCGACTTCGCCCATCCGCAACCTGACGCTCTTCGACGGCCTGGACTACGTCAGCAACGGCAATCCCCAGACGGTGACGCTGTCCGGCTTCAACGTCCCCCCGAACGGCTTCGACGCCAAGCTGGGCGTGCTGGCCTACGAGGGTGACGCCACGCGCACCGGCGACCAGTTCCTCGTCAACGGCGTGAGCATCTCCGACGCCGCCAACCCCGCGAACAACTTCTTCAACAGCTCGCGCTCGGTGCTCGGCACGCCCGCCAGCCACGCCAACGACCTGCCCCGGCTGTCCGGCGCGCAGGCGAGCATGTCCGGCATCGACCTGGACGTGGTGGACATCACCAACCGCGTGACGGGCGGCGCCACGTCGATGACGGTGACGGCGACGTCGTCGGGTGACTCCTACGTCCTCGGCGCGTTCGCGACGTCCATCGCCACCGTGCGTCCGGACTTCACCAACACCTACAAGACGGCGGCGCCGGTGAACCCGCGGCCGGACGGGTCGCTGCGCGGCGGCGACCTCATCGAGTACTCCATCGTCACCACCAACACGGGCGACGACGTCAGCATCGAGACCGTCTTCTCCGACCCGCTCCCCGCCCAGCTCTCCTACGTGCCGAACTCGCTGGAGATCGTCTCCGGCCCGAACGCGGGCCCGCTGACGGACTTCGCCGGCGACGACGTGGGCGAGGTCAGCCCCACGGGCGTCATCACCGTGCGCATCGGCACCGGCGCGACCGCGACCCTGGGCGGCACCCTCCAGCTCAACCAGAGCACCACGGTGCGCTTCCGCGCGGTGGTGAACCCCTCCGCCTCCGGGGTCATCGCCAACCAGGCCACCATCACCGCCGCGGGCGAGCGTGGCGCGCCCGCCAGCTCCTCGAACAGCTCCCCGTCCTCCTCCACCACCGGCCCGACGACCATCAACGTGACGGTCCCCGCCGCGCCCGTGGTGACGACGCCCGCGAACGGCAGCACCGTGCCGACCAACACGCCCGTCTTCTCCGGCACCGCGGAGCCCGGCAGCACGGTGAAGGTGGTGATCGGCGGCACGGTCGTCTGCACGACGACGGCCAACGCGAGCACCGGCGCCTGGACCTGCATCGGCGCCACGCCGCTGGCGGAGGGCAGCCACACGGCCTCCGTCACGGCCACGGACCCGGCGGGCAACACCGGCCCGGCCACGCAGGTGACCTTCAGCGTCGACACCGTGGCGCCCGACACCACCATCACCTCCGGCCCCACCGGCTCGGTCGCCACGAACAGCGCGACCTTCACGTTCACCGCCAACGAGTCCCCGGTCACCTACGAGTGCCGGCTGGACGGCGGGGCGTTCACCGCCTGCACGCCCCCCGTCAGCTTCACTTCGCTCGCGCAGGGCTCCCACACGTTCGACGTGCGCGCGCGGGACACCGCGGGCAACATCGACCCCACGCCCGCCTCGCGCACCTGGACGGTGGACACCGTGGCTCCGGACACCACCATCGTCTCGGGTCCTTCGGGGGCGACGAACAGCACCACCGCCAACTTCACCTTCTCCTCCAATGAGACGGGGGTGAGCTACCAGTGCTCGCTCGACGGCGGGGCCTTCGCGGCCTGCGCGAACCCCTCGGCGTTCACCGGCCTGGCCCAGGGCAGCCACACGTTGCAGGTGCGCGCCGTCGACGCCGCGGGCAACATCGACGCGACGCCCGCCTCGCGCACCTGGACGGTGGACACGGCGGCCCCCGACACCTCCATCGTCAGTGGCCCCTCCGGCGCGACGAACTCCACCAGCGCCTCCTTCACGTTCAACGCCACCGAGTCGCCAGTGACGTACGAGTGCTCGCTCGACGGCGCGGCCTACACCGCCTGCGCGTCGCCGGCCACCTTCAGCGGCCTGAGCCAGGGCAGCCACACCCTGTCGGTCCGCGCGCGTGACGCCGCGGGCAACGTGGACGCCACGCCCGCCACCCGGACCTGGACCGTGGACACGGCGGCCCCCGACACCTCCATCGTCAGCGGCCCCTCCGGCGCGACGAACTCCACCAGCGCCACGTTCGACTTCGACGCCACCGAGTCGCCGGTGACGTACGAGTGCTCGCTCGACGGCGCGGCCTTCGCGGCCTGCACCAACCCGGTGACGTTCACCAGCCTGGCGCAGGGCAGCCACACGCTCCAGGTCCGCGCGCGCGACGCCGCCGGCAACGTGGACGCCACGCCCGCCACCCGCACCTGGACCGTGGACACGGTGGCGCCGGACACGTCCTTCGTCGGCACCCCGCCCCCGTCGACCAACTCGACGTCGGCCACGTTCAACTTCGGCTCCAACGAGAGCAACGTGACGTACGAGTGCCGTCTGGACGGTGGGGCGTTCGTCGCCTGCACCAACCCGGTGACGTTCACCAGCCTGGCGCAGGGCAATCACACGCTGGAGGTCCGCGCGCGCGACGCCGCGGGCAACGTGGACGCCACGCCCGCGACGTACACGTGGTCCATCGACACGACGCCTCCGGACACCGTCCTGTCGGGCGGCCCCACGGGGACGACGTCCGCCACGACCGCCAGCTTCACCTTCACCGCCACGGAGAGCCCGGCGACGTTCGAGTGCTCGCTCGATGGCGCGCCCTACGCGGCCTGCACCAGCCCCCGGTCGCTCACGGGGCTCGCGGACGGCTCCCACACCTTCAGCGTCCGCGCGGTGGACGCGGCGGGCAACGTGGACCCCACGCCCGCCACCCGCACCTGGACCGTGGACACCACGCCTCCGAACACGACGTTCACCAGCACCCCGCCGCCGGTCGCCAACTCCTCGTCGGCCACGTTCGACTTCAACGCCACCGAGTCGCCGGTGACGTATGAGTGCTCGCTCGACGGCGCGGCCTTCGCGACCTGCACCGACCCGCAGACCTTCACGGGGCTCGCGGACGGCAGCCACACCCTGTCCGTGCGCGCCCGCGACACCGCCGGCAACGTGGACCCCACGCCCGCGACGTACACCTGGAGCATCGACACCACGGCGCCGGACACGACCATCACCAGCGGGCCGTCCGGTCTGACCAACACCGCCAACGCGACGTTCGGGTTCAGCAGCCCGGAGTCCGGCGTCACGTACGAGTGCTCGCTGGATGGCGGCGCCTACGCGGCCTGCACGAACCCGGTGACGTTCTCCAGCCTGGCGGAGGGCAACCACACGCTGTCGGTCCGCGCGCGCGACGCCGCCGGCAACGTGGACGCCACGCCCGCCACCCGCTCCTGGACGGTGGACACGACGCCTCCGGACACGACCATCACCACGCACCCGGCCTCCATCACCAACGCCACCAGCGCCACGTTCGGCTTCAGCAGCGACACGACGGGGGTGACGTATGAGTGCTCGCTCAATGGGGCGGCGTACTCCAGTTGCACCAACCCGGTGACGTTCTCGAGCCTCTCCGAGCGCAGCCACACCCTGTCCGTGCGCGCCCGTGACGCGGCGGGCAACGTGGACCCGACGCCCGCGACGTACACCTGGACGGTGGACACCACGGCGCCGGACGCGCCCGAAATCGTCGCGCCCGCCCAGGGCGTGACGGTGCCCACGCAGCGCCCGGCCATCTCCGGCACGGCGCAGCCG
The DNA here is from genome assembly GCF_024198235.1 of Myxococcus dinghuensis. Taxonomy (GTDB): domain Bacteria; phylum Myxococcota; class Myxococcia; order Myxococcales; family Myxococcaceae; genus Myxococcus; species Myxococcus dinghuensis. Next base: position 27,404 of record NZ_JAKCFB010000026.1, on the reverse strand, counting down.
GGCACGGTGGTCACCGTGACGGTGGATGGCACGGTGCTCGGCACGGCCCCGGTGAGCCCCACGGGCGAGTGGACCTTCACGCCCGCGGTCGACCTGGCCCAGGGACCGCACTCGGTGACGGCGACCGCCACGGACGCCGCGGGCAACGTGAGCGTGCCCAGCGCGCCCACGCAGTTCACGGTGGACACGGTGGCTCCGGACGCGCCGGTCATCACCGCTCCGGCCGACGGAACGACCATCGCCACCGCGCAGCCCGTCTTCACGGGCACGGCCGAGCCGCTCGCCCAGGTGACGGTGGAGGTGGACGGCGACGTGGTGGGCACCGTGACGGCGGACCTCGACGGCCACTGGAGCCTCCCCAGCCCCGCCGCGCTGGCCGAGGGCCCGCACACCGTGGAGGCCACCGCGACGGACACGGCGGGCAACACGAGCGAGGCGGCCTCCAACGACTTCGTCATCGACCTGTCCACGCCGGAGACGTTCATCGACTCCGCTCCGGCCGTGTTCACCCGCGAGACGACCGCCACCTTCGCGCTGCGCACGGAGAACGGCGGCGTCCGCTTCGAGTGCAGCCTGGATGGCGCCGCCTTCACGACGTGCGTCAGTCCGGTGACGTACTCCGACCTGTCCGAGGGCACGCACCAGTTCGCGGTCCGCTCGGCCAACGCCCTGGGGACCTTCGACCCGAGCCCCGCGACGCACACCTGGACGGTGGACCGGACGGCCCCCAGCGCGCCGACCATCACCTCTCCCGCCAACGGCTCCGTGGTGGGCACCGCGACGCCGACCCTCACGGGCACGGCCGAGCCGAACACGCAGGTCTACCTCACGGTGGGCGAGGCCACGTACGGGCCCATCCCGGTGAACGCCGGCGGCGACTGGACGTTCACCCTCCCCACGGCGCAGCCCGAGGGTCCCGTCTCCGTGGTCGCCACGGGCGTGGACGCGGCGGGCAACACGTCCGGCACGACGTCGCATGGCTTCTCCATCGACCTGACCGGACCCGAGACCGCCATCGACTCCGGCCCCGCGCAGCTCACGCGCGAGACGTCGGCCACCTTCGAGCTGAGCGCCGACGCTGACGCCGTGGGCTACCAGTGCAGCCTGGACGGCGCGGCGTACGTCGCCTGCGACACGCCGCTGACCCTCTCCAACCTGGCGGACGGCGACCACGAGCTGCGAGTGCGCGCCGTGGACGCGGTGGGCAACGTGGACCCGACGCCGGCGGTGTACACCTGGACGGTGGACACGACGGAGCCCGATACGGCCGTCGTCTCCGGCCCGGCCTCACCGACCCATGCGGTCGACGCGACGTTCGAGCTGGCCTCGAACGAGCCCGGCTCCACCTTCGAGTGCAGCGTGGATGGCGCGGCCTGGGTGGCCTGCTCCAGCCCGGTCACCTTCGAGGGCTTCGCGGAGGGTGAGCACACGCTGGCCGTCCGCGCGGTGGATGCGGCGGGCAACGTGGACAGCACGCCCGCCGAGTACACCTGGACGGTGGACCTGACGCCGCCGGCCGCGCCCATCATCGCCTCGCCGACCGACGGCGCGCTGCTCGACTCCAGCATCGTGACGCTGACGGGGACCGCGACGGACGCGACCAGCGTGACGGTGACGGTGGGCGGTACGACCTACGGCCCCTTCCCCGTGGACGGGTCGGGCGGCTGGTCGTTCACCCTGCCGGTGTCGCTGGCGGACGGCCCCTACACCGCCGTCGTGACGGCGACGGACGCCGCGGGCAACACGAGCGCGCCGGCGAGCGTCACCTTCACGGTGGACACCACGGCTCCGGACACGGCCATCGACAGCGGCCCCGCGCCCCTGACGAACGTGGCCACCGCGGCCTTCGTCTTCTCCTCCAACGAGTCGCCGGTGACGTACACCTGCAGCCTGGACGGCGCGCCCTTCGTGGCGTGTGGTGCCCAGGCGGAGTTCGGTCCCCTGGCGGATGGCGAGCACACCCTCGCGGTCCGCGCGAAGGACGCCGCCGGCAACGTGGACGCCACGCCCGCCGAGCACACGTGGACGGTGGACACCGTCGCTCCGGCGGTCGCCATCACCTTCCCCGCCAGCGGTGACGAGCTGGACACCAACGCCGTGACGTACACCGGCACCGCCGAGCCCGGCAGCCAGGTGACGGTGGTCGTGGACGGCGTCACGCTCGGCACGGTGGAGGTGGATGGCTCCGGGACCTGGACGTTCCCGGCCGGCACGGTGCTCGCGGACGGGGAGCACACCGTCTCCGTCACCGCGACGGACGAGGCCGGCAACACGAGCACCCCCGTCACGCGCACGTTCTCCGTGGACGCGCTCCCCCCGGAGACGTCCTTCACCCAGACGCCCGCCATCGTGGCGCGCCAGACCTCCGCGACGTTCGGCTTCGCCTCGGACGAGTCGCCGGTGACGTACGAGTGCAGCCTGGACGGCGCGCCCTTCGCCTCGTGCGACAACCCCCACGAGCTGACCGGTCTGGCGGACGGTGAGCACACACTGGCGGTCCGCGCGCGGGACGAGGACGACAACGTGGACCCCACGCCGGCCACGTTCACCTGGACGGTGGACACGGCGGCGCCGGAGACCCAGATCGTGAGCGGTCCTCCGCTGGCCGACGCGCCCGCGCAGGCCACGTTCGACTTCGACTCCAACGAGGCGGGCGTCACCTACGAGTGCAGCCTGGACGGCGCGGCGTACGCGCCGTGCACGGACCCGGTCACCTTCACCGACCTGGCGGTGGGGGCACACACCCTCAGCGTCCGCGCGGTGGACGCCGCGGGCAACGTGGATGACACGCCGGCCAGCTACGCCTGGGTCGTCACCGCCGACGCGGACGGAGACGGCCTCACGGACGCCGAGGAGCTCGCGCTGGGCACCGACCCGAACGACCCCGACACGGACGGCGACGGCCTGCCGGACGGTATCGAGGTGAAGGTCGCCGGGACGGATCCGCTCGATGACGACACGGACGACGACGGCCTGCTGGACGGCAACGAGGACGCCAACCACAACGGCATCGTCGACGAGGGCGAGACCGACCCGAAGAAGGCGGACACCGACGGCGATCTGCTCGCGGACGGCCTGGAGCTGGGCCTGACGCAGCCCCAGGGCACCGGCACGGACATGACGCGCTTCACGCCGGACGCGGACCCGTCGACGGTGACGGACCCGCTCAACCCCGACACGGATGGCGGCAGCGTGCGCGACGGCATCGAGGACGCCAACCACAACGGCCGCGTCGACCCGGGCGAGACCAACCCGCTGCTCGCCGCGGACGACGTGGACGCCGACCTCGACGGTGTCGACGACGCGACCGAAATCGCCCTGGGGATGGATCCGCACAACGCGGACTCCGACTCCGACGGCGTGCCGGACGGCGTGGACGGCATCACCGACACGGACGGGGACGGCCTCATCGACGCGCTGGACCCGGACAGCGACAACGACGGGCTGCTGGATGGCACGGAGATGGGCGTGACGGCGGAGACCGCTCCGGCGGACACGGACCGCTCCTCGCCGAACTTCCGCCCGGACGCGGACCCGAGCACCACCACCGACCCGAAGCGGCCCGACACCGACAACGACGGGCTGAAGGACGGCGAGGAGGATGCCGACCACAACGGCCGCGTCGACGCCACGGAGACGGACCCGAACGACGCGGACACGGATGACGACGGCCTGTCGGACGGCGTCGAGGTGAAGGGTGCCAACCCCACCCAGCCCCTCAACCCCGACACGGACGGCGACGGCCTGAAGGACGGTGTGGAGGACGCCAACCACAACGGCGCGCTCGACCCCGGTGAGACGGACCCGAACAAGGCGGACACCGACGGGGGTGGCGCCAGCGACGGTGAGGAGGTCGCGGGTGGGACGAATCCGCTCGACGCCAACGACGACTTCGTCATCTCCGGTCACGGTTGCAGCACGGGCGGCGCGGGGACCTTCGCTCCGCTGGCGCTGCTGCTCCTCGCCCTGCCGATGCTCGGTCGCCGGGCGCGGCGCCGGGAGGCCTGAGCCCAGGCCCGCCGAGGCCTCTTAGCCGGTCTGTGATTCGACGCCGGTGGATGTGCCCGCTCCCAGCAACGGGAGTGGGTCGTCCACCGGCGTCGGCGTTCAGGGCGACTGGTGACGCGGCCTCTCGGCGTGCCGGTGAAAGGCTCGGACACGAGGCCGCACGCACGCGCCCTGACAGCAAGGCCCGTCGCGGTGATTGGCTCCCGCCGCGATGCGTGACGCGGAGGAAGGGGCCTTTCACGTGGACGACGAGGGTGCCTTCCCCGGGCCTTGGCGACCGCGTGCACTTCGCCACGGGGAGAGACGCGGACGTCGGGCCGAGACCTCGCCCCGTCTCGGCCCCACGCCCCTCAGTTCGAGATGAAGAGGAAGGGTCCGCCCACGGTGATGACGATGGTCCCCTGGAGCTGGCCCTCACGGAGGGCGTGACCGTACTCGGCGATGGCCTCATCCACGGAGGCGTAGGAGCTGAGGTGCACGTCGACGATGTAGGGGGGATACGACGTGGAGCGCGACAGGAGGTTCACGAGCGCTCGCCCTGGGCCCTCGAGCACCACCGCGGTGTTGCCGCGCTTCGCGTACTCCGCTGGCTGGCCTTCGACCGCGGGCGGGAACAGCTGTGTCCCATGCCCCGTGAGCGCGATGGCTGACCGCTCCGGGTAGTCAGGGCCTCGGGCCCACTCCACCGTGAAGCCGTCCTTGCGCCCCATGGAGGTCCGGACATCCGCGGGGGTTCCGCGGGGCTGCCACACGGCAATGGTGAGGGAGCCTCCGAAGCCCCCCGCCTTCAACCAGCGGCCCAGGTAGTCGACGAGCGGGTCCACGAACTCGAAGCTCGGCGTGACGAGCTGCGGTGCCTCGACCTTGCACAGCCACTGGGTGGAGGCATCGCAGGGGAACAGCCATCCCTTCTGGCGCAGATACTCGTAGTCGAGCCCCTCGATGCGCCCCACGAAGAAGTCCTCTCCACGAGGGTCCTCCGAGCGCATCATGATGGGGTCGATGCGCAGGCCCGGGGCCCCCGACAGCGGCATCCCGTCCGCGCGCCGAGTCCGCTTCTGGACCACGATGGGCCGAGGTCCCGTCCCCGTCAGCGCCAGATGCCCGTAGCTCCCCTGCATGGGCGCCGCGAAGTCGAAATGGCGCTCCACCGAGTATCCGTCGTACTCGCCCTTCTGCGTGCGGACGTCCTCGACGCGGCCCAGCTTCGGCGTGAGCCTTCCACCGCGTGCCGAGCAGGCGGTCAACGCGGTGGCGGTGGCGAGCCCGAGGAAGAGCCGTCGACGGTTCATGCCTCGGGAGTCTGGTGGAACCTCCGACCCCGGCGCCAATCATGAATTCATCATGGAGTCCGGGGTCCGCTCAGCCCCCGGGGGTGCTCCGGAAGAACGACGCCTGGAGGAAGCGCAGGCCCGCGAGGATCTGCTCCACACGAGCGCTGGACAACGTGCCCACACGTTCACCGAGCCGGTGCTTCTCGACCGAGGAGATCTGCGACACCACCACGACGCTCTGCCTGGGGAGGCTGCCCTCTCCCAGGTCGAGCAGGACGTTGCCGGGCTCCTTCGCCCGGTGCAGATTCGACGTCAGGGCGCACACGACGACGGTCGTGATGCGCGAGTGGTTGAAGACGTCCTCCTGGACCACCACGTGAGGATGCGAGTACGCCGGCGCGGGTCCCCGGGAGTCGTCCGGGGCCAGCCAGAAGATGTCTCCCCGGTGGATGCTCGGGGTCCGGGGCTGTGAGGTGTCGTCCGCGTCCATCGTCGTCCGTGCGCGGACATGGCTCGGGGCGCCCACCGCTGCCCCATCTAGCCACGAGGCTGGACGCGCGGATACGGAAACCCCCAGCGATGCTCCCCGGGACGACACGAAGACGTCCCGGGAGAGCACCGGGTCCGTCATCCCGCTGGCACGGGACGACGTCCGTGGCTCACTGCTGCTCGGTCGCGTCGGTCAGGCTACAGCCCACCATGCACCACTGGAGTTCGATGCCACAGGCGTCGTAGCACTCGTGGGGACTCCCATCCTGGATGCAGGCGTAGACGCACTCCGCCCCCTGTTTGACACACTGGCGATAGCAGGCCTTCTGGGGGTCCGCCGCCATGGCATCGACCTCCTCGGCACACGCGACGGGCTCGACGTCACGGGCCTCCGACTCTTCGGCCTGGGCGACGGCGCCGAAGCCCACGGCGAACAGCAACCCGACAACAGCCCCCATCCTCTTCACCTGATTCAGCAACACATGGCTCCTTTGAAAGGCGAGCCACGTTCCGCACGGCATCAGGCGGACGCCATCGTCCGCGGAGGCAGGCGACTATCGACACCCACGCGACGGCCCGGTGGGTTCCCCGTAGGCGGGTGTCGCCAACAGTGACAGCCCGCGACAACGACGTTGTCGGGCCCCGGGCAACGTCGCGGAATCGCGGTCCGGCATGGGCGGCATGAGGCTTGCCTTGCTCATGCGCATGCCCAGGAACATCTCCATCTACATCACGAACCCGGACGTGAACGCGCAGCGCAGCTATGTGCTCGGCAACATCTGCTTGGGGTTCGCCGCCGTCTCGCCCCTGACCTTCGACTCGAAGACCGTCCCCTTCGCGTTCGCCGTCCTCCTGACCACCCCGCCCCTGCTGGTGGCGACCATCGCCTGCGCGCTCGACGGCCTGTCGTCCGACTACGCCTCCATCGCGGCAAAGGGGCTTCGGCGCGCCATCGCCGCGGCCATCATCCTCCCGGTGGGCATCTACGTCTCGCAGCTCTTCCGGGAGAGACCGACGCGAGATGCCCGCGGGAGCGTGGCCGCCACCCGCGAGTCTCCGTGACGAGGCCTCGAGGCCAGCGGCGCTCCGGAGGCCGACACCCCACCGCTCACACGAGGCAACGGTGGGGCTCGAGCACGACTACCAGATCTTCACGCGCTGCTCGGGCGGCAGCCAGGTGGCGTCACCCTGGCGCACGCCGAACGCCTCGTAGAACTCCGGCATGTTCCGCACGACGCCGTTGACGCGGTACTGCGGGGGCGAGTGCGGGTCGGTCAGCAACATCTGCCGCATGGCATCGTCGCGGTACAGGCCGCGCCAGATCTGCGCCCAGCCGAGGAAGAAGCGCTGGTTGCCCGTGAAGCCGGCGATGGCCGGGGACTCCTTGCCCTGGAGCGACAGGTGGTAGGCCTTGTAGGCCACCGCGAGCCCGCTCAGGTCGCCGATGTTCTCGCCCAGCGTCAGCTCGCCGTTGACCTTCATCGACTCCAGCGGGCTGAAGCCGCTGTACTGGTTCACCAGCATGTTCGTGCGCTGCTTGAAGCCAGCCTGGTCCTGCTCCGTCCACCAGTTGCGCAGGTTGCCGTCGCCGTCCGAGCGGCTGCCCTGGTCGTCGAAGCCGTGGCTGATCTCATGCCCGATGACCGCGCCGATGGCGCCGTAGTTCGTCGCGTCGTCCGCGTCCGGGTTGAAGAACGGAGGCTGGAGGATGGCGGCCGGGAAGACGATCTCGTTCATCGTGGAGCTGTAGTAGGCATTCACCGTCTGCGGCGTCATGCCCCACTCCACGCGGTCGATGGGCTTGCCCAGCTTGTCCACCATCCGCGCGAAGTCGAACTGGTCGGCCCGCTGCACGTTGCCCACCAGGTCCGTCGCGGAGACCTTGAGCTTCGCGTAGTCGATCCACTTGTCCGGGTAGCCGATCTTCACGTTGAACTTCGACAGCTTCGCCTGGGCCTGCGCCTTGGTCTCCGCGCTCATCCAGTCCAGGCCGTCGATGCCCTGACGGAACGTCTCGCGGAGGTTGGCGACCAGCACCTCCATGCGCTGCTTGGACGACGGGCTGAAGTGGCGCTCCACGTAGAGCTGGCCCACGGCCTCGCCGAGCGCGCCCTCGACGGACGCCACCGCGCGCTTCCAGCGGGGGCGGTTCTCCTGGAGGCCCTGGAGCGTCTTGCCGCGGAACTCGAAGTTCGCCTGCTCGAACGCGCTGGAGAGCAGCGGCGCGCGCGCGTCCAGCACCTTGAACGTCAGGTACTGCTTGAGGACCGGCAGCGGCGTCGCCTCGATCACCTCGCCCAGCGCCTGGAAGTAGCTCGGCTGGCGGACGATGACGCCCGGGGTCGCCGAGGCGCCCGCCGCCTTGAGGAACGCGGTCCACTTGAAGCCCGGCGTGAGCGCGTCCACCTCCTCCAGCGTCTTGAGGTTGTAGGTGGCCTCGCGGTCGCGGTTCTTCACCCGGTCCCAGCTCTTGTCCGCGAGCACCGTCTCCAGCGCGAGGATGGCCTGGGCCGCGTTCTTCGCGTCCTTCTCGCCCGAGAGCGTCAGCAGCTTCTCGATGTACGCGACGTAGGCCGCGCGCGTCTCGACGAACTTGGGCTCCTGCTTGGAGTAGTAGTCACGGTCCGGCAGGCCCAGGCCGCCCTGCGTGAGGTACGCGATGTAGCGCGTGGCCTGCTTGCCGTCCTGGCCCACGAAGAACACGGCCGGCGTCTGGAGGCCGGCGCGCTGGAACTCCGCGAACACCGCGGGCAGGCCGTCCTTGCTCTTCAGCGCCTTCACCAGGCCCAGCTCGGACTTCAGCGGCTTGAGACCCAGCTTCTCGATGCGCTGGGTGTCCATGAAGCTCTTGTAGAGGTCGCCCACCTTCTGCGTGTTGGAGCCGGCGGCCGGCTTCTGCGCCGCGGAGGCCTCCTCGATGATGGCGCGCAGGGCCAGCTCGGCCTTGTCCGCCAGCTCGATGAAGGTGCCGTAGCGCGCGCGGTCCGCGGGGATGGACGTGGTCTTCAGCCAGGTGCCGTTGACGAACTGGTAGAAGTCGTCCTGGGGCCGCACCGCGCGGTCCAGGTTCTTCAGCTCGACGCCCAGCGAGCGGACGGTCTCCGCGGAGACCTCCTCGACCGCGGGGATGGAGAGCACCAGGGGCGCGGGCTCGGCCGGCTTCTCGGGGACGGCGGCGGGCGGCGGGGCCTCGGCCGTGGGCGCGGGCGGCGGCGACGTGGCGCAGCCCGTGAGCAGCAGGGTGCCGAGGGCACTGGTGGCGAAGGCGCGGTGTGCGAAGGGCTTCTTGGGGCGCATGAGGCTCCGAAAGGAATGTGAGCGGGGGATGCTGCCGGACCCGAACGGTCGTCGTCCATCCGGCCAGGCAGGAAAAACAACCACCCCGCGCGCCTATTCCTCGGGTCGGAGACCTCGCGCCGCGACACGCGGTGAACCCGCGGTCCACCCGCCTTCCCCCCGGTCCGAAGGGAAGGCGAGGTGACGGGCGCCCCGGCCCCCTGCCCCTTCACCGCATGCCGAGCACCGGAGCGGGCACGGGCGCCGCCGGCGCGGGCGCGGGCGGCTGCGCCGGCGCGGCCGGAGCGGGCGTCACCACGACGTCCTGTGACAGCGCGTCCAGGTCATGGAAGCCCTTGGTGGTGACGTCCCCCCCCCGGAACAACGCCCACCCCTGGAGGTTGCGCTGATAGGTCCGGGTCATCTGCCACAACTGGATGCCGCTGTTGGCGACGAAGAGGTACATGGACCGCTTCGGGTTCCAGGGGTTGGGCAGCGCCAGCGCGATGCCGTCATCCGGCCGGCCATACGTCTTGCCCTGCCAGCGGAAGTAGCGGCGGCCCAGCTCCACCGGCAGCTTCTTCTCCTCGGCCAGCCGGGTCAGCAGCGCGTTGTCCTCGGCGCCACCGAACACGACCAGGTCCCGGTCCGCCAGCACGGCGTCCGTCACCTCGGAGTCCGGCGCCACGGGGACGAGCCGCTCGGTGAACACGTCCGCCAGGAGCTCGCGGTAGCCCAGCACCAGCGTGCGCATCGACTCCGTCTGCCGCGCGGTGCCGTGCACCATGAGCAGCTTCTCCCAGGCGTCCGTCTGGTTCGCCAGCACCTGGAACTTCTCGCGCGCCACGGGCACGTCGTTGCCCGCGTTGAACACCACGCGCACCGGCGCCTCCGCCGAGCGCAGCGTGACGCTCTCACTCGCGCCCTTCACCTCCACCCGCTCGAAGGTGGAGCCCTTGGCCGTGCGCACCTCCACCAGGGTGACGAAGTGCCACGGCTTGCCGCCGGGCTGCTCCACCTTCAGCGTCACCTCGTATCCGTCCTTCACCTGCGAGGCGGTCGCGCGGAAGCGCGGCTGGGGCAGGCCCGTGCGCTCCAGCCACTGGCCCACGAACGCGCCCACGTCCTTGCCCGACACCTCCTGCGCGACGCGCTTGAAGTCCGCCGTGGTGACGTCCTTGTTCGCGTAGCGCGAGTGCACCGCGTTCATCACCTTGGAGAAGTCCGCGTTGCCCAGCAGCAGCCGGAGCTGGTGCAGCGCGAAGGTCCCCTTGATGCGCGGCACCAGGTAGGTGCCATACCGGCCGTAGTCCGTCTTCGCCGCCGCGGGCGCCACGTCCGCCTCGCGGGAGGAGACGAACAGGTAGCGGTCGTTCAGGTCCGCCAGCACGTCGCGCTGCTGCTCGAAGGCCTTGTCCAGCTTGTCCTCGTGCGCGGCCACGTCCTTGAGCAGCTTCCAGTACGCCGAGGTCCCGCTGACGAGCCAGTTCTCCGCGTCCGACGCGGGGAACAGCGTGTTGGCCCAGAGCAGCTTCGCGTCGAACGTCACCGCCTCCTTCACCTTCGCCAGGTCGCGCTTGGGGGCCGCGGGCTCCTCGGGGGCCTTCCACGTCTTGCGCGCCTCCTTCAGCTTGTCCGCGACGAAGAGGGGGCTGAAGGTCGTGTAGCCCAGCGACAGGTGCGGGGTGGCGCCCGGCAGGTCCGGCATGAAGCGGCTGCCGATCATCTTCTCGCGCAGCGTCGTCTTCCCGTAGTGCGCGAGGAACATCATCTTCTCCGCCATCTCCGACGTGGTGACCTTGCCGTCACACGCGTGCGGCCGGTTGATGGGGCTGGAGGCCATCATCCGGATGGCGGCGTCCAGGTCGAAGCCCTTCTTCGCGTGGCGCGCGTAGTACTCCTGGAAGGCGATGTCCCGGTTCCAGGTGTTGAAGGCCAGGTCTGCGGGCGCGTTGTCCGGGTTGGACACCGACTCCTTGCGCACCTCCAGGTCCCGGTTGTTGTTGTTGGCCCAGATGAAGTCCTTCAGGTTGCCCGGGGTGTCGGCGGCGTTGCCCTTGCTGCCGGTGCGCCACAGCCGCGTCTTCTTCGTCCCGAGCAGCAGGCACGCGCCCTCGTCCGTCTTCGTGTCCGCGAGCGTCCAGTCGTTCGTGTACAGGCCGTTGTTGTTCTCCTTCATGATGCGCGCCACGTCGTCGATGGACGACGCGTACTGCGCGGCCTTGCGGATGCGGTTGCTCTGGGGCGTGCCGTTGAGGTCGAACGGCGTCTGGCCCACCGTCGTCTCGCCGATGACGATGCCCGCCGAGTTGATGAACCAGTCCGCGCCGCTGTGGATGCCGCCCGGGAAGGTCTGCATCACCACGCGGTGGCCCTTGGTGGGCTGCACGTCGAGGATGACGTCCCAGTGGACACCGGTGTAGCCGCTCCACATGAAGATCTGCCCGATGATGGCGCGTCCATCCGGCGTCGCGGACTTCGTGGCCACGAAGGACGAGCAGTGGTCGCCCTTGCCTCCGCGCTCGGCCTCGTCATCCGCCTTGAGGAAGGTGCGGCCCGACAGCGACGTGGACGTGGCGCGGTTGGCCTCCTCCAACTGCCCCGCGTCCACCGCGGTGTTGAGCGTGACGATGTCGAGCAGGTCCAGGTCGCGGTCCTTGAACTTCGCGCCGGCCTTGTTCGCGCCGTCCGCGATGCCCTTCATCTCCTCCAGGTACTCCGCGTCGAACTTGCGCAGGAACAGCGAGTCCGCGAGCAGCCGCTGGTGCGCCCAGCCCTTGGCCGCGTCCGCCTTGTCCTTCTGGATGCCGAGCTTCTCGATGTAGCGGACGATCTCCCCCGAGACGAGCTGGCCGAACTGCTGTCCGCGCTCGTACGGCTCACCCTCGACGTGGACGTAGATCCACCCGCCGTCGTCGTAGCGGAAGCCCTTGCCCGCCCAGCGGACGGACTCCATGGGCACGTACTGGGTGATGTCGTCCACCTTCTCGAGGCGCACGTCGTCGTACCAGACGGAGCCGGTGGCCTTGCCGTTGCGCCCCAGGTGGAGCTGGACGCGGTCGGTGGACTGCGTCGCGAAGAAGAGGACGGAGACGCGGCTGCCGGCGTCCACGCCCTGGGCCGGCGCGCAGTTGGTGAAGGGGAAGCTCTTCATCGCCAGGCACGCGCCCAGGGCCGTGGGGTAGCGGGCCTGGGGGTCCGCCTGCACGCCCTTGGTGCGCACCCAGGCGCTGAGCCGGTAGAGCTGGCCCACGGACAGCCGCAGCTCGCCGGACTCGACGCTCGTCTCACCGCCGCCCTGGGGGCTCTCGATGAGCAGGCCGCGCGCGCCCTCCGCCTTGCTCTCCGAGCTGGCGGTCACCTTGCCCGGCCCCTTCGCGGTCCAGAACGCCGGCACGGACGACGCGCCGCCGGCGACCTCGAAGCCGCCGTTGGGCACCACGGTGGAGGAGACGGATGCGGGGGCCGCCGAAGCGGGGGCCGCGTGGAGCGCGCTCGCGGACAGCAGGAGCGCTCCGAGGAGCTTCGACGTCAGACGCTGGTCGTTCATGTCGTTCCCATCCCGGGCGGGGTCCGGGCTTCGGCGCGGGGGAATGCCGGGGGCGCATGACACTGCCGCGCCCTCCGAGCGTCAACCCCGAGTCGTGGGAACGCCGCGCGTCATGGCGAGGGGCGTCCCGGATGCGGGAATGCCCGTCAGCGGAGCACCCGACCACTCACCCGGAGCGCCGTCCGCGCCGCCCTGCGCACCGCGTCCACGCGCCGCGCCGGCACCCAGGGCGGATCCACGTGCGAATCCCAGTCGAATGTCCGCAATCGGGACAGGAAGCCCTGCCGCACGCATCCTTCCAGGCTGAAGATGTACAGGTCGTGCGTCCAACGGACCGCCAGGCGCAGGTCCCGCGACAGCTCGTTCCAGTCGAGCGGCGGCGTCCCGAGCACGCCGGACAGCTCCACGCCGCCCCCCGTGCTGCCCACCGCGATGGCCGTCGAGCCCGGCGCGTAGCTCCAGAGCCAGGCCGGCCCGTGGGGGCGCAGGAAGCTCGTGTAGAGCATCAGCACCTCCCGGTCCGTGGGCACGTCGAGCACGCCCGCCACGCGCCGCAGCACCGACGAGCGCGCCTGCCGCTCGTCGACGATGACCGGGAACTGGTACGTGTCCACGCGGTGGCCGTCCGCGCGGATGCGCTCCACGAGCGCGGCATAGCCCGCCCGCGCCGTGCGCGAGCGCCCGCCCCGGAGCACGAGCCGGGAGAGCATCCCGGGCAGGCTGCGCAGCGGGGCCTCCGACCAGCGGCGCAGCTCGTGGATGTCGGGCTCGATGTCCAGCCCCACGCCGGCCCACGTCAGGCCGTGCTCCGCGGACCAGGCGCGGAACGCGTCGTAGCGGGCTGCCGCCTGCGGGAGGTTGCCCGCGTGGAACCAGTAGCCCTCCGCGGGAGGCAGCAGCAGCCACGCGGTGACGGGGATGCCCTCGCGGTTGAGTCGACGAATCACCGCGGCGCGCTCGGGGCTCAGGTCGACGAGGCCCAGGCTCACCCCGGCGCGCATCGCCTTCAGGTCGTCGAGCACGCCTTCGGTGTCGAACAGTTCGCGCAGCGGCTCGGGGGCCAGCTCGCAGAAGAAGGTCAGGAAATGGGGTTTCATGGCAGTCTCGCGCGCCCCATACGTGCGCCGTGAAAACGGTGCCCCCCACATGGAGACGCACCATGGAGTTCCATCGAGGCCGACTGTTCGACCACGTCCACCTGCGCGTCAAGGACCTCGACGCGAGCAAGCGTTTCTACCGGGCCGTGCTGGAGGTGGTGGGCGTCCCCGTCTTCGCGGAGAACGCGCATTTCTTCACCGCCGACGAGCTGTTCATCTCTCCCGCCGACCCGGGCGCGCCCGAGGGCCGGGGCGTGCACCTCGCCTTCCAGGCGGACGACCGGGAGACCGTCCACCGCTTCCACGCGGCCGCCCTCGCCGCGGGCGGGACGGACAACGGCGGCCCGGGAGAACGGTCCTATCACCCGGGCTACTACGCCGCGTTCGTGATGGATCCGGACGGCAACAACATCGAGGTGGTGAACCACGGCCCGGCGCGCAAGTCCGCCGCGTCGGTGGTCATCACGCCAGCCTGAGTGAGCGCCGCGCGGGCACCTCACCGCGTCGGAGGACCTCATGCCCGCGAAGGAGTCCCGCGCCCCCGCGAAGCGCGGGACCGGGGCCGCCGCGGCCCTCGCTCCGCCCGCTCCGGCGACTTCCGGAGCGGCGGTGTCCCCCCTCGCGAGGCCGGAGACGGCCTCGCGAAGCCTCCGGTCAGTAGGACCAGGGGAAGCGCTTGAAGTCGCGCTTGCGCTTCTGCACGAACGCGTCGCGGCCCTCCTGGGCCTCGTCGGTGCCGTACGCCAGGCGCGTGGCCTCGCCCGCGAAGAGCTGCTGACCCACCATGCCGTCGTCGGGCAGGTTGAAGGCGTACTTGAGCATCTTGATGGCGGTGGGGCTCTTCGTGTTGATCTCCGCCGCCCACTCCAGCGCGAAGTCCTCCAGCTTCTCGTGCGGCACGACGGCGTTGACCATGCCCATCTGGAACGCCTCCTCCGCGGAGTAGTTGCCGCCGACGAAGAAGATCTCCCGCGCGCGCTTCTGGCCCACCTGCCGCGCCAGCAACGCGGAGCCGTAGCCGCCGTCGAAGCTGGCCACGTCCGCGTCCGTCTGCTTGAACACCGCGTGCTCCTTGCTCGCGATGGTCATGTCGCAGACCACGTGCAGGCTGTGCCCGCCGCCCACCGCCCAGCCCGGCACCACGGCGATGACCGCCTTGGGCAGGAAGCGGATCTGCCGCTGGACCTCGAGGATGTGCAGCCGGCCCAGCCGCGCCGGGTCCGACTCCCCCTCCTCGCCCTGGTACTGGTAGCCGTCCTTGCCGCGGATGCGCTGGTCGCCACCGGAGCAGAACGCCCAGCCGCCGTCCTTGGGCGAGGGGCCGTTGCCGGTGATGAGCACACAGCCCACGTCCGTCATGAAGCGCGTGGCCTCCAGCGCGCGGGCCAGCTCGTCCACCGTGCGCGGCCGGAAGGCGTTGCGGACCTCCGGGCGGTTGAAGGCGATGCGGACCGTGCCCTGGTCCACCGCGCGGTGGAAGGTGATGTCCTTGAATTTGAAGCCCTCGACGGGCTTCCAGCGGTCGGGGTTGAAGAGGGCCGAGACCATGGCGTTCGCACTCGGGAGCAAGGGGGTTGTCAGGGCGCGGACCATACGGGGGCGGGCCAGGAGCGTCCACGGGTTCAACCATCCAGCCCCAGCGCACGGCAGCCCCGGAAGTCCGGAGGGGCACGCGGGTGTCACACGAGGGGACTGGGCGTGGAGCCCGGAAGGTGCCAGCGTGGAGCCCGCACGGTGCCGCCCATCGCGAGGTCCGCCGCCTCATGCCCGCCGACGTCTCCCTCCTCCAGGAAGTCCCCCTCTTCGCCGCGCTGGATGACGAGGAGCGCGCGCTGCTCGCCGCCCAGCTCGAGGAGGTGCGCCTGTCCGCCGGGCAGAAGGTCTTCAGCCGGGGCGACCCCGGGGGCGCCATCTACATCGTCAGCTCCGGGGAGGTGCAGATCTCCGTCGAGGACACCACCGGCCAGGTCATCGTCTTCGAGACGGCCCGGCGCGGGGACTTCTTCGGCGAGCTATCCCTGTTGGACGGAGACCCGCGCAGCGCGGACGCCCGCGCCATCCAGGACACGAGCGCGCTCAAGGTGGACCGCGCCGACCTCCAGATGCTCTTCCAGCGCCACCCCTCCAGCGCCATGGACGTGCTCACCGCCATCGGCCGGCGCCTGCGCGAGGCGGACAAGATGCTGCACAGCCGCCCGTCGCTCAGCCCCAACGAGACGGTGGAGGAGCGGCTGACGCCCATCCAGCGGCTCGCGGACGGCCTGGCCGCCTTCAGCGGCACCTTCACCTTCATGATGCTGCACGCGGCCTGGTTCGCGACGTGGATCGCCATCAACCTGGACTGGGTGCCGGGGCTGCACGCCTTCGACCCGTTCCCCTTCGGCCTGCTCACCATGGTGGTGAGCCTGGAGGCCATCTTCCTGTCGTGCTTCGTGCTCATCAGCCAGAGCCGGCAGGCCGCCAAGGACCGCATCCGCTCCGACGTGGAGTACGAGGCCAACATCCGCGCCGGCATGGAGGTCACCCAGCTCCACGCCAAGCTGGACCACCTGTACGCCCAGACCATGGCCCGCCTGGACGCCGTCGAGCGCGCCCGGAGCGCCTGACGCCGCGCGGCTGACGAGGCCGGGTGCGTCACGCAGCGGGGCGGTGGGCGTCCCGCCTCCGGGACGACGCGGGCTCGCGCCGGAGTCGGAGGCGGATGTCAGACATCCCAGGTAGGGTGACGCCCACGCCACCATGAAACCCGCCGAGAAAGTCCCCATCCTCCTGGAGCGGCTGCGCGAGGCCCATCCGGATGCCCGCTACGAGCTCAACTGGTCCACGCCGTTCGAGCTGCTCGTCGCCACCATCCTCGCGGCCCAGTGCACGGACGAGCGCGTCAACCGCGTCACCGCCACCGTGTTCCCCAAGTACCCGGGCCCCCGCGCCTTCGCGGAGGCGGACACCGCCCTGCTGGAGGAGGACCTCAAGCCCACCGGCTTCTACAAACAGAAGACCAAGTCCGTGCAGGCCATGAGCCGCGCGCTCCTGGAGGACTTCGGCGGGGAGGTGCCGCGCACCGTCAAGGAGCTGGTGACGCTGCCCGGCGTGGCGCGAAAGACAGCCAATGTCGTCCTCAACACCGCCTTCGGCCTGCCGTCCGGCATCATCGTCGACACCCACGTCGCGCGCGTCAGCCACCGCCTGGGGCTGACAAAACATGAAAAACCAGACGTGATTGAAGAAGACCTGATGAAGCTGGTGCCCAAGGAGCAGTGGACCTTCTTCGGGCCGGCCATGGTCCTTCACGGCCGGTATACCTGCACCGCGAAGAAGCCACACTGTGACACGTGTATCGTGAAGGACATCTGCCCACGCATCGGCGTGTAGACCTACCCGCTATCCCCGGGCACCCCACAATCCTTCGTTGACCCGGAAATACGGAGACGCGCGCGCAGGTTGGGGCCAATCCTAATCCAGGACATGACCCCTGTCCCCCTGCCGGTTGGTTCCACCGAGGCGCGTCCCATCGACGCGGGTGAGCGCCTGGTGTTGCTGGACACGCTGCGAGGCTTCGCGCTCTGCGGCGTGTTCATCTCCAATGTCTTCATGTGGTTCAGCGGCAGGGCCTTCCTGCCGAAAGAGCAGATGGACGCCCTGCTGGCGAACATGTCGCTGCTGGACAAGCTGCTGCTGCCCACCGTCACGGTGCTCGTCTTCGGACGGTTCATCACCATCTTCTCGTTCCTCTTCGGGCTGGGGTTCGCGGTGCAGTTGGGGCGGGCGGAGGCGCGGGGCGGCCAGGTGGGCGGGGTGTACTCGCGGCGGCTGGGGGTGATGTTCCTGCTGGGGCTGTGCCACCTGTTCCTCATCTGGTACGGCGACATCCTCACCAACTACGCGTTGCTCGGCTTCGGGTTGTTGCTGTTCCGGAAGCGGACGGACCGGACCCTGCTGGTGTGGGCGGCGGTGTTCGTCTTCGTGTGGCCGCTCCTGGGACAACTGGTGCTCAAGCTGCCCCAATTGCTGGCGGACACGCCGGAGGCCGCGGCGGCCATCGCCAAGGCGGAGACGGACCGGGTCTACGCGAGCAAGGCGGTGACCCTGGCGGCGTTCCAACACGGCAGTTGGCTGGAGGTGGTGCGGGGCGCGGCGACCTTCTACCTGAAGGACTTCCTCCCCATGATTGGGATTGGCGCGTTCGCCATCTTCGGGCGGTTCCTGCTCGGCCTCTACGCGGGGCGGCGCCGGCTGTTCCATGACGCGGCCCAGCACCTGGGCTTCTTCCGCAAGCTGCTCGCGTGGGGCGTCGGGCTGGGGCTGGTGGGGAGCTCCGCGTCGGTGGTGCTGCAGCAGCTCATCATCCGGAAGGTGCTGAACCCGGAGACGCTGCCGCCCTGGGTCGGGCTGGTGATGTCGCCCCTGCGCAACCTGGGGGAGCTGGGCGTCGCCGCGGCCTATGTGTCGGCCATCACCCTGCTCTTCCACCGCGCGGCGTGGCAGCGGGTGCTGACGGTGCTCGCGCCGGTGGGGCGCATGGCGCTGACCAACTACCTGTCGCAGTCCGTCATCAGCGTCTTCGTCTTCTACGGGTTCGGGCTGGGCCTCATCACCCGGCTGTCCCCCATCGTCTGCATCCTCTATTGCCTGGGCGTCTTCGCGGTCCAGGGGGTGTTCAGCCACCTGTGGCTGTCCCGGTTCCGCTTCGGGCCGGCCGAGTGGCTGTGGCGCTCGCTGACCTACGGAAAGGCCCAGCCCATGCGCCGCGCCCCGGAGGCGGGGGTCCCCGTGCCGGCGTCGTAGCGCCCCGGCGCGTCCAAGGCCCGTGGGGTCTGCCTCGGAGCCCGCCGCCCCGGGGGACGGGACCTCGCCGGGAAACCCACACTCCGGGTAAGGGCCACCCACGGCGGACTCCGGGTGTGGCAGACTTACGCGGACCATGTGGGATTGGGTCAGCCAGTTGGGCGAGTGGGCGCGGCAGGAGGCGCCCTTCGCCGTGGCCACCGTCACGAACTGCCAGGGAAGCACGCCCGCGGAGCCGGGGGCGAAGCTGCTCGTGCGCGCGGACGGGGCGTTCCACGGGACGGTGGGCGGCGGCCACCTGGAGCAGCTCGTCCTCGCGGACGCGCGGGCCTGCCTCGAGCGGGGCGAGTCTCGCGCGTTCCGCTATCCGCTGGGCTCGAAGCTCGGCCAGTGCTGTGGAGGCGTGGTGGACGTGTTCGTGGAGCCCGTGAATCACGGGCCCCGGCTGTACCTGTTCGGGGCCGGCCACGTGGGCCAGGCGCTGTGCCGCATCCTGGAGGGGACGCCCTTCCGCATCGACCTCATCGACGAGCGCCCGGAGTGGCTGCACGGCGAGCGCATCCCCGCGGCGGTGCGGCGGCACGAGGAGCCCTGGGAGACGTTCTTCGGCGCCGCCGCCTGGGATGCGCGCCGCACGTACGTGGCGGTGATGACGCACCGGCACGACCTGGACCAGGACGTCATCGCGGCCGCGCTGGAGAAGCCGGCGCGCTACATCGGCCTGATTGGCAGCAAGTCGAAGTGGGCCCGCTTCCGGCAGCGGCTCGAGGCGCGCGGCACGCCCGCCGCGCTGCTGGGCCGGGTGCAGTGTCCCATGGGGCTGGAGATCGGCGGGAAGTCGCCGCAGGAGGTCGCGGTGAGCATCGCCGCGGGCCTGCTCCAGCTCCACCATCAACCCTTCATCGAGAACCACGCCGGGCCCTCGCGCTCGGAGCCGCCTCGCCTGCGCGAGGTTTCGTCGGGAGAATGAGCACCATGTTCGAGTTCCGGCTCAACGGGGACCTGGTCCGCGTCGAGGACACGTCGCCCAACACCACGCTGCTCGACTTCCTGCGCGCGCGCGGCGCCACGGGGACGAAGCAGGGCTGCGCGGAGGGCGACTGTGGCGCCTGCACCGTGGCCATGGTGGACCGAGACGCCCGCGGCGAGCGCGTCCTGCGCGCCTTCAACAGCTGCATCGCGCTGCTGCCCATGGTGGCCGGGCGCGAGCTGGTGACGGTGGAGGGCGTGGGCACGCGCGAGAAGCCCCACCCCGTGCAGCAGGCCATGGTGAAGCACTACGGCTCGCAGTGTGGCTTCTGCACGCCGGGCTTCATCGTCTCCATGGCGGAGGCGTACTCGCGCCCGGCGGTCTGTTCCCCGGAGACGGTGGCGGACCAATTGTGCGGCAACATCTGTCGCTGCACCGGCTACCGCCCCATCCGAGACGCGATGATGGAGGCGCTCGCCGCGCGCGACGCGGCCGTGGGGCTGAAGGCGCTCCCGCATGCGCCGCTCGGGGGCCCCGCGGCCCCGCTGCCCGCGCTGAGCTACGAGGCCCGGGGCCAGACGTTCCTGCGCCCCACCTCCTGGGAGGAGCTGCTCCGGTTGAGGGCCGCGCACCCGGAGGCCGTCCTGGTGGCCGGGGCGACCGAGCTGGGCGTGGACATCACCAAGAAGTCCCGCCGCTATCCGTTCCTCCTCTCGACGGAGGGCGTGCCGTCGCTGCGCGACATCCGACGCGAGCCGGACGGCTGGCACGTGGGCGGGGCCGCGTCGCTGGTGGAGCTGGAGGACGCGCTCGGTGGCGAGCATCCCGAACTGGGGAAGATGCTCAACGTCTTCGCCTCCCGGCAGATCCGCCAGCGCGCCACGCTCTCCGGCAACCTGGTGACGGCGTCGCCCATCGGCGACATGGCGCCGGTGTTGCTGGCGCTGGACGCGCGGATGGTGCTCGCGTCCGTGCGGGGCGAGCGCACGGTGGCCCTGTCGGACTTCTTCCTCGGCTACCGCAAGACGGCGCTCCAGCCGGACGAGGTGGTGCGCGCCATCGTCATCCCCCACCCGCCCGCGAAGGACAGCGGCCTGCGGCGGGTGTCGGACTCGTTCAAGGTGTCGAAGCGGCGCGAGCTGGACATCAGCATCGTCGCGGCGGGCTTCCGGGTGGACCTGGATGCCGGCGACGTGGTGCGCGTGGCGCGGCTGGGCTACGGCGGCGTGGCGGCGACGCCCATCCGCGCGCGCCGCACGGAGGAGCTGCTCGTCGGCAAGCCCTGGACGCGCGAGACGGTGGCCGAGGTGCTGCCGGTGCTCGCGGGCGAGCTGTCCCCCATCAGCGACCTGCGCGGCGGCGCGGAGTACCGCCGGGGCCTCATCGTGGGGTTGTTCGAGAAGTTCTTCTCGGGCGAACACAGCCCGGCCATCGACGCGGCGCCGCGCTTCCTGGTGGGAGAGGCGCCGCCCGCGGCGGACTCCGGGCGCGAGCTGCGCCACGAGAGCGCCCTGGGGCACGTCACCGGGTCGGCGCAGTACGTGGACGACCTCGCGCAGAAGCAGCCCATGCTGGAGGTCTGGCCCGTCTGCGCGCCCCACGCGCACGCGCGCATCCTCCGCCGGGACGCCTCCGCGGCGCGGGCGCTGCCCGGGGTGGTGACGGTGCTGCTCGCGGAGGACATCCCGGGGGCGAACGACACGGGGCCCATCCGCCACGACGAGCCGCTGCTGGCGAAGGACGAGGTCCTCTTCCACGGGCAGGTGGTCGCGCTGGTGGTGGGTGAGTCCATCGAGGCGTGCCGCGCCGCCGCGAAGCAGGTGGTCGTGGAGTACGAACCGCGGCCCGCGGTCCTCACGCTGGAGGACGCCATCGCCCAGGGCAGCTACCACACCGAGCCGCACCTCATCCGGCGAGGGGACGTGGACGCCGCGCTGACGGCGAGCCCCCACCGGCTGTCCGGCGTCGTCACGCTGGGTGGGCAGGAGCACTTCTACCTGGAGACCCACGCGGCCTTCGCCGAGCCGGGGGACGACGGCGACGTCACCGTGACGTCGTCCACGCAGCACCCCTCCGAGGTGCAGGCCATCATCTCGCATGTCCTCGACGTGCCACGCAGCCATGTGGTGGTGCGCTCGCCGCGCATGGGCGGCGGCTTCGGCGGCAAGGAGACCCAGGGCAATGCACCCGCGGCGCTGGTGGCGCTCGCCGCGTGGAAGACGGGGCGACCGGTGCGGTGGATGCTCGACCGCGACGTGGACATGACGACGACGGGCAAGCGTCACCCCTTCCACGCGACGTTCGAGGTCGGCTTCGACGAGCGCGGGGGGCTGCTGGCGCTGCGCGCGCAGTTGGTCTCCAACGGAGGCTGGTCCCTGGACCTGTCCGAGTCCATCACCGACCGCGCCCTCTTCCACCTCGACAACGCCTACTACGTACCGACGGTGAGCTATTCGGGCCGGGTGGCGAAGACACACCTGGTGTCGAACACGGCGTTCCGCGGCTTCGGCGGGCCCCAGGGCATGCTCGTGTGCGAGGAGATCCTCGACCGGGTGGCGCGCACGCTCGGCCTGCCGCCGGAGGCGGTGCGCGAGCGCAACTTCTACCGAGGCAAGGGAGAGACGAACACCACGCACTACGGCCAGGAGTTGGACGACGAGCGCCTGCCGCAGTTGTGGACGGAGCTGAAGACGTCGTCCGAGTTCGAGCGACGGCGCCAGGAGGTGGATGCGTTCAACGCCGGCTCTCCGCGCATCAAGCGTGGACTGGCGATGACGCCCATGAAGTTCGGCATCTCCTTCACGGCGACGCTGCTCAACCAGGCGGGCGCGCTGCTGCACGTGTATCGGGACGGATCGGTGTTGCTGTCGCATGGCGGCACGGAGATGGGCCAGGGCCTGCACACGAAGATTCAGGGCGTGGCGATGCGCGAGCTGGGGCTGCCGGCCAGCGCCATCCGCATCGCGAAGACGGCGACGGACAAGGTGCCCAACACCTCCGCGACGGCGGCCTCCAGCGGCTCGGACCTGAATGGCGCGGCCGTGCGCGAGGCCTGCGTCAGCATCCGCGAACGGCTGGTGCCCGTGGCGGTGAAGCTCCTCTCGGAGAAGCACGGCATCGGAGTGGTACCGGAGGCGCTGGTGTTCCAGGACGGCCTCGTGGGCCTGCGGGACACGCCCACGGTCTGCGCGCCCTTCGCCAAGGTGGTGGAGGCGGCGTACGCGGCGCGGGTGGGCCTGTCCGTGACGGGCTACTACCGGACGCCGGGCATCGGCTACGACCGGGTGAAGGGCCGGGGACGCCCGTTCCTGTACTTCACGTACGGCGCGGCGGTGACGGAGGTGGAGGTGGATGGCCACACGGGCATGAAGCGCGTGCTGCGCGTGGACGTGTTGGAGGACGTGGGTGACTCTCTCAACCCGGGCCTGGATCGGGGGCAGATCGAAGGCGGCTTCGTCCAGGGCATGGGCTGGCTGACGGGGGAAGACCTGCGGTGGGATGCGCAGGGCCGGCTGCTCACGCACTCGGCCAGCACCTACGCGGTGCCCGCCTTCAGCGACGCGCCCGTGGACTTCCGGGTGCAACTGATGAAGCGCGCCACGCAGCACAACGTCATCCACGGCAGCAAGGCCGTGGGTGAGCCGCCGCTGATGCTCGCGCTGTCCGTGCGCGAGGCGCTTCGCGACGCGGTGGGCGCGTTCGGCAAGGCCGGAGGCCCGGTGGAGCTGGCCTCCCCCGCCACGCACGAAGCCTTGTTCCTCGCCATCCAGAAGCGCCTGGCGCACGGGGCGGAGGCGACGGGCCGCGAGGCCGCGTAGGAGGCCGCTATCCGCCGCGCGGCGATTCGATTCGACGCGCGGCGGTGCAAATGCATCGATTGCCGGCCGGGGCCCTGCCTGCTGAACACGGGCCATGCGCCGACATGAGCTGAGCGATGCCCAGTGGAACCACATCAAGCCAGTCTTGGGCTCCAGGACTGGCCCTCCCTCAAGAAGGGGCGACCGTGACTTCATCGATGCGGTGGTGTGGCGCGTGAAGACGGGAGTGCAGTGGCGGGACCTGCCAGAGCGGTTCGGCAACTGGAAGACCTCTACAATCGATTCCACCGTTGGGCGCGAACTGGGCGCTGGGAGGCCATCTTCAAGGATCTTCAGCTCGACGTGGATGTAGTCGACTCGCTGGCTGATGCCTCCGTCGTCCGGGCCCACCAGGATGCCTCGGGCGGAAAAGGGGGGCTCCGAAGCAATGCTCTTGGGCGTTCTCGAGGAGGCTTTTCAACGAAAGTTCACGCCGTCACAACGACGAACGGTAAGCCGCTCCACCTCGCCCTGACACAGGGGCAGCAGCACGAGTCCACGATGGCCCAGGAGCTTCTCGTGCATGCAGAGGGCGATGCCTTCATCGCGGACACGGCCTATGACGCGGACCACATCCGCTCCGATGTCCGGAAGCTTGGGATGAAGCCAGTCATTCACTCCCACCCAGGCCGAAAGCGGCGGTTGCCGTTGGGCCGCCCCCTCTATCGGCTCGAGTGCTGCTTCCACGACCTCAAGCGCTTTCGCGCCGTTGCCACCCACTACGACAAGACGGCGACCTGCTACCTCGCCGTCCTACACGTCGCAGCCATGCTTCTCTGGCTGCACTAATCAGGGACAGCCCCTAGCGGGAGCAGATGCCGCTCGACGCTCCCGAGACCTTGCGACAGTAGAGCGCGCAGCACGAGCTGTTGTACAGACACTGCGCGCCCAGGGGAATGCACATCTGGGCATTGCGCTCGACGTCTGTCTCCACGACTTCCACCTGTTCGGACTGAGTGGGTTCCATGTCCGTCGAGGATGCAGACAGCTCTTCGCCGCCACAGCCGAACAACATCATCGCCAGCACGAGGGGCATGCTCTGCAGGAGTTGTTTCATGGTGCGCTCCACAGACGTGAAATGTCGCGGGTTCACTGCGGTGAGAAAGGATTACCAGGTGGCGTACACCTGAAGGAGCCAGCGCGGATCCCCGACGCTCTCATGGCCACAGTTGTATTGAATCCACCAGATGAGCGGCGGGTCACCGCGGGTCTCCCCCGCGGCGATGCACTCCTCCAGCGTGTCGAAGTAGCCGTAGTGGATCCAATTCCAGACGGTGAGCGTCTCGGGCGTGCCGGAGACGCGCTCACCGGCAAGGGCGGACATTGGACCGAGAAACACACCGGCAAGGGCGGCGGCGAGTCTTCTGCGCATGGGGCACTCCCGGGCGAGGTACCGCGAGCGTGGCGCAATGCTCCAACCGAAGTCAATCTTTCATATTATTTTCGAATTTCAGCTTAGGCATGAATGTGTGTGACTGTCAGCGCTGAGCCTTCTTCTGGCCCGCGCTGGTGGCGTCCGCAATGAGGCACCTCACCGAGTACAGATTCATCGTGCCGAGGCTGTTCTCGGGCTCCAGGTCCGAGACCTTCTGGAAGAACGTGGTGGCGCGCGCATAGTCGCGCTGGTGGTTGAGGACGATCATCCCCAGCCGGTTGTAGAGCGCGCTGAGGACGGCGCTACCCGCGTGGCCTCCGCCGTGGGCCTGGCGCGGGGCGTCCCATGGGGCTCCGGCTCTGTCAGCAGCGCGCGCACCAGGGAGACGTTGTCCCGAGGCGGCAGGTCCTCCACGTGGCGCACCAGGAGCAGCTCGCACCGGGTGCACTGGAAGTCCTTCATCTGCGTGGGGACGCCGCAGGAGCCATGAAGTCGAAGCCCTCGGCCAGCCGGACCGACACCTGCTCGAGCAACTCCGAGCGACCTTCGCCTGGGCCAGCTTCTCCGTGGACACGAAGCGCGTCTGGAACTCCTGCGCCAGCAGCCGCAGTACCGGCGTCTCGTCCACGCCCAGGCGCACCAGGCACTCGCCCAGCTTCTGACCGGTCTCCTGCTGATGGGCGGGCGCCCGGGACAACAGCTCAGACGTCAACACGCCGTCCAGCAGCAGCACGAGTCCACGATGGCCCAGGAGCTTCTCGTGCATGCAGAGGGCGATGCCTTCATCGCGGACACGGCCTATGACGCGGACCACATCCGCTCCGATGTCCGGAAGCTCGAGATGAAGCCGGTCATTCACTCCCACCCAGGCCGAAAGCGGCGGTTGCCGTTGGGCCGCCCCCTCTATCAGCTCCGCTATCGGCTCGAGTGCTGCTTCCACGACCTCAAGCGCTTTCGCGCCGTTGCCACCCGCTACGACAAGACGGCGACCTGCTACCTCGCCGTCCAGCACGTCGCAGCCATGCTTCTCTGGCTGCACTAATCAGGGACAGCCCCTAGGCGGCCTCGACGCGCTCGGAGTACGCGTCGAACGCCTTCTTCCACGCCGGGCGCTCGGTGCAGCGCTTGCGGTAGGCGAGGATGTTCGCGTGCGGTGCCAACAGCGATGGATCGGTGCCGCCGCCCAGGACGTGCGTCATCAGGATGTCCGCGACAGTGAAGTCGTCTGTCGCGATGAACGTGCGGTTCGCGAGCCACCCATCGAGTTGCTGAAGGCGCATCGCGGACCATTGATTCAGCGCATCGCTCGGCTTGGTTCCCTTGCCGCCGTTCAGGTCGACGAACCACAGCGTCAACACTGGCACTTCGATCGTATTCAGCGCGGCCACGGACCAGCGCAGGACCTGCGCTTCGCCGGCGAGGTCACTCGGCATCAGCTTACCGCTCTTGCGCGCGAGGTAGAGCAGGATCGCGCCTGACTCGGTGACCACGACGCCGTCGTCGTCGATCACGGGAAGCTGCCCGAACGGGTTCTTCGCGCGGAACTCGGACGAGTCCAGATCGTGGTTGGGGTGATCCATGCCGACGATCTCGTACGGTCCTCCGATCTCTTCGAGTGCCCAGAGCACGCGCAGGTCACGCGTGTTGCCGCGCGCCATCTTGTTGACTCGCGAGAAGCTGTAGACCTTGAGCATGCGCCCACCCTACTCCGCGAGCCCCCCTGCGGCCAGCCGCCGCTCTCGAACTTCGAGAGGTGCTTGAACTGCGGAGGGTCGTGCAGTCGCCACCGCATCGCCTCCACCTCCGAGGCATCCTCCATCAGCCTCGCCGCCATCTCTTGACGGTCGCCAACATGCACGACACACGCGGGAGCGTCCCGCGATTGGAACCCGTGCTCGGTGATGGGGTCCTCGGGCCAGCGCCGTCTCATTCATGACGCAGCGGCCTGGTTCGCCTTCTGCGACTACCCGCATCAACCGCCATGAGCACCGTAGTAGGCACAACAATCAGGGCCTGAAAGAAGATCTACTCGAATTGAGCATAAATCAGATCGGCTCGACTTAAGTCAGCCCCCTCGAGCTGAGCGTTTTGAAGAGATGCCCGACTCAGATTCACGCCTCTGAGATGGGCTCGCCGGAGAAAAGCGCCAGTCAAATCCATTGACGACATATCGGCACCATCAAACACTGCATCATCAAGACATGCTCCGCGCGCACGCACACCATGCATCATCGCATTGCTGGCATCGACCCGACAGAGCGAGGCATTATCAAGCCTCGCCCCCATCATTTGGACCTTCACCAAGCTACATCCATCGAGGCGGGCATAATCAAGCCAGACACAAGTAACAGCCCCTAACGAAAGTCAGGAATGGACTGGTCGCAGGTGGGGACCAGCCCCAGGTTGAGGGGCATGGATCGCGAACTCGTCCCCGACGCCTTCTGGCAGCGCGTGGCTCCCTTGCTCCCTCCTCCTCGCCCCAAGAAGAAGCTGGGTCGACCTCGAGCTGACGACAGGGCGGCACTGGAGGCCATCGTCTTCGTGCTCCGAAGCGGCATTCCCTGGGAGATGTTGCCCCGCAAGCAGTTCGGCCTGTCGGGCATGACGGCCTGGCGCCGACTGGAGGAATGGACCCGAGCAGGCGTGTGGGAGAAGCTGCAAGAGCGGCTGCTCGACGAGTTGGGCCTGCGAGGCAAGGTCGACTTCTCCAGGGCCTCCATCGA
>NZ_JAKCFB010000025.1 GCF_024198235.1 Myxococcus dinghuensis | reverse complement strand
GTATCGTCCACGGCAGGGAACTCCTCGGCCTCCTCGCCAAAGGAGGACCATCTCGGTTTGGTTTCACCGAGGAGCTTCCCTCTTTCCCGCTCGCCCTTCCTCGCCGACTACACACTTATAGGGACACAACCCCTGACGATGGGCGACCTGGACAGGCGCATGTCCTCAGACGAGCGGCGCCGGCTGCTGGCGGCAACGGAAGTCAGCATCGATGCGGGTTTGACCTCCATCGCAGAGGACGCCATTCACTGGGCCATGGCATTCCGCCCGGATGACGTCGAACTCGCGTTGCTGGGCTTGTCACAGCCGCTGTGCGCCATTCTGCGGAAGCTGTTGCTGCGCAAGCAATGGGAGCGCTTCGAGACGGCCATCGAGTTGGAAGCGGCCCTGCGCGCGCGGCTCGCTGAGCTGGGGCCCTACACCGCCACCGACGCCGTGCGAGAAGTGGAGCAAGGGCTCTCGGATGCAGGGGACGCGATGGAAGAGCTGAACCTCATGGACGACGAGGGGGGCTTCGTCCCGGCAGACTGGCGCGCGCACAGGGATGACGTCGAGACCCAGCCCGCAGCGAACAACGAAGACGAGCTGACGACGAACCCGCGCCCCGTGCGCCGCTGGACCTCGAAGTTGCCGACCGCGTAACGGCGGCCCCCCTTTCCTCTCACCACTGCTGATTCACCACCGGCGCGGCGCGAGTCGCTCAAGCCGACCGGGAGACGTGTGTCTTTCGTGCCTCATACCGGGGCACGCACAGGAGACGTGTATGCGCAGGAAGCGAAGCTGCCTTGCCGTGCTGCTGTTGCTGTCTGGAGTGTCCTGGGCGGAGGACGTCAAAGAGCCGCAGTTGCCGGAACCGATTGAGGAAGCGCCGCAGGAGGACGGCAAAGACGAGCGGTGGACGAACCTGTTTCGCGTCGAGGCCACGACGTGGACGCTGTTGCCGCGCGAGGGCCAGGGGATGGAGGCGGGCTTTCTTGAGATTGAGCCCTTCATCGCCTTCGACCGGGGCGAGGATTTCGGGTTCAGCCTGGGGGCTCCCTTGCGCCTGCCGATGTGGGGGGCGCAGAACGGAGGGCTGTTTCGGCGCGAGGACTGGGACACGCTCTCCGACTGGGGACAGCTCGTGCGAAGTCTCCGGCTGGGCTCGAACCATTCGCCCTGGGCGCTGTGGTTCGGTGAGCTGGACAGCTACTCGATGCTGACGGGCCATCTGGTCCGCCGCTACGCCCACCGCGCGAACCCCGACTATCACCCAGCCGCTGGCGTCGTCACAGGCTACCTGGGGCCCGTCTACGTCGAAGCATTCTCGTCGGACATGCTGGGGGCCCGGCTGATGGGGGCGGAAGTCGAACTGGACGTGGAGCATGTGCTCTTCGGCAGGCCCCAACAGCGGTCTCGCTACACGTTGAGCGTGTCCGCCGCGCATGACTGGGGGCGAGCTGGTGGCCGCGCACCTTCGGTGACGTTGGCGCATGTGGACGCGGTCGCCGTGTTCCTGGTGCAGCCGACCTACGAGGCACACGCGTTCGTGGGTGGTGGTGGCGAGCCAGGGGACTCCAACGCCTGGGGAGCGGTGGCGGGGTTGGGTCTGGAGTCCACCACCGACAAACGGCTCCTGTGGCTGCGGCTGGAGGCGCGGCGCCAGCACGGCGGCTTCCGGCAAGGTCTCTTCGGGCCCGATTACGAGCTGGCGCGCTTCCAGGCGGCCGGGCCTGACGGTGGGCCTCTCGCGGATGCTCACTTCCCGGACGGCTACTCCGCCTTCGGTGAGGCCATCATCGGTTGGGACGCCGTCGGCTACAGGGGCCTCACCCGACATCTGAGATTGTCGCTGGGAGCCGAAGCGTTCTCGTGGGGGCGCTTCGACGTCGACGGTAGCGTGGCGGTGCAGCTCTTCTCTCGCGCCCTGGAAGTGGCTGTGAAGGGCCTCGCCGTGGGTGCTGGCAAGCCGGGGGCGCGCTACCTCGGGTCGGCGGAAGTTCGCTGGAGGTTCCTGGGCGGCAAGCTCTACGCGACAGGGACGGGAGGCACGCTGCTGTTCCCCACGGCGGAAGGGACGCTGCGCCCGGGGGCCTTCGCATCGGTGGGACTGGGGGTGGACAATGCGCGCTGACGCCTTGCTCTTGGCCGTGGCGCTGGTGGCCACGGGATGCGCCTCGGTGACGCCTGCTCCGGACCGTCGGGGAATGGTGCGCCTCATGCCGGGCGTGGCGCGTGGGGAGCTGCCGCGCGACCCCCACCTTCTGGGGCAGATCCAGGCACTGGCCGGGTCCTCGGAAGACGCTCGGGAGCGGCACCACCGAGAGTTTCGCTCGGGCACGTCGAACAGCGCCACGGGCGGCAGTGTCGCGGGAAACGCCCGGAACGAGGACGTGTGGGAAAGGCTGCTGGCGAACGCCGGGCTGGAGGACCGGGACGAGCGACCGATTCCAGGCAGCTCACTCACACCCGCTCAGGCCGCGCGATTGATGTCGGAGCTGCTTCGCAAGCCCGTGACGCTGGGCCAGTTCCCCTCGCGGCTCGCGATGGGCCATGTGCTTCGCAACGTGCTGGAGCGCGGCGAGCTGTCGCGGCCTGATTTGGTGCGCCAGGTCGAGCGCTTCTCTCAACTGGTGGTGCTCCGTCCTGACGGCTGCGTGGCGTGGGCACTGAGTGGGAGGACGCAGCAGCGAGTCGCGCCCGTCGAGTGGAAGGACGGTGCCTTCCGCGCGCACCGCTTCGAGCTGGGGCGCTTCTACACGGCGCACTCGGGCGTCTACCGGCTGCTGGATGACGAGCTGCGGGAGGTGGATGGGCGCCCGATTGCGGAGGTCTACGACGACGCGGACTATGTGGGCCGCGTGTTGGACGGGGCCGAGTCGACGGTCGTGAAGCTGGCGCTCTCCATCGGCCACTTCTTCACCTACCCGCTGGACAGCATCGCCTCCCTGAAAAACCTGCCTGCTGGTGTGGCCGCGCTCATCGAGTCGTCCCCGGAGTACTTCGAGCGCTTCCGGCACATGACGCGCGGGGAGCAAATCAAGGCGGTGGCGGCGCTGGTCACGGACCTCGTACTCACGACGGGGACCGCATCGGTCGCGACGCGCACGGTGACGGGCGCGCTGGCAGGCGCCGAAGCCACGGTGCCGGTGCTCGCACTCTCCGCCCAGGGGGCCCTGACCATCGAGCGCGTGGCGGTGCCGGTGGGCCGCGCAGCGGCGGTACTCGGTGGAGGGCCTGGGGCGGCCATCATCCTCCAGCGCGCGAGCACGGCGGCCAACAAAGGAGCGCCGTCAAATGAGCCCGGCCAATGGGCACCCTCGAACGAGACCATGTCCCCTCGCGCACGGCGCTACCAGGAACAGATCTCCGGGCGCTCGGCGGACGATGCATACTGGGTCGGAGGCACGACGACGAAGGATGGCGGCGTAAAATTCGATGGCTTCGAGAAGGGCGTACTGTTGGAGGCGAAGGGGCCGGGCTACGCCAAGTTCTTCGAGGCGCTGAACCCGAAGCGCTGGTTCAAGAACTCAGGGGCGAAGTCGCTTGGCGAACAGGCTCTTCGGCAGGTGAAAGCGGCCAAGGGGATGCCCATCCGATGGCATGTAGCAGAAGAAGCCGCTGTTCCAGCACTTCGGAAGCTTCTTCAGGACAGAGGAGCCCAAGGGATCGAGGTTGTTTTCACACCTCCCCATTGAGGAGGAGACGCGATTGTGACGGAGACCTACTATGCCGGTGCCTACTGGCGAGCGCGCAAGGAATCACTGGATGAATGCGCATCTCGCGTTGTGGCCTTGCTCGAATCCATCGCTGGAGTTGAGGCGTCGTTTGCTAGGTGGTTCAGACAGAGCAAGTCGCGAAAGGACGCCTGGAAGAAGCCGGTCACGCCGAATCAGGATGAACTCGCCAAGGCCCTGGGGCGAACCAAGGATCGGCACCATGAAGATCTTGGCTATCGCATAAGCGGATGGAACGGCGCTCTCGAAGACTCCGACGCATGCAGCTTTGATGCAGCAGTGGGCATCTACTCCGAATGGGTGAATAACTTCTGGCTCTTTGAGTTGCCCCTTCATG
The DNA here is from genome assembly GCF_024198235.1 of Myxococcus dinghuensis. GTDB lineage: Bacteria > Myxococcota > Myxococcia > Myxococcales > Myxococcaceae > Myxococcus > Myxococcus dinghuensis. The sequence goes on along the minus strand of NZ_JAKCFB010000025.1, from coordinate 131,208 downwards.
GTGCAAGTTCTGAACGCGTCTTGACGACACGAGTCCTGAGCGGACTTCTCAGGAGCATGGCGACGGCGCTAGAACCTGATTGGGGCGTTGCCATGTCTCATGCGCATCGGGACATTGCCGACCCGAACGGGAGGGCCAATGTCCAAATTGGGTGGGTGACCTACCTCGCCCAACGCCTGGGCACCGTGCCCCCACTGCCCGCCCCGGTGCGCATCGAGAAGGTGGAGGACAGGGGCACGCTGATTATCCTCACCCCCGAGCGCTTCACGGCCAGCAATACGGAGCATCTGGCGCTAGCTGAGCGGGTGCGGGCGCTGCTGGACCGAGCAGGGCTTTTGAATCCGCTCCAGGTTGAGCCGTAGTGTACCGGGTCGTGTCCCTATAAGTGTGTAGACGGAGAGGAGGGGCGAGCGGGAGAGAGGGAAGCTCCTCGGTGAAACCAACCCGAGATGGTCCTCCGTTGGCGAGGACGCCTAGGAGTTCCCTGACACAGGGGGATACCGAGTTTGCCGCGCCCTCGCACGAGGAGGTGCGCACCGACGTGCGCGGCCTCTTCCTGGGAGCCATCCGGATGACGCTGGAGATGCTGCTGGAGGAGGAGATTCGGGGCCTGGAGGGGGCCGGGCCCTGGCAGCAGGACCGGCGCAATGGCAGCTACCTGCGCGGCCTGCTGACGTCCATGGGGCACCTGGAGGTGGCCGTGCCCCGGACCCGAGCCAGCGGCTCGGCTCAGGCCGTGCTGGGCCGCTACAAGCGGCGCAGCGAAGAGTCGACGAGGCGATTACCAGCGCGTACGTCCAGGGCGTCTCCGCGGGCGACTTCGCCGTCCACGGCGCCAGGGAGGCCGAGAACCGGCTCGCCCAGGCCGCGGCGGCGCTCCCCGAGGACCTGCGGGCTCGACTCCCCGTGCCCCCCTCCGGCGACGGCCGGGCCCGCTGGTACCGGGGCACCTTCCACGTCGACCTCCCGGACGCGCCGGACGGCCACGCCGTGGTGGAGCGCTCGCAGGGGCGACTGAAATGAGGCTGGAGAGTTCCAATCATAGATGTCTGGGATGGGGCGTGCTCGACCCGGCGGGCCCCCCACCCCTGTCGGAAATCCGATGAGAGGAATTCGGAGGTAACGAATCGGGCCGAGGGCGTCAGGGGTTCAACCAGAAGGTTCTATGCCCCCATCCGATGCCTGGCCACCTTGCCTCTCCGTCGCCTTGGATGAGACCCCATCCGAGCGAGGCCTCTCCCTGCTGGAGGCGCCTGTCCTCGCGGCGCCCGTTCCTGTGCTAGAGCGCAAGGCGCCACGGCAGGAGGGGCGTCCACCGCTGATGAGTATCGTGCGGAGCAAGCAGAATGCGGGCGACCTGGCCGAGGAGCATCGGCCCTGGCTCATGCGCCGCGCGCGGAAGCTCTGCGGCAACGCGCCGGACGCGGAGGACCTCGTCCAGGACGCCATCACCCGGTTCCTGACGCAGTGTCAGCATGCGCGGGCCTTGCCTGACCCTGAGCAGAGCGGACGGCTGCTCACCCGGATCCTCGCCAACGCGTTCAACGACCTCTGTCGGCGACGCAAGGTCCGGGACCGCAACGCCGAAGACCCGCTGCTCGGCGAGCGACTCCACGCCGTGCCACGTCCTCCGGAGCCTTCCCACATGGACTCGGTGACCCCCGAGCAGGTCGACGACGCGCTGCGCGCCTTCAGCCCGTTGGATCGGAAGACCTACAAGCTCCTGTCGGAGGGCGAGGACTACGAGGAGATCGCCATCCGATGTGGCGGTACGCCCGGGGCCGCGCGCACACGCGTGTCCAAGATTCGCGCGAAGCTGCGCGCCCTCTTCACCGCGGGGAGGAACGGATGACCCGCCCCTGTGACAACGTCGAACTGTTCGTCGACGGCGCCCTGTCTCCCGAGGAGGCCGAGGCGTTCCGTCAGCACCTCCCCGACTGCGAGCAGTGCCAGCAAGCCATCGCCGCCCAGTTGGAGCTCGAGTTCCTGGGCAAGGAGGTCCTGGAGGACCACCCCGGGACGACCGCCCAGGTGATTCCCCTCTGGCGACGTCCCGCCATGCGCACGGTCCTGGCCTTCGCGGCGGGGCTGCTGGTCACCGTCGCCGCGGTGCGCCTGCTGCCCACGAGCACCCCGGGCGGGCACCCCCACGCCGTCGCCCAGGCCGATGAGCGGTGGCTGGAGGCGCGACTGCCGCTGGCCGAAGCGGACGTCCACCACCCCTACGTGCCGCCGAGCCGGACGATGTCGGGGCAGCCAGGGTCCTCGCCGCCCCGCGCGCCACTCCCGCCCTCGGAATCGCCGCTGGCACAGGCCGTCGACGACCTGTCGCGGAACGACTCGCGACTCGTGGCGACGGCGCTCGCCAGGCTGGGCTCCGTCCCGGCATCCGCGCAGACGGCGGTCGCCGTCTCCGCCGCGAGGCTCATCCAGGGAGACTTCGAGCAGGCGCTCACCGCGGCGGACGAGGCGCTCGCCCTCGACCCCGAGCTGCCGCAGGCCCAGTGGAACCGCGGGCTCGCGCTCGAAGGGCTCGCGCTCTACGAGCAGGCGGCGGAGTCCTTCCGTCAGGTGGCGGCGAGGAAGGAGCCCGGCTGGGCGGAGGAGGCCCAGCGCAGGGCCGACAAGCTCGAGCAGACCTCCCAGGAGGCCTACGAGACCTGGAAGAAGATGGACGCGGCTGGAAAGGCCCTCCTCGACGCGGCGCCCAAGGAACTCCCGGAGGGGTTCGCCCGCTTCGCCAGCGCGCGGCTCTACTTCTACGATGCCGTGCGCGCGGCCCCCAGCCGGGAGCGTGTCCTGGCCTTGATGGACCTGGCCACCCAGCTCGATGACCGCGCGAGGCGAGGGAGCATCCTCCAGGAGTATGTGCGCCGGGTCGCGGACTCGGACTTCGCCCGGCGGGCGCCCCTGGCGCGGGACTATGGCGAGCTGGCCCGGTCGGGCTGGGCGAAGGTCACCGCACGGGTGGAATCACCCGAGTGGCAACGGGACTTCGTGAAGAGGCTCCGAGCCTCCGGTGAATCCGACATCCTGCTGGGAACCCTCGTCCTCCTGGATCAGCTCCAGGGGGATTTCGCGCTTCTGGAACGAACCGGGGCGAAGGACCCCTGGTTCGCGCTGCTGCTGGCCTACCGGCAGGCGATGGCGTCCCTGCCCTCCAAGCCGGGGCCAGAACAGAAGCAGTGGCTCGTCGACGAGCCCCTCTCGACGCTGAACAGCGCCTTCGAACGGGAGTGTCTGTCCCCCGGGCTGGAGCTGCGCTGCATGCAACTCGACCTCTCCTTCTCGCACGTCTATCTCAAGCGACAGCAGCTCCCAGAGGCACGGATGCACGCGAAGCGTGGCCTGCAACTCGCCCGGCAGCACCATGCCAGGCAGATGGAGGGGCTCCTGCTGGTGCAGCTCGCCCAGGCCTCGAGAATCGCTCACGACGCGACCCAGCAGGCCCGCACCTACTACCGCGAATACATGGCGTTCATGGCGCGCGAGGGTGACGCCGCCGCGAAGAGCGCCCGCCGCCTCGTGTACCAGCACCTGGCGGACATCGATTGGAACGAGCTGCGCATCGAGGAGGCGCGCCACGACATCGACATGGCACTGGCGACCGGGCTGCCCCTCTCGGCGAGCGGCGCCTTCACCTTGTCGGATCTCGCGCGACTCGAGAGCAGACCGGGGGACGAGGCCCACCTGCGGCGTGTGCAGAAGGAGAATCAGACGGACGTTGGGCAGTCGCTCCTGGCGGAGCATTCACTTGGCCGCTTCCTCATCGAGCGCGACGTCGCCCAGGGACGAGAAATCCTGAGCCGTCTCATCCTTCCCCCAAAGGCCTCCTCGAGCGAAATGGAGCAGCACGTCCGGACCTACAGCTTCACCTCGCTCATCTTCGAGGCGGGGAAGCGCGGGGCCTATGACGAGGCCCGAGACCTCGTCGTCCAGGAGCGCGAAGGCCCCCTCCCCGAGCGCTGCGTGTTGATCGCGACCGTGGATTCGGAGCGGACGCTGATGATGGCGCGTGGGGCCGAGGGCGATTGGATGAATGTGTATTCGGACTCCCGGCGAGAGTCATTGAAGCCTGACCTCGGGGGCCTGGTCCCGGGGGAGCTGCTGACACGCCTGCGAGGGTGCGCGCAGGTCGACGTGCTGACGAGACCTCCACTCCAGCGCCGGGCGGGGCTGCTCCCCACCGACATCGCCTGGAGCTATCTGGTCCGCCGGACGACGGCACCTCCGCCCCGGAAACCAGACCGGCGACCACAGCATCTCATCGTCTCCGACGTGACCATCGACGACCGTCGCTACGGGCGCCTCAATCCCTGGCAACCCGAGTTCGGTCCGGACGAGGAACCCGTCCTGCTCAAGCACACCGACGCGACCCCGTCCCGGGTCATGAATGCGATGCGGACCGCCTCTGAGATCGACGTGGTGACCCACGGCGACATCGACAAGCCCGTCAGCAGTGCCTACCTCGCGCTGGCGACGGAGAACGGACAGTCCACGCTGACCTTCTCGATGTTGCAGAAGGTCCAGCTTCAAGCGTCACCCTTCGTGGTCCTCGCGGCATGCAACGCCGCGCATACGACCTACGCCGCGCACGAGGGGCTGAGCTTTCCCGCCGTCCTCATCGAACAGGGTGCGCGAGGCGTGCTCGCGGCGACGGTGGAGATCACCGACCTCGAGGCCAACCGGTTCTTCAACGCCATCCGCGCGCGCATGCGACAGGGCGTCGCTCCCGCCATCGCCCTGAGGGACGAACGCCGGGAGTGGCTGGCGAAGGAGCCGGACAAGCACGCATGGCTCAGGAGCGTCCTGCTGTTCGAATGACTCGACGGGTGGCGGGAGCGAGGTAACACCGCCGCCCCATCACGTCCTCTCGCGTGGGTGAACGCTGAATCCCCATCCACCCGAGAGGAGCCCCACGTGAGCACGCCCCCGCTGCCGGTCTATGAGCTCGACAACCCGCCCCAGGAGTCCTTCTGGAGGAGCGCGAGCCTCACTTCCCGCCACGTCTTCATCGTCCCCATCGTCGAGTCGTCCTCCTTCGTGGCCTTCGGCACGCGCTGGCCGTCCAGCCTGGTCGAGGTGTGCTTCGTCGCGCGCGGCAAGGTCGAGGAGCACCTGGGTGACTTCGTCGCCCGGATGACCCGCGACGAGGCCCAGGTGGAGCTCTGCCTGTGGCCGCCGCTCCCCAAGGCGCTGGTGGAGCAGTTCGGCACGATTCCGCCCTACGAGGGGCACGAGTACGAGCCGCCCTCCGGAACCCCCGTCCGGGGCGCGACGACGACGAGCAACGTCCAGCCCTACTCGCGGCTGCGCGGTACGCCGCTCTGGACGGACGAGGACATCACGTCGCGCTACACGTACCTCGCGCCGCTGAGCGACTCGTCGACGTTCCTCGCCATCGGCTACGACAAGTCCACGCAGCGCGTCGTCTTCGCGGCGCAGGGCTCGCTGACCGGTGACCTGGGCGACCTCATCGCGCAGGTCGTGGAGGAGCAGTCGTTCGTCGAACTGCACGGGCGGCCGCCGCTGCCCCCCGGGGTCCTCGACCTGTACGTCGAGCCCTACACGCCGGCTCCGCAGCCCTCTCTCTGAAGCACCTCGCGCCATGCCCATCGAATTGCTCCTGTCGCATGCCGACACGCACACCCCTGTCCTGGAGCCAGGGGTCGAAGCCGAATCCCTCCGAGGAGTCACCGTGCCTCCCCGAGCCAGCCGCTCGCGGTACCTGCGCGCGAGAACCGGGGACCCGCACGACCTGCACAAGCAGCGCTGGGGGCTCGTCGTTCCCCAGGGTGAGGCGGGACGGCATCTGCTGGAGCTCGTCGCGCCGCTCCGGGACTTCCGACAGCGAGAGCAGGGCGGACATCCCGTCAGGGTCTACGAAGTCCGTCCGGGCATGGACCGCGAGGCCGCCCACCGGTGGCTGGAGAAGGAGTTCGAGGGTGAGCAGGTCGAGGAAGAAGACCGTCCGCGCTACCTGCTCATCCTCGGAGACCTGGATGCAGTCTCACTCGAGCTGCAACAGGTGCTGGCCATCGATGGACTGGTGGGGCGCCTCGCGTTCCCCACCGACGATGGATACCGAGCCTACGTGAACAAGGTCCTGCGTTGGGCCGAGCACCCCTCCCCGGCACTGCTCGCGCGCCCGCTGTTCTACACGGCGAGGGACGGGAGCCTCGCGACGAGGCAGGGCCATGACCTCTTGATGCGGCCCTGTTTCGAGACGTCGACGGAGCGCCAGGAGGCGGGCCTGCAACACATGCAGCCGCCACTGTCCTGGGAGGAGACAGGAGAGGGGCCAGGGTCGGCGGTGGAGCGCTTCCTGCGCTTCGCCTCCGACGCCACGCCCTCGATGTTGTTCTCGCTGAGCCATGGTCAAGGCACGCCCGAGCGCCGCGCCTGGACGTCCTTCGAGGAGCAGCGAGCCCAGCAAGGCGCCCTCGTCCTCGCGCGTGGACAAGTCCTGACGGCCAAGGACGTCGCGCGCGGTCCGTTCCTTCCGGGAGGATTCTGGTTCGGCCTCGCCTGCTTCAGCGCGGGCACCCCCGCGCACAGTTGCTATGAGACGTGGCTCCAGGACCTGCCGTCGCTCCACCCGGCGGCGGCGCGGTTCACGAAGACACCCCTCCACTCACCGGACGGGCGGCCCTTCATCGCCGCGCTCCCCCAGGCAGCGCTCGCGAACCCCGAGGGCCCCCTCGCGATGGTGGGCCACATCGACCTCGCCTGGACCACCAGCTTCAACGACCAGGGCAGCTCCCGTCACAAGAAGTTCCGCGACATCATCGAAGCCGTGGGCCACCGGCACCGGGTGGGGCTCGCCCTGACGCCGTTGCTCGCACCCGCCAACCGGCTGGAGCGCAGGCAGGGCGCACGCGCCCATGACGCATACAAGTCCAAGAAGGCGAAGCGGCGCGCGCGCGTCAGCGACACGGAGACGGCCTTCGACTGGCTCCAGTACCACGACCTCGCCAGCTACATTCTCCTGGGTGACCCCGCGGTCCATCTGCCATTGCCCGCTCCTCCGGGCCAAGGAAGGCAGCCATGTCGAAGCACCGACGTCGCCAGGCCGCCGCCATCCTCTTCCTGATGGTCGTGCTGACCTTCTCGGTCACGCATGACGCCAGTCGTCCCCCGCCGCGCGGAGCGCCCTTCTCCACCAGGAGCCCTCCGCGCGAGGCCACCGCCGACCTCCAGGGACCGCCAGCCCACGTCCCCGAGGCGCTCCAGGATGCCTCGGTGCCACGGCCCTCGATGTGGCTGCGGGGCCGGGTCCTCTCCACCCGGACCGGGCTGGGCATTCCCTCGGCAACCCTCGTCATCCTCCGACAAGGCAGAGCCGAAACCCTCCAGAGCAATCCCCACGGCGAGTTCGAGTTCGAGCCGCCTCTGCCAGGCGACTACGTCATCGCGGGGGCCTCACACCCGGACTTCCAGCCCTTCGCACCCGCCCACGGAAACGCGGGCATGCGCCTCCGGTTCGAACCGGGGACACATTTCACGGACGTCACCCTCATGCTCGCCCCGCTCGTCTTCTGCGAGGGCACCGTGAGGGACGAACAGGGGCGTCCGTCCCCACGCGCGAAGGTCCACTTCCTGTCCACGGGTCGATGGGACCCGGCGAGCGCACCGCCCCAGAAGACCTTCGAGGCCGATGCGGCGGGCCGCTTCCGCATCCCCCTGATTCCAGACGCGCTGATTCAGGCGGAGTCCGGACAGGCCCGCTCCCAGGTCGAATGCCTGTGCATCCTCACCGACTGCCCACTCCAGCTCGACCTGCGCGAGGGCACGCCCCCCGCGAACCTGACCTACATCGAGGGCAAGGTGCTCGACACGCAGGGGCACCCCGCCTCCGACATCCGCGTCAGCGCGACCTCGACATCGTTTCGACGGGCCCCGGCGGATGGCGAGGCGCCCATCAACGACGGTGGCCTCGACGAGGAGCTGCTCAGCACGGCGATGTACATCGGGCCTCTCGAGGAAGCCGTCACCGACGAAGGCGGCCACTTCGTGCTCGGACCGCTCGCGCGCGAGCGCTACGACGTCTTCATCGCCACGCTCCCGGAGGCCGCGGTCACGGTGCCGACCGGCACCCGCGACGTCCTCCTCACGCTCCCCGACACGGGACGGATTCGAGGTCAGGTGTCCTCGGAGGAGGACGGCGCTCCCATCCCCTGCTTCTCAGTCGACCTCGAGAAGTATCGCGCCAACGGCGAGCCCGCCTGGAGCCGGCTCGGAGACAGCTTCCGCCGAGGTGGCACGCTCCACGACGCCGCGGGCGCCTTCGAGTTCCAGCAGTTGGTACCCGGCCGGTATCGGGTCCACGTGGCGGCGCTCGGGTTCTCCGCCGCCGCCCAGACCGTCGCGGTGCCCGCCAGCGAGACCGTCTGGCTCAGCTTCTCCCTGAAGAAGGCCTCGCGGCTGCGGGGCGTCGTCACCGACGCGAGGACCGGGCGCCCCTTGCGCGGCGCCGTCGTCACCTCCTGGCGGCCATCGCTCCAGGGCGATTGGTCGGAAGCGGTGGCCACGAGCGACCCGCGCACCCTCCCCGTCCTGGCCCACACCGCCGAAGACGGCTCCTTCGAGCTGCTCCCGGCGAGAGAGGAGCCCCTCTGGGTCAGCCACGAAGGCTTCAACCCCTGGGTGATTCGGGAGAGCACGGAAACGGGCCGCGTGCTGCGCGTCTCGCTCTCTCCGCTGGAAGGTCACGCACCTGTCGGCGAATACGCGGGCGTGGGCCTCGCCTACGAGCAGGGCCGCGAGCACGAGGGCATGTGGGTCGTCATGCGCGTGCTGAAGGGAGGCCCGGCGGACCACGAGGGCATCAGGGAAGGAGACCTGCTCCTCGCCATCGACGATGCGCCCGCGGTCGGCATGCAGCTGGCGCAAGTCATCTCCCGAATCCGCGGTGAGCTCGGGACCCGGGTCCGCCTGCGCTTCTCCCGCGGCCCCACGGGCCGTGAGTTCGAGGTCGTGCTCACGCGGGCACGGCTCCCGGAATGACCTGGGCCCCAGCCCCATGACGGACAGGGGCCCCGTCCGCCGTCACTCGCTCTTCGCCGTCCCCGCCCCGGGCGTCAGCGCCAGCGTGTGGATGGCCTCCGCGAGCATGCGCGTGCCCGCGCCCAGGCTCTCCAGGGAGATGGACTCATCGGGCGCGTGTCCCGAGTACTCCTCGCCCGGGAAGCCGGGGCCGAAGTCCACGGCCTTGGGGAACAGGCGCGCGTAGGTGCCGCCCCGCACGGACGTGGCCTTCACGTCCGGCGCGTTCCGGTGTCGCTTGTAGATGTCGAGCAGCGTGGTGACGAGCGTCCCGGACGTGTCCGCCTCGTGCGGGTCCCCCACGTAACGCCCACCCCCCTCCTTCACGCGCCCATCCGTCTCCCGCGTCACGCTCTCGGCGACCTTGTCCAACGCGGCGTTGAACGTCGCGGCGTCCTGCCCACGCGGCCGGCGCATGTTGACGCCCAGGCTCACCTTGCCGTCCTTCACGCGCAGCAACGTGGGCGCGACCAGGAGCGGACCCATCAACCCGTCGTCCTGGTACGCCAGCCCCAGCTTCTTGCCGAAGTGGTCATCCTCGAACCATGTGGCCAGTACGCGCAGCATCACGGAGATGCCGTCGTGCTCCAGCGGCAGCCACGCGGCCACGGCGGACAGGTCCCACAGCGCGTTGTGCCCCTCGTCCGCGATGGAGGCATGCACCGCCTTGCCGTGCGTGGTCAGCACCACCACGTCGCCCTCGCGCTTCGCCTCCGCCTGGAGCGAAGCCCGCCCCCGCTGCGCCTGCGCGATGGCGCTCCGCACCCGCCCCAGCGCGTCTTCGACCGTCTCCCCCTGCACCGGGATGAGCTTCAGCGTGGCCGTGCCGGGCACCTGGGTGAGGAACTCACCGCCCTTCACGTCCACCACGCGCAGCATCGCCATCGCCTCCGTCTCCCCCGGTTCCACCGGCGCCTCCAGCGTCCACGCCACGAAGCCGGACTGCGCCGCCACCACCGGGTAGCCCGAGTCCACGGAGATGACGTGCGTCGCCTTCGGCTCCGTCTGCGCGTACTTCGTCATCCCGGTCCAATCGCTCTCCTCACCGTTGCCCACGATGACCAGCACCTTGCCCTGGGGCTGCAGGCCGAGCTGCCGCGCGAAGTCGAGCGCCACCAGCGCCGACGCCAGCGGCCCCTTGTCGTCCTCCACGCCCCGGCCATAGAGCCGGCCGGCCCGGACGTAGGGCTCGAACGGCGGGCGCTTCCACTCGTGCGCGGGCGCGGGCACCACGTCGCCGTGGAACACGAGCCCCAGCCCCGGCGCCCCCTCGCCCCACGCGAGCTCGAACACCTCGCCCCCGCCCACGGCGCGGTACGCCATGCCGTGCGCCTTCGCCCACTTCTGGAGGTAGCGCCCCATGGCCACGATGTCCGGGTTCTTCGCCGCGGGCACCTCGCTGCTCACCGTCTTGAAGCGCACCAGGTCCTGGGTCAGCGCCACCACCTCGTCCAGCGCGCAGGCGCGGACATAGGCGGCGTAGCGCTCCAGGGACGAGGCGCCCTTCATCGCCTGCGCGGAGAAGCGGGCGGCGCGGGCCTTGGGCGTGCCCTGGCAACGGGCGTCCGTCCCGGCGAGCGCGAGGGTGGGAATGGCACAGACGAGAGCGGCGGCGAGGGGGAGACGCATGGCGGTGGGAGACCCTAGTTCAGCGGCGCAGGCCGTCCTACCCGGTGACGCGTCGGTGGGTCATCGTGTCGCCCGTCCGGCAGCCTGCTCCTTCCGGAGGTGAAACCTGGAGGGCAGGCGGCTATTCCTAGAGGCATGTTCTTCAACTCCACCAAGAAGCTGAGGATGCCGTCCCCGGCGGAGGCGCTGCCGGGTCGGACGGACGAGATGCCCGTTCCCGCCACCCACGAGGTGCTCGGCACCCCGCTGAAGGGCCCTGTTCCGGAGGGCTACGAAGTCGCCATCTTCGGGCTCGGCTGCTTCTGGGGCGCGGAGCGGAAGTTCTGGCAGACGCCCGGTGTGTACAGCACGTCCGTGGGCTACGCGGGCGGCCTGACGCCCAACCCCACGTACCGCGAGGTGTGCAGCGGACTGACGGGCCACAACGAGGTGGTCCGCGTCGTCTTCGACCCGAAGAAGCTCCCCTACGAGCAGTTGCTGCGCGTCTTCTGGGAGAGCCACGACCCCACCCAGGGCATGCGCCAGGGCAACGACGAGGGCACCCAGTACCGCTCCGGCATCTACGTCACCAGCGAGGCCCAGCGGCGCGCCGCCGAGGCCAGCAAGGACGCCTACGGCAAGGCCCTCTCGGCGAAGGGCTTCGACCCCATCACCACCGAAATCCTCCCCGCCCCGGCCTACTACTACGCCGAGGACTACCACCAGCAGTACCTCGAGAAGAACCCGGGCGGTTACTGCGGCCTGGGTGGCACCGGCGTGAGCTGCCCCATCGGCGTCGGCGTCAGCGCGTGAGACACCTCGGGGGGCGTGCAACGCGCCCCCCGCTTCCGCGCCGCGCGGGCCCACGCCCCGGCGACGGACGCCGCACACGCGGCCCCGCACCCACCCCACCCCTTTGCCGACAACGCGACGCGGCACCCACGGGCGCGCACGGTCACCCCTGTATTTCCGGGCATGCATTGTTCGGACGACTTACCGCGTTATCCGACCTTGGTTTGACTTTATTTTCCGTCCGAAGAAATAGAATCAGGCGTTGAAAGGAAAGGACCGCTCGGACACGGCCCCGTCTCGCGACGTGCCGGCATTCCCCTTCCCCCACTTTCTCCAGCGGCCCGCTTTTCAATCCCATGCAGAGAACAACTCCTCTTGTGCAGGCCATGCGCCGCGCCAGAAGTCTGGTGGCGCGCATGTGCGGGGTCATCGCGGTGGTGGGGATGGTGGCGGTGGGCGCTCCGGCGAGCGCGCAGGCAGTGAACCTGGCCCTCAACCGGCCCACGGTGACGTCGTCCGCCCAGGACGCGCTCACCGGGAACTACGCGGTGGATGGAAACGGCGGCACGCGCTGGGGCAGCGCCTTCACCGCGAACGAGTGGATCTACGTCGACCTCGGCGCCAGCACCACCATCGGTCGGGTGGTGCTGACGTGGGAGACGGCGTACGCCATCGGCTATCGCGTGCAGACCTCCGCTGACGCGACGACCTGGACGGACATCCGCGTCGTCACGGATGGAGACGGCGGCACGGACGACCTGACCGTCACCGGCACGGGCCGCTACGTCCGCATCCTCTGTACGCAGCGCGGGGCGGTGGACTACGGCTACTCGCTCTGGGAGCTGGCCATCTACGCCAGCGGCGCGCCCGCGTCCGGGGACCTGGCGAAGGGCCGGCCCGCCACCGCGTCGAGCGTGGAGGGCAACGCCGCGCACCTGGTGGCCGGCTATGCCGTGGACGGCGACTCCACCACGCGCTGGTCCTCGGCGCCGGCGGACGACCAGTGGATTCGCGTGGACCTGGGCGCGTCGCAGGCGCTCGGCAAGGTGGTGCTCGACTGGGAGGGCGCGTACGCGTCGAACTACGTCCTCGAGGGCTCCACCAACGACACCACGTGGACCTCGCTGGCCCCCAACGTCACCGACGGCGCGCCGGGCCGGCGCGAGGTCACCGTCTCGGGCAGCGCCCGCTACGTGCGCATGCGGGTCGTCACCCGGGGCACCGGCTATGGCGTCTCGCTGTGGTCCTTCGAGGTCTACGCGCCGGGCACCGGGCCCGAGGAGCCGCCGCCGCAGACGGGCAACCAGACCGTCAAGCTGATGTTCCCGGAGCTGGCGTACGCGAAGATCAACGTCTCCCCGGCGCCCATCACCGTCACGCCCACGCCCGAGGAGGGCAACACGACGCCCTCCGTGCGCAACCCGCCCGGGCCCTTCACGTACCAAATCACCTTCCCGGCCAACACCCCGGTGACGATGTCCAAGAACCAGTTCTCGCCCACCGCGCCCAACACGGACATCCGGTTGGTCGTCACCACGGCGAACGGCACGGTGCTGCGCGGGCAGACGGTGACGGCGCTCGCGGTGCAGGGCGCGGAGTGGAAGGTGGAGATCTACTCCACCGGCACGGGCCCCGACGGGCGCGACCGCACCATCATCCCGGACCCGTACCAGGCGCCCGCGCCTCCCGCCGTCGCGGGCGCGTTCGCGGTGGTGGCGCCGGCCAACGCCGCCATGGTGACCAGCACGCGCCGCCCCACCTTCCAGTGGGCCACCGTCGCGGGCGCGGCGAACTACAAGGTCTACCTGAACGTCAGCCGCGACGACTACGACTGGATGGCGCCCGGCAGCCTGCTGGACCGCTACACGCTGATGACCACCACCACGGGCACGTCGTGGACGCCGACGGAGGACCTGCCGGACCGCTGGACGTACAAGTGGTACGTCGTGGCCACGCAGGCCAGCGGGGCCACGAGCCGCTCCGACCTGCGCACCTTCAGCGTCTACCTGCCGGTGGTGGAGGCCCAGGACGACGGCGTGCCGCTCATCAACGGCATGCGCGACCTGAACAAGAACGGCACCATCGAGCCGTACGAGGACTGGCACAACCCCGTCGCCACCCGCGTCAACGACCTGCTCGCGCGCATGACGCTGCACGAGAAGGCCCTCCAGATGTTCTACGAGGCGAAGACGTACCCCGAGGCGGGCTTCACCATGGGGCCCTTGAGCGTGCAGGACATCGTCTCGTTCCAGCGCGCCAGCGCGCGCACGCGCCTGGGCATCCCCCACGTCGACGCGGGTGACACCATCCACGGCTACAAGACGAGCTGGCCCACGCAGCCGGCGCTGGCCGCCTCGCGGGATTTGGACACCGTCTACGAGCTGGGCGACATGCAGCGCCGCGAGCAGCTCGCGGTGGGCAGCCGCGGCACGCTGTCACCGCTGGCCGAGGTGGGCACCAAGGTCCTCTACCCGCGCATCCAGGAGGGCAATGGCGAGGACGCGGACCTGGCGGCGGGCATCACCCGCGCGCTCATCGCCGGCCTCCAGGGCGGGCCGGAGGTGAACCCGCACTCCATCTGGGTGACGACGAAGCACTGGCCGGGCCAGGGCGCCGGCGGCGAGGGTGGCATCACCTACGACGGCACCACCATCCACTACCACATGCGCCCGTGGCACGCGGCGCTGGAGGCGGGGACGAGCGGCATCATGCCCGGGTACGCGGGGAGCTGGCTGCTCGGGCCGGAGGGCTACGGCGCGGGTGACAGCGTGGGCATCCTCAACTACCTGCGCGTCAACCTGGGCTACACGGGCGTCATCTGCTCGGACTGGCTGCCGTCGGGGGCGTGGACGCGCTCGGCGAACGCGGGCTCGGACGTCATGGGAGGCGCCAACCCGGCGCAGATGGCGGACTTCGAGACGGCGGTCAACACCACGCGCATCAACGACTCCGTGCGCCGCATCCTCGACCTCAAGTTCCGCCTGGGCATCTTCGAGGACCCGTACCGCCGCGGCCCCGCGGGCACGTCCGAGTGGCACACGGCGGACCACAAGGAGCTGGTGCGCCGCGCCGCGCAGGGGGCGATGACGCTCCTGAAGAACGACGGCGCGCTGCCGCTGCGGCTCAACGCGGGGGCGAGCATCGTCGTCGCCGGCCCGCGCGCGGACGACCCGTCGTGCATGGTGACGTGGCGCTCGGACTTCCACGGCACGGAGTTCGGGGACCCGACCATCTACCAGGCCATCAAGCGGCGCGCGGAGGCGGCGGGCCTCACCGTCTACAAGGACGAGGCCCCCGCGGGCGTGACGCCCAGCGCCGCCATCGTGGTGGTGGGCGAGAGCTACTTCACCCACGGCACGGAGTGGGACAAGGAGAAGCCGTACCTGCCCGGCGACCCCATCGGCCCGGCGCACGACGCGAAGTGGGGCAACCAGTACGGCGTCATCACCGGCTTCAAGTCGCGCAACATCCCCACGACGACGGTGCTCATCCTGCCGCGGCCGTACATCCTGACCAACGTGGTGCCGCAGACCAACGCGCTGCTGGTGGCGTACCGGCCGGGTGACTCCGGCGGCACGGCGGTGGCGGACGTGCTGTTCGGCGACGTGTTCCCCCGGGGCAAGCTGCCGTGGCAGCTGCCGCGCGCCATGGACCAGGTCGGCACGGACGTGGAGAACAACCAGCTGGAGCAGTGGGACCTGCCGTTCGACCTGGGGGCCACGGCGGCGCAGCGCACGGAGATTCGTTCGCGCATCGCGCAGGGCCTGCCCGTGCTGCCCATCTACGGCAACCCGCTGTTCCAGTACGGCGCGGGGCTCGACGGCTTCGGGCTGGTGGACTCGACGCCGCCCACGGCCTTCTCGCTGCTGACGCCGACGCCGGGCTCGACCATCACCACGAAGCCCACCTTCACGTGGACCGCGAGCAGCGACCCGCAGACCGGCATCCACCGGTACGAGGTCTACATCGACAGCAGCCCGTTCCCGGCGGCGACGGTGAAGACCCCCTCTGCGACGCTGACCAACGCCACGCTGGGCAACGGCGCGCATACCTGGTTCGTGAAGGCCTACAACTGGGCGGGCGGCGTCACGCAGTCGGCCACGGCCACCTTCACGCTGAACGACACGGCGCCGCCCGCGGCGTTCAACGCGATGGTGCCGGCGGCGGGCGCGTCCGTGCCGGGGACGGCGACGACGTTCATCTGGGAGCAGACGACGGACGTGGGCGCGGGCGTGGCGAAGTACGTGCTCATCGTGGACGGCACGGACCGCACGCCGGAGGTGGCGCCCACCGCCTACGTGGGCACGACGACGAACCTGGCGCTGGGCAAGAACGTCGCGGCCACGTCCTCCGAGTTCGGCAGCCCGAACGACGCGGTGGACGGCAACCTCACCGGCACGCGGTGGGCGAGCCGGGCGGACACGGCGAGCCCCGACACGGAGTCCATCACCGTGGACCTGGGCGCCGTGTACTCACTCAAGCGGGTGAACCTGTACTGGGAGGCCGCGTACGGGAAGCAGTACGCCATCGACGCCTCGGTGGATGGCGCGACGTGGAAGACGCTCTACACGGAGGCCACCGGCAACGGCGGCCAGGACGACCTGACGGGCCTGAGCGGCGTGGGGCGCTATGTCCGCATGCGCGGCATCCAGCGCGCCACGACCTACGGGTACTCGCTGTGGGAGTTCGAGGTGTACGGCGTGGGCACGCAGCAGACCACGCTCAACGGGCTGGCCACGGGCAGCCACACGTGGCGCGTGCGCGCGGTGGACGGGGCGAACAACGCCACCCTGTCCAGCGGGCCCATCACGTTCACCAAGTAGCGGTGGGACGATGACACGCGGGAGGGCGGCCAGGACGCAGCGGGCCGCCCTCCCGTGGACGCACGCGGCCCCAGCGACGCTACCGCTCGCGCCAGACGGCGAACTGGATGGCCCCCGTGCCCAGGCCCAGGTAGGACTCGCCGGAGACCATCCCGTTCGGGGTCACCACCGTCCCGCCCAGCTCGCACACCTTCGGAGACAACCGCTCCCGCGTCTCACCCTCCCACGCCTGGGGCTGGTCGGTGGCGCCCGACAACGTCACCAGCCCCACCATCTCCAGCGTGGCGCTGGCCTCTTGATAGGACAGGTTCTCGAAGCGCACCGGACACCCCTCGGCGAGGCTGGGATAGAGCTTCCCCGACCGAATCCCCGTCGCCTTCACATTGCTGCACCCCGCGACCAGGGAGAGCCCCGCAATGGCAGACACCGCAAGCATCCTCATGACTTGAAGCCTCCAGACGAAAAGAGGAGGCGGGACACTACACCCCCTCCCCGACACGTCCTGGCCTGACAAGCTGTCTTGCCATTCCGGCAGGGGCCTCGACCCGATGTCTGACGTCCAGGCCCTCCCACCGGAGCGTTCCGGTCCCGGAAGCCCGTGGGCTCCGAGGGCAATTCCACACACGCCCCGGCTGGCATCGTGATTGCTCTGCCTCGCGCCGCCCCGGACAGGGGCAGGAGGCAGGACATGATGCGGATTTTCCTCCAGCGATACTCCTGGCTGCTGGGCTGTGCCTTCATCCTGGCCGGAGCGTTCGTCACGGCGCACGCCGTCCAGCTCCTCACCGAGTACCAGCTCGCCCCGCCCATCCCACGCGGGGACGCCCTCCCTGGGGCGAGGGCTCGCGATGCCGTCGCGGCGCGCCCCCTCCCGAGCAGCGGCTCGCTGTCACGCCTCCTCGGCGTCTCGGACCGCCCCGCGACGCCCGGCGCCTCCGCCCCCGCGCTCCCGCGAAGCGGGCGCCGCGCGCGACTGCTGGGCACGTTGACCGCCCGCGAGTCCCTCTGGTCGCTCGCGTCCATCCAGGACCTCGACACCCAGCGCGTGCACAGCATCCGCGTGGGAGACGCGCTCCGCGACGCCCAGGTCGTCCTCATCGAGCGCGAGCGCGTCATCATCCGGGTGAATGGACAGGAGGAGGTCATCGACGGGCAGGCCCCCGCGAACGCGCCCGCGCCGCCGCCGCCCCCGAGCGGACGGGAAGGCCATGACATCCGCCGCCTGGGCGAGCACGCCTACGAAATCCCGGGCCGCTTCCTCGACCTCGAGCGCTTCGCGCAGACCCCGGAGCTCCAGCAGATCCGCCTCGTCCCCGCCGCCCGGGACGGCAAGGTCCAGGGCTTCAAGCTCTTCGCCATCCGCTCCGGCTCCCCCTACGAGCAGGCGGGCTTCCAGAACGGCGACATCCTCCTGCGCGTCAACGGCATCAGCCTCGACTCGCCCCAGAAGGCCCTGGAGGTGGTGACCCTGTTCAAGAACTCGCGCCACCTCGAGGTGGACGTCGAGCGCGCGGGCGCCGTCCTCCGGAAGACGTACGACGTCCGCTGAGGCCCGGGCTCACTTCACCGCGTCGTCCGCCACGTGGGTTCCCGCGTCGGAATCGACCTCGGACGGCGCTTCCTCCAGCAGCTCCTCTTCCTCCCCGGGAAGCGGAATCCGACGACCCATGATCGCGTCGACCGCGAAGATCTCCGCGCTCTCCGTCGGATCATCCGGGTCTCGCGTCCACTTGCCGCCGCCCTCCCGGAACGAGAAGCCCCTCCAGAAAACCGTGCCCTCCAGCCCCACGAAGGCTTCGTCCCGAGGGAAGTGCTGGTCCACCGTGGACTCCAACAGCCCCATCAAGCGAAGGCGGTCCTCTTCGCCCACCGTCTTCATCTTCGACCAGTGCAGGGTGAGGACTCGGATGACCGGCCCCTCGACGTAGCTCGACGCCGCCGAGACGACCATCGACTTGAACCCCATCGAATCGAGCTGGGTCCGGACGACCTTCTCCATGGCCGCGTCCTCGGCCAGGGTCTTGAACCGGTCCGTGAAGTCCTTGGAGCGGCCCGGCTTCTCGACCTCGGCGACAGGGATGGGGACGCGAGCGGACCGGGGCTCGGAGAGCACCAGCCCCATCACCAGGTTCGACATGGGGTAGCACACGCAGCACAGCGACACCGCCCCCATGGGAATCAGCAACCCCATGCGGTGCATGAAGGGCGGCGAGGGGACCGGACCGACCTGCTCCGGAGGTATCTCCGTGTACAGCCTGCACCGCGTGCAGGCGCGCGCGTACTTCAGCGCGAACGAGAACAGCGGGAACCAGAAGACGTGCGCCACGCGGTAGGTGTGCGAGAAGTCGTGCGGCGTCTCCCGTTGGCAATCCGGGCACATCACCTGACGACTTCCCAGCGCCTGCTGCTTCCGCGAACTCCCGTAGACGATGAACATGGCCTGCTCCGCGACGGCGAGGGCGGCAATCCCCCAATGATGACGACAACGTCCTGGGGGGCGACCTGTCGCATCGGGTGCGGACGTTTTTTCCGAATCCAGGCGTCCTGCCGCGCCGTGACAAGCTGTCAGGACAGCCTGTCCTCGCCCCAGCCCCTCCGCCTGCCATCCCTGACACCGGAGGCCCTCCCGGTCCCCGGCGCGGCCCCCTGGCTCGCCGTGTCATCGAGGGGGACCCCGCGAAGGCAGCCCCCTGGCACCGTGCTTGCTCATGCCTCCCGCCACCCCCGAGCGGGGAAGGAGACACGAACCATGACGAGTTGCTCGGTCCGCAAGCAGGTCTGGCTGTGGAGCAGTGCCCTCCTCCTGGCGAGCGCGCCCGTCGTCTCGCGCGCAAGCCCCCCGGAGCCCCGCCAGGGGCGCCCCGCGCCGCTGCCCGGCGACCTCATCCCCGACGACCTCGACGTCCAGGCGACGGGCGAGCACACCTACCAGGTACGCCCGAAGGCCAACGCCTACCATCGGCGCCCCTGCACGCCGACGCAGGATGCGCGCATCGTCCCCGCCTTCAAGGAAGGCAAGCCCGTGGGCTTCAAGCTCTTCTCCGTGCGCCCCGACTCCGTCTTCACCAAGCTGGGATTGCAGGAGCGCGACATCATCCAGGCCATCAATGGCATCACGCTCGACTCGCCCGGCAAGGTCATGGAGGTCTACGAGCAGCTCGACACCGCCACCCGCGTGGAGGTGGACCTCGACCGCGGCGGAACCCCCATCCGCAAGACCTACGCCGTGGCGCGGTGAGGAAGACGGACATGGCCCGGAGACGGGGACGCTCGCGACGAGCACCCGCGCCGTCCCCGGGCGCGCACCCGGGCCTCAGCCCAGGTTGTGGAAGACGCGCTGCACGTCGTCGTCCTGCTCCAGCGAGTCCACCAGCTCGAGGACCTCGTTGGCCTTGTCCTCGGGCAGCTCGATGAGGTTCTCCGCGATGTACTCGGAGTCGGCGGAGATGGGCGTCAGGCCCTTGGCCTCGATGGCGGTCTGGAGCTTGCCGAAGTCGGCGAAGTCGCAGCGGATGATGAGCTGCTTCTCACCCTTCTCGCCCGTGCCCTCGCCCATCTCCTGGAGGCCGTGGTCGATGAGCTCCAGCTCCAGCGCCTCCTGGTCGAGGCCCTCCGGGTTGAGCCGGAAGACGCCCATGCGCTTGAACATGAAGGCCACGCTGCCGGTGGTGCCCATGTTCCCGGAGTACTTGTTGAAGTGCATGCGCACGTTGGCCACGGTGCGCACGACGTTGTCCGTCGCCGTCTCCACCAGCAACGCGATGCCGTGGGGGGCATAGCCCTCGTAGAGGACGATGTCGTAGCTGGTGGCGGACTGGCCGCTGGCGCGCTTGATGGCGGCCTCGACCTTGTCCTTCGGCATGTTCGCCGCGCGCGCGTTCTGGAGCACGCGGCGGAGCGTGGAGTTCGAGTCCGGGTTGGGCCCGCCGGCCTTCACCGCGATGGCGATGTCCTTGCTGATGCGCGTGAAGACCTTCGCCATCTTGTTCCAGCGGGCCATCATCGTGGCCTTGCGTGTCTCGAAAATGCGTCCCATGGCTCGGTGCGACTCGGATGTGAGGGGAGGAGCGCCGGAGGCGCCCGGAATGAAGAGGGGTTGCCTGCTCGAAAGGGCTGGGGCCAATGTAGCGCAACTCGGGTGGGGCGCCCGCGCTTGATGTGCGGGGCGTCAGCGCTTCCCGAGGACGGCCCCTGGGGACACGGCGGGAGGAGGCCGCGAGGCCCGCGCGCCTGCCGGTCGCCGCGGGTGGACTAGCGGGCCTGGGCCTGGGGCGCCTGCTGGGCCTGCTGCTCCGCGGGCGACAGGCTGTTGGCGCCGGTGCCCTGCGCGCCGTTGGCGAAGGCGCGCTCCATGTGCGCGTCGAGCTGCCCCACCGCCATCAGCCCCGCCATCCGGAAGTCGGAGATGAACGACCAGAGCGGGTACTTGAAGCTGGCGGGCTTGTTCTTCTCGATGAAGAAGTGGCTGAACCACGCGAAGCCGTAGGCCGCCACCAGGGCCGCGGGGACCAGCGCCGCCCGGCCCGTCACGATGGCGGCGACGCCCGTCGCCAGGCCCAGGCTCGTGCCCACGAAGTGGAACCGGCGCGTGATGGGCAACGAGTGCTCGCGCAGGTAGAACGGCCAGAACTCGGCATAGGTCTGGATGGGCTTGGGCATGGATGGAAGTTGTGTCCAGGCGGGCACTCGGCGTCAACCGGATCCAGGTCGGAGTGTGTAGGTCCAGGCAGGACGCCGTCCCGGGAGACGAGCGGGCGGACGGGCCCTGTCATCCCTCATCCAGCGCCACTCACAATTTCCGACGGCCGGTCGGATCCACACTGCGCGCGACTCCGCGCGGCCCGAGGGTCGTGGGAGACTCGGCGCTGAATGACGGACTGGATTCCGAAGCCCAATCCCCAGGTGAACCTCCGTTCCCTGGTGCTGAGCCCGGAGGAGGGCTTCGTGCTCTCCCGGTTGGATGGCGCCACCGCCGCTCGGAACCTGCCCGCCCTCACCGGGCTCCCCCCCGAGCGGCTCCAGGGCATCCTCACCCGGCTGGTCGCCGAGGGCGCCCTGCTCCCCGCGACCGGCGCCGAGCCGCCGCCACCGAGGCCCCCCGTCCACCCCGGCGACGAGCCCACCGCCCAGACAGGGCACGTGGCCCGGGAGACGCCACCTCCGGAGGAGCCGCTGCCCCCGCTGGAGCTGGAGGGCGACACCGCCAACGCCGAGCCCTCCGACGCGACAGCGGACGACGCGGAGCCCGAGCCCGAGGAGGACGTGCCCGAGGTCGCGCTGGGCAACTTCCGGCAGTTGTTCGAGACGCGGCTGCACCCCCAACCCGAGGACCAGCGCGTGGCGCAGGCGCGCGGCGTGGAGGACCCGGAGCTGTCCGCGTTCTGCTTCGACCCGGTCCCCGCGGTCATCAAGGCGGTGCTGGAGAATCCGCGCACGGGGTTGGCGCACGCGCGGCTCATCGCGCGCAACCACCGCAACCCGGTGGGCCTGGAGGCGCTCTGCGCCCGCGCGGCCTTCGCGGCGGACACGGGGGTGCGGCGCTGGCTGGTGCGCAATCCGCAGCTCCCCGCCGGGCTGTTCCGTCGCCTGTGGAGCGCGCGGCGGCTCATGGAGCTGCACAAGGTGACGAACGACCGCGACGTGCCCGAGTCCACGCGGCGCTCGGCGCGCGAGGTGCTGCGCCAGCGCTTCACCACCGGCCCCTCCGAGGAGAAGGTCGAGCTCATCCTCAACACCGAGGGCCGCGCGCTCAACGCGCTGCTCGGGCTGTCCGTGGACGGGAAGACGACGTCCCTCCTGTGCGGGCGCACGTACCGCTCGCCCCTGCTCATCCAGAACATCGCGAGGTGGAGCGCGGCGCCGCCGGCGCTCATCACGCACCTGTTGAAGCAGGAGGCGGTGCGCCGCCAGCCGCAGCTGCGCATGATGCTCGCGCGCCACCCCAACGCCCCCGCGGACGTGAAGCGCGGCGGCTGAGCGGAAGTCGCTCAGGGCCGGCGCGCGGTGAGCACCGGCTGGAAGAAGCCCGTCTCCTCGGGCGAGTACCACCGCGTGTCCACCAGGCCCGCGCGCGTGAGGGCGCGCTCCACCTCCACGCGCTGGAGGGCGCGATAGACGCCGGTGTGCTCGGTGGTCTTCCAGCCGCCCGCCTCGGGACGGAGGATGAACTGGTGCACCGTGTACGTGCGCGCGTCGGCGGCCCAGTCCCAGAGCTGGAAGAGGATGCGGCGGCCCTCGGGCGTGTCGAGCACGCGCTCCGACGTGAAGCGCGGCTGCTGCGCCATCAACGTGTCGTAGTCGCGCACGCTCAGGGCGAGCAGTCCCCCCGGCACCAGCCGCGAGGCCATGGCGCGCGCGGCGGCGTCCAGGTCCTCGTCGGTGAGCAGGTGCGGCACCGCGTTGTCGAAGGCGAGCACGACGTGGAAGCCGCCCGCCACCTGCTCGTCCAGCGTGCGCATGTCGGCGACGCCGGTGGTGAGGGTGACGCCCAGGACGCGGGCCTCGCGCTCGGCGCGGGCGACGGCCGCGGGGCTCAGGTCGGTGGCGTGCACCACGTAGCCCCGCCCCGCGAGCCCCAGCGCCTGCGTGCCGATGCCACACGCGCAGTCGAGCACGCGCCGGGGTGGCGGCATCTCGCAGCGGCGCAGCAGGGCATCCAGCGCGGCGCCCTGCCGCTCCACCGTCTGCGGCCAGTTGGCGAAGAGCAGGTGGTACTCCTCGGCCAGGCCCTCGTAGAAGTCCAGCACGGCGCCGCTCATGCGCGCGGGCCTCCGGCTCGGCGCCCCGGCCTCATGGAGAGAACGACCGGCCCTCGAGCGCCTCGATGGCGGCGCGGACCTGGGCGGGCACGGGCACCTTCTCGCCCGTGGCGTAGCGCAGGGACACGATGACGGCGTTGCCGCGCGTGTAGAGCACCCCGTCGGCTTCACCCGCCACCGCGTGCTCCAGGGTGATGGACGACGAGCCGATGCGGGTGACCCGGGCGCCCGCGACGAGCCGGGCCGGGAAGACGACGGGCTTGAGGTAGTCCGCCTCCGTGTGGGCGAGGATGGGGCCGACACCGCCCGGCGTCCGGTCCTCCCCCGCCCCCGACGGCCCGGTGAGGCCGATGCGCGCGAGGTAGGCGATGCGGGCGGACTCGAACCAGGTGAAGGTCCGGGCGTTGTTGGCGTGACCGAAGGCGTCCATTTCACTCCAATGCAGGGTGAAGGGGACGACGACGGGAAAGTCCGAGAGCACGGAGTCCGACATGGCTCGCAGGGTGCCCCAGGCCGCGCCTCCTGGGAACGAAGAACACCGCCTGCCTGCCCTCCAGTCAGGGGCCGCCGTCGTGGTAATCCAACAACCCCATGAGTCCACGACTCCTGAAATGCGCGCTCGCGGCGGGCGGGCTCGGCCTGGCCGCACCCGCGCTGGCGCGTGAGGTCGCGTCCTCCGCCGTGCCCCAGGAGTCCGCGGAGGCTCGACCCGAGGGCTCGTCGAAGAGAGCGAGCGAGCCCCTCCGCGCGAGGGCGGCGTCCCCCGCTGGGACGAGCGCCCCGCCCCGCCCCTCTCGCCCGGGTTCGGGCGAGGCAACCGCGTCACGTGCCTCCACCGTCGGACCGGGTGCGACATCGAGCACCTCCGGCGCCACGACCTCGACGCCAGGTTCCGGCGAGGCCGCCGCGCCGGGGCCCTCCCGTGTCGGGCAAGGCGCATCATCGGGGACGTCCCCCTCCGAGCAGGGAGCGCGGGCAACCGCGACCCGTGAGGCATCCCCCGTGCGTCACCGCGTCTCCACTACGGAGTCCCCCAGGCACATCATCGCGGGAGGCAAGGGCCGCGCGACGCTGCTGCTGAATCCCTCGACGGGAGCGACCGCCGCGTCGATGACGCTGCTGGAACTGCAACCCGGCGGCGAGGTGCCCGAGCACACGCACGACACGAGCGCGGAGCTGCTCTACATCGAGGACGGCGCGGCGGACATGGTGGTCGCGGGACAAGCGCTGCGCGTGGGCAAGGGCGACGCGGTCTACATCCCCGCGGGGGCGAAGCACTCGGCGAAGGTGGTGACGCCGGGCGCGACGTTCAAGGCGGTGCAGGTCTACGCGGGCCCCGGGCCCGAGCAACGCTTCACGCAGGGACCGAGGGAGAACACGCCTCATGGCAGGTGAGCGGGACGGGGTCGCGCAGAAGCAGGACACGGACCAGGACACGCGCCCCCAGGGCGAGACGCCCCCGACCGGGCGCGCCTGGGTGGTGGGTTCACGCAACGAGATGGCGCCCATCTCCGACAGCGGCACGGCGACCCATCCCCAGAAGCCCGTGGGCATGGTGCGCTGGCTGCACCCCGCGCAGCTCTTGCGCACGGGGCTCGACGCGCTGGTCGCGGCGGTGTTCGGCGCGCGCGCGGACCACCGGCTCATCGAGGCGGTGGTGCGTCCGCAGGAGCCGTACTTCGACTACTCGAACGAGACGCTGCCCGAGGGCGACTTCTGGCTGGACTACGTGGCGGACACGGGGGACGGCTGGGATTCGACGTACACGGTGGCGCGGCTGCTGGCCCTGCCGGAGCTCCAGTTGCCCGTGCGTGGCCAGCCCCGGGTGGGCACGCACGACACGAAGCGCGGGCGCGTGCTCGTGTTCGGCGGTGACGGCGTGTATCCCGGCGCCAGCCGCGAGGCCTACGAGGAGCGGCTGGTGCAGCCGTACGAGGCCGCGATGCGCCGCTCGAACGCGCCCAGCCCGGACCTGTTCATGATTCCGGGCAACCACGACTGGTACGACGGCCTGTCGGCCTTCATGCGGCTGTTCTGCGCGAACCGGTGGATCGCCGGCAGGCGCACGCGACAGAGCCGCAGCTACTTCGCGCTGAAGCTGCCCAGGCAGTGGTGGCTGGTCGGCACGGACGTGCAGCTCAACAGCGACATCGACGTGCCGCAGGTGGAGTACTTCCGCCAGGTGGCCGAGCACATGGGGCCGGACGACCGGGTCATCCTGTGCAACGCGGAGCCCGCGTGGATTTTCGCGGCCACGCAGCGGCGCAAGGGCAGCTACCTGGAGAACAACCTCGAGTACCTCCAGGAGAAGGTGCTCGGCCGGCGCATCAGCATCTTCCTCGCGGGGGACCTGCACCACTACCGGCGTCACGAGGACGCGGCGGGCCGGCAGAAAATCACGGCGGGCGGCGGCGGCGCGTTCCTGCACCCCACGCACGCGCCCGAGGCGCACGTGCTGCGCGACGGCTACAAGCTGGAGAAGAGCTTCCCGGACGAGCGCACGTCGCGGGCGCTCGCGCGCAAGAACCTGTGGCTCATCCGCTACAGCCCGCTGTTCGGGTTGATGACGGGCGCGCTGTACCTGCTGCTCGCGCTGGCCGCCTACGCGGAGGTGGGCGCGCTGGGCGTGTCGCGCCTGAGCGAGGTGGTGATGGCGGTGGCCAACAGCATGGTGAGCCGCCCGTGGACGATGGTGCTGGGCATGGCCACCATCGGCGGCCTCATCGGGCTGGCGGACTCGGCGTTCGGCAAGTGGCGGTGGCTGGCCGGCACGCTGCACGGGGTGGCGCACATCCTCGCCGCGTTCTTCGTCGCGTGGGGAGGCACCTATCTCGCGGTGAGCGGCATGAACATCTGCCCCGAGCTGACACCGGACGGCCTGGGCTGCACCGGAGGCTGGGCGCACCTGGCCGGGAAGTTCCTGATGTCGTCCGCGCTCACCTTCCTGGGCGGCTTCCTCGTGGGGCCGTTCGTGATGGGCCTCTACCTGTGGCTGAGCGTCAACGTGTTCGGCGCCCACTCCAACGAGGCGTTCATCTCGCTGGCCCTGCCGGACTGGAAGAACTTCCTGCGCCTGCACATCGACGGAGAGGGCCGGCTCACCGTGTATCCGGTGGGCATCGAGCGCGTGCCCCGGAAGTGGAAGCGCGTCCACGCCGGCCCCTACGCGCCCGCCTACGAGCCGGACGACCCGAAGGCCACGCCTCCCTCGCTCATCGAGCCCCCCATCCGCCTCTGACGCGCCTCACCGCTCCGAGCCGAGCGCGCGCGGCGTCACCGTCGTGAACGGGCGGACGCGGCGTCGTATCGTTCCTGCGCGACCTGGATGTCGTCCATGTTCTCGACCGTCCACGCATAGAGCGCGCTGAACGGCCGCTGGAGCGAGAGGCCGAGCGGCGTGAGCGAGTACTCGACGCCCAGCGGAGGCCCGGGCAGGACGCGGCGCGCGACCATGCCGTTGCGCTCCAGGCGGCGCAGGGTCTGGGTCAGCACCCGCTGCGTGACACCATCCAAGCGCCGCTTGATTGCGTTGAAGCGCCGGGGCTCGGCGAGCACGGCGAGCACCAGCACCGACCACTTGTCCGCAATCTGGTCGAGGATGACCCGACTCGGACAGTCGGCGCGGTACACGGGGTCGGAGTCATCAGCGGCCATCGGTATCCTCGAGCATCCTTGGGATGCTTCAGGTGCGTCATTGACACCAAGTATTCATTGCATACCTTGGGGCGCGCAACCCGACCGAGGCCCCCCATGACCCAAGCTCGCTACTCCAAGATTCACGTCTCCATCGACTCCGGCGTCGCCCGCGTCACCCTCGACAACCCTCCGGTCAACGTGCTCGACGTCGCGCTGATGAAGGAGCTCCGCGACTTCCTCGCCGACGTCCGCGACCTCCCCTCGGTGAGGGTCATCGTCTTCGACAGCGCGAACCCCGACTTCTTCATCGCGCACGTCGACATGGCGTTGATCGACTCGCCGCACGCCTTCGACGAGCTGGCCAAGGACACACCCGCCGGCCTCAACGTGTTCCAGGACTTCGCGGAGACCTTGCGTCGGCAGCCCCAGCTCACGCTCGTCCAGTTGGCGGGCATCGCACGGGGCGGCGGTGCTGAGTTCGTGGCGGCGGCCGACCTGTGCTTCGCCGCGCTCGGTCGGGGTCGACTCGCCCAGTGCGAGGCGCTCATGGGAATCGTCCCCGGCGGGGGTGGAACCCAATTGCTCGCGCACCGCCTGGGGCGCGCTCGCGCGCTCGAGGTGATTCTGGGGGCCGACCTCTTCGATGCGGAGACGGCGGAGCGCTACGGTTGGCTCAACCGCGCCCTGCCCGACGACCAGCTCGGGGGCTTCGTCGAGCGACTGGCGCGCAACGTCGCCGCGCTTCCGCCGGGTGTCGTCGCCGCCGCCAAGCAGGCCCTGCCGCCGGCGGACCTCTCCGAGGGGCTCGCGCGGGAGAACGAGGCCTGGGCGGGTTTGTTCGCGCGCCCGGCCGCCGAGCGGCTGATTCGCGGTGGACTCGCGCGCGGCGCACAGACGCGTGACGGCGAACTCCGCCTCGAGGCGCTGCTGCGCGAACTCGGAACCCTGTCGCCGTGACGGGAGAGGCCGCGCAACCTACGCGGAGGACCTCCGGCTCGCGGTCGGAGGCGACCACCCGGCGAGGCTCGTGGCTCGCGCGCTGACCGGGCTTGCGACACCCCCTCTCCGGGTGCGTTCAAGACAGTGCCGCCCCCAGCACCGGAGGCGGGCCATCGACCCCCTCGGAACTCAAGGAACCCAGGCGCCCATGACGACCCCCTCGACGAATCTCGTCTTCATCCAGGACGGCAAGGTGGAGGTCCATCGCCACGAGGACGACGACGGGAAGAAGGTGTTCGCGCTCCTGGTGGCGGGGGTCGAGCACATCGAGGCCCAGCGGAAGAAGGCCCAGGGTTGGCGGTCGGCCACGGCGCTCGATGACGTGGTCGCGGCGGTGTGCGTGGACCGGGACCGGAAGGAGCTCGTGCTCGGAGGGGACTTCGGCTTCATCGAGCGGGAGGACGACTTCCCCGTCTACTGCGACCGGAGCTTCCTCCTGCGCGAACTCAAGCCGTACTGGCCCGGCTGGACCCTGCGCCACGCGATGGCCTATCCGGTGGAGCTCCTCAGCGCCCACGCCAGGGAACATGGGTTGGCGCTCGCCTCGAACAAGGCGCTGGAGCGCGAGCTGCTCGACCCCCTCACCCGAGAGCCCGCCGAGTCGCTCGGGGAGATGGTCATGACGACCCATGGGAGCGACGACGCGGCGCCCCTGGGGCCTCCGACCCACCTCACGGAGCAGCACCGCGAGATGCTGCTCACCCGCATCGAGCAAGTGGGGCTGTCGGTTCGCGCGGAGAAGGAGTGCGAGAACGCCGGGATGGTCTTCCTGGGCGATGTCCTGGGGGCGACCGCCGCCCGACTGGACCACGCCGGGCTGGGCATGAAGACCCGCGCCCAGCTCTTCGAGGCCATCCGGGAGGTCCTTCAGCTGGCCGTGCCCACGACGCTCCCGGAGTTCCTGGACACGGCGCTCCAGGAGGCCCAGGGCTGGACGCTCCCCATCCCCCTCCCCGCCGGGTGGAACACCTGGCGCGAACAGGCGCTCGCGGGCACGTGATGCCGGAGGGGACGTGACGCGTCCCGACGTGTCGCCTCCGGACAGCCGTCGTCCCATTACCGGTCAATCCGGGGGCGCTCCCGAGGGAGCCGGGGCCGTCGTCCCAGGACGTTCGCCTCCTGGCGCGTTGGCACGCGAATGGCTTTGAGGCGCCGCATGGCTTCCTTCCTCCAGGACCTGCGATACGGCCTCCGCTCCCTCCGGCGCAGCCCGGGCTTCACGGTGGCGACCGTGCTGGCGCTGGCGTTCGGCATCGGCGCGAACACGACGCTCTTCAGCGTGGTGAGCGCGCTCCTGCTGCGCCCGCTCCCCCTGCCCGAGGCCGAGCGGCTCGTGTCCGTGTGGGGCCAGGACGCGGCCGAGCCGGACTCGAGCACGGGCCTGTCGCGCCCCGACGCCGAGGACCTGCGCCAGCACGTCAAGTCCTTCTCCGGCTTCGCCGCCTTCGACACCGGCGGCGCCACGCTGTCCGGTCCGGACATGGACCCCGAGCGGGTGGCGGTGGCCTCCGTGGGCGCGGACTTCTTCCGCGTCGCGGGCGTGCAGCCCCTGCTCGGCCGGGTGCCCACCCCGGAGGAGCACGTGCCCAACGGACCGCGCGCGACGGTGCTCTCGTACTCGACGTGGATGAACCGCTTCGGCGGGAACCGGGACGTGCTGGAGCGCACGCTGGAGCTCGACGGCGAGCGCTTCGCGGTGGTGGGGGTCATGCCCCAGGACTTCGACTTCCCCCGCGAGGGCGCGCGCGCGGGCTTCGTGTCGATGTGGGTCCCCCTCGCCACGGACGCCTTCTTCCGCGCGAACTGGGACCGCCGGGGGACGCACCTGTACTCGGCGGTGGCGCGGCTCGCGCCCGGGGCCACCGTGGACCAGGCGCGGAAGGAGGCGCAGGCGCTGATGGCCTCGCTGGCCGAGCAGCACCCGGACACCAACCTCCGCGCCAGCGTCAGCGTCGTCGGCCTGCAGGAGCGGCTGTCGGAGACCACGCGCCGACCGGCCCTGCTGCTCCTGGGCGCGGTGGTGTTGCTGCTGCTCATCGCGTGCGTGAACGTGGCGCAGCTGCTGCTGGCGCGCTCGCTGGTGCGGCAACAGGAGTTCGCGGTGCGCACGGCCCTGGGCGCCGGGAAGGGCGCCCTGGTGACGCAGCTGCTCGCGGAGGGCTCGCTGCTGGCGCTCTCGGGTGGCGCGCTGGGACTGCTGCTGGGGGTCTGGGGGACGGACGCGCTCAACGCGATGCTGCCCCAGTCCGTGCGGCAGGTGCAGGCGGTGCGGGTGGACGGGCTCGCGCTGGCATACACGTTCGGCCTGGCCGTGGCGGTGGCGCTGCTGTGTGGCCTGGCGCCGCTGGGCACGGCGATGAAGGCCAGCCTGGGTGGGCTGCTCCAGAGCACGCGCGGCACGAGCGCGAGCCGGTCGACGCTGCGCTGGCGCGCCGGGCTCGTCTCCACGCAGGTGGCGTTCGCGCTGGTGTTGCTGGTGGGCGCGGGGCTGCTGGTGCGGAGCGCGCAACGGCTGTCGGTGGTGGACCCGGGCTATCGCGCGCGGGGCATCACCGTGCTGAGCATGAGCCTGCCGGGCGCCCGCTACAAGGGCGCGGACATGGCGCCCTTCTACGACCGCCTGCTGGAGCGCGTGCGCGCGCTGCCCGGCGTCCAGGCCGCGGCCTACGTGGCGCCGGGCGTGGTGACGGGCGGTGGCCTCTCGCTGATGCTGGACATCCCGGAGCGGCCGACCCCTCCGGGAGAGAAGCGGGCGATGGGGTTCCGCGCGATGAGCGATGGGGTCTTCTCCACGCTGGGCATCCAGTTGAAGCGGGGGCGTGACTTCACGTCCCGCGACACCGCCGAGGCGCCGCCGGTGGTGGTGGTGAACGAGGCGTTCGCGAAGCGCTTCTTCCCGGGCGAGGAGGTCATCGGCAAGCACGTCATCATCGGCTACGACGCCCCGAGGACGCGCGAGGTGGTGGGCGTGGTGGGCGACATCCGGGCGCGGGCGCTGGACCGGCCCGCGGAGCCGGAGCTGTACTCGCCCATGGCGCAGACGCCCTGGGGGTCCGCCTCCGTCATGGTGCGCAGCGGCCTGCCGGCCGAGGCGGTGGCCACCGCGGTGAAGGCGGAGCTGAAGCAGCTCGACTCGCAGGTGTCGCTGGCGCCCACCGAGACGCTGGAGCAGAGCCTGGAGAAGTCCGTGGCGGACCGGAGCTTCCAGCGGGTGCTGCTGCTGTCCTTCGCGCTGGCGGCGGCGGCGCTGGCCTCGCTGGGCATCTACGGGTTGATGGCGTACAGCGTGGCGCAGCGGCAGCGCGAGCTGGGCATCCGGCTGGCGCTGGGCGCCCTGCCCGGGGACGTGGTGAAGCTGGTGATGCGGCAGGCGCTGCGGATGTGCGCGGTGGGCCTGGGCATCGGCCTGGTGCTGGCGCTGCTGCTGTCGCGGGTGCTGGAGGGCCTGCTGTACGACGTGAGCGCCACCGACCCGATGACGTTCGCGGCGGTCCCCCTGCTCCTGCTCAGCGTGGTGGCGCTGGCGAGCTGGCTGCCCGCGCGCCGCGCGTCGCGGGTGTCCCCAGGCATCGCGCTGTCGTCGGAGTAGCGCGCGACACCCGGGCCTGGGACGTCGCCCCGCGCGCGGTGCGGGGCGACGCGCGTCAGCGGGGGCGCTGCCCGAAGACCTCCTTGAACACCGGCATGGCGGAGAAGACGTTGGGCCACCCCACGTAGAACGCCAGGTGCGTGAGGACCTCGCCGGCCTGCGGCTGGGTCAGCCCGTTCTCCATCGCCCGGTTGAGGTGGTAGGGAATCTGCGCGACCTGGCCGTTGGCGACGAGCGCGCTGACCGTCACCAGGCTCCGGTCCCTCGGCGCGAGCCCGGGGCGCAGCCAGAGGTCCCGGAACAGCACGGCGCCGGTGTACATCACGACACCCGGAGCCACCGCGCCGAAGTTCTCCAGGACCCCCGTGGCGCGCCGGGCCTCGGCGGCCTCGTCCAGGGGGAGCAGCTCTCCGGTCGCGGGCGGGAGCTGCTCGGGCCCGACGCCGCGGCGGGTGAACACCTTCTTCGTGAGCGCGACGGCGGACGTCGCGTTCCCCCAGCCCGCGTAGAAGGCCAGGTGGGTGATGAGCTCGGAGACCTCGCCGGGCTTCACGCCGCTGTCGAGCGAGAGGTCCAGGTAGAAGGGCAGCTCGGCCAGTTGGTTGCGCGCAATCAAGGCGGCCATCGTCACGATGCCGCGGTCCCTCGCCGACAGGTCGGGACGATTCCACACCTCCCCCAGGAGCACGCCCTGGGTGTAGCGCGCGAGCGCCGGTGAAACGGCCCGCACGTCCTCGGGCGCGAGCGCCGCCGCGCGACCTTCATCGTTCCGCATGACATCCGTCCTTTCCGCCCCACCCACCGCCATGGCCCGTCGACGGTCGTATGTATCGAGCGTCCCGGGCCTTCTCCATCCATTCGACCGCCCTGCTCCCTGGTCGGCGCATGGAGGACGTCGTGGGCATGGACCACGGAGAACGTGGGCCCTCAGCGCACGGCCTTCCAGAAGAAGAGGGCGGTGGCGCGCTTGTTCCGCCGGTCGCCCTGGCCGAAGTAGGCCGTGGCGGAGTGGACGAAGTCGGCGCGGTAGACGACGAGCCGGTTGAAGACGTTCTCCACCTCCACGTCCTGTGACCACGCGTTCGCCGGCAGCTTCGTCACGCCGAAGGCCTGGGTGAGGTTGACGCAGCCAGGGGGGCAGACGTTGCCTCCCAGGCCGCCGCCGGGCAGGCGCAGGCGGTAGAACGACGTGCCCACGTGGGCGCGGGGCGGCTTCGGGTGCAGGTAGATGACGGCGGCGAAGTCGCACAGCGCCAGGGAGTCGACGTGGGGCTTGGCGGTGGACTCCATCTCTCCCACCACCTGGACGTGGTTGTGGGACAGCGAGCCCTGTGCGGGGGCCTCCTGCTTGAGCGCGCGCACGCCCGCCTGCTCGCAAATCCAGCGCTCCACGGGCGCCAGCTCCTCGGGGGTGAGGGCATGGGGGGCGCGGATGCCGGGCCAGATTTCGCGGCGCCACGGCGCGCCCTGCGTCCAGTCCTCGCGGGCCAGGTTGCGCTCGTAGACGCCCAGCGGGTCGGGCAGCACGTCGTCCTTCACCCAGAAGTCCCGCCCCCGCTTCGGCTTCCGATACGGAAGCACGTCGCGGACGGCAGACACCGGCTGCCGGAGCTCCATCACCATGGCCAACCGCCTTTCACCCGGACGCCAGCGTCGAGGATCCGGCGCGCGAGCGGGCGCGGAGGCACGGGTCCGGTCGCGTGGCGCGACTCATGACGACGCGGACTCTGCCGCGATGGCCCGCGAGCGGAAGGTGATGAAACACATTGAAATGCACGGGCGGCCTACCCTGAAGCCCGGTGCCAGTGTTTCCCGCACACCGTGTCATGGCGTGGGGCGTTTTGCCCCACGTCCGCCCGCTCGCCCACCTGACCAGCAGGGCAAGTTGACTCCGGCGGGGGTCGGCGTAAATGTTCCTTCAAGAAATGAATCGAGATTCAAAATCTGAGGCACCCGTCAAAAGGCTCCGCTCGCGGCTGAAGGAGGCCACCGCGGACGCCATCCTGACGGCGGCCGCCCAGGTCTTCGTCCGGGACGGCCTGCACGCCGCGAAGATGGAGGCCATCGCCGAGCAGGCGGGCGTGTCCGTGGGGACGCTCTACAACCACTTCACGGACCGGGCCGCGCTCATCGAGGCGCTGGGGGCGAAGCGGCGGCAGGTGCTGCTGGAGCGCATGGACGCCGCCATGGCGCCCACCAAGGGCCAGCCCGCGGCCGCGCAGCTGCGCGCCTTCGTCACCGTCATCTTCGCCCACGTCGCGGAGCGCGACGCGTTCGTGCGCATGCTGATGCAGCTGCCCGAGGACGAGTCGCGCCGCCAGAACAAGAGCCGCGTCATCGCCGAGCTGCGCCGCCGCCTCGACGCCATCTTCGACCAGGGCATCCGCGCCAGACACTTCCGCGCCGAGGGCCGCGACCTCTACCCCACCCTGCTCATGGGCATGGTGCGCGGCGCGCTGGACCGCATCCGCGCCGAGGACCCCACCCCGCCGCAGGCCTGGGGCGAGGAGCTCCTCCGCGTCTTCCTGAAGGGAATCGAGGTGTAGCCCGCCATGGAGTCCACCGACGCATCACCCGGGGCCCTGGTGGCCCCCGCGCCCACCAGGGCCGTGAACAACAAGTGGCTCGTCACCCTGTCGGTGACGTTCGGCACGCTGATGGGCGCCATCGACTCGTCCATCGTCAACGTCGCCCTGCCCCAGATTCGCGGCGCCGTGGGCGCCACCGTCCAGGAAATCACCTGGGCCACCACCGGCTTCGTCATCGCCACCGTCATGGTGATGCCGCTCACCGGCTTCCTCGGACGCCTCTTCGGCCAGAAGCGCGTCTACCTCGCCTGCCTCGTCCTCTTCGTCGTCGGCTCGTTCCTGTGCGGCCTCGCCTGGAACCTGCCCACCCTCATCCTCTTCCGCTTCCTCCAGGGCCTGGGCGCCGGCGCGCTCCAACCCACCGAACAGGCCATCCTGCGGCAGACCTTCACCCGCGAGGAGCAGGGCACCGCCATGGCCATCTTCGCCATGGCCGTCATGGTGGGCCCCGCCATCGGCCCCACGCTCGGCGGCTACATCGTCGACAACTGGCACTGGTCCTGGATCTTCTTCATCAACGTGCCGGTGGGCATCCTCGGCTTCTTCATGGTCGCGCGCTTCGTCCACGAGGACGAGCAGCTGCGCGCCTCCGCCCGCAAGGAGGCCGAGCTCCAGCGCCGCCACATGGACTGGTCCGGCATCGTCCTCTTGTGCATGGGCCTGGCCCTGCTCCAGTACGTCCTCGAGGAGGGCCAGGCGGATGACTGGTTCCAGTCCCCGCTCATCGTCGTCTGCTCCATCGTCGCCGGCACCTGCCTCATCGCCTTCGTCATCCGCGAGCTGACCGCGCCCGTCCCCGCCGTCAACCTGCGCCTGTTCAAGGACCCGGTGTTCGCGTCCGGCACGCTGCTCAACGCGCTCGTGTTCGCGGTGCTCATGGCGAGCATGTTCCTCCTGCCGGTGTTCATGCAGGAGCTGCTCGGCTTCACCGCCACCCAGTCCGGCATGGCGCTGATGCCGCGCACGCTGGTGATGCTGCTGTGCATGCCCTTCGTGGGCCGGCTCTACCGGCGCGTGCCCGCGCGAATCCTGGTCGCCGCGGGCATCGTGTTCGCGGGCTTCGGCGCGTTCGAGATGAGCCACTTCTCCCTGGAGACGGGCTCGCACGACATCATCCGCGCCATCATGCTGCAGGGCGTGGGCTTCAGCCTGATGTTCGTGCCGCTCAGCGCCACCGCGCTCGCCAACATCCCGCGCGAGCGCATGGCGGACGCCACGGGGCTCAACTCCCTGCTGCGCCAGATTGGCGGCTCCATGGGGCTGGCCATCTTCACCACGCTCCTGTCGCGCTACTCCATCCAGGCCAAGGCCTCCATCGCCGCGCACCTCAACCCGGAGCGGCTGGAGGTCGCCAGCCGCATGGGGCTGATGCAGAAGGGGCTGATGCAGCGCGGCCTGGACCAGGCCAGCGCGCACCTGGCCAGCCTCCAGATGATGGTGGGCTCGGTGACGCGCCAGGGGATGGTGCTCGCCTTCGACAAGCTGTTCGTGCTCGCGGCGCTGATGTTCGTGGTGGTGCTGCCGCTCATCTACTTCCTCAAGGCCGCGCCCAGCGGCGGGGGCTCCCAAGAGAAGCCCCACATCGACGTGGAGATCTGACCCATGGCAACGACGGCTCCCCAACTCGTTCCGGAATCCGCGCCCGCGCCCGCCGAGGCGGCCCAGGCGAAGCGCGGCAAGAAGGGCTTCCTCATCCTCGGCGCCGCGGTGGTCGCGCTGGTCGCGCTCATCGGCGGCTTCAAGGTCATCACCGCCGGCCAGGAGACGACCGACGACGCGCAGGTCGAGGCGGACGTGGTGCCGCTCGCCGCGCGCGTCTCCGGCCCCGTCGTCCAGGTGGGCGTGGTGGACAACGCCACCGTGCACAAGGGCGACCTGCTCCTGCAGGTGGACCCGCGCCCCTACGAGGCCCGCGTGAAGCAGGCCGAGGCGGAGCTGGAGTCCTCGCGCGCCCAGGCCGCGGCGGCGGACGCGCAGGCCACCGTGGCGGCGGCGGGCGCCAAGGGCGGGCTGACGTCCGCGAAGGCGCTCGTCTCCACCAGCGCGGCGGCCGTCAGCGGCGCCCAGGCGCAGGTGGCCAGCGCCCGCGCGGCGCTCGCCCGCGCCGAGGCCCAGGCGCGCAAGGCCACGCTGGACCTGGAGCGCACCAAGGGCCTGCGCGAGCAGAGCGTGGTGTCCCAGAGCGCGCTCGACGACGCGCAGACGGCGCACGACACCGCGCAGGCCGCGCTGGAGGGCGCCCGCGCGCAGCTCACCGTGGCGGAGGAGGCCCGGCGCACGGCGGAGAGCAAGGTGGCGGAGGCCCAGGGCCAGCTCGACGTGAGCGCCCCCATCGACGAGAAGATCGCCGCCGCCCAGGCCAGCGCGTCCCTGGCGCACGCCCGGGTGAAGGGCGCGGAGGCGGCGCTGGAGCAGGCGCGGCTCCAGTTGGAGGACACGCGCATCATCGCCCCGGCGGATGGCCAGGTGTCCAAGCTGTCCGTGCACGCGGGCCAGTTGCTCTCCCCGGGCCAGTCCGTGGCGGAGCTGGTGCCGCTCACCACCTACGTGGTGGCGAACTTCAAGGAGACGCAGGTGGGCCACATGCAGCCCGGCCAGCGCGTGCACGTGAAGCTGGACGCGTACTCCGGCGAGGAGCTGGAGGGCACGGTGGAGAGCCTGTCCGGCGGCACCGGCGCGCGCTTCTCGCTGCTGCCCCCGGACAACGCCTCCGGCAACTTCGTGAAGGTGGTGCAGCGCGTGCCCGTGCGCATCGCCTGGAATCACCCGCCCCAGGGCCTGGCCCTGCGCGTGGGCCTGTCCGCCGAGGTCACCGTCCACACGCGGTAGGTCACACCAGGTTGCGCGCGAGGCAGCCCAGCGTGCGCATCGCGGCGTCGATGCGCGGCGCCCAGGGGTGCCCGCAGCTCAGCCGGATGCAGTGGCGGTACGAGTCCGGCCGAGGCGAGAAGATGGGGCCGGGCGCGATGCTGATGCCCGCCTCCAGCGCGCGGGCGTGCAGCACCAGCGAGTCCACCTGGGACGGCAGCTCCACCCACAACAGCGAGCTGCCCGACGGGCGCGCCACGCGCGTGCCCTCCGGGAAGTGCTCCGCCACCGCCTCCGCCATGCGCTCCACCTGGGACGCCAGCGCCCGGCGCAGCGCGCGCAGGTGCCGGTCGTACCCGCCCTCCTCCAGGAACCGCGCGATGGCCAGCGGTGGCAGCGTGGGCGTGGCCACCGTGTGCGAGAACTTGAGCAGCTCCACCCGCTCGCGCCAGCGGCCCGGCGCCGTGTAGCCCACGCGGAAGCCCGGCGCGAGCGTCTTGGAGAACGAGCCGCACAGCAGCACGTTGCCCGTGGTGTCGAAGGACTTGCACGTGCGCGGGCGCTCGGGCTCGAAGTGCAGGTCGCCGTAGATGTCGTCCTCGATGAGGGGGACGCCCCGCGCGTCCAGCATCGCCACCAACTGGCGCCGGCGCGCCTCCGGCATGCAGCTGCCCACCGGGTTGCTGAAGCTGGGCACCACCAGCACCGCCGCCACGCGGCGGCGCTCCAGGGCGGCCTCCAGCGCATCCAGCTCCATGCCGTGGCGCGGGCTGCACGGAATCTCCAGCGCGCGCAGGCCCAGCGACTCGATGGCCTGGAGCGTCCCGTAGTACGCCGGGGACTCGATGGCGATGGTGTCGCCGGGTCGGGCCACCGCGAGCAGGCACAGGTGGATGGCCTCGGACGCGCCCACGGTGACGACGAAGTCGTCCGCGGACATCGCCCCGCCCCAGTCGAGCGAGCGGCGCGCCAGTTGTTGCCGCAGCTCCGCGCAGCCCGGAGGCGGGTCGTAGAGGAGGCCGGCCTCCTGGTTCTCGCGGGTGAGCGCGTTCAGCTCCCGGAACAGCCGCCGCGTGGGCATCAGCTCCGGGGACGGCCACGCGCCACCGAGCTGCACGATGCGCGGGTCGCGCATGGCCTGGTAGATGCGGGAGACCAGCGCGTTGACGGAGACGGGTGTGGACGCGGGCGCCGGCCGGCTCACCTGGGGCTCCGCGAGCCTCAAGCGCTCCCGGCGGCGCACGTAGTGGCCGGACTGGGGCCGCGTCTCGATGAGCCCCATCGACTCCAGGTGCAGGTATGCCTGGAGCACGGTGGAGATGCTCACCCGCTCACGCAGGCTCAACTGGCGCACGGACGGCAGCCTGTCCCCGGCGCGGAGCGTCCCCGCGTCGATGGCGTCCTTCAGCCGGTCGGCCACCTGCTCGTACAGCTTCAGTCGATGTGCCAGCGCGCCCATGTCGGCTCCCCGGAGAAGCTCCGCCGATGACCTGCATCGGTAATGGCCGCCCCGCGCGATTCCCAGATACACCTGCCCTCGCGCTCGACCAGTACAGTTCTCTTGGGCTCAACTGTACTGGTCACAATGGGCATTCGCTGAATCTGTTCCGTTCCGTCCTCCGGGCGCATGGTGCGCGGCAAGGAGGTCGAGGTCATGGCGAGAGCATCCGCCTTCAGGTTCCAGGAGTGGTGGGGGGCGCTGTGGGAGGGCGCCCTCTCGAGAGAGGCCGCGAGCGGGGAGACGGGCACCCTGCGGCTGGAGCGCGGTGAGCTGTGGAGCAGACACCTGCGACCGGGTGAGGCGCTGTGGCTCACCTGTCGCGAGGGCGAGCTGTGGGTGACGCACGAGGGAGACCCTCGGGACTACGTGCTCGAGGCCGGCGCGACGATGCGCCTGGACCGGGGCGGACACACCGTCGTCCAGGCCCTCCAGTCCGCGAGCCTCCGCGTGGCCCACGAGCCCCCGGTCTCGAACAGGGTTTGAGGCGCGAGACGCGGAGGGACGCCGAACCCGTGGCGGTCGGCGTCCTCCCGTGCGCCTACGCGAGCGGCTGGACGCTGGCCACCGCTCGGCGCGCGGCGGACGCGGAGAGGATGAAGGCGGCGCCCACCGCCAGCAGCAGCAGCGACAGCAGCGGGCCGCTCTCGAACTGGGCCGAGAACGGCAGGTTGGGGTCGGGCTCGCGGAACACCTGCCCCAACGCCTGGGCCGCGCCGGTCACCACGAGGAACACCCCGGTCGTCATCCCCGCCGGGCGCATCCACGCGCGTCCCCGCAGCAACATCAGCAGCACGAGCGGCGCCAGCCCCTCCAGCACCACCTCGTAGAGCAGCACGGGGTGGCGCGGCGGAAGGATGCGCTCGAGTTCATCCCCGAAGGAGGGGACCTCTCGCGCCAGCTTCGCCAGCTCATGACCGGGGGCCCCGGCCAGCTCGCCCAGGCCGAGCGCGGGCGCGGCCACCGGCTGGAAGCCCGGCGCGTTCAGTTCGGCCGGGAAGCGCATCGCCCACGGCACCTCCGAGACGCTCCCCACGGGCGCGCCCTCGGCGAACGCCGCCAGACAGCCGAGCAGCAGCCCCAGGGGCGCAACCCTCGCCACCGCGTCCGTCACCTCCAGCCAGGAGCGCTGACGTTCCCGCGCGTGATACGCCGCGTACAGCAGCACGCCCACCACCACGCCCAGCAGGGACGTCCCGCCCTGCTGGAACTGGAGGAGGATGGAGCCGTCGCGAGAGAAGTCGTCCCAGTGGTGCAGCAGCACGTCCCCCGCGCGGCCTCCCAGGATGACGCCGAAGAGGCCCGCGAAGAGGACGAAGCCGGACACCTCCTCCAGGGGAAATGGCCCCTCGCCCCGCGCGGCGCGCCGCCGGAGGAGGACGAACGCGAGCAGCAACCCCACGAGGCACGCCACACCCGTCCAGCGCAGGGTGAGCGACTCGGAGAGCTGGAACGCCTGGGGATTCAGGGAGTGGAGGAGGTGGGTTGGCACGGGGCCTCTCGAGAACCACCGGCTACTTGTAGAAGTCCTCGGCGGCGATGCTCGTCGGATTCGTGCCCGACATCTTCCGGAAGGTGAGGGTGTAGTTGTTGTTGCTGCTGGTGATCACCTGGTAGCGGAAGCCATCCAGCTTGCCGTCCGCGCGCAGCCGCTCCCAGTCCGCGCCGTTGACGCGGATGGTGGGCGCCGACCCGCAGCAGTTGTACTTCACGTCCTTGGTGATGACTCCGGAGCTGAAGGAGATGGTCACGCACGACTGCTCATAGAGTCCCAGGGCGACGGTGGCGGCGCCCTGATTCATCGTCTTGATGCAGTCCTCGGCGCCCTGCGCCGTGCCCTGCGCCAGACACAACCCGACCACACAGATTCCCGCGGCAATCTTCTTCATGGGGTTCTCTCCTCGGACAATCCCAGACAGGGCTACAGCGCGGGGGCCTTCTCCGAAGCGACGGCCTTCGTGTCCGCCTTCTTGTGCTTCGGCTGCTTCTTGGCCTCCTGGTCCTCCTTGTCCTCCTCCAGCGTCAGCGTCTTCGCCTCCTTGGACTTCGTGTCCTTGTCCGTGGAGGCCGGGGGCGCCTTGGTGGGAGTCGGCGTCTTGGAATCCGTGGCGAAGGCCGACGACGCGAGGCACAGAAGGCACAACGTCACCCAACGCTTCATGGGAACGGCTCCTTTGTAGGGATACAGGCCAGGCCCTCGCACGACGCACCTGCACGAACGCGCTGGAGGTGCCCGGAGGGGTACTGTTCCCGTCTCCTCGCAGGCCGACAATCGCCCTATCCGGCAGGCCCGTGTTGATGCGCCAACACCCGCGCGCATCCACGCACGTCCCTTGGAGCACGAACGACACACGGAACCTCCGTTCCCACGGAGGCCCCGCGCCTCACCTCGTCACCCGACTCATGGAGGCGTGGAGAAAGAAGGCCGTGAGGAAGTCCGCGCAGTGGAAGGGCAACTGCCCCTGCGTGGGCAACGGTCGCGACAGGTCGAACGTCGGCGCCCGCGGGGAACCGCAGCCGGGCTCCGCTGGCCAGCACCACCTCGAGCAGCACGGGGCCCACCTGCGCGACGGCCGACACGACTCCGGCCAGGGCCCACCACGACCGTTACCCCGGCAATGCCTCCCGCCACGTCGTTCGCCGGACGGCTACCTTGGCCACCGCCGTGAGGCTGCCTGCATCCACAGACTGAACGAAGGCCGTCATCCCCTGAAGACGAGCAGCACTACCCGATTGGAGAAGAAAAGTCGTCACACATCCGAAAAACATGCGCCACAGACTCCACTGATTCTCCAGTAGACCATGCCTGCACCCTTCCTGAAACACCACGATGGAGGCACGGGAATGGCGAACGAATCCATGAAGGCCTGGCAACTGCCGGCATTCGGGCAGGCGACCCTGGAGATGTCCGAACGGCAGGTGCCAAGACCGGGGCCAGGAGAAATCCTGGTCAAGGTCGCGGCAGTCGCACTGAACTACCGGGACAAACTCATTGTGGATGGCAAACTGCTGGCGGAGCCGCCGCCGAGACCCTTCGTACCCACGTCCGACATGGCGGGCGAGGTCGTCGAATTGGGTCCACATACCCGGCGTTTCCATTTGGGCGACCGGGTGATGGGCAACTTCTGGACGCAATGGCTCGATGGTGAGCCGCCACGCGCCATGCTCAAGCACGGACTGTCGCTGGGTGGGCCGCTACCAGGGATGCTCGCCGAGTATGTCGTCCTTCCGGAGGAGGTGGCCGTGGCGGTGCCCGCCTCCTTGTCCAACAACGAAGCCTCCACTCTGCCAGTTGCCGCGCTGACGGCTTGGTTCGCGCTGGTCGAGATGGGGAGGCTGCGAGCGGGCCAGACAGTGTTGGTTCAAGGAACGGGCGGCGTCTCTTTGTTCGGCCTGCAGTTCGCGGCAGCCCTAGGTGCACGAGTGCTCATCACCTCTCGCAGCGAGGACAAGCTGGCACGTGCCACGGCATTGGGGGCCTGGGCTGCCATCAACTCGTCCAACACCCCCACCTGGGCACAGGCCGTGCTTGATTCAACGTCGGGCGATGGCGTCGATCACATCCTGGAAGTGCTCGGAGGCGACAACTTGTGCCAATCCGCGGAGGCGCTTGCCGGTGGCGGGCGCATCTCGCAGATCGGTTTCATGAGCGACACGGAACTCCGCATACCCGTCCTACCACTGATGCTCCGGCGAGCGACCATTCAAGGCATCTCCGTCGGGCACCGCCGAGCGTTCGAGGACATGAACCAGGCGATTGAGCAGAACGGTATCAAACCCGTGATCGACAGCGTTTTCCCCTTCACGGAAGCACCCGCAGCTTTCCAGCGTCTCGAACAAGGCCCCTTTGGGAAAGTGATTATTCAAGTGCGTGACTAAGAGGACCCAACCAGGGGTTCGAGCGTCTCGCCTCCGCACGCCGGGCAGCGCCAGTCCTCGGCGGGCACCTCGTGGTGGACTTCGCGCTCCACGGCCACGGCGGCCTTGCGTGCCGCGCGCGCTCGTCGCGTCCGGAGGGCGCTCGCGGCCCGGGTCGCCTCGTCCTCCGCGCGGGTGGACGACGGCTTCAACTCCTTGGCCACCGGCCGCAGCTTCTCCGTCTTCGTGCCGAAGAGGCGCCGCTCCAGCGCCGCCATCCTCGGCTTCCTCGCGCCATGGGCAGCAGTGGTCTTGGAGCGGGTCGCGGAACCGCGAGTCGCGGCGCAAGCATCTCAGCGCCAGCATCTCGGAGAAGTGCGCTGGAGCGTTGGAGTGCCTTCAGGGCGCCCGCGACCCGTGGGGTCCGCCAGGAGGGAAACCCCGTTCCGCGTGGACTTGCCGTCCCGTCGACGCCCGCACGACAATGGCGGTCCACGACATCAGGCACCGGGAGCGAGCGATGGACGAGAGCAAGGATGATTGGTCCGACAAAGACGAGGCGGAGACACCGCTCGCCCCGTTCGTCAGCAACCCGGTGCCGAACGCGCATCCCAACGTCGTCAAGGCGCTCGATGCGCTGCGCGACTACTACACCACCACGCCCCTGGCGAACCATCCCGCGACGGCCTCGTCGACCTGGGGGAAGATCGAGCGAGGGGACTGGAACACGGCCATGCGCGGCTGGTTCGACAAGGGCACGGGCGACGCGAAGCGCCGCATCATCCTGCTCGGTGAGACCCACAACGAGATGGAGCACTTCGTCCAACACATGTTCGAGGACAAGGCCACTCGCATCTGGGAGAAGAACCTCTACGTCTACCAGGCCGTCAACAAGCGCAAGAACTTCAAGGCCTGGCACGATCGCTTCACCGACGCGCAGCGGCGCTACTTCGACACCACCCTCGCGGCCCTCCAACGCGACGAAGCGGAGGACCACATCCTGGACCCCGACTCGGATACGGCCACGCAAGCGGTCACCCAGGCGCTCAAGTCCGTCATCAGCGCGGACACCAGTGAGCTCATCGGGCGGCTCATCGCCGCCGACGCGGAGATCTACGACGTGATCTCCAACTGGATTGACTCGGCGGAGCCCACGCAACTGGAGCACCTGGCCCTCAAGCGCCGGCGCTGGCGTTACTGCTCCGTCCTGGTGGGCGCCCAGCACTACAACGGCGTGAAGCACTACATCACCACGCTCGGGGGCTTCCAGGAGGTCATCGCGGGCCCCTCGCTCATCCTGCGAGCCCTGCAGGACTGACGCGAGTCCCGCGCCACCTCAGTCGCGGTAGGCCACCGTCCACCGATGCGGGCTGTCGCGCGGCTCCACCGGCGGGCCGGCGCGCTGGCCCCCCAGGTGGACCGCCTCGCCCAGTCGGTCCAGCACGTCGACGGCGTCCGCATCCAGCAGGTTCTCCGTCACGTCCAGGCGCAGCAGGTGCGCGAAGCGGTCCGCGTGCGCCATGAGCGCGTCCGCCCCTCGCTTCGTCATCATGCCCATGGAGAGGTCCAACTGCTCCAGCCTCCCGAGGACCGGCGCGGCGGGGAGCAGCTCGCAGAGCGCGTCCGTGAACTCCGCGTTGCGCAAGCCCAGGTGCCGGAGCCGGGGCATCCGTGTGCCCTCGAGCAGCGGACGCAGGTCCTCCGGCGTGACGTCGCAGCCCAGGTCCCGGACACCGAAGCGCAGGACCAGCTTCTCCAGGTGGGGCCAGTGCGCGGCGGCGACGGCCTCCACCACCTCGCGCGTCAGCCCCGACGACTCGAGGCTCAGCTCGCGCAGCTCCGGCAGGTTCATCTCCCCGAGGACCATGTTCCCGTTGAGGCTCAGCGCGCGCAGCCTCGGGAATGCCGCGTACAGCGCGGAGGCGTCGCCGAGCTGGAACAGGGAGAGCCCCTGGGAGAACTCCATGGGGTCCATGAAGGCCAGGGACCGCAGCGTCCGGGGCGCGTGCGCGGCGACGAGGCGCAGCGTCTCGCGGTAGTCATTGGACGGCAGGCTGCTGTCGAGGGGCCCGACGGACAACGTCCGCAGGAAGCGGGCCGCCGGGTGACGGAGGAGCCGTTCGAGCACGTGATTCACGTCCAGCACGGACTCGCCGCTGAGGGAGTCTCCGCTCACCGTGATGGAGGCGATGAAGCCCAGATGCCACCTCACCAGGAGGTGGTCGTCCCCCATGCCGCGAAAGGGCCTCAACCGGGTGACGAGGGCGCCCCAGTCGCTCGCGTCGCCCATGAGCTGTCGCTCGTGCTGCTCGGCGAACGCGAGGACCCGTGGCCACAGGGCCTCCCGCTCCGCCCCCTGGGCGAGGTCGACGGCGTGATGGAGGGCCATCAACTGTCCGCGCGGGTCGCCCTGCTCCTGGAGCCAGTCGCCATAGACGAGGTACGCCGCGTCGTCCTCGGGGTCCTGGAGGATGGCGGCCTCCAGCTCCGGATTGCGCGCATCCACGGGAGCGGGCACCGGTGGAGGGGGCGCTGGCGGACGGAAGAAGTCCCCCACGCCTTGAAGGGCCTTGGCCACGAAACCCTTGAGGTCGAAGTCCGCCATGCGCTCCTGCTCACGTCACGCTACCAGGACGGTAACGGACGCGGGGGGCGCCGGTCGCACAGGGCGCGGTGTGTCACGGTTCCGCGTGGAGACCGGCGCCCGCCCCAGCGAGTCGCGAGCAGGGGACGGACGTCCCCCCTCCTTCCGTTGTCACCGCGCGGATCGCCACAATCCCCGGCATCCGCGCGACCTGGACAGGAGACCCTCATGCAGACCCACACGGCCCGGCCCTCCCTCGAGCGCTCGGAGGAGTCCTCCCACGCGAGCCCCCAGGGACACCTGGAGGGCTCCCCGCGCGTCAACCAACTGAGGGCACTCCAGGGAGGACTCGACCGGAGTCCTCGCGTCCAGGGGCTGTCGCGCCTGGGCGCGTCGCTCAA
Source organism: Myxococcus dinghuensis (assembly GCF_024198235.1). Lineage (GTDB taxonomy): Bacteria > Myxococcota > Myxococcia > Myxococcales > Myxococcaceae > Myxococcus > Myxococcus dinghuensis. Next base: position 86,221 of record NZ_JAKCFB010000025.1, on the reverse strand, counting down.
TCACGGCGCGCCGTCCGCCGCCCCGCCCATCCAACGCATGGAGTGGCGCAAGCAAGGCCCGGGGGTCCTTCCGGAGGACACCGGCCATGTCGGTCCAGCGCCCGACCCGCTGCTGATTCCTCCGACCCTGGTGGAGCACGACATCTGGGATGACGCGACGAACAACGTCTACGACGGCGCCACGGGGTTCCTCAAATACAACCATCAAGAACCCCAGATGGAGGACCTCCGCGTCCCAGAGGCGCTGCGGCAGGAATTCGATGTACTGAACAAGAGTCCGAACGTCTCGAGCAAGAACGCCATCAAGAGCTATCACCTCAAGCTCAACAAGTTCTCCACACAGCTCACCGAGTGGTTCTCGACGCAGGACCCCGTGAGCAGCGCGAGCGATGGCACGGAGGTGGCGGTCAAGCGGTTGAGGGCGCGCATCGGCGCCATCAAGAGCCGCTCCGTGCTCCACGACCAGGCGCCCATCCCCAAGATAGAGAGCGACAGGGCCCTGCTCGCGCTGGGTGGGGCCTCACGCCGGCTCTATGACCCCGTCACGGCGGCGGCGCTCGGCGGCAGCGGGACGCAGGACATCGAAACCATCGACTCGAGCGTCTCCGACGCACCCACCGGGGTGACGACCGTCGACACCCACGAGATGGCCCCCGTCGGCACCGGCCTGGACTGGTGGGCATCGGCGGCCATGGGGTTGAGAGGCGTGGCGGGCAGCGCGGGACGCGGGCAGTTGCTGCATCTACCGGTCGGCACGGGGCAGGTGCCCATCGGCGTGAAGGAGCCGAGCAAGAGCGTTCCGCAGGGCGAGTTCATCGTCCTGGGGCACAACGCGCCCATCGTCCACGACGCGAACCCGAACCAACAGGGGATGCGGACCCCCAGCAGCGCCGCTCCGGAGCACAAGGTCAGCTATCCCGCCTTCCTGACGCGTCTGACGGACACCCAACGGGTCCACGGCACGGACGACGCGGTACTCGCGCAGGCCATGCTGAAGATGGTGAAGAGCCCCTCCGAGGACCCCGAGGGAGTACCGCCCGCGTTCCTCCCCTTGTTGAGGGAGCTGCTCGTCACCTGGATGGTCGCGGAGCCCGCTCGGGATCGCTCCGTCATCTTCAACAGTGTCCTGAGCCTCCAAGAGATCGCCAACGGGTCCAAGGGCTTCGGGCACATGCTCACGGACGACGGCTTGCACCCGATGACGGGCGGGGGCACCGCGAAGGCCGGACGGACGGCGGAGACGTACGAAGAGAAGCTCCTCTCCGGGAAGCCCGCGGGCAAGGCCTCGAAGGTCGAGGAGAGACAGAAGCAGCAGTTGAAGAGGCTCGCCACCGATGGCGACCTGTCCTCCCCGCTGGAGCAGGTGCTCCAGGACCACGGTATCGGGGGACAGCGCCTGCGCTACGTCCCCGACGACACGGTCTGAGCAGCCGACGCGCCAGGGACGACGTGGAGAATCACCCCCGAGGGATGGGCCTCCGCTCGCCGGGTGAGCGAGTCTCGCTCGCGCGGCTCGAACGATGGGACGCCACGAGCGAGGGATGCGGACATCACCTCGCAGGGGGCGCTCCCCCATCGGGCCAGTCACCATCCGGGGAAGCGGCGCATCCCGTGCCTCCGTGCCGCCCGGAATCTTCACCGTCCCGCGTCGTTCAGTCGCGCGATGAGTTGGTCTTTGGAACCCGATGAGCCATACCCAGCCACGCGGACGTCAGGGAGCGAGCAGGCGCCCCTGACGGGAACACGCGGCGGGCGGCACCGCTCCCTCCTGCGTCTGGACCTCGTGACGCCGTGCGCGCTCCTCGCGGTGCTCACCCTGCTGACCGGGTGCCCCATCGCGGAGAACTACTCCGACGAGACAGGCCCGCGATACACCGGGGACTATCGGGTTCCAGGCACCGGCTCCACGGCGGCCCCCTCCTCGCTCACCGTGGTGACGCTCAACCTCTCCTTCGCCGAGCACGTCACCGAGGCCATCGCCTCGCTCTCGACGGCGCCGCTCTCCGGCGCGGACGTCATCATGATGCAGGAGATGGACGCGCCCGCCGTGGAGCGCATCGCCCAGGAGCTGGGGATGACCTACGTCTACTACCCGGCCTCCGTGGCGGTGGACGGCGATGACTTCGGGAACGCGGTGCTCAGCCGGTGGCCCATCACCGCGGACCGGAAGATCCACCTCCCCCACGACGACCCGTATCACCAGCAACACCGCATCGCCGTCGTCGCGACGGTGGAGGTCGCCGGGACTCCCGTGCAGATGGTCTCCGCGCACACCGCGACGCCCATCGTCGGACTCGGCGGACGGCTCGACCAGGCCGAGACCATCATCGACGGCATCGACGCAACGGGGCCCCTCCAAATCATCGCCGGTGACTTCAACACCTCCGACCCGGGCAGCCAGGGCCAGACGGTGAAGCTGTTCTCGAAGCGGGGCTATCAATGGGCTTCGGAAGGCGTGGGCGACACCGTGGACTCGGTGATTGGCGGCCTGCCGCTCGATTACGTCTTCTCGCGGGGGGTGACTCCGCTGGAGCGCGGCGTGGACCGGCGTGACGCCGGGAGCGACCACCATCCCGTCTGGGTGCGCTTCGCGTGGCCCCCATGACGCCGAGGCAGGCCCTGCGGGCATTGTGGACGGGAGGCACCCTCCTCTTCCTCCCTGGCTGCCTGAGCGGAGCGCGGAACCTGGGCGCGGCGACGACGCCCGTCGGGACGACCGACGTGGGTGTCTCGGTGAATGCGATTGCCTTCGAACGCGGCCGGGAGCGGGCCTACCTGCCCAACCCCGAGCTCACCTTCCGCAAGGGCGCCGGCGAGAACTGGGACTGGGGTGGTCGAATCACGCTCTTCGGCCTGGAGCTCGGCACCCGGCATCGCCTCCTCGAGAGCACGCGGTGGACGTGGTCCGTCGCCCCGAGCGCCGGCGTCTGGTATGTGCCCGTCACCAACAACTCCACCGAGCCCGTGAACCTCCGGCTCGGCGCGCAGACGCTGCTCGATTTCCGGCTCGACCCGAAATGGACGCTCACCGGCGGCGCCTCGCTGATGGGCGCCTTCGCGGGCCCCCTCACCGCGTTCCAGGGCCGCTTCAATGGCTCGCACCTGCTGGCCACACCGGGCGGCTCGCTGGGCGTGGGCTACCGGCTGAAGCCGAACCTCGAGCTGCGCGCGGAAGGCGGCTTCGAGCTTCCCATCGACCTCCATGAAGGTCGACGCCAGATGGGCGGCCATGCGGGACTGACGCTCCGCTGGCGGCGCTCGGACAGCCGCTGAGGGGCGCTCCGGGTCGTGTGGGCGTCGAAGCGAATCGAGCCGCCGCGACGCCCGTCCCCGCCCGCACGGGGACAGGCCGCGCCGCCGGGCCCGGCCGCGAGGCACGAGCCCCACGGCGCGGGTCTCCAGAGCGACGACGTCAGGCCACCGTGAGGATGTCGGCGCCCTGCTCGGTGACGAGCAGCGTGTGCTCGAACTGCGCGCTGCGGCTGCCGTCCGCGGTGACGGCGGTCCAGCCATCATCCCACGTGCGGTGCCCCCAGCCGCCGAGGTTGATCATCGGCTCGACGGTGAAGATCATGCCGGGCTCCATGATGGTGTCGGCGTCCGGCTCGTAATAGTGCGGAATCTGGAGGGACGTGTGGAACGTCTCGCCGATGCCGTGGCCGCAGTACGCGCGCACCACGCTCACGCCGTTCTGGGTCGCGTGGGCCTCGATGGCGCGACCGATGTCGCTGATGGGGCGACCCGGCTTCACCGCGGCGATGCCCACGTCCAGGCACTCACGGGTGACCTTCACGAGCCGCTGGCTCTCCTCGTCCACGTTGCCGACGAAGTACGTCGCCGAGCAGTCCCCGTGTACGCCATCCAGGAAGATGGTGATGTCGAGGTTGACGATGTCGCCATCCTCCAGCGCGCGGTTGTCCGGGATGCCGTGGCAGATGACCTCGTTGACGGAGGTGCACAGCGACTTGGGGAAGCCGTGGTAGTTGAGCGTGCTCGGGTAGCCGCCCCGGCGGATGTATGCCTCGTGGGTGATGGCATCCAGCTCGTCGGTGGTGATGCCCGGACGCACGTGGCTCGCGACCTCCTGGAGCACCTCCGCGGCGGCCTTGCAGGCGCGACGCATGCGCGCGATGACGTCCGGGGAGCGGATCTCCGAATCACTGGAGCGACGCTGCGGCCGGCCGGTCAGCGCGTAGTCGGGCCGGGGGATGTTCATCGGCACGTCGCGGCGAGGGCTGATGACACCCGGCCGGATGCCCTTGCGGGCGACCTCGGGCCCCTTCTTGCGCGCCTCGACGGCGTCGGCGCCCCGGTGACACTTCTTGTACTTGGTGCCGCTGCCGCACCAGCAGGCGTCGTTGGGCCCGGGCAGCACGGCGGGAGCGGAGCGGGGGACGGCGGTGGTCATCGCTCACCTCCGACCAGGACGGCGGTGGGCTTGCGGGCGAGCAGCCAGCGCAGCACCTGGGGGCGCAGCCACAAGCGCGGCCGCCCGGTCCCCAGGTCCAGCACGGGACGGGGCATGTCCGGGTAGCGGCGCAGGTAGGTGCTGACGCTGTTCGCGTGACGGAGCTGGAGCAGCCCGGCCACGCCCTGGGCGTCGATGAGGTCTTCGGTCTTCACCATGGGACACATAGGTCGTTGTCTATACCCGTAGACATGCCCCCGTGCACGGGTTCTTTCCAGGCCGCACGCCTGGCGGACAGATGGGCCCTCGGGAGGCGGCACGTCGAACGATGCGTCACACCGCGACGCGATGACGCCCGCGCCGGGCACCGCGCTGGAAGCTGGAAACAGGAGCCCGACGCCTGGCGCAGCGCCACGGGAGCGCGGACCTGGGCGAAGGATTCGCGGCGGCGGTTCGTCCTGCCGGGACGCGCGTGCGTTCCCAGGCGACGCTTCGGGCCGAAGGCGCGGGCTGACTCCACACGGGAGCATGCCGGGCATGCCCCTTGCTCAAGCACCGCGCCACACAGAAACGAGGCCGCGCATGCGTTTCCCCACGGGGCTCCAGGTCATCGTCGATCCCTCCTCTCGCACGCCCTGGTACGGCGAGATCGTCGGACACATCGACTCGACGACCTACGACGTCCTGATGGGAGGGAGCTACTCCGCGAAGCGCCAGGTCGCGGCGAATCGCCTCGCCTTGCGACCGGACCTGGATACCTTCCTCGACAAGAAGGTGAAGGTCATCGAGGCCAAGGGCGAGAAGAACGGCTTCGTTTGGCAGGATCTGCTGGGAGTCGAGCAGGTCGCCCAGGAGGTCATCCGCAACTACGCCCCCGCGAAGCACGTCTTCCTCTGCCTGGGAAACTCCCCGTACCCGCTCTGCTACTACCTGGAGATCTTCAAGGACTGTCGCGTCATCTACATGCCCTTGAGCAACGTGGAGTGTCTGGGGGTCGAGACCACCAACGACTTCAACAAGAAGATCAACCAGCTGTCGGAGGAAGCCGCGGAGGGCAAGGGAGACCGGTTCAATCTCCGCGTCAAGACCCTCTTCGACGACCTGGTCATCGAAGCGGGAGGCGCGGAGAAACTGAAGGAGTGGGAACTCAGCGAGATGCGGTCCGAAGCGGATCTGCTGGCCAAGAAGGAGGAGGCAGCGGAGGACGAGGCGCGGATGGAGAAGGTCTTCGAGCTGCGGCGGAGCAGCTTCCAGGAGATCTTCAAGGTCGAGAAGTATCTCTCGAACTTCACGGAGTACGTCAGCCGCTACGTCCCCTTCGACGAGCTCGACGACAAGAACCTGTCCGTGGTCGTGGTGGACTTCGTCACCTCGGGCAACGCCATCCTCGGCGTCAGTGAGGGCATCAAGGCCATCTTCGCCAGACGGAGCCAGTCGCGGGCGCGCTGCAAGCTCTTCGGCCTGCGCGCGGCCCCGACCCTGTTCAAGGGAATCGACGCGGGCGTCTTCATCCAGGACGACAGTCGGAAGCTGCGCTTCACCAACGAGTTCCTGAGGAAGGTCATCAAGGAGACCTACAAGAAGCTCGAGCTGCTCCTGTGCAAGACGGGTTCAGTGAACTTCATCGACGTGCTGGAGAGTGGGAAGTATTCGCTCACGGCGCGGCGGAGCAGCGTCGTCCTCTTCAAGCTCCTGATGCGCGCCAGGCACACCCTCCTGAATCCCCCGAACAGGACCGTCGAGTTAGCGCGGAAGGACGTCTTCGGTTCCTGAAGGCGCCTCGATAGCCAGGGGCCCATCAATCCAGCACGCCCCAGAAGCTCGATGACCTGAGACCCCATCACGGGAGGGCGCCATTTCCAGGCGCATCCATGCGAAGCCCTCCGCCGCTCTTGCGCACAGAGCCCTCCAGCCCTCCCAGGGCGGAGACCGAGGCCCCCGTGAGGTCCATCAGGGCGTCGGGCACGGCGCATAGGCGCGCGGGTCTTCGGGCGCCTCGCGGCGATAGCACAGGCGATACGTGCGTTCCTTCGTCCGGGAGCCCGGCTCGTAGGCGCGGCCACCTCGAGAGGACTTCGCGAAGCGGGCGGATTCGCGGATCGACTCCCGGACCTCGAGTTCGCGAGGGAACCCCGAGCCCACGGTGGAGACCTTCGCCGTCATCTCACGCCGGTCATCTCCGCCGAAGAAGCCCCACGTGACGGAGAAGATGGAGCGCAGCGCGCCCGCCTCTCCCTCCCAATACGCCCATTCATGGACGGCGCGCCGGACCGTCACGACGCGGAGGACCTGTCGCACCGGGTCGGTGAGGTTCTCGACGATGACCCCGGTGGAGGAGTGCCCCGGCTCGACCAGCCCCGGGAGGAACGGCATCGGGACGACACAGAAGGAATCCGCGGCCCCCGTCGGATGCAGCACGACGCCATCCAGCAGCTTCTCCTCACCGCACACCGTCCCCTCGGCCAGGAGCACGAAGTCCTCCACCTCCGCCGACAGGAGGCGCGCACGGGAGACCGCGAGCCGAGCGGAGGCCACCGCCTCCCCCTGCCCACACGCCAACGCCACGCCCATCCCCACGGATTGGAGCAGCTCGCGCACCTCGCGGGTCGACTTCGCCGCCTCCACCCGCCGCGCCAGCTCCTGGGGCTTCGCCGTCACGCGCCGCGAGGATGGACACTCCCCGGTGGCACTCATCGCGGGGACACCGCCCTGGCGCGGAGACTCCGCGAGGACCTCCGGCGCGCCCCCCAGGAGGACCAGGAGCGCGATGCGACGACTGGGATGGGCATGCACGTGGCGAGGCCTCTCTCCCTGTCGAACGGGGCCTCCGTCCACCTGTCGCACGCGCGGGACGCCGCGTCGTTCAACGGTCCAGCGCCGCGCACGTGATGCAGTGCCGGGCCTCCGGCACCGCGCGCAGCCGGTGACGCCCGATGGCGCCACCACACCGCTCGCACCGTCCGAACGCGCCCCGGTCGATGCGCGCGAGCGCCGCCTCGATGTCCCGCAGCTCGCGACGGTCCGCCTCCGCCAGCTCCGGGTCCACGACCTCCAGCCCCTTCATCGCCGGGCGAGCCCCCGCTCGGAGCCGGTCGCCTCGCAGCATCAGGGCCTCACGGGCCTCACGCGCCAGACTGTCCATGTTCATCTCCCGCGACCGACCCCGGGCGCATGCGTCGCGGACATCGCGACACTCCTCTCTGGGAGTGAACCGGCGGTTTCAGGAAGCATGCCATGGGTCGACCCGGCCTCCTGGAGCGCCGGGCGCGCAAGCCTTGCGGACCCGCGTCATCGACCCGCAGTGCTTGCGGCCCCGCAGCCCCTGGACCGCTGCGTCAAACCCTGGCAGCCGTCACGCGCGCCTGCCCTCGTACCAGGCATTCATCCCGTCGACGGCGCGGTCCACATCCGCCATCGTGTTGTAGATGTGCGGGCACAGGCGGAACGTCTTGTCGTCCCCCGAGCCGGCGATGCGGTAGCGCGGGTCTTCATACAGCCAGTCGTACAGCGTCTTCTCCCGCTGCTCCTTCGGCGCCTCGACGCGCACCACGCCCCAGCTTCGCGCCGGGTCGCTCGGCGTGACGAGCTTCCACCGCCCGCCGGACGCCTGGAGTCGGGACATGAGGTGCTGGCCGAGCCGTGCGACGCGCTCGTAGGGCCCACGCGGCTGCAGGAGCGTCCACATCCGCTGGGTGAGGTCCAGCGCGATGATGTTCACGTCGTCGCGCTGCCCGATGAGCTCGAAGCGCAGCGCGTTCTCCGGCAGCTCCCGGTACGGCTGGATGACGATGCGGTAGTCGTAGCCGTAGATGCTCGGCATGAAGTTCCGGGCCTTCTCCTTGCGCATGAAGAGGATGCCCGTCTCCTTGGGCCCCAGGAACCACTTGTGCGCGCTGGACACCAGGCTGTGGCAGTACGCGTTCGCCAGGTCGAGCGGTCGCGCGCCCCACGCCATGGTCCCGTCGATGTGGACGTGGCAGTCCGGGCGGTTCGTCCGCACGTGCTCCCAGATGGCCTTCATCACCGACTCCGGCATGCGGAAGCCGTTGCTGTTGGCCGTCTCCGTGTACGTCACGAAGCGCGTGCGAGGGGTGATTCTGCGGATGAACGCCTCCGCGATGCCCGCCTCCGACGCGCTCGTCGGGAAGCTCACCTCCTCCACCGTGAAGGGCGTGGGCCGGCCGGGCCACTCCGCGCGCATCCTCCACGCCTCGCGGTTGGTGGGATGGTTCTCCGCCCACATCACCACCGTGTCGTTCCCGTCCGCGCTCCAGCCCCGGAAGCCGCAGTTGATGGCGTTGTTGGCCTCCGTGGCGTTGCGGACGATGGCGAGGTCGGTCGGGTCGGTCAGCCCCAGGCCCAGCGCCAGACTCCTGCGCGTCTGCTCCAACTGACGCACGCGCTCGCCCTGGGCGGTGCGCATCTGCTGCGACACATTGAGGTTGTATTCGAGGCGCAGCTCGTTGAGCGACTCGATGAGCGCCGCGGGCTCCGGACAGAGGTTGGCCGCGTTCATCGGGGTGACGCGCTCGGCGGGGGCGACGGTCGCGAAGCCGAACTGCTGCTGGAACTCCGTCCAATAGGCCTCATCCGTCTTCTTGGAGGGAGCGCGGACGGCCTCGAAGAACCGGTTCAGCCGGTCCGTCAGCGCGCGACCGCGCGCCGGGGAGAGCAGCCCCGCGTCGGACAGCGGCGCGAGGAGGGTGCGGCAGTCGAGGGACTCCGCGGTACTGGCGACCACGTCGGGACGAGGGGCGTTGAACATGGGGCGCTCCGGCTGCGGGTGGGTCGGCCACCGTGCACCCGAGACCGCCCCCGGGACATGCCCCCGGAGGGCACCCTCGGGTTGACGAGCCGACATCCGGCCCCGCGCCCCGCCCTCAATCCGGTGCGTCGTAGGCCCGCCCGTCGAACGACGGCCGGGCCATGACCTCCTTCGCGAGCCGGTCGGAGAAGACCTGGCCCTCGCGGGCGTAGGCCTCCGCCTCTTCCGAGGTGAGCCGCACGCGCACCGCGCTCATCGCGATGCCGCCCACGACGACCTCGAGGACCAGCGCTCCGTCCGCCTCGCGCAGCACGCGGTAGAGCAGCGGGCTGACATACAGGACCTGCTCGCCACCCATGCGACCTGCCTCCCGCGCGAGGCGGAGGGGAACCACCGACTACGGAATCTCCGCCACCGCCGCCTGGGGCACCGGCGCGTTGATGACCATGATCTCCGGCACGCCGCCGGAGGTGTAGCCGCCGAACTTGAAGCAGTCCGTGTCCTGCTCGCTCTGACACTTCCAGACGCCCGGGTCGTTGTCCACGGGCAGGCGCGCGCACGCGCCCGCGGCGCTCAGGTCCAGGGTCATCATCCGCAGCGGCCCCTCGAAGTTCTTCGCCGGCAGCCCCAGCGCCTGGCCCAGCACCGCCGGGTCGTGCGTGGCGCCCGTCGTCGCCTTCTTCACCGCGTCGTGGATGACGCCCGAGGGCGCGGCGAACAGATAGCAGGCGCTGTCGTTGCAACGGCCGAAGTTCTTCGCCCCCGCCTGCACCACGTACTGCTGGTACTGCGCCTCCTTCATCAGCCACGACACCTTCCCGTCCGGGAAGTTCTTCGTCAGGTGCTGCGCGATGCTCCACGGGGTGGCGCGCTGGTCGGCCTCCTTGGAGATGGCCTCCTGCGCCGCGTCGCACGTCAGCGCGACCGGCGTCGTCGGCTCCTGGCCGGTGGGGGTGGGAGACGCATGCCTGCAACCCACCACGAAGAGCGCGCCGACCAGCAGACCACGGACCATCCAGGACATCGTCATGTTTGGAACCTCGTTTTCCAGGTTGATGGGGTGCGCACCCTAGTCCAGAAGAGCAGGACTTCGGACAATCGGTGTCGTGGAGGTGTCACCAGGCCACAGTCGGGTGGCACCGCGGGGCCCGGGTCTGGAGACACCGCGCGCAACGGGTGACGTGCCCGCACAGGGGCATCGACTTTTGGCGCGGGACGGGGCAAGCCAGGGGCCCTATGCGTCCGCCATTCTCCGGTCCCCCGCCCGAGCGGGGCCTGTTCTGCAACCGCACCCTCAACCTGCGGGCCATCAAGGCCGTGGGTTACGACATGGACTACACGCTCATCCACTACCGCGTGGAGGCGTGGGAGCGTCGCGCGTACGAGCACATCCGTGACCGGCTGGTGGAGCAGGGCTGGCCCGTGGGAGAGCTCCAGTTCGACCCGGCGCTCGCCATCCGGGGCCTCATCATCGACACGGAGAAGGGCAACCTGCTCAAGGCCAACCGCTTCGGCTTCGTGAAGAAGGCGCTGCACGGCACGCGCCCCATGGAGTTCGAGGCGCAGCGCGACGAGTACGCCCACACCGTCATCGACCTGCACGAGCGTCGCTGGGTGTTCCTCAACACGCTCTTCTCGTTGTCGGAGGCGTGCATCTACGCGCAGTTGGTGGACCGGCTCGACGCGGGCGTGCTGCCCGGCCCCATGGGCTACGCGGACCTCTACGAGCACGTGCGCAAGAACCTGGACGCCACGCACATGCAGGGCCGGCTCAAGGCGGAGATCATCGCCGACCCGGAGCGCTACGTGCTGGACGACCCGGAGACGCCGCTGGCGCTGCTCGACCAGCGCAACGCGGGCAAGAAGCTGCTGCTCATCACCAACAGCGAGTGGGCCTACACCGAGCCCATGATGCACTTCGCCTTCGACCGGCACCTGCCGGACGGCATGACGTGGCGGCAGTTGTTCGACGTGGTCATCGTGTCCGCGCGCAAGCCGGAGTTCTTCACCTCGCGCTCGGCGCTGTTCGAGGTGGTGGAGACCAACGGCGAGGCGCTCCTGCGTCCGCACTCCGGCCCGTTCAAGGCGGGCACGCCGTACTTCGGCGGCAGCGCGGTGGAGCTGGAGCGGCACCTGGGCGTCAGCGGCGACGAGGTGCTCTACGTCGGCGACCACATGTTCGGCGACGTGCACGTGTCGAAGAGCGCGCTGCGCTGGCGCACGGCGCTCATCCTCCGCGAGCTGGAGGACGAGGTGCGCGCCATCGCCGCCTTCCGCCCCACGGAGGCCCGGCTCGCCGAGCGCATGGTGCTCAAGGAGCGCATGGAGTGGGAGAGCTGCCAACTGCGGTTGGAGTTGCAGCGGCGGCGCGCCAACTACGGGCCTCGCCTGGACACGCCTCCGGAGGCGGAGCTGGTGACCCGCCTGGCGGAGCTGCGTGAGTCATTGGAGGGGCTCGACGCGGAGCTGGGCCCCATGGCCCGCGCCGCCACGGAGCTGTCCAACCCCATCTGGGGGCTGCTCACCCGCGCCGGCAACGACAAGAGCCACCTGGCCCGACAGGTGGAGCGCTACGCGGACATCTACACGTCGCGCGTCTCCAACTTCCTGTTCGCCACGCCGTTCGTCTATCTGCGCAGCCCGCGCGGCAGCCTGCCGCACGACCCGAGCCTGCCCGGCGGCACGCCCGTCTTCCCCGCCGCGGACAGCGGGGGCGGCATGGCGGACGACGCCGAGTAGCGCCCCGCGTCCGCGCGGCGAGGGCCCGCCACGGCGCGGGGCGAGGCCCCACCGTCGCGCCGCCTGAACGCCCCGGGTGGGCGGCCTGGTGGCAAGGCGCGCCGGGCCCGACGTCGCGGTGTGGTGGCCGCCTCCGGGGTGGCGCCCGTCGCGCCAGGGCGACTGGGTGAGCCGTCAGAGCGCCTGGCGGTCCGGGGGCAGGTGGGTGGCGACGTCGTCCGCCCCTCCCTCGGAGATGAGGTCGCGCATCGCGTGGAACACCGCGCGCACGACCGGCTCCGCGCGCTCCAGCGGGAGCGACAGGCCCTCCGCCACCGCCTCGAGGAGCGCCTCGCGGCCGAAGCGCCGGGGGCGATGCGCGCGCTGCTCGGGCGGGGGCAGGAACTCCACCAGCTTGCGCGGCAACCGCGCCTCCAGGTCCTTCGCCTCGGACGGATGGATGCGCCGCGCCAGGGCGCACGGCACGGCCACCGCCGCGCACTCGGCCAACGCCGGCTCCAGCCGCCCCACCTCGCTCAGGTGGCGGATGAAGGACGCGTAGCTGGCGCCCGTGCGCGAGGCGTGTCGCTGGGCACGGTGCTCCGCCTGCTCGCGCTCGGTGATGGGACGGGACATGGGGCCTCCTCTCCAGCGGAGGACTCCATGGCTGCGCGCCCCACCTCCCCTTCAGCGGCGGCCGACCGGACGGGGGCTCGCGTGCCCACCCCGCAGGGTCCCCGCGCAGATCCGCGAAAACACTGGCTTTTCGTTCAGTACCCCTCCTCGGAGGGCGAGCGGGCCTGGTGGGGGACGCGGCCATGTCAGACCCCCTCTGTAGAAGTTGTCTCGTGAGCCGATCGACCGTGAACAGCTCTTCCTCGCGTGTACTCGAGCAGCGCAACCTGCTCGGGGGGATGGACGTCATGCCCGTGCTCGGTCGCGGAGCGCGCAAGCGCGCCCGCGCGTTCCATGTCGCCGCACCGGGCCGCATCGGGTTCGCCACCGCCCTGGCGCTGGTGGTCGAGCACGGCCGACAGAAGGCCAAGGAGATTGGCGTCACGTCGCTGAGCCGCTGCCCGCGCTGCAACCACGTGGGCCCCACGGACCAGGACTTCGGCTACCGGCAGATGACCAGTGGTCGCCGGCCGCAGTCGTGGTGCCGGAGCTGCCGGGGGCAGCACCTGGAGTCGAGCGAGTCCTCGCGGCCGGCCAGCACGACGACGGCGTCGGCGAGCGAGGAGGGCTGGCTCTTCCCGCCCGAGACGACGACGAGCACCCGGCCGCCCCGGCGGGGCAAGGGCTCCTCGACGTAGGCGGTGGATGGGCTTCCCTTCGAGGGGGGAGCGGGGCCTCGAACCCCCGGGTTGGACCCGTGGACGAGCCCTCCCCCTCGGGGGAAGACGGAGCGGGCGAGCGAGGCGCGAGCGCGACTCGAAGCCCCCGTCCTCCTCCCTGGAGGGGGTTGGAAAAGCCGTGGCGCCGTCCTTACCTCACCGAGGAAGGAGGGCATCATGGCGGTGCGGACCAGAATGGCGGGTGTGAAGAACAAGCGGCGGGTGGCGACGGCGGACGAGGCCCAGCCGAACGTGCAGGCCTCCAAGGGACGCAAGACGCTGCCCCGGGACGAGGCCGCGGCGCTGCGGCGCCGGCAGGCGTTGAAGCGGGTGACGCTCGGCCCCGCGGCGGAGTTGCACGAGCCCAAGAGCAACCGACGAGGCACCTCGCTCAACGGCCGGAAGAAGGCGCCCAGCGAGATGGCCATCAAGCACCGGGGTGGGCCGCGCAAGCGGCTGCGCATCCACGGCGGCTGAGGAGCACCTCGCGTCTCACGTGCACACCGCTTGCGTCCGGAGCGACCGCGGGCGCGGGCGGTGTCGTCGTCTCGGCGGGGCTCCGCGTGTGGCAGACGTCAGGGCTGTAGCCAGAACCAGCGCCCTTTCGAGCGCAGTGCCCCCGACAGGAACTCCGCGAAGGAAGCGGCGATCCGCGGGCAATGGTCCGGGGCGGGAAACATCTCGCGGTAGCCGTCGCGAATGGGATGGCGGCCGTTCTCCTGGTGGCTCACATCGAGCAGGATGTAGTTGCTCTCCCGGACCTCGCAGATCGCGTACCAATCCCGTGGCCCTGCCTTGTCGGTGTCGTCCGCGAGGATGAGGACGCGCCCCCGACGAATCTCCTTCAACGGACCGGGCCAGCGCGGCACTACGAACCGAAGCGCATTTCCTGCCGCTCCTCAATGCAGCCCTGGTTTAAGATGCCCACTTCTCGAGGTGAGTTGGACAGAAACCATGGTCGCACAAACGCCGGACCCGCTGCCGCCACAGACCTTTGCAGTTGAAGCCGGGCATTTTCGTGCGTTGGCGCATCGACGGATCGTGCTCGCCTTGGTCTCCTTGCCGCTTCTTCTCGGGTCCGGCGCCCTGACGGTGTCGATCGCTCCGTCACTGGCGCTGCTCACCGTGGTGAGCCTGTTCTTCGCCTTTGCATGCATCACCATTGTCTCCCGCCAGCGGCAAGTGGCAATGGAAGCCTCCCAGCAAGAACTCGTCCTCGAAGGGGATCGCGTAACCTTCGCCTCCGAGGGACCACGTCGCGTCCTCCGCGCCATCGACCGCCCTGGCTACCTTCGCCTCCTCAGCACCGAGAACTTCGCGGCTGCATTCTGGTTTGACGCACGGAGGGATCCGACCGCCTTCTTCGACGTTCCTCTTCCGAAATCGGAACGCGTTGTCCTGACCGAGGCATTGAAAGCCGCTGGCATTCCCATCCGACAGGAAGGGTCCATCGCACGGGTGCTGTCGCTGGTCGGAGTGTTGGCACTCAGTCTTGGCGCGCTCACTGTCGCGCGAGTCGCACTCAAATCAGCAGCCACAGTTCTCGCCGCGGCCCTGTCATTGGGAGGGCTCTTGGCTGCAACATTGGTGACCACGCTCATCGCGGCCATCTGGTGGGCCACGCGTGACACCTGACGACGTCACTTCGAAGCGCGGCCCCAATACGTGCGAAGTTCCTTCTCACCTCAGCGAAAGCGGTTCGTCGCAGTCTCTAGAGAAGCTGAGAACGAGTTCGCGCAGGGCGTCATTCGGGGGGGGCGCTCGGTCATGATTGCGTAGGCATCCCGGCTCTCGTGCGCGTCGAGTTCCTCGCCCTCGAGTAGACGGAGCACGGCTTCCTTCTTCCGCTTCGCCGAGAACCGACCGCGCTCCGCTGTCCTGTCCTGCTTCTTCACATCCACCTCCCGAGGGGAAGCCATCCCCAGAGAGGTGTCTCAAGAAGTCCTGGGGCGGAGGAGGGGCAGCGCATCTGACCGCCCCCCCTGCGGTCGTCACCTCAGGGCGCGGTCACTGGGCAGGGCCACCAGGAGGGCGGCGAGCCCCGGTCATCCCAAGCGCCGTCCCAGTAGTCGCGCAACGTATACGCCACCGTGTTCGCGGTAGAGCAGAAGCGCTCCGGATGGGGGTTCACATACAGCACCTCCTCGAAGCGCGACACGGAATGGATGTACATGCCGCAGTGCTGGGTGCTCCCGGGGGGAGGCGGCCCTTGGGTCGAGGCGCGCACCGTATCCATGAGGGCCGGGAAGTTGGGCTGCGCACACGCGAGCTCCCGGAGGAAGTCTCGCGACTCCAGGATGATGTTCAGGTCCACCTTGCGCGTCGTCAGGAAGCACTCCTCGGAAGTTGACGTGTAACGCACCGTCAGCACGGAGTACCCCTGGGGCACCTCCGGGCAGTTCGGGAACATCGTGTTGAAGATCGGGTGGAGCGCGCCCTCGCGATACACGATGCTGGAGTTCTCCGTCGCGTCTTCGCTGTAGCCCTCCTGAAACCCGACGACGATGTCCGTGCTGGAAGTGGCCTCGTTCGAGACCCGGTCGAACTTCCTGTTGCCGTTGCCGTCCACGTAGGCCAGCACCTGGGCGACGCCCAGCCAGGAGCCTTCCTCCCCCATCAGGGCCCCAGGCGCAGGCAGGCGACGGAGGGGCATGCTGAAGGTGTTGGGGAAGCGGCCGTTCACCTCGACCTCCACCCCGGGGTGGTGGAACGACGACTTGGGGCTCAGCCGCTGGCAGTTGGCGAGGCTTCCCGGAGGCGTTCCCTCGACGATGCAGTCCACGACGACCTTGGGCCAGGTGGTCCAGAGGAGCGCGGCTCGCAGCCGGTCGGCGTTGCCCAGCTCGGATGAAGATGCGGTGGGTTGGAGCGTGCCCTCGAGCGTGAGCATGGGCTCGTCCTCGGCTTCGTCCCCCAGGACACCTCCACAACCCGCAAGCGCCAGCGTGAGCAGTCCCCACTTCCAGAAACCGCGTCCCATCGTCGTCATGTTGGCTCTCCTCTCGGTCCACGGGAGCAATCCCATGTCACGTGACAGGCATCAGCCGGGAGACACGCGCGCCTTGCTTCGGGAGCGCGCGGGCCACCGGGTCGATGCGAGCAAGGAGACGCGCGAGCAGATTGCCGTGGGACATGACTCCGGACTTCACAGCCCCCAGGTGCAACCGAGCATCAGGAGTGGCGCGGATTGCGTCCTGAGCTTTTCGTCCTCGCGCATCAACGCGACATGGCCGCCCAGCCGGGCGAAGAGGCCCGTGCTCGCGCTCACCGGCACCTCGGCGGTGAGCGTGGCGAAGATAGCGACTCCCGCGCCCGTACGAGTCCGCCCCGCGGGCAAACCCAGCTCGCGGCGCCGCTCCGCATCCGGGCTCGTCGCGCGCTGGGCCAGCCCCAGCACGCCGACGCCCGCGTGGCCTCCCACCCAGACGCGCCCCACCGAGCCTGCCAGGCCCAGGCCACTCCACAGCCCCAACTCCACTTGCTGGAGCTTCTGCGCCGGCGTGGAGCCCCGGGAGGCCCCTAGCGTGAGGCCCCCGAGGAAGGACAACCCCAGTCCTCCGGTGCCCTCGCGCGCGAGCAGCACGCCCACCTGCGGCCCCCAGCCCCCCAGTTGCGTCGAAGAGCGCGCCGCGCCCAGCGCCGCTTGAAGGCGCCAGGTGCTGGCCTCCAGGAGCGCGCCCTTTCGCTGATGCAGGGCCAACGTGCGCACCTCCAAGGACTCGGGCTTCAAGCGCTGCGTCTCGCCCCAGGGCAGGTACACCTTGCCATAGAGCACCTGGGGGCCGCGCCGCACCTGCACGCGGTAGCGGCCCGAGGGGAGCGCGACGCTCACCGGGTCCTCGGCTCGGGGCGCCACCTCCGCCATCACCTGCAGCGTGCGCTCGTCCACGAGCACGACGCTGTCCCCCACCCCGGCGGGGAGCTCGAGCCTCGCATGGGACCGTGAGAGCGTGGTGAGGAACAAGTCCCCTTCTCCCGCGAGCTGACTGGACAGCTCCGGGTGCTGCACCGCCGCCGTGGAGGCATGCGAGCCCGCGAGCGTGCGGTGGTAGACGTAGGCATACGCTTCCGTGAGCGAGACGCGGCCATCGCCGTCCACGTCCGCCGCGCCCCGCAGGCCCGAAATCAGGTGGTGCGTGAAGAACGAGCCCCGGAGGCTGTCCGACTCCTGCGCCACCTCGTGCGCCCCGGCGGAGGCGATGAACACGCGGCCCGCCGGCCCCACCTGCCGGAGGAAGGAGATATCGAAGGCGGGCGCGGACTTGAACCCCTTGGACCGGCCGCGCACGAGCGCGCCACTGTGACAGGCGTCCAGCATGGCGACGGTGACGGTGGCCTGGACCTCGGCCAGCAGCCGCTGCAACTCCGCGAGCGGGAGCGCCTCGCCGCCCACGCGCAGCGAGGCCTCGTCTCCGTGCCCCGAGAAGTAGAAGAACAGCAACGTGCGCTCTCCGGCGCGCCGAGCCTCCTCCATGCGGCCTCGCATCCGCGCCAGCCCCAACCGGAGATTCGAAACCGACTCACCACGCAGGAGCAGGCGGCGGTCCTCGGGCACGCCGCCAAGCTGGCCGAAGACCGCGTCCATGCGCTCGGCGTCCTGCTGGGCCCAGCGCAGGGGCTCATCCGAGTCCAGGCCCAGGTCGTGTCCGACACTGATGGAGAAGCGGCTCTCCGCGCTCGCGACCGAAACGGAGAGCAGGACGAGCAGCGCGCCGAGCACGCGCGCGCCTCGGGCGCTCACGGCAGTTCCTTGGGCAGCGCTCGCAAGACATGGCGGGTGCCGGGCAGCGGCGTGAGGGTCGGTGGGAAGTCCCCCTCTCGCACCGCCTGCTCCAGCCAGCGTTGGACGTCCGCGGGCGAAGGGGCATCCCCGTTGTCGGCCGCGAGCACCACCACCAGCGCCTCCTGCTCGGGGGCATCGTCCAGTTCCAGACTCCCGGGCAACACCCACCGCCCCGGCCCCAGGGTCAGCGCCCCGCCCGTGGTCGGAAAACCCTGAAGTGGCGTGACGCGACCGCGCTCACTCAGCGCCAGCACATAGAGCGCGCCGCCCTTCGCGTCCTCCACCTCCACACGGACGCGATCACCGGAGCGCAGCACCACCCCGGGTCCCTGCTCGAAGACGACCTCGCCTCGCTTGACGAGCACCCGCGCGGTGAGGCCACCGCGCACGCGCACCCTCTCCAACTCCTCGAACGTGCCGAGGCCTGGCAGCACCACCGCGAGCACCACGCCCAGCATCAGCACGGGCAGGCTCCAACGCCAGAGCCCGCGCCAGCGGCTCGGACGAGGTGCCTCCAACCGACCCCTGATGGGCCCGAAGGGACGCACGAGGGCGAATGCGGCCTTTTCGGCCCGTCGCGCGCGAAGGTGCGCCGCAAGCGCGGGCGAAACGCGCGCCGCCTCCTCCACGTGCCGGGCCTCTTCTTTGGAGAGTTCGTCACACAGGTAGCGCTCCAGCAGGAGGTCCGGCACACCCGGGAAGCGAGGAATGGAGGAGGGACTCATGCGGGGGCCGTTCCCTTTCGCGGCGCAGGACGCGGGACGACGTCCAGGAGCCGCCGCGCGGTGTCGAAGAAGGTCTGCAACTTGCGCTGCACCGTCTTGCGCGAGACGTCGAGCAGCGCGGCGATCTGCTCCTGCTCCAGCTCATCGATGAAGCGGTGGGCCACGACACGCTGGACGTCCTCCGGACAGTGGGAGAGGACGCGCCTCACCAGGTCCGCATCCACCAGCAGCCGCTCCAGCGCGGCCTCAGGGGAAGCGCTGACCTCCGGAAGCGGCGCCAGTCGCGTCAGCGCGAGAGTGGCCTCGGTGCGCCGGCGGCGCAGCACCGAGAAGCACTGTCGGTCCGCCACGGTGAGCAGCCATGACAACGGAGAGCCCGCGGCGAGAAGCGGCTTCAGATTCGCGTGGATGCGGAGGAACACTTCCTGCGTCGAGTCCCAGGCCAGCGCCTCGTCGCCGAGCAGTCGCAGACAACGCCGATGCACGGCTTCACCGTAGCGACGGTAGTAGCCCTCGGTCTGCTCGACCTCGCTCACCGGCTTGCGCACGAACATCACCCCTGGGCCGATACCCGCCCTGCCATCAGTCTCGCCCGGTACGGGCGGCGGGGGGCTCGCCCCCCCCGAAGCGAGACGCATGACCCTCATTCCGTGGGACATTTCCCAGCCGCTTTGCTCACGGCTTGACGGGAGGCCGTCGACTCGTTCCCCGGCGGGCGGGCCCTGTCGGAGTAGCCCAACTCCGTAGACCCCCACGATGGGATGGAAAGAGCACAAGATGTCCGCGAACGAGCTGAAGCAGAAGAAGCCCAGGAGGCCGCGCCGAGAGTTCTCGACGGCGTTCAAGGAAGGGGCCGTGAGACTGGGGTCGAGTCCCGAATCGGGTGTCGTTGGTTCGGAGCGGAGCACCGGCCCCTCCGCGCAGGCGGAGAGGAGCAGCAGTGCCGCCAGGCCAACGAGGCCACGACAAGCGTGCCTACCTGAATCGAAGCGCCTGAAGACAGTCTACTGCCAGGGATGTCGAACGGGGCTCAGGTCACGACGCGGCGGCAGCGCAGGCGCGACATCAGGGCCTCGAAGGCCACGTAGGACAGCGGCAGCAGCAAGGTGAAGCAGAGGGTGAGTCCGGTCAGATAGGGGAACGCCAGCGGCTCACGCAGATGGGCGCCGATGGCGGAGAACAGCTCCCCCGGCTCCGTCAGCACATGCCAGCTGTTCCACCGCTCCACGCGGCCCAGGTAGATGCCATAGCCACACAGCAGCGAGCAGACGCCGACGAAGGCCCACGCCCGGCCACGTCCCCAACGCTCCTCGAGCCACTGCTTCCAGACCTCCAGCGACAAGAGCCCCAGCAGCCACCCGGTGGCGGCGAACAGCGCCAGCAGGCCCGCGTCGAACCACAGCGGGACACCCGGTCGCTCGTGCAGGTGGATGAAGTCCGTGACGATGTAGGGGGCATTGGGGAACAACGCGAGCCAACCCAGGGCCAGGGGCGCGAGCACCCACGCCCGGCCCCGGCCCCGCACCATCTCCAGTCGCGCCGCCAGGGCGAAGGCATAGGGCACCCACGCCAGGAACAGGTTCCACGCCAGGAACGCGAAGCTGGCCCGCTGGCTCACATCGAGTCGGTAGCACAGCAGCGCCATCGCGAGGACGCTGCAGCCGAGCACGGGCCACAGCCCGTGACGACGCGTCACGGACAACACGGAGGGACGGGAAGAAGAGGACAGGGACATGGGCGCGCGGGCTCGAGGCCACACACCGTGGCCGTCCAGCCACGATGGGAGGGGAAAGCGGGTCAATGCTGCCACGAACCTCCCACGTGGAGGCCCGTGGAAGCGGTGTTGAGCAACCCGCGGGCCAATGCCGCGGCCCCGTGCCCCACGTGGACGCGTGTGGCGCCCTGCGGCTGCATCCCTCCGAGGACCCGCGGTGGCCTCGTCCGTCCAAAATCAGCGCCGGTGTCAGCCTCGCGTGCGAGGCGGCGTCATTTCCCGCAAGAGCACGCCTGGCCGAAGGGGCCTCACAAGCGATCTCCTTCACACGGATGATCAGTGCCCTCTCAAGGCATCTGAACGCAAATCAGATTCGGCCCCTTCACTCGGGCGTCCTCGTTATCTTTCCCAAGCAGGTTCCGCGCACCCGACGGTCTCCACCGTCCCCGCGTCGAGCCCCTCCCCCATTCGAGCCCACCTGGCCGGACGAGTCCCACAAGCCCTGACGGTTCAACTCCGTCCGCCCTCTTTCGACGAGGGCGCCGCCGACGGTTCGGCACCTGACTCGTAATCAGCCCCGACTCCTCCACTCGGGTGCGCTCGTATCTCCCTACGCGGAGGCCCCACTCCATGGTGTCGCCGATATACAGCCCCGGCCGACGCCGGATGGCCTGACGCAATTCCTCACCTGTGGGATTCACCTCCAAACCATACACCAGACAACGCCCAGACTCCTCTACGAATCACCTCGAGAACGCCGACGAAATCGCCCCGCGCGCGCGGCAAGAACGAGTGCGTTCCAACAACACCTTGACGAGCGCCAGAACGCCCCAGAGGGCCATTCCCGAAGCGCTCGAGCAGCCCCCTCCGCCCTCGCCGGGCACCTCGCTCCCGGGCTCTGGCGGCGGCGGTGTGCAGGGCGTGAAACAGCGACACGCATCGGCCCCAGCGACCTCCAACCGCGCGCAGATCCCCCCCGCGCCACACGCCGCGTCGGCCGTACACGTCTCGCCGTAATGCCCCTCCCGCAGCGAGGGAAGCAGACACCGCCCCGGAGCCCCCTCCCCCGTCACGCAAACCAGCCCCGCCGGACACTGTGCGTCCCGCGTACACGACTCCTGGCACAGGGCCTCCAACGCCAACGGGGGCACGGAAGGCTCGGGAGGCCGCGCGAGGAACGGCAGGATGAAGTCCTCCATCCGCGTGTCCACGCGCAGGTTGTCGGCCCGCTCGCGGCACGCCACGTCGCCGCTCACCGTCACCCCCACCAGCACCTCGCGTCCCGCCTCGGCGCGCGCGAGCACGGGCCCTCCGCTGTCTCCCACACAGCTCATCCCCGGCGACGGCCCCGCCTGGAACGCCTCGGCCCCCACCGTGGTCACGACCATCGACCCCGAGCGCCTGCGCCCCGAGGGCGCCGAGCCCTCCTCCTCATGCGTGTCCCCGAAGCCCACCGCCCTCACCGTGGCACCTGACACCAGGGCCTCCCCCTGGAACTCCGGCAGACGCAGCGGCGCCACCTCCGTGGGCTCCGTCAATCGCAGCAGCGCCACATCGAAGTCATGGGAGCCGCGCCTGTAACCCGGGTGCGGGACGGCCTTCCGGACCCGGATGAAGCGCCCCGAGGACTCGGGCGCAGGCAGGAGCACCCCACCGAGGAACACCTCGTAGGTCCCCTCCGCGCCGAAGAGGTCCAGGCAGTGCGCGGCGGTGAGCACGACGTCCGGCGCGATGAGCGCCCCCGAACACAGCAGCAGCGGCTCCTCTCCCTGACACCGCGTCCGGCGGGAGAGCAGCGCCACCGTGGCGACATCCGCGGGAGCGTCTTCTCCGAGCACGATGGGCCGCGCGCGCGCCTCGACCGGGACCTCGCTCGACGCCACGGGGGCACACGCCCCCACCGCGAGCATCAGCAGACACGCCATCGCGCCCCGGGAACACACGTGGGTCTCGCGCCTCTTCACTGGGCAGCGGACTCCTTCGCGGCCTCCTCGGTGAGCACGCGAATCTCCTCCCGGAGCCCGACGAGCCGGCCCCGCTGTCGCTGGATGAGCGTGTCGAGCTGACGGACGCGCGCATCGTCCCCACGGGTATCCGCCGTCTCGCGCTCCCGCTCCAGCCGCTCCACGTCACGCCCCAGGAGCCCGGTGATGTGCGTGGTCTTCTCCAGCTTCCACTGCGCCGTCTGCGGCAGCTCCGGCGCGATGGGCTCGTTCTCCTGCGGCGGAGGGTTCTCCACCTCCGGCTCCGGCGGTACGTCCCCCGGCCCGAGCGCCACCACCGTGGCCCCGCGAGGCTCCTCCGAGGGACGCTCCGCCCCGGCCGCCACGTCCTTCGGCGCGACGGCAGGCCGAGCCCGAGGCGCCTCGGAGGCGGGGACCTCCGGCGCGCTCGCCTCCTCCAACGCCGCGACGTCCGCCACGCCCTCGCCCTCCGCCGGGCGCCACCACAACCCCAGCCCCACGACCAGGACGAGCGCGCCCGCCACCACCCACATCCAATGCTTGCGATTCATCATGGCTCGCCTGCTCCCACCCCGTCTTCGCGGACGGGGCGGGAGCCTACTCCGGTTCTCAGAAGCGCACGCGCCAGGTCCCCGCCCGCCGCTCCACGCGCAGCAGCCAGGGCTCCTTGCCGACCTCACCACCTCGGGCGATGCGGGCCCGCACCAACACCGCGTCCGGGTCCCGCCCGTCCAGCTTCGACTCGACGATGTCCACCAGGCTCAGCCCGTGCTCGCGCATCTCCTCCACCGACTCCTCGCAGGGGCGCATCCCCTCCCCCGTCGCCAGCAGCGGCCCGAGCACCGCGCAATCACCCGAGGGCAACGCCTCGAAGAGGCGCCGCACCGTCGCCTCGGCCGCCTCCGTCTTCGAGGACGTGGACGAGCACGCCAGCAGCAACGCGCCCCACGTCATCCACGCTCCGAGTCGACGCACGGACATCCTCAGTAGCAGTTGGGGGCGAAGAGCTCGTCGTCCATCGCGGAGACGAACTGGTCGTCGCAGTACGCGCTCGCCAGCATGTGGCCGTTGCGCACGCAGCCGTCGTGGTTCGTCGCGTCCAGCGTGTACTGGGTATCCCCACCGCAGCTACCACCGCAGCGACCGAAGCAGATGCCCATCACCTTCGGGCGGGACCAGTGGTCCGGCTCGCCACACACCCAGGTGCTGCCGCTCATGTAGAACTCGTCGCCGCTGCACGTCGTGTGGTCACCGAGCTGGGCGATCTGCTGGTTGCCCGCCCAGTCGAAGCCGCCCTTGTTGCAGTCGTGCTTCGCGTACGAGTACCAGTTGTACACGCCGCCGCAGCTCCCCGTGAACTTGCCGTTACACTTCGCGTAGCTGCACAGCATCGTATAGCCGCGACCCTGCTCACCCATCACCGTGCGCTGCAGCTCCACCGTCGAGGAGTGCTGCGCCCACAGGCCCGCCGCGCGCCGCAGGTACATGGACTCCGGCGTCGCCGCGTCACCCGTGGGCAGCTCGGTGTTCAGCGACCGGTAGAAGGCATCCATCAGGTCGCGGTCCGCGCCCGTGAGCTGCGTGTCCGCCCCGCTCGAGTCCGCGAAGCCATCCAACGTCGATACACCGCTGGCCGGGTCCAGCAGGCCCGTGAGCGCCAGGCCTCGCAGCCGGACCTCGAGCCGATACACACCGGGCTCCACCTCGAGGGAGGAGAACGACACCTCCTCGCCGCCCCGCACGAAGGTGCCGTGCGTGTCTCCCGACTCCGTGGAGATCGACATCCCATCCTGCTTCGCCTGCGGGGTCTCACCACCACACGCCCACAGCATCAACGTCGCGACAGCACAGAGCGCCTTGCGCATACCGTTGCATCCCTCCGGCCAGGGGGTTGGCCATGAAAAAGCAGCCGGTGCTATCGAGCGCGCGCGTCCCGCTCAAGTCAGGCTGCGTCACGACTCCGCGACACACACCCTGCTCGAAAACATCCAGAAACATGCGCGGGTGACATGAGACCCGGTTTCATGTTTCACCCAGGTGCGACACGGAAGATGGGCAGCGCCCCCGCGACGCGCTCCAGGGCGGGGCCCTCCACCGGGAGTGATTCCTCCGCGCCGATGACGAGGAATCCTCCCGGCGCCAGCCGCCGCACGAGCCGCCCCAACACCACGTGTTGCAGGGGCGGCGCGAAGTAGGTGAAGGCGACGTTGCGACACAGCACCAGGTCGAAGGGCCCTTCCGGCATGTCGGCCCGCAGGTCCTGCTGACGAAACACGAGCCCCTGGCGGAACGGCTCCGCCAGACATGGCTCCAGAGCCTCGTCCGGGAAGGCCTTGCGGGACCATGCCTCGGGCAGCTCGCGCAGGGAGCCACGCGGGTAGCAGCCCCGCCGGGCGCGCTCGAGCAGCGCGGCGTCGGCGTCCGTGGCCAGCAGCTCCAGCCGCGTCCACGGGAAGCGGGGCTGGAGGCCGAGCCGGAAGAGGACGCTCACCGTGTAGGGCTCCTCGCCGGAGGCGCAGCCCGCGCTCCAGACGCGCAGCACCCCGGGGCGCCCGGCGAGGAGCGCGGGGAGCAGGTCGTCCCGCAGCACGTCGAAGACGCTCGCGTCGCGGTAGAAGCGGGAGACGGTGACGCGGCAGAGGGCGTCGAGCACGGCCCATTCGCCGTCGTCGGCCACCAGCCTCGCGCGGTAGGCAGCGAGGTCCGCCAACCCCAGGGCCCGGAGGCGCCGGCCCAGCCGCTTGCACACCTGCCCCCGCACCCGCCGGAATCCCTCCGGTCGAAGGCGCAGCCGGGGAGCGGCCCACCGCAGCAGCTCCTCGCAGTCCTGGTCCGTCGGCATCAGGCGGCACTCCGAGTCACGGGGTCGGGTGAATCATGGCATCGGGACGCGCACCGCGAGTGTCGGATGCCTGGCCCGCGGGCGAGCCAAGCGGGGCGGGATGTGGCATGACGCCGAGACGTTTCCGTTGGAACCCGGAGGAATCTGCCCTTGAAGAAACTGACTGCGTTCACCCTGACGGCGGCCCTCGCGGCGACCGGCTGTACCCATGGCACCGCGGCCACCGAGACGGCGACCGCCGCCGCGCCCCAGCCGACCGCCGCGCCCGAGCAGGCGCCCACCGCGAAGCCCCTGCCGCCCCCGAATGGGTCGGCGCTCCTGTCCGGCACGGTGGAGACCTTCACCGCCGCGTGCACGGCGGACATCGAGAAGGCCCGCGCGCAGACGACGTCGCTGAAGGGGCTGGACGCGCGCAAGGACGGCGCGGCGGTGCTCGCGGCGTTCGACGAGGCCATGGGCGCCATCTACTCGGCGGCCAGCCGCGCCAGCCTGGCGCGCGAGGTCCACCCGGACGCGGCCTTCCGCGACGCGGCCCGCGAGTGCGAGCAGCGCGTGGACGCCACCAACGTGGAGATGTCGCTGGACCGCGGCATCTACGACGCGCTCGCCACGGTGGACCTGTCCCAGGCGGACGCGCCGACGCGCTACTGGATGGAGCGCACGCTGCTCGACTTCCGCCGGGCTGGCGTGGACCGCGACGACGCCACGCGCGCGAAGGTGAAGGCGCTGAACGAGCAGCTGCTCAAGCTGGGGCAGACGTTCGGCAAGAACATCGCCGAGGGCGTGCGCCAGGCCTCCTTCACGCCGAAGGAGCTGGACGGGCTGCCGGAGGACTACAAGGCGGCGCACAAGCCGGGCGCGGACGGCAAGGTGGTCATCACGACCAACTACCCGGACTACTTCCCGTTCATGACGTACGCGAAGGACACGAAGGCGCGCGAGAAGATGTGGCGCACCTACCGTCAGCGCGCGTTCCCGGCGAACCAGGAGGTGCTGTCGCAGCTCATCACCCAGCGCCACGAGCTGGCGGCGCTGCTGGGCTACCCGTCCTGGGCGGCGTACACCACCGAGAACAAGATGACGCGCACGCAGCAGGCGGCGGCGGAGTTCATCGACAAGCTGGCGGTGGCCTCCGAGTCGCGGGCGAAGCAGGAGTTCGCGGAGCTGCTGGCGCGCAAGCAGAAGGACGTGAAGGGCGCGAAGACGCTCGAGCCGTGGGACCAGGACTACTACGAGGACCGGCTGCGCGCGGAGCGCTTCGGGTTCGACTCGCAGCAGGTGCGGCCCTACTTCGAGTACGGCCGGGTGAAGGCGGGGGTGATGGACATCACCGCGCGCATCTGGGGCATCACCTACCGCCGCGCCGAGGACGCCAAGGTCTGGCATCCGGACGTCGAGGCGTACGACGTGCTCGACGGGGACACGCTGCTGGGTCGCATCTACCTGGACATGCATCCGCGTGACGACAAGTACAAGCACGCGGCGCAGTTCGACCTGACGCCGGGACAGGCCGACAAGCGGCTCCCGGAGGGCGCGCTGGTGTGCAACTTCGCGCGGCCGGGCGAGCTGATGACCCACGACGAGGTGGAGACGTTCTTCCACGAGTTCGGCCACCTGCTGCACACGGTGTTCTCCGGCAAGCAGCAGTGGAGCGGCATCAGCGGCATCCGCACGGAGTGGGACTTCGTGGAGACGCCCTCCATGCTGCTGCAGCAGTGGGCGGGGAGCCCGGAGGTGCTGAAGGAGTTCGCGAAGCACTACCAGACGGGCGCGGCGATTCCGACGGAGCTGGTGGAGAAGCTCAAGGCGTCGAAGGAGTTCGGCAAGGGCCTGTGGGTGCGGCGGCAGCTGTTCCTGGCGGCGCTGAGCCTGGACTACTACTCGCGCAAGCCGGGCTTCGACACGACGGCGGTGCTGGTGGAGCACCAGAAGAAGCTCAGCCCGTTCAAGCACGAGCACCGCGACGGCACGCACTTCGAGCTCGCGTTCACCCACCTGGATGGGTACTCGGCGGCGTACTACACGTACCTGTGGTCCTCCGTCATCGCCAAGGACCTGGAGACCGAGTTCCAGAAGCACGGGTACCTGGACCGTGAGACGGCCATGAAGTACCGCCACACGGTGCTCGAGCCCGGTGGCGCCAAGCCCGCCGCCCAGCTCGTGAAGGACTTCCTCGGCCGCGACTACAACTTCGACGCGTATCGCGCGTACGTGGACGCGGCGAAGTAGGCCGCACCCAGCCGCCAGGGGGAGCGAGGGATGGCTCCTCCTGGCGCGGTGTCAGGCATTCCCCTCCGTCTCCTCCGCGAGCGCGGCGTCCACCTCCGCGCCGATGGGATAGATGACCAGGTGTCGGTGAGGCTCCTTGCCGTGACTCACGGCCTCCAGGTGGTAGCGGCTCGCCAGCCGGTGTTGCA
This sequence comes from Myxococcus dinghuensis, assembly GCF_024198235.1. Lineage (GTDB taxonomy): Bacteria > Myxococcota > Myxococcia > Myxococcales > Myxococcaceae > Myxococcus > Myxococcus dinghuensis. The sequence goes on along the minus strand of NZ_JAKCFB010000025.1, from coordinate 58,551 downwards.
GCTTGCGGACGCGCGGTGAGCGCGGCGCCAGCTCCACCGACACGCTGTCACGCAGCACCGTCTCCACCGCGCGCTCCACCTCGTCCACCGCCTCGCGGACCTCGTCCTCGTCCACCCCTTCGAGGATGTTGAAGTGCGCCCTCAGCGCCCGCCGCAGCTCCGCCGAGCTGTTGCGCTTCACGGCCTCCACGCGAGCGCCCGTCTTCGCCACCACCCGCCGCATCCGAGGGTCGTTCGCCCGCGAGCGCAGCGTCACCACCAGGTCCGCGGACTCCATGCGGCTCACGATGCGCACCTCCACGGGCAGCTCCCGCAACACCCGCTGCACCACGTCCCGGCTCACCGCGTGCGCGTAGATGCGCGTCGGTCCTCGCGACTCCAGGGGCGGCGCGTCCTCCACCTCGGGCGCGTGCGTCCGCGGCGCGAACCGCGTCGAGCGCGCGGGGCGTGCCTCGACCACCGTCACCGCGATTCGCTCACGCACGGGTGGCGACACATGCCCCCCGGTCGCACCGTCGGCCTCCACGGAGGGCGCGAATCGGGACGCCCCTTCATCCGCCACTCCGCGCGCGCCCGACCACGTGCCCCGCCCTCGCACACCGGCCGAGTCCTCGGCAGCCGAAGCGCCCCTCTCCAGGCGGCCCGGCTCGACCGGAATCTCGCGGGGTACACTCGAGACAAACGCCTCCGCGTGAGCAGCCTCGTCCCGGCCCCCGTGCGCCTGACGCGCCCCACTCACACCGGATGATTCCGCGTGAGCCTCCGAACCTCGACCCACGCGCGCCTGACTCGCCCCACTCACGTCAGATGATTCCGTGCGAGCCGCCTCGTCCCGGCCCACGTGCCTCTGACTCGCCCCATCCACACCAGATGATTCCGTGCGAGCCGCCTCGTCCCGGCCCACGTGCCTCTGACTCGCCCCATCCACACCAGGTGATTCCGCGTGAGCCGCCTCGTCCCGGCCCGCGTGCCTCTGACTCGCCCCATCCACACCAGGTGATTCCGCGTGAGCCGCCTGGTCCCGGCCCGCGTGCGACTGACGCGCCCCACTCACACCGGATGATTCCGTGCGAGCCGCCCCACCCCATCCCGCGTGCGCCGGACCGACCTCACCTGCCTCCGCGCGAGCCGACGTCCCCCTCGTGCCCACGGATGCCGGCTCGGTGCTCGCGTCCCGCCTCGGCGAAACCGCTGACGCCGCCACCGGCTCCACCTCCATCCGTCCCGACACCGAGTCCTGCCGGCGCCGCTCGCCCCCCACCGCCTTGCCGGCCAGCAGCCGGTCCACCGCCTCCGCCGTGGCGCCATGCACCAGCACCTCGTCGCGGCCCACCATCTCCACCACGATGTCGAACGTCGGCGGCGCCTTGCGCTCGCTCACCGTCTTCTGCGTGCGCCGCCTTCGCGCCTCGTCATCGCTCAGCGTCACCGTCTGCACCCCGCCCACCAGGTCCGACAGCGTGGGGTTCAGCACCAGGTTCTCCAGCGTGTTGCCGTGCGCCGTCGCCACCAACTGCACGCCCCGCTCCGCGATGGTCCGCGCCGCCGCCGCCTCCGCCGCCGTCCCTATCTCGTCGACGATGATGACCTCCGGCATGTGGTTCTCCACCGCTTCGATCATCACGTCGTGCTGCCGGTCCGGCCGCGACACCTGCATCCGCCGCGCACCCCCGATGCCCGGATGCGGCACGTCGCCATCCCCGCCAATCTCGTTCGACGTGTCCACCACCATGACCCGCCGGCCCAGGTCATCCGCGAGCACCCGCGCCACCTCGCGCAGCTTCGTCGTCTTCCCCACGCCGGGCCGCCCCAGCAACAGCACGTTGCGTCCCGTGCCGATGAGGTCCCTCACCATGTCGATGGTGCCGAACACCGCGCGCCCCACCCGCAACGTCAGCCCCACCACCCGCCCCTGACGGTTCCGGATGGCCGACACCCGGTGCAGCGTCCGCTCGATGCCCGCCCGGTTGTCCTCCCCCGGCGACCCCACCTGCGCCAGCACGTGCTCCAGGTCCACCGACTCGACCAGCGCCTCGCGCAGCCGCACCACCCGGTCCACCAACCGGGCCTCCGGAGGCCGCCCCAGGTCCATCACCACCTCCAGCACCTCCGAGGAGGACAGCGCCCCCACGGCGGCGCGCAGCCCCTCCGGCAGCACGCCCACCAGCAGCAAGAAGTCATCGGACCCGACACGCGGCGAAGTCATCACCCCTCTCCTCTAGCGGAGCCCCGAGGCCGCTTCCATGCTCTCCACATCGCCCCACCCACGTCCCCGCGGTTCCCACCCCGACCCGGTCGGGCCACCTCGTCACACCCGCGCGACCGTGACGTGACGTCGCGCGTCCGACACCGCTCGCCCCCATGGCAGTCCCCCGCGTCCACTAGCGGGCGCCTCTCCGTTGGAGAGCGTCTTGCTTCGTCCCGCGCACGGACCGAGCGCCACACGGGTCCGGACAAAGGGGGCAGGCGACGTGACCTCCAGGTCGAAAACTCCAGATATCGGACGCCGGCTCGCGACGGCCGGCTGCGTCCTCCTGCTCTCCGCATGCAAGGGGGACGCTCCCCCCCAGGCCCGGGTCCGCACGGACGTGCCGGAGCCGGAGCCCACCAGTACGTCGTGCTGGAACACCTCGGGAGACCCCGGCACCGTCGTCCTGCACCGGCTCAACCGCGCCGAATACGACGCCACCGTCCGCGACCTGCTGGGTGACACCAGCCATCCCGCGCGTGACTTCCCCACGGATGACCACGGCTACGGCTTCGACAACATCGCCGACGTGCTCAGCCTGTCGCCCCTGCTGATGGAGAAGTACGCCGCCGCCGCCGAGAAATTGGTGGAGGCCGCCTGGGTCCGCCCCGGCGCCGCGCTGCGCACCTGTGCGGTCGACGCCGCGAACCCCGAGCCCTGCGCCCGCGAAATCCTCGGGCGCTTCGCGCGCCGCGCCTGGCGCCGCCCCGTCACCACGGAGGAGGTGGACCGGCTCCTGCGGCCCCTCGCGGTGGTGAAGCAACTCGGAGACCCACCCGAGGTCGGCGTGAAGCTCGCCTTGCGCGCGGTGCTCATCTCCCCGCACTTCCTCTTCCGCGTGGAGAAGGACGCCCAGCCGGCCTCCACCACGCCCCACCGGCTCGATCCGCACGAGCTGGCCACCCGCCTCTCGTACTTCCTGTGGAGCAGCATGCCGGACGAGGCCCTCTTCCAGGCCGCCGAGCGGGACAAGCTGGGCACCCCCCAGGAGGTGGAGGCCCAGGTCCGTCGCATGCTCGCGGACCCGAAGGCCCAGGCCCTGGTGTCCAACTTCGCCGGCCAGTGGCTCTTCACCCGCGCGCTCGACACCGCCGAGCCCGACCACACGCTCTACGGCGCCTTCAACGAGCCCCTGCGCCACGCCATGCGCCAGGAGACGGAGCTCGTCTTCCAGGAGTTCATCACCGGCGACCACAAGCTCCGGGACCTGCTCGACGCCTCCTTCACGTACCTGAACGACCCGCTCGCCGCGCACTACGGCCTGCCGCGCCCGGGCAGCGGCGACGCCTTCCAACGCGTGGACCTCACCGCGTATCCGGAGCGCCGGGGGGTGCTCGGCCATGGCTCGCTGCTCACCGTCACGTCCAACCCCGACCGCACCTCGCCGGTGCAGCGCGGCGTCTGGGTGCTGGAGCAATTGCTCTGCTCGGGACCACCGCCCCCACCACCCAACGTGGAGAACCTGCCGCCGGCGGTGAGCCCCGACATGACGATGAAGGAGCGCATGGCGCTGCACCGCACCCAGCCCCAGTGCAAGGGCTGCCACATGCTCATGGACCCGCTGGGCCTGGCGATGGAGAACTACGACCCCATCGGCCGCTGGCGCCTGCGGGAGGTCAGCGGCGCGCCCGTGGACTCCAACGGGGACCTGCCCGACGGCACCGTGCTCGCGGGCGTCGAGGCGATGCGACGCTTCGTCAAGGACGACCCGAAGCTGCCCACCTGCCTCGCCGAGCACCTCATGACCTACGCGCTCGGACGCGGCCTGTCCGAGGAGGAGCAGTGCGCGGTCAGCGAGGTCGCCGCCGCCGCCGAGGCCAGCGGAGGCCGGCTCAGCGACTACCTCGTCAGCATCGCCCTCAGCGACTCCTTCACCTCGCGCCGCGGCGGCAAGGAGGCCCAGACGCCATGAAGTTCAAGCACCCCATCTCTCGAAGGACCCTGCTCCGGGGCGCGGGAGCGCTGATGGCGCTGCCCCTGCTGGAGCGCATGCTGCCGGCTGCCGTCCGCGCCGCGGAGGCCGCGCCGTCCGCCCGGCGGCTGGCCGTCTTCTACGCGCCCAATGGCATCCACATGCAGAAGTTCCTCCCCACCGTCACGGGGCCGAACTGGGAGCTGACCCCCACGCTCCAGTCGCTGGCGCCGGTGAAGCAGGACGTGCTCGTCATCAGCGGGCTCGCCAACGAGCCGGGCAGGCCGGACGGCGACGGCCACCACGCCGCGGGCACCGCCGCCTTCCTCTCCTGCACGAAGGCCTACAAGACGGAGGGCACCAACTTCCACGCCGGCATCTCCATGGACCAGGTCCTGGCCAACCACCTGTCCCAGCAGCGGGCCACGCGCTTCGCCTCCCTGGAGCTGGGCAACGACGCGGGGCGCGGCATCGGCAACTGCGACTCCGGCTATGCCTGCCCCTACGCCAACAACATCTCGTGGGCCGGCCCCACCTCGCCCATGGCCAAGGAGACGAAGCCCCGAGCCGTGTTCGACCGCCTCTTCTCCGGGCCCCCGGGAGGACTCAGCCAGGCGGAGGCCGCCAGGCGGCGCGCCTACGGCCAGAGCCTCATCGACTCCGTGCGCGACGACGCCACCCGGCTCCAGCACCAACTGGGCGCGGCGGACCGCCGCAAGCTGGACGAGTACTTCACCAGCGTGCGGGACCTGGAGAAGCAGGTGGAGGCGTTGGGCGACGCCGGCCCCGCCTGTGGCCTCCAGACGGCTCCCACCGACGACGAGGACCCGCGCGCGCGCACGAAGGCGATGATGGACCTCATCGTCCTCGCCTTCCAATGCGACCTGTCCCGCGTCGCGACCTTCATGCTCGCCAACGCGCGCGCCAACAAGGTCTACAACTTCCTCGGCTTGAGCGGCGGGCACCACGCGTACTCGCACCACCAGTTCGTCCAGTCCAACTACGACGCCCTCGCCATCATCGACCGGTGGGAGGTGGAGCAATACGCCTACCTCGTGCGGCGACTGAAGGACACGCGGGAGGGCACCGGGGCACCGCTGCTCGACAACGCCCTCGTCCTCTTCTCCTCCGAGGTCGCCGACGGCAACGCGCACCACCACAAGAACCTGCCCGTCCTGCTCTCCGGTCGATGCGGGGGCGCCGTCGCGCCCGGGCGGCACCTGAGCGTGCCCGGGATGCCCATCGCCAACCTCTACGTCTCCATGCTCCGGGCGCTGGGCGTTCCCGGCGTCAACAGCTTCGGTACGGACAGCACGGGTGAGCTGCCGGGGCTCGGGGGGTAGCTCCGGACCTCGATGCACGGGGGGACGTTGTGGCGCATCATCGCGGGCATGGGTCTGTTCCGCGGCACGCTCCACCGGCTCCCCCTCGTCCTGCTCGCACTCCTGCTCGCCTGCATCCCGGCGAAGAAGACGAGCGCGCGCAGGACGACGCCGGCCCCGCAGCCCGCGCGAACCAAGGCGCCGGTCGTGGCGCGCGAGAAGCCGCAGGCCCGGACCGCGCAGCAGGAGTCGCGCCCCCCGCAGTCCGCTGGCCGCGACTTCGCGCACGACATGGTGGACGCGCACAACGAGGCCCGCGCCCGGGCCCAGCCCGCGCCCAAGCCCGCGCTGCCGGTGATGGGCTGGTCCGCCGACGCCGCCCGCAAGGCCGCCTCCTGGGCGAAGGAGTGCCAGTTCGAGCACAACCCCAACCGCGGTGACTTCGGCGAGAACCTGGCCGCCGCCACGCCGGACATGTGGAGCACCGCGCAGGTGGTGAAGAGCTGGGCGGACGAGTCCGCCGACTACGACTTCGCGCGCAACACCTGCAAGAAGGGCAAGGTGTGCGGGCACTACACGCAGGTCGTCTGGCGCAACACCACGGCCGTCGGCTGCGCCGCCGTGACGTGCAAGAAGAACTCACCGTTCGGCGACGAGTTCCCCGTCTGGCAATTCTGGGTCTGCAACTACACACCGCCCGGAAATTTCGTCGGACAGCGGCCGTACTGAGCCGGAAGACGCGCCAAGGCCCCGCGCGGGGCGCGGCGCGCGTGCGTGCCACTTCCAGGAGGGACGCGCGGCGGCATAATCGCGCCATGTCCCGCCCTTCCATCCGACACCTGCTCGCCATCGGTCTCCTCGTCCCCTGGCTCGCCACCAGCTGCGGCTCGGATGACGACGACAACCCGCCCGATGGCGGCGCTCCCGACGCGTCCGACTCGGGCACGTCCGACTCGGGGACCCCGGACGCGGGCGGGTCCGACTCGGGCACCGGGACTCCGGATTCGGGCAGTGGGACCCCGGACTCGGGCTCGGGCTCGACGGACTCGGGCACGCCGGATTCGGGCAGCGGGACGTCGGACTCGGGCACGCCGGATTCGGGCAGCGGGACGTCGGACTCGGGCACGCCGGACTCGGGCACGCTGTCGCAGTTCGCCCTGGACATGCTCGCGGGGCACAACGCCACGCGCGCGAGCGCGAAGCCCACGCCCAGCCCGGCGTTGGAGCCCCTCACCTGGGACACCTCCGCGGAGGCCGTGGCCCAGGCCCACGCGGCGAAGTGCGTCTTCGAGCACAACGGCAACCGGGGCAACCTCGGCGAGAACATCTACGCGGCGACGCCGGGCGCCGCCGACACGCGCGGCGTCGTGCAGGGCTGGAGCGACGAGGTGGCGGACTACGACTACGCCGCCAACACGTGCGCCAAGGACAAGCAGTGCGGCCACTACACGCAGGTGGTGTGGCGCAACACGAAGCGGCTGGGCTGCGCGACGCAGACGTGCACCGTCAACTCGCCCTTCGGCTCGCGCTTCCCCACCTGGCAGTTCTGGGTCTGCAACTACGCACCCCCGGGCAACTACGTGGGCCAGAAGCCCTACTGAACGAGCAACGATGCACTCCCGCGCCATGACGTCCGCCCTGCCCCGCCCCTCCCTCCGTTCCCTGGTCGCGCTCGGGCTGCTCGCCCCGTTGTCCGTCGTCGCCGGCTGTGGCTCCGACGACGAGACGAACGAAGACACGCCGCCCGAGTTCATCCAGGACATGCTCGAGGCCCACAACGCCACGCGCGCGAGCGCGACGCCCACCCCCAGCCCCGCGCTGGAGCCGCTCACCTGGGACACGAAGGCGGCGGCGGTGGCGAGGGCCCACGCGGCGAAGTGCGTCTTCGAGCACAACTCCGACCGGGGCAACCACGGCGAGAACATCACCGCCGCCACCCCGGACAGCCTCACCACCCAGGGCGTGGTGCAGGGTTGGAGCAGCGAGGCGAAGGACTACGACTACGCCACCAACCGCTGCGCGGACGGCGAGCAGTGCGGCCACTACACGCAGGTGGTGTGGCGCGACACGAAGCGCGTGGGCTGCGCGACCCAGACGTGCACCACCCACTCGCCCTTCGGCGCGCGCTTCCCCACCTGGCAGTTCTGGGTCTGCAACTACGCGCCCCCGGGCAACTACGTGGGCCAGAAGCCCTACTAGCTAGCGCTCCAGCGCGTGCAGCCACGCGGACAGGGTGGTGAGCGCGTCCGCCGCCACCGTCTCCACGCCGGAGCGCGCCGGGGTGGACGGCTCCGCCAGGTAGTGGTCCGCGCCGGCAATCACCTTCACCAGCGCCCGCCCGGGCGCGTCGGGGCGCAGGCGCAGGCCCTGGTTGAGCGCCCGGGCCACCTGATGCGCCGGCGTCACCTCGTCGCGCTCGCCCAGCAGCGCCAGCACCGGCCCCCGCACGCGGCCCAGGTCCTCCGCGGTGTCGTAGGCCAGCACGTTGCGCCACACCTGCCGGTGGACCTCCAGGAAGCGCTCCACGGGCAGGCCCTTGAACGGCGGCAGCGCCGTCACCGCGTACCAGCGCTTGCGCTTGGCCCGCTGGAGCTGGAACGACAGCGCCTTCAACGCGCGCGCCTCCCCCTCCGGCGCGTACAGGCGCGCGTCGTAGAGCCCGTCGAGGAAGTCCGTCAGGTCCACCAGCTCCGGCCCGGTGAGCCCCCGGCGGCGGCCCTCGTTGCGCATGCGGTGCTGCTCCTGCTTCCACACCGGTCCGCCGCCGCCGCCCACCAGCACGAGGAAGCCCACGTCCCCGGGCGCGCGCGCCGCCGCGTTCACCGCCACCCACGCGCCCTGACCGAAGCCCATCAACCCCACGCCGCCACCGGGCGTCAGCCGCGCGCGCAGCAGCTTCACCGCCGCGAGCGCGTCGTCCGCCAGCTCGCGCACGCCCGACACCCACGGCCGTCCATCCCCGGTGGAGCGCCCGGTGCCGCGCGCGTCGAACGTCAGCACCGCGAGCCCCTGGTGGACGAGGAACGCCGGGTACGGCTCCAGCGCCTCGCGCGCGCCCAGCCCCGCCTCGTGCAGCAGCACCACCGCGTTGCGCGGCGGCGCCCCCGGCGGCAGCCAGAGCGTGCCGGAGAGGGTGACGTCCCCTTGTCGGAAGGTGACGTCCTCGGTGCGCGCCGGGTGGGACGCCAGCTCGAGCGGCGCGGCGCCCAGCCCCGTGAGCACGGGCCGCGACGGTGCGCCGGGCGCCGGACTCCAGCGCACGAAAGCCGGGGGGCGGCTGCCGTCCAGCCCCCAGAGCCCGTCACCGCGCGACTCCAGGCTCCAGCGCCGGCGCGAGGCGAAGTCCATGAGGAAGGCGCCCGACCCGTCCCGTCCCACGCGAACGAGGCCACCGTCCGGCCGCAGCCACGTCCCGGAGAAGGGCGGCGCGTCGTCCATGACGGCCACGTCCCCCGCGTCCGGCTCCGCCGCGCCGCTCACGCTCCCCACGCACCACAGCCCCAACCCCAGGGCGACGCACGCACCAAGCCTGGACACCAGACCTCCCGAAGATGTGCTGTCTCTTCAAGCCGACCCCGGCCCCGAGGGCAATGCCGTCGCCCACGGGCGCGGGCCGGTGTGGACCGCGAGACATCCCGAGCGTGGGTCGACGACACTTCCCGGCGCAAGCCCCCGCTCAGCGCCGCAGGTGGTGCTCCAGGAACAGCGCCGTCTCCGCCCAGGCCATGGCCGCCGCGCCCGCGTCGTAGCGCTCGCCGGAGGGGTTGGCGAAGGCGTGCTCCGCGTCCAGCTCGACGATGCGGTGGCGCACGCCCGCGTCGTCGAGCGCCTGGCGGAACGCGCGCACCGTCTCCGGCGGAATCGACGCGTCGCGCGTGCCGAAGATGGCGAGCACCGGCGCGCGGATGGACGCCAGCGCCTCCGGGTCCGTCACCGGGTTGCCGTAGTACATGACCACCGCGTCCAGCTCCGGAATCGCCATGCCGGCGCGCAGCGACCAGCCCCCGCCGAAGCACCACCCCAGGCTCGCGGTGCGCGGCGCCTTCACGCGCGCGTCCTCCCGCAGGAAGGCGTTCGCGGCCTTCAGCACCTGGGTGGCGCGCTCCGGGTCCACGCGCTTCAGCAGCGCGAGCGCCTCGTCCCGCGTGGTGGCCACCTTGCCGCCGTACAGGTCCACCGCCAGGGCCGCGTAGCCGTTGGCCGCGAGCCGGTCCGCCCAGTGGCGGATGTGCGCGTTGAGGCCCCACCACTCGTGGATGACGATGACCGCGGGCAGGGGCGCCCTCGCGTCCTCCGGCAGGCTCAGGTAGGCCTTCGTCCCGGCGACCTCCACCTCCTCGCCTCGCGCGGGCGGCGGGGCCTGGGGGTTGAGGGTGTGCAGCGCCTTGAACTCGTCCTCGGAGACGGCGCCCGTGACGGACGGCGCGCGAGACACCTCGCGGGGCCGGCCCCGGGTGCAGCCTCCCACGAGCAACAACAGCCCCACGAGCAGCAGGTGACGGTGCATGGACCTTGCCTTCCGGACGCCGTGAAAAACGACGAGGGCTGGGAGGGGATTCCCCTCGCCAGCCCTCGGGTGCCCCGCTCCATCCAGGAGCCGGGAGGAGCGACTACTTCTTCTGCGCCGCGGAGGGCTGCGCCGCGGGAGGCGTCGCCGCGGGAGGAGCCTCGGGCGGCTTGACGATCTCCAGCAGCTCCACCTCGAACACCAGCGCCGAGCCACCCGGGATGTTCGGGGGCGCGCCACGGTCGCCGTAGGCGATGTCGGACGGGCACACCAGCTTGGCCTTGCCGCCGACCTTCATCTTCTGGACGCCCTCGGTCCAGCACTTGATGACGCCCTGGAGCGGGAACTGCGTGGGCTCGCCGCGCTTGTAGGAGCTGTCGAACTCCGTGCCGTTGGGCAGCGTGCCCTTGTAGTGAACCTTCACGATGTCCGTGGCCTTGGGGGAGTCACCGGTACCGGGGGTGATGTCCTTGTAGACCAGGCCGGACTCGGTCTTCACCGCGCCGGGCTCCTTGGCGGCCTCCTCGAGGAACTTCTTGGACTTCTCCTTCTCCGCCTCCGCGCGGCGGGTGCTGCGCGTGCGCGCCAGCTCCTGCAGCTTCGGCCCGTACGTCTCCAGCTCCACCGCGGGCTTCTCGCCCTTGACCTGCGCGGTGAGGCCCGCCTTCACGTACTCGAGCTCCTCCGGCGTCATGTCGAACACGCTCACGCTCTTGCCGATGGACAGGCCGAGCGCGTACAGCGTCTTCTGGTCCTCGGTCTGGGGATTCGCGGCGGCGGCGGACGTCGTCGCCGTGGTGCTCGTGCCCGCGCCTTCCTTCTGCCCCTGGGGCTGGCATCCCGCCAGCGCCAGCATCGCAATCAGACAAAGCTTCCGCATGTGTTTGACCTTCCTTGGCTTGCGGCGGCGGCCTACCGCTCCCGCCGCCTGACAGTCGGTACCGGTGGGCGACTTACTACAGAAATCGCCGGCCAGCCTCTCGGGCCGCGCCACACCTGGCGCTGACTGGCATTGGACTTCCAGTGAGGTAGGAGATTTCTCTACCCCTCCCGCTCCAGCCAGGCGAGGAGGGGTTCACGCAGCGGCCCCAGGCGTTTGTAGTCGCTCATGTCCTCCGGGACGGTGCGCAGCACGCGGGCGAGGCGCTGGCGGTGTCCGGGGGTGGGGACCTCCCCCGCGACGGGGGCGACATAGGTGTGGATGGTGAACAGGACGGCGCCCGTCTCCGGGAAGCGGCTGAGCGTCTGGCGCTCCAGGCGCAGGAGGCAGCGCGCTCCGGCGTCGTCGGGGGTGATGCCCTCGAAGAGGTGGCGCCACTCGGCGCGGTAGCGGGGCTCCATGCACAGCCGCGGGGTGACGGTGATGGCCCAGTTGCAGCGGGTGACGGGGCGCCCCGGCTTGAGGCCGTCCAACAGCTTCAGCGTGGAGGCCCCCACCTGTTCCGCGAAGCGGGGCACGGGCGCGTGGACGGCGAGCAGCGGCCGCCCCATCTTGTCGTCCAGGCACCAGCCGGAGGGGAAGCACAGCTGGCCCGCGACCAGTGGAAACCCCTCACGTGTGCCATCCAGGACCAGCAGGTCCTCCTGCACCTGTCGCCCCACCCAATCCAGCGGCGCCAGGGGCAGGCTGTCCGCGTCGCCTGGCGTCAGCACCCCACGTACACCAGTCAACCGGTTGCCGAAGCACCAGCGCGCGCCGTCCTCCTCCAGGGAGAAGTGCGCGGGGGACTCCGCGGCCATGCGGCGCAGCAGCGCGCGCGCCACCTCCCACTGGAGCGGTTCGGAGCCGGGCAGCGCCTGGAAGCGCGCGCGGGGGTCCTCGCGCAGGAGCGCGTCCTTCTGCGCCAGCTCGTCCAGGTAATGCGGCACATCGACCTCGATGAGTGTTTCACCGGGACGCAGCGCGCGCACTCCGAGTGCCATCGCATAGGAGTCCTGCTCGAAGGGGAAGTAGGGCAGCACGTCGACGGACTCCTGACGGGAGGGTGCGTGTATTTTCTTCCGTGAGACAGCACACCGCAGCGCGTCACGGCGCGTGGGCGTGGCGAATTCCTCACCATACGCTTGAGGTCGGGGCGTCCGGGAACGAGGATTCGCGCATCCGTCGCAGCGTCTCGAAGCCACCCGTCCTCGTCCGTGAGCCGAAGAGGCGCCGCCCTTTCGCAGGAGGCACCCTGATGAACCGTCTGCCGCTTTCGCGCATGTCACGCGCCATGCTCATCACCCTGGTGGGACTCTTGGCCCTCCCCGCGTGCTCGGACGACGACGAGGAGACGCCCAACATCCCGGACGCCGGTCCGCGCCCGGACGCGGGGACGGACGGTGGCTCCGACGCGGGACCGGACGGCGGTGAGCCGGAGCCGGACGGCGGCAGCGACGCAGGCACCTGGGTCACGGAGTTCTCCTGCGAGGGCAAGCCGCAGGCGACGCTGACCTTCAGCCCGGGCCAGGAGCAGGACCTGCAGAACGCGGTCAACGACCTGGCCCCCTGCACGAGCATCAAGCTGGGCGCGGGGACGTTCCACTTCGACAACGCGGTGACCATCCGCCAGGACGGCATCACCATCTCCGGCGCGGGCCGCGGCGCGCAGGGCGAGGCCACGGGTGGCAGCGCCAGCACGGTGCTCGACTTCTCCAACGCCACGGCCAACACCAACGGCCTGGACGTGGTGGGCAAGCTGTTCACGGTGCGCGACGTGGCGCTGTGGAACGCGCAGAAGGACGCGCTGCGCGTGGAGAACTCCGCCAACGTCTACATCCAGCGCATCCGCACGGAGTGGGCGCTGGAGAACACCGAGAGCAACGGCAAGTACGGCATCTACCCGGTGAAGTCGCGCTACGTCGTCATCGAGGACTCGGAGGCGTACAACGCCGCGGACGCCGGCATCTACGTGGGCCAGACGCGCTACGCCATCGTGCGGCGCAACATCGCCAAGAAGAACGTGGCGGGCATCGAAATCGAGAACACGAAGTACGCCTACGTGGAGGGCAACACGGCGACGGACAACACCACGGGCCTGGTGGTGTTCGACCTGCCGGGCAATCCCATCAAGGGCACGGACATCCTCATCGTCGACAACATCATCACCGGCAACAACCGGCCGAACTTCGCGTCGGTGACGGCGAGCAGCAGCACCGTGTCGCAGGTGCCGGCGGGCACGGGCACGTTCATCCTGGCGTCGCGCCGCGTGGAGTTCACGGGCAACACGTGGGGCAAGAACAACACGGTGGACATCGCGGTGCTCAGCGGCCTGGCCATCGAGGACGACGTGGCGCTGTGGTCCGCGGGCTTCTTCAACTTCGCCTCGGCGGACGTGTACATCCACGGCAACACCTTCCAGGGTGAGAGCGGCATCGCGGTGGACAACGGCAACACGGACCCGCAGCGCCGCCCGCTGGGCGCGCTGGTGGGCGGCGTCTACCAGTACGCCCGCGTGGCCGCCGAAATCGAGCACGTGGAGCACGTGCTGTGGGACGGCATGGACCCGCTGCCGCCCGCCGCCGCGGAGACCACGTCGCACAACAAGCTGAACCTGTGCTTCACCGGCAACACGCTCCCGGAGCCGAACGTGGCGGCGGTGGTGGACTTCGACCTGGCCAACGTGGCCACCCACCTCCAGGCGGGGCCGCAGAACGTGGCGGCGGCCTTCGGGGAGACGCGCCGCTTCAAGCAGGGCGAGGCGCCGTTCAACTGCGCGGGCTTCACCCCGGCGCTGTCGCTGCCGCAGCCCTGAGGCGACGTGTCGATGAAGCGCACGCCGTACATGAAACACCTGGGCCTCGCCGCGGTGGTGCTCGCCGCGGTGATGGCCGCCTGTTCCGGTGACGACGAGGACCCGCCCGGGGCCAACGTGCCGGACGCGGGTGACGCCGCGACGGACGCGGGTCCGGACGCGGGGCGCCCGGACGGAGGCGATGCCGGCGACGCGGGTGACGCCGGCGACGCGGGAGATGCCGGTGACGCAGGTGACGGTGGCCCGCAGGTTCCGGACGGCGGGGAGAGCACGGGGCCTGACTCCGGCACGCCGGATGCTTCCACCGCCCTGCCCAACAAGCTGTCGGACCTGAAGCTGTTCACGGGCAGCCCCGCCGAGGGCAACTTCCAGCCGGTGGAGGGCAACCTCCCCTACGAGCTGACCACGCCGTTGTTCTCCGACTACGCGCTCAAGTCGCGCACGCTGGCGATTCCGGCGGGCAAGACGGCGGCGTACGCGGAGACCGACGTGCTGGACCTGCCCGTGGGCACGTACATCACCAAGACGTTCTCCTTCCCCCCGGACCTGCGGGAGCCGGACAAGGACGTGCGCCCCATCGAGACGCGCGTGCTGCTGCGGCGGGAGGAGGGCTGGGAGGCCGTCTCCTACCTGTGGAACGAGTCGCTGACGGACGCGGACAAGGTGGCCGGTGGCAAGGTCTTCAAGAACTACCAGGTCATCAACGCGCAGGGTGAGACGGAGACGTTCGACTACCTGGTGCCCAGCCGGAACCAGTGCCAGAAGTGCCACCACGTGGTGGACGCGAACGAGAACCAGCACCTGCTGCCCATCGGCGTGAAGGCCCGGTACCTCAACCGGGAGCACGCCTACGGCGGGCAGGCGAAGAACCAGCTCCAGCACCTGGCGGACCTGGGGAAGCTGACGGGCCTGCCCGCGGCGGACCTGATTCCCCACGCGCCGAACGCCTTCGATTCGAGCGCGGCGAGCCTGGACCAGCGGGCGCGCACGTACCTGGACATCAACTGCGCGCATTGCCACAACCCGAAGGCGCAGCCGGGCATCACCAGCCGGTTGTTCCTGGACATCAAGACGACGGACGAGTTCTCCAACGGCGTGTGCAAGCGCCCGGGCTCGGCCGGCAGCGGCGTGGGAGGCGAGTTCGACATCGTCCCCGGCGACCACGCCACGTCCATCCTCTGGTACCGGCTGAACACCGAGGAGTCGGGGAAGATGATGCCGGAGATTGGCCGCGCCCTGCGCCATGACGAGGGCTCGCAGCTCATCTCCGATTGGATCGACGCCATGCCGCCGCGCGCCTGCAAGTAGGGCGGCCCGGCGAGAGGTCTTCCAGATGCCCCCGTGTGCCAGCGACCGGCACACGGGGGCGTCGTCTTTTCCGGGGTGGACCTCAGCGGGGCGCGCGCACGCGCCGGCGCGTCACCGCCTCCGCCCCGCCGAGCGACGTCAGCACCCGCGCCAGCAGCCGCCGGGTGGACTCCACCGCCTGGGCCCCGTGCTGGCGCTCGAAGCGCTTGTGGAGCGCGGTCCGCAGCGCGCGGGACTTCTCCACGCACGCGCGGCCCCGCGGGGACAGCGCCACGTGCCGCACGCGCGCGTCCCCGGACTCCGTCTTCTCCACGTAGCCCAGCGCCTCCAGCTCCGCGACGCTCTTCGACGCCGCCTGCTGCGTCACCTCCAGGAGCCCCGCCAGCTCGCTGATGGAGCGCGGGCCCTCCAGGAGGTGCTGGAACACGTACCCGTGGGACTGCCGCAGCCCCGCGAAGCCCGCGGCGTGCAGCGCCTCCAGGACCTGCTCGTTCAGCCGCTGTCCGACGAACAGGGCCAGGTGCCCCAGGTCCAGGGACTCCAGCCGCACCGCCCCGTCTTCCACCCGACGCGCCATTCCCCCTGTCTTGCATCCACAACCCTGGTTGTGCAACATGGGTTGTGGATTCGACCGGGAGACACCGCATGTCCACGATGAACCTCGAGACGGCGCTGCGCTACCTCCAGGCCCTGGAGGCGGGGAGGACGGGCGCGGAGCTGGCGCCCTTCTTCCATCCGGACGTGGTGCAGCGCGAGCACCCCAACGCGCTGTACCGGGAGGGACAGACGCGGGGGCTGGCGCAGATGCTGGTGGACTCGGAGCGGGGCAAGGCGCTGCTCGCCGCCCAGCGCTACGAGGTCCGCGGCAGCCTCGCCCAGGGGGACGACGTGGCGCTGGAGGTGGAGTGGACGGGCACGCTGGCCCTCCCGGTCCGGACGCTGCCGGCCGGGGCGACGATGCGCGCGGCCATCGGGATGTTCCTCACGTTCCGGGACGGGCGCATCGTGTCGCAGCGCAACCACGACTGCTACGCGCCGTTCTGAGCCGCCGCCCGCGTGCGTGGACGGAGACTTTCCCCGCGCATGCCGCATAATCCGGGGCGCATGCCCTTCCCTGCCCTGGTCCGGGGTGCCGGCCTCGCCCTCGCGCTCGTCGTGCTCGCCTCGTGCCGCATCGAGTCCGCGGCGCCGTCCTCGGACGTGGTCGCCACGCACGAGGGCACGCCATCCGGCGAGGTCTGGGTCTACACGTCCATGTACCAGCACGTGCTGGACGCGCTGGAGCCGTTGCTGAAGCAGCGGCTGCCGGGCGTGACGGTGCGCTGGTATCAGGCGGGGAGCGAGAAGGTGGCCAGCCGCCTGGACGCGGAGCGCGCCGCGGGCGCCGTGCGCGCGGACCTCCTCGCCGCGTCCGACCCGTTCTTCATCGAGCGGCTCGCCCGCGCGGGGGACTTCCTGCCCTACGCGTCACCACACGTGCTGCGCGTGCCACGCTCGCTGCTGGACCTGGACGCGCGCTACGCGGCCATCCGCGTGTCGACCATGGTGCTCGTGCACCGCGAGGACTCGCCGCCGCCGCCCACGTCCTTCGCGGCGCTGGTGGATGGGAGCTGGAAGGGGCGGGTGGCCATCGGGGACCCGCTCACCTCGGGCACGGCCTTCACCTGGGCGGTGTTCTGCCAGGCGCGCTACGGCGACGCCTACTTCACCGGCCTGCGCGAGCGGGGCGCCATCGTGGCGGGGGGCAACGCGGCGGTGCTCCAGAAGGTGGAGAGCGGCGAGGCGGACGCGGGGGTGCTGCTCCTGGAGAACGCGCTCACCGCGCGCGCGAAGGGCAGCCATCTCCAGGTCGTCTGGCCCACGGACGGCGCCGTCACCATCCCCGGACCGGTGGCCCTCTTCAAGTCGACCCCCAACCCCGTCGCGGCGAAGGCGGTGGTGGACGTGCTGCTGTCCCCCGAGGGCCAGCGCCTCATCGTCGAGAAGGGCGACATGCACGCGGTGGACCCCCGGCTCGCGGGGCCCCGCGACGAGCCCGGCGTGGAGACGCTGCTCCAGCGCGCGCAGCCGTGGACCCCCGCGCTGGTGGAGCAGGGCCTGGCGCGAGGCGGCGCGCTCAAGGAAGCCTTCAGCCGGGCGTTCTCGAGATGAGCGCCCCCGCGACACCGCTGCGCTGGGTGGGGCTGGCCGCGTGGCTCGCGCCGCTCGTCGTCTTCGCGGTGGGCCCCGTCGTCTTCCTGCTGGCCCGGGGCCTGGGCGCGGCCGGGGCGCTGGAGGGGCTCGCGGCGGAGACGGGCGCGCTCGTCAACACGCTCGCCATCTCCACCGGCGCGGCGGCGCTGGCGCTCGTGTTGGGCGCGCCCCTGGCGCTGCTGCTGTTCCGCACGGACCTGCCGCTGCGCGGCGCGTACGCGGTGCTCTTCACCCTGCCGTCGGCCATCCCCGCCTTCATCTGGGGGATGGGCTGGCTGTCGTTGGCGAGCCCCCGCGCGGGCTACCTCAACCGGCTGCTGGGCGAGGGGACGCTCGACATCCACGGCCCGGTGGGCATCGCCTTCGTGGAGGGCGTGTCCGGACTGCCGCTGGTGCTGCTGGCGGGAGGCGCGGCGATGCGGCGCGTGGACCCGGCGTTGGAGGAGGCCGCGCGCGTGTGTGGCGCCTCGCCGGCGCGGGCGCTGCTGACGACGACGCTGCCGCTGGCGCTGCCCTCCCTGTCGTCCGGCGCGGTGATGGTGTTCCTGATGGCGGCGTCCTCGTTCGGCGTGCCCTACCTGCTGGGCGTGTCCGCGTCGCCGCCCACGCGGGTGCTGACCACGCGCATCTACGAGCTGGTGCTGCGCGCCGACGAGGGGCTGGGGCGCGCGTCCGCGTTGGCGCTCGGGCTCCTCCTGCTCACGCCGGTGGCGCTGCTGGCGACATGGGCCCTGGGGCGCTCCGGGCGGGTGCGGTTGAGCGCGGGCAAGGGCCTGGCCTCGCGCCCGTTCGCGCTGGGTCGAGGGCGCGCGGTCGCGGGCGCGGCCGTGGCCCTGGGCTGCGCGGTGTTGGTGCTGCTGCCCCTGGGGGCGCTGGTGCTCACGTCGCTCCAGCGCGGCTTCGGCGCGCGGCTGGCGTGGGGGGAACTGACGCTGGCGCACTGGTCCGGGGTGCTGTGGGCGCCGCGCACGCTGCGGGCCACGGGCCTGAGCCTGCTCCTGGCGACGGGGGCCGGGGCGCTGGTGTGCGCGCTGGGGCTCGGGGCGGCGCTGCTCCAGCGGGCCTTCCGCCGCCTGGGCGCGGGCGTGGAGGCGCTGGCGGTGTGGCCCTACGCGGTGCCGGGCACGGTGCTGGCCCTGGCGCTGCTCGTGGCCTTCTCCCGCGACTGGCGCTTCATCCTCCTGGAGCGGGTGGCGTTCGTGCTCGCGCTGGCGCATACGCCGTGGCTGCTGCTCGTGGCGTACGCGGGGAAGTACCTGGCGCTGGGCACGCGCAACGGCGCGGAGGCGCTGGCGCAGCTCGACCCGTCGTTGGCGGAGGCGGCGCGGGTGAGCGGCGCGGGGCCCACGCGGGCCTTCCGGGACGCGACGCTGCCCCTCTTGCGGCCCGCGCTGCTGGCGGCCTTCGTGCTGACCTTCCTGGCGTGCGCGACGGAGATCACCATGTCCGTCCTGCTGGTCCCGGCGGGCTCGGAGGTGCTGGGCAAGCTGCTCTTCGACCTCCAGAGCTACGCGGACCCGGCGGCGGCGGCGGTGCTGGCGTGCGCGTTCGTCGCGCTCGTGGCGGTGGGACAGGGGGTGCTCGCGCTGCTGGGGCGGCGCGCGGCGGAGGCGCGGTGATGGCGGCAATCTCCCTGGAGGGGCTGTTCAAGTCCTACGGCGCCACGCAGGTGGTGCGCGGGCTGAGCCTGGACGTGCGCGAGGGCGAGCTCGTCTCGCTGCTGGGCCCCTCCGGCTGCGGCAAGACGACGACGCTGCGCATGCTCGCGGGCCTGGAGCACCCGGACGCGGGCGTCATCCGCATCGGCGGGGAGACGGTGGCCGGGCCGGGCGTGCGCGTGCCGCCCGAGAAGCGCGGCCTGGGCATGGTGTTCCAGAGCTACGCCGTGTGGCCGCACCGCACGGTGGAGCAGAACGTCGCGTACCCGCTGACGCTGCGCCGCCTGCCGAAGGCGGAGGTGGCCACGCGCGTGCGCGAGGCGCTGCGGTGGGTGCGGCTGGAGGGGCTGGCGAGTCGCAGGCCCCACGAGCTGTCCGGAGGCCAGCTCCAGCGCGTGGCGCTGGCGCGCGCGCTGGTGGCCGGGCCGCGCGTGCTGCTGCTCGACGAGCCCCTGTCCAACCTGGACGCGGCGCTGCGCGAGGAGCTGCGCGCCGAAATCGCGGCGCTGCGCGCCCGGCTGGGCACCACCATGGTCTTCGTCACCCACGACCAGGGCGAGGCGCTCGCGCTGTCGGACCGCATCGCCGTGCTCAACCGGGGCGTCATCGAGCAGGTGGACACGCCCGAGGTGCTGTACCACGAGCCCGCCACGCCCTTCGTCGCGGGCTTCGTCGGCGGAGCGAACGTGTTGGAGGGCGAGGTGCGCGACGGCGCCTTCCTGACGCCCGGGGGCACCCGCTTCCCCCTGCCCCCGGAGTGCCGCGCCAGCGACGGGCCCTCCACCCTGGTGGTGCGCCCCGAGGACCTCGACCTGGGCGAGCACGGCACCCCGCTGCCCCTCTCCGCGCGCCTGTTCCTCGGCCACGCCGCCGAGTACCGCTTCCCCGTCGACGGCACCCTGCTGCGCGTGGTGGGCCCACCGCGCGAGGCCCGCGCCAGCCAGATACTCCACGTCCAGCTCAGGAAGGCACGCCTGTTTCACCGGGGTTGATTGTCTTTCTCGCTATCAGAGCATCCGCGGCCCTGGATTGCTTTCGACTCATTGCGGGGGGAGCCTGACTCGGGAAACGATTCCGGTCCCCCCGACTCCGGAGTCCCCGTGGCCCGCTTCGCCTCATTGCTCGTGTTGCTCGTGTTGCCATGGGCTCTGTCGGCCTGCAGCGAGGACGATGTCTGCGCCCAGGCGTCCACCTGCTCGGCGTGCGCGAGCGAGTACGTCGCCAACGCCTGCAAGTGGTGCCCGACGGACAGCTCGTGCTCCGCCTACGGAGAGCAGAGCACGTGCTCGTATTCGGAGCTGGCGGACAGCGTGAAGCAATGCGGCGGGAGCTCGGGCGCGTGCAACACGCCCTACTCCGGGCCGACGGCGGACCCGCAGTCCTCCAGCTTCTGCCAGGCGGCCTACACCTATGGCTGCCAGGGCCAGCCGGCGAAGCGCGACGACAACTGCCGCGTCTACGCCCAGTTCGAGTCGGACAACCCGGGCATGCCTTCCTGCCCCTATTGCCCCTGAGCCCTCTCGCGAGGCCCTACCGCTCGCGACAGAGGAGCGGGAGGTTGAGACAGCCGTTGGTCCAGGCCGTCGTCACCGTGTTGTTCTGGTCCAGCCGCCAATACTTGTGGCGCCACGTGCCCACGCCGCAGGTGTCGTCATCCGAGGCCGTGGTCGCCGTGTAGAAGATGGCGCCGCCCCACCGCATCACCCCCTGCGGATTGTCCGACTCCACCACGATGGGCAGCTTGTTGTAGATGCGGAACCCGTAGTTCCACGTCGTGCACACCACCGGGAGCGGCTCCGCGCTGTTGTACTGGATGGCGTACTCGAAATGCGTGACGGGGTACCGGTCGAGCTGGCAGTTCTTCGTGAGGTTCAGGTCGGAGAAGCTACCGCAGGGGAACCACGGTCCTGCGGCGGCGGGGGTGGCCAACAGCAGGCCGGGAGCCCACAACATGAGTCGGATGGGGGTGAGGTCCACGTGCGTCCCTCTCGTGCAATGCCCTGATGAGCGGCGCGACATGCGCGTGCTCCCCATAGCGCCACGCCCTCCGGCGGAACCGGCGCGGCACCTGGCGTCGTCCGCTACGTGAAGGTCACACGCCCGCACGCGGTGGGCACCCGACACCGCGCCACCCTCCAGGCAGGGGCGAGGCCCCGGCGCGCCTCACCCCTCCGCGCCAACCATCCAACCGGCGCGACGGGCCTTCCAGCCGCGCTGGACAGGACCTGTCAGACCACGACGTTACCGTTGCGTCCATGGGCCGCTCCCCACTGGGAGGCCCTGGGAGTACGGAAATGCGTGCGGTCCTCTGGATGCCATGTCTGCTGCTCATCGCCACGGGTTGCGCGACGACCTCGTCCGCGACCCCGTCCGCGGAGCGTTCGTTCGACGAGTCCTCGTCCGACTCGGCATCCCTGCCCACCCCCGTCGCGGGTCCTGAAGAGGCCGAGCAGCGCTACCGCCGCCGCGACGTCCGCTCCGGCGCGCCCAAGACGGATGGCACGGCCGTGCGCCGCACCACGCACAGCGGTGGCCACGCGGGCACGGCGCCCGCGCGGCGGATGTCGCTCGACGCCCTCGAGTAGTCCGCGAGGTCCTCAGCGCGCCACGGTGGGCGTGGCGCCCGCGTCGTGGCGGTGGATGACGCCCTCCTTCATCACGAAGAAGACGGCCTCCGTCTTGCGGATGTCCTGGAGCGGGTCCCCCGGCACGGCCACCACGTCCGCCACCTTCCCGGGCTCCAGCGTGCCCAGGGTGGCGGACACACCGAGCAGCTCCGCCGTGTTCACCGTCGCCGCCCGCAGGGCCTCCACCGGCGACAGGCCCGCCTCCACCAGGAGCGCGAACTCCCCCGCGTTGCGACCATGCGCGAAGACCCCCGCGTCCGTGCCGAAGGCGATGCGCACGCCGCGCGCCAGGGCCTTGCGCAGGGCCTGACGGCGCGCCTCCTCCACCGCGCGCACCTTGCGGATGTTGTCCTCGGGCAACTGGCCCTTGTCCGCGCGCTCCTTCACGCCCTGGAACGCCATGCACGTGGGCACGAACCAGGTGCCCTTGCGCTTCATCAGGTCGAGCGCCTCGTCGTCCAGGAACGAGCCGTGCTCGATGGAGTCCACCCCCGCGCGGATGGCCCGCTTCGCCCCCTCCGCGCCGTGCGCGTGGGCGGCCACCTTGCGCTTGCGCGCGTGCGCCTCGTCGACGATGGCGTCCAGCTCCGCCTGGGTCAGTTGGGGTGAGTCCACGTCCGCGTTCATGCTGAGCACGCCGCCGGTGGCGCAGACCTTGATGAGGTCCGCGCCGTACTTCACGCTCTCACGCACCTTGGCCCGCAGCGCCTCCGGGCCATCCGCCACGCCCGCGCCCGTCTCGTCCGCCAGGAGCCCCTTGCGCCAGGAGTTGCCCGCGTCGCAGTGCCCACCCGTGCTCCCCAGCCCCGCGGTGGCGGTGATGATGCGCGGCCCCACCGCCAGCCCGCGACGGATGGCGTTGCGCAGCCCCACGTCGATGAAGTCCTCCGCCCCCAGGTTGCGCACCGTGGTGAAGCCCGCCATCAGCGTCACCCGCGCGCGCGGCAGCGCCTCCAACGTCTGCTCCGGGATGGTGTGCTGGAACGAATCGATGAGGTCCTGGCGCCAGTCGTCCCCCGCCTCGCCCGTCAGGTGCGTGTGCGCGTCCATGAAGCCAGGCAGGAGCGTGGCGTCCCCCAGCTCCACCACGCGCGCGCCCTCCGGCGCCTTCGCCCCCGCGCCCACCGCCGCCACCTTGCCGCCCGTCACCACCACCACGCCCGGGCTGACGAGCCGCCCCGCCTTCGCGTCGAACAGGCGCGCGGCCTTGAGGACATAGGACTCCGCTGGCGCCGCCGCCGATGCGGACAGGCCCACGAGGAGGGAGCAGCCGAGGACGAGGTTTCGCATGACGCGCATTGCCGCGCGCCCGCCGAGCGCGAGTCAAGCCACCCACCCCGGCAGAGGGACTCCCCGCGCACGCGCGGAGCGACCCGGACCGGGCCTCACGGCCGGGCGGACGTGTCCGGCCCCAGGTCTCGCAGCGTGAAGCGATACGTCCCCACGGCCCCCGCGCCGGTGACCTCGATGAACCAGACGCCCGGACGGTCCGGCCTGAAGAGCCACATGCCCTCCCGGCCGTACTGCATCAGGTCCGTCACCGGGCGCCCCGTCGAGGCGAGCAGCCGCACGTCGCAGAAGGGCAGCGTCAGGCCCTCGCAGTGGAAGGAATAGGCGTGTCCCGGCCGGGCGTCGTCGAAGCGGAACAGGTCGAAGTCCTCGGTGCCCTGCGGCTCGGAGTTGATGCGCGCGTCCTGGAAGGGCGCGTCGAGCGCCAGCGGCGTGGCCAGCGCCGGCGAGCCGCCGTGGTCGTCCGCCACCGTGTAGCGCGCCACCTTGCAGGACACGCCCGCCGCGGCCTCCCACGGTCCGCAGCGGCACATGGGCTGCCCCGCGTTGGAGAAGCAGGTGCCGGCGCTGCACGAGAAGCCCTCGCAGACGGCCGCCTCGTCCGGCATCCCCAGCGAGGAGCCGCAGCCGACGAGGAGCAAGCACGCGGGCAGCCACCTGGCGCCCGACGCGGATGACGTGCGGAGCATGCGAACCCTCCCGATGCCAGGGAGGAGTAGGAACGCCCCGCGGCCCCGCCAACCCGGGGCCCGCGCACGCCACGTGCCATGTCGCCTGGCGCACAGGGGCGCCAGGGCGACCGGGCGCGCTACACCTGCCGCAGCTTCCAGGCCCCGCGGCGGAAGAGGACCATCGAGATGAGGGTCAGCACGGAGAACGACACCGTCAGGGAGAGGAACACGCCCGAGGGGCCCAGGCCCAGCGGCCCCGACAGCGCCCACGCCAGCGGCATCTCCAGCACCCAGGCGCAGAAGACGTTGATGAGCGTGGGCGTGGTGGTGTCCCCCGCGCCGTTGAAGGACTGCGTCAGCACCATGCCGTAGGCGTAGAAGAGGAAGCTGACGCTGATGATGCGCAGGGCGTGCGCCGCGTGGTCCACCACCACCGCGTCGTCGGAGAACGCGCCCACCAGCGGCGAGGGGAAGAGGAAGAACAACACCCCCACGGTCCCCAGGAAGACGGCGTTGATGTGCCCCGCGGTCCACACCGCGCGCTCGCCCCGCTCCGGCTGCTTCGCCCCCAGGCTCTGCCCCACCATGGTGGCCGCCGCGCTCGCCAGCCCCCAGGACGGCAGGAGCGCGAAGAGCACGATGCGCATGGCGATGGTGTAGCCCGCCACCGCCGTGCTGCCGAAGGTGGCGACGATGCGCGACAGCACCACCCAGCTCGTCGTGCTCACCAGCGACTGGAGGGTGCCCGCGCCGGACAGGCGGAGCATCGCCAGCATCGTCCCGGGCTCCAGGCGCAGGTGCTCGCGCCGCACGCGCAGCCGGCCCTTGCCCCGCGACAGCAGGTAGAGCTGGTACAGCACCCCCAAGCCCCGGCAGGTGGTCGTGGCCACCGCGGCGCCCATGACGCCCAGCTCCGGGAACGGCCCCACGCCGAAGATGAGCAGCGGGGCCAGGATGATGTTCAGGGCGTTGGCCAGCCACAACACCCGCATGGCGATGGCCGCGTCGCCCGCGCCCCGGAAGATGGCGTTGATGAGGAACAGCAGCACCACGCTGCCCACGCCCCCGAGCATCACCTGCGTGTAGCCGATGCCGTGCTCCAGCACCCACGGCGAGGCGCCCATCATCGACATCAGCGGCCGGGCGAGGAACACGCCGCCCAACCCCAGGGGCACCGCGACCAACATGCCCAGGCCGATGGCCTGGACCGCCGTGCGCGCCGCGCGCTCCGGGTCCTTCTCCCCGACGCGACGCGCCACCAGCGCGGTGGCGCCGATGCTCAGCCCCGCCGCGCCCGCGTAGATGATGGTGAGCAGCGATTCGGTGAGGCCCACCGTCGCCACCGCGTCCGCGCCGAGCCGGCCGACGAAGAAGACGTCCACCACGGCGAAGATGGACTCCATCACCATCTCCAGCACCATGGGGACGGCGAGCAGGAAGATGGCCCGCCGCACCGGCAGTCCCGTCAGGTCCCGCTCCGTGCCGTGGAGCGCCTCCTTCAGCGACGCCCAGAACCCCTCCGACGACACGCCCTCTCCACTCGACGGGGGCTGCGTCCCCGCCATGGATGAGTCCGACATTGCGAGCCTCCCAGCCGCCCTACACCCGGGCCCTTCTGGCAGGAAGGCGCGGCGGCGTCCAGGGACGCTCCGCCTCCGGACCTCCTGACCTCGCGGGTGGCGCCGCCCGCTCGGCGGCAAGGCGGGCGGGCCCTGCGGACGGCGCTCGCCCCGCGTGGCAGTCCAGTCACGACTTACGGACGTCCCGCCGCACCGCGGACGCAGCCCCCGGGGGTGGCCCGTCCTGACGAGAACAGCGGGCGGCGCCGCCGGGCCGTCCTGACGCCGGAGCATCCGGTATAGGTTGCGCGTCCGCATGGTGATGAGTCCTTCCCGTGCGGTGAGCCGGCTGACCCCGAACCCGGACACCGCGCATTTCCGTCTGGCCAGCAGCGCGCGTGTGCTGGGCCAGTTGTTCCTGGGTCCCGGCGTCTCCATCAGTCAGGGGGCCGTCGTCTGCGGCCTCCAGGGCGCCGTCCGCCTGGGTGCGGGCTCGGCCGTCCGCGAGAACGCCACCCTCATGGGCTCTCCACACCAGCCCGTCATGGTGGGTGAGAAGGCCGCGTTCGGCGCACGGAGCCTGGTGCTCGGCGCGGAGGTGGGCAACCTGTGCGAGGTGGGCTCGGGCGCCATCCTCATGCCGGGCGTGCGCCTGGGCGAGCGCTGCCTCGTCGCGGAGGGCACGCTCGTGCCCGCCGGCATGGTGGTGCTCGCCGACTCCATCCTCGCGGGCCGGCCCGCTCGCGTCATCCGTCGCGTGGACACCGGGGACCTGGAGCGGCTGCGCTCCTCGCGCTCCGGCACCCTCTCGCTGCCGGAGCAACCCCTCACCTCCTTCTCCGCCAGAGACCGCGCCGAGGATGCCCCCATGGGACAGCTCTACTCCTTCCGAGACCGCCACCCGCTCGTCCACCCGTCCGCGACGCTGTTCTCGTCGTGCGAGGTGACGGGTGACGTGGTCATCGGCCCCCAGTGCATCATCGGCCCGGGGGTGAAGATCGTCGGCGAGTCGCACCTGCCGCTGCGCATCGGCACGGGGGTGCGCATCCACGCCAACACGGTGCTGCACCTGTCGCCCGGCGGCACGCTGACGCTGGAGGACGGCGTCATCATCGGGCCGGGGTGCATGGTGGGCGGCTGCGTCATCGGCGCGGGCACGGTGGTGGAGCCGGGCGCCACGCTCTGCGACGGCAGCCGCGTGGGCCGGGGCTGCGTCATCGGCGCCGGCAGCCTGGTGAAGCAGGGCGCCAGCTTCCCGGACGGCGCGCAGATCGACGGCTTCCCGGCGGTGCAGACCGGCTCGCTCGCCCAGCTTCCCGCGGCGCCCCGCTGGGCGCTGCGCGCCGAGGACCTGCTCGAGCTGCGGCGCGTGAGCTGACCCGCGCCTGGACGCAGGGCCGCTCCCGCCCTGGTCCCTGCCCCGGAAAAGACAGCACCCGGGCGGCCACGAAGGCCCCCGGGTGCTGGTTCAACCCTTCGGTGTGACGGACGGGGCTAGTACGTACCCGTCAGCGACACGCCGGAGAAGGTCGAGTAGGCGCGCAC
Organism: Myxococcus dinghuensis; assembly: GCF_024198235.1. Lineage (GTDB taxonomy): Bacteria > Myxococcota > Myxococcia > Myxococcales > Myxococcaceae > Myxococcus > Myxococcus dinghuensis. The sequence continues at coordinate 31,977 of NZ_JAKCFB010000025.1, read as the reverse complement.
CATGACGTAGTACTTGCCGGCCGTGGTCTTGGCCGCGATGGTGCACGACTCCGCGTTGCCGGACAGGTACGGGCGGCAGTCGTACGTGGTGGTCGTGGGGGCGGCGTTGTAGCGGACGTACAGGTCCGCGTCGCCCGTGCCACCGGCGATCTTGAACGTCACCGCCTTGCTGGCCGGAACGTCCATCGTGTAGTTCACCGCCGCGCCCGTGGCCGCGCCCAGGCCCGTCACCGGGACACCGTTCTGCAGCACGGTCGAGGTGGTGGTGCCGTACACGCCGAGCAGCGTCACGCCGGAGTAGGTGGCGTAGGCGCTGAGCAGCACGTGGTACGTGCCCGCCTGGATGTTGGTGATGGTGCAGGTCTCCGCCGTGGAGCTGCCCTCGGACTTGCAGTCGTAGGTCGAGCTGCTGGGCTGCGTGCCGAAGGAGACGTACATGTCCACGTCACCGGAGCCGCCGGTGGTGGTGAACTTCAGGCTGGTGGCGCCGGCCGGGACGACCAGGCTGTAGAACTTCTGGTTGCCCGTGCTGCCGCCGATGCCCGTCACCGCGACGTTGTTGGTCAGCGGGGTGGACGGCTGCGGCGGCGTGGTGACGCCCACGCCCACGGCCTCCCACGCGGCCTTCACGGCGTCCTGCGTGGCCTGGTCGTAGCCCAGCTGCTGCGCGGCCTGGATGGTCCACGTCTTCGCCTGGGCGAAGGTGGTGCCGGCCGTGTAGAGGTCCGTGTTGGCGAGGTACCAGATCTGCGCGGCCTTCTCGACGCCGATGGCCGGCACCGTGATGGTGGAGCGGGCGCGCGGGTGCGTGCCACCCTTGGAGAGCAGCGCGAAGGCCAGGTTGGGGATGCCGGAGCTGTAGTGCACGTCCGTGCTCGACGTGTAGTCGGAGGCGTAGTCCAGCGAGGCGCCGTCCTTCTTCGGGTCATCCATGTAGCGCAGGGCGTCGCCCGCGGTGCCCGGGGTCCAGATGTCCTCGCCGATCTTCCAGACGTCCGCGGCGGTGCTCCAGGTGCCGGAGGCCCAGCTCTCGCAGATGGCGGAGAAGGTGTCCGACATGGCCTCGTTCAGGCCGCCGGACTGGCCGGAGTAGGTGAGGTTGGACTCGTTCTCCGTCACTGCGTGGGTCAGCTCGTGGACGGTGACGTCCGCGTCCTTGCCCAGCTCGATGGAGTTCACGCCGTCGCCGTCGCCGTACACCATCTGGGTGCCGTCCCAGTAGGCGTTCACGTACTTGGTGCTGTAGTGAACCGTGCTGATGAGCGTGGCGCCCGCGTTGTTGATGGAGTCGCGGTTGAACAGCGTCTTGTAGCAGTTGTACGTGAACCCGAGCTGGTCGTAGTTCATGTCCACGTGGGCGTCGCCGATGGCGGCCTGGCCCTCGGAGCGCTTGAGCGTGCCCGGGGTGGTGGTGCCGTTGTTGGCGGAGTACACCTTGCGGTTGAGGGCGCTGTGGATGAGCGGGTGGCGGGCCACGACGGCGGACTTGCCGCGCGCGTCCACGTACACCTTGTCGAGCAGCGGCATGGTGTCGAGGTTCTCGCCCTTCACGCGCACTTCCCAGGCGAGGAACAGCGTGCCCGCGTCGTCGCGGACGTAGACCAGGCGGGGCTCGCCGTCGGCGACGACGCCCGTGCCCTGGGTGCCACGCACCGCCAGGGCGGAGGCGGCGGCCGCGCCGAGCAGCGGCGTGGCGGGCAGGTTCACGCCGTCACGCGCGGAGCCGTTGACGGCGAACACGTTGCCGTCCTTGCCCACGTGCACGACCAGCTGCTGGCCCACGACCTCCAGGCCGTTCTTGGTCTGGTTGTAGCGCAGGTGCTGGATGCCACGGACATCCGTGCGCGCGCTGTCGAGGAACATGTCGTCCGCGCTCAGGCGGAAGATGGGCGCGATGTTCTGCAGGGCCGGCGCCGCCGCGAAGGCCGCGTGGGCCACCGACTGCGCGGAGAGCATGCGCTCCACCTTGCCCAGCTCACCCACGACGGTGTCGGGGATGCCGTCGGCGTGGACGCTCGCGACGCCCGCGGCCGGCAGCTTGCCGAGGGAGGTCTGGATGTCTCCACCCGACTTCGCATCAGGAGCCTTCGTCTCCTCGCCAGCGGACTCCACGGTGCCACACGCAGTGAGCGCAACACCCAACCAAGCCGCGCCAATCGACTTCAGGACTCGATGAGCCAAACGCAGTACCTCCGGTAAAAGGCCAGGTATTCGTGACACACTAGGAATTACGATTTCAATTTTTAATTCGTTTATTCATGTTTCGATATATTTCGAGGGAAAACACGTAAACATCCTTTACGTGCTGCTCCCTCGTGGAGCGAGAATGGTCCAGGTTCGCGCCTGGGCAGTCGCGCCGGACCGCACCCTCGCGGGCAATCTCGCGTCACACTGAAACAATTCGCGAGACTGTGTTGAATTCAAACGTGTTTGAAAGTGATTGCGAGATGCCGCACCCGGCCATGAAACACGGGGTGTCCGGTGGGCGGGAGGTCAGCGCGACACGGCCGGGTCGTCGCCGTCCTCCGGTTCGCCGGTGAGGAGCCACTGACGCGCGGAGGGCTCCTCCCAGAAGCGGCGGAGGATGCGGTTGGTGCGGCTGCCCGCGGCGACGCGGTTGAGCTGGTGCGCGACGATTTGGCTCTCCACCAGCTCCGCCACGCGCACCACGCCCGAGCGCAGGCCGTACTCCTGCACGCGGCGAATCATGTCCGCGGCCTCCGGCGAGGCCGGGCGGAAGGTGCGCAGGTCCGCGAGAATCTTGATGTCGCGCCCCGTCAGCGAGTCCGTGGCGCGCTCCAGCTCCGCCACGAACGACTCCATCTCCTGTACCCGGATGTAGCCGTCCAGCACGAACCCGAGGACGGACTGCTCGCGGTCGACTTCGATTCGGAACACCAGGCACTCCTTCGCCGCCCGAAAGGTAGGTGCCGGGACGCGTGCTTCCCAGACACCCGGCGGGGAGGGCGCGGAGTCCAGTTCAGGATTCGACGTTCAACCGCTCGAGCAAGAGCCCGAGTGCCCGCTCCGCCACGGCCCGGCGCACCTGGCTCCGGTCTCCCGTGAACAGGTGCCGCTCCACGGTGGCGCGTGCGCCCCGCCGCGCCACGGCGATGAAGGCCAGTCCCACCGGCTTCTGGGGCGTACCGCCTCCCGGCCCGGCGATGCCCGTCTCCGCCACGCTCCAGTCCGCGCGGGAGCGCTCCAGCGCCGCGAGCGCCAGGGCCTCCGCGGCCTCCGCGCTCACCGAGCCATGCGCCTGGAGCAGCTCGAGCGGGACGCCCAACTGCTCGACCTTGGACTCGTGCGAGTACGGCACGAAGCCGCGCTCCACCACCGCGGACGCGCCGGGCACGTCCGTCAGCCGCGCGCACAGCCCGCCGCCCGTGCACGCCTCCACCAGCACCAGCCGCACCCCCAGCCGCCCGCAGCGCTCCAGCACCCGCGCCGCCAACACGTCGTCCGTCACGGGCGCGCCTCCACCGCCGGGCGCGCGCCCAGCACCGCCACGAGCAGCTCGTCCCGCCAGCACAGGCCCACCATCCCCGGCTCCCGCCGCGTGGTGAGCGCCGGGTGCACCGGGACGGACACCCGCGCCAGCGCCTCCAGCGGCGCGAAGCCCGCGCGGCGCAGCCGGTCTCCCCAGGTCCGCGCCAGCTCGTGGCGCTCGCAGCGCGCCGACTCGTCCACCGTGCCCACCACGTCATCCACCTCCCGGCCGTAGAACCGCTTGATGGCCACGCGGGCCTCGCGCGGCACCGGCAGCGTATCCAGCAACTGGAAGACGTGCGTGAAATGGTTCCAGGCGTGGGCGAAGCGCTCCAGCGGCGGCGCGAGGAAGTGGTCCACGTTGGGCTCGCACAGCACCAGCCCGGAGGGCTCGAGCGCGCGCAGGTGGCGCAGGACGGCGTCGCGCGCCGCGCCCTCGCTCCCGGGCGCCTCCGCCACGTGGTGCAGCGAGAAGGCCGCGTTGACCACCAGCGGGCGGGGCAGCCCGCCCAGCCGCGCCCACCGCGCCCCGGACACCCGCTCCACGGGCGCGACCCAGGCCTCGAACACCACCTCCGCGCCCACCTCGCGCGCCACGTCGGCCACGGTCACCTCCGCCTGCGCGAGGCTGTCGCCGCTGGGGTCCACGCCCACCAGGGTGAGCCGCCGGGGCAGCGCGCCCCGCTCCGCCAGGCGCCGCAGCAGCCGCGCCTCCTGGCGGCCCTGCCCCATGCCCACGTCCACCAGCGTCGCCTCGTCGTGTCCCCCGAGCAGCTCCACCAGCGTCGCGTTCGCGAGCGCGTCCGCCGTGGCCGCCAGCGGCATGTGCGCCATCAACAGCCGGAACAGGTCGATCTGCCGTCCGCCCGCGTCGGGGGGCGGGTGCAGGTAGGGGTTGCGCGGTCCCGGGCGCGTGTCGTCCAGCCGCCTGGCGATGGCCGAGGCGAAGAGCTGGTAGTCCAGGTCCTGGGGTTCGGCCTCCACGTCCAGCAGGCCCGTCAGGGAGGCCAGGGCCGCCCGGGCCTCGTCGGGCCGCCCCGCCAGTGCCCGCTCCATCCCCCGGAAGAGCAGCTCATCCTTCGCCGTGTGCATGGGTCCTCCCGCTCCATCCCCACCCGAGACGTCACGCCGCGCGCGCGCCCGCGCCAGCCACGCTCGGGGCCCGGGCCCCTCCTCCGTGAGGTGCCACACACGAGGGCGTCTGGAGGTCCAACCGAAGGGTCCACGGCCCCACGCTGGCGCCCCACCTCGACGCCATGCGTCGCCGCGACGCGGCGCTCCATCCACCGTTCCTCCAGCGAGAACGATTGTTGGACTCGGATGGGCATCCGAGGAGAGGCTGCGCTCCCGCGCGCACGGGGTCGCTGGCCGGAAGTGACAGTTCCACGCGTCCGGGGTGTTCGTGGGGGTCCATGCTGCCGCGCCGTTGTCTCGTCGTGTCCCTGCTCCTGTGGGCCGTCGCCGCCCCCCGTGTCGTCGCGGCCCAGGGGCTGCCCTCCCCCGCCAGCGAGCCTCGCCCGGTCGAAGTCGAGCTGAAGACGGGTGACGGCGGCGCGAGCGTGTCCGCCGAGGACGCCGCGCGCCTGGGGCTCTCGCCGGACGGACGCGAGGTGAAGCTCGTGCCGCCCGCCCTGGCGCAGGACGCCCCCGCCCCGTGGCCGGAGGGCCTGGAGGGGACGGCGGGCGAGGTGACGCTGGAGCTGCTCGTGGACGCCCTGGGCGCGGTCACGGAGGTGAAGCTGGTGACCCCCGCGGGCGAACCCCGGCTCACCGAGGCCGCGCTGAAGGCCGCGCCGGGCCTGCGCTTCACCCCCGCAACGCTGGCGGGCACCGCCGTCGCCGTGCGGCTGCCCTTCGTGTACCGGTTCGAGCCCCCCGCGGCGCCCATGCCCCGGGCCACCGCGCGCCTGACCGGCGAGGTCCGCGCGCGGGGCACGCGCCGCCCGCTCGCGGACGCCACCCTCTTCCTCGACGGGAGCGCGGAGCCCGCGGGCGGCGTGGACGCCCAGGGGCGCTTCCAAGTGGAGGTCGCGCCCGGCAAGCACCGCGTGGAGGTGCGCGCCCCCGGTCACCCGCCCGGCGTGTTCGAGGAGACGCTGTCCCCGGGCCAGTCGCTCCAGGTGGTCTACCGGCTCCAGCCGGGGCGCGTGAACCCCTACGAGACGGTGGTGCGCGACGAGCGCCCCCGCACGGAGGTGACGCGCATCACCTTGCACGAGCAGGAGCTGCGGGAGGTGCCCGGCACGCAGGGCGACCCGTTCCGCGTGGTGATGTTGATGCCGGGCGTGGGCAGCCTCGCGTCGGGCATCAGCTATCCCGTCGTGCGGGGCAGTCAGCCGGCGGCCACGGGCTTCTACCTCGACGGCGTGCGCATCCCCATGCTGTACCACCTGCTGCTCGGCCCCGCCGTCATCCACCCGGACTTCATCGACACCATCGACTTCTACCCGGGCACGCCGCCGGTGCAGTACGGCCGCAACCTGGGGGGCGCGGTGGAGGGCCGGCTGAGCCGTCCGCGCGAGGACCGGCTGCACTTCACCGCCTACGCGGACCTCCTCAACAGCGGAGGCTTCGTCGAGTACCCGTTCGAGAGCACCGGCACCTCCGTCAGCGTCGCGGGGCGCGTCAGCTACTCCGCGCTGCTGGTGACGCTGGGCGCGGCGCTGTTGAGCAACAAGGAGGCGGAGCGCGTCCACGCCAACTTCTGGGACTACCAGGCGCGCGTCGAGCAGAAGGTGGGCCAGGGCCGGGTGCGGTTGTTCGCGCTGGGCAGCTCCGACGACGTGGGCGCGGCGCCGGCGACGGAGTTCGTGGGGAACACGGGGGCGCGCGTCGTCTCGCGCTTCCACCGCGTGGACCTGCGGGGCACACACCCGGTGGCGGGCGGCGAGCTGGAGGTCGGTCTCACCGCGGGAGCCGACAGCGTGGGCCTCACCGGGGAGGAGTCCGTCCTCCGCTCGAGCGGCGCCATCGAGGTGGACGCCGTCGGCGAGTACGGGCTGGAGCAGACGACGTACGCGGCGCGCGCGGGCTGGAAGCGGCGCGTGGGCGACACGGTGGAGGTCGCGGTGGGCGGCGACGTGGAGCACCGGCGGGCGGCCACGCGCATCACCGGCACGGCCATCCCTCCGGGGTACGACCCGACGGAGGGACCGGACCCGGTGAAGAGCCCGTCCTCGCTGGCGACGTTCGCGGGCGCGTACGCCCAGGTGACGTGGGTGCCCGTGGAGCGCTGGCTGTTCCAGCCCGGCGTGCGCGTGGACAACTACCACCTGTCTCCCGGCATCGACCACACGGTGGCGGAGCCGCGCCTCACCGTGCGCCACCAGCTCACGGACACGCTCGCGCTCAAGGGAGGCGCGGGGCTGTTCCACCAGTCGCCCACGGTGCTCATCCACCTGCCCGCGGTGGACACCTCGAGCCTGCGCTACGGGCTCCAGGAGGGCCTGCAGTTCACCGTGGGCGCGGAGTGGAAGGCCCTCGAGGGCCTGGAGGTGAGCGCGGACGCCTTCTACAACCCGCTGTCACGCACGGTGGAGCTGAACCTCCAGGACGTGGTGGAGAACCGGCGACGCCGCGGGCTGGACGTCCCCGACCCGTCCGCGAGCGGCTACGCCTACGGCCTCGAGCTGATGGCGCGTCACCCGCTGGGGCGGGACTGGTTCGGCTGGGTCTCCTACAGCTTCCTCCAGAGCAAGCGCCGCGTGTGGTTCGACCGCTACAGCGACACCGACCACGTGGTGGAGACGGTGGAGGGCACCCTGCCGTTCGCCTTCGAGCAGGCGCACGTCGTCAACGCGGCGCTCAGCTACAAGCTCGGCAACAACTGGACGGTGGGGACGGTGGTCCACTTCAACACCGGCCGCCCGGAGTCGGGGGAAATCACCACGCTGACCCAGCGCCTCGTCGCCGACGAGCAGGGCCGACAGCACTGGGTGCGGCAGGGACGGGACCAGGCCGAGCGGCTCGACGCGTTCTTCCGCGTGGACCTGCGCGTGGCGAAGTCGTGGGCCATGGACGACTTCACGCTCGACGCGTCCCTGGACATCCTCAACGTCTCCGCCCAGCAGGAGGTGTTCGCGTATGACTATGGCTTCGACATGCAAGGCCAGCCCGAGCGCAAGCCCGCGAGCCTCCCCATCATCCTCCCCATGCTCGGCGTGAAGGGGACCTACTGACATGCGCCACCTGTTCCTCGCCCTGCCCTCCCTCGCGCTGCTCGTCTCGGGCTGCGACCGCAAGCCGGAGGACCCCGTCTTCGTCTACGGGAAGCTGATGCACGCGGACGGCTCGCCCCGCGCGGACACGCCGCTGCCGCTGGAGCGGAAGATCCACATCCGCAGTGGCCGCCCTCCCACGGAGGCGGAGAACCCCTTCGTGCTCTACGCGGAGCAGCGCAGCGAGCGCTCCGGGCACTTCACGATGGAGGTCCTCAAGGGGGATGCCCAGGACACGCAGTTCAACGAGTTCGTCGACTACCGCTTCCGGGTGAGCGCGCCGCTGGAGGAGGGGCACGGCGTCTACGCGAGCTTCACGTTCGACGACGACGTGGAGCTGCCGCCCATGCGGACCTGGGAGCCCCACCTCGTGGTGAGGCAGGAAGCGGAGGGGCCCGCGCTGTCCTTCGACGCCGCGCCACCGCCGCCGGAGCTGCCACCCTCGGGTCGGCTCATGGAGCTGTATCGCGAAGGGGCCGACCCGGTCCCCCTCGCGCCGACGACGCCCGTGCCGGTGCTCCAGTTGCGGGGTGAAGGGGGGCTCGTCTGGGAGGCCCACGACCCGGGCTCGCCGTGGCGGCCCTCGCCGTACGTGCTGGAGGACTTCGAGGGCGTCGAGGCGCAGGTGCGCGCGGTGACGCTGGGGACGTGGACCTTCGAGCCCCTGGGCGCTGGCAACAGCGGCGTGGCCTTCCGCGTGGAGTGGCGGGGGCCCCGGGTCCCCGTGGCGCCGGGGCAACTGCGGCCCGTCAGCCGGGGCGTCGCCTGCACGCCCTCGTGGGGGGAAGGGGCGTGCCCCTACACGGATGGCTCGCTCGCGCGGGTGAAGCTGAATCCAGCACCGGACGACGCCAATCCGGGGGCGCGGGAGCTGGTCCTGTACTGGGAAACCCCCGTGAAGCCCCGCCGCATCGTCCTGCGCGACCTGGAGGTCCTCACCCTCGGCGATGAGCCGAGGATGCTCGTGGTGCTGGAGGGCAGCCTGGATGGCTACAGCTGGACGCCGCTCGCGGACGTCCTCTACGAGAACCACGACGAGCGCGACCCGAGCTGGGACATCCTCCGGATGACGGTCGACCAGACGGAGAAGGACTCTCCTTATGGGGACGAGCGACTGGACCTGGTGAGGAAGGCGCGCTTCCTGGACGTTCCCCTGTCGGGGACGGTCAGCGTGCGCCACGTGCGGCTGACCCTCTTCGAGGAGGACCGGCGGTACTTCGGCCTCCTCTACTCACTGTCGGAATTCTCCGTCTTCGAATAGCCCTCCAGCGCAGGTTGCCTCGGACTGGGGACATGCGGACGTTGCGAGGAAGTCCACGGTCGTCGAAGGAGGACACCTTGCGCACGAGTCCACCGAAGAAGCTGTCCCTGATGTCCGAACGCGAGGCCCAGCTCGTGCTGTCCAGCGCACCGGGCCACCTGTCGAGCCTGACGCGGCGCGAGCTGCGGGGCCGCGTCCTCCGGGCGCGGAAGCTCGTGGACAAGTACGAGGACCTGGCCCTGCGCCAGCGCCGCGAGGCCCTGCGCAAGCAGGCGCCCCGTCGCACGCGCCCCGCCGAGGGCAACAAGAACACGTTGCGCAAGGCGGCCTACTTCCGGCAGGCGCTGGAGCGCTTCGAGAAGCGGCTGGAGGTGGTGGACCGCCAGGGCACGGCCCGCGCGGCGGTGGTGGCGAAGCGTCCGTCGAGGGCGCAGCGTCGCGCGGCGGGTTCGCGGCGGGGCCGCGCGGCGACCGCGCGACGGACGACGACGGCCCGAGGCGTCACGGGGAAGAAGCCCGTGCGCCGCACGCGCGCCGCGGGGCGCACCGCGACGGTCTCGGTGCGCGCGACCCGGGCACAGCGCAAGAAGGGCGGCGCGCGCAAGCAGCAGCGCTTCGGCTCGGTCCGGCGCACCTCGCACGGCGTCGCGCGCAACCGGCGCACGCAGGCACGGCGCGACAGCCGGCGCTGAGACACCGCGCGCGACTGGCCGGCGCGCATGCGCGCGTGGTCACCCGTCGCCTCGTGGGCGAGGCCCAGCACCTGGGCTTCGTCCCCGCGGGGGGCGAGTCAGGCCCCTCACCGCCCCGTCGGACGGCTCACACGCTTGCGCGTCGCCAGCCGTCGGTGGCGTGGCAGGGGCCCCGGCGCGCGTGTCCGAGCCTCCTCATCCAGCGCGCCTCGCAGCTGCTCTCGGAACCATCGCAGCGCCGGCTCCTGGTCCGTCCTCGCGTGCCAGACCATCGACACGGGGAGCACCGGCAGCGAGACCGGTGGAGGGGACGACATCAACCCGTGTGCCTTCGCCAGCGTGGCCGCCGCGAGGTCGGGCAAGGTCGCGATGAGCGGCCGTCCCTTCAGCAACGCGCCCATCGTCGCGAAGCCAGGCACGGCCGCCACCAGTCGTCGTGCCTTGCCTTGAGTCCGCAGCGCCTCGTCCACCATCCCCACCAGGTCACCGCTGGCGCTCACCATGACGTGCGCCGCCTCCAGGAAGCGCTTCATCGACAGGGGCGGCCGAATCCACCCCGCGTCGAAGAGTGAGACAAACCGCTGATGGAACAGCGGCTCCGCGCGCATCGTGGCCCCTGGCTCCGGCAACACGCCGAGCACGACCTCCACCTCGCCCCGCTCCACGAGGCCGAGCCCGGTGTACCAGTCACTGCGATGCACCACGAGGGAGAGGTCCGGCGCCTTCCGGCCCAGCAGGTCCAACAACCGGGGCAGGAGCCACAGCTCGAGGTCGTCGGGCAGCCCCAGGCGGACGATGCGCCGGGTCGTCGCCGGGTCGAACACCGGCGCGTCGAAGAGCGCGCCATGGACGTGCTCCAGCGCCTGCCGCACCTGGGGCTCGATGGCGATGGCCTTCGCCGTGGGCGCAACGCCCCCGGCCACCTTGATGAACAGCTCGTCCTGGAACAAGTCCCGCAAGCGCCCCAGCGCCATGCTGACCGCCGACTGTCCGACGAGCAGGTGGCGCGCCGCGCGCTTCACGCTCCGGTCCCGGAACACCGTGGCGAACACCACGAGCAGGTTGAGGTCCACTTGCCTGAGCTCAACGACATTGAACATGGTGTTCAGGGTTATCAACGGCGCACGCCACGGGCCATGCATTACGTCAGCGCCATGCACATCGGAATCATCGGAGCCACGGGCAACATCGGGCAGCGCATCGTGGCCGAGGCGCTCGGTCGCAACCATCACGTGACGGCCCTGACCCGTCACCCCTCACGCATCCCCCCACGGCCCGGTCCCCTCGCCTGGCGGGTCGCGGACATCCACGACGTCGGGAGCCTCGTCCCCGCGCTCGGTGGCCTGGACGTGCTCGTCAGCGCCTACGGACCAGGAAACGCCTCCCTGGACCCGCGAGACACCGTGGAGCGCTCCGTCCAAGCCCCGGAAGCCTATGTGGCGGCGGCGAAGGCCCTGCTGGAGGCCCTGCGGCACCACCCGCCGCTCCGGCTCTTGGTCGTCGGTGGCGCCGGCAGCCTGGAGGTGCGTCCCGGTGTCCAGCTCGTCGACACCGAGGACTTCGAGGAGCGGCTGAAGAAGCTGGGGCTACCGGCGGAGTACAAGCGGGCGGTCCTGGCCCACCGCGACGCCTTGAATCTCTATCGGACCTCGAACCGGCACTGGACCTACTTCAGCCCCGCCGGCTGGATTGGCCCGGGTGAACGCACCGGGCGTTTCCGGCTGGGTGAGGACCAGCTCGTGGTGGACGCCAACGGCGACAGTCGTATCTCCTACGAGGACTACGCGCTCGCGCTCGTGGATGAACTCGAGCGGCCTCGCTTCCACGAGCGGCGCTTCACCATCGGCTATTGAAGCGCCGCCCTGGGAGGCACTCAGGCCCGTCGACGACGGGCGACCACGACCAGCAGCCCGGCGAGCGCGAGCACCCACCACACCACGCCCGTCCCCGCCGCGCTGCAGCCACCGCCGCTGACCGCGACGTCCGGGTGGGTGCCCGAGTCCGGGGGCGTCCACGGTCCGGCGTCCGGCGTCCCCGGCCCCGCGTCCGGCGTCCCCGGCCCCGCGTCCGGCGTCTTCGACAGCGTGCTCTCGTCGAAGTAGGCGCCGCACGCCGGGTCCTCCGCGCCGTCCGCGCGGTGCGCCAGGGCGAGCGCGTACGCCCCCGCGCCGAAGCCGGCCATGGGGATGTTGAACTTGTGCGTGCCGTTCAGCTCGTCATACGTCTCCGCCACCGCGAGGTAGTTCTTCGCGGACTGGTCCGTCACCCACTTCAGCACCCGGTCCGCGCGCTCCGTGTCGCCCGACATGCGCTTCACCATCGCGCCGCGCAGGCTGACGATGACCCACTCCGCGCTGTCGTACTCGCTGCCCCACGGGCTCATGTCCGCGAAGCCCGTGTGGTCGTAGCGGTCGTCGTTGCGCGACCACCCCGCGCCCGCCGGAGACGACAGGCGCAGGTCCAGCCCGCGCACGGTGGCCTTGGCGATCTTCCCGTTCGGGTCGAACAGGCCGAAGGCGAACGCGTCGAACACCGCCGCGTCCCAGTACCCGCGCCCCGCCCTCAGCTCCTCCAGGTTCGACGCCAGCACGTAGTTGCCGTCCGTCAGCTTCTCCGCCATCGCCTCGCGAATGGACTCCCCCGCCTCGCGGTAGCGCGTGGCGCGCGCGGTGTCCCCCACGCGCTCGGCCAGCGCCGCCGCGTCGCACAGGCCGCGCGCCGCCGTGAGGCTGGTGTACGCCCACGAGCGCTGACGCCCGTTCCAGTGCGTCTCCCAGATGGACGAGTCCGCCCGGATGAGGCCCGTCTCCGGGTCGATGAGCGCCACCAGCGCGTCACCCACCTTCGTGGACACCGTCGGCCACGTCTGGTCCACCAGCGAGAGGTCCCCCGTCGTGCGCTCGTAGTGCCGCAGCGCCCAGAGGAACAGGCCGAAGCCGTCGAACTCGATGTTCGGCCCCGCCTCGTTGAAGTCCGTCTCCTCGACGCCGAAGCCGTGGTAGCGCGTCAGGGTGATGAGGTACGGCGGCATGGAGTACGGCTGGAGCTCGCGCCAGCTCTGGAACCGGCCGCTGTCCGCGTTCAGGTAGTAGCTCAGCGCGTCCCGCGCGTCCGCGCGCATGCCCAGCGTGGCCATGGCCGCCGCCGCGTACGCGCCGTCGCGAATCCACGCGTACGTCCACTGTCCCGGCGGGAGGCTCGCCAGCACCGCCCCCTTGCCCGCGTGGCGCACCATGCCCGGCAGCGTGGCCGGGGAGCCGTCCGGCGCCTTGAAGCGCGTGCGGCGCGGCTCACCGTCGCGGCTGAGCGTGTCGCGCAGGAACGCCTCGCTCTCCCGCACCTGCGCCATGTGCAGCACCACCGCCGACTGGCGCACCAGCGTCTCCTCCTGCGCCGCGACGCCCGAGGGCACCTTCACCGTGTCCGTCTGGAAGGCCGCCCACCGCGCCACCTCCGCGTCCACCAGCGTCTTCGCGTCCGCCGTGCCCACGTAGTCCGCCAGCCACTGCCGCGCCGTGGCGACGCCGTCCGGGTTGCCCGTGTGCACGAAGGCCACGCCCGCCCACTTCTCCGCGCCCGCGGCGAGGTCGCCCAGGTTGAACTGGTATGCCGTCGCCCAGCCATTCGCCGCCGAGGGCGCCGCCGAGAAGTCCTGGAGGTCCTGCGCCCCGCCGTTGTTCACCACCGTGTACGCGTTGCCGGAGCCCGTCGCGCTCGACACCCAGGCCGCCTTGCGCGCCACCGCGCCCAGGGGCCGCGCCACCACCGCGCCCGCGTAGCCCTTCTCCGAGAAGTCGTTGCCGGCGAGCTCCACCGTCTCGCCGTTCTCGTCGATGTCCGACATGACGCCCGGCCGACCGAAGCCCAGGTGGAAGTTGTGCAGCGAGAAGACGCTCACCCCCGTGGACACCGCCGTGCCCGTGTTGCGCACGCGCAGCGCCATCACGAAGGACGTATGCGGCACCGACTGCGGCGCGAACACATACGTCGTCACCTCCAGCGTGCCCACCTTCTGCACCAGCGTCGCCAGGCCCGTGCCCGCCGTCCTGCCGGGCGCCCACGCGGCGTAGCCGCTCGCCTCCAGGTCCGCGTCCTGCGTGCTGAGCCAGCGCTGCGTCCCCCCGGAGCGCAGGCCGAAGAACGCGTCGAAGAGCACGTCCCGCGAATGCACCACCTGCGGCTGGCCCCGGACGTACACGTCCGCCCCCGTCGCGTCGATGATGGGCTCCTCGGTGGCGAAGAGGTGCTCGCGGAAGTGCGTCACCTTCTTCTGCTCCAGGTCCAGCATCACCGCGCCGTGCCCGTTGGACGACGGCAGCTCGAGGAAGGTGCGCCGGACGGGGACCTCGGCGCGGGCGTCCGTCGCCAGGAGACACAGCAGGGTGCAGAGCGAGAGGGCCGCGGCGCTCGGGGCGCGCGACGGCGCTCGGCCAGGGCCACGGGGGACAAGGGGGGAACGCTTCATCCCGCCGATTCTGGAGTGCTTCCGCCTCCGGGCCAACGGGGAGTTCCTCCCCGGTCGCGTCCGGGTCCCCTCCGACACGCCGGCGACACGCGCGTCGAACCCCGGTCGGGCCCCCGCCGGAGGCCCGCTGAACATCCATTCACCCGCGAGGCCTCGCGCCACGCGGAGACACCCGCCCCGCGGGCGGGCGTCCCCGTCACCCGCGCGTCTTCAATCCTTGACGACGGTGGTGATGATGAGCGGCGTCGGCGTGCCGATGAAGGTCCCCGCCGTGTTGGTGCACGGCATGGGCACCTGCGAGAAGTTCGCGGCGTAGTACCCGTACGTGGAGCCATTGCCCTTCTCGTAGAACTCGTGGCCGTCCGGGAGGACCACCTTCCAGACGTAGTTGATGCTCGTGTACTCCGTGGAGGTCCGGGCCCGGATGATGCTCGTCACGGTGGTGCCCCAGTGGTACGGCGCCACCGCCGGCACCTCGACGGTCTGCGGCGCGGGCGCCCAGTCGAACGTGCTGCCGCCCCAGCCGTAGATGAGGAACACGCTCGTCCCCCACGGCAGGTCGTCGTTGCGGTACGTGAGGGTGACCTCCGCCTGCGCGGTGCTGAAGTAGCCACACGTGTTGAGCACCGTCCGCGCCTGCACCCACTGCGAACCCGCGAACGCGGAGGTGGATGCGAACATCAGGGCGAGCACGAGCGCACGACTGGCAAACCGGGACATGCCGAGACTCCAGGGTGTGAGAGGAAAGCCCCGCCCCTCTAGCAGAGCGGGGTGACACCCTGGAACCCGGCGCGGTTCCTCCCGCGACGACGCCGTGTTCGAATGCCTGTCCGCCCCGAGCGCCTCCGCGCGTCGAGCACGCCCACGCATGCCTCGCGAGCCGCCCATCGTCCTGCCCGTGCTGCTGCCGCTGCTGCGGCACGCGAACCCGTGGGCGCTGCTCCTCGCACGGGAGGAGGGCCATCCGCTCTCCACCGCCGCGCTCCTCTCCGAACGCTATGCGCTCAAGAGCGACGAGAAGCCCTTCGTGCGCGAGCTGCTCGAGCGCAAGCGCAACCTGTGGGTCTTCCGCTGCGACCAGCGCCGCTTCGCGGGGGACTTCGTCGTCGTGGACATGTCCGAGCCCCGCCCCGCGCGGCGACGGGTGGTGGTGCTCGACCTGAAGATGGGCGCGCCCCTCGTCCTCGGTGGAGGGGGCGCCGGCATCCAGCTCACCCACGCCCAGGACGCAGTGGAAGGCGTCGCGGCGCGCGCGGGCCTCATCGCCCCGGGCACGCCCTACGAGCTCGCCACCGGCGACAAGGACGTCATGCTCGCGTGGCTGCGCGAGTGACACGACACCGCGACCCAGGCCGGCGCCCCGTGTTCGAGATGTCACCAAGGGCTGCTAGCCTGAATTAGCAGATTTAGCTGAAATACCAAATCCCCCTGGAGGTCTCCATGTCGGTCGTCCGAAGGGCGCTGGCCGTGCTCTTGCCATGCCTCGTGTTGTGCGCGGGCGTGTCCTCCGCGCAGGGCACGGGCGCGTTCGTGAACTGGGAGCATCCACACGTCCATCCGTTGGACCTGACGCCGGACGGGACGCGGTTGCTCGCCGTCAACACGGCGGACAACCGGCTGATGGTGTTCAACGTGACGAGCGGCCTGCCCGTGCTGGCGGCGGCCATCCCCGTGGGGCTGGACCCGGTGTCGGTGCGCGCGCGGAGCAACACGGAGGCGTGGGTGGTGAACCACGTCTCCGACAGCGTCAGCATCGTGGACCTCACCACGCTCAACGTGAGGACGACGGTGTCCACGGACGACGAGCCCGCGGACGTCATCTTCGCGGGCTCGCCCCAGCGCGCGTTCATCTCCTGCTCGCAGGTCAACCGCGTGCTGGTGGTGGACGCGGCCAACCCGTCGTCCACGCCCACGCGGCTGTCCTTGCAGGGCGAGGAGCCCCGGGCCCTGGCCACGAACGCGGCGGGCACGCAGGTGTACGTGGCCTTCTTCGAGTCCGGCAATCGCAGCACGATGCTCGGCGGGGGCAACGCCATGGGCGGTGGAGGCTTCCCGCCCAACGTGGTGAGCAACACCGCGGGCCCCTATGGCGGCGTCAACCCGCCTCCCAACTCGGGCAGCCTCTTCAATCCGCCGAAGAAGACCACGAATCCCACGCCGCCTCCGGTGGGCCTCATCGTGAAGAAGAACGCCGCCGGGCGGTGGGTGGACGACAACACGCGCGACTGGACGGCCTTCGTGTCCGGCGCCAGCGCGGCCTCGTCCGGGCGCAGGCCGGGATGGGATTTGCCCGACCGGGACGTGGCCATCATCGACGCGTCGTCGCTGGCGGTCACCTACGCCAGCGGGTTGATGAACCTGAACATGGCGCTGTCGGTCCACCCGAACGGCACCCTGGTCATGGTGGGCACGGACGCGCTGAACGAGGTCCGCTTCGAGCCGAACCTCCGGGGCCGCTTCCTGCGCGTGGTGGCCGCCGCGGTGCACCCGGCCACGCCGACGGCCGTGACCCTCTTCGACCTCAACCCCCACCTGACGTACACCACGGGCACCGTGCCGCAGGCGACGCGGGACCTGGCGCTGGGAGACCCGCGCGGCATGGCGTGGAACACGGCGGGCACGCGCGTCTACATCACGGGCATGGGCTCCAACAACGTCGCGGTGATGGACGACGCGGGCCACCGCATGGCGCAGGTCGACGTGGGCGAGGGCCCCACCGGCGTCGTGTTCGCCGGGACGCGCGTGTACGTGCTCAACAAGTTCGCGGCCAGCGTGTCCGTGCTGGACCCGGCGACGAACACGGAGCTGGCGCGCGTCCCCTTCTTCGACCCGTCCCCAGGCGCCATCAAGGTGGGACGCCAGCACCTCTACGACACGCACAAGGGCTCCGGCCTGGGACACATCTCCTGCGCGTCGTGCCACATCGACGGGCGCATGGACCGGCTGGCGTGGGACCTGGGCGACCCGGCCGGCGACATGAAGGCCGTCACCGGCCAGAACCTGGGCATGGGCATCCCGGGCATGACGAGCGGCTTCCAGCCCTGGCACGCGATGAAGGGCCCCATGACGACGCAGACGCTGCAGGACATCATCGGCAAGGAGCCGCTGCACTGGCGCGGCGACCGCGCGGGCCTCGAGGAGTTCAACCCGGCCTTCGTGGGGCTCCAGGGTGACGACGTCCAGCTCACGGTGGTGGAGATGCAGCAGTTCGAGGACTTCCTCGCCACGCTCACCTTCCCGCCCAACCCGTTCCGCAACCTCGACAACACGCTGCCCACCAACCTGCCCCTGCCCGGCCACTTCACCACCGGCCGCTTCGGCGCGGCGGGACAGCCCCTGCCCAACGGCAACGCGGTGAACGGCCTGCGCATCTACCGGCCCCCGCGTCTGCTCGACGGCGGGACGTTCGCGTGCGCCACGTGTCACACGCTGCCCACCGGCATGGGCGGCGACGTGCGGTGGAACGGCAGCCAGTTCGTCCCCTTCACCACGGGCACCAGCGGCGAGCACCACACGGGCCTCGTCTCCATCGACGGCTTCAGCAACGTGACGATGAAGATTTCACAGCTCCGCAACCTCTACGAGAAGGTCGGCATGGAGTTCACGCAGACGTCGAACCTGGCCGGCTTCGGATTCTCGCACGACGGCGGCGTGGACTCGCTCGCGCGCTTCCTGAGCGAGCCCGTCTTCACGTTCCAGAGCGACCAGGAGCTCGCCGACATGGTGGCGTTCATGTTGTCCTTCGCCGGCTCGGACCTGCCCAAGGGCTCCGCCACCACCGTCGCGGAGCCGCCGGGTCCGGACGGCAAGGACACGCACGCCGCCGTGGGCCAGCAGGTGACGCTCACCACGGCGAGCCCCACGCCCGCGCAGGCGAGCACGCTCGCCACGTTCCTCGCGCTGGCCGACAGCGGCAAGGTGGGCCTGGTGGTGAAGGGCAACCAGGGCGGCATCGCGCGCGGCGCGACGTACATGGGCGCGGGGGTGTTCCAGGCGGACCGCGCCACGGAGACGGTGACGGCCGCCGTGCTCCAGACGCTGGCGGGCGCCGGCAACGAGCTGACGTACACCGTGGTGCCCAAGGGCTCGGAGGTGCGCATCGGCATCGACCGCGACCTGGACGGCGCGCTCGACCGCGACGAGCTGGACCGTGGCACGCGGCCGGACGACCCGACGAGCCGGTAGGCCGGGCGCCCCCTGGTGACGACGGACCCAGGCCTTCCGGGCGGTCCGTCGTCACCCGTTCGACAGGGGGCGTCGTGTCTCGCGGACCACGCTGTCGCGCCGGGTCGGACATGTGGACCGTCGATGGAGGACACCCGGGCCCACGGGGCGTGTGAACCGGTTCACAGGCGCCTCGAGTGCACCTAACCCCCGTGTCCTGCTCGGGTTTCTCCCGCTGGACACCCGGGACGGCTGAAACCACGTTCAGCGAGAACCTGACAGCGTGTCGTCCGGAAGCAAGCGGTTGTCGTGCGACCTTGTCTCAAGACATGCGACTTGTTGCGTTCTGTCGGTTGGGGGCCCTTCAACAGAACAAGCCGGGCCACCACACGGGGGATGCATGATTTCGCTTGGCCGGTCCACGCAGTCGCCCTGGAAGAACCTGGCCTGCTTCCTGCGGGTGCTGATGACGCAGGTCCTCTACGTGGTGCCGCTCTTCTGGTTCATGGAGCTGGCGCAGAACGTGGCCTGGCGGTGGATGAACGGGGAATGGGGCTGGCACTACCCGGAGTCGCCGTACCACTGGTTCTCCTTCGGCAGCATGATCCTGTGGGCCGGGTGCGTGAGCATGCTGTGGGCCATGCACTTCTTCTGGTTCTACCCGCGCCGGGTGAAGGTGTGGATGCGCGTGGCGATGGGCTCCGTGGCCTGCTTCGTCGGCGAGTGGTTCGGGGGCTACATGGCGGACAAGGTCTTCGACCATCCGCTGCAGGTGTGGCCCGGCTCGTTCCTCGTCTACGTCCACATCGCCGCTCTCTTCTTCTGGGTGAGCAACGTCATCGTGTACCACCTGCTCACCGTCAACGTGGTGGACCTCACGCCCACGTACGACGCGCCGCCGGAGCCGGGCGCGCAGGCGGCCCGCGCGGCCTGAGTCGTTTCCCTCGGCCTCGTCCCTGCACCGCGAGGCGGGGAGTGTGCAGTCTTCGAGGAAGGCCTCTGCAGTAGAGTGCCTTCCATGTGCACCAGGAATAGCGCTCGTTCCGTGCGCCGCCTCGCGCTTCTGGCGACGATGCTGTTTCTGGGTGCCTGCGCGGAGGGGCCGGGCCTTCGCCCAGACGCCCCCGTCCGCAAATGGGTTGGACCGCTCGTGAGCGTGCCCGGTGGAGGGCAGTTCCGAACCGTCATCTATTACGGGCCCTGGCAGTGCAGTCAGCAGCTCATGAACTACTGCCGCTCCAAGTGCTCCGGGAGCGGTCATGCACTGCAGGGCTGCATGTGGCTCGCGGACGTGAAGATGGACTACCAGGGGACGGTGCTTCAAACGGGCAGCCGCTTCGGGATGACGCACTGCTGCTGCAACTACGCCACGCTCAGCATCAGCGCGAACGAGTCCGCCCGCGCCCAATGGAACAATGCACGGGATGGGTTCCGCGAACAGTGGGCCGGGCGCTTCGGTGCGTGGCCGACAGATTCGACGGGACTCGCGTATCCCGGGCACCATGTCCGAGACCTCAAGCACGGAGGCAATCCGACAGACTGGGAGAACATCCTGCCGTTCCCCAAGGACATCCATGAAACGCTGAACGGGCTCTACAACCAGTGCTATGCGAACAACCCGCCGTGGACCACGGTCGGGGTGGACTATCCCTACGGAGAGTAGCCCATGGAGATGGACAGACTGCTTGCGGAGGTGTCGCGCCTCCACCATCCCAATCCTCCCGCCACGCCCGAGCAGATCGAGGCGTTCGAACGAAGCGTGGGGTGGCGGCTGGACCCGGACCTGCGTGCCTTCTATCTGCACTGCGACGGCGCCGACCTCTTCGACCCGAGGACCCCCACCTTCAGGGACCCCGCTTTCTCGTTCCTCCCGCTCACGAAGATTCGACGTGCGCGGGTGGTCATGCTCCAGGACGACACCGACAAGTCCGGCCCCGCCTCCTGGTATGCCGTGTGCGAGGTACGAGACAGCAACTACATCCTCCTCGACGTGAGCCATCAAGAAGCCGGGCGCTACCCGATTCGCGATGGCTATCGCGAGGGCTTCCCAGACGCGGACTATTGCCGGCAGATCGCCGCATCCTTCGGGGAGTTCCTCGAGGGAGCGTTGCGCTCCGAAGGCCGGTGGTTCTGGCTCCGTCCCTGACGGATACAGGGAGAGACGACGCAGCGCCTCGGCCCCACGACGCGCCCACCCTTTCCTGGAAGCCCCTTCTCCGTATTGAAATGCGCGCGCGTCGCTCGTCATCACGACGGGACGATGCACGCGCATTTCCACATCCAGGAGGGAGCAACGATGCTGAACAAGCTGATTGTGTCCGCCGTGGTGGTGCTGTCGGGTGTCGCGGGAATCTCGGTCGCCGCCGAGCAGGGAGCGCCGTCCGTCTCGGAGTCCGTCGAAGTCGTGTGTCTCGCGCCCACCGCGTCCGTGGAGCTGACGCCTCCCGCGCCCATCTCCGCCTGTCCGTCGTACTGTGCTCCGGACCGCGTCGCGTGTTTGTACGACTGCGGCAGCAATGCGGCGTGCCGGGAAATCTGCGTCGACGCATACATCACCTGCTGCGGCTTCTAGCGGACCGGGGTGCGTCGCACGCGGCCCGGACGCTCACGCCTGGAGCGCCACCGCGCTGCTCCCGGGCGTGCCCAACGGGAGCTTCAACCGCGCCCGACACCCGCGCCCCTCCGGACGGTTCTCCAACCGGAGGGTGCCGCCGTGCGCCTCGGCGATCTGCCGGCACAGCGCCAGGCCGATGCCGCTGCCCTGGGGCTTGGTGGTGAAGAACGGCACGAAGAGGTTGCCCGAGTCCACCAGCCCCGGCCCCTCGTCCTCCACCCACACCTCCACCGCCCCCGGCGTCAGCACCGCCCAGGACACCCAGACGTCGCCGCTGCCCGGCTCCGCCAGCACCGCGTCCACCGCGTTGCGCACCAGGTTGATGAGCAGCTGCTCCAACTGGTCGGAGTCCGCGCGCACCACCAGCGCCGGCCCCGCACGCACCGACACCGGCCGGCGCTTCTCCAGCGCCGCCACGCGTCGCACCCACCCGTCCACCTCCACCCCCGCGAGCACCGGCGGCGGCAACCGCGCCAGCCGCGCATACGCCGACATGAAGCGCCCCAGCGCCTCCGAGCGCCGCGCGATGATGCCCAACCCACCCTTCGCGTCGTCCTCCCAGTCCGACGGACGCGGCGCCATCAACAGCGTGTCCCGCAGCGCCTCCGCGATGGACTGGATGGGCGCCAGCGAGTTGTTGATTTCATGGCTCAACACCCGCACCAGCCGGCGCCACGCCTCGCGCTCCTGCTCGCGCAACGCCAGCCGCACGTCCGCGAGCACCACCAGGTGGTGCGGCAGCCCGCCCTGACGGAACTCCCCGCGCCGCAGCTCGTACGGGCCGCCCTCCTCCGCGAACGTGCGCGTCAACCGCCGGGGCGCCGGCCCCTCCAACAGGTCCGACAACCCCAGCGAGCCCGCGCCCTTGCCCACCAGCTGTGAGCGCGACTGCCCCAGGAGCTTCTCGCCCGCCCGGTTCACCAGCCGCAGCGTGCCCGCCACGTCGAAGGCCAGCACCCCGACGTCGATCTCCTCCATCACCTGCTCCAGCAGCGCCCCCGCCTCCAACGCCCCCAGCCGCTGCTCGCGCAAGGTGTCGCCGAGCGCGTTCACCTCCAGGAGCACCTCGCCCAACGCGTCGCCCACGCGCGCGCCGCGCCCGCGCGTGGAGTAGTCCCCCTCGCGCAGCGCCGCCAGCAGGTTGGCCAGCGCGTGCAGGGGCCGCATCACCCGCTCCCGCACCAGCAGCCCCACGCCCAGGAACATGCCCAGCACCAGCGAGCTGAGCGTCCACCGCACCTTCGAGGAGAAGTCCCCCGTCCACACCAGCGCGAGCGAGGCCACCGCGCCCGGCAGGCCCGCCAGCCACGCCAGGGCCAGCACCTGCACGTCATGGGGCCAGCGTCGCTCCCGCCGTGGATTCACCGCGCTCCCTTGATGCCGTAGTACTGGAGCCGCCGGTAGAGCGCGCTCCGCGAAAGGCCCAGCCCCTTCGCCGCCTCGCTCACATTACCCTCATGCCGCGCCAGCGCGCGCTCGATGAGGTAGCGCTCCACCTCCTCCAGCGTCATCTCCTCCAGCCGGGACAGGCCCTCGCGCCCGGCGCGGCGCAGGAGCAGGTCCTCCGCCGTCACCTCGTCCCCCGCCGCCATCAGCATCGAGCGCTCCACCGCGTGCTCCAGCTCGCGCACGTTGCCCGGCCAGGGGTACGCCAGCAGCGCCTCCAGCGCCCCGGCCGACAGCCGCGACGCCGCGCGCCCGTAGCGCTTGCCGTGCTCCGCCAGGAAGTGCGCCGCCAGCAGCGGGATGTCCTCGCGCCGCTCGCGCAGCGGCGGCAGCGGCACCTCCACCGTGTTGAGCCGGTACAGCAGGTCCTCGCGGAAGCGCCCCTCCGTCACCGCCTTGGCCAGGTCCACGTTGGTGGCGCTCACCACGCGCACGTCCACCCGCCGCGTCTTCGACGAGCCCACCGGGTGCAGCTCCCCCGTCTGGAGCACGCGCAACAGCTTCGCCTGCTGCGACAGCGGCATGTTGCCGATCTCATCCAGGAACAGCGTGCCGCCGTCCGCCAGCTCGAAGCAGCCGATGCGGTCCGTCTTCGCGTCCGTGAAGGCCCCCTTCACGTGGCCGAACAGCTCGCTCTCGAAGACCCCCTCGGACAGGCCGCCGGAGTTCACCGCCACGAACGCCCGGTCCGCGCGCGTCGAGGCCGCGTGCAGCAGCCGCGCCACCACCTCCTTGCCCGTGCCGTGCT
The DNA here is from genome assembly GCF_024198235.1 of Myxococcus dinghuensis. Lineage (GTDB taxonomy): Bacteria > Myxococcota > Myxococcia > Myxococcales > Myxococcaceae > Myxococcus > Myxococcus dinghuensis. Next base: position 8,881 of record NZ_JAKCFB010000025.1, on the reverse strand, counting down.
CGCCCGTCACCAGCACGTTGGCGTTGGAGGGCGCCACGCGTTCGATCATGCGCCGCACCGGCTGCATCACGCGGGACTCCGACACCAGCGCGGGCAGGCCGCCCTTGCCGCGCCGCAGGTGCTCGTTCTCCTCCTCGAGGCGCCGGCTGCGCTTGAGGGCGCGCCCCAGCTCCAGCTGCGTGCGCAGCGTGGCCAGCAGGCGCGTGTTGTCCCACGGCTTCTGCACGTAGTCGCGGGCACCGCCGCGCATGGCCTCCACCGCGCCCTCCACGCTGCTCCACGCCGTCATCACCACCACCGGCAGCGACGCGTCCTGCGCGCGGATGCGCCCGAGCAGGTCCATGCCCTCCTTGCCGGAGGTCGTGTCGCGCGCGTAGTTCAGGTCCATGAGGACCAGGTCCACGTCCTCGGCGTCCAGCGTGGCGAGCGCCCCCGCGGGCGACTGCGCGGTGACGACCGTGTACCCGTCGCGCTTCAGCAACAGGCGCAAGGCCTCCAGCACGTCCGCCTGGTCGTCGGCGACGAGGATGCGCGCGGGCTTCGCGGCGGGTACGGGGGCCGGAGCGGGAGCAGCGGGAGCGATGGAGGGAAGGGGTTCGGACACGGGGACATCCATGAGAGGAAGAAAGGTGCCAGGAAAGAAGCGGCTCAACCGCGACGAAGGACGGATGCGGGGTCCACGCTGGCGGCCCTGCGAGCCGGTAGCCAGCTCGCCAGCCAGGCGGTGCCCCATAGCAGGAGGGAGACGGAGGCCAACACCGAAACATCCAGCGCCCCCATCCCGTAGAGCAGCCCCTCCATGATGCGGTGGGCCGCCAGCGCGCCCAGCAGGCCCAGCGCCAGGCCCAGCCCCACGCGCCGCAGCGCCTGGCCCACCACGAGCCTCAGGATGTCCGCGCTCCGCGCCCCCAGGGCCATGCGCACGCCCATCTCGTGGGAGCGCTGGGTCACCGCGTAGGACATGACGCCGTAGATGCCCACCGCGGCCAGGACCAGCGCCAGCACGCCGAAGGCGCCCAGCAGCACCGCGCGGAAGCGGGGCTGGCCCAGGTCCCTGCCCAGCCGCTCCTCCAGCGTGGACACCTGGGAGAGCGCCACCATCGGGTCCACGGCGCGCAGCTCCTCGCGCACCACCGCCTCCAACGACTGGGGCGACACCCCTCCCGCGGCCCGCACCGCCAGTTGTCCTCCGGAGGACGGGTCCTGCGCCATGGGCACGTACACGGTGGGCTCGTGCCCCTGCTCCACGCCCGCGTACGCGACGTCCCCCACCACGCCCACCACCGTCACCCACAGCGGGTTGCCCTGCGCGTCGTCACCGCCGAAGGACACGCGGCGGCCCACCGCGTCCTGCCCGGGGAAGACCGCGCGCGCGAAGCGCTCGCTCACCACCATGACCCGGGGCGCGTTCGCGCCGTCCGAGGCCTGGAGCCGACGCCCCGCGAGCAGCGGCACGCGCAGCGCTTCGAGGAAGCCGGGCGTGGAGGTGTTGACCAGCGCGTTGGGGCGCACCGGTGGGTCGTCGGAGCCCTCCGGGAAGTAGCCCGAGCGCTGGATGGAGCCCCCCGCCGGGAGGCTCTCTCCCACGCCCACGGCGGCGACCTCGCGCCGCGCGGCGAGCCGCTCCGTCAGCTCGCGGTGGAAGTTCGCCGCCCGCACCGGGTCCCCGTAGCGGTCCACCGGCAGGGACAGCCGGGCCACGAAGACCCCCTCGGGCTCCAGGCCCGGGTCCGCCTGAGACATCCGCCAGAAGCTCTTGAGCATCAGCCCCGCGCCGGTGACGAGCAGCAGCGCCAGCGCCACCTCCGCCACCACGAGCACCGCGTGCGCGCGGCCCCGGGAGGACTCCGCCGCGCCCCGCCCCAGCACCGCGCCCGGAGACATCCGGCTGCGCTGCAGCGCCGGCACCAACCCCACGCCCACGCCCGTCGTCAGCGTCACGGCCAGCGCGAAGAAGAGGACGCGGCCGTGCACCACCACCTCGCCCGAGCGGGGCAGGCGGTTGGCGCCCAGGTACAGCACCAAGTCCGTGGCCCACAGCGCGAGCAGCACGCCGCCCACGCCTCCCATCAGCGCCAGCAGCACGCTCTCCGTGAGCAACTGCCGCACCAGCCGGCCGCGCCCGGCCCCCAGCGCCACGCGGATGCCCAGCTCCCGCTGCCGCGCGGCGGCCCGCGCCAGTTGCAGGTGCGCCACGTTGGCCGCGGCCAGCATCAACACGAGGGACACCGCGCCCAGCAGCACCCACAGCAGCAGGCGCACGTCCCGGGTGAGGACGTCGCCGTAGCGGTTCAGCCCCACCACGAGCGCGGCGTCCTTCTCGGCGATGATGCGCCCGCCCACGGCCTTCAGCTCCTCCCGCGCGGACTCGAGCGTCGCCCCGGGCGCCAGCCGGCCCAGCACGGAGAACGAGCGGTGCCCCCGCTCCTCGCGCGGCTCGCGCGTCACCGAGGCGGGCTGGCTGTCGAAGGGAATCCAGAGGTCCGAGTTGCGCTGAGGCACGTCGAAGGACGGCGGCATCACCCCCACCACCGTGTAGGGCTGCCCGTCGAGCGTCAGCGTCCGACCGAGCACCTCCGGGACGCCGCCCTCCTGCAACCACAGCGCGTGGGAGAGCACCACCACCCGCGCGTGGCGCTCGTCGACGGAGAAGGCGCGGCCGAGCAGGGGCGGCGTCCCGAGCGCGCCGAAGAAGTCGCCCACCACCGCCGCGCCCCACAGTTGTCTCGCGTCCCCTTCGCCCGTGAGGTTGAAGGCGTCACTCGCGTAGGCGCTCAGCGAGCGCAGTTGGGTGACGTCGCGCGCGAGGTCCTCGTAGTTGGGCAGGCTGTAGCGCGCCTGTCGCGACCCGGGCCCCTCGGACGCCATCACCACCAGCCGCTCCGGCTCCGGGAAGGGCAGCGGGCGCAGGAGGACCGCGTCCACCACGCTGAACAAGGCCGTCGTCACGCCGATGCCCAGCGCCAGCACCAGCACCGCCGCCGCCGTGAACACGGGCGACTGGCGCATCGTGCGCAGCGCGTACCTCACGTCCATCGACACGTCGTTCCACATGGCGGCGCCCCCCTTTCCGACTCAGGCCTTCTGCAGCCACCCGTCCGCGAGTTGGATGATGCGGTGGCCGTACGCCGCGTTGGCGTCCGAGTGCGTCACCTGGATGATGGTGGTGCCCTCCTGGTTGAGCTTCTGGAAGACCTCCATGATGTGCCTGGCCTGCTGCGAGTGGAGGTTGCCGGTGGGCTCGTCCGCCAGCAGCATCTTCGGGTTGGCGATGAGCGCGCGGGCGATGCCCACGAGCTGCTGCTGACCACCCGACAGCTGCGAGGGGAACAGGTCCTTCTTCCCCACGAGCTGGAAGCGGTCCAGCATGTCCCCCACCAGCGCGTCGCGCTCGCCCTTCTTCAGGTTGCGGTAGGACAGGGGAACCTCCAGGTTCTCCGCCACCGTGAGGTTGTCCAGCAGGTGGTACTGCTGGAAGACGAAGCCGATGGTGCGCCGCGACAGCTCCGCGCGCTCCTTGGGCTTCATCTTGTGGACCGCCTGCCCGTCCAGGACGTACTCGCCCTGCCACTCCGCGTCGAGCATGCCGAGGATGGACAGGAGCGTGGACTTGCCCGCGCCCGAGGGGCCCATCAGCGTGACGAACTCACCGGGCTGGATGTCCAGGTCGATGTTGCGCAGCACCCAGGTGCGCCCGCCCGCCAGGGGATAGGACTTCTCGATTTGCCGCAGGGAGATGAGGGGAGGGGACATGGGGTTCTCGGGAGTGCGCCGCGGCGCACGGAATGAGGGAAGCAGGCGGGTTATTCCGAACGAAGCGCGATGATGGGGTCCACCCGCGTGGCCCGCCGCGCCGGCAGCCACGTCGCCACGCCCGCCACCGCGGACAGCAGCGCCGCCACCCCGGCGAACGTCCACGGGTCATACGCCGTCACCCCGTACAACAGCGCGCCCAGGAAGCGGGCCAGCGCCAGCGACAACGCCAGCCCCAGGGCCACGCCCAGCCCCGCCAGGCCCATCCCCTGGCGCAGCACCAGCGCCAGCACGTCGCCCCGCGCCGCCCCCAGCGCCATGCGGATGCCCATCTCCCGCGTGCGCTGCGCCACCGAGTAGCCGATGACGCCGGTGATGCCCAGCGCCGACAGCAGCAGCGCGGTCCCCGCGAACAACCCCATCAGCAGCGCGGACAGCCGGCGCGAGCCGATGGACTCGTCCACGAGCCGGGACAGCGGTGCCACGCCGAACAACGGCACGTCCCGGTCCACCTCCCGGAGCGCCGCCTCGATGGCCGGACGCAGCGCCTCCGCGGGGCCCGACTTCGCGCGCACCACCAGGCCCATGAAGGGGCTGGGGTCCGAGTTGAGCGCCCAGTAGGCGGCGGGTCGCGAGACGTCCTCCAGGCCCTCCTCGCGCAGGTCGTCGACGATGCCCACCACCGTCGACCAGTGCGTCATCGGCTCGAGCGACAGGCGCTGGCCCAGCGCGTTGCCCTGGGGCCAGTAGGTGTCCGCGAAGCGCTTGTTGATGACGACCTCCGCGGGCTGGCCCACTTCGCCGAGCCCCTGGTGCAGCCGCCCCTGGAGCAGCTTCACGCGCAACGCGCGCAGGTAGTCCGGGCTCGCCAGTCGGAAGCTCACCTCGGGCAGCAGCTCTCCCGGCGTCCGGGGCCGGCTCTCGAACACGATGCCCCGGAAGGTGAGCCCGCCCAGCGGCAGCATGTTGGTGAGCCCCACGGACTCCACGCCGGGCACCGCCTGGAGCTTCTCCAACAGCTCACGCTGGAAGGCCAGCTTCCGGGAGTCGTCCGCGTAGCCCACGTCCGGCAGGGTGAGTCGTCCCGTGAGCACGCCTTCGGGGTCGAAGCCGGGGTCCACCGCGAGCAGCGCCACCAGGCTCTTGCCGAACAGCCCCGCGCCCACCAGCAGCACCAGCGCCAGCGCCACCTGCCCCACCACCAGCCCCGCGCGCAGCTTCCCGGAGCGCCTCCCGCCCGTGCCTCGTGAGCCCTCGCGCATCGCCGCGTTCAGGTCCGCGCGGCTCGCCTGGAGCGCCGGCACCAGCCCGAACAGCACGCCCGACACCAGGCTCACGCCCATCGTGAACCCCAGCGAGCGCCAGTCCAGCCGCACCTCTCCCGCCCTCGGCAGGCCCTCGCCCACCACCGCCAGCAGCACGTCCGTTCCCCACAGCGCCAGCAGCAACCCCAGCCCGCCCCCCACCACCGCCAGCACCAGGCTCTCCGACAGGAACTGGACCATCAACCGCCAGCGCCCGGCCCCCAGCGCCGCGCGAATCGAGACCTCCCGCTCCCGCGCCGCCGCCCGCGCCAGCAGCAGGTTCGCCACGCTGCTGCACGCCACCAACAGCACGAACCCCACCGCGCCCAGCAGCAGCCACAGCGTGCCCTTCACGTTCCCCACCATCCGGTCCTCCAGGGGCGTGAGGTGGACGGACCAGCCGAGGCCCTGGTAGCGGGGCTCCGCCTCCTGCATCTCGCGGGCGACCCGGTCCATGTCGGCGCGGGCCTGCCCGAGCGACACCCCGTCGCGCAGCCGCGCCACCAGCGCCAGGAAGCGCGTGGTCCGCGACGTGGCCTGCTCCTCCGTCGGGACGAAGGGCACGTAGAGGTCGGTCCGCTCCGGGTACGCCGCGCGCGAGGGCAGCACGCCCACCACCGTGTACGACTCACCGTTCAACTGGAGGGACTTGCCCAGCACGTCCGGGTCCTGCGCGAAGTGCGCGCGCCACGCCTTGTGCGTGAGCACGACCACCTTGTCGTGTCCCGGCGAGCTCTCCTCCTCCGTGAAGTTCCGCCCGAGCATCGGCCGGACGCCGAGCGTGGGCAGGAACGAGGCCGAGACCCTCGCCACGCCGAAGCGCTGCGCGGCCCCTCCGTCCGTGAGCGTCATGTCCTTCCAGGTGTACACCCCCGCGGCGCTGAAGACGTGGGAGCGCTCGCGGAAGTCCTGGTACTCCATGACGGAGACGGAGATCTCCTTCAGGCCCGCGATGTCGATGTCGCTGGTGAGGTGGACCAGCCGGCCCGGCTCCTCGATGGCCGGCGGCCGGAGGAGCACGCCGTTCACCACGCTGAACACGGCGCTGTTCGCGCCGATGCCCAGCGCGAGCGCCAGCACCGCCACCAGCGTGAAGCCGGGGCTCTTGCGCAGGGAGCGCAGCGCGAAGCGGAAGTTCTGCAGCAAGGTATCCATGTCGTCTCCGCCTACTCCGCTCGAAGGGCGATGATGGGGTCCACCCGCGTGGCCCGCCGCGCCGGCAGCCACGTCGCCACGCCCGCCACCGCGGACAACAGCGCCGCCACCCCGGCGAACGTCCACGGGTCATACGCCGTCACGCCATACAGCAAGGCTCGCAGCAGGTGCGCCAGCGCCAGCGACAGCACCAGCCCCAGGGCCACGCCCAGCCCCGCCAGGCCCATCCCCTGGCGCAGCACCAGCGCCAGCACGTCGCCCCGCGCCGCGCCCAGCGCCATGCGGATGCCCATCTCCCGCGTGCGCTGCGCCACCGAATAGCCGATGACGCCGGTGATGCCCAACGCCGCCAGCAGCAACGCGGTGCCCGCGAACAACCCCATCAACAGCGCGGACAGCCGTCGCGCGCCGATGGAGTCGTCCGCCAGCCGCGCCAGGGGCGCCACGCCGAACAACGGCACGTTGCCATCCACCTCCCGCAGCGCGCCCTCCACCGCCGAGCGGAGGGACTCGGGGTCCCCCGACTTCGCCCTCGCGGCGAGCGCCAGGTTCGTCCCGCCCAGCTGCGCGAGCGAGTAGTACGCGATGGGCACCATCGGCTTGTCCAGCGCCCACTCGCGCGCGTCGTCCACGATGCCCACCACCGTGGCCCACTGCGCGTCGGGCCGGTTCAACTTCAGCCGCTGGCCCAGCGCGTTGCCCTGGGGCCAGTACAGCTCCGCGAAGCGCTGGTTGATGACCACCGCCCACGCGGCGCCCGAGCCATCCATCGACTCCAGCATCCGCCCCTCGCGCAGCCGCACCCGCAGCGCGCGCAGGTAGTCCGGGCTGACGGTGCGCATCTGCACCGCGGGCCACACCTCGTCCGGGCCCTTCGTCCGCCCCTCGATGGAGAAGCCGAACGTCATCGAGCGCCCCAGCGGCAGCAGGTTGGTGAGCCCCACGGCCTCCACGCCGGGCGACGTCTGGAGCTTCTCCAGCAACGCCTGCTGGAAGGCGGCCTGCCGCTCGGGCGTGCCGTGGGTCGTCGCCGGGAGGGAGAGCTGCGCGGTGAGCACACCCTCGGGCTCGAAGCCCGGGTCCATCGTCATCAGCGCCACCAGGCTCTTGCCGAACAGCCCCGCGCCCACCAGCAGCACCAGCGCCAGCGCCACCTGCCCCACCACCAGCCCCGCGCGCAGCCTCCCCGCGCGACCGCCGCCCGTGCCTCGCGAGCCCTCGCGCATCGCCGCGTTCAGGTCCGCGCGGCTCGCCTGGAGCGCCGGCACCAGCCCGAACAACACGCCCGACACCAGGCTCACGCCCGTCGTGAACACCAGCGAGCGCCAGTCGAGCCGGACCTCGGCCGCCCTCGGCAGGGCCTCGCCCACCACCGCCAGCAGCGCGTCCGTCCCCCACAGCGCCAGCAGCAACCCCAGCCCGCCGCCCACCACCGCCAGCACCAGGCTCTCCGTGAGGAACTGCGCCACCAGCCGCCCCCGCCCCGCCCCCAGCGCCGCGCGAATCGACACCTCGCGCTCCCGCGCCGCCGCGCGGGCCAGCAGCAGGTTCGCCACGCTGCTGCACGCCACCAGCAGCACGAACCCCACCGCGCCCAGCAGCAGCCACAGCGTGCCCTTCACGTCTCCCACCACCTCGTCCTCCAGGGACTTCAGGCCGATGGTGCGCTGCGAGGAGCCGTACTTCGGGTGGGCCACGGCCAGCTCCGAGGAGACCCGCGCCAGGTCGCGCCGGGCGGCCTCCAACGTCACGCCCGGCTTCATCCGGGCCATCACGTCCAGGAAGCGCGTCTCCCGCTTCTCCTCGCCCGCCAGGTCCGGCGAGGGCGCGAAGGGTTTGTAGAGGTCCGTGCCCGCCGGGTACACCACGCCGCGCGGCAGCACGCCCACCACCGTGTAGGGCTCGCCATCCAACTGGAGCGTGCGCCCGAGCACGCTCGGGTCCTGGGAGAAGTGGGTCCGCCACGTCTGGTGCGTGAGCAGCACCACGCGATCCCTCCCCGGCGTCTCCTCGTCCTCTGTGAAGTTGCGCCCCAGCGACGGCGCCACGCCCAGCGTGGGCAGGAAGGACGCGGTGGCCTCCAGCACGCGCAGGTGCTGCGGCGTGTCCACGCCCGTCAGCGTGACGTCGTCATCCGAGAAGGCCGCCACCGAGGCGAAGACATGCGTCAGGTCGCGGTACTCCCGGTACTCCACCACCGACGAGGACAGCCCGGCGCGCTTCGCCTTCGCGAAGTCGTTGGACACGTCCACCAGCTGCTCCGGCTCCGCGAAGGGCGGCGGCCGGAGGAGCACCCCGTTGACGACGCTGAAGACGGCCGTGTTCGCGCCGATGCCCAGCGCCAGCGCCAGCACCGCGACCAGCGCGAAGCCCGGGCTCTTGAGCAGCGAGCGAGAGGCGTGACGGACATCGAGGAGGAAGGTTTCCATGCGCGTGGCGCCCCGGGCGGAGAGAAGGCAGACGACTCCCGTTCCCGCGCGCGGAAGGCGCGGGCCCGGGACAATCCCTGCGGAGAGGATCAGCGGCGCTGCTCGTCCTGCACGATGCGGCCGTCGAAGAGGCTGACGGTGCGGGTGGCGACGCGCGCGTGCGCCGGGTCGTGCGTCACCATGCAGATGGTGGCGCCGGCCTTGTGCAGCTCCGACAGCAACTGCATCACCGCCTCGCCG
>NZ_JAKCFB010000024.1 GCF_024198235.1 Myxococcus dinghuensis | reverse complement strand
CCGCCGCGCGCGCCGCCTCCGACCAGCCGCCCCGGGGCACCGCCACCGCCGTCGGAGCCGCGGGGCGCGCGCGCCGCCGCCCCCGCTTCGCCTCGTCCTCCGGCGCCGTCAGCCCCAGGCCCCGCAGCTCCAGCCCCTCCTCCGTCTCCACCACCACCGCGAGCGGGAACAGCGTGGGCAGCGCCGCCTCCAGGCCCAGGTCCCCCAGCACCACGCGCAGCCGCGCGCCCTCCAGCGCCGCCGCCAGCGGCTCCTCCAGGGCCGGGTCCGCCGGCAGGAACACGCCCCGCCCGTCGTCGTCCACCCACTGCGAGCGCTGGCCGCTGGCCACCATCGTCCGCGCCCGCACCGCCACGGGCAGCCGCTCCGGCGCGAAGACGTCCTTGCGGTGCTCCTGGAAGGCCGTGAGCGCCGCGCCCACGTCCGGCAGCGCCGTCTCCACCAGCCGGTCCAGCGCGTCCGCGTCCAGCGGCTTCGACGCCAGCTCTCCCTCCAGGTCGAGCCGGTGCGGCGCGAAGCCGGGGTATTGCCCGCCCCGGGCCTCCACCAGCACCAGGCCCGCGTGGCTGCGCTTGGGCTCCACGCGCTTGAGGAAGGCGGGGAGGATTTGCTTCTCCGCGTAGTGCCGGCCGGAGCCCAGCTCCAGGAAGCGGCTCTCGCGCACCAGGAAGTCGTCCGGGGTGACGCGCGAGGTGAAGGCGTACTCCAGCAGCGTCAGCGGGCCGGCGGGCGCCCGGTCCTTCTTCGTCCACGTCTTGCCGATGAGCTCCTCGACGTAGCGGTCCTCCAGCGCCTCGCCGCCCAGGTGCTTCTCCACCTTGCGCGCGGTCAGCAGCATGTCCGCCACCAGGTCCGTGAAGACGGGGGGCTCGAAGGCGCCGGTGCGCGCCACGGCCTGCTCCAGCAGCCCCGCCACCTCCACCGTGCGCGCCGCCAGCCGGCGCAGCCCGTTGGCGCGCAGCGCCTCGCCCAGCGCGCGCACCTGCTCCGGCCGGTCCGCCGCCAGCGACGCCACGCCCGACAGGCCCAGCTCCCGCACCAGCGTGGACACCTGCTCCACGCCCGCGCGCATCAGGTCCGCCGCGTCCGTCTTGCCCTTCTTCACGCTCTTCCTGGCCGGGCCCGCCGCGCCCGCGGGGGGCGCGTCCGCGGTGACGAAGGCGTCGGGCGTGCGCGACCAGGCCACCAGCAGCGCCGCGGCGTGCTTGCAGAAGGGCCGGGAGCGCGCCGCCATGCACGAGCAGCGCGCCTTCACCTCGCGCGCCTCGCCGAAGACGAGCGACACCTTGTACGGCGTCGCCCCGGAGCCGGACGCGTCCGCGAAGAGCTTGTTCTCGAAGCGCGCCAGGTTCGACAGTTGCTTGCCGTCGAAGAGCTGCGCGCCCTTGGTCAGCTCGTCGCGGTCGCTGATGATCTCCGTCATCGCCCCGATGCCGGGCTTGAGCCGCTGGACCTCAACCATGGTGCTTCTCCCGCGTGGACTCGACGAGCGAGGACAGGTCCTGGTGGCGCATCACCCGCTCCACCACCTCCACCAGCTTGCGCGGCGTACACCCGAAGCAGGGGATGCCCAGCGCGGTGAGCTGCTGCGCCAGCCCCTGGTCGTACGAGGGCGTCCCGCTGTCCGACAGCGCCAGCAGGCACAGCACCTTCGCGTGGGACTCCACCAGTTGGCGCAGCCGGGCGACGAGCTGCCCCGCGTCGCCGCCCTCGAACAGGTCGGTGACGAGCAGGAAGAGCGTCTTCTCCGGGCGGTCCACGTGGTGCTCCATGGCGTAGGCCACCGCGCGGTGGATGTCCGTGCCTCCGCCCAGCTGCGCGGAGAACAGCACCTCCACCGGGTCCGCCAGCACGGGCGTCATGTCCACGACCTCGGTGTCGAACAGCACCAGCCGCGTGCGCAGCACGTTGAGCGACGCGAAGATGGCCGCCATCACGGAGCTGTACACCACGCTCTCCGCCATGGAGCCGGACTGGTCCACCACCAGCGTCACGTCCCACTCGTGGCGCTTCTGCTGGTTGGGCCAGAAGTAGAAGCGCTCGGGTACCAGCCGCTGGTTCGCGGCGTCCCAGCCCTTCAGGTTGTGGCGGATGGTGCGCTTCCAGTCGATGTTGCGCGCGATGGGCAGCGGGCTCGTCATGTCCCGCCGCAGCGCGCCGAAGACGGCCATGCGGACGGTGGACTCCAGCTTCTTGCGCAGCTCCTCCACCACCTCTCGGACGATCTGCCGGGCGATGTCCTTCGCCTGGTCCGGGATGAGGTTGCGCGCGCTCACCAGCGTCGTCACCAGCTCCACGTTCTTCTCGAGGAACGGCAGCGTCTCCGGCTCGAACAACAACTGGGTGAGGTCGCGGCGCTCGATGGCGTCCTTCTGCACCAGGGCCACCACGTCCTCCTGGAAGAAGTCGCGCAGCGCGGCCAGCCACTGGGGGATGCGCGGCTGCGAGCCGCCGCGGCCTCCGCGCGGGTCGCCGTAGACGAACGACAGCGCGCCATCCAATTCGGCCAGGGCGTCCGCGCCCAGGCCCACGGTGCCCGCCATGTCCGCGAGCGCCCCCAGGGACGGGCACGCGCCGCTCTTCTCCGCCTCCGGGCCCAGCGCCAGCCGCCAGCGCAGCAGCGCCTCCCGGTCCTCACGTGGCAGCGTCTTCGGGTCGACGGTCATAGCAGGTCGTCCAGGTCGTCGAGCGCCTTGCCCAGCTCCGCGCTCATGTCCTTGAGCTTCGCCTTGTCCTTCTCCGCGAGCACCGCCTTCGCCGCCCCGCCTTGCGCCGTGAGCTTTCGCGCCCCCACCACGTTCTCCATCAGGTAGCGGCGCTCGGTGTGACCCAGCGTGCTCAGTGCCCTCCTCAATACCGGGAGGGTCTGACGGAAGCGCTCCGGCTCCATGGCCGCGAGGAACGCGTCCAGCGCCACCACCACCTCGCGGTTCTTCACCAGCACCAGGGCGTTGACCCGCAGGAAGCCCTCCAGCCACGAGGCCCCCGTCTCCGGGTTCGTCGCGGGCGACACCCGCTGGCGCACCTCGCGCGCCACCTCCGCCTCCGTCAGCTCCTGGGCCAGGTACAGCAGCCCCGCGCACAGGCCGGACGCGGCCGGGTGCACGGTGTCGCTCGCCATCAGCCAGCGCGCCTCCGTCAGCCAGCCGGCCTTGTCGACCCCGGGCTGCGCCAGCGCCACCTCGTGCAGCGTGCGCAGCGCCTCCAGCACGCCCGCCACCGCGTCCGGCGCGCAGTCACACGCCTCGCGCAGCCGCAGCAGCGCGCGGGAGAAGGTCTTCTTGCACAGCCGCGCCACCGCCTCGTCGCCCGCGTCCGCGTGGGCGCGGGACGTGCCGTAGGCCACCAGCCCGGACAGGGCGCGCGCCGCCTGGGCCAGCGAGGGCAGGTCCACGTCCGTGGAGGCGTGCGTGTCGCAGACGCGCAGGGCCGCGGCGATGGTCAGCGGGCAACTGGTCGTCACCGCCTCCAGCAGCACCTCCGCGGAGCCCGCCGTGGTGCGCGTGGCGTCCAGCCGCTCCTGGAGCACGCGCGTCGTCACCGCCTCCAGCGAGTCACCGAGGATGATGTCCTCCACCAGCGCGACGTCCGTGGACGGCGTCCACTGCGCCTCCCACGTCTCCCGCACCCGGGAGAGCGCGGCGTGGCCTCCCGCCTCGTGGGGCTTGAGCTTCTGCTGCCCCGCGCCGGTGAGCGCCGCGTAGGGGATGCCCGCCACGCGCAGCCGGTGCAGGAACACCGAGCTGCCCACCTCCACCTCGTTGTTCAGCCGCAGGGAGAACGTCTCCGGGCTGTCCGTCCGGGGCAGCCGGCGCGCGTCCACCTCCCGCCAGAACTCCGCCTGCAGCGAGTTCTTCCCGATGCGGCTCGCCACCCGGCCCACCTGGTGCCCGACGGCGCTGCGCCACAGGAAGGCGTCCACGTGCGTGGCGTCTCCCCGGCACAGCGTGGCCACCGTCGCCTCGCGCAGCTCGTCCACGCCCGGCGCGCTCTTCTCCCGCAGGTCGGTCAGCGTCAGCGCCAGCCGGTACGCCTCCAGCACGTCCGCCAGCGTCGCGGTGAAGCCGCGCAGGCGCAGGTGCGCGGAGAAGTCGAGCAGCACCTCCAGCGTCGCGCGCCGGAAGTCGCACGAGGCCTCGTGGGCCTTCTGGTAGAAGTGCGGCGCGCGGTTGCCCGCCCCGTACCCCCACTGCTCCGACAAGCGCGGGAAGCTGTAGGGAATCAACGTCACCGCGCTGGGGACGGCCGCGGGGAGCCGCGCCTCCAGCGCCGGGTCCACGTCCCGGGCCACGAACGCGGCCACGTGCGCGGCGCCCGCCACCACGGCGATGCGCTCCGGGGCGACGCCGCTGGCCACCACCTCCAGCACCTGGCGCGCCATGAAGGCGTCGCGCCAGCGGTGGTAGTCGCGCCGGGGCCCCGTGTTGAGCAGGTCCGCCCACGCGAGCAGCACGGGGCGGAAGCCCTCCGGCGTCCAGTCCGGCGCCTCGAACATCGCCTCCCACAGCTCCTCGAACGAGCGGTAGCCCTGCTCGCGCGCGAGCCGCTCCGTCAGCGGCTCCTCGTCCTCGTCCTCGTCGGCGACGGGGGCCACCGCGTCGCTCTCCAGCGGCGGGGGCACCTCCTCCTCGCGCGCGCCCAGCGCCAGGCTGACGCCGGTGGGGAGGTCGATGAACCGCGGGGTGGCGCCGTGGCTGCGCGCCCAGCGCAGCGCCGCGTACTCGGGCGAATAGTCCGCGAAGGGCCACATCGCCGAGCCCGGCGTGTCGTCCGTGCGGTAGCCGAGGATGGCGACGGGCGGCTTCGTCTCCGCGTCGCACAGCACGTCCATGAGGGCGGTGGCGTCGCACGGGCCCTCGATGAGGACCACCTCCGGCGCCACGCGCGCGAGCCACGGGACGAGCACCCGCGTCGTGCGCGGCGAGTGGTGGCGCACCGGGAACAGGTGGACCCGGCCGAGCAGGTCGAAGTCCATCAGCCCCTCAGGAGCTTCTTGCTGGCGGTGTACAGCTCCTTCCACGCGCCGGGCCGCTCCTTGGCCACGGTCTCCATGTACTCGCGCAGCGCCTTCACGTCCCCCTCCTGCTCCTTCACCACCGCCCCCATCAGCGAGGCGGCCAGCTCCTTCGCCGTCACCGCGCCGCCGCCGAACTGCTCCGCGAGGATGGAGCTGTTGAACAGCACGCTGATGGCCTCCGCCGTGGACAGCACCGCGTTGGGCGTGCGCACCTTCGTCTGTCCATCCTTCGTCACGCCCTGGCGCAGCTCCTGGAACAGCGTCAGCAGCATCCGGGACAGCTCGGCCGGCGGCGGCACGCCGACTTGATAGTCATTGCGCAGCTCCGCCTCGCGGCGGGTGACGATCTGGATCTCCTGCTCCAGGTCCTCCACCACGGGCACGGTGACGAAGTTGAAGCGGCGCTTGAGCGCGGCGCTCATCTCGTTGACGCCCCGGTCCCGGGTGTTCGCCGTGGCGATGAGGTTGAAGCCCCGCTGCGCGCTGACCACCTCGCCCAGCTCCGGGATGGAGATCTGCTTCTCCGACAGGAGGGAGATGAGCGTGTCCTGGATTTCGGGCGAGGTGCGCGTCACCTCCTCGAAGCGGGCGAACTTGCCGGCCCGCATGGCGCGCAGCACGGGGGAGGGCACCAGCGCCTCCGGCGTGGGCCCCTTGGCGAGCAGCAGCGCGTAGTTCCACGAGTACTTGAGGTGGTCCTCGCTGGTGCCGGCCGTGCCCTGGACGATGAGGGCGGAGGTGCCGCTGATGGCGGCGGACAGGTGCTCGGAGAGCCAGCTCTTCGCGGTGCCGGGCTCACCCGCCAGCATCAGCGCCCGGTCCGACGCGAGCGTGGCGATGCACACCTGCACCAGCCCCTTGTCGCCCACATACTTGGGAGAGATCGCGACCCCACCCACGGGCTTGGCGCTGCCCAGGATGTAGGTCTCCACCGCGCGGGGAGACAGGGCCCAGCCGGGTGGCCGGGGCTTGTCGTCGTGCGCGGCGAGGGCCTGCAACTCGTTCTTGAACTTCGCTTCGGCGGGTAGGCGGATGTCCGGCATGTGCGAACGCTATCCGCCGCGTCTGACATCCGGCAATCCGAGGGGTCCTCCGGGCCACCCTCCGCGCCACCTACCTCGGGAGTCCTCTCCCGACAGGTGAGGGATTGGGGCGACCCGTCACCGGAGGGTGAAATGACAGACAGCCGATGTTTGTATAGTCTGGTGCCATCATGAACATCGCCGAGAAGTCGTTGTACGGGGTGGTCGGCGGGAGTGGGGCCTTGCTGCTCGCGTTCTACGTCCGTGCCCTCCAGGGCATCGAGCGGGGTCTGGATGATGGCAATCCCATCTCGATGCTCTTCATCGGGGGCGCGTTGGGCGCGGTCATCCCCGCCTTCGGGCTGGTGTGGTTGCTGACGCGGCAGCAGTTGTCGAAGCACCCGCTGTGGCTGGTCGTGTCGCCGCCCCTGCTGTTCCTGCTCGCGGTCGTGGCCGCGCCGTTCATGGCGGCGGGCCCGCGCTGAGCCGGTGTCGCACGTGCAGCCAGGCGTCGACTTGGGTGAAGTGGTCGTCACCGCCCGACCCGCCAGCACCCACGTCCTTCGGCTCGAAGTGCGCTCACTGAGAATTCCAGGAGGGAGTTGGCAAGTCCGGGGCCGTATCCCAGGTCCGGGAGCGCCTCGTCGTCGTCATCCCGAAAAAAGAACGACTGCGGTAACACGATGGCGTTTGATCGGTGTTCAGGGGGCGCACCCGTCATTTCGTCGAGGCCTCAATGTCGTGTCGTTCCTGGTACTGGTCGCTGGCGCTGCTCCTGTCGCTGAGTGGTTGTGGTGACGCCGACCCCGAGCCGACCCTGGAGGGAGTCTGGACCACCGATGGCTATGGCTTCGTCGTGCGCTTCGAGGGTGACACGGTCGCCCTCCATGAGCTCACGACCGTGAGCTGCCTGCTGTTCACCTCCGGCCCGCTGGAGGACGGGAGTCTTCGCGCCGCGGGGCTGAACTTCCGGTTGGCGAACGACAAGCTGTTGATCGAGGACGGTGGAACCCTCCACATCACGGGACATCGGACGCGGCTTCCGGAGGTCTGCACCCGGGCGCCGGCTCCCTCGAACGACCCGGTGTTCAACTTCGAGGTGTTCTGGCGCACGTTCGCCGAGCAATACGCCCTCTTCGACCTCTACGGTGTCGACTGGCAAGCCCGGTACGAGCGCTTCCGGGCGCGTGTCTCGGACGGCACGACGGATGACGAGCTCTTCGCCATCCTGTCCGAGAGCCTCGCGCCCCTCACCGATGGCCACATCGGGCTCATCGGGGGAACGCGGCGTTTCCAGCCCAAGGCGTACCCCGCGGACTTCGAGGCCCACCGCGCCGAAATCACGAACTACATCTTCGAGCGCCTGCTCGCGGGGCCCGGCGTCACGGTGACCGCGGAGAACCGGATGGCGTATCAGTCGCTCGACGAGCGCGTCGGCTACATCTTCGTGACCCGGATGGACCAGTTCAGCCCCCATCCGACGGATGGCGCGGCGGGCAACGCGGAGGCGGCTGGCCGTGCCCTGGACGAAGCGCTGGAGGCGCTGTCCGACAAGGATGCCCTCATCATCGACGTGCGCTTCAATCCAGGAGGCTACGACGCCATCTCCCTGGCCCTCGCGAGCCGCTTCACCGACGTCGAGCGAATCGGCTTCTCCAAGAAGACCCGCGACGGGGACGGCCATACGCCGCTGAGGGCATACCGCATCGCCCCGGCGGGTCCCCGCCAGTTCCTGAAGCCGGTCTACCTGCTCACCAGTGGCGCTACCGCGAGCGCCGCGGAGAACTTCACCCTGGCGATGAGTGGCCTGCCTCAGGTGACCATCGTCGGCGACCGGACGATGGGGGCGCAGTCAGACATCCTCACCCGGCAGATGCCCAACGGCTGGACCTTCTGGTTGTCGCCCGAAATCTACCAAGCCCCCGACGGTGAGGTGTACGAGCGGATCGGAGTCCCTCCGGACGTGGAGGTCGCCCTGGACGCGGCGAGCCTGGTCGCGGGCTCGGACCGCATCCTCCAAGAGGCGCTCCGGCTCGCGCGCACGGGGGGCTGAAGCCGCGCCAGGGCAAGCCCCTCGTCGTGGCCGCGCGTCCAGGTCAGAGCCCCGTGCGCTTCTCCAGCGCCTCCGGGTAGCGCTCCCCCTGCACGGGGATGCTCGCGGCGGCCTCGTCGATGCGCTGGAGGTCCTCGCGCGTCAGGACGACCTCCGCCGCTCCGAGGTTCTCCTCCAGCCGGTGCGGCTTCGTCGTGCCGGGGATGGGGACGATCCACGGCTTCTGCGCGAGCAGCCACGCGAGTGACACCTGCGCGGGCGTGGCGTTCTTCTGCTTCGCCACCTCCGCGAGGAAGTCCACGAACCGCTGATTGGCCCGGCGCGCCTCCGCGGTGAAGCGCGGGACGAGGTTGCGGAAGTCGTCCTGGGCGAACGAGGTCTTCTCGTCGATCTTCCCGGTGAGGAACCCCCTGCCCAGCGGGCTGAAGGGGACGAAGCCGATGCCCAGCTCCTCCAGGGTCGGCAGCACGTCCGTCTCCGGCCTGCGGAACCACAGCGAGTATTCGCTCTGCAGCGCGGTGACGGGCTGCACCGCGTGCGCGCGGCGAATCGTCCTCACGCCGGCCTCCGAGAGGCCGAAGTGGCGCACCTTGCCCTGCTGGATGAGCTCCTTGACGGTGCCGGCCACGTCCTCGATGGGCACGTCCGGGTCCACGCGGTGCTGGTAGAGGAGGTCGATGTGGTCGGTCTTCAGCCGCCCGAGCGCCGCCTCGGCGACACGCCGGATGTTCTCCGGACGGCTGTCGCTGCCCACCTGCTTGCCGTTCTCGTCGAAGCGGAAGCCGAACTTGGTGGCGATGACGACCTGGTCGCGGAAGGGGGCGAGCGCCTCGCCCACCAGCTCCTCGTTGGCGTAGGGGCCATAGGCCTCGGCGGTGTCGAAGAAGGTGACCCCGCGCTCGTAGGCACCCCGCAGCAGCGCGATGGCGTCCTTGCGCTCCATCGCGGGCCCGTAACCGAAGCTGATGCCCATGCAGCCGAAGCCGATGGCGGACACCTCCAGGGGGCTCTTCCCGAGTCGACGTTTCTGCATGGTGTGCTCTCCTGCCTGCTCGCGCGGCGGGCGCGGGCGACGTTGGGGGTCCTGACGCATGACCTACGCCTCGAAACGTACGTTCCAGTCCGGCCGCGGACCACGCGTCGGGATGCCAACAGGCTGTTAAACACGGTTTCATGATGCACCCCGTGCCACGAGGCCGGTTGAATGGTGGCGACGGAGCGGGAGTTCGTCCCGCGTCGCTCCCGTCACGGAGGAACACTCGCGATGAAGACGGCGCTGTTGCCCCAGCTCCAGGTGTTCCTCGCCGTGGCGCGCCTGAGGAGCTTCAGCGGCGCGGCGCGTGAACTCGGCGTCACCACGCCCGCGGTGAGTCACGCGGTCCGGCAGTTGGAGAAGCAGCTCGGCGTGGTGCTGCTCACCCGCACCACGCGCAGCGTGTCGTTGACGGACACCGGTCGCCGCGTGGTGGAGGGGGTGGGGCCGGCGCTGGGGCAGGTGTCCACCACGCTGACGGAGGTCTCCGCGCGGCCCGGCGAGCCGGTGGGGAAGCTCCGGCTGTCGGTCCCGAGGCGGGCGGTGCCCTACGTCATCACGCCGGTGCTGCCCACCTTCCGGGAGCGCCACCCGCGAATCGAGGTGGAGGTCGTCATCGAGGACCGCTTCGTGGACATCGTGGCGGAGGGCTACGACGCCGGGGTCCGGCTGACCGAGGCCATCGAGCGCGACATGGTGCGGGTGCGGCTCAGCGACCCGTTCCGCTTCGTGGTGGTGGGCGCGCCGGAGTACCTCGCGCGGCACGGCCTCCCCCGGCGTCCGGAGGACCTGCTGGACCACGAGTGCATCACCTTCCGCATGTTGTCGACCGGCGCGCTCTACGCCTGGGAGCTGGAGCGGGGACGGCGGACGTGGCGGGTGCCGGTGCGCGGAGGCGTGGTGACCAACGACAACGGGTTGAGCGTGACGCTCGCGGAGCAGGGCCTGGGGCTCGCGTACGCGCTGGAGCCGGTGGTGGAGGCACGGCTCCGCGACGGGCGGCTCCAGCGCGTGCTGGAGGACTACGCGCCCACCGTCCCCGGCTTCTTCCTCTACTACCCCAGCCGAGCGCAGCGCTCCGTGCCGCTGCGCCTCTTCGTGGAGGCCGCCCGGGAGCTGGCCGCGAAGGAGGCGTGACGACGCCGGCGGGTGAGCACCTCACGTCTCGGACGTGAACGCTCCGCGCGCAAGGAGGGCGCCCGGAGCTTCGTGTCGCGCGTCACCAGGGGAGCTCGGGGTCGCCACCAGGCAGCTCGCCGTGTCTGTCTTTGCCTGCGAGGGGGACCCCGGCCATCAGCAGGGGGCTCCCTTCGAACCGGCGCCGCACTATCCGCCCTCTCCCCGCTGACGTCGGCGGAACTCCTCCACCTTCGCCTTGTTGCCGCAGCCCGACATGGAGCACCAGCGCCGCAGTCCGGAGCGCGAGGTGTCCACGAAGAGGAGCGCGCAGCCCTCTCCCTCGCAGTTGCGGATGCGCTCCGCCAGCGGGCCCCCCAGCAGCTCCACGCCGTCCCTCGCCACGGCCGCCAACAGGGAGTGCACGCCGCCACGCGTCCACGTCTGCCCCTCGGGGCTCAGTTGAAGCACGGGAGGAGGCTCCGCCGCCCACCGGTTCACCACCGCCCGGGCCTTGGAGTCCAGGCCCTCGTTGCGCAAGCGAGCCACCGCCAGTTGGTAGAGGGCCTCGCGAAGCTCGCGCGCCTGTCGCAGCTCCTCGCCGGTGGGCTCCGGATTCTTCGCCACCAGCCCGGCGGCGACCAACCAGCGGCCCAGGTCGTGCGGCGTCTCCAGCAGGTCCTTCGGCTCGGCCTTCAGCCGCGCGGCCAGGGACGCAGGCAGGTCCAGGCACAGCCGGCCCGAGCGGAACTTGAACCCGTCCCGCAGCTCGCCGGCCGGCGCCACGGGCTGCTCCGGTGTCTGTTTCTTCCTGGGGGCCATGACGTCCCATAGGAAAGCATGAAACCGGGTTGACAGGTTACGAAAATGCGAGCATGACTTCGCCAGTAACCTGTTCAGGCGGTTACTGAATCCCATCCATCGAGGAGGCACACCTATGCGGTTGGAAGGCAGGAAGGTGATTGTCGTCGGGGCTGGCTCGGGCATCGGCAGGGGCGTGGCCAGGGCCGCGTCGGAGGCGGGCGCTCGCGTGGTGTTGGCGGGCCGCAGGCGGGAGGCGCTGGAGGCCACCGCGGAGTCGATGACGGGCCCCCGCGAGGTGCGTGTCCTGGACGCCTCCGTGGAAGCGGAGGTGGCGGCGTTCTGCGAGGCGGTGGGCCCCTTCGACCACCTGGTGAGCACCGTGAGTCAGGGCGCTGCCGGGCCCCTCACCGGGCTGGGCGCCGCGTCCATCGAGCGGGCCTTCGCCGCCAAGCTCTGGGCGCCGATCTTCCTGGTGAAGCACGCCTCGCCGCGAATCTCCCCGGAGGGCTCCTTCACCTTCTTCTCTGGCTTCCGTGCCTGGAAGCCCGCCGTGGGCACCTCCATCACCAGCCTGGTCAATGGCGGGCTCGAAGCCTTCACCAAGGCCATGGCCGTGGAGCTCGCGCCGGTGCGGCTCAACGCCATCTCTCCGGGCGTGGTGGACTCCGGCTCCTTCTGGGACCGGCTCGGCGCCGAGGCCCGCGAGAAGCTCTTCACGGACTACGCCAACAAAGCCCCCGCCCGCCGCGTGGGGAAGACGGAGGACCTGGCCGCCGCCACCCTCTTCGCCATGACCAACCCCTTCCTCACCGGCACCGTCCTCTCCGTGGACGGCGGTGGGGTGCTGATGTGAGCGGGAGCGACGCGATGAAGCGAAACCATGGGTGCGTATTCACGGCCGGGTCCTTGCTGCTCCTGGCGGCCCTCCTCGTCTCTCGTCCGGTGGATGCCCGGGAGAAGTCCCTCGCGGAACAGCTCGTGGGGACCTGGACGCTCGTCCTGGTCGACAACGTGCTTCCGGATGGGACGCGGGTGCAGCTCTACGGTGCGGAGCCCCAGGGCCTCCTCATGTTCGATGGCCAGGGGCGCTACTCCCTCCACATCCTCCGTGCGGGTCGGGCCCGGTTCGCGTCCAGCGACAAGAACCAGGGAACACCGGAGGAGAACCAGGCCACCGTGCGGGGAACCAACTCGCACTTCGGCCGGTACTCGGTGAACGAGAGGGAGCGCACGCTCACCTTCCACATCGACCACGCCTCGTTCCCGAACTGGGAGGGAACGGAGCAGCGGCGCACCTTCACGCTGACGGACGACGCGCTGAAATACGTCGTCCCCGCGCCGACGACCGGTGGGGCGGGGACCCTCGGCGAGGTGAAGTGGAGACGCGCGAAGTAGCCGCGTGGATTGGGACGGGACGCGCAACCCGAGGAACCTCGAGGCGATGGCCGGTTGTCCTATCGCCCTGCCCGTGTGATGTCGGCCCCCCGTGCCACACTTGCTCCCTCTGCGCGAGGAGGGGGCGTGAAGAGCTTCGAGCAACGACGCGACGGGCCCGGCGGCGAGCACTCCGGACAGGGTGCGCAGCGGACCGGGAGCGGAGCGTCGTCGGCTCCGTCCAGTCATCCCCGGGTGGCGGCCTTGCAGGCGTTGGGGGAGCGGCTCAATCAGGGGCCTCGCGTGGTGGCGCAGGCGAAGCGGGCGGCGAGCCTGGGCAGCCGCGCGCCGGACGCCCCCATCCAGCGCGTCGGGGGCGCGAAGTTCGGGCTCCGCGTGGAGGACGCGGCGCGCGACTCGGAGGGGCACCAGCACCTGCGCCAGGTCCACGCGGCATACAAGGCGGAGATCCAGGACCTCAAGGTGGCCGCCGCGGGAGCCTTCGCGGGCCATGAAGGGGATCGCGACGCCCAGACGGCCTACTCCGACGCGCTGAGGGCCGCCGAGCTCACCCCCCAGGGGCTGACGGAGCGTCTGGCGGACATCGAGGGCTTCGCCGTCGCGGACGACGGCGCCATCTCCTTCCAGGGCGTGCCCGTGGCCAACATCCTCGAGGGGGACGCGGCGTATTCGCTCGTGGCTCCCGCCGCCAACGGCCTCGCCAACGTCTACAAGAAACACACGCTGGAGGGGCTCAGCGACACTGACTACGTGCGGGTCCGCGGGAGCATGCTCCGGCGCAAGGCCTGGCGCGGCATCACCCCGCCCGAGCGCAAGGCGCTCAAGGAAGGTCGGCCCCTGCGGCCGCTCAACGCGGGACGCCGCACGGAGGGGCGGCTCGGTTACAACTTCGACGCCAGCACGGGCGCGCCGGAGGAGCGGGTGCGGAACGTCGAAGCGGGGCGGGTGAGCGACCTGGAGTGGCTCAACCGCCACGCGAACACGGAGCTGGACGCCATCCCCGACGACCCCAGGCTGCTGTCCTTCCTCCAGACCCGCAAGGGCGTGGGCAAGCTCCTGTCGGCCCGCTCCACGCCCGGCGACATCACCTCCAACCACGGCGTGGGCTTCAGCGGCTATGGCGAGGTGGAGTTCGACCTGGCCCGGGTGCCCGCGGCCAACATCCTCCACCACTACAAGGATGCGCCCTTCCGCGCGGCGGAGCTGGCGGCCCTGGTGGGGCAGGACGTCGTTCCCCATGACCTCCCCTGGGAGACGGATCGCGCCAACGAGACCGTCCTGCGCAACCGGGAGCTCGTGCTGAGCGAAATCCCCCATGCCGCGGTGACGGGGCTGGAGGACACGGACGACCGGAAGGCCTACGAGGCCCAATTCACCCAGGACTACCTCCGCTATTACGAGGAGGCCTATCAGGACGTGGTCGGCGAGCACACCGGGCTCATCGAGTCTCCTCCCGCCCCGGGCCCGGAGGACATCCCCTTCATCCCGGACCACTACTCGGCCCTGCAGGCGAGGACGGACGGCGCCTACCTCATCGCGGAGGCGAGGCAGCGCGCGACCCAGCTCGCCCACACGCGTGTCGAGTATGTCGAGGCCTGGAGGGCGTCCTACGCCAACGCGTGGAAGCGGGGCTGGGAGGACGCGGCCTGGGAGCTCCCTGAGAACGCCGAGGCCTCCAGCCTGGACGTCCCCACGCCCGTGATTCCGGAGCAGACGGGGGAGGGGTTCGGCGACGTGGATGGAGCGCACGACGGTGGCGCCGAGGGCTACGCCGCTGGCGAGGCGGCCGCGCGGAGCGGTCCGGCCTCCAGCTCCAGCGAGTCGAAGCGGCAGGAGTCCGACGAGGACCAAAGTGGCCACGGCGACGACGAGCCCGCGCCCGACAAGCGCCCCTCCAACAAGAAGAAGGGGCGGGACAAGAAGTCGGCCGGCAAGGGCGGCAAGACGAAGGCCCCGCAGAAACCCGGCAAACGGCGGTGATGGGGCCCAGGCCCCGCGCCCTCACTCCGCGCAGGGGAACGCGGTGTCGAGCTTCCGGGTGTCCTTGATGCCAGGGCCGGTGAGCGTGGCGACGACCTTGACGGTGCCGGCGCACTGGTAGGGCAGGACGAAGGGCACCTGGGCGACGCCGCCCTCGGGCAGCGCGTACAGCTCCCGCGTCTGGGTCACCTTCCACGCGCGGCGGGAGCCGGCCTCGGTCTCCTCCTTGGCGGCGCTCGCGGTGAGGGTGAGCTTCAGCGGCTTGTCGCCCTCGTACGTGCCCTGGACCCGCACGAGCAGGAGCGCGTCCACGTTCATGCCATAGGGGTCGGAGGCCTCGTCGGGCGTGACGATGTCGCCCTTCTTCCGGTCGAAGACGCGCATCACCACGCCGCCCAGGGTGACGGCGGGCTCGGAGGCGCTGACGGCGGTGGAGGCGAGCAGCAGGGCGAGGACCGGCACGAGGCGGCGCGGAGAGGTGGGCTTCGACATGGTGGAGGGGACCCCGGAGGCGGTGGTTCGACGTCGAGGAGTTGCGACTGTACGTGAGTGGCGCTCGTTTGGATGCGCGGGTCCTGGTTGCCCCCGTGGCGGGCGTGAGGGCGGGCCCTGGTCCGGGGCTTCGGCCGGGCACTGCAATCCCGAGCGGCCCGTGTCCAGCCTGCGATGAAACCCTGTCTGCCGCGGGTCCCCTGCCCGCGCGCGAGGAGTCACCATGAGCTCATCCATTCCGACGCAGATGAAGGCCGCCGCCATCGACCGCTTCGGCGGGCCGGAGGTCATCGCCATGAAGACGCTGCCCGTGCCGAAGGTGGGCAAGGGCGAGGTCCTCATCCGGGTGAAGACGGCCGGCGTGGGCCAGTGGGACCCGTCCGAGCGCGAGGGCGAGATGGAGAGCTACAAGGGGACCAAGGCGTCCTTCCCCTACGTGCTCGGCTCGGACGGCTCCGGCACCATCGCCGCGGTGGGGGAGGGCGTGGACCGCTTCAAGGAGGGCGACAAGGTGTATGCCTTCGGCTTCCTCAACGACAAGGGCGGCTTCTACGCCGAGTACGTCGTGGTGAAGGCGGACTACGTATCGCCCGTGCCCAAGGGGTTGAGCGAGGAGCAGGCGGGCGTGCTGGCGGCGGACGGCCTCACGGCGCTCGAGGGCGTGGATGACACGCTGAAGGTCCGCGAGGGCACGAAGCTCCTGGTGTACGGCGCCAGCGGCGGCGTGGGCCACCTGGCGGTGCAGTTCGCCAAGCGGCTGGGCGCGAAGGTGCTCGCGGTGGCGTCCGGCAAGGACGGCGTGGAGCTGGCGAAGCGCATCGGCGCGGACAAGGCCGTGGACGGGCGCTCGGACGACGTGGTGAAGGCGGTGCGCGAGTTCGCGCCGGACGGGCTGGACGCGGCGCTGGTGCTCGCGGGCGGCGGCGGCGAGCGCGACAAGGTGCTGGCGCTCGTGAAGAAGGGCGGCCACATCGCCCACCCGAACGGCGTGTTGCCGGAGCCCAAGGGCGCCGACGGCGTCCGCGTCTCCGCCTACAACGGCGAGCCGAACGCCGACGCGCAGGCGCGCCTCAACAAGCTCATCGAGGCCGGCCCGTTCCACGTCGAGGTGTCGAAGGTCTTCCGCCTGGATGACGCGAGCCAGGCGCACGAGGCCGTGGGCAAGCACCACCTGGGCAAGCTGGCGCTGCGCATCCACTGACGCCCGCTGCCGTCCTGGGTGTCACCGTCCGCCCTCGCGTGAGCTGGCGCGAGGGCGGACGTCCATCCTCCCGGCCTCAGTCGGCGCGGCAGACCGTCGGCGCGGAGATGTCCGGGCGCACCATCCGGAACGGCATGAGCAGGTCGGGGACGCGGAGCAGGGCCTCGCGGCAGGACGTCTCGTCGTTGCCGGAGAGCTCGACCTTGAAGGAGCAGTCCTGCGCGCCCTCGCACACCGTCTTGGCCAGCCGCGCGTAGCAGTCCACGGCGCGGGCGCAGGTGCCGCTCATGTTCACGGACGCGGAGGCGGACGCGCCCCCCGAGGACGAGGACACATACGCGCCGCCACCCGACGCGTCGGCGGAGACGTTCGCGTTCAGGTTGACGTTGATGTTGGTGGTGGACGAAGGCGCGGCGGACTCGACGTAGTGGGGGTTGGCGCGGTCCTGGGCGCAGGCGTAGAGGGCCTCGCCCTGCTTGCGCGCCACGGAGAGCTTGCCCTCGACCTGGTCGGGGGGGACGGCCTTGTCGTCCACGATGACCTGGAAGGCGAACGCGCCCGCGCCGTCGTAGCGGTAGTACAGCATGGTGGTCTCGTCGTACTTGACGCTGGTGACGTCCGAGCCGTGGGCCTGGGACTCGAGCCCCGCCTGGGTGGCGCAGGTCCAGAGGTTGGCCTGGGTCTCGGAGACGCGGTCGGGGGCCACCGGCAGCGTGTACATCTTGCTGGCGCCACAGGCGGCGAGAGAGAGACACAGCGACGTCAGGGACAGTCCCCGCGAGAGGCGCATCATTCGTGTTGCTCCTTGAGTAAGGGGTCCGCCAGAAGGGTGCCCGGCGGAGCGGCGATTACGACGCCGGCAGGCGTCGCTGATTCAATGTCGCAATTCGTGCAACGAGCGTTTCGGGCGTGTCTCTACACCCTTGTCAGGGCGCCGGGAAGGCCTGGGGCGACAGCCCCCGTGAGGCCGTCACGCGCCGCCGCCATGGAGCCAGGCCGCGTTCCCGCGGGGGACGTGAACGGGAGGGGTGTGGCGACTAATCTCTCGCGCCATGCGTTCCACCCAACCCCGAGTCATCCGCGTCGGCCCTGGTGACACGGCGCTCCAAGAGGCGTTCTGTGGCTATGTGCCACAGGTCTTCCGCACCGTGGACTTCCGGCGCTGGTGCGCCTGGGGCGAGTGGACGGACGCCTATCACGCGTACTGCGTGTTCGACGACGGACAGGTGGTGGCGAACGCCTCCGTGACGCGGATGCACCTGCGGGTCGAGGGGCGGGACGTCCTGGGATACCAGCTCGGCGCGGTGGGGTGCATCCCGTCCCATCGGGGACGCGGGCTGGCGCGGCTCGTGATGGAGGCCGCGCTGGACGACTGTGGTGCTGCGCCCGTGGTGTTGTTCGCGAACAAGAACGTGCTCGGGCTCTATCCGCGCTTCGGCTTCGTGCCCCGGCGGCAGTCGCTCTTCGGTGTCTCGCTGACGGTGGAGCCCGGGGGCGAGGCCGCGCCCGTGTTGGACCTGACCGATGGGGCCGTGCGCGCGCGGCTGCACGCCTGGGAGGAGACGGCGGCCCCGGTGACGGAGCGCTTCGGCGCGTGGCGCCATGCGCGCATCGCCAGTTGGTACGCGGCGGCGGACTTCGCGCGCCCGCTGCGGCGGTTGAGTGACGACGCGTGGGTGTTCGCGGGCGTCGAGGACGGCACGCTCTACGTCGACGACCTCTTCGCGCGGGAGCCCTTCGACCTGCGGCCCCACCTGTCGCGCCTCGTGGACGCGCCCGTCACGTCCATCCAGTTCGGGTTCACCCCGGAGCGGTGGTGGCCGGAGGCCCGGGAACTCGGCGAGGACACCGAGGCGGACCTGTTCGTCCGCGGCCTGTCGCTACCGGACGGACCGGACCGCTTCCCGGTGATGGCCCGGACGTGACGCCGCGGACGTCTCAATAGACATAAGGCACGCGCTTCGCCCAGGTGCTCTTGCCGTAGTGCTTGTGCAGGTAGCGGAACGCATCGCGCGCCGCGCGGGTCTCCTTCTCGCAGCCGTGTTTGCTGGAGCGGACGGCGCGGTAGAGGGCGATGGGGGCGCGAGGGTCATCGGGATGGGCCTTGGCCCAGGCGAGCGCGACGTTCGAGAAGAACACCACGGCGGAGCCCGCCTCGGAGAGCTTCTTGCGTTCGGCGCCCGCCTCCGTGTGTTCCTCCTCGCTCACGAAGCGCAAGCGAGGTTTGGAGCTCTCCGCCGGGGTCGTGCACCACCAGTTCTGGGACCAGGAAGCGACCCGGGTGAGGTCGGTCTCGGCGGCACCGGCCGAGTTCGTCAGCAGGCTGGTGGAGACCCGGGACAGTCCCATGATGAGCAGCCGGGCCTCGAAGAGGCGCTCTTCGGGGGTCTTCCGGGAGACGAGCGTGAGCAGCTCCTCCCGGGCGGGAGGTTCCGTCTGGGCCAGCTCCTTCGCCATGCGTTGGAGGGTCTCGTCGTCTCCCATGACGGCGGCTCGAACGAAGGTGGTCCAACGCAGCCCTCGGCGCTGGCTCGGCGGGACGAGCGGATGGTGTGCCAGCTCACCCATGCGGTGGGTGGTGAGCTGTGGCTCGAGGATGTTCGACGCCTGCCAGGAGAAGGTGATGAAGCGGGTCTCGGGGCGCTCCCAGTCGATGACGCCGGGGTGGCTGGGCTCCCCCTCTCCGACGAGGCGGGGTCTCGCGTAGAAGATGGCTTCATCCCAGCTCCGCGCGAGCCGGATGCGCTCCTCCCGCAGCAAGCCATCGCTGATGGGGAAGTCCGTCGTCGCGTCGGGGGACACCTTCGAGAGTCGCGCGTAGGCGGCGTCCGTGAGGCCCTGCTCCCTCATCAGTCGCACGGAGTAGAGCGCGAGCATCACGCCCACGGGGGCCGCGGCGGGGACCTCGGCGGTCGCCGCGAGCAGCACATCCAAGTGCGGGTCTCCTACCTGGGAGTGGAGCAGCGCCGGGATGAGCCAGAGCGGTTGGTGCCTCGCCTCCCAGTGTTTCATCGCCGTCGCGACGACCTCCCGCCTCAGCGCGGTCCGCTCCTCCTCCGTGGGGGCATATCGGCTCGGTCCATACATGGCCCGAATCCAGTCGAACATCTCGCGCACCGAGGCGGGGCTCGACGCACAGGGCCGGGAGGGATTGAAGGTGCGGTTGAAGTCCCGGAGCTCCGCCGCGAGCGCCGAGCCCGTCCCTGGCTGGAGCACGAGTGTGGGCAGCTCACAGGCCCAGGTCTCGGGCTGGGTGCGCAACCGGATGAGGCTGCGCAGGCGCCTCGCGGGGCCGTGGAACTCCCTCGACGCTCGGGTGGCGAGGAGCGTCTCGATGGTCGCGTCGGCCTCGGTGAGCCATGAGGTGAACAGCGCTGTCTGGTCGGCCGTGGGGCTGTAGGGAGGCTGCTCGTTCCACTGGGCCTGCGTCATCAGCGCCCGGCGTACCTGGGTCCGTGCCACGAGATAGGCGGCGCGGGTCCGATACGGTGAGCCGGCCTGCTCGGAGATGCGACGGAAGGCCGCGAGCGCCTCGTCGAAACGGCCGCAATAGAGATGGGACGCGGCGGACTGGTAGTCGTGCTCGGCCTCGCGTCGGGATTGCACCTCCTTGGGGAGCTTCGGGGCGGGGGCCGCCTCGGCCTCCGTCCCGTCCTCGACCCGGACTTCACAGTCTCCCTCGAAGAGGGCGTCCTGGGCGGAGATCCACTCCGCGACCAACTCGGGGTGCTTCTTCCAGAGCCGGGACAGGGACTGCACGGCTTCCGCCGCCCGCTCGAAGGCGTCGCCGTGGATGAGGAGCGCTTGTCGACGGATGGCGTCCCGTCGGGCCGTGAGTTCCTCGGGGGACTCTCCCTTGGGGCGCAGGGCGGCGGTCCGCGCGTCGAGCCAGCGTTGCATCTCCCGCTCCACGTCGCCGGGGGGGGTGGACCCTTCCATCAGCGACCAGGTCTCCAGGAGCGTGCGCCTCTCCTCCGGCGTGGTGGGGGTGCCCTGCATCACGCGCCACGCGAAGGCGAGATACGCGGGACGGTAGGTGGGCAGCAGCAGCCCGAGCCGACCCTCCGCGAAGGCGGAGAAGTTCTCGGGGTGGGCGGTGGGGTCGTCGGGGTTGGGGTCGTCGTAGCCACAGGCCTGGGCCCGCGTGGAAGGCCACAGGAGCGTGAGGCAGAGCAGGGCCGCGAGCAGGTGTCTCATGGTTTCAGGTCCGTCATCGCCCGGGCGAGCGCGTCACGCGTCCACGGGTGGGGATTGAAGAGGTAGAGAGTGGAGGGGCCCTGGGGTGGGACGTGCCACTCGTCCATCGCGAGGCCCACGCTGTCGCCGCAGGACGCGACGGGGCCCCGGGCGAAGCGCTCGCGCCACGTGGGGCTCTCCGGGCCCATGCGGAACAGCTGCGGCACGACCTCGTCCACGGGGGCCCGCTCCACGAAGCCCCCCGCCACGCACCAGGAGGCGAGCCCGGTGATGGACAGGCGACGGCTCGGGCCGAGCAGCTCGCGCGTCTCACGCAGGAGCGCCAGATAGGCCTCGTGCTCGGACTCCCGGACATCGAAGTCGAGCTGGAGCATGGCCACGTCCCGCACCCGGGCCAGGTCGGTGAGGCGCTGGGCCACCTCGCGCAGTTGCTCGGGCGAGTAGCGGGCGAGGGACGCGCCCTCCTGCATCTCCAGCCGCACCGTGCCGCACGGACGCAGGCCCGGGGGCAGCCGGATGGGCTGCTGGCGCGCGAAGGTGAGGAAGCGCGAGGGGCGCAGCCTCAGCGTCGCGAGCAGGACGGACACCTCGACGTCCTGGCCTTCGAGGAAGCGCAGGTCCTCGGGCCGCTCCCAGGCCCAGAGGACGACGCGGGGCGGCGGACGCGGAGGCTCCGGGGCCCGGCACGACAGCACCGCGCCCGCGAGCAGGAGCAGGGCGGCCAGACGGCCACGGTGTTGTGGCAAGGGAGACGCGGAGGGCATGGGTGATGGCTGGATATGTGCCATCAGAGCAATGTCGATGCCAGCCGTGAGCGGCGTGTCACTGAGGACCGCTAGCGCACTCGTGGCGGCGCGCCGAAGCGGCTGGGCGGCTGTCCCGTCCACCGGCGGAAGGCGCGGGTGAAGGTGCTCACGTCGGAGAAGCCCAGCCGGTACGCAATCTCGCTCACCGAGCACCCCGGCTCGGCCAGGTAGGAGAGGGCCAGCGTCCGGCGCGTCTCCGCCAGCAGCTCGCGGAAGCCGGAGCCCGAGTCCACCAGCCGCCGCTGGAGGCTGCGCGAGCTCATGTGCAGCCGCTCCGCCACCTTCTCCTGCGTGGGCTCGCCCTGGGGCAGCAGCTCCTCCAGCACCGCGCGCACCCGCGCCACCACGTCCAGCCCCGTCTGCCGCGCCAGGTGCCGGGAGATGAGCTCGTCGTTGATGCGCGCCAGCTCCGGGTTCGCCCCGGGCAGCGTGGCCTCGAACGGCGCGCGCTCGTAGATGAGCACGTCCGCCTCCGCCTCGAACGTCACCTTGCAGCGGAACAGCTTCTCGTACGGCGTCAGGTCCGCCGGCCGGGAGCGCCGCAGCAGCACCTCGCGCGGGGACAGCTCACGGCCATACGCCACGCGGCAGAAGCGCACCAACAGGTACGCCACCGCGTCCGTCTCCTCCGCGCACAGGTGGGGCCCCCGCTCCGCGGTGGCGAGGATCACGTGGTAGCAGTCCCCATCCCGGGTGAACGACGGGTGCAGCGCGTCGCTCACCAGGGCCACCGCGTGCACCAGTCGCTCGAACGCCTCGCGCAGCGTGGTCGACGCGTTGAGGCGGTACCCCACCGCGTGGAACGTGGTGGGGCTCACCTGCCGCGCCATCTCCAACCCGATGGCCGGGTCCCCCGACGACTCCACCGCCAGCCGCCACAGGCGCGTCATCCCTTCCAATGAATAGCGCGCGTTCGCGTCCCCCAGCAGGCTCGGGTCCAATCCCGCCTTCACGAACAACGGGTGCGAGGCCACGCCGCGCAGCTCGAGCGTCCGGTGGAGCGCCAGCGCCCAGCTCGTCAACAGGGTCGCGGATTGGCTCATGGTGTCGCTTTCGGCCAAAGGAATTGGCGCAAACGGGCAAGCAACGCAGCGTGGCTATCGGTAGCCTGTCTTCCTCGAAATCCTGCCATGTCGGAGGTGCGGATGCTTGCTTTCGCATCGTGTGTCCGCTGGGTGACACAACGCGTTACCGCTCGGAGTTCACGTCGCGCGGTGTAGCCGCTTCAGGGGCTCCGCGCTTTTCCGCTCCGCTCGCATTCGTTCCGACCTTCCCCTTCCGTCGTGCTCGTCGTCCTCGCCGTGGGCAGCCGGCGTGGGAGGCGGGCTCGCGGTGCGCGGCGTGGGATGGGCTCGCGCCGTGGTCGTCCCCCTGGAACCCGTAATGAGGTCTGACTCCCCATGACTCCCCTGAGGCTTTTGAGCATCCAGAGGTCCTGGCTGGCGGCGCTCGCGCTGCTGGCCCTGGTGTCGCCTGGCTTTGGGACGGCGGTGGCGGCTCCACCGTCGTTCATTGCTTTCGAGAGTGGCCACGTCCGTCCGCTCGCGCTGTCACCGGACGGCACGCGCCTGTTCGCGGTGAACACGCCGGACAACACGCTGTCCATCTTCAACGTGAGCGCGTCGGGCTTGAGTTTGCAGGCGCGGGTGTCGGTGGGGCTGGAGCCGGTGGCCGTGGCGGCGCGGACCAACGACGAGGTCTGGGTGGTGAACCACCTGTCTGACAGCATCAGCGTGGTGTCGCTCGCGGGGGTACCGCGCGTGGTGCGCACGCTGCTGGTGGGAGACGAGCCGCGCGACATCGTGTTCGCGGGCACGGCGCGCCGCGCGTTCATCACCACCGCGCACCGCGGGCAGCACCGCACGCATTCGTCCATCGCGGCGGTGCCGGGCGCGGGCGACCCGCAGTTGACCACGCCGGGCGTGGGGCGCGCGGACGTGTGGGTGTTCGACCCGGCCAACCTGGGCGCCACGCTGGGCGGCACGCCCGCGCGCATCGTGACGCTGTTCGGCGACACGCCGCGCGCGCTGACGGTGAGCCCGGATGGCCAGACGGTGTACGCGGCCATCTTCAAGTCCGGAAACCAGACGACGAGCATCCTCGAGGAGACCGTCTGTGAGGGCTTCAATCCCTATCTGCCGTGTCTGGTGAATGGCTCCATCTATCCGGGCGGCAGCCCGGGCCCCGCCACCAACCACGAGGGCATCCCCGCGCCGGAAGTTGCCCTCGTCGTGAAGTACAACAACCAATTCAGCCAATGGCAGGACGAGCTGGGCCGCAACTGGAACAACGCGGTGCGCTTCCGCCTGCCGGACCAGGACGTGTTCGCCCTCGACGCGAACTCGCTGGGGCAGAAGGCGGCCTACGAGCACGTGGGCACCACGCTGTTCAACATGGCGACCAACCCGGTGACGGGCACGGTGTACGTGTCCAACACGGAGGCCTTCAACCACGTGCGCTTCGAGGGCCCGGGCAGCTACGGCGGCACGACGGTGCAGGGCCACCTGGCGGAGACGCGCATCACCGCCATCCTCGGCGGCAGCGTGTTGCCCCGTCACCTCAACAAGCACCTGGACTACTCGAAGCTGGTGACGGACCCGGCCTACGACACGACGGCCAAGCAGCACAGCCTCGCCACGCCGACGGAGATGGTGGTGACCAAGGACGGCCGCACGCTGTACGTGGCCGCGTACAGCTCCAGCAAGATTGGCGTGTTCGACACGCAGGCGCTGGAGGCGGACAGCTTCAACCCGAAGCTGGCGAGCGCGGCGTACATCCCCGTCAGCGGCGGCGGTCCCAGCGGCCTGATTCTGGATGAGGCGCGCGGCCGGCTGTACGTGATGACCCGCTTCGACAACGCGGTGAAGGTCATCGACCTGGCCACCAAGGCGGAGCTGGGCAAGCAGGTGCTGCCCAACCCGGAGCCCACCTCCGTGGTGCAGGGCCGTCCTCTCCTCTATGACGCCGCCATTTCCTCCGCCAACGGCGAGGCGTCGTGCGCCAGCTGCCACATCTTCGGCGACATGGACGACCTGGCGTGGGACCTGGGCAACCCGGACGACGACGTGGTGCAGAACCCGATTCAGGGGCGCCTGCTGGGCGCCGCGGAGCTGCTCAAGCCGCACATCAACGGCTCGGGGCGCGTGGAGGACTTCCACCCGATGAAGGGCCCCATGACCACGCAGACCCTGCGCGGCATGGTGGTCTCCGGCGCGATGCACTGGCGCGGCGACCGCTCCAACGGCTTCTTCGGCGTGAACGGGGCGGACCCCAACCACTCCTTCATGAACTTCATCGTCGCCTTCGAGGGGCTCCTGGGGCGCGCGACCAAGCCCACGCAGGCGGAGATGCAGCGCTTCACGGACTTCCAGTTGCAGGTGCAGTTGCCGCCGAACCCGGTGCGCAACCTGGACAACACGCTGACGACGGCGCAGCAGCGCGGCTTGAACTTCTACGCGGGTTCGCGCCGTTCGGACGGTCTGCCGCTGGGCGAGGGCCTGGGGTTCACCTGCGAGGGCTGCCACCGGCTGGATTCGTCGCAGGGCTTCTTCGGCACGGACGGCAAGGCGAGCTTCGAGAACATCCCGCAGATCGTGAAGATTCCGCACCTGCGCAACGCGTACCAGAAGGTGGGCATGTTCGGGAACCCGACGACGCCGTTCTTCCTGGCGCAGGACAGCGGCTGGCAGGGTGACCAGGTGCGCGGCTTCGGCTTCGTGCACGACGGCGCGGTGGACACGATTGCGCGGTTCCTGTCCGCCATCGTGTTCATCCCGAGCATCGGCGTGGGCTTCCCGTTGAACAACCCGGACGCGACGCGCCGGGACGTGGAGCAGCTCATCCTCGCGTTCGACACGGACCTGGCGCCCATCGTGGGGCAGCAGGTGACGCTGACGAGCACGAACGCGGCGAGCGCGGGGGCACGCGTCGACCTGCTCCTCCAGCGGGCGAAGACGCCGTTCGCCTCGAAGATTCTGGGCGGCACGGTGACCGAGTGCGACCTGGTGGCGAAGGTGGCGCTGAGCGGGCGCGTGAAGGGCTTCCTCTTCAGCCCGTCCGCGAATGCCTTCACGCCGGATGACGGGACGACGGCGACCGTGACGGACGCGACGCTGCGCAACTACGCGAAGACGGCCGGGCAGGAGGTGACGTACACCTGCGTGCCGCCGGGCTCGGGTTCGCGCATCGGGCTCAATCGCTGACCGCGTGACGTGAGGCTCCCCGCGAGGAGGCTGGACGGCTCCTCGCGGGAGGCCGGCGCGACGTGGCGCTCACTGCTTCGGCGCGTCGCCCTTCTGCGCGCGCCGGCGCAGCCAGTTGCGCAGGAAGGCCTGCACCGCGGGGTGCTTGGACTCGCGGAACCGGTCCGGCGGGCCGTACTCGACGACGCGGCCCTCGTGCATGAGCGCCAGGTTGTCCGCCATGCCGAACGCGGAGGCCACGTCCGGCGTAATCACCAGCGACGTGGCGCCCAGCTGCTGCTTGCCCGTGAAGATGATTTCGTTCACGGACGCCGTGGTGAGCGGGTCCAGGCCGGCGGTGGGGTCGTCGTAGAGGAGGATCTTCGGCTGGAGGATGGCCGCGCGCGCGAAGCCCACGCGCTTCTGCATGCCGCCGGACAGCTCGCCGGGGAAGCGCGTCTTCGCGTGGGACAGCCCCACCGACGTCAGCGTCTTGTCCACCGTCTGCTGAATCTCCGTCTCGGACATGCGCGTGCGCTCGCGCAGCGGGAACGCCACGTTGTCGTAGACGTTGAGCGAGTCGAACAGCGCGTTGGCCTGGAAGAGGATGCCCTGCTTGCGGCGCATCTGGCTCAGCGCCGCCTCGTCCATCTTCGCCACGTCCTCCCCGTCCACCAGCACCACGCCCCGGTCCGGCTGCATCAGCCCCATGATGTGCTTCATCAGCACGGACTTGCCGGAGCCCGACACCCCCATCAGGACACAGGTCGTCCCCTCCGGCACCTCGAGGTCCACCCCTCGCAACGCCGCGTTGTCCCCGAAGGACTTGTGGAGACCCCTGACCTCGATGGCCAGCTTGCCCGCCGGCCGCGTACCCGTGTCGCTCATCGCCCCCCACCATAGTGCGAGCCCCGCCTCGCCGCTCCTCCCGAAGCAGGCCCGCCACCTCCCGTCCCCTGCTCGCCAGCCAACAGCCCGGGACCTCGCGGGTCGAAGACGCTGCCGCCAACCCAGGAGACGAGTATATGCGGAAATACCAGGAATTCTCCTGGCGGTCCGGGTCCGCTCCACGCGTGGTGGGGAGCGGGTGTCCGGGCCGTCCACCGCACTCCTCGGACCCCCATGAAGATCCAGAATGTCGGCGTGGCTGTCGGCGCATCCCTGCTCGCGTTCAGCCTGGTGGCGGAGGCCGCCGCGCTGTTCCACAACACGGGCACGCTGTCCGGCTGGAACGCCGTCAGCAGCGAGCACAACGGCTCCGTGCTGGAGGTGACCAACGTCACCTACGAAGGCCCCACGGCCATCAAGGCCACGCAGGTCTACGACCCCGCGTACACCGGCCGCTACCACTCGGAGGTGATGAAGACGAACGTGTACCGCCGGGGCGACATGGGCTTCTACGGCTTCGCGTTCCGCCTCCAGCAGGACTGGCAGTTCCAGCCGCAGTCCTACAACATCGCCCAGTTCATCGCGGACTTCTCCGACACGGGCTGCGACGACTACATGCCGTCGAGCATGGTGTGGCTCCAGGGCAACCAGCTCTTCACGCGCGTGAAGCAGGGCACCGTGTGCAACCAGAAGACGGTGACCTTCGGCAACCTGGCCACGGTGACGGCGGGCGAGTGGCACAAGGTCGTCATCCAGGCGAAGTGGGCGAGCGACGACAGCGGCTACTACAAGCTGTGGTTCGACGGCGTGAAGGTGCTGGAGCAGTACAACCTGGTCACCACCGTGGCGGACGACCGCGCCTTCCAGTTCCGCGTGGGCCTGTATGCCAATGGCTGGCACGACAGCGGCTCCATGCAGGGCAGCCAGGGCACGCGCAGCGTCTGGTTCGACGAGATCGGCGTGGGCACGACCTTCGCGGACGCGGACCCCGCGCAGTGGTAGGCGCGGCGCGCTCCGTGTGACCCGGCCCCGCCTCCCGGTATCAGGGAGCGCGGGGCCGTCTGCCTCCGGGCCGGGCTACGGCGTCGCCGCGGACACGCGCGTCATCGGCTCGGCGCACACCGGCACCTGTGGCTCCACCGACGCGCGCGGCTCCTCGGAGGGCGCGGTCAGCGTCTCGCCACACGTCCCGACGGAGTACTCCTCCACCCACACACCACACGTGACGATGGTCGTGTTCCAGGGCAGGGCACACCGCACCCAGCAGGGCGTGGTGGGCTCACAGGCCGTGTCACAGTCCTCCGGTAGCGCGGAGGCGGTCAGCGGGGTCAGCAACAGCGCGGCGCCTGCGAGCAGCAGCTTCTTCGAGAACGGATTCATGGTGTCTCCACGCAGCGGGTGCCCTGCTCACGGAGCGTGAGCCGGCAGACGTGATTATCTTGCTCAAGCCACAAAACCGCAAAACCTGGGTCGAGCCCGTCGAGGCGCGTGGCAGGGATTGGCGTTCCTCCAGGCGAGTGTCCGCCAGGTGACGGTGGGGTCATGAGGCGCGGAGAGGTCAACGTCGCGCGTCATGGGTGCGCGTGGATTTGTTCCATTGCGAGGGCTCCGGAACTTTGGCAATCGGGGTGCGATATCGACGTAGTGGCTGCGTCCTTCGGTAACGACACGAGGTCCTTCGAGGAGGTCCGATGCGAAGCATGTTGGGAGCGGTAGCGCTGGCCGCGCTCACGGGGTGTGCGACCACGCAGGAGGCATCGAAGCCGTCGCCGGCTCCGGTGACGGAGGCGCCTCCGGTGGCGGAGGCCCCCAAGGCGGGATTCCAGGTACCCGTGGACTACTTCAAGCTCGACAACGGCTTGAAGGTGGTCCTGTCGCGCGACACCACGGCGCCCACGGCGACGGTGGCTGTCTATTACAACATCGGCTTCCGCATCGAGCCGAAGGACCGCACGGGCTTCGCGCACCTGTTCGAGCACATGATGTTCCAGGGCTCGCGCAACCTGGGGAAGATGGAGTTCATCCGCCTCATCCAGAAGAACGGCGGCGTGCTCAACGGCTCCACGCGGTTCGACTTCACCAACTACTTCGAAATCGTCCCGGCCAACGCGCTGGAGACGATGCTCTGGGCCGAGGCGGACCGGATGCGAAGCCTGGAGGTGACGCCGGAGAACCTGAAGAACCAGCAGGGCGTGGTGGCCAACGAGGTGAAGGTCAACGTCCTCAACCAGCCGTACGGCGGCTTCCCGTGGCTGGACATGCCGCAGGCGGCGAACACCAACTGGTACAACGCGCACAACTTCTACGGCGACCTGAAGGACCTGGAGGCGGCGACGCTGGACGACGTGCGCTCGTTCTTCAAGACGTACTACGCGCCGAGCAACGCCGTGCTGGTGGTGGTGGGTGACTTCGAGCCCGAGCAGGTGAAGGGCTGGGTTCAGAAGTACTTCTCCGCGCTGCCCAAGATGGAGCAGCCGAAGAAGCCGGACATCTCCGAGCCGCGCCAGGAGCAGGAGAAGCGGCGCGACAAGCAGGACGCGCTGGCGCAGCGCCCGGCCCTCGCGGTGGGCTACCACATGCCGTCGCCGGGCACGCCCGAGCACTACGCGATGGCGCTCATCGACCAGGTGCTGGTGCAGGACAACGACAGCGCGCTCTACCAGCGGCTCGTGCAGCAGAAGGGGCTGACGGGCGAGGTGCAGGGTGGGGTGAACCAGCTGGGCAACCCGTGGAACTACTTCGGGCCCATGCAGTGGACGGCGTACCTGTACCACGACCAGGCCACGGCACCGGACGCCATCGTGAAGGAGATCGACGCGGCGGTGGAGGCCCTGCGCGAGAAGCCGCTCGACGAGGCGACGCTGGCGCGGGCCCGGGTGAAGGCGCGCTCGCAGCTCTACCGGCAGGTGGAGTCGCTGTACGGCTTCGGCCGGGCGGACCTGCTGGCGTCGTTCGCGCTCTTCTACGACGACCCGTCGCGCGTCAACCGCCTCGAGGGCGAGCTGATGAAGGTGACGCCGGAGCTCATCCAGAAGACGGCGCGTGAGTACCTGCGCCGCGAGAACCGCACCATCCTCACGGTGACGCCCGCGCCCGCGGCCGCCGCGAAGACCCAGGCCCCCTGAGGAGACCGCGACATGAACATGAACTCCCTTCGCACTCGCATCGTGCCCGCGCTGATGGTGCTCGGGCTGGTCTCCTCGCCGGTCGTGCTCGCCCAGGCCCCCGTGAAGGAGGCGCCGCCCGTGGCGGGCGCGCCCAAGCCGTTCAATCCGCCGGCCCGCACGGAGCTGAAGCTCGACAATGGCTTGCAGGTCTCCATGGTGCCCTATGGCGACATGCCCATGGTCACCATCCGGCTGATGGTGGATACGGGCAACATCCACGAGAAGACGAACGAGACCTGGCTCGCGGACCTGATGGGGCGGCTGTTGCCGGAGGGCACCACCACCCGGTCGGCGGAGCAGATCGCCCAGGCGGCGGCGCTGCTGGGTGGCTCGCTCAACGTGTCGACGCGCCAGGACCAGAGCGCCATCGGCATGGAGGTGCTGTCCGAGTCCGCGCCGGAGGCCGTGGCGCTGGTGGCGGACGTCGCGATGAACCCCACCTTCGCGCCCGCGCAGGTGGAGCGCTTGAAGGGCGACCTCCTGCGCGACATGGCCATCTACAAGAGCCAGCCGCAGGTGCTCGCCGACGAGAAGCTCGCGCAGTCGCTCTACGGGGACCACCCGTACGGGCGCACGTTCCCCACGGAGGCGATGCTCAAGGGGTACACGCCGGAGCTGGTGCGGGCCTTCTACGACGCGAACGTGG
The DNA here is from genome assembly GCF_024198235.1 of Myxococcus dinghuensis. GTDB lineage: Bacteria > Myxococcota > Myxococcia > Myxococcales > Myxococcaceae > Myxococcus > Myxococcus dinghuensis. The sequence goes on along the minus strand of NZ_JAKCFB010000024.1, from coordinate 111,471 downwards.
GCGCGGCCCGCTCGCGGCTCTACATCGTCGGGCGCTTCGACGCGGCGGCGGTGGAGAAGGCGGTGCGGGACGCGTTCTCCGGCTGGAAGGCGGGGGCCGCGCGCGTGCGCAACGTACCCAAGCAGAAGGTGGCGAAGACGGTGCAGTTCATCGACCGCCCAGGCGCGGTGCAGTCCACGGTGCGTGTCGCGGTGAAGGCCGTGTCGCCCACCAGCCCGGACTACATCCAGCAGCGGGTGATGAACGTCCTGCTCGGTGGCTACTTCAGCTCGCGCATCACCGCGAACATCCGCGAGAAGCGCGGGTATTCGTATTCGCCCATCAGCATGGTGACCCTGCACCCGGACGATGCCTTCTGGGTGCAGCGCGCGGACGTGACGACCGCCGTCACGGGTGAGTCGTTGAAGGAGATCCTGGGCGAGGTGGAGTCGCTGCGGAAGACGCCGCCGCCCGCGGACGAGCTGCGCTCCGTGCAGAACTACCTGGCGGGGACGTTCCTGCTGGAGAACGCGTCGCGCGAGGGCATCATCAACCAACTGGCGTTCGTGGACCTGCATGGCCTGTCGGACGCGTACATTCGCGACTACGTGCAGGCGGTGATGGCCGTCACGCCGGAGCAGGTGCAGCAGGCGGCGGCGAAGACGCTGGTGCGTGACTCGATGACGTTCGTCGTCGTGGGCGACCTGAAGACCGTGAAGCCGCAGTTGAAGGTCGTCACGCCCGCGCTGCGCTGACGTCGCTCCGGAGGGCGGAGGGCCGCGTGCCTCCGCCCTCTCGGGTGCCCGAGAAGTCTCGCGGGGCATCTGCTCCCTTTCGTGGGACACTTCCTGGAGTCGCGGCTTCGCCCTCGATGAAGCGAGGCAGGCCCGCCTGGTTGGGACACCCCGCCTGGAGACTCCCTTGAGCAACCGCCTGGACCCCCGCCGCCTCGAGACCTTCCGTGTGGTGGCGACCACGGGACAGGTGTCCGCGGCGTCCCGGTTGCTGCACCTGTCCCAGCCCGCCGTCACCGCTCAAATCCGACAGCTCGAGCGCGAATGCGGCCAGCCCCTGTTGGTGCGCACGGCGCGTGGCGTTCGCCTCAACGAGGCCGGACAGCGCCTGCTGGCGTATGCGCAGCGGCACCATCAACTCCTGGAGGAGGCCGCGCTCGCGGTGGCGGGTGAGGACGTCCTGAAGGGCGAGCTCGTGCTGGCCGCGAGCACCACGCTGGCCAGCTACGTCGTCCCGGACCTGCTGGCGTCCTTCCTGCGCGTGCACCGGGGACTGCGGGTGCGCCTGGAGGTGGGCAACTCCGAGCAGGTGCTCGGCTGGGTGGGGGAGGGCCGGGCGCCGCTGGGGTTGGTGGAGGGGCATGCCCGCGCCGCCGGCCTCCGCCTGGAGCACTACCTGGACGACGAGCTGCTGCCCGTCGTCGCCACGCACGCTCCCGGGGAGCTTCTGCGGGTGCGGACCCTCGACATGCTCCAGACGGTGCCGCTGCTCTGGCGCGAGCTGGGGTCGGGTACCCGCGCGGTGCTGGAGCGCGCGCTGAAGCGGGCCGGCGTGAGGCGCGGTCCCCAGGCGGGAGACCTCCAGCTCGGTGGCACCGAGACCATCAAGGGCGCGGTGGCGGCGGGGTTGGGGGTGGGGTTCCTCTCGCGCTGGAGCATCCAGGCGGAGCTGGGTTCGGGGCGCTTCCGAGTGCTCCCCCTGCCCGACCTGCGGGTGCGGCGGACCTTCTCCTGGGTGCTCCCGGTGGATGTCCCCGCCGGCATCGCGGGCCACTTCCTGCGCCATGCGCGCGCGGCGCCCCCTTCGCCATCCCATGCGTGAGGGGACCCCGCGGCCTCACGTGATGACGTGGAGGACGAGGGCTCCCAGGCTCAGGCCCGCCATGCAGAGCCACAGGGTGATGCCCTGGGCCAGCGGCTCGAGGCCCACGGAGCGGAGGGCCTGCCGCGAGAAGCCGGCTCCGATGAGGAACAGGGTCAGCACGAGGACTCGTTGGGACACGTGGGTCACGACGAGTCCCGCGGGCTGGAGCGAGGGCACCCAGGTCACCAGGGCCGCCACGGAGAGGAAGCCGAGGATGAACCACGGCCTGCGCGCGGGCCCTTGCCCTTGCGCGGGCGTCCTTCCCGTTCGCCGGAGCCAGGAGCCCACGGCCAACGTCAGCGGGACGATCCACAGCGCGCGCGCCAGCTTCACCGTGGTGGCCACCTCCAGCGCCTGCGGCCCGTACCGCATGGCCGCGCCCACCACGGAGCTGGTGTCGTGGATGGCCAGCGCGCTCCACAGGCCGAACTGGCGAGCATCCAGCCCCACGGCCTGTCCCACGATGGGGAAGACGAAGAGTGCCACGGCGTTGAGCAGGAACACCGTCCCCAGCGCGATGGACACGTCCTCCTCCCGAGGACGCAACACGGGCACCATCGCCGCGATGGCGCTGCCTCCGCAGATGGCCGTGCCGATGCTGATGAGCAGCCCTGCTCCGCGCGAAACACCCAGCCACCGCGTCAGCAGCGCCCCGAGCGTCAGACACGTGGCGATGCCCACCACCGTGTAGAGCGCGCCGCGAGCGCCCTCCGCGGCCACCACGCGCAGGTCCATGCCCGCGCCCAGGCCCACCACGGAGAGGGACAGCAGCATGTGCGTCGCGCGACGGGTGAGCGCCGCATAGGGGTTGCCCACGCTCAGGGCCACCAGCATCCCGGCGACCAGCGCGACCGCCGTGGACACGCCGGGCCAGAGACTCACCAGCGCCCCCACGGGAATCAACACGCGCCCGAGCGTCAGCGCGGTGTCGCGGAGGGAGCGAGGGGCTTCGGGCTGTGCGGGTGTCGCGGGCATGTCTCTTCACTGCCCGCCGTGCCATCCACGGACCAGTCGCAAGAACTGATGAGCCATCCGTGGATTTGATGGCTGTACAGCGCGCACGACGGTGGATGGGTGCCCGTGAAGGTGCTGGATTGCAGGTGGGCGGTGGGTGCCCTATCTTGAGGGCCTCCCCGCGTGTTCGCGGTCGGTCTCGCCAGCCGGACCCAAGTCGGCGTGCCATGTGTCAGCGCAGTCCAGGTTGAAGTGGTCCTCGCGCGAGAGTCTCCGCGCGCAGTTGCGTACCCTGTTCGACGAGACGCCCGCGGAACCCGTGGGGCCGAGGTGCCGGGCGCTCTGGCTGCTCGGCCTCGTCGGTGATGAGGCGCGGCTCCCGTTCTTGAAGGCCCTGCTCCTCGATTCGGAGGCGGATGAGGCGCTTCGAGACACGGCATTGCGTGTCGGGTCGAAGCTGGGGTTGCGCTTGTCCCAGGAGGAGTTCGTCCAGCTCCACGAGGAGCACACGCGGACGGGCGCCACGGGGCTCTCGCTCGAATACCTCCTGCTCTTCGCGAGGCTCGAGGCCTTCGGGCCCACGATGGAAGGATTGCTCGAGCAGTTGACGCCGGATGACCGGGCGCGCCTCCTCATCACGACCCGGGAGCGGCGCCGCGTGGAGGGATTGCGAGGGTTGACGAGGAGGCATCGGCTGAACCTGGCCTGGCTCGACGAAGACCAGGCGCGGTGCCTTCGCCCGTGTGTCGGGGTGCCTCAACCCGCCGCTTTCGAAGAGGCCTTGTTCGAGCGGTGGTATTGGAGTGACAGCTTCGTTCTCGAGGACCAGGGTGGCTCGGGAGGTCAGCGCAACTTCGATGTGGCGCTCGCCCAGCGCGCGCGTCCCGAGGCCTGGGCGCTGCTGGTGGAGTGGTGCCAGGACCTGTCCGCGCATGAGCTGGAGCGGAACGTCATCGCTCCGTGTTGGGGGCTGTCACGCGCCGAGCTGACACGACTGATGGAGGCGTGCCCCGAGCTGCGTCAGCGGGCGGCGGAGGGGCTCATGCTGTCCGTGGACGACCTGCGAGCCCACTTCGGCGACGGCAAGCTGGTCCAGCGTCTCTGGCACGTGGTCCGGGCCAGGAGCTTCGCGTACCTCTCGACCCGGAGGAGGAATCGGCCCTCACCCGCGTTCAACTGGGCGCTGGATGTTCTGCGGGAGTGGAGGGAGGCCCGTCATCACGTGTTGTACCGAGGGCTGTGTGACGTCGGATTGGTGCCGTGGGTTCGGTGTCACTTGCTCGAGCACCTGTGGGACCACGACCCCGCCGTGGTCATCCGCTGGGCGCTCGTCGCGCTGCGCTACCCCGACAATGCGCCGCTGCTCGCGGACGTCCTGCTCCTTGCCTGGCGGACCCGGCAGCCGGATTCGCGTCCTCTGTTCCTGGCTGTGTTGAAGGGCTCGGACGAGGCGCTGCAAGCCCTGGCCATCGCCGGACTGGTGGGGCTCGGTGAGTCTGGCGACGGCTGGTTCGACCGGCTGCTGATGCTGTCGAACTCCTCGCATCCCGAGGTCCGGTTGCAGGCGCTGGCGGGCTTGGTCCAGCAAGGGCAGCGTGAACGGCTCCCGTCGCTCCGGGAGCTGGCGCTCACGCCGGACGACCCGGGGTTGCGCGCCCAGGCGATTCATTGGCTCGGCGTGTTGGATGGGGAGGGCAGTCGGCCCGTCTTCAGCGAGGTCCTCGCCCAGGCGCCTTCGCGGGAGCGATGCGGTGTTCCCTTCTTCGGAGCCACGCCGCGTTCTGCTCCCGATGTCGAGGAGGCCATCCTGGCGCTCTCACGGCTTGGAGGCGACGAGGACCTCTCCGTGCTCGTGGAGCTGAGCCTGCGCGGACAGGGCTCCCGACTGCTGGACGACCAGCTCGTGTATCACCTGGCACGGCGTGAAGGGCGCGTCGTGGAGGGGGTTCCTCCTCACTGCGACGACATGGCCTCGCCCGTGACGAGGTCGATGCCCGTCCCTCGAAGTGTCATGAGGATTGAGGGGAAGCGGCGCGTGAATGAGGCATGGCCGCGCTCGGTGTCGTCGATGAGGGCGGAGCCTGTCCTGGACACGGAGATGCCGGCGCATGAGGTAGTACCCAGGCAGAATGGTCCGTGGGATGCCCTTTTCTCCGAGGCCGAACGAGCAGCGTTGGAGCAGGTCTCTCTGCGCTCCGAAGAACAAGGGATGGCAGACGTTCTTTCTATCGAAGGGTTGCTATGGAGTTGGATCTTCTTCACGTCGGGGCAGGGGCAGTCGATACCGTGGATCGTCGAGGAGTTCGAACAGGTCCTGACTCGTAGAAGCATGTTGGAGCGCGCGGTCCGAGAGTGCCCCGAGCCACTCGGGTTCAAACTCAAGGCCCTGGTCGATGCCGCCGACGCAGCGTACCGGAAGGTCTCCCGCGACGACCAAGGGCGTGCGCTCTCCAAGCGGATGAGGTTGGTCTACGTGACCGACATGTGGTGGTGGCACCGTCGACCGGTGACCGGCTATCCCGGTGTGGACCTCAACTGAGGCAGCTCACGCAGGAACGACGCGGCTACCGCGCCCAGGTGCTCGGGTTGGTCGTATGGCAGGCCGTGCGAGGCATCCTGGACCTGTTCGATTCGCACGCGCGGGTTGAGGCTCCGCAGCTCCGTTGCCATCTCGAGCGTGACGACGGGACTCCTGTCCCCGATGACGAGCAGGATGGGCACGTCGATCTCGCGTATCACGTCGCGATACTCGGGGTTGGGCGGCGTGAGGACGTCGAAGGCGTCGAGGCGGGTCTTCAGCCTCGCCTCGGCGAGGTGCTCGATGATTTCGAGCGAGCGCCCCGGGCTTCGGGCTCGGGCCTGGGCAACCAGCTTGGACTTGGGGAGGTCGAGGGTCCGGCGGTGTTGCTCGGCGACGTCGCTGTCGTGAACCTCGCGTTGACGCTCGGGGCTCAAGAACGTCGGGTCGACCAGCACGAGGCCACGGAGGCCCGCCGTCCTTCTGCTCGCCACCACCGCGGCGGTCATCCCGCCCATCGAGTGGCCGAGCAGCACCGGACGCGCGAGCCCCAGGCCGCGGATGAGTCCCACGACGTCGTTCGCGTGGTCGTCGTACCGGTAGCCGTGTCGCGGCGCGCTCGAAGCGCCGTGCCCTCTGGCATCGGGCATGACGACGTCGGATTCAGCTTCGAGCACGCGCGCCACGGGACTCCAGCACGCACCGCTCCCCATCAACCCATGGAGCAGGACCACGGGTGGATGGTCACCCCCGGTTCGGACGTAGTGGAGGTCGATGCCGTTCGCTTCGCTGACTCCATGTAACCAGGTCGTCATGGAACGGGCTCTTGGCATCGACGTGGCTTCCTCACGCCGGCAAGCGCGGTCGGGTGGGGAGGGTTCTCCTGGTGACCCCGTGGTGTGTGGGAGGCTCGTCGCCCTCGTCCTCGGGTCTACCGCGAAGTGAGGTCCTGCACGAGCACTGTGAGCGGCCCCTCCTTCCGCCAGCGCATCGGGGTCACCGTGACGAGACGCCGCATCGTGAGCCCGTCCCCACGCGGGGGGACGCTCCATCCAGGGCAAAGGGAGACACCGGTCTTCGGACACGTCAGGGCCGGGAGGATGCCATGCCGTGGCGTGGACGCGAGGATGTCTGTGAATGGAGCGCGCCCGGCGTCCGCTACTTGCCGTAGCTCGTGCTGTGGACGTCCGTCAGCTTGCCGTCCTTGAACGTGACGACCTGCATCAATCGATTGGGGCCGAAGTTGTAGGTCCACTCCTCGATGTGGATGGTGACCGAGGTCGTGGTGCTCTGGCTGGTGCTGTTCTCGCCATCGCCCTGACGGGCCTTCGTCCGGGTGGAGGTCGTCTCCTCGCGGTGGGCCGTCGACATGGGCTCGCCGCACTTGAACCGGACTTCGGAGGGGGAGTTGCCGTCCGAGGCGAGGTTGTTGCCACAACGGAGGGAGGCCGCTTCGCCACGGGCGGGCAGGGCGAGGGCGGCGAGGGCGAGGGCGGCGGCGAGGATTCGCACGAGAGACTCCAGGGCGGGGGTCGAACGCGAGCACGACGGAGGTCGCCGCCGGATATTCACGGTGTCCGCGCGATTCCCGGGTCGGCGCCTCCGGCCCCGGGGCGGTCGGCTATGCTTCGGGGCATGAGTGAGCTCCGGGAGATGCCTCGGACCGTGGTCGCGCGCCCCCTGTCACCCGAGGGCTTCGCGCCGTATGGCGATGTCATCTCCGCGGGCCTGGCGCCCGGTGCGCTGGCGAATCAGGGCACGGCGGTGCGGTTCGACTGGTCCGCGAGATTGGAGAACGGACGCGACGGCGCGAAGCCCAACCTCGCGGTGTTCCGGTCGGTGCCCCAGGCGCTGCCCTTCACGGTGAAGCTGCTGGAGCACCACCCACATTCGAGCCAGGCGTTCCTGCCCATGCGCTGCGAGCGCTACCTCGTGTGTGTCGCGCCCACCGCGCTCGATGGGGGGCCGGAAGTGGAGCGGCTGGAGGCGTTCATCTGCGGGCCGGGGGAGGGCGTGAACTACCACCAGGGCGTGTGGCACCACCCCATCATCGCGCTCGACGCGCCGGCGGAGTTCGCCATGCTCGCGTGGGAGGACGGCAGTGCGGGGGACTGCGTGGTGCGGCAGTTCGCCGCGGCGAGCCACGTGCGCGTCGAGGGGTGAGGCTCCACGCCCGCGCTGCCCGGGCTCGCGCCATGTCCATGCGGGCATGACCTGGACGCCGGCTCGCGCACCCGGGACTCGGAACCCCACCCGACGCGTTGGCCCCGGATTCGCAATGAGTCGCGACGTCGTCCGTGTCCAGGTGGGGAGACGCGGGACTCCGGGGAGCGGCCTCGATGGTGAGCCTGTGGGACATGTTGACGCTGATGTCGTGGTCCGCCGCGATGGGGGGCGCGGCCGCGGCGGCCCAGATCCAAGGCGGCGGTGTCGCCCGCTATGTGCTGGCCGGAGCCCTCGGCTGCGGGTTGGGCGTCCTGGCCGTGCTGGCCATCCGGAGGATGGGGGCGTACGTCTTCAGCACCCTCCCTCCCGACGACCCGGCGAACCCGGCGAAGAAGCCACCGGTCCGGTTGACCCTCACCTACGTGGGGGCGGGGGTGTGGTGGGTTCCCGTCACGGCGCTCAGCATGTGGACCGTCGGGTTCCTGCTGACCTGGACGTTCCCGTGAACGCGACGGATTGGCGCGCGGACCGCGGAGGCCCGCTGCCAACCTGTCAGTCCACCGGCAGGTCGTTGTGCGCGCCGCTGGTGGAGGCCGTCTCCCACGGGAACGCGTCGGCGCCGAGCGCGGGCCGCAGGTCGAACAGCCACGTGGCCTGCTCGTCGTACTTCGCGAAGAACGGTCGGCCCACCCACTCCGGGTTGCGCGCCTGGATGAAGTGGAGCACGAAGACCTTCTCCCCGCCGATGTCGGCGACGCCGTCCACGCAGACCTTGCCCGGCGTGGCGGACATGGAGGGCCCGCGCACGGTGCGCCCGAGGCCCGACACGCGCTGGTAGGCGCTCCGGAAGATGTCCACCGCGCGGGCCAGCGGCACCGCGAAGTAGTCCCGGGGGCCCGTGTCCCGCTCGACGAACATGTAATAGGGCACCATCCCGTGGCGCAGGTGCGTGCGCCACATGCGCTCCCACGTCGCCGCGTCGTCGTTGATGCCGCGAATCAGCGGCGCCTGCGTGCGGATGACGGCGCCCGTCGCGCGGATGCGCCGCACCGCCTCCAGCACCATGGGCGAGGCCAGCTCGTTCGGATGGGAGAAGTGGGCCATGAGCGCCAGGTTCTTGCCGGCGGCCACCACGCGCTCGAAGAGGCGCAGCGTGTCGTCCGCGTCCGGGTCGCTGACGAAGCGCTGCGGCCACCACGCCAGCGACTTCGTCCCGATGCGGATGGCCTCCAGGTGCTCGATGTCCAGCAGCGGCTCGATGTAGCGCGCGAGCACCCGCTCGTTCATCACCATGGGGTCGCCGCCGGTGAGGAGCACGTTGGTGACCTCCTCGTGCGAGCGCACGTAGTCCACCAACGACGCGATGTCGCGCGAGGCGAACTTCAGGTCCGCGTCCCCCACGAACTGCGCCCAGCGGAAGCAGTACGTGCAGTACGCGTGGCACGTCTGGCCCTGCTGGGGGAAGAACAGCACCGTCTCCGCGTACTTGTGTTGCAGGCCCGGCAGCGGCTCCGCGTTGGCCAGCCGGGGCACGTTGAGGTCCATCTGCCCGGCCGGGTGGGGATTGAGCCGGGCGCGCAGCGGCTGCACCACCGCGTTCAGCGCCTGCGCGGAGGCGCCCGCGCGCAGCAGGTCCGCGATGCGCGCCACGTCCTCGGCGGGCAGCATGTCCGGCTGGGGGAACAGCAGCCGGTACATGGGGTCGTCCGGCGCGGCCGCCCAGTCGATGAGCTCGTCGACGACGTAGCTGTTCGCCCGGAAGGGGAGGACCTGCGCCACCGCCTGCACCGCGAGCCGCTCGTCGGCGGACAGGCCCGCCCGCGTCGTCAGCTCCTCCAGGTGACGGGTCGTGTACGCCCGGTAGCGGGGCTCCGGGGACAGGGGCTTCACCGCGTGGGTTGTCACGCTCACGCCGCTCCTCCAATGGCAGGCAGGGGGCGGCCCGTCGGAACCCCTCACTCCGTCACCCCGTGCGACGAGGAGGTGGGTTCCGTTTGACCACCAAGTAACGAGCGGTCAGGACTACCATGGGCTCGTGGGCGGCGTCACCCGTCTCGGATGACGCGGCAGGTCGAAGCCAGACATGTGGTGCGGGTCGGCGGGCGGGTGGGGTCAGGTCCTCGCCAGCGGGAGGTGTTCCCCTATCATCGCGCGCTCTCGCGTCGAGCTCGGAGGATCCGAATGGGACAGCAGGCGGATGTCATCGTCGTGGGCGGAGGGTTGGCGGGGTTGGTGGCCGCGACGGAGCTGGCGGATGCGGGCAAGCGCGTCATCGTGCTGGACCAGGAGGCGGAGCAGAACCTGGGCGGTCAGGCGTTCTGGTCGTTCGGTGGGTTGTTCCTGGTGGACTCGCCGGAGCAGCGGCGCATGGGCATCCAGGACTCGCACGCGCTGGCGCTCGAGGACTGGATGGGGACGGCGGGGTTCGACCGGGAGGAGGACCGGTGGCCGCGCCAATGGGCGGAGGCGTTCGTCGCGTTCGCGGCGGGGGAGATGCGGCCGTGGCTGCACGCGCAGGGCATGCGCTGGTTCCCCGTGGTGGGCTGGGCGGAGCGGGGTGGCTACGGCGCGGTGGGGCACGGCAACTCGGTGCCGCGCTTCCACGTGACGTGGGGCACCGGGCCGGGCGTGCTCGCGCCGTTCGTGCGCCGCGCGCAGGCGGCCCGGGCGCAGGGGAAGCTCGAGTTCCTGTTCCGCCACCGCGTGGACGAGCTGCTCGTGCAGGACGGCGCCGTGGTGGGGGCGCGCGGCATGAAGCTGGTGCCGACGGACGTGCCTCGGGGCGTGAGCTCGCCGCGGGAGACGGTGGGGGACTTCGAGGTGCGCGCCTCGGCGGTCATCGTCACGTCGGGTGGCATCGGCGGCAACCACGAGCTGGTGCGCAAGAGCTGGCCCGCGCGGATGGGGCCCGCGCCGAAGTTCATGGTGCAGGGCGTGCCGGCGCACGTGGACGGGCGGATGATCGCCATCACCGAGGCGGCGGGCGCGCGGCTCATCAACCGCGACCGCATGTGGCACTACACGGAGGGGTTGCGGAACTGGAGCCCCATCTGGCCGCAGCACGGCATCCGGATTCTGCCCGGGCCCAGCTCGCTGTGGCTGGACGCCACGGGCAAGCGGCTGCCGCCGCCGCTGTTCCCGGGCTTCGACACGCTGGGGACGCTCGAGTACATCCTGAAGACGGGGCACGAGCACACGTGGTTCGTGTTGAACCAGCGCATCATCAAGAAGGAGTTCGCGCTCTCCGGGTCGGAGCAGAACCCGGACCTGACGAACAAGGACTGGCGCGGGGTGCTCAACCGGGCGGTGGGCAAGAAGGCGATGGGGCCGGTGGAGGCGTTCAAGGAGCACGGGGTCGACTTCGTCGTGGCCAACGACCTGCGCAAGCTGGTGGAGGGGATGAACGCGAAGACGGAGACGCCGCTGCTCGACTTCGCGACGGTGGAGCGGGAGGTGGTCGCGCGCGACAGGCAGTTGGACAATCCGTTCGGCAAGGACCTGCAGATCGCCGCCATCCGGCAGGCGCGGTCCTATCGCGGAGACCAGCTGGTGCGGACGGCGAAGCCGCATCGCATCCTGGACCCGGAGGCGGGGCCGCTCATCGGCGTGAAGTTGAACATCCTCACGCGCAAGACGCTGGGCGGGTTCGAGACGGACCTGTCCGCGCGGGTGTTCGGCGCGAACGGGCAGGTGGTCCCCGGGCTCTACGCGGCCGGCGAGGTCGCGGGCTTCGGCGGTGGTGGCGTGCACGGCTACCGCGCGCTGGAGGGCACCTTCCTCGGGGGCTGCATCTTCTCCGGGCGCGCGGCGGGCCGCGCGGCGGCCGGGGCGGTGTAGGGCGGAGGCGCGGGCACGAACTACCAATCTGGTACTAATTTCGTGGCTGGATTAGGAGTTCGGGGTCATGTGGTCGGTCCGTTGGCTCGGGGCCGCGACATGGCTGATGGGTGCAGCGCTATTGGTCGGCGAGCCAGTAGAGGCGGTTGTTGCTCGCGAGGGCGCGGGTGAGGAACTCCTGGAACGATGCCGCGACCTGCCGGACGCTTGGGTAGGTTTCGTGGAACGCGTCGAGCATCGGATAGGGGGCGGGACGCGCGACGTTCACGAGGATGAAGTCGCTGTCCTGGCAGTCCACCAACGTCCACCAACTGGCGGGCCCCATCGAGTCGTCATCGATGCCCCGCATCCTCACACGAGCACGTTGAAGCTCTGCCAGTGAGAGGATGGAGTACCGTGCGTCTGGGAGCGGTACGAACAGCTCCGCGCCGTTGCTCCGCCGATAGAATGCGTGCAACTCCGGGCCGAGGCGCCAACCCGCGCGCGCCTCGAAGTCCGAGATTTCTTGCTCAGACGCGGGGGCGTGCGGGAAGTGCTCGCGCACCACGATATCCAGCAGTTCATCGAGTGGCGTCATGGCTCAGTCGCTGTAGGGCCTGTCGAGCCCGACGGCGCTCCACCTGCTGCCACGTGTGTAGCACTGGGGATAGGCGTTGTTGATGACGGTGTGCACCGCATCGGGGACGGGGAAGATGTTGTGCGGGTCCGTGGGGTGCCCTCCATGGGCAAGGTCGCGGATGTGGTGACCGGGCCAGTTGCGCGCCCCGGTCTGCGGCCATGCACCGAACTCCTCGACCCAGTCGCGGCGGAACGCGTCACGTGCATTGTCCCATTGTCGCCGTCCAGGCGCGGGGTCCGTGGTCGCATAGTCGCAGCAACAGTGTGTCAGCGCGTAGCGGGTGCCGGCCTCTGCCGGCAGCGCGGCCCAGCGTCCCACCCAGTCTCCCTTGATGTCCGCCAACCAGATGCAGCCCATCAGGGCGCGTCCTTCGGTTGCGCATCGTCGCTGGCAACGTGACAGCCAGCGCTCATTGCATTGCCAGGGTCCGTAATAGAGCGCGTAGCGCACCGTCCCACCATCAGGTGTCGACACCGGTGGCCCGACCCATTTCGCGCTGGCAGGCGGGCCCGTGGAGCCGACAGTCGCGGAGCCACAGGCCATTGTGCAAATCGTGACGACCACCAAGGCGAGACGGAAGGAAGCCATGCAGGGGCAAGGATATCGCCAGTTCCGATTTGGAGGGTAGGTCGCCGGAGTTCATCCTCGTGAGGTAGGGTCACGGTGAGAGGACACGCGCCGGCGCGCCAGATGTCCGCGAGTCCACGCGCGTGTGACGTCGGCCTTGCCGCGCTCCACCAGCGGGGGATGCTCGGTCCCATGTGGACGACACCGGGGGTGACGACGACAGGCGCGTGGTGGGCGTGGGCGCGCACGGGCGGGGAGGTCTAGCCGCGTGGCGACCGTGTCCCTGGAGGACGTGCGCAAGGTGTACCGGGGGGGCGTGGTGGCGGTGAAGGGCGTCACGCTGCGGGTCGCGGACGGCGAGTTCGTCTCGCTCGTGGGGCCGTCCGGCTGCGGCAAGTCCACCACGCTCAACCTCATCGCCGGGCTGGAGGACCTGTCCGGCGGCACGCTGCGCATCGACGGCGCCGTGGTGAACGACCTGTCCCCGAAGGAGCGGGACATCGCCATGGTGTTCCAGAGCTACGCCCTCTATCCGCACATGGACGTGGCGCGGAACCTCGCCTTCCCGCTGGAGGTGCTCGGCATGTCCCGCGCCGACATCGACGCGCGCGTGCGCGAGGTGGCCACCACGCTGGGCCTGGAGTCCCTCCTCTCCCGCCGCCCGAAGGAGCTGTCCGGCGGCCAGCGCCAGCGCGTGGCCCTGGGGCGCGCCCTCGTGCGCCGGCCCAAGGTGTTCCTCTTCGACGAGCCCCTGTCCAACCTGGACGCCGCCCTGCGCACCCAGATGCGCGGCGAAATCAAGAAGCTCCACGAGCGGCTCGCCGCCACGTTCATCTACGTCACCCACGACCAGGCGGAGGCGATGACGCTGTCGGACCGCGTGGTGGTGATGAGCCAGGGCGAGGTGCAGCAGGTGGCCCCACCCCGCGAGCTGTACGACGCTCCCGCCAACCTGTTCGTGGCCGGCTTCTTCGGTTCGCCGCGCATCAACCTGGTGAAGCCCCGGACGCTGGGGCTCCCGGAGGGCGACGACGTGGTGCTCGGGCTGCGTCCGGAGCAGCTCGACATCACCTCGTCGGACGTCGCGGGCGCGCTGTCGGGCCGCGTGTACCTGGTGGAGCCCATGGGCCCCGAGTCCTGGGTGACGGTGGACGTGGCGGGCGAGCACCTGGTGGCGCGCGCGCCAGGAGACTTCCGCGCCGCCACGGGGTCGCCCGTCTGCCTCCGCTACGACCCCGCGAAGCTGCGGCGGTTCGACGCGCAGTCGGGCCGGGCGCGCTGACCGCGCGTCACGCGGGCGCGCCCACGCCCAGGTCCACGGGGGCCCGCCGTCCTGCCCGGTCGTGGACGATGTCGCCGAGCAGCGGCGCCTCCAGGTTCATGAAGTCGTCGAACCGCATCTCCAACGCCTCGGCGTGCGAACCCGCGCGGAACAACAGCCGCCCGGCGTCGCGCAGGTGCGCGTCCACCACCACCGGCAGGCCATAGAGCAGGCCGAAGGGCGGCTCGGCGCCTATCTCGCATTCGGGGAAGAGGTGCGCGAACTCGGACTCCTCCGCGAGCCGTAGCTGGGAGGCGCCCGTCAGCCGGGAGAAGCGGTCCAGGTTCACCGTGTCCGCCGCGCTCACCACGCACATCCAGAGCCGGTCCCGGGCCTGCAGCATGACGGTCTTCGCCACCTCGAAGCCGCTGACGTGCAGGGACGCGGCGAGCGCCTGCGCGGTGATGGCCTTGGGGTGCGGCCGGCGGTCGAAGGGAACACGGCTGCGCTCCAGGTATTGGATGATGCGCTGCGGAATCATGGCGGGCCTCCTCCGGTGCTCGCCGTGAAGGTGGTCCCGCGCCGCCCAGGCGCCACCGCGCCCAAGCACCTCCCGTGCCTCGCATGGCCGCCCGGGAGGCGGCCCGCGACGACGGTCGCTCAGGCGTAGACCTGGCTGTCCTCGAGCGACGACTCCAACCGTCGGGCCAGCGGCTCCAGCCGCTCGTACCGCTCGCGCAGCATCGTGCGGAAGGCATCCGTGTCCGTGTGGGCAATCTCGTCGAGCAGCTCGTGCAGCGCCGTGTCCAGCGCCTGCTTCAGCTCCCGTGCTTCCACCGCCGACAGCTCCAGCAGCATGGGTCACCTCCTGCGGCGAACGTTAGGCACCCCCCGCCGGGTCCGCCGCGCGTGGGCCGGATTCCCGCCCCGTCGCCCGCGGGCCCGCCCGGGTCTCCCGTGAGCGAGGGCCCGTCTGTCCGGTCCCTCGTCACCGGATGGCAGCGTCCGAGGTCGCTCGCAGGTTCTTCGAGAGGGGCCCCGGATGCGCCGGGCTCCCGACGAGCCACGAGGAGGCGGCGATGGTCCAGGCCGGTGCGGTGCGAGAGGGCATGACGGTGCGGACGTCCGACGGGCGCAAGGTCGGGCGCGTCGCCGCGGTCGGAGACATCCACTTCGAGCTGGAGCAGGGGCTGGTGCCCATTCCACGCAAGGACTACCTGGTGGAGTACCGCGACGTGGACTTCGTCAAGGCGGACGTCGTGTTCCTGGTGCAGGCGGACCACCCGTTGCTCCACCTGGAGGTGGATGACGACGGCGGCGCGCTGCCTCCACGCCACTCGCGCGGCATGGACACCGAGCCCGTCAACGCGTCCTCCCTCCCGGATGTGGAGCCCGCGCGCCACTGAGCGCCGACGCTCGCGGCCGCGACCCGCGGGCCCTTTCAAGCGTTCGGAATCACTCAGGTCGGACCCCCCGGAAATGTCAGACCGTCGGGCTACACGGTGCCTCCTCGAACAGCCAGCCGGGTGGCCTTCATGCGACGCGTTTCGACCTCGTGTATTGCCGTGGCGCTCTTTGCGCTCGTGTTCTCCTGCAGCTCCGGTCCGCGCGCGGACGAGGTGGACCCATCCCGCGCGGCGGCGCCAGGGACGCTGGCGACACCCCGCAAGCTGCTGCCCTTCGTCACGCTGTCGGACGGGCGCGTGCTGGCGTCGGGAGGCCATGATGGTCACCGCACGTTGTCGAGCTGCGAGGTCTTCACGCCGGAGACGGGGCTGTGGAGCGCGACGGGGTCGATGCGGATGCCCCGGCGCAACCACGCGGTGGTGCGACTGACGGACGGGCGGGTGCTCGCGGTGGGGGGGACGCACGGCGTGGCGATGGGCGCGATGTCGGACGCGGAGGTGTACGCGCCGGAGACGGGCGTGTGGACGCTGGTGGCGCCGATGAGCGAGGCGCGCAACGACCCGGCGGCGGTGCTGCTGCCGGACGGGCGCGTGCTGGTGGCGGGCGGGACGGACGTGGACCGTCGTCCGCTGCGCTCGGCGGAGCTGTTCGACCCCGTCACGGGCGCGTGGACGCGGGCCGCCGCGCCGGGCTTCGTGCGAGGTGGCGCGGGGACGGCGGTGATGCTCCCCAATGGGAAGGCGCTCTTCGCCAGTGGGCTCCAGGCGGAGCTGTATGACGTGGCCACGGGGGCGTGGGAGAAGGCCGGGCCCGCGGGGGGCGCGGCGGGGACGCATCGGTCGGGGCACTCGGTGACGCTGCTGCCGGACGGGCGCGTGCTGGTGGTGGGGGGCGGCACGGCGCGCGCGGCGAGCACGGCGGAGGTGTACGACGTGGTGACGGGGCTGTGGTCGCTGGTCGCCGCGCCGTCCGTTCCGCGCGAGCACCACGCGGCGGTGGTGACGGAGGATGGCGCGGTGCTCGTGCTGGGCGGCGAGCACTACACGACGGGCGCGCTCGCGTCGGTGGAGCGCTTCGAGCCGGAGACGGGGGCGTGGAAGGCCGCGCCCGCGTTGACGGACCCGCGTGGGATGCCGGGGGCGTGGCTCCTGCCGGACGGCGCGGTGTTGCTGGCCGGTGGCGCGAACGAGGCGGAGGGGATGCTCGTGGAGAGCGAGCGGTACGTCCCGGGTGGGTGTGTCCCGGTGACGTGCGAGGCCCGCGCGGGGGCCTGCGGCGCGGTGACGGATGGCTGTGGCGGGATGCTGTCGTGCGGCGCCTGTGTGGCGGAGGGATGTGTCTCGCCGGGTTGTGGCGACGAGGTGGGCACGCCGGTCGCCGTGGGCCTGCCGCGCCGGTGAGCACGCCGAGCCGGAGCACCGGGCGGGCGAGGGTGGCCGGGCGACGGTGGAGATGACGTCGAGCCCGCGTCCAGGTCAGATGCGGGCATGGGACGGTTCGTGTTCGCGGTGGTGCTCCTGGGGCTCGGAGGATGTGGTGGGGAAGGGGAGACGCAGCGCTCCTTCTCCGAGTGGTCCGAGCGGGCCTCCGCCACGATGTGCGCGTATGCCGAGCGCTGTGAGGGCGCGACGACCCCTCACGAGGACTGCGTGGTGGCGCTCCTCGATGCGTACGCGGCGCTGGAGCGCGACCTGGACGACGGGCTCGACGGCGCGAAGTCCGGCTGCGTGCGGTGCATGCGCACGCGCACGGAGGCGCTGGACGTGGCGCTCGCGAGCGGGTGCGAGCAGGCTCCCGACGTCGCCAGAATCGACGCGGCCTGCGGTGTCGACAACAGCGCTTGCGCGGGCGTGCCCTGAGCGCGAGGCGTGACGGAGAGGTCCATCGGATTGCCCCAGCTCACCTCCATCGACGACCCGATCGCCGAGGACGTCTGGTCCTACGAGACCGAAGCCGGGGCCCAGGTCCTCGCGCGCATCGTCGTGGGACGTCCCCTCCCGTTCCAGGTGACCCGGACGGGGATGGGTACTGCCCACTGCACATCGAGCAGGGCCAGCGCTCGGAGTGGCTGTCCGCCCCGGGGGTCGGCCCGGTCGACGTGTTGAAGAACGCCATCCAGGTGGTGAGCGACGGCTTCCGCGACGCGCGCAAGCTCAGCCCGCGCGCGAAATCCCCCACGACTCCCTGAGCGCTCGCGCGCCGGAAGCCGCGCAACCCCCGAAGCCCCCGCGCGCCCATGAGGCTCGCGTGGCGCGACGACCTGCCGGGTGCGTGCCACACTGCCCGGTCATGCGAACCCGCCTCCGCCTCCTCGCGCCGCTCATGCTGTCCACCGCATGCGCCTCCGTGTCCACGCAGACGCCGGAGTCCCCCGCCGTCCCGGCGAAGTCACCCGCGCGCCCCTTCGGCACCCTGCGGGAGCAGGCCGAACGCCAGCAGGCCTGGCTCCGCGAGCGCCTGGACACGGCGATTCCCCAGCTCATGCGCCGCTCCGGCGTCGACATGTGGGTCATCCCCATGCGCGAGTACAACGAGGACCCCGTCTTCAAGGCGCTCGCGGCCCCCACCACCTTCGCCGCGCGCCGCCGCACCATCTACGTGTTCTTCGACCGGGGACCCGAGAAGGGCGTGGAGCGGCTCGCGCTCGGCGGCGGCTCCCAGGGCGGCGTGTTCGTCCCCCGCCGCTCCGAGCGCCAGGTCGACCGCGGCGGCGCGAACCGTCAGGCCGAACTCTGGGGCCCCGACCAGTGGCTCGTCCTCAAGCAGGTCATCGAGGAGCGTCAGCCCCGGAGCATCGCCATCGACGTCTCGCGCACCTTCGCCTTCGCGGACGGCCTCTCGCACGGGGAATACGAGGGCATGGCCGAGGCGCTCGGCCCCCCGTGGACGCAGCGCTTCAAGCCGGCAGAGGGGCTCGCCGTCGACCTGCTCGCCTGGCGCGTCCCCGACGAGGTCCGCTTCTTCGAGGACGAGACGAAGCTCGCCTGGGACATCATCGGGACGGCCTTCTCCCGCCAGGTCATCACGCCCGGGGTGACCCGCGTCCAGGACGTGGAGTGGTGGATGCGCCAGCGCCTCACCGACCTGGGGCTCGACACCTGGTTCCAGCCCTCCGTGGAGGTGCAGCGCCAGGGCGCCACCGAGGCGTCGCTCGGGGACAATCCCATCATCGAACGCGGCGACGTGCTCCACTGTGACTTCGGCGTCACCGCGCTGCGCCTCAACACGGACACCCAGCACATGGGCTACGTCCTGCGCGAGGGCGAGACGGACGCGCCCGCCGGACTCAAGGCCGCGCTCGCCACCTCCAACCGGCTCCAGGACATCGTCTTCGAGGAGCTGCGCCCCGGCCGCACCGGCAACGAGGTGCTGCGCACCTCCCGTCAGCGCATGACCGACGCCGGCATCGACGGCACCGTCTACTCACACCCCATCGGCCTGCACGGCCACGGCGCCGGACCCATGGTCGGCCTGTGGGATCGCCAGGAGGGCGTGCCCGGCAACGGCGACCACACCGTCATGCCCAACGAGTGGTTCTCCATCGAGCTGCAGGCCACCAGCCCCGTGCCCGAATGGAACGGCCAGCGCGTGCGCTTCGCGCTCGAGGAGGACGTCGTCCTCGACGCCCAGGGCACCGTGCACTGGGCCTGGAAGCGCCAGACGGACCTCCACCTGGTGCGCTGAACCCTCCCGCGCGCGCACCCTCCCCGTGCCCTGGCGATGCGTCAGGGGCGGGGAGGGCTTCCTCCGCTCGGCAGACGAGCGGAGGCCCCGTGCGGTGTTGGGATTCGATGAACCGCCGGGCTCAGCCGCAGTTGACCGTGAAGTCGCGCGTGCCCGTGGTGTAGCTGTTCATCTTGATGGTGGACGGCTCCGGGGTGATGGTCGGCGCCGCGCCGCTGTCGCACTTCAGCGTGGCGTCGGAGACCGCGCTCACCTGCAGGTCCGTGTTGCTCGGAACGCCGGAAACCGTGAACGAGCAGCGACCACCGCGGCTCGTCTTCACCATGGCGTGACCGAGCGCGTCCGTGGGCGAACCCGGGTGCGCGACGATGACCTTCAGCTGGTCGCAGGCGTTCTCCGCCTGGGACAGGCCGCTCTGCGGCAGCTTGATGACGCCCGCGACAGTGGCGTTGCCCTCACGACCACCGCCGCTCGTCGTGGCACAACCAGTGGCGGCGAGAATCAGGGCGGCAACGGCGATGCGATACATGGAAGAGTCCTCGATTCTTGGGGGATAAAAGGAAGGCGGCTCGGTCGCCTCACGGACGACCTACGGCGCGCGCTCACTACAATTGCGATGGGATTTCATTCCACCCATTCCTTCCGCGCGCGCAGTGCCGGATTCCGAGCACGAGGCGCGACGCTTCGTGTGGTTCGTGACAGCTCGTCCCCGAAGGTGACACCGCCAGTGCTCTCTCGATGAGTGGGCTTCATCGCTCGAATCAAAGACAGACATGGGGCACGGCCCCGTCCCCGCCGCGCGTCCCACAAGCGGGCGTTCGTGCC
Organism: Myxococcus dinghuensis; assembly: GCF_024198235.1. GTDB lineage: Bacteria > Myxococcota > Myxococcia > Myxococcales > Myxococcaceae > Myxococcus > Myxococcus dinghuensis. The sequence continues at coordinate 91,776 of NZ_JAKCFB010000024.1, read as the reverse complement.
GATTCCGGGAATGCATGCCGGAACCGGACGCAGCGCGGAGCATGCGGCCATGACGCAGCCGGGTCGCCTGCTGCGACACGTCCCGGCGACCCCCACGGTGAAGGCGCGAGACCACCAGAGAGGAGACGCGCCATGGCGATGCAGAGGCAGGAGACGACGCAGTCGTGGTCGGGGCTCGGCGTGGGGACGGACCGCAAGTCCTTCCTGGAGGCCGTGTCCGCCCAACTCCCCGACTACGAAGCGGACAAGGCCGTCGAAGCGGTGCTCTGCGGCTTGTCGGGGTTGCTGTCGGAGGGGCTGCTGCGGCAGTTGCGCGAGCAGCTTCCGGAGGACGTGCGCGACCTGATGGACGTCTGCCCCCGTCACGAGGGCGCGGCGCGGGGGGAGAAGGTGGACCGCGACGACTTCTACCTGCAACTGGCCAACCACCTGAACGCCGAGCCGGAGAACATGCGCCTGGTGCTGCACGGCGTGTTCGCCGCGCTGCGCACGCAGGTGACGGACCAGGAGGCGCGCAAGGTCGAGAGCCAGCTTCCCCGGTGGCTGCAGGGCACGTGGGCCGCGGCGCGCCTGGGCGTCGACCGGCCCTTCTGAGGTCGCGACCTGACCTGGAGGGCGTCCGGGCTCCCCGCGTCCGGACGCCGTCCTGTCTTCCGGGCGCCCGCATCTCAGTAGGTGCCGCCGACCTGGAGCGTGGCGATGTAGCGGCCGTCCATCCAGTCCGGCTTGGCCGCGGTGGGCGCGAAGTCCTGGTCGAACAGGAAGTTGTAGCTGACGCGCGCGTCGGCGGTGACGAGCTTGCCCACCTGGTAGCGCAGGCCGAGGCCCGCGGGCACGTAGCCGGCGGTGTCGTCGTGGTAGCCGAAGCGCTCGCCCACGCTGTTGTGCCGGACGTTGTAGTCGTCCACGCCGATGCCCGTCACCGCGTAGGGCTGCAGCCTGGCGTCGGTGAAGTTGCCGAGCACCAGCGCCTGGCCGCCGTTGCGCACCAGGTCCACGCCCCGGTCGATGTTCACCGAGCGGCCCGGGACGTCCAGGGTGTTGATGCTGCCCTGGTAGCCCAGCTCCACCGCGAGGTACGGCATGGGGCGGTAGCCCACGGCGGCGCCATAGGCGAAGCCCGCGCCCGTCTCCGGGTTGAGCTGGCCGGTGTAGCCCTCCACGCCGCCGCCCAACTGCGCGTAGAGCCCCAGGTCCGCCTGGTCCCGCTCCTTCGTGGACTGCACCTGGAGCGGCTCGATGTCCTCCCGGGTGGCGCGCTGCGCGCTGGGCCGGTAGTCCTCCTCGGCCACCGCCGCGCATCCCCACACCGTCGCCACGCACCCCGCGATCCGCACGAATGCCTTCATTGCCGGACTCCTTTCCCGAGCGTCCGGAAGGCAACGTGGCGTCCGCGCCGCGGCGCGACAATGTTCCGCCGTCGCGGCAGGAGGAGACCGCCCCCTCGGCCCTCCCGCCCCGGAAGGTGGGGCGGGGCCCCGCTCAGGGCCTGGGGCCGGCCAGGGCCTCGAGCGCCGCGCGCGCCTGCACCAGGCCGTGGCCGTAGCCGTCGTCGAAGCCGTTGGGGCCCAGGTCCTTGGCGGTGGACAGCATCGCGCGCTTCACTTCCTCGGGCGTGGCCGTGGGCACCGCGCTGAACAGCAGGGCCGCCACGCCGCTGACGTACGGCGTGGACATGGACGTGCCGGACATGTACGCGTAGTCGGCCGCGTTCACGCTCACCTTGGCGGTGGACCCGAGCATCCGCCCCAGGAGCGAGCTGCCCGGCTGGCTGATGGTCACCGCGGGCACCCACTGGCCGCGCTGCGGCACGGCGAGGATCTCCACGGTGCTCTCGACGGTGTCGTTGCCGAAGATGACCGCGCGCGCGCCCTGCATCATCACGTTGACCATGATGTGGTCGGCGGGCGTGGGGCTGGGCCGCACGTAGGCGATGAAGCCGTCACAACTGCCGCCCTCGCCACACGAGTCCAGCGTCTCTCCCGTGCCACAGTCCACCAGCGCGCCGGTGGTGTCCCCCTTGGGGCCGTACAGCAGCGAGCGGGAGAGGGGCTGCGTCTCGCCCACCTCCAGCGAGGCGAAGGCGCCCAGCGCGCGGGGGAAGGTGGACAGCACGTCCACGCCCGGCGCCACCAGCCCCATGCTCGACCCGCCCGAGGAGAAGAAGGCGCGGCGGTTCTGCGCGTCCACCGCGCCCACCGCCAGCACCGACGGGTCCGACGCCGGATAGGACACCAGGTTGCCGCCGTCGTTGCCCGACGCGGCCACCACCAGCATCCCGTGCTCGAGAGCCGCCTTGAACGCCTCGCGCGTGGTGGGCGTGCCCAGGCCTCCGCCCAGGGACAGCGACGTCACCTTCGCGCCCTGCTCCTGGCAGTACTCCAGGGCGAGCATGACCAGGCTCATGTGCGTGCGGCCGTAGAGGTCCAGCACGCGCACGACGATGAGCTCCGAGCCCGGGGCCACGCCCATCACCCCGCGCTCGTCGAGCACCGGCGGCCCCATGCCGCCATGGCCCGGCCTCGCGCCGATGATGCCCGCCACGTGGGTGCCGTGGCCCGTGCCCCAGCGCTCGCTCCCCGAATCCGTGGGGATGTCGTCCCCGTCCAGCAGGTCCCGGCCCGCCACCATGGCTTCCCGCAGCTCCGGGTGGTCCGGGTCGATGCCGCTGTCGATGATGCACACCTTCACGCCCGTGCCCGTGGGCGCGCCCGGGTCCAGCACGCCGTCGTTGTCCCGGTCCCACACCGCGTTCGCCTGCACCTGGCGCAGGCCGTCCGTGTACTCCCCCTGGACGGTGCCCCGGCTCGCCGCGCCCGCGAACGCCAGCGCGGGCAGGGTCGCGGGGCCCAGGGCGCGCAGCTCCTCGTCCGGCTCGATGGCCTCCACCGTGGGGTCCGCCGCCAGCGCCTGCCGCTCGCGGGACGTCAGCCGCGCGGCCACCGCCGGCACGGTGCGGAACGCCGCCGTCACCCGTCCGCCCAGCGCCTGCACGCGGGAGGAGGCCGCCACCCGCGCGTCCTTCCGATAGCGGACGATGAAGCGCTCGCGACCCTCTTCCCCGCGCGCGGCCGGTGGGCTCATCGCGAGCGTCGCCTCGGGAAGCTCGCCCGCGGTGACACCGGGGCAGATGTGCTCCAGTGCCTCCGGAGTCGTCGGTCCGTCCGGCATGCACGACACCAGTGCCACGAGCCCCATGAGTCCCCAGCGCTTCATGAGCCACTTCCTTCCATCACGAACAGGGCGCCACCCGGCGCGGCCGCGACGGCGCGCACCCCGGTGTCCTCCCAGGGAGTGCATCCCTCCCCCCCACGGCAATGTCGGCGGCGCGCGCCCGGCGCTCGGAGGTGCGCGGGTTCACATCCGGTGTTGTCCGGGTGTTCCAAACTGGCTCCCGAGGAGCGACCACCCCAGCCGCCTCATGTCCTCCCGCCAGCCCCCGTCACCCACTCCGCGCGGGGAGTGGGCCCACGCCGCACCCGGTCCCCACCCTGCCTGGAGGGGGGCGCGCGACCTCTTCGGGAGGGGGGACCCGGGGGCTTGCGAGCCCCTGACGGCCTGGTCCCGGGGGGCGGGCTTTGCCTTGGGACGGGTGTGCGGTGTCTGACAGGAGGGAGAGTGTCCCCGGCTGCTTGATTCCGTGTGTGTCCGGGTGCTTCGCTGCCAGGAGAAGCCAATGAGCACCGCACCTACAGAGACCTCCCGCTTCCTCGGGCGCTACGAGCTCGTCCACCCCCTGGGCCAGGGGGGCATGGGGGAGGTCTTCCTGGCGAAGATCAGCGGCGCGGCCGGCTTCGAGAAGCCGTGCATCGTCAAGACCATCCTCCCGTCGCTGCTGAAGGACCGGCAGTTCCTGGACCGCTTCCACCACGAGGCCAAGGTGCTGGTGCACCTGGTCCACTCGTCCATCGCCCAGGTGTACGACATGGGCGAGGCCGAGGGCACGTACTACATGGCGTTGGAGTACGTGGCCGGCGTGGACCTGGCGTACCTGCTCGAGCAGTCGCGCGTGCAGGGCGTGGCGGTGCCGGTGCCGGTGGCGCTGTTCCTCGGTCAACGCATGGCGGAGGGGCTGGGGTACGCGCACCGCAAGGCGGGGCCGGACGGCACGCCGCTGGGCATCGTCCACCGCGACGTGTCCCCGCACAACGTCATGGTGTCCTACGAGGGCGAGGTGAAGGTCATCGACTTCGGCCTCGCCAAGTCCGCCGCCCGCAGCAAGTACACGCTGCCGTCCACGGTGATGGGGAAGCTGGGCTACATGTCCCCGGAGCAGGTGCGGGCCGAGCCGCTCGACCACCGCAGCGACATCTACTCGTGCGGGGTGGTGGTCTGGGAGATGCTGGCCGGCCGGTCGCTCATCCCGCACGGGACGGTGGGCGAGATGATGGCGGCCATGTCGTCGCCCACGGTGCCGGCGCTCGGCTCGCTGCGGCCGGACGTGGACGCCTCGCTGGACGCGGTCGTCCACCGGGCGCTCGCCATCAAGCCGGACGAGCGCTACGGGCGCGCGGACGAGCTGGCGCGGGCGCTCAACGGGGAGCTGGTCCGCTCGGGGTCGGCCGTGGGCGCGGAGGAGGTGGGCCAGTTCGTCCGCTCCCTGTGTCCGGAGGCCTTCGCGACGCAGCGCGAGCTCATCTCCAAGGTGACGTCCTCCGCCAGCCACCGCCGCACGCCCACGCCGTACGTCCAGCCCGCCGCCGGCACCGGCACGGGGATGTTCGGTACTGGACCCCAGGGCCCCGCGTCGCAGGCCCCGGGCGCCGACGCGCCGGGCTCGGACGCGACGCTGATGCGTCAGGGCGGTGAGGCCGCGCCGGGCAAGCCCCGCTCGGGCGGCATCGCTCCGCCAGCCGCCGCGGCGGGAGGCTTCGAGCCGACGATGATGCGGTCGGGTGGCGACGTGGCCCCGGGCGCGCCGCGCTCGGGTGGCATCGCGCCGGGAGGCTTCGAGCCGACGATGATGCGGTCGGGCGGCGACGCGGCGCAGGGCGCGCAGCGCTCGGGCGGCATCGCCCCGTCGGACGCGGGGACGGTCGGTGGCTTCGAGCCGACGATGATGCGGCCGGGGAGCGAGGTCGCGTCGCGCTCGGGCGGGGTGGCTCCGGTGGGTGCGCAGGGGGCCGGGTCCGGCGTGGCGCCGGCGGTCCCCTCCCACGTGGCTCCCGTGCCCACGCCCCGGCGGGAGGAGAAGAAGGGCTCCCGGACCGCGCTCGTGGCGCTCTGTGTCCTGTTGCTGATGGCGGGCACCGCGGCGGGCACCGCCTACTTGATGCGCGGGGTCGGCGCGACCGCGCCCGGGACGCCGCCGGTCTCGGGGGGGACTCCCACTCCGACCCCGCCGAGCGAGCCCCCGAAGCAGCCCGCTCCGCCGCCCGTCGTCGCGGACACCCCGAAGCCGCCCGAGCCGACGCCTCCTCCCGAGAAGCCCACCGAGCCGGACAAGGTCGCCACGAAGGACCCCGTCACCCCCAAGCGCCCCACGACGTCGAAGGCGCCCAAGCCCCCTGTCACCAAGGCGGCGGAGACCGCGTCCGTGACCTACGTCACGCCCGCCGCGTCCTCCGTGCTGCCGGTGTTGGAGGACGCGGGCGGGGTCGTCGTGAAGGGCCCGCTCGCCACGCACCTGGAGGCGGGGACGGTGCTCCAGGTGGTGGGGCCCCCGAACAAGGGCGGCCAGCGGGTGCTGCTGGGCACGGCCCGGGTGCTGCCCATGGCGGGCGGCCTGGGGACGCGGAAGGCGATGCGGGTGCTGGAGGTGGCGAGGGTCCGGCTCGACGAGGATGCGCTCTCCGCCGAGGGCACCCTCTTCGCCGTCGTGCCGGCCTCGGTCGTCGCCAACTCGAGCGAGGAGGAGGCACCCGAGGCGCCCCCGGCGGAGACGAAGCCGCCGCCCAAGCGCGCCCTCCAGGGCGTCGTCCTCGTGGCCACGGGCCTGGGGCACCTGAGCAAGCGCGACGTGCTCGTGCGCAACACCGACACCATCAACTGGACCAACTGCTACGTCGTGAAGCGGCTGCGCCAGCGGGGACGGCTGGGAGACCTGCCCAAGGGCTCGGAGCGCATCGTGTCGAGCTTCGCCCCGTGGGCGGAGTTCCTGGTGGGCAACAACGAGGTGGGCGTCTTCTGCAAGGAAGGCGAGCTGAAGGCCTACCTGCCCAACGTGCGGTGAGGAGTGGCCCCCGCCAGGGGGCTCACTTCGCCGTCAACCGCTGGGTGGCCACCGGACAGTCGGCCACGACGGCCTGGAGCTGCGCGTCGTCCGGATGCGAACGGGCGTTGCGCACGACGCGGTCCAGCGACGTCCGGCACTCCCACGTGACGTCCCGTGTCCCGTGGCAGCAGTGCCACCCCGTCAACGTCCGGCCCAGGTACTTGAGCATCTCCGCGCGTGTCGGCGTGACGAGCAGCCACGCCGTGCCCGCGAGCACCCCCAGCCAGGGCAACTGCCACGTCAGGCCCTTGAACCAGGCGCGCGTGCTGGTGCCCGCCTGCTCCGCGTAGAGTTCCAGGCGGGTGTCGAAGGGTCGTCGCAGCAGCACCGCGGTCAGGAGCAGATCCAACGGGGTGGTCAGCCCGCGGGCCAGTCCCCGGAGCGCGCCGGGCGGACGTCCCCCGCGCACCAGGCGCACGCCCAGGAGCTGACGCCATAGCGTCCTGCCCGTCAGCCCCCCCACCACGGACAGCGCGAGCCAGGCCAGTGTCATGGCGAGCACCATCTTCCCCGGCGTCCGCTCCTGCTCCAGCCCCCGCAACGCGGCCCAGCCGACGAGCGCCGCCGTCGCCATGTCCAGCACGTCCGCGCCCCACAGCCGCCACTGGTAGCGGGACTCGGTGCTCACCCTGTCCGTCGAAAACAACGCCCCGTCGCTCATCCACCCTCTCTTCGGGGCGCGGAGCATAGACCGGCGCGACCACGCGGGGAGTGGGCTCGCGAACCATGTGTCCGCGGACGACGCGAGCCGCCATCCGCGGGGTGCGGATGCACCTCACGCGGTGCGTAGGCCGCCGCGTCGTCGGGACCTGACCGAGGCCGGGCGGGAAGGCCATGCGCCGCCGGGCCGCCTGGGCACACCGGGGGACGTGACTGCTGTCTCCTTCCCGCAGTGGCGCGGGAATACGCCACCTCCCATCTTCCTCCCAGCGCGATGCGGCGAGACTCCCTCCACCACCGGAGCCTCGACGCGATGAGCGCTCGGGCCATGGCCCCGGCTTTCCGGGAGCACGGCTCTTGGGGCCGGCGGTGGTGGCGTACGAGGCGACAGCGGCGGGGGGAAGTTTGGATGTCGAGGGGGGGAAGGTGGTCCCCCGCCGCTGTCGCCGAGGCCGTTATGACCAACGTTCCACTATCCGTGAATGCCGGGGGTTTGGCCTCCCGGGCATTTCTGCCGGACACTGGGGAGCGGCATGGTCAACACGGGGCATCGGCTCCGCGCGGTGTGGCGCGGATTCGTCGGGCTTGTCTTCGTCGTCGGGTTCGTCCTGGCGCGGCCCGGCCATGCCCTGGACCCGCAACGCCGTGTCTCCCAGTTCAGCCAGGACTCCTGGCGCAGCGACGATGGGTTGCCGCAGAACAGCCTGCTGTCGCTGGCGCAGACGCGTGACGGCTACCTGTGGCTGGGCACGTGGGAGGGGCTGGCGCGCTTCGACGGCGCGCGCTTCGTCGTGTTCGACAAGCGCAACACGCCGGAGCTGCGCAACCACACCATCAAGGCGCTCGCGGAGGACGCCACCGGCGTGTTGTGGGTGGGCACGGACCAGGGCCTGGTGACGTACGCCAACGGCCGCTTCGAGCGCGCCCCGGGCGCCTCCGCGCCGCTGGAGGGCGTGCGCGTCGAGGAGCTGCTGGTGGGCGAGGGCGTGCTGTGGGTGGGCACCACGGGCGGGCTGTGGCAGGTGCCGCTGTCGGGAGGCGTGGCGCGCCAGTACACGGAGGTGGATGGGCTGCCCTCCTCGACCATCACCGCGCTGGCGCACGCAGGCGGCGACAACCGGCTGTGGGTGGGGACGAAGGCCGGCGTGGCGTTGATGACGGGCGGACAGCTGGAGCCCCACCCGTTCCCCGTGCCCGGTCCGGACGCGCGGCCGGAGGTGACGGCGCTGTTCCGGGACGCTGCGGGCGTCCTGTGGATGGGCACGGAGTCCGGGCTCGTGTCGTGGAACGGGACCGTGGCGCGGCGCTTCACCGGCGTGGATGGCCTGCCCGCGGGCGTCACCTCGCTCCTGTCGGACAGCCGGGGCAACCTCTGGGTGGGCACGCGGCGCGGCGGCCTGGTGCGGCGCGAGTCGGACGGCTTCAGCTCGCCGCTGCACGGCGCGGGGCTGGCGGACGCGGAGGTGCTGTCGCTGCTCGAGGACCGCGACGGCAACCTCTGGGTGGGCACGTATTCGGGCCTGTTCCGGCTGCGCGACGGGCCGTTCGCGACGTACGGCATCCCGGAGGGCCTGTCGAACGAGACGGTCAGCACGGTGCTGGAGGACCGCGGCGGCACGGTGTGGTTCGGCACCGTGGGGGGAGGGCTGTTCCGGCTGCGCGACGGGCGCATCCAGCACGTGGACGACTTCGGCGGTGGGGCGGACGCGGTCATCACCGCGCTGCACGAGGCGCCGGACGGGGCGCTGTGGGTGGGCTCCAACGCCGGCGCGTTCCAGTACGACGGCCAGCGGTTCGTGCGCACGGCGCTCACGCAGGGGCTGCCGGACGACGTCGTGACGGCGATGCTCATCGACTCGCACGGCAGCGCGTGGTTCGGCACGCGCAAGGGGCTGGCGCGGGTGCGCAATGGCGACGTCACGGTGTTCGGGCCCCGGCAGGGGCTCATCCACCCCATCATCGTCATGGCCGAGGACGCGTCCGGCGCGATGTGGTTCGGCTCCGAGGGCGGGCTGTGGCGCCACGAGGAGGGCAAGGGGCTGCGTCGCTTCACGGTGAAGGACGGGCTGCCGGGCGAGGTGGTGCTGGCGCTGCTGGCGGACCCGGACGGCACGGTGTGGGTGGGGACGGAGTCGGGGCTGGGGCGGTGGCGGGAGGGCGCGTGGACGCGCTACACGGTGTCGCAGCAGGGGCTGTACGACGACGCGGTGTTCAGCATCGTGTCGGACGGTGACGGGCACCTGTGGATGAGCAGCAACAAGGGCGTGTCCCGCGTGTCGCGGCGCGAGCTGGACGACGTGGCGGACGGCAAGCGCTCGCGGTTGCAGGCCATGGGCTTCGACCAGCGCGACGGCATGCGCAGCGCGGAGTGCAACGGCAACACGCAGCCTTCGGGGTGGCGGGGGCGGGACGGGCGGCTGTGGTTCACCACGATTCAAGGCGCCATCGTCGTGGACCCGGTGCGCCTGAGCGCCAGCCGTCAGGCGCCGGAGGTCCGCATCGAGGAGGTGCGGGTCCAGGGGCAGCCGGTGGAGGTGGTGAGTCCGGTGGAGCTGCGGCCGGATGGCTCGCGGCTGGACATCCGCTTCACGGCGTTCACGCCGGGGGACGCGGCGCGGCTGCCGTTCCGCTACCGGCTGGTGGGGCATGACGACGGCTGGGTGAAGGCGGAGGTGCGCCGGGCGACGTACACGGGGCTGCGGCCGGGGCGCTTCCGCTTCGAGGTGCAGGCGGAGGGGCGCGACGGGCAGTGGACGGAGCCGGTGACGCTCGAAGTCCTGCTGGAGCCGAGCCTCTGGCAGCGCACGGACTTCTGGGCGCTGTTCGTGCTGGGGATGGGGATGCTGGGCGTCAGCGTGTACCTGCTGCGCGTGGGGCAGTTGAAGGCGCGCGAGCGGTGGCTCGAGGCGCGTGTGCAGGAGCGCACGCGGGAGCTGGCGCGGGCGAACGAGGAGCTGGAGTCGAACGTGCGCACGCTGCGGCAGACGCAGGCGCAGCTGGTGCAGGCCGGGCGCATGGCGGCGGTGGGGCAGCTCGCGGCGGGCGTGGGGCACGAAATCAACAACCCGCTGGCGTACATCGTGTCGAACCTGGAGCACGCGAGCGAGGAGTCGGATGCGCTCGCGAAGGAGCTGGGGGACCGGCGCGACGCGGGGCCGAGGTTGCGGGAGGTGAGCCAGGCGCTGCGCGAGGCGTTGCATGGCGCGGACCGCGTGCGGCGCATCGTGCGGGACTTGAAGACGTTCTCCCGGCCGGACGACGAGAAGCAGGGGCCGGTGGAGCTGGCGGAGGTGCTCGACTCCGCGGTGAAGATCGCGATGGGCGAGCTGCGTCCGCGCGCGAAGGTGGTGCGGGACTACGGCGACGTGACGTGGGTGGAGGGGAACGAGGCGCGGTTGGCGCAGGTGTTCCTGAACCTGCTCATCAACGCGGCGCAGGCGTTGCCGGAGGGGCGCGCGGAGGAGAACGAGGTGCGGCTCGTCACGCGCGCGGGGCCGGAGGGGTGGGCGGTGGCGGAGGTGCGCGACACGGGGAGTGGGATTGCGCCGGAGTCGCTGGGCCGCATCTTCGACCCGTTCTACACGACGAAGCCGGTGGGTGTGGGCACGGGGCTGGGGTTGTCGCTGTGCCACGCGTACGTGACGGCGATGGGCGGGTCCATCTCCGTGGAGAGCGAGCTGGGGAAGGGGTCGGTGTTCCGCCTGATGTTGCGGCGGGCGAAGGAGGCGCCGCGGTCCGCTTCGGACGTGCTGGGCCGCCCGAGGGACTCGCGCCCGTCGCTGGAGGCCAATGGCCGGGGCGTGCGCGAGCGGCTGTCGGCGAGTGGCTATCCGGTGATGGGGAATCGCTCGGTGACGGAGCGCCCCTCGTCTCCGACGGGGATTCCCACGGTGGGCGAGGCGTCGCGGACGGTGACGGAGCGCGTGTCGTCTCCGACGGGGATTCCCACGGTGGGCGAGGCGTCGAGGGCGGTGACGGAGCGCGTGTCGTCTCCGACGGGGATTCCCACGGTGGATGAACACTCGCGCCCGGGCCGCGCGGTGACGGAGCGGACCTCGGGCACGATGAGTGCGCCCGTGGTGTCCGGTTCGACTGGGCGCGCGGTGACGGAGCGGACCTCGGGCACGACGGGTGTGCCCGTGGTGCCGGACACGACTGGGCGCGCGGTGACCGAGCGGACCTCAGGCACGACGGGTGTGCCCGTGGTGCCGGACACGACTGGGCGCGCGGTGACCGAGCGGACCTCAGGCACGACAGGTGTCCCTATGGTGTCCGAGGAGAGGGCAGGGCGCTCGGTCACAGAGCGGACTTCGGGGGCGATGGGAGTCCCAGCGGCGTCAGTGGATACGACGGGGCGCTTTGCGTCGGAGTCGACCTCGGACCCGATGCGCTCCGTGGAGTCGACGGGGCGTTCAGTGACGCAACGGACCTCTGGAACGATGGCGTATCCGTCGCCGGCCGTAGCGGGCACGGGTCGTCCGGAAACGGAGCAGACGTCTGGAGCGATGGGTGTGCCGACCACCTTCTTGGATGCGGCAGGTCGCTCAGTGACGGAGCGGACCTCCGAAGCGATGGGTGTGCCGACCACCTTCGTGGATGCGGCAGGTCGCTCAGTGACGGAGCAGACTTCTGGAGCGATGGGCGTGCCGACCACCTTCGTGGATGCGGCAGGTCGCGCGGCAACGGAGCGGACCTCTGGAGCGATGGGCACCTCGAGCCTGTCCAGGGATGCGGCGGAGAGGGCGTTCGGAGCGGCGGGTGTTCCATCCACCCCCGTGGATGCGGCAGGTCGCGCGGTAACGGAGCGGACCTCCGGAACGATGGGCGTCCCGTCCGTGTCGATGGATTCGGCAGGCCGCGCGATGACGGAGCCGAGCCCCGGAGCGATGGGCACCCCGAGCCTGTCCAGGGATGCGGCGGAGAGGACGTTCGGAGCGGCGAGTGTCCCGCCCACCTCCGTGGATGCGGCAGGGCGCGCGGTGACGGAGCGGACCTCCGGAACGATGGGCGTCCCGTCCGTGTCGATGGATTCGGCAGGCCGCCCCGTCGCGGAGAGGACTTCTGGCTCGATGGGCGTTCCATCGAACCAGACGAGTCCCGCGGAAAGCGCGGGTGTGATGGGCCCTCCGACCGTGCCCACGAGTTTCGCAGATCGCTCGGTGATGACGCGGACCCCTGGCGCAACGGGAGCGCCAACGGAGCTGGAAGTCACAGGTGGTCACGCTGTGGCGGAGCGAGGCTCTGGCGCAGCGGGAGCGCCAACGGTCCCGATGGGCGCAGGCGGCCACTCGCTGACGGAGAGGACCCCTGGAGCGATGGGCGCCGCGCGGGGCTCCATCGATGCCGCCGAGCGTCCCGTGACGGAACGGACCTCGGGAGCGATGGCCGCTGGTCCGCTGGAACCGCAGCGCTCCCGAGCAGACTCCGTGGCGGAGCGGGGCACAGGGGCCACGGGTCACGCACCATCGCCCGAGCACTCCACTGCGCGCTCCCTGGACGACAGTGCTGGAACGCGGGCCCCACAAGCGCTGGCAGGTTCTTCGGCGGGGCACATGACCGTGTCCGCGGATGCCACGGGACGTTACGTGGTGGAGCGGACCCTGGGCGTGACGGAGTACCCGTCGGTGCCCCTGGATGCAGGCGGTCGCTCGGTGACGGAGCGGACCTCCGGCGCGACGGGTCACCCGACAGTCCCCACGGATGCGACCGGGCACCCCGTGCTGGAGCGAACCGTGGGAGCGACGGGATACCCGACGGGGCCCGGTGTCGTCGAACACGCATCCGCGAACCACCCGGCCGGTGCGCGAGGCGATGACCCCCAAGGCGCGTCGATGCGAAGCGCGCACGAGCACGCGTCCGTGCAGTCGACAGGCTCGGAGCCGTGGACCTCGGACTGGAGGCCGGCTTCATCGTCCCCAGGCGCGGGGGCACCTCCCGCGGTGGACACTCCACCCGGCGGCGCGGCGCCCGTGGAGGCGGAGTCTCCACCGCGCCCGGTCCGGGGCCGGGTGCTCGTGGTGGACGACGATGCGCTGGTGAGTGGCGCCATCCGCCGCACGTTGGCGCGCGAGAACGACGTCGACGTGGCGGTGGGCGCGCGTCAGGCGCTGGAGCGGCTGCTCCAGCCGGAGCCCCCTCGCTACGACGTGGTGCTCTGCGACCTGATGATGCCGGAGATGACCGGCATGGACCTGTACGAGGCCCTGCGTCGCACGGTCCCCGCGGTGGCGGAGCGCGTGGTGTTCATCACCGGAGGCGCCTTCACGCCGACGGCGCGCAACTTCCTGGAGCGCGTGGAGAACCCGCGCGTGGAGAAGCCGTTCGACCCGGAGGCCCTGCGGGGACTCATCCGCGAGGAGGTGGCCCGCTCGCGTCGGGAGTCCTCCGGCTGGGCCGCCTGAGTCACAGGTCCAGCACCAGGCGCTTCGAGCGGGCGCGGGACACGCAGACGAGCATGCGCTGGTCGCTCGCGCGCTCGTCCTGGAAGAACGTGTCCCGGTGCTCGACCTGTCCCTCGCAGACGCGGGTGACGCAGGTCCCGCACGAACCCGCCTCGCATTCGCTGGGGACGCGCAGCCCGTTGCGGCGCAGGATGTTGAGCACGGACTGTCCCTTGGGCACGCTCAGCACCTGCCCGGTGCTGCGGATGGTCACCTCGAACTCCTGGTCCTCCTTTCCGGAGGCGGCGCTCGTGCCCTCCGCGGAGAACGATTCGAAGTGGACCTTCTCCCAGGGCCAGCGGTGGCGCGTCGCCGTCTCGCGCACGGCCTTCATCAGTCCGGCGGGGCCGCAGCAGTAGAGCCGCGAGCCCGGCTCGCGCGTGGAGAGCAGCGCATCCAGGTCCAATCCCTTGGCGGCGTCTCCGCCGTCGAAGTGGAAGAGCACCTTGTCGTCGAAGGGGGGCGCTGACAGCAGCGCGCGGAACGCGGCGCGCTCGGGCTCGCGGACGCAGCAGTACAGCCGATACCGGGCGCCCGTGCGCTGGAGCTGCCGCGCCATGGCCAGCAGCGGCGTGATGCCGATGCCTCCCGCGACGAGCACGTAGCTGCGCGCGAAGAGCAGGGGGAAATCGTTGCGGGGTCGGCTGACCACCAGCACGTCGCCCTCGCGGACCTGCTCGTGCATGGCGCGCGAGCCGCCGCGGCCGGCCTCCTCGCGCTGCACCGCGATGACGTAGCGGTGCGTCTCCTGCGGGTCGTTGCAGAGCGAGTACGAGCGCAGTGACGCGTCCGCTCCGGGCACTCGCACGTCGATGTGTGCGCCGGCCTCGAAGGAGGGAAGCGGTTCGGCTTCCTCGCTCATCAGCTCGTAGGAGCGGATGCCCGCCGCTTCCTGGGTGATGCGAGCCACCCTGACGCGCAACACGTCATTCATCACGATGTTCACAGCGCTTCCCCTCTCCCCGTCACCCTGCGATGCCTCTCTCTTCGTCCCGACGGGCGCACATTGCGCAGAGGTGGGGCGGCGTGGGACTGCCCTGGAGGACGGCCGCTCCGTCGCCCTCGCCACCCTGCGCCCCTCGCCAGGAGGCCCGGGGGCCCCACCCACGCCTCCGTGCTTCCCGGAAAGGTGAAGGGGGCTTCCTCCAGAGGGCAGCCCGCCCCCCGGGAGTGGGGCGGACGTGGGCGCGACGACAGTCCATCGTCGCCCGGTCGCTCGCCGGGCGCGCGGGAGGCCGGGCCATGTCCCCGTTGCTCCAGCATCGCAAAGGGGCCGTCCCCACCATTCGGGACATGTCGCGCCGGGCGCCTTGTGCCTCGCGACGCGGACGAGGGCCCGGGTGGGCCGGACAGGAGGCGAACCACATGGATGCCATCGCGTTGCTGAAGGCGGACCACAAGACGGTGGAACAGCTCTTCCGCAAGTTCGAGAAGACGGGCCCCAACGCCCACAAGTTGAAGCGCAGGCTGGTGGACCAGATGGTGCTCGAGCTGTCCATCCACTCGGCCATCGAGGAGCAGGTCTTCTACCCGGCGGTCCGGGCCCGCTCGGTGCCGCTCCTGCACGAGGTGCTGCGCTCGCTGGAGGAGCACCACGTCGTGAAGTGGCTCCTGTCGGAGCTCGACGACCTGCGGCCGGACGCGGAGCGCTTCGACGCGAAGGTGCGGGTGCTGATGGAGAACGTCCGCGCGCACGTGCTCGAGGAGGAGGGCACGCTGTTCCCGGAGGTGAAGAAGGCCTTCCGTCCACAGGAGCTGCGCGCGCTGGGCTCGCTGTTGGAGAGCGCGAAGAAGACGGCGCCCACGCACCCGCACCCGCTCGCGCCGGACACGCCGCCGGGCAACCTGGTCGCGGGGGCCGTGTCGGCGGTGATGGACATGGGCCGGGACGCCCTGCGCGCCGCGCGCCGCAAGGCGACCTCCAAGGTGCGTGAGGTGACGGGCCGGACGGACAAGTCGCCCAAGCCCTCCCTGTACGACGCGGGAGACGCCGCCAGTCCCTGAGCGAGCGGTCCCACGAGTGGGACGAGCGGCCTTCCTCCGAGCGAAGGCCGCCGTGTTCCCCGCGGCGAGGAAAGTCATGGCGGGCACGTGAATGTTGGCGGAAAGGGTCCGTCCTAGAGGGTAAGGAAGCGGCACCACGACACCCGCGGTACCGGATACCCCCGCCCCAAGGAGGCGCCATGCTCCAGACCCGATCCCTGCGTTCCCTGTTGCTCACCGCGGCCCTGTTCACCTCGCTGGGCGCCGTGGCCCAGCCCGCGCCGCCGCCCCCGCGTCCCGCGTTCGACGCGTCCCTGCGCACCCTGCGCGTGGAGGGCACCGGCGAGGTGAAGGCGCAGCCCGACGAGGCCTTCATCGACCTGGCCGTGGAGACGCTGGCCCCCAACGCGAAGGCGGCGGGCGAGCAGAACGCGAAGAAGATGGAGAAGGTGATTGCGGCGCTGACGTCCGCGGGCATCAACCGCAAGGACATCCAGACGCGCAACTACTCGGTGTACCCCGACTACGCGCCCCCGGCGCCGAACGAGACGGAGCCGAAGCTGAAGGGCTACCGCGTGAGCAACGTGGTGAGCGTCCACGTCACGGAGCTGTCGCGCGTGGGCAGCCTGCTGGACCAGGCCCTGGCCGCGGGCGCCAACCGCGTGGACAACGTGCGCTTCGGCCTGGCCAGGCAGGACGCGGTGCAGGGTGAGGCGCTGCGCCAGGCGGTGGCGCGGGCCCGCAAGTCCGCCGAGGTGCTGGCCGCGTCGCTGGGCGTGAAGCTGGGCGCGGTGGTGGACGCGAGCACGGTGGCCGAGCCGCCGCAGTTCTACCCGGCCCGCTTCGCGATGGCGGAGATGGCGTCGGACGCGCGGGTGGCCACGCCCATCCAGCCGGAGGAGCAGACGGTGCAGGCGAAGGTGACGCTCGTCTACCTCATCGAGGCCGCGCGCTGAGCGCCGCTTCCTGACGAAGTCGCTTGGGTGGCACCGGGACGCGGGTGGCGAGTCATCGCCGCCCGCGTTCGCTTTTTCGGGGGAGCGGGGCCTCGCTCGGATGTCAGCCCGGGCCCCTATCGTCGGGGGTCCTCGCGCTCGGTCGCGCCGGCTCGCACGAGCAGCCTGGTGGAGGGGCGGGCGGGCCGCGCGGCGCCGTGCCGACAGTCCATCGGGCTGTGGGGCTGGGGGCATGGGTCTCCCGGGTTCTCGGCTGCCTGGACCGTCCTCATGTTGACGAGGGGTGGGAAGGAGGTGGGGGGCGTCGATGCGCGAGCAACTCGAGCCGACGGGTCGGCAGGAGGTCACGGGACGATGGACCGCGCGGGTCGTGGAGTGCTGTTCCTGGCGGCGCTCGCCATGGGCGTGCTGGGAGCGGGCTGCGGAGAGCAGCGGGACGGGGGCCATCGTGGGGGAGGAATCCCCTCGGCGGACGACCGTGAGCGACGCTCGGCGTTGATGCGGGACCTGGTGGCCTCCCGAGAGCGGGCTCCGGATCCCGACGCGTTGCGAGGCCCGGAGCAGCAAGGGGTGGGGGAGCTGGGGCAGGGGGGCTCGGGCAAGCCCGCCCCCACGGGGAGCTTCCATGGCTCCGTGGCGTGGGTGGGAGACAACGAGCTGCTCATCCGCGACGCGCAAGGGGCGGAGCGGGACGTCGGCGTGGTGCAGGCCACGCGGTTGCTGCTGAACGGGCACCCGGTGGGGCTGGCGGCGATGAAGGAAGGAGACCCCGTCGACGTGACGTACGACGACGGCCCCGGAGGCTGGGTGGCGCGGGAGGTGACGGTCGTCCCACGCGCCGACTCCCTGATTCCCACCGAGCAGGAGGTCCGCGAACGACGGGCCCGCGAGCGGAGCACGCAGAGCGTGGAGTCGAGCCGTTGAGGGCGCGGGGCACCGCGCCCTCCTGCGCGGGCTAGAACGAGGTGCCGTCCGCGCGCCGTCCGGGTGAGGAGGTCAGGGCCGGGTTGAGGAGGGTGTGCAGGATGAAGTCGGCGCCGCTCGTGGTGTCGGGGTCCCGGTTGATGGACACGTTGTCCACGGTGCTGCCGTAGGTGAGGATGTCCACGACGGTGTCGTCCGCGGCGCGCAGGCTCACGGCGTCGCCGGTGTTGTTGAGGCCGAGCTGCCCGGTGGACGCGGCCACGGTGTTGGGCGTGCCCGGTGGGAATCCCCGAGGGCCGCCGAAGACGACGTAGGCCTTGCCTGGGGCGACCACGGTTCCTGGCGCGAAGACGTGGCGGGTGGTGGTGGAGTCCCAGAGCGTCCAGCCGGACAGGTCCGCGGGAGAGCCGCCCGTGTTGACCAGCTCGACGAACTCGTAGTGGGTGTCGGGCGTGGTGCCGCCGTCGGCGTTGGGCAGGGCGGGCTCGTTGGCGAGCACCTCGTTGATGAACACGACGGGCGGTGAGCCCGTGCCTCCATCGGTGGGCGTGCCGCCGTCCGTGGGCGTGCCGCCGTCCGGATTGGAGGGGCCGCCGTTGCCGAAGTCGTAGCGGCTGATGACGGGGTAGTGGTCACTGACGGTGTCGACGTAGTCGGGGTAGGTGGCGTCGGGGCGTAGGACGCGGACGGAGTTGGTGACGTAGGCCGGGACGAGGTCGTCGCTGACGAGCGTGTGGTCGATGGCGTCGCGGTACTCGACGGTGGTGCGCTCTCCGCGCAGGGAGAGCTCCCGGGTGATGAAGGTGTAGTGGGTGCTGTCGGAGAGGAAGTTCTCGAAGGGCGTGGGCAGGTAGACGCCGTTGCTGCGGGTGATGGACACGTCCACGTCGTCGTTCCAGTCGCCGAGGACGAAGACGCGCGTGGTGGAGGGCAGGGCGTCGAGGTACGCCTTGAGCGCGATGCTGGCCTCCTGCCGACGGGTATAGGAGTCCACGTCGGAGAAGGCCTTCATGTGCATGACGATGACGACCAGGGTCGCCGGCGCGCCGTGGATGCTCGTGACCAGGTCGACGCGCAGGGGTGGCCGGCCGCCGAAGGAGAAGGCGCTCTCGGTGAGGATGAGCTGCGCGCCGCTGAGGGTGAGCGTGCTGTCGTAGAGGATGCCGGGCTTCTGCTCGCCCGTCGTGTACCAGGAGGCGCCGCCGGGGACGTAGGTCGTGTCGTTGGCGAGGAAGCCGCTGTAGCCGGGGAGCTGGGACTTGAGGGTGGCGAAGTCCTGGGAGTCCACCATCTCGACGAAGCCCCAGAGGTTGGCGCCGGTGTCGAGGAGGATGTCGCGTGCTCGGGAGAGCTGGAGGTCGTCGGGCGGGCCCAGGTTGTCCGCGCCGAACCACTCGAGGTTCCACTGGCCCACGGTGAAGAGCTGGCCCGAGGTGCTGACGACGAGTGACAGGGGGCGCGAGGCCGACGTCCCGCGCGCGTCCTGTGCGACGACGGTGAAGGAGGTGGTGCCCGTGAGGGTCGGGGTGCCGGAGAGGCTCCCGCTGGACGAGAGGGTGATGCCCGCCGGCAGCGCGCCGACGGCGCTCCAGGTGAAGGGCGGGCGTCCGTTCGAGGCGGCGAGGGTGGTGGTGTAGGGCTGTCCGACGGTGGCGGACGGCAGGACGGAGGTCGTCACGGTGGGCGGCAGGTAGACGGAGAGCGTGAAGGTGCGCTCGGCGGAGCGGCCATTGGCGTCGGTGACCTGGGCGGTGAAGGTCGACGCGCCGGATGTGGTGACACCGGTGATGGCGCCGGTGCTGGAGAGGGAGAGGCCGGTGGGGAGGGCGCCGCTGGAGACGCTCCACGTGTACGGGGACTTGCCGCCGGTGGCCGCGAGGGCCTCCGAGTAGGACTCGCCGCTCCACGCCTCGGACAGGTTGCTCGTGGTGATGGAGGGGAGTGTGTAGACGGTGATGGCGAACGGGTACGAGGTGGTGCGGCCGTTGGCGTCGGAGACGAGGACGGTGCCCGAGGAGGTCCCCGTCAGGGTGGGCGTGCCCGTCAGCGCTCCGGACGCGGCGAGGGTGAGCCCGGACGGCAGCGTGCTGTTGGTGAAGAAGGAGTAGGGGCTCCGACCTCCGGAGGCGACATAGGTCGCGCTGAAGGAGGTGGAGACGTAGGCGCTCAGCGTGGTGGAGACACCGCCGATGGTGGGCTGCGCGAGGACGTGGAGCTGGTAGCCCTGCACAGAGGCGCGACCGCCGCTGTCGGTGACGCGGAGGGAGAACGAGGCGGAGGACGGGGTCGAGCCGGGCGTGCCGGAGATGGCGCCGGTGCCGGGCGCGAGGGTGAGGCCGGTGGGGAGGGTGCCGGAGGCGAGGCTCCAGGTGTAGGGGGCTCGGCCGCCGGAGGCGCTGACGGTGGCGGAGTAGGGCGTCGTCACGTAGCCGTCCGCGAGCGTGGGTGGGGTGATGAGCGGCGGACCGTAGACGGCGAGCGACAGCGTGCGGCTGTCGGCGCGTCCGCCTCCGTCGGTGACGGTGATGGTGAACGACGCGGTGCCGGCGGTGGTGGGCGTGCCGCTGATGCCCCCGTTCGCGCCGAGCGAGAGGCCCGAGGGAAGGGCACCCGACGCGAGCTTCCAGGAGAGGGCGCCCTGTCCGCCGGTGGCGGCGAGCGGCTGGGTGTAGCTCTGTCCCGTGGTGGCGTCTGGCAGCGTGAGGGTGGTGATGGCCGGACGGGCGTGGACGGTGAAGGTGATGGCGCGCGAGGCGATGCGGTTGTTGGCATCGCGGGCGGAGGCTTCGAAGGAGAAGGCGCCGGCCTGGGAGGGCTGGCCGTGGAGCAGTCCCTCGGGGGAGAGCGTGAGCCCTGGGGGCGTGGTGCCGGAGGCGCTGAAGACGAAGGGCCCCTTGCCCTGCGAGGCCTGGAGGACGACGGCGACGGAGTCCTGGGTATAGGCGCTCGAGGCGGACGGGGCGGAGAGGAGGGGCGGGAGGTACGCGGTGAGGCTCAGCTCGCGGGTGTCGGTGGCGCCGGCGGCGTCGGTGACGCGGACGCTGAACGTGGCGGTGCCGGGAGCGGCCGGCGTGCCCTCGACGAGGCCCGAGTCCTGGAGCGAGAGGCCTTGGGGCAGTGCGCCTCGGACGAGGGCCCAGGTGTAGGGCGCCTTGCCGCCGATGGCGGAGAGGGGGTGGCGATAGGAGGCGTCCGTGTAGCCATCCGGGAGGGTGGCGAGGGGGATGGTGATGCCGTCTCGGATGGAGAGCTCGAAGCTCGCGGAGGCCACGTGGCCGTTGGCGTCACGGACCTGGAGGGTGAACGTCGCGGTGGTGGCGCTGGTGGGCGTGCCCGAGAGCGAAGGACCGTCGAGGGAGAGTCCTGGGGGCAGGGTGCCCGTGGTGACGTGGAGGCTCAGCGGGGCACGTCCGCCGCTGATGTCGATGAGGGCGGAGTAGGGGACGCCGATGACGCCGAGCGGAAGTGGGGCGCTGGTGATGGCGGGGGAAGGGAAGACGGAGAGCGAGAGGTCGCGTGAGGCGGAGGCGCCGGAGGCGTCCTGGACGGAGACCGCGAGGGAGAAGGTGCCCGAGGCGGTGGGGGTACCGGAGAGGTGGCCAGAGGCGGGGTCGAGTTGGAGACCCGCGGGGAGCGCCTCTGGCGCGACGTGCCAGTTGCGCGGGGCCTTGCCGCCGGAGGCGGTGAACGTGGCCGCGTAGGCATCACCGAGGTAGGCGTCGGCGAGGGACGTGGTGTCGAGCGTGAGGATGGTGTCGCCACCATCGCGTGTGCCCGCGTCCTGTTCAGGGCCCGATGGGGGGCTGGGCTTGGAGCCAGGACATGCGGTCAGCAGCAGGGTGAGCAGGAGCGCGAGGGCGCGGGTGAGCTGCATGGGAGCTCCAATCCAGGAGAGCGGAAGCAGGTCGTCGCTCTCGGAAGAGTCCGCACTGTAATCACCCAGGGTGACAGCAACTCAAGGGCTCGCCGTGACGTGGACGCATGAAAAAGGCCGCGGCCCCCGAAGGGACCGCGGCCGGATGTTTCAGTGACTCATCCCCTGACTACGGGTTGGCCACGCCCCAGGAGGGGGCACCCACTGCCCAGTCGTCCTTGGTGTTCGTGTCCGTGGTGCTGATGCGGCGCACGGTGACCGACGCGGGCGTCACGGAACCCGTGGCCGGGATGTTCGACCAATCCGCGGAGATCGCGGCAGCGGTCGGCGTAGAGTTCGTGGTGCAGAGCGCGCCGCCGCAGTCGGCGGGCAGCCACTGCCCCGCAGCCTGGATGGCCTGCACATTGCCAGGGAACGCTGCGGGAGGAGTGCCCGCAGTCCTGGCGAACGGAACCGCGTCCATGATGTCCCCGGCGGCGCTCTTCACCAGCACGATGCGGCTGGAGAAGGTGATACCGGTGGCCCCGCCCTTGATGTCCCAGGCGGTGTCGTAGTTCACCGGGTTCGTTTCGGTCGGGAACTGGGTCTTGGAAGTGGTCTCACTCTCGTACGTGGTCGCCTCGGCGATGTGCACGACGATGATGTCGTTGGCCGCGACCGTGATGTCGGGGAACGTGGCGAGCACCGTGGGCGAATTCACGTCCTGCTGGAGGACAATCCCGTTCGTCGAGCCACCCGTCAGGGCCACGAGTTCCACCAGGTCCTTACTGCCGGACATGTTGGGCTGCACCTCCGTGATGCGAAGCACGGCCGTGGCGCGGTAGCCCTTGAACGCCGCGGTGTTGTTCGGAGCGGCAACAGGCTTGCCCGCGAGGTCGAGCACTTCACCCGACACCGTCGCGGTGTAGTCGTTCCCGCTGATCTGGGACGCCGTGGTGAGGAGCACGCTCAGCCCATCAACGGAAGCCTCCGTGATGGTGAGGCCGTTGATGCTGAAATCAGAGGCCTGCACGGACGCGGGCGCGATCTTGCGGTCGAACGTGAGCAGCACCGACGTCGCGCTGCGCGCCGCCGCCGAGACGAGCTTGGGCGCCGGGCAGTTCACGCTGAACTGCGAGGAGTTGAAGACAGACGGCTGCGTCACGGCGTTGAAGCGCCACGTCGCTCCCGTGGTCACGGTGAACTGGCATCCCTGAACGACCTCCAGGTCGCTCACGAGCGTGCTGGGCACGCGCAGCCGGAGGTTGGTGGCGGTCGCCTGCATTCCAGCCGTGGTGATGGGGAAACCAGTGAAGCCAGCACCCGAGCCGCCAGCCGCGCCGGCGATGCTCCCCGAGAAAGACACGAGCTTGGACTCGTAGGTGTCTGCGGTGGCCAGATCGGTCGCGGCCGAGACGTCGGCCTTCAGGCCCGCGGGCGTCGCAGTCGACAGATTCTGGACCGGATGCCCACGGCTGATGACCGAGAGGTTGGTCACGGCGAGGGCGATCCGCATGCCCGCCGTACCCGTGGTGGTGGGATCGGAACGCTGGGTGACGGTCAGGTCGACGCGGTCACCCACGGCGACCTGCCCCAGCGCGGTGGCGTCGGAGACGTACACCGCGGGGCCATTGGCCTCCGCCTGGAGGAAGAAGCCGCTGACCTCGGCGCTGCCGGTGACGGTCGGCTTGATGAACGTGACGAACGCACCATTGATGAGGAGGCTCACGTCCCCAGCCGCTGCATTCAGGACCGCGGTAATCTGGGTGCTCGTGTCGGCGGGCGTGCCACCGGAGGCCTCGCAGGCGCCCGTGTTGGTGTTGCACACCTGGGTCAGGCCACAGTCGCTGTTGGTGTGGCACACGCACGCGGTCCCGTTGTCGCAGCTGGGGCGGTTCGGGTCCGTGCACTCCGCGTTGGTGATGCACACCGCGCACTCACCACGGCCATTGTTGGCGGAGGTGTTGCAGACGTCGCGGTTGCTGTCGGGGACAGCGGCGCACTGGGTGTTGTCCGTGCAGCCACACAGGTTGTTGGCATTGCAGACAGGCCTGCCCGCGTCGCAGCGGCCCGCGTTGTCGCTCGTGCACTCGACGCAGACGGTCGGCTCGGTGTCGGTGCGGCACACCGGGGTCTCGGCGGAGCAGGAGGAGTTGTCCGCGCAGCCCTCGCAAGCGGTGCCCTCGGCGTTGCAGGTCTGGTTGCCCTGGCAGCCCTCGGTCTCCCCGCTGATCACCGCGCACACCTTGCACTGGCCCACGCCGTTGTTCGCGGCGGTGTCGCAGATGTTGGTGGGGGACGTGCAGCCCAGATCCGGGGTCGTCGCGGTATCCATGCAGGCCTTGCACGCGCCCGCGCCGTTGTTCGCGGCGGTGTCGCAGATGGGGGCCGAGGCGGAGCAGCCGTTGTCCTGGCCGGCGCCCGTGGCGGTGTCCGAGCAGGTCGTGCACGCGCCCGCGCCGTTGTTCGCGGCGGTGTCGCAGATGGGGGCCGAGGCGGAGCAGCCGTTGTCCTGGCCCGCGCCCGTGGCGGTGTCCGCACAGGCCTTGCACACGCCCACGCCGCTGTTCGCGGTGGTGTCGCAGATGGGGGCCGAGGCGGAGCAGCCGTTGTCCTGGCCCGCGCCCGTGGCGGTGTCCGTGCAGGCCTTGCAAGCGCCCTTGCCGCCCGACGCGGCGATGTTGCAGATGGGCGCCGTCTCGGAGCAGCCCTCGTCCTGACCGGTGCCCGTGGCCGTGTCACGGCACGTCTTGCACACGCCCACGCCAGAGCTGGTGTCGCAAATCTCACCCGACGCGCAGGCCGGGGTGCAGGTCACAGGCTCGGTGCCGCCGTCGGTGCCACCATCGGTCGTCCCACCGTCCGTCGTGCCGCCGTCGGTGGTGCCACCATCGGTCGTCCCGCCGTCAGTGGTGCCACCGTCGGTGGTGCCGCCGTCAGATCCACCGTCGGGCGTCGGCGTGACGTCCACGTTCTCCTGCTCGCAGGAGCCCTCGTTGCAGGTCCACTTCTTGCCTTCGGCCGGCTGGCCCTTGTCGTTACGACAGTCGAACTCGTCGACGCACTCGTCTCCACAGCCCGTGCCCAGCGTGACGAGCACGGCGGTCATGAGAGCTGGAAGCCAGTTTCGCTTCAGCATGAGGTCCCCTCCAGGGATGCAGGTTGTGACCTGCCCCCCTTACACCTGAACCTGGAGAGGATCCATCTGGGCTCCCCTGCTGACACAGGCATGTCACGCAGGAATGCCTTGGAATGGCTGGTTTTCAGGGAGTCTTGCGTGGCTTCTGGGGCTTCGAACCCGCGTAAAGGTCGATGACCTGGGAGATCGCGCTCTGACACACCGCGCAGAAGGGGACGCGGTCTCGCGTGAACATCACGCAGTCGAGCTGGGGTCGGTAGTAACCCCGGGCCTCGTAGTTCGCGCCCTCGAAGGCGCCCACCTTGCCGGAGTACTTCTGGGTGGAGAGGAACTTCTCCTCCCAGTCGCGCTGGGAGATGAAGAGCGCGTCCATCTCCGACTCGGGCTTGCGCTCGGCCCTCACCTGCTTGCGCTGCTTCTGCACGTTGTTGGAGTGGGTCTCGTACTCCTCCTTGCTCCAGGGCGTGGGCAGCGGCGTCCCGGGAGCGACGAGGTGCTTCCACTTGAGCTGCTCCGGGTCCTTCAGGGCGGTGACGTTCTTCTCCCAGGGCTCCAGCCGGTCCGCACTGGGCGCGTAGACGTTCTCGGAGGTGTAGTACTCGTCGGCGAGGCCGGCGAAGTGGTGCCCGAACTCGTGGACGAACACGTAGGGCGCCCAAAGGCTGTCGGCGGCCACGGTGCCGTAGAGGCCGAAGATGCCACCGCCTCCGTAGGTGTTGCCGTTCGCGAGGATCTCCACGAACTCGTAGGGCGCGAAGGCGGACAGCTCGCGGAACGCCTTGTTGTCGAACGTGAGCACGTATCGCTCGCTGCCGAAGGCGTCATAGGTGGCCCCCACGGGCGAGCGCCGGTGGATGCCCGTGGACGGCCGGGAGATGCCGGACTGGGCCGCGGCGGGCATCAGCCCCCACACGTTGAAGTCGGACTTGCGCTCCTTGAACGGGGAGAAGGTGAAGAGGATGTCCACCATGCGCCGGGCGTCCTTCTCGAACTTGGCGCGCTCGGCCTCCGTGTAGCCATCCCCCAGGATGAGCAGGTCCACCTTCTGCTCCGGCGGCCCGTTCTCCAGCAGCTTCAGCACGGGACCCGGCGCGGGAGGCGAGGACGGGTCCACGAACATGCTCTTCGGGTCGACGATGAACGACCACACCTCGCGGAAGGCGTTCTGGGCATCCCGCTTCTTCAGGAGGACCTGGACGGGACGCTCCGGCGTGGGGAAGCGGAGCGACTCGTGGAAGGTCTGGTTCTCGCTCTTCGCCTCGGTGGTGAGCTCCCACTCTCCATAGATGGAGGCGAAGCCACGGGAGAAGAGCAGCTTGTTGGTGTCCCGGTCCCGGACCTCGAAGAGGTACTTGCCGAGGTTGGTGTCATCGACGGTGCGGTCGGGATGGCCCGGCCAGGCGAGCGGCTCGATGACGACCTTGTCGAGGCTGAAGCGCTCCTCGGTCGCGTTCCCCGTGTGGAAGTAGTCCACGCGGAGGGTGCGCGGGGCGGCGGAGGCACTCGTGGCCAGCAGCAGGGCAAGTAGGGCTTGCGTCATGGGCGGCACTCTACGCGGCTGGTTGGCGGGGTGGTGCCAGCGATGAAGCGCGGCCCGAAAAGAAGACAGGTGTGCGAGCCGACTCGGAGTGGAGGCCCGCACTCCGTCCGTCAGAACTGGCCGCTGACGCTCGCGGCGAGGCCAGCCCCGTCGACCGCGACGTCCACCGAGACAGGACGCGAAGGGGACGAGTCGGGAGCGAGCAGGTAGAACACGGCGCCCGCCGCAACGGAGGCTCCGCCCCCCACGAGCAATCCCGTGAGCAGGTTGCTCTTCTGGACGAGGGCGTCTCGCAGCCTCAGCGCCTCCTGGTCCGTGGAGAGGATTCGCCCGTTGTTCAGGCGCTTGTTGAGCGCGTCCGCGTCCTTCTGCGCGAGCAGACGCACGACGCCCGCTCCACCGAGCGCCGCGGCCCCCGCGCCGACGAGGACGTAGGAAGCCACGCGCAGTGTCGGGGGCGACGAGGTCCTGGTCGTCGAGACGTTGTCCGTGAGCAGGTCGGGCGCGCTGATGTCCATCCCGCTCGCGTGTGTGGGGCCCGGTTTGTCGGCGGGAGCGGGCTGTTCCCAGGGGGCGCGGCCGTTCGAGTTCATCACCACGAGGCTCGACGGAGAGCGTCCGGTGGTCACGAAGTCCACGAGCGCGGAGAGGGCCTCGGCGGGGGCATCGAGCCCCTGTGTCTTGAAACCTCCTTCGCGCAGCTTCTGGCCTCCCTCGACGTTGAGCACGGTGGCCGCGAACCACTTCGGTCCACTGCTGGGATGCTCCAGCCGGACGACGATGACCTCCTCGACGCCCAGGGTGCCACCGAGCCGGACCGCGTGGCTGAGCGTCCGCTCGTCACTGCCTTCTCCCGTGGTGAGACACGGGAACGGGCTCGCGGAGACCGAACCCTCGTAGGCCAGGTCGACCAGCATGGGCGTGTCCGCTCCTTGGACCTGGATCTGTCGGGGGAAGCTGAGGGCGTCCCCCTTCATGAGGGTCAGGTCGTAGGTCCCCGCCAACAGGTCGAGCATCAGCGGCGTCTGCCCCACCTTGAGCCCATCCAGGTAGACGTCCGATGAGGGAAGGGTGGACTTCACGGACAGCTTGACCTTCCGCGTGCGCGGAAGCTCCTTCTTCAACTTGTCGAAGCCTTGGCGCACGGAGGGCGCGAAGTACTCGGGGTCCAACTCGTGGGTGGGCTGGAGTCGCAGCACGTTGCGGAACGCCGCGTCGCTCTCCTTCGCCTTGTTCATGGCGCGGTAGTTCAGCCCGTGGAGGAGCTGGGCGCTCACGTAGAGCTTCCAGCGTCCCTCCCCCACGGGGAGTCGACCGATCTGCTGGAGGGCCTCGTCGACCGCCTGGGCCGCCTTGCCGTTGCGGTTCTCGTAGAAGTGGTCCTGGGCGGTGTCGAGCTGACGCTGGATGTCTTCGTAGCTCTTGGTCGGCTGCGGGAAGAGGCGCTCACTGAATGCACTCGCGCTCTGGACATCCTGCTCCGGGCGAGAGGTCAACGCGCCGAGGAAGGCATTGGCCTGGCTGCTCAGTTCGGCGTCCTTGCAGTCACCAGCCGCGATGACCAGTCGACGGGGAACGGCCGTGCTCGTGAGTGGAATGGCTGCCACCAAAATGGACAGGAGCACGCTCGCTCTGGGGGATGTGCTGGAGGTGGGGATTGGCATGATGAGTGGCACTCCGCGAAGTCACTGGTTGACGCTGGGGCGGATGAGCACGCTGTCGCCACCATCCATCAGGCCGACAGCATGGAAGAGGTGGGACTCTGACGCCGAGAACGCGGTCAGTGTCTTCACTGGAGCTCGGGGGGAGACCAAGTCGTTGTCCCCCGCGAAGAAGGACCAGGTCGAGCGCGAGCAGTGCTCGATGCGGAAGCTCGAGGCTCCCGGATGGCTCCATGCGAACCAGAGTGAACCCTTGCTGAAGCCAAAGTACGAATCGGGCTGGCTGGAAATCCCTAGGAGGGGGAGGGCGGTACATCGCTCGGTCCAGTTCTTCCCGTCCCATGAATAGGAAAAGACCTGGTACCCGCCCAGTCCGCCGGCAGAACCGAGCCATGCAAGTGTCGGCCGTTGTTGGTCATCGAGCGCGAAAACGATGTTCGAGGCCCGGGTAGCGCTGCCGGGGAGCTTGACCTGTGCAAGTGTCTGTCCATCGAGGAGTCGCCAGGCGGTGCCGGTCCATTCGAAGACGTAGAGCCCCGAGTTGTCGGGGCTGGTTCCTGCCAGGGCGATCAGCGGATGTTGGGATTGCTTGAGGATGAGTGAAAGAGGCGTGGTGCGGGTGAATCCGTGGTCCGGACCGATGGCGTCGCCAAGCAACTTCCACGCGGTACCAGACCACTGGTGGACCTCCGTGGTCTGCTCATTGTCGTTGGAGACCGCAACGAGCGGTCGTCCGGCGGCGTCTATCTCCATGACGGGGTCTCTCGAGAAGACACTCGCGGAAGTGATTCCCGGGTTCCCGAGAGGTTGCCAGCTACTACCGTTCCAGCGTGCGACGTAGATGAGCTCGGATTCGTTGCTGCCATTGCCTTCATGCCAGGCGACGATTGGGAGGTCAGTGACAGGGTCGGTCTTCAGGTTGATGCTGTATGGCTCATAGTCAGAACCTCTGGAGGCCATGTCGCTTCCGAGCTGGGACCAGCTACCGGTGTCGTCCTGCTGAATGATGCGTAGGCTGTGCTCGTAACCCGTGCGGTCGACTCTCGCGATGATGCCTCGCCCCCGCTTGTCGGTGGTGAAGGCCATCGTGAACGCGGCATCCGTGCCCGCGGGGCGGGCCAGTGGCTCCCCGACCGGAACGAGCTTGACGGCCGCATAGGTCCACGACCACGGCGCCGTGGCGTCCACGAGTGTGTTCCCCGCCAGGTCCGTCAGCGTCGCCGCCAGCGTGAGACTCCCTGGAGCAGGGGCGGTGGGGGGCGCGTTGGGAGAAACCGTCACCGTCCTTCCATCCGCCGACAGCGACACGGTCCGCGCGACCTCCACATCCCCCACGGTGAGGCGCACGGAGTCGTCCGTCACGGTGCTCGCCAGCAGGGGCTCGGAGAACACGGCCTGGATGGGACTCTTCACCCACACCTCCGTGGCGCCGGCCGTGGGACTCCGGGACACCACCTGCGGCGCCGTCCGGTCCACGACCACTTGCCGCTCCTCGCTGGTGAACGGCGTCTCCCCGAACACCGCGCGCGCCGTCAGCCGGTACGTCCCCTCGGGAAGCTCACGGGTGTCCCAACGGAACGCATACGGCGACTCCACCGTGGCGAAGGGCTCGCCGTCCCGGAGCAACTCCACGCGCTCGGGCGGGTCTCCGGTGAGCTCCAACCGGACCTCCAGCACGCCATTCGTATGCGCGGTCCCCGCGGGCGCGGTGATGCGCACCTCCGCCTTGGGTGGGGCGATTCCGGGGACGTCGATGCACGCGGAGGCGGACAGCAGGAGGGCCACCGCCAGGGACGGCAGGACGGGTCGTGTGAGGGTCATCGTTCGGGGGCTGTGCAGGCCACGTTCCGTTGCCTGGTGCACGGTCGCGGGCTCATACCAGCCCTCGTCCCCTCGCTCCAAACCACCCCCAGGCCCAGTGATTCCAACCCCTTGTCGGACACTTCGACCTCGTTCCACTCCCGCTGGAACCCCAGGTCTCCGTCCTGGCCCTGGACGCCCCCGTCCGCGATCAGCGCTGGCTCCACCGCCTGGTGTCCGAGGGGGCTCGGGGTGGGCCGGGGCGTTGCCCGCCCCCATCCCCATCTTCCCCAGGAGCGCCGCGACGAGCACCCCTCACCCCTGGAGGCCGGCCATGAAGCGCGTCGGGAGGGCCCCTGCCTGGGGATTCCCGCTGTCGGACCCGCACTCCGAGTGTCGGACCCGTCCTCGCCGCCAGTGGCCATTCCGGGTCGGCGGCAGCCTCCCCAGGCATCCCGAGTCCGCTCGCTCCCCGCACTCCGGGTCCTCAGGACACATTCATGTCACGGGGTGGCCCGCCCCGCGTCGCCGTGACCGGGCCATGACACAGCCTGGGGAAAGTCCGCCCTCCATGAGTGACATCGCAGTCCTCGTCAATCTGCGCGCGCGCCGGGGTACCGAGGGAGTCGGCGGTCTGGTCCAGCGCTTCCTCCCCCGGGCCCGGCTGGCCCTGACCCGCTCGCTCGAAGAAGCCCGCGAGTGGATCTCCCACCAGCTCCGCCCCAACCCGCCCGCGCTCCTGCTCGCCGGAGGCGGTGACGGCACCATCACCGGACTGCTCAACGAGCTGCGTGACGCGGGGGTCGCGCTCCCCGCCATCGGCGTGCTCCCCATGGGCACCGGCAACGCCTGGGCACGCGTCACCGGCGCGCCTCGCCCCGCCGTCGCGCTCAAGCAGATCGCCGCCGTGGAAGGCCGCCTGCCTCCCCTGCGCCCCTTCGCCCTCGTCCGCGTGAACGGCAAGGTCGCCCCCTTCGCCGGCACGGGCTGGGACGCGGAGATGATCCAGGACTTCAAGGATCAGCTCGCCTCCGCCGGGCCCCTGCGCAGCCAGCAGGCGGGCCTGCGGGGCTACCTGACCGCCATGTTCACCCGCACGGTGCCCCGCCACATGTTCGGCGAGGGAAACCCCCAGGTGTCCGTCTACAACCTCGGCGACGACGCCCTCACCGTGGACGACCAGGGCAAGGTCGTCCCCCTCCCCAATGGCCAGAAGGGCGCGCTCCTCTACCAGGGACCCGCGGGCGTGGCGGGCGCGGCGACGACGCCCGAGTGGGGCTTCGGCTTCAAGGCCTTCCCGTTCGCCCAGGCCGTTCCCCACCGGCTGTCCGTGCGCGTCTACGGCGCGGGCGTGCTCGAGGCCACCCGCAACATGTTCCGCCTGTGGAAGGGCGCCCACCCGCTGCCCCACATGAACGACTGGTTCGTGCAGCGGCTGCGCATGGACTTCGACCGCGAGGTCCCCTTCCAGATGGGCGGCGACGTCATCGGCATGCGCCGCTCGGTCGAGTTCGACCTCGCCGAGGAGAGCGTCCAGCTCGTCGACTGGCGCGAGCTGTCGCGCATGGTGTCCGTGTAGCGCCGACCCGAGCGGCGCTGCGTCCTCTCCGTTGACTCGCGTGTGCTCCGGACACTATGCCGGCGCGCGTGAGCCACACGTACGAGTACCCGAGACCCGCGCTGACCGTGGACTGCGTCGTCTTCGGCCTGGACGAGGACGACCTCAAGGTCCTGCTCATCCAGCGCGGCGTGGAGCCCTTCGCCGGGCGGTGGGCCTTGCCCGGCGGCTTCGTGCGGATGGAGGAGTCCCTCGACGATGCCGCGCGGCGCGAGCTGGAGGAGGAGGCGGGCATCCGTCCAGGCCACCTCGAGCAGCTCTACACCTTCGGCACCCCCGAGCGGGACCCCCGGGGCCGGGTCGTCACCGTGGCCTACTTCGCCCTGGTGAAGCTCAGCGCCCACACGCTGCGGGCCGCCACCGACGCACGCGAGGCCGCGTGGTTCTCCGTCTGGGATACGCCCAAGCTGGCGTTCGACCACGTGGACATCCTCGCCACCGCCCTGCAGCGCCTCAAGGGCAAGGTGCGCTACCAGCCCATCGGCTTCGAGCTGCTGCCCCCCAAGTTCACCCTCACCCAGTTGCAGCGCCTCTACGAGGTCGTCCTGGAGCGCGAGCTCGACAAGCGCAACTTCCGCAAGAAGATCCTCGCCATGGACCTGCTGGAGGAGCTGGACGAGGTGGAGCAGGACGTCTCCCACCGCGCCGCGCGCCTGTACCGGTTCGACCACAAGAAGTACCGCCAGCTCGAGAAGGCCGGCTTCAACTTCGAGCTCTGACCGGCCCTGTCCACCCGACGTCACGCCTCCTGCCCCTCCGTCCCGGCCCCTTTGCGTTGACATAGTGTCGATGAGACACTATGTTGGTGTCATGGAGACACGAATGCGGGTGGTCGTCACCCGAGGAGAGCTGCGCCCGAGGCGCTTCCCTCCAGGTTCGTGAGCACGGAGCGCTCGTGGGTCTCCACGGGCCCGCCACGTCGTTCCGAGTCTGTCGCGCCCGCCAGCGGGCCACGGGAGAGCCATGTCCATGCTGCCCTTCGAGCTCATCGCCGCATCGGTGCAGGGCCGCGAGCACGTGCGGACGGGGCGCAACAACCAGGATGCGTGGTGTGTGCGGGGCAGCGAGCACGGCCTCGTGGCGGTGGTGGCGGACGGGTGTGGGAGTCAGCCCTGCAGCGAGCTGGGGGCGCAGCTCGGGGCCCGGCGGGTCGCGCACGCGGCGTTGGAGCGGTTGGCGACGGGGGCTCGGGTGGACGAGGACTCCTTCCTCCCCGGTCTTCGCGAGGACGTGCTGTGTCTGCTGGGGGAGTTGAGGAAGGACCTCGGTCGCGACGTCCTGGCGGATTGCCTGTTCACGCTCGTGGGCGCGGTGGTGACGCCCGCCCACACGCTCGTCTTCGCGGCGGGAGATGGGGTCTGGGCGCTCAACGGCGAGCTGCACCCGCTCGGGCCTTTTCCCGGCAACGCGCCGCCGTACCTGACCTACGCGCTCCTGAATGACGTGGACACGGCGCTGACGTCGCTGGCGCTCGTCGCCACGGAGGACGTCCATGCCTTGTTGCTCGGCACGGACGGAGTGGCGGACCTGGCGAAGCTCGCGGACACCGCGCTGCCCTCGGGGGAGGAGCGCGTGGGGCCGCTCTCGCAGTTCTGGACCCAGGACCGCTACTTCGCGAACCCGGATGCGTTGAGGCGGCGGCTCGCGTTGCTCAACCGGGAGTCCGTCCGCGCCGACTTCGACGCGAGGCGGCTCGTGCGCTCGCCCGGGCTGCTCGCGGACGACACGACGCTGGTGGTGCTGCGCCGTCGCATGGGGAGGGCGTGACGCCATGGACATCTGGCTCGACGGCGCGAAGGTGCGGGTGGACGTGGCCCGGGCGCTCGGCAAGGGGGGCGAGGCGGACGTGTTCGACCTGGGCGGAGGGCGCGCGCTCAAGCTCTTCAAGCCGCCCGAGCACCCGGACTTCACGGGGCTCGTCGCCGAGCAGGACGCGGCTCGCCATCGCTTGGACGAGCACCAGCGCAAGCTGCGCGCCTTCCCCTCGGGTCTCCCGGCGCGGGTGGTGGCGCCGCAGACGCTCGCCACGGACAGGAAGGGGCGGCTGGTGTTGGGCTACACCATGCGAAAGCTCGACGACGCGGAGCCGCTGCGCCGCTTCGGAGAGCCCTCCTTCCGACGCGCGGGCGCCAGCTCCGCGCGCGTGGTGAAGGTGCTGTGCGACCTGCACCAGACCCTCGCCGGCGTCCACGCGGCGGGCGTGGTGGTGGGCGACTTCAACGACCTGAACGTCCTGGTGACGGGCGAGGCGGACGCGCACCTCATCGACACGGACAGCTTCCAGTTCGGAGGCTTCACCTGCTCGGTGTTCACCGAGCGCTTCCTCGACCCGCTGAGACTGCCGGGCGCAGGTCAGGCCCTGGTGCCCACGCGCCCCGCCTCGGAGCCGAGTGATTGGTATGCCTTCACCGTGGCGGTCCTCCAATCGCTGCTCTGTGTGGGACCCCATGGCGGCATCCATCGCGCGAAGGGGCCGACGGCGCGCCTGACGCCCGCGGGGCGGGTGGCCCAGCGCATCACCGTGTTCCATCCCGACGTGCAGTACCCCAAGCCCGCGTTCCCGCTGCGCACGCTGCCCGACGCGCTCCTCCATCACCTGGTCCGCGTGTTCGTGGAGGACCAGCGTGGGGTGTTCCCCCTCCCGCTGCTCGAGCAGCTGCGCTTCCAGGCGTGCCCGTCCTGCGGTGTGGAGCACGCGCGCTCCGCCTGCCCCACGTGCCAGCCCCACGCGACGGCCGCCGCGACACCGGTCTCGTCCGCGCGAGGGCAGGTGACGGCCACGGCGCTGTTCTCCACCCGGGGCGTCATCGTCCACGCGAGCGTGGAGGAGGGCGCGCCGCGCTGGCTGTATCACGCCGACGGTGCCTATCGCCGGGAGGATGGTCGCGTGGTGTTGCGTGGGCCGCTCGACCCGTCCCTGCGGTGGGCGTTGCAGGGCGACGTGACGCTGGTGGGGCGAGGAGGCAGGGTGGCGGTGTGCGCGCCCGACGGGACGCCCGAGGTCCTCGGCGTGGATGCGCCCGGAGGCCATCCCGCCTTCGCGGCCAACGCGCGACACCGCTACTGGGCCACGGCGGGTGGGCTGTGGCGTGACGGCGTCCATGGCCCGGAGCGTATCGGCGAGGTGTTGCAAGGGCAGACGCGCCTGTTCGTCGGAGCGCGCTTCGGCCTGGGCTTCCATCGCGCGGGAGGGCTTCGTGGCGCCTTCGTGTTCGACGCGGAGCGCCTGGGGCTGCGGGATGGCTTGAGCCTGCCGTGGCCCGCGGGGCCGCTGACGGACGCGACGTGTGTCTTCGACGGAGCGCTCGCGTGGCTGTTCCTCGCGGAGGAGGCGGCGGGCCGCACGCGGCACCACTGCATCGTGGTGGGCGCGGACGGTGGGGTTCGCGCGCAGGCCGTGGCCGAGGCGGGAGAGGACTCCTGGCTCGGAGGGCCGCTCCGGAGCGGACGGTGCGCGGTGGGGGACGCGCTCTTCTGCGCCACGGACGCGGGGCTCGTGCGCGTGGAGCTGGGCAACGGCCGGTTGGAGGCGGTGCGCGGGTTCCCCGACACCGAGCCGTTCGTGGATTCGGGGTGCCAGGTGTTGCTGTCGCGACAGGGATTGCTCGTGGTGGGCCGACAGGCGCTCACCACGCTGCGCATGGCGTGAGCGGAAGTCCATTCACCGCGCGAGGGCCCCGGGTCTTCGCGCCAGACGAGGGGTCGGACGATGAAGACGCAACTGAAGGAACTGCCGATGCCGGGCTTCTACCGGCCGGAGCACGCCGCACGGTACGCCTACGGGCCCGACGCGGGCCGCCTCCAGGCGGAGGCCGGGGCCTGGCGGACCGCGCAGGGAGTCACCGCCTCCGCGGTGGACTCCTTCAACCTGCACCTGCTGCTCATCGACGTGCAGAAGGACTTCTGCTTCCCGGAGGGCTCGCTCTACGTCGCGGGCCGCAGCGGCCACGGCGCCGTGGACGACAGCCGGCGCATCGCGGAGTTCATCTACCGCAACCTCGGCGCGCTCACGAACGTGACGGCCACGCTGGACACCCACTTCGCGTACCAGATCTTCTTCCCGGCCTTCTGGGTGGACCAGGACGACCAGCCCCTCACGCCCTACCGTGAGGTGACGCGGGAGCAGATCGAACGCGGCCAGGCGCGCCCCAACCCCGCCGTGGCGAAGTGGCTGTGCGGCGGCAACTACCCGTGGCTCCTCAAGCAGGTGAAGTACTACTGCGAGGAGCTGGAGCGCGCGGGCAAGTACACGCTGTACCTGTGGCCACCCCACTGCCTGCTCGGGAGCGACGGGCACGCCCTGGCGGGCGTGGTCCAGGAGGCGCGGCTGTTCCACTCCTTCGTGCGCGGCATCCAGTCCTGGGCCGAGGTGAAGGGCGGCAACCCGCTCACGGAGAACTACTCCGTGCTCCGGCCGGAGGTGCTGGGCCGGCACGACGGGCAGCCGCTGGCGCAGCGCAACACCCAGTTCCTCAAGACGCTGCTCACGGCGGACGCGGTGGTCATCGGCGGGCAGGCCGCGAGCCACTGCGTGAAGAGCTCCATCGACGACCTCTTGGGGGAGATCGTGGCGCAGGACGCGGCGCTGGCGCGCAAGGTGTACCTGCTGACGGATTGCATGTCGGCGGTGACGGTGCCGGACGGCAAGGGCGGCTTCGCCGCGGACTTCACCCCGCAGGCCGACGCGGCGCTCCAGCGCTTCGCCGACGCGGGCATGCACCTGGTGAAGTCCACCGACCCGCTCACGCGCTGGCCGGACCTGCGCATCGGCTGAGGCGGCGCAATCGCTGACACGCAACGCGGTGCCCGCCCGTGTCCTCGCGGACGCGGGACGGGCGGAGCCATGCCCTCGACGAGAGGGGACAGGAGACGGACATGAGCAGCACGAATCCCAATGGGAAGCAGGCCCTGCAGAAGCTCTTCGATGACGCGCACGCGGAGGGGACGCTGAGCGCCGCGGGCCTGCAGGCGCTGACGGTGGTGGACCTGGGCGCGCAGATTCAAGCGGGGCTCGGCGTCCGCGTGGAGGACGTGCAGTCGAGCGAGGTCGTGCTGGTGACGGTGATGCCGGACGACTCGGGGAGCATCGCGGGGCACGTGAAGACGGTGTGCGACGGGCACAACCTGGTGCTCGACGCGCTGATGGCGAGCAAGCAGAAGGACGGCGTGCTCTTCCACACGCGCTACCTCAACGGCGACGTGCTCAACCCCTACCGGCCGCTGGAGGACGTGGTGCGGATGCACTCCGGCAACTTCCGCCCGGACAAGGGCACGCCGCTCTACGACCAGGCCGTGGTGCTGCTGGGGACGGTGCTGGCGAAGTCCCAGGAGTTCAGCGGCAACGGCGTGCCGGTGCGCACGGTGACGCTGCTCATCACCGACGGCGCGGACATGCACTCGTGCAACGCGAAAGCGCGGGACGTGAAGGCCCTGGTGGAGGACCTGCGCCGGGCGGAGAGCCACATCGTCGCGGGCATGGGCATCCACGACGGCAGCACGGACTTCCGGCGGGTGTTCCGCGACATGGGCATCGAGGACCGGTGGATCCTCACCCCTGGACAGACGGCGCAGGAGATTCGCGCCGCCTTCCAGGTCTTCAGCCAGTCCGCCGTCCGGGTGAGCCAGGGGGCCGCGAGCTTCAGCCGCACGGCCCTCGGCGGATTCGGACGGTAGCCACTCCCCGCGTCAGTGGACGCGGGCGCGGGGCAGGTTGGACGGCGCCACGTGGCCGGACTTGAGGCCCAGGTTCGGCGCGCACACCAGCGCCTTCAGGTCCTCCGCGCGGCGCGTGAGGTCGTCGAAGGGCCGCACCGTCTTCGTCACCGGGTCGGTCACCGTGGTGCCCTGGAGGAACGGGGACAGCGTCGACGCCCGTCCCGCCTGCCGGGGTGCCACGTGGAGGAACTCCGTCTGCGTCTCGCCCGCGTGGCAGCCGCTGCACGTGTTGAGGGAGAACTTGTGGCGCACCTCGTTCGACACGTTCGGCGCGCGCCAGAAGAAGTCCAGCGGCACCAGCGCGTTTGCCCCCAGGAAGGGGATGCCCCCCATGCTGTCCGGCACGACGTGGTTCTCCGCGAGCACGTCCGTCTGGTTCTGCATCAGGTAGTCCGCCAGCATCTGCGTGTTCTCGAAGTGGTTCGCCGGCGTGAGCTTCACCGTCGTCGGCAGGAGCCCCAGCGGCGAGAGCACGAACTCGCGCATCTCCCACGGCTCCGCCAACTGGATTTCGTTGGTGCGAATCTGGTTCAGCGCGCTGCCCACGTGGCGGCCCGACATCACCCCCGCCTTCGAGAAGCGGTCCGTGAGCGCCTGGAGCTTCGCGTTGTAGCCGGGGCTGCCCACGCGCACCGCGCCCAGCGCGTGCCAGTCCTCCGCCCAGGCCTGGATGGCCGGCGCGGAGCCACCCGGCAGCGCGTACTCCAGGATGACGGTGAACTCGAGCGGCGCGCCGTTCGGCGCCACCACGCCGTAGATGAAGCGCCCCTCACCCGCCTGGAAGCCCTCGTGGCGCAGGTCGAGGCGGTTGACGATGGCCAGCAGTCGGAACGGCGCGGTGTTGAAGTCCAGCGGCTTCGACGGCCCGCCGCTGCGCGCCTCCCACGGGCCCAGGACCTGCGTCTGCATCTCCGGACGCGGCGGAATCTCCAGCCCGTTCACCATCTGCTTCGTCAGCCACGTCTTCAGCCACCCACGCACCAGCTCGGACGGGTCCTGTCCGCCTGCCATCTCCCGCATCACCGTGCCGAAGTGCCACGGGCCGCCCGGCGCCGTGCGCACCGGGTCGTCCACCACGGACACGTCGGTGATCATCAGCTCACTCGGCTTGTGGATGGTGCACGTCTGCGGCGAGCACTGCGTCCGCGACTCGCAGCCGTTCGCGGTGTTCCCGTCGCAGTCGTAGTACCCCGGCGCGCAGGTGTTGCCGCACGTCGCCGCCACGCAGACGCCGTCCGCGTACGGGTTGTCCTGGCACGAATTGCCGCACGTCCCGCAGTGGTTCGGGTTCTTGGTCAGGTCGACCTCGCACCCGTTGGACGAACGCCCGTCGCAGTCCGCCGTTCCCGGCGGGCAGCGCAGCTCGTAGGCGGGCCCCTCGAAGCAGGCGGAGAAGTTGTAGGCCAGGTCCCTCGCCGCCAGGAACACGCGGTGGCTGCCGCCCGCGCCGAACGGAGCGCTCGCGCTGAACCGCCCCTGCGCGTCCGTCTGCACCATGCGGATGGGCTCCCCCGTGCACGCAACGTCGATGAACACGCCCACCGTCGCGTACGGCTCCGCGGTGCCCGTCACCCACAGCTCCCGGCCCGAGTCGAAGTACTGCCACTTCACGTCCGTCACCCGCGGCGGCGCCGGCGGGGTGCTGTCGTTCTGGTACTCCAGCGGGTTCGAGCAGGTGGACGGCGTGGCGTAGCCGCTCGCGTCCCGCGCCCGCGCGGACACCTTCACCGCCGCGTCCTTCGCCACCGTCACCTGGAAGGAGAACGCGCCGTTGGCGTCCGTGGTCAGCGTCTTCTCCACCGGGCCCTGGCAGTCCGCGCTCTTGAAGATGTCCACCGTGACGCGCGGCTCGGCGCGGCCGCCGAAGGTCGGCGTCAGGCCCTGGTTCGGAGAGGTGGGGCTGATGCTCACGAGCACCGGCGCCAGTCGCTGCGTCCCGCCGGTGCCGCCGCCGCTCGTGGGGTACTGGACCGTGGGGCTGCAGTGCGAGCCGTTGCCCACGCCGTCGTAGACGCGCACCGAGTAGGGCGCGCCCGGCGTCGAGGGCACCTGGATGGGGACCTCGCAGTACGCGCTCTCGCCCACCTGCGTGTTGGCCACCGGCGTGCCCTTGCAGCCCGCGCCCGGGTACACGAACACGGAGGCGCCCGGCTCCGTGTGCAGCGTCAGTCGATGCGCGGGCCCCTCGCCCGACTTGACCCACACGGGCGACGGCGTCTCCGGCGGGGTGCGGTCCACGAAGACGGTGTTGCCGATGACGACGTTGTCACCCTCGCGCGTCTCGTTGACGAGCCCATCCGGGTCCGCCCGTCCGCTCACGAAGTAGATGCCCTCCGTCGCCGCCTGGGCGCTCACCCACGAGGACACCTGCTGACACTCGTCCGGCCGCAGGGAGACGCGGGCACTGCGCGCCAGCAGCACCTCGGTCGCGCCGATGGATTGGGAGGTGGTGAGGAAGAAGGCCACCTCCGTCGTCCCCGCGCTCGTGCCGTAATTGCAGACGCGCGCCGTGACCTGCTGGGGAGCCTCGCCCAGGGTCGACGGGCCGGTGAGGCGGCTCAGCTCGAAGTCAGGGGAGTCGGGCGTCGAGGGGCCGGGCTCGAAGGGGTCGGGGTCCGGCTGGGCCCACGGCGGCGGCTCCGTGTCGAGGTCCGGGTGCTCCACGATGCAGCCCGTGAGCGTTCCCGTCGCGAGCGCGAGTGCCCACCAGTGTCGAGCGTGCATAGGTCTGACGTGCCTCCGGGGAGCGCCAGGGACCGGCCCAGGCTGGCTGAAAGGGGGTGCTCCCACCGTGGCCCTCGACGCGCCCTGTCGGCTTTTATTCAACCTCCCGACTTCCTGGCATCGAGGGTCGGGCGCGCCCCACCGCGTCACTCCGCGGGTGCCTCCGAGGCGTGGGCGGGTAGATTGGCGCCATGGCTGCTTCTCCGCGTGTGTTGCTCCTCGCCGAACGATTTCCCCCGGATATCGGAGGGTTGGCGCGCAGTGGGGCGCGCACGGCGGGGGCGCTCTCCCGGCTGGGGGCCCGGGTGGACGTGCTCGCGTGGACGCGGACGCTGCCCCCCGGCGCGCTGAGCACGGTGGAGGACGCGGGGGAGGTGACGCCGTTCGCCCGGGGCGCCACGCTGCACCGGCTGGGGCTGTTCGGGAACCTGGACCTGTCCATGCAGCACACGTTGGATGTGCTGGGGCACCTGCACACGAAGCGGCGCTACGACCTGGTGTGGGGCCACTACCTGTCGCCGCCCGGCTTCCTCGCCGTCGTGTTCGCGGCGTCGGTGGGCATCGCCTCCACCGTGAGCGCGCGCGGCAACGACGTGGACCAGCTCATGTTCCCGCCCGGGGACTTCGCCCGGCTCCTGTGGACGCTCCAGCGCGCGGACGTGCTCACCGCGGCCTCGGGGGACCTCGGGCGGAAGATGGGGATGCTGCTCGGGCGAGAGGCGCGCGTGGAGGTCATCCCCAACGCCGTCGACACGGACGTCTTCACCCCGGGCCCGGTGGACCCGGCGCTCCGTGAGCGGCTGGGCATCGCTCCGGACGAGGTGGTGCTCGGGTTCTCCGGTGAGCTGCGCCACAAGAAGGGGCTGCCCTTCCTGTTGTCCGCGTTGACGGAGGTGCGCCGGTTGCGCCCCGCGTGCCTGCTCGTCATCGGCGAGGTGCGCGCGCGGGACGCGGAGCACCTGGTGGCCTATCGCGCGGAGCACCCGGAGGATGGCGCGCGCATCCTCGTGTCCGGTGCGCTCGAGACGCCCGAGGCCATCGCGGCGCACCTGCGGCTGTGCGACGTGTATCTCCAGCCCTCGCTCTGGGAGGGCATGCCGAACGCGTTGCTGGAGGCGATGGCGTGTGGCCGCCCCGTCATCGCCAGCGACGCGGGAGGAATTCCCGAGGCGGTGGAGCATCAGCGCAACGGGTTCATCATCCAGAAGGCGCTGCTGAACCACCTGGGACAGGCCTGTCTCGACGTGCTCTCGCTCTCACCCGAGCACCTCGCGGCCATCGGCGCCGCCGCGCGGCGTCGCATCCTGGAGGGGTTCACCGCCGACGCGGAGGCGCAGGTGCTGCGCCGCGTGCTCGCTCGGGCGATTCCCACGGTCGCGTGATTCGGGCGCGGCGAAGCCGGGGCACCGCTGCGTTGCGTGTCCCGGCCTGCTCACGGCGGCGTCCCGCACTTCAGCCCGAGCGTCGTCTCCGCGAGGCCGTGGTGCCGCACGGACCTGCGCGGGGGCGCTGGCGCGGCGTGCATCCAGGCTGGCGGATTCGCGAAGCGCTGCGAACCCAGCATGGCGCTTCAGCGCGAACGTCGTCTCATCGGAGCGTCATGCAGACATGCGTCCAGGCGGGTCGTCCGCTCGTGAGCAGCTCCGCATGGCGTTCCGATGAACGTCGCCTCATAGGTCTGCTACGCGGAGGCGTCGTCGCGGTGCGCATCCGAGCGGGTCCAGTCGTCGGTCGCCGCGAGCGCTGACGGTCGCTCCAACCGCTTCAGCCCGAACGTCGTCTCGTAGGTCCGCACCAGCGCCTCGCGCGCCTGGGTCCACGAGAAGTCCCGCTCCACGCGTGCTCGGGCCCGGGCGCTCAGCGCGGGGCCCAGGTCCACGTTCGCGCGCAGCGCCTTCACCGCCTCGGCGATGGCCTTGGGAGCGCCCGGCCGAATCAACATCACCTCGTCGGGACCGGCGATGTCGCGCACCACGGGCAGGTTGCTGGCGATGACCGGCGTGCCCGACGCCATCGCCTCCAGCAGCTTCAACGGACAACAGCCCTGCACGCAGTTGCGGTCGTTCACCGGCAGCGGCACCAGCACCGCGTCGCAGTCATGGTGCAGCGCCGCGAGCGCGTCCTGGGGCAGGGGCTCCAGCAATTCCACCGCGCCCTCCAGCAACAGGTCTCCGCAGCGGTCCATCAACGCGCGGCGCTGGTGCCTGCGCAGCGGCCCCACCAGCGTCAGCACCGTGGGCAGCTCCCGGCGCAACAGGCGACAGGCCTCGATGGCGTGATGCACGCCCTGCCAGGACGTCATCGTCCCGCTGTAGAGCAGCCGCACCGGACGCCCCGGCTCCGTCGCGCGGGGCGGCGCGTAGCGGAACACCTCCAGGTCCGCGCCATTGGGAATCACCCGCACGCGCGACGCCTGCGCACCCCGCGTCACCAGGTACTCCGCCGTCACCGCGCTCGGCGTCACCAGCAGGTCCGCGCGCGCGATGCACGTGTCCTCCTGCACCTCCAGCTTGCGCAGCAGCTCCACGTCATCCGCCACGTCCGGGTGGTGGTACTTCAGCTCGATGGACGGCAGCCCGTTCACCTCGAACACCAGCGCGTCCGTCAGCGACTCCTTCGCGAGAGCGAGCGGGTAGCCCTCGAAGATGGAGCGCACGTGGACCACGGAGGCGCGGGGCCTGCCCCGCCACCAGGCGGCCAGGTGCGAGCGGAACGAGAGGGCCTGCGCCACCAGGTCTCTCCCCCGAGCCTCCAACGGGTGATACGTCACCCCCTGCGCGAGCGGCTGCGCACCCAGGGGCGTGGTGGCGGCGTCCCGCAGGGCCACCAGGTCCACGCCGCCGAAGGCCGCGCCCAGGGCCTCCACGAACGCCCGGATGTGCACGGCCGCTCCCTTGGGAGCGGGGAAGCGATCGAACGAGGCGTAGATGATTCCCGAAGCGCCGGACGTGAAGGCCACGCATGGGTGCTATCGCGCCTCGTGGACCCGCGCAAACGCCCGGGTTTGACCCTCACCCGGCGGACCCATACGCTCGGCCGTCTCGACTCTGACTCTGAGGGGGAGTCCTCGTCGTGTCCCGCGATTACGACCTCGAAACCCTGGTCCACCAGATGGAGCGTCAGCCGCGCTATTCCAAGACCGCGCCCCTGGCGCAGGTGATGGACGACCTGGACTTCTTCGAGAGCATCGATGACGTCGTGGCCGCCCTGCGCGAGAAGTGGTCGGGGCGGGGGAAGACGGCCACGGCTGCGGCCAGCATCTCCTTCGTGCTCTGCCTCATGTGCCTCTTCGCGGACGCGTTCTCCGGGGTGGTGGCGTGGGTGCTCGGGGGCGTGTTCATCGTCTCGCTCGTCGCGACCCTGGTCTGCCTGAGCAAGAACCACGGCCTCGGCAAGCGGGACCTGCC
This sequence comes from Myxococcus dinghuensis, assembly GCF_024198235.1. Classification (GTDB taxonomy): domain Bacteria; phylum Myxococcota; class Myxococcia; order Myxococcales; family Myxococcaceae; genus Myxococcus; species Myxococcus dinghuensis. The sequence goes on along the minus strand of NZ_JAKCFB010000024.1, from coordinate 49,142 downwards.
CGACCGTCGCTACCAACTGGTGATGTACCTCCTGCGGCGGCTGCGCAAGGACATCCCCCCGGACGAGCCCCTGACGCTGAACCTGGACCTCACCGACCTGGACGCGACGGAGAAGTGGAAGGGCTCCGGGCGGGCGGGGGACTGGACGACGAACGACTACGTGGACCCCTGGCTCCAGCTCCAGGTCCGGCTCGCGGATGGCACGCACCTGCGCCTCACCATGGAGGAGTGGCTCCAGAAGCGCTCGCGGTCCAAGCGCAACTACCGGGGCAAGGTGAAGACGAAGCACAAGTCGAAGAGCAGTACCGTCCTCGGCGTCCAGCTCCGGGTGAAGCCCGAGCGCCACCCGGACCTCGTCTCGCTCGAGGGGGCCGCCCGGAAGGCGTTGAAGCTGCCCGCGTGCGTCACGGACACGCGCCTCGACGTGTCCGAGGACCGGCTCGCGCTGCGCACCCGCCTGCCGTTGGAGTGGCTGGCGGTGGACCCCAGCCAGAACGACACCCAGCCGGACTACTCCCAGAACGAGTACGGCACCGGCACCCCGAACCAGAGCCGAGACATCAACGGGCGCTGGGTGGAGACCGTGCCGGACGCGACCCGGACGTTCCTGATGATGATGCTCAGCCTCTACCAGGTGCTCAACTACTCCACCGCCTCCCAGCGCAAGTCTCCCTCGAGGGCCACGCCATGATTCGACACCTGCCCTGGTTGGCCCTCCTGCTGTGGGTCGGCTGCTCGAAGCCCTCGGGCTCCGAGGTCCCGACGACGCGGGCGTCCGCCGCGGAGGCGGAGCAGGACGACACCGCGTCCGCCGGCAAGCTCAAGTTCAAGGACGCCGACGACCGCGAGCGCTTCTCCCTCAAGCCGAAGGACGACGGCGCCAAGCTGGTGGATGGCGACAACCGCGAGCTGGCCCGCCTCAAGTGGAAGGGCGTGTCGCTCAAGGTGTCCGACCCCCAGGACGTGCCGCTGGCGCACGTCGTGGGCTCCGCGGGCGGCGCGCTCACCGTGCGCGACGGCGCGCAGCAGCAGGTCCTCTACACGCTCGCGCGCCAGGGGACGGGCTGGCGGCTCAACGACTCCCGGGGCGCGCTCCTGTACACCGTGTCGCCGGACGAGGACGGCGCCCGCGTGCAGGAGGCCTCCGGCGTCGAGGTGGCCCGGGTGAAGGTGCGCGAGGGCAAGGTGTCGCTGAAGGACGCGGGCGGGCGGACGCTGCTCGCCACGAAGTCCGACGTGCGCGCGGACGCGGTGGCCTGCCTCGCCTTCGAGAAGCTCGACCTGCCGCTGCGCGTGGCGCTGCTCCATCAACTCCAGACTCCGCCCACGGCCGCCGCGCCGTGAGCCCCTCGACCCCACCGGAGCCGCTCCGCTCATGAACGCAGAGACCTGTCAGGTGGCCACGGGCTTCCTCTTCACCCGCGAGTGCGGTCTGCCCGCCGAGGCGCTGTGCCCCAACTGCGGCAGGCGCGTCTGTGACGCGCACCTCACGTCGACCGAGGAGGGCGCGCTGGTGTGCACCGCGTGCGCCGGGACCGCCACCCGCGAGACGGAGGACGACGCGAGCTACTACTACGACGACTACGGCTACTACGGCGGGCCGAACTCCTTCTGGGGCCAGCGCACGTCGAGGGACCCGCACGACTTCACCGAGGCGGATGGCGGGAGCCTGCGCCACGAGGGTGACGCCGCGTTCGAAGAGGACATGGTCGGAAGCTGATGGCGCGGTGGCTCCTCTACGCGCTGGGCGGAGGCATGGGCCACTTCACGCGCTCGTGTGCCCTGGCGCGCGTGGCGCTGAAGCGGGGCCACCGCGTGTCGTTGGTGACCAACAGCGACTTCGCGCCGGACATGCCGTTGGAGGCCATGCTCGGGCCGGGCGGTCGCGTGTACCGGCTGAGCGCGGCCCTGGACAAGGACGCGGTCCGCGAGGCGGTGGAGGCCCTGCTGGAGGGCGTGCGCCCGGACCTGCTCGTCGTGGACACCTTCCCTCGCGGCATCGCCGGCGAGCTGGCGCCGCTGCTGCCCGAGCTGCGCATGGGCAAGGTGCTGGTGCACCGTGATTTGAACCCCACCTACGTGGAGCGCTTCGACATCGCGAGCGCGGTGGAGGCGTTCGACCTGCTGCTCGTCCCCGGTGAGGACGCGGCCTTCGCCGGACACCCGCGCGCGGTGCGCACCGCGCCCTGGGTGTTGCTGGGCCAGGACGAGTGGATGAGCCGCGCGCAGGCCCGCGCGTGGTTCGGCCTGGAGTCCGGCGACGCGCGGCCCCTGTTCGCGGTGATGGGCAGCGGCAACGCGGTGGAGGTCGCGGAGGCGGGGGACATCGCCGAGCGTCTCCAGGCGCGGCTGGGGGAGGCCGCCGCCGTGCGGTGGCTGGTGCCGCCCGGGCCCTGGTCGCCGGAGCACCCGCACGCCCGCCGCCGCAAGCGCAAGCCGGGTCGGGTGCCTCCCCGCGAGGTGTGGCCCGCGCTGGCGGTCATGCCCGGCGTCGACGTGCTGGTGGGGGCGGGCGGGTACAACACCGTGCAGGAGGCGCGCGTCACGGGCACGCCGCTGGTGGCGCTCGCCCGGGAGCGCCGCTACGACCGGCAGGCGCTGCGACTGCGTCCGGAGGAGCTGGCCCACACCGGCGAGGAGCTGGTGGCGAGGGCCGCGGCGCTGCTGGACTCCGGCGCCCCGCGGGGACGCTCGCCCGCGACGTACGCGGGCGGCGCGAAGGACGCGGTGGCGCTCATCGAGCGCATCGTCCTCAGTGCTTGAGGTCCTTGTGGCCCGGCGCCGGGTCGATGCCGTGCGCCATGATGAAGTGGTAGAGGACCTGCGGGTCCTCCTTCGGTCCCCCCATCAGCTCCACCAGGAAGTGGCCCTGCGTGCCGGACTCCGGGTCCGGAGCGACGGTGACTTCCGTGACCTCGCGGCCGGCCATCACCAGCTCGCCCACGAGCGCCTTGCCCTTGAGCACCTGGACGATGTGCTGGCGCTCCTCCTCGAGCAGCAGCCAGTGGAAGTCGTCGTGGTCGTACAGCATCGCGTCCACGGAGCCGGCGCGCAGGATGCACTGCGTGTGCTCCTGCAGCCACCGCCAGAAGCCATCGAATTTCAGGGTACGTACCGGCTGGGAGAGCATGTCCATGGTGACCTCGTCGCGCGCGGCCAGGGGGGCTCACGCTCGCCCGCCACGTCCGTCCTCCCTAGCACGATTGCCCGTGGCCAGTGATGACGGCATGTGGAGAACCTCGTTCTCCGCCCGTCTGCTGTCCAGTCCGTGAATCCTCCACGGGTGGACCTTGTTGCTCCAGTCAGGAAGGGGGCGTGAGCACCAGCGTCCCCGGTTCGTGGAGGACCGAGCGTGAGAATCCCCGCCCACCGCATGGCACGTCGCCAGGTCCGGTCCCTCCTCCGGGAGGCGCCATGAGCCTGCGCGCATGGCTCGCCATCACGCTGGGCGGCCTGGCCCTCGTCACCCTGCTGGCCGCCGGGGCGCTCATCGGCCTGACGAACGCGCAGCACCACTCGGCGAACACGCTCGGGGACTCCGTGGAGGGGCTGCACCGGGCGGAGGAGCTGGAGATCGACCTGCTCATCCACTTCCGCCTCAGCGGCGTGGCGGGGCCGGTGGAGGCGACGTCGGACCTCATCCGGGGGCGCACGCTCGAGAGCATCGAGGCCTCGTTCCCCCGCCTGCTCCAGGGACTGGACGCCACGGCCTCGGGGCCGCAGGAGCAGGCCCTCATCCACGAGGTCGACCACCACTTCTCCGGCTACCTCGACGTCCAGCGGGACGCCCTCCGGTTGCCCCTGCGCCAGCGGGCCGCGAAGGTCATCCCGGCGCTGGACGCGGCGCTCGACTCCCTGGAGCGGCTGGTGCAGCTCAACGTCGACGAGGCGCGCATGGCCCGCGAGGCCTCCGCGGACCTCAACCGGATGGCGAACACCATCGGCCTGGTGCTGTGCGGGCTGATGCTGGCGGGCCTGGTGGCGGGCACGTTCCTGCTCCAGCGCATCGCCATCCAGCCGCTGCGAGACATCAGCCAGTCCATGCGCCGCTTCGGCAACGGGCGCAAGCGCACGCGCGCGCCGGTGTCCGGACCCACCGAGCTGCGCGACATGGCGCGCACGTTCAACGAGATGGCCAACAGCCTGACGCACCAGCAGGAGCAGCAGCTGGCGTTCCTGGCGGGCGTGGCGCACGAGCTGCGCAATCCCCTGTCGGCGCTCAAGATTTCGACGGCGCTCCCGGAGCGCAGCCGCGCGCAGCTCACCCCGGAGCGCATGGAGCGGGTGCTCGCCCTCGTGGGCCGGCAGGTGGAGCGGCTGGACCGGATGGTGGGGGACCTGCTCGACGCCACGCGCATCGAGGCGGGCAAGCTGGACCTGCGGCCGGAGGTGCGCGACGCGCGCGACCTGGCGCGCGGCGTGGTGGAGCTGTACCGCTCCAGCGACACCGGGCACGTGCTCCAGTTGGACATGCCGGAGGTCCCCATGCCGGTGCGCGTGGACCCGGACCGGTTGGAGCAGGTGCTCACCAACCTGGTCAGCAACGCGCTGAAGTACTCGCCCTCGGGCAGCCGCGTGGACGTGGGGGTGCGCCGGGAAGGGGACGAGGTCCTCATGTCCGTGAGGGACCAGGGCATCGGCATCACCGACGACGAGAAGCGCATGCTCTTCGCGCCCTTCCAGCGCGCGGGCAACGCGCGGCGGCGCGCCCCGGGCGTGGGGCTGGGGTTGTCCGTCGCCCGCCGCATCGTCGAGGCGCACGGCGGACGCATCGACGTGGACAGCCACCCCGGCGTCGGGTCCACCTTCACCGTCCGGCTGGCCTGCGCCACCGGCGCGGTGGAGGCGCATCCCGAGCCGCCGAGCGGCCACCTGCACTGAGCGGGAGGGGCGCGCGGGCGCGATGAAGCGTTGCGTGTCGCGCTCGCGTCGAGGAGGCTGCGTGCGCCTGGACCGGGGCGGACGTACCTTCCGGGCCACACGACAGGAGTTGCCTGGACCATGAAGATTTCGCGCCGAGTTGCGCCCCTCGTCATCCTGCTGTCCGCTGGAGGACTGGGCGCATGCGCCTCCAAACAGCAGGCCCCGGCGGCCCAGGCCGCGCAGGCCCCCGTGACGCCGGCGACCGTCGTCCAGTCCACGGAGGGTGGCTTCTCCGTGTCCCTGCCCGGCCCGGTGAGCGAGGAGCGCCGCACCCAGGTCACCGAGGTCGGCGAGGTGACACTCCACACCTTCATCGCGGTCCGTCCGGAGGCGGACACCGCGTACTACGTCTCGTATACGGACTTCCCCGCGGCGGCCGTGCAGCAGGCGGACCCGCGCGACGTGGTGTCCCGCGCCAGCCTGGGCGCGCTGGAGGCCCTGGGGGCCACCGGCGTGTCCTCGCGCCCGCTGACGCTGGAGGGCTTCCCGGGCTGGGAGGTGGAGGGCGTGTCCGGCCCCCGCCGGCTGCGCGGGCGCTTCTTCCTGGTGGGCCACCGGCTGTATCAGCAGCTCCTGCTCCACCCCGAGGGCCGCATCCCCCAGGACGCGGACGGCTTCTTCGAGTCGTTCAAGCTGGACCCGCAGATGGCGGCCATGCTGACGGGCGCCCGGCGCTCGTGAGGCGCGGCCGCGCGGGAGGCCTTTGAGGCGGTGATGGCGGGTGGTGTATGGCATCACCCGCATGAATCTCTCGGGCATCGACCTGAACCTGTTCCTGGTGCTGCACGCGGTGCTGGAGACGGGGAGCGTCACGGACGCGGCGGCGCAGCTCCACGTCACGCAGTCCGCGGTGAGCAACGCGCTGGCGCGGCTGCGCGACGTGCTGGGGGATCCGCTGCTGGTGCGCAGCGGGCGGGGACTGGTGGCCACGCCGCGCTGCGAGGAGCTGCGGCCGCTGGTGGCCGGCGCGGTGGCGCAGTTGCAGAGAGCGGTGGACGGCCAGCGCTTCAACCCCGAGGAGGACACGCGCGTCTTCACGCTGTCGTGTGGTGACAACCAGGACGTGTGCGACGTGCCGCTGGTGGTGGAGGCGTTCGCGCGCCGCCTGCCCCGGGCGTTCCTGCGCGTGGTGAGCATCGACTACCTGGTGGCGTCCAACGGCCTGGCCACGGGAGACGTGGACGTCGCGCTGGCGCCCCGGGCCGTGGCCGAGCGGGACGGCTACCTGGCGGAGGACCTCTACCTGGAGCGCACCGTCTTCCTCGTGCGCAGGGACCACCCGCGCATCACCGGGAACACGCTGACGCGGGAGGCCTTCAACACGGAGAAGCACGTGGACATGCTCATCAACAGCGGGCGTCCCGGGGTGGGGCACCGCATGTTCGAGCAGTTCTGCAAGGCGAACGGGCTTTCGTTCAAGCCGGCGCTCGCGGTCTCCCACTTCGTCGCGGCGGGCATGGCCGTCACGCGCTCGGACCTGGTCGCGGGGATGCCGGCGCGCACGGCGGACGTGCTCTGCGCGATGCTGCCCCTGCGGCGGCTCCAGTTCGTTCCGGACCCGGCCGCGATCCCCATGTCGCTCATCTGGCATCCGCGCACGAGCACGGACCCCGCCGCGCGCTACTTCCGGGAGCTCATCGTCGACGTGCTGCGCGATGGTTCCGTGGCGAAGGCGGAGGTCCGCGCGAAGCCCCGTCCCCAGGCCGCGCGGACCCGCAAGCGCTGACGCCCCCGGGACGTGGGTCCCGGAGGCGTCGGCGTGCTACCGGGGAATCTCTCCGAAGGCCCCCGACTCGAAGTCGTAGATGGCCTGGATGATCTCCCGGTGGTTGTTCATCACGAACGGCCCGGTGTGGGCGATGGGCTCGCGGATGGGCTCACCCGCGAGGACGACGAGGTGCGTGTCCTCCTCGGCGCGCAGGGACAGCGAGTCCCCGTCGTTGGCGAAGACCGCCAGCTCTCCGCCGCGAACCATCTCCGCGTCCGCCGACACGCGACCCCGGGTGACGAGCACCAGGGCGTTGTGGTTCGACGGGAGCGGCAGCTCGAAGCGCTCACCCGCGCGCACCTTCACCTCGAGCAGGGTGATGGGCGTGAAGGTCCGGGCGGGACCCTTCGCCTCGCCATACCCGCCGGCGATGACGCGCACCTTGCTGTCGTCCGTGACCGCCCCGCCGGCCTGCACGGGGACCACGGGGATCTGCTCCTTCGTGATGGGCTGATAGCCCGGAGGGGACATCTTGTCCTTGCGAGGGAGGTTCACCCAGAGCTGGAGCATGTGGAACGTGCCCCCGCGCCGGGAGAACCCGGGCTCGTGGTACTCCTCGTGGAGGATGCCGGACGCCGCCGTCATCCACTGCACGTCGCCCGGGCCGATGACGCCGGCGTGCCCCGCGTTGTCACGGTGCGCGACGGAGCCCTCGAAGGAGAGCGTCACCGTCTCGAAGCCGCGGTGCGGATGCCAGCCGACGCCCCGCTGGCCCTTGTCGAGGGCGGGGTAGGCGAAGGGCGGGTGGTAGTCCAGCAGCAGGAAGGGACTGGTCCGCTCCTGGCGCAGGCCGCCGCTCGGCACGAGGGTGTGGACGCGGAAGCCGTCACCCACCCAGTGCAGCTCGCCGCCGCCGTGGACACTCTCCACGGTACGGGGACGGGGCGTGGTGTGCGGCGTCGTGGGGATGCTGACGTGGGTCGTGGTGCTCATGGTCCACAACCTAAGCGCCGACCCCCGGCTGTAAATCGCCCCCGCGCGTGATGCTTTTCATCACGTCGTGTGATGGTCCGCGCCGGCGAGCGCCAACTGGCAGAGCGAGGTGAGCCTGTTGGCCGCCCACGTCGCCACGGGCCCCAGGGGCGTGCCCTTGCGGCGCACCAGGGCGAGCGGGCGCTGGGGTGGGGGACCGCCCTCCCACGCCGCCAGCCGCAAGGGCACCAGCCGGCCCGCGGCCAGGTCCTCGCGCACCAGGTGCTCGGGTTCGTGGCCCCAGCCGACGCCGCCGAGCAGGAGCGCGTGCTTGGTCATCAGGTCCGCCACGCGCCAGGTGCGCGTGCCCAGGACGCCCCGGTCCGCGGTGCCGGCCTTCCCCTCCGGGAGCCGCTCGCTCAGGACGACCTGGATGGCGGAGGACAGGTGCTCGTCGGTGAGGACACCCTTCACCTTCGCCAGGGGATGTGAGGGCGCGGCGACGGGAATCATCTTCAGCAGCGCGATGGGGCGCTGCTCCAGGCCGGTGAGGTCCAGGTCCGCGCCGGCGATGCCCAGCGTCGCGCGCCGCTCGCGCACCCGCTCCGTCACCGTGGACAGCAGCTCCACCTCCAGCGCCAGCTCCACGCCCGGGTGCGCGCGCGCCAGCTCCCGCACGAAGTCCAGCAGCGCGTCGGTGGGGAACATGGCGTCCACGACGAGGGAGAGCTTCGTCTCCTCGCCGCTCTTGAGCCGGCCCACCACGGCCTGGAACGACGCGAGGTCCTCGTGGAGCCGCCGGGCCGCGGCGACGACGGCCTCGCCCTTGGCCGTCAGGCGGGGGACGCGCCCGCTGCGGTCGAAGAGGCGCAGGCCGAGCTGCTTCTCCAGCCGCTGCATGGCCTGGCTGACGGCGGGCTGCCCCTGGCCGAGCTTCCGCGCCGCCGCGGAGAAGCTGCCCTCCTCGGCCACCGCGCGGAGCGTGCGGAGCTGGTCGATGGTGACGCTTTCGAGCACCGCGCGACTGCATCACATCGCCAGGGGCGATGCACGCGCGTCGCTCGGCGCTACTTGCGCGACGACAGCCACGCGACGATGAGCGAGGACAGCGTCGCGGCGGCGGTGGCCTCCGGCAGCGCGCCCCGGAGCATCTCCCGCGAGAGCGCCTCCGCCGCGCCGATGATGCCCACGCAGCGCTGGCGCAGCGCCTCCCGGGGTGCGTCGCAGTAGGGCGCGAGCGCCTCCTGATAGAGGGCCACGTAGCCGTCCAGCACGCGCTGGTAGAAGGCCTCCATCTCCTCGTCGCCCTTCAGCGCGGCGGAGACGGCGTGCAGCTCCGGGCCCATGTCCGCGTAGCAGCGCATGTACGCCGCGCTCATCACCTTGGAGACGTCCTCCAGCTTGCGCCGCGTGCGGCCGATGGCCTCCGTGAGCGCGGTGACCTGCTGGCTGTCGATGCGCTCGTAGAGCGCGATGAGCAGCCCGGAGCGCGTCTTGAAGTGCTCGTAGGGGATGGGCTTGCTGACGCCCGCGCGCTCGGCGAGGTGCCCGAGCGTCAGCGCGTCCGAGCCCTCCTCCCGCACGATGGCCATGGCCGTGTCCAGCAACTGGTCGCGCCGCTGGGCCTTCGGCAGCTTCTTGGATGACGTGTCGCTCATGAGGACGTCGCGGACTCCCCTCCGGGCTTAGCCCCCTCCACCCCGGCTCGCAACCCGCGGGGCGTGGCCGACGAATCCATTGCGAACCTACTTTTGGTAACTTACTAGTCGTAGGGTCAGCGGAACACTCCACCGCGCCGCACCGGCGCCACACCCACCGTCTGCCCGAAGGGGCAGGGGAGCGCATCGTCATGTCCTCGAACACGCAGAAACCGGTCCTCATCCTGGGAGGCTCGGGCGTCGTCGGCTCGTTGGCCGCCCGGACGTTGCGTCGGCTCCATCCCACGTTGCCCATCGTCATCGGAGGCAGGGACCTGGCCCGCGCGGAGGCCGTGGCGCGGGAGTTGGGGCACGCGGAGGCCACGCGCGTGGACCTGGAGCGCGCGGACCTGGGGCAGCCCGCGTCGCGCGCCTATGGCGCCATCGCGATGTTCGTGAAGGACGACTCGCTCCGTTCGCTGCGCTACGCGCAGTCGCAGGGCGCGGCCTACCTGGGCATCTCCACCGGGCTGTTCGAGGTCGCGCCGGAGGTCGCGTACTTCATCCACCAGCCGGGGCGCTCCGCCGTGCTGCTGGACAGCAGTTGGCTGGCGGGCGCGGCGACGTTGGCCACGCTCCACTTCGCCCGCGAGTTCCAGTCGCTGGAGACGATTGAAATCGCGGCGGTGCTCGACGAGCAGGACCTGGGAGGCCCCGCGGCCCTGGCGGACGTGACGCGCCAGGCGGCGGCCACGCAGAGCACGCTGCTGCTGGAGCAGGGGCGCTGGCGCTGGGTCGACGTGGCGTCGTCCTCGCGCACCGTGCGCGGCGTGGACGGGAGCGAGGTCCAGGTCCAGCCCTACGCGTTGCTCGACCCCGCGAGCCTCGCGGCGGCGACCGACGCGAAGTCCATCCGCTTCGACTTGAGGGTGGGCATGTCCGCCGCGCGCCGCCGGGGTGAGCCCTTCTCCACGGAGTTCATCATCGAGCTGGAGGGGACGCGGAAGGACGGGACGCGGGGGCGCGTGCGTCACGAGGTGAGTCACCCCGCGGGACAGGCGCCGGTGACGGCGATGGGCGTCGCGGTGGGGCTCGAGCGGCTGCTCGGGCTCGTGGGCGGCGCACCCGCCGCGCCGGGCCTCTACCTCCCCGAGACGCTCATCGAGCCCGAGCACCTGGTGCGGCGCCTCCAGGACATCGGCACCCGCTTCCATCGCGCGTGACGTTCCTCTCCCTGAACCCATCCATCCGGAGCATCGACATGTCCACGAACACCCTGAAACCCGTCCTCGTCATCGGTGGTTCCGGCGTCGTCGGCCGCCGTGCCGTGAAGGCGCTGCGCCGGCTCCAGCCGGAGCTGCCCCTCTGGATTGGAGGCCGTGACACGAACAAGGCCGCCACGCTCGCCCGCGAGGTGGGGCTGGCGGAGGCGGTGCGCGTCGACCTGGAGCGCGACGACCTGGGGCTGCCCCCCGACGCGGACGTCAGCGGCGTCGTCGTGCTGCTCAAGGACGACACGCTGCGCTCCCTGAAGTACGCGCAGGCGAAGGGCGTGCCCTCCGTGTCCTTCTCCGACTTCGCCTTCGACATCGGGCCGGCGGTGGCGCTGCACGCGCACCGTCCCGCGCGCGCGCCCATCCTGCTGCTCGGCCATTTCCTGGGCGGCGTCATGACGCTGGTGACGCTGCACCTGGCGCGGGAGTTCAAGGTGGTGCACTCCATCGAGGTGGGCGGCCTCTTCGACGAGGAGGACGTGGGCGGGCCCGCCGCGAGCGGCGACATGGAGCGCCTGACGAAGGGCGTGCCCAGCCCGTTGATTCGGCACGAGGGGCGCTTCCTCTGGGCCTCGGGGGACGAGGCGACGCGGGTGTTCCACGGCGTGGACGGCACGGCGTGGACGGGGCGCGCGTATCCGTTGCTCGACGTGCCGAGCCTCGCGGCGGCGACGGACGCGCGCACCGTGCGGCTCGACTTCGCGGTGCGGCCCGTCGCGGCGCGGCCTCCAGGACAGGGGGCGGGGTTGGAGGTGGTCATCGACCTCACGGGGGAGACCGCGGAGGGTGTGACGAAGCGCGTGCGCCACGCGCTCGTGGACCCGGACGTCCATTCGGGGCTCAGCGCGTTGGGCGCGGCGCTCGCCACGGAGCGGCTGCTGGGCCTCGCGGGTGGGGCTCCCGTGGGGCCGGGGCTGCATCACCCCGAAGGCGTGCTCGACCCGGCCTACGTCGTCGAGCGGGTGCGCGAGTCGGGCACGCGTCTCTGGAAGATGTGACGGGACGCCGCGCGAGGTCGTGCCGGGGCGCGCTGTCAGGGGCGGGCGGGATACTGGCGGGAGTCGAGCCACGCTCGCAGGAGGCCGCCCGTGACGAACCCGCTGCCCGCCCCGTCCGCCGTGCCGGTGTCCCAGCCGATGCAACCTCCCGCCGAGCCACGCCCGGAGAAGCAGGGCGCTTCCCGCTTCGACGGCGTGCTCGCGGACAAGGCCGTCGCCGCCCCGCCTGAGGCCCCCGCCGTCCGCCCGGTGGAGGCGACCCCGAAGGCGGAGGGGCCCGTGCTCCACATGGTGACGCAGGTGGCGCGCGACCTGGAGCAGGGCCAGCGCGTGCTCGACCGCATCATCGCCTCCGCCTCCTCGGGCGTGTCCTTCTCCAACGCGGAGCTGCTGTCGCTCCAGGCGTCCATGTACCGCTACACGCAGGAGCTCGACCTCGTGAGCCGCGTGGTGGAGAAGGGCACCAGCGGCTTGAAGGATGTGCTCAAGACACAGGTGTAGCGGCCACGGAGCCTTGCGCCGCTTCGGCGCGGGAGCCGGTGACGGCTCGTGCTCCAGGTGGGCCCCGAGGATGCCTGCATGGAATGCTGACGCCTGCGCCCGTCGAGCAATGCGTGCCCCGTCCATGGCTGCTTGGAACCAGCAATCGTGATTTCGAGGTGTGGCTGCCTCGCCGACGAGACGACTGGGCGCGCAAGGCCTCACGGGAAGGGCGTGTGGTGCTCGCACTTCGGACTGGTGTTCACGTGGAGCGGCGAGATATTCACCCGTCGAGAATCCATGAAAAATCCAGTCATCGCGACACGAGAGCTCGTACGCGGCGCAGCACGGTTTCATGACCTCATCTACGTCATCAGCAAGGGCAAGACGCTGGTCAAGGACGAGATCGCCCACACCAGCGTGGTCAGCGTCGATGGAGATGATTGGGCCGACGGCGTCGACACCGCTTGGAACTCGACGGCCATCGCGGTGGCGAGGCGGCCCTCCGAGAAGATGGTCCTGGTCGGGGAGGATGGTGAGGTCGCGACCTATGTCGGGGGGAAGAGCACGAAGGAGTCGCTGAAGCCCGCGCCGGTGATGATTCGCAATGCGCGCGAAATCGGGGGCCTGGTGTTCGCCTGCGGGATGAAGCGACAGGTCTACAAGCGCGTCGGCGAGGCGAAGTGGGTGGCGATGAACGCGCCGGCCGCGACGGCCACGGAGAAGGCCGGCTTCGAGGCCATCGACGGCTACTCCGAGACCGACATCTATGCCGCTGGATGGGGCGGAGAGGTGTGGCGCTTCGACGGGAAGGGCTGGGCGTCGTGTGACAGTCCCACGCGCGTCGTCCTCAGCGCCGTGTGTTGCGCGCCGGATGGCTCGGTCTATGTGGCGGGGCAGCAGGGGGTGTTGCTGAAGGGGCGTGGAAGCGCCTTCACCGCGGTCGCCTGGGCTGAGGAGGTGACGAGTGACTTGTGGGACCTGTGCTGGTTCCGCGACAAACTCTACGTCGCCACCACGACGGCGCTGTACACGCTGGAGGGCAACCGGCTCGTCGAGGTCGACTTCGGTGCGGTGGGGACCCCCACGTGCCAGAGCCTGACGACGGCGGAGGATGTCCTGTGGTCGATTGGTCGCGACGACGTGGCCTCCTTCGACGGGACCGCGTGGCGGCGCTACGAGTGAGGCGTCGGCGCCCCGGGGCGTAGGAGGGCGCAGCGCGGGAGGTGAGGGACGCTGGCAGGGCACCGATGCGCCGCCCGTTGGGCCGGAGCAGATGCCCTGTCCCTCCCGCAGCCCCACCCCCGCCCAGCCATTCGTCCAGGCGGGGCGAGGCACGGGCCCGGCTCTCCCGAGTGGCGGTGGCGGCTACGGCGCCTTGCGCCGCTTCGGCGCGGGGGGCGGTGACGGCTCGTGCTCCAGGTGGGCGCTGAGCTGGTCGCGGATGGTGAGCACCTGCTCCTTGAGGTCCTGGAGCGCCTCCACCGTGCAGCCCGACGCCGCGAGGATGGCGGGCGGGACACACTCCGCGCGGGCCCGCAGCGCGCGCCCCGCGGGCGTCAGGGTGATGCGCACCAGCCGCTCGTCCGCCGCGTCCCGCTCCCGCCGGACGAGGCCCGCCGACTCCAGGCGCTTGAGCAGCGGCGTCAGCGTGCCCGAGTCGAGCAGCAGCCGCTCCCCCAGCGCCTTCACCGTCACCCCGTCCTCCTCCCACAGCACCAGCATCGCCAGGTACTGCGGATACGTCAGCCCCAGCTTCTCCAGCAGCGGCCGGTAGGTGCGGTTGAGCAGGTGCATCGTCGAGTACAGGCTGAAGCACAACTGCTCGTTCAGGTGCAGCACATCCCGGGGCTTCCTGGTCGTGGGCATGGCCGGCGGACTCGATTCCGGAGGCGCGAGGCCTCCCCTCCCAACATGCTGCCCTATTCCATTGCGCGCAATAGAATTGGGCCCCGGGCCGCCGGGAAGGTTCAGTGCCAGAGCAGGTGCCAGGCGCGCACGCGCGCCAGGAGCGTGACGCCGTCGAAGGGCTTGGTCAGGGTGTCGATGACCAGCGGGTGGTGGACGGGGCGAGCGGCCAGGGCGAGCACGGTGAGCCTGCCGCCCCACCGGGAGTGCCGGTTCAGCCGGGCGAGCAGGTCCCGGCCATCCAGCCTCGGCAGGTCCATGTCGAGCACGACCAGGATGGGCGCGTCATGGACCTCCATCCAGGTGAGCGCCTCGATGGCGTCCTTCACGCCCGCGACGATGAGCCCCTCCGTGGTGAGGACGCCACAGAGGAGGGAACGGAGGTCCTCGTCGTGCACGACGACGAGGACGGTGCCGACGAGGGCGCCTGGAATCACGGGGAGTGACTAGGTCAGCTCCCCGTTGCCGAACAGTGAACATCTGCCGGGTTCGAGTGGCATCAACGTCGCCGCTCAGTGCTCCCCGAACATGGCCAGCAGCACGCGCCGTGCGCGGCGCACCTCCTCCCCGGAGCGGCCGGAGAGGAAGTCGCACAGCTCCGCCACGTCGTCCGTGCGCTCGTGCTCGAAGCCCTGGAAGAGCGTCTTCAAGGAGACGTCCAGCCCCGTGGTCAGCTTTCCCAGCGTCTCCAGGGAGGGAGAGAAGGCACCCCGCTCGATGCGACGGATGGCATCCACGGAGAGGTTGCTGCGCTCCGCGAGGGCCTCCTGCGTGAGCTCCCGGCTGTTGCGGAGCTTGCGCACGTGACCGCCGAATTTGCGATGGAACTTCGTCTTGGTCGCCACCTTGTTTTTCGCGTTCTCCATATGAGGTGAAGGGGAATCTGGGGACGCTCGCCCCCAAGTGAAGTGAAGGTGTTGGCGGGTGCTCATCCGCGCCTTCCCGGTCGGTGGGGAGCCTGGCGGCCGGGAAAATGCGCGGGCGGAAGCTTTCGTCTACGCTGCACGCCGCATGACGGATTCGGAAGTCGGGTGGGGTGGTTGGCGGGCCGTGGTCCCCGCCCTGGCGTGCGGCCTCTTGGTCGCCTGTGAAATCGGCGCCGAGCCCCGGCCCCTCCCCCGCGCACCCGCGCCGCCGGCCCCCGCGCCGGTGGCCGCGCCCGTGTCACCTCGGGCGAGCCCCCCGTCGGCGCCCACGCTGCGTCCACGGGTGATGCCCGCGCCACCGGAGCGCACGCGCTCCATCCAGGAGCTGGCCCAGAAGCTGGGCGCGACGGGGACGGCGGTGGACGACCCGTGCCTGGAGTCGGGCGCGAGCGGCTGCGCGCGCACGGCGCTGACGCCCTGGTTCGAGTCGCTGGACGCGCTGTCGTCGGGGTTGGCGACGGGGCCCTCGGTCATCGAGGCGTTCGGCAACTCGCTCATCGCGGGCGACCGCATCGTGGACATCCTCCGCGACGACCTGGGGGCGGCCTTCGGCGTCTCCGGGCGGGGCGTGCTGCTGGTGGACCGCATGGCGCCGTACGGCGGGCGCGGTCGCACGGGGCTGAGCAAGGGCGGGTGGCAGCCGCGCACGTTGGGCGAGCTGCGCGCGCCGCCGCACCCGTTCGGCATCACCGGCGTGTACCACGTGGCCACCGAGGCCCGGGCGCGCAGCCGCTTCAAGCTGGAGGGCGAGACGCGGGGCACGCTGTGGTGGCTGGACGTGCCGAAGGCGGGCGGCTTCTCCGTCGTCAGCGGCGACCAGGTGCTGGCGAGGACGGAGCCCACCGGCAGCGGAGGGGCGCGCGCCACGCACTTCACCCTGCCGGAAGGCGCCTCGACGGTGGACATCGTGGCGGAGGGCAAGGGCGCGGTGGCGCAGGGCGTGGTGCTCCAGCACGGGCGCCCCGGCGTCATCCTGGACATGCTGGGCGTGCCCTCGGCGGACGCGACGCTGTACGCGCGCCTGGACGACGCGGCGCTGCGCTCGCAGCTCGCCGAGCGCGACCCCCGGCTGCTGCTCTTCTTCCTCGGAGGCAACGAGTCGAAGCGCCTGGAGTGGAAGCGCACGGACATCGACACCCTGCGCACGGACCTGCGCGCGCTCCTGCGCCGCGCCCGCGCCGCCGCGCCGGCCAGCGCCTGCATGGTGGTGGGGCCCATGGACGCGGTGCGCGACACGAAGGCGGACGGCAAGAAGCCCTTCACCCAGCGCCCCTTCCTGGAGGCGGTCGTGGAGGCGGAGCGCGAGGTGACGATGGCGGAGGGCTGCGCGTTCTTCAACCTCTACGCGGCCATGGGCGGCAAGGGCGCGCTGACGCGCTTCCACCAGGCGGGCTTCATGCACGAGGACCTCGTGCACCCGCGTGGCCGGGGCCTGGACGTGCTGGGCCACCTGGTGACGGACGCGCTCCTGCGCGCCTGGGTGGCGGCGCCCCAGGGCCGCCGCGTGGCCGCGCTGACACCCGCACAGACAGCTCCGGCCGCCGCGTCGGAGCGCACCGTGGAGGCCGCGCCATGACGAGGTCCCGGCTGCTGTTCGCCGCGCTGTGGCTCTTCGCCGCGCCGTCGCTGGCGGCGCCGAAGCTCCCCTCCACCTGCGAGCCCGTCGGGGGCGAGGCGGCGGGCGCCGAGGCGGCGTTCACCCCGGAGGCGCGGCAAGCGCTGGACGCCATCGTCCGCGCGGAGCTGTCACAGGGGCCCGTGGCGGGCCTGTCCGTGGGCATCACCCGGGGGAGCCAGCGCTGGGTCTGCGCGTACGGCTACCGGGACGTGGTGAAGAAGCTGCCCGCCACGCCGCGCACCACGTACCGCCTGGCCTCCATCACCAAGTCCTTCACCGCCGTGGCGGTGCTCCAGCTGGTGGAGCAGGGGAAGCTGGACCTGGACGCGGACATCCACTCGCTGGTGGCGTCGTACCCGGCGAAGCAGTGGACCGTGACGGTGCGGGATTTGTTGGGCCACCTGAGCGGCGTGCCCACGTACGACGGGCTCGCCTCCAGCGACAACGTGAAGGCGCTGGGCACGCAGGAGGCCATCTCCGTCTTCGCCCAGAAGCCGCTCTCCTTCGAGCCGCGCAGCCGCTACCTGTACAGCACGTGGGGCTACAACCTGCTGGGCGCGGCGGTGGAGGCCGCGTCCGGCCAGTCCTACCGCGACTACCTGCGCGAGCACGTCTTCCAGCGCGCGGGCATGGCGCACGCGGACCTGGACGTCATCGCCACGCGCGACGAGCACCAGGCGGCGGGCTACCGCGTGAAGGACGGCGTGCTCAAGAGCTCGCGCTTCCTGGACGTGTCCAGCCGCTTCGGCGGTGGCGGCACGCGCGGCTCGGTGGACGACCTGCTCGGCTTCGGCCGCGCGGTGCTCGACCACCGGCTGGTCCGCCGCGAGACGATGGGCCGGATGCAGGCGTCCATGGCCACCAGCGACGGGCGCCTCACCGACTACGGCATGGGCTTCGCCACCTACCCGCTGCGCGGGCACTACCTGGTGGCGCACGCGGGCGGGCAGCCGGAGACGACGACGCTGCTGGTGATGTTCCCCGCGGAGGACACCGTCATCGCCCTGGCCACCAACATCGAGGGCGAGGCCAAGCGGCTGCGGCGGCTGTCCATCCGGTTGATGGAGGGCGTGCTGGAGGACGGCGTCACGCGGCGCGACGCGCACTTCGCGGACCCGGTGGACTCGGTGGTGTACGAGGGGCTGGGGCGCATCGCCAGCTACGGGCTGGCGTACCACCAGTGGGCCACGCGCGGGCCGGGCACGCTGCCGCCGGACGAGGACCTGCCGGGCGCCTTCGCGCGCGTGGCGGAGCTGCTGGACCGCAAGCTCATCGCGAAGGACGGAAGGGCGGCGCTGGAGCGCATCCGCGGCGGGCACGACCCGCGGATGGGCGCCGTCTTCATCCGCGTGGGCGCGCACATGGCGCGGACGCTGGAGAAGGCGCACGGCGCCGAGCGGCTGGCCGCCTACCCCACCGAGGGGCCCCTGTCCTTCTTCGCGGACTACCTGGCCGCGTGCGACGCGCAGGGGCTGCCGGAGGCGGAGCGCTTCGGCGGGACGCTGCGCGCGGACCTCCTGCGCTTCGTGGCCGGCTGGAAGCGCGCGCAGGTGCCGGCGCTGTTGCGCCAGCGCCTGGACGAGGTGAAGGACCCGGAGGCGCACTGGCCCTCGCTGAAGAAGCTGGCCGCGGCGGCGCCCGACGTGCGGCCGGACTTCTCCGACGAGCTGCTGCGCGTCGCCGACGGGTTCGCCTGGCGCAAGCAGCCCGCGCTGCGCCTGCGCTGGCTGGAGCGGGCGGTGGAGCTGCAGCCGCGCAGCGTGGACGCGCGGCTGGCGCTGTCCCAGGCGCTGCTGCTGGCGAAGCGCGACGACGAGGTGGTGCCGCACCTGCGCGAGGCCCTGGCCACGCCCCAGGGCGCGCTGGCGCTGGCGCCCGCCGCGTTCCTCAAGCGCGTGGTGTTGGAGGCGGAGAGCGCCCAGGTGGGGTTGGGGTTGGTGCGCGCGGGCGTGGCGCTGCACCCGGACTCCCCCGAGCTGTGGGAGTCGCTGGCGAAGCGCGAGCGCTCCCAGGGACACAAGGCCGAGGCCAAGGCGGCGCTGCGCCAGGCCCGGCGCGCGCGCGAGGGACGTCCGGAAGTCACGGCTCCCTCGGAGTCCACGGGTCGCACCGGCGCGGAGCAGCAGGGCAGCGGGCCGGTGCCGGATGACCACGGCCTGGTGCGCTCCCGACAATCCCCCTGAACCGGGAGGGAGTGTGCGAGGATGACCGCGTGCCAGGCATTCCGTGTCCCTCGTGTCAGGCCTACATCGTTCCCGGCTCGTTGTTCTGTGGGAAGTGTGGCCATTCCTTCGTGCGTCAGGCGGTGCCGGAGTCGGGCGAGCCCGTGTGCTCCGTCCACCCGGACCTGGTCAGCGTCCAGGCCTGTGAGCGGTGCGGCGCGTTCTCCTGCGCGAAGTGCCTGAGCGTGGGCGCGCGCGGCGAGGCGCTGTGCGCGAAGTGCATCGTCCGCGAGCCGGCGGAGCTGCTCCCGTGGGACCGGCGGGAGGAGCTGGGGCTCCTGAAGGCGTTCTGGAAGACGTGCGTGGAGGTCATGCTGCGGCCCACCGTGACGTTCGAGCGGGTGCGGCCGGACGGGTCCATCGGCAGCTCGCTCGGCTTCGTCGCGCTGGCGTGGACCGTCGGCATGCTGACGACCTTCCTGCTCTACGGGCTGATCCTCGCGTTCATGCCGTGGGACACCCTGGCGGCGAGGGACGCGAAGATGCCCTCCGGCATGTTCATGCGGGGGACGATGATCGCCATCTTCTTCTTCTACCTGCTCCTGATTCCGGTGCTGGGCGCGGTGGGGTCGCTGGTGCTCGCGGGCATCGACCACCTGGTGCTGCGGATGGCGGGGGTGACCCAGCAGACCTACTCGGTGACGCTGAGGGCGCACGCCCTGTCGATGGGGGTGTACCTGGCCGGACTCGTCCCGCTGTGCAGCGCGTACGTCATCCCGTTCTGGTCCCTGGGCATCCGGGTGGTGGCCTACCGGAGCATGCACCGCACCACGTGGGGGAAGGGCGCCCTGGGCGCGCTGGTCGCGCCGGTGGGGTTCGTCGTCCTGGGCTGCGGCTTCTACCTCGCGATGGTCGCGTTCTTCATGAGCGCGCTCCCGAGCGCGCGCTGAGCCCCCGCCGGACGCGGGCGCTCGAGCGACTTGTGCTCCTGGGCCGTCGCGGCCCGCGCTACTGGGCCGTGGCGGGGCTCGACGGAATCGCGGCGGTGACGGTGCGCTGCTTGGGCCAGAAGCGCGCGTCGTGCACGTCCTCCAGCGCGGCCAGGCGCTTCTTGGCGCGCGCGTCGTAGATGCGCGCGGCCCGGTCCGACGCCACCAGCAGCAGCGGTCCCCGCGCGCGCAGCTCGATGACCGACGTGGGGCCCAGGGCCAGCGACTCCGGCTCCACGAGCCTGTCTCCCAGCTCCCAGCGCAGGGGCGGCATCAGCACCGGCAGCTCCCGCGCCGCGCGCCACGCGTACAGCGGGCCGCCGTGGGTCTCCAGCGAGACCCACTCGCCGTATTCCGTGTGGCCCTTGTCCTTCACCACCGCGTCCAGGCGCGCCGTGTCCTCGCTGCCCTCGGAGAACTCCGTCGCGGCGGGCGCGTCCGGGTCCGCGCCGAACGTGGAGGACACCAGCATGCTCGCCGTCGCCAGCGCGCCCGTGCCCACCGCGTCGTCCGTCTCGTACACCGTGGCCACCGTCTCGATGCGCTTCCACGCCTCGCCCTCGCGGCGGTACGCGTGCGCCAGGCCGGGGCTGCCCTCCGTCTCCGGCACGGGCAGCTTGCGCCCGTCCACCACGAAGTGCTCCTCGCCGCGCTCCGTCTTGCGCGTCAGGCCCTCCAACTGCGACACGAGCGCGAAGACATGGCCCTGCGCGTCATAACCGAGCGTGTCGGTGTGGCCGTCCTCGGGCAGGGGCAGGGGCAGGCCCTGGCCCGCCTCGAAATCCACCGTCCAGGCGCGTGGCCTGTGCTCGCCACCGCCCCGGTCCACCAGCGCGCCGTGCTTGCCGTCCGGACTCCACGTGAGCCCCAGCCGGGCGCAGGGCGCGTCCACGGTGGCCAGGGCCTTGCGTATGCCCGCGGTGTCCTGGCGCGTCCACGTACAGCCGGACGGCGCCGCGTCCTGCAGCAGCGAGAGGGAGAACGGGGGAGCGGGTTCGACGGTGGGCGTGGGCGCCGGAGTCGTGGGCGCGGGGTCCTCTGACTTCTTGCAGGCGCCGACGAACAGCACGGAGCCGAGGAAGAACGCGGGGCCAAGGCGGCGGAGCATGAGGCTCTCCGGTGCGGGGTTTTCTCCCACCATCGCAGAACGGTGGGAGTGGGAGGAAGGCACCCGTGGAGTACACCCACGAGGCCTTGCACGAGCCCAGCCCTCTTCTCTACACCATGCCCCCCACGTCTCGTCGCCTGGGTCTCAGACGAGCCACCCTGTCTCATCCAGGAAGAGTGTCTCGCTGAACATCGTCGAGTCCGCGTCCTCGTTCCATTCGTGGGATGCGAACAGGTCCTCACCGTCCTTCACGGTGAGCAGG
Organism: Myxococcus dinghuensis; assembly: GCF_024198235.1. Lineage (GTDB taxonomy): Bacteria > Myxococcota > Myxococcia > Myxococcales > Myxococcaceae > Myxococcus > Myxococcus dinghuensis. The sequence goes on along the minus strand of NZ_JAKCFB010000024.1, from coordinate 28,177 downwards.
ACCTTCAGGTCCTTGAGCGCGTGGGGTTCGACGGTGAGCGGATCATCCGAGAGCACGACCAGGTCGGCGCGCATGCCGGGCGCGATGGTGCCCTTGGTGCCCTCCTCCGAGTAGAGCGTGGCGTTGCCGCGCGTGAGGCCCACGAGCGCGTCCCTCACGCCGACGCGCTGCTCCTCACCCAGCACCGCGCCGGAGCGGGTGGTGCGGTTCACCGCCGCGTCGAGCAGGCGCAGCGGCTCCAGCGGCACCACGGGCGCGTCCGAGTGGAGCGACAGCGTCATGCCCCGCCGGAGCGTGGAGGCGAGCGGGCTGATGCGCCGCGCGCGCTCGGGGCCGAGCGTCTCGCGCAGGTGCCAGTCCCCCCAATAGAAGGTGTGGACGTTGAAGTAGCTGGGGAGGATGCCCAGCTCCCGCATCGCGTCGAGCTGGTCCTCGCGCACCGTCTGCGCGTGGACCATCACCGGGCGCAGCGGCTTGGGGCCGTGCTTCGCGCGCGCGGCGCGGACGGAGGAGATCATCATGTCCGACGCCGCGTCGCCATTGCAGTGCACCAGCAGTTGGATGTCCTCCGCGTAGGCCTTGTCGAACCACGCGTCCAGCTCCTGCTGCGACACCACGGAGCGGCCGCGATAGTCCGCGGGCTCGCCCTCCGGGGGCCGGAGGTAGGGGCGCGTGAGGTAGGCCGTCTTGCCCTGGGGCGAGCCGTCCGCGGTGATCTTCACGCCGCCCACCTTGAGGCGGCCCTGGTAGTCGCCCACGCGCTTGCGCGCCTTGAGCGCGGAGAGGGCCTCCGGTGAGGACGTCGTCTGCTCGCGCGCCTCGCGGTCGCAGTCGTGGCGGTGCGTGGCGTGCGCGCGGGGGGCGACCCGGGGGGAGAGGGCCTCCGTGAGCGTGGTCCACTTCGGGTACGCGACGATGTCGATGAGCAGTCGCCCCTGGCGGGCGGCCTCCTCGAGCAGGGCCAGCGCGGCGGGCGACGTCTGGCCCTCCTGCGCGGTGGTGACGCCCCGGCTGGCGTAGTGGAGTTGCACCTGCTCCAGGGTGCCCAGCAGTTGTTCGGGCGTGCGTTGTGGCAGGTGGGCGAGCAGCCCGAACACGGCCTGCTCGGTGACGACGCCCGTGGGGACCCCGTCCGCGTCCCGCCAGATGCCGCCGCCGGGCGGGTCCTCGGCGCCGGGGACGTAGCCGGCCTGCTCCAGGGCGAAGTGGTTCGCGGTGGCGAGGTGGCCGGAGACGTGGACGAGGACGATGCCGTGCGTGGTGGAGAGCGTGTCCAGCTCGTCGGCGAGCGGGTGGCGCTTCTCCGCGAGCAGCGAGTCGTCGTAGCCGACGGCGACGACGGTGGTGCCTTCGGGCGGCGCGCTCTCCCGCAGGTGCCGGCGCATGCGCGTGAGGATGTCGTCGAGGGATTCGACGTCGCCCGCGGGAGGTGGGCTCAGGTCGGGCCACCCCCAGGTCTCCACCATGGCCGCGATGTGCGAGTGGCCGTCCACGAAGCCGGGCACCAGGGTCCGGCCCAGCAGCGGGATGACCTCCGTGTCGCGGCCGCGGTGCCTGAGGACCTCGTCGCGCGAGCCCACGGCGAGGATGCGGTCGCCCCGGAGCGCGACGGCCTCCGCGACGGGCCGGGCTTCGTCCAGGGTGTGGATGGTGCCTCCCTCGAAGATGCGGTCGGCGAGGGGGAGGGCCGTCTGGGACGGCGGGCGTTTCGTGCTCATGCGAGGGGTCCGGGGACGGGGCGTGGCTTCACCCCGAAAGGTGTGTCGCGCGCGCGTGCGCGTCCATGGGCCCCCGGGGTCGGAAGAGGGTTGTGCCTGAAGCCCTTCGCCGGGCGAGAGGCCGTGCGGCCCGCGAGCGCCCTGGTGTGGATTGCCCGTATGCGCGGACGTCCCCAGCCTGCCTGGAGGAGGCGCGGGGTGGGGGCCACCGCACGCACGACATGTCCATCGACGACACCATCGACCTGTCGAGACCCGAGGTGCGGGAGCACGTCCTCTCGCTGGGCACGCTCGCCGCGGACCTGCTGGGCGTGTTCGCGGGCTCGGTGCTGGGCGCGCTGCTGGCCGAGCGCCGGAAGCTGGACCTGATGGGGTTCCTGGTGCTCGGGCTGGTGTCTGGGATTGGGGGCGGAGTCCTGCGCGACACGCTGCTCCAGGCGGGGCCGCCGTTGGCGCTGGTGCGCCCCATCTACCTCGTCGCCGCGTTCGTGGGGGCCTTCGCGGCGTTCATCTTCGAGCTGCGGCACGGGCCCACGGTGAAGCTGCTGATGTCGCTGGACGCGCTGACGCTCGGCTCGTTCGCGGTGGCGGGGGTGCAGCGCACGCTCGAGGTGGGCCTGTCACCGGGGACGGCGCTCCTGGTGGGCATCATCACCGCGGTGGGCGGAGGCATGATTCGCGACGTGCTCATCCGGCGAACGCCCACGGTGATGCGGCCGGAGCCGGGCTACTACGCGCTGGCGGCGCTGGCCGCGAGCGCGGTGTGCCTCGCGCTCTCCCTCTCCGGGCACAAGCGCCTGGCGCTGCTGGCCGGCATCGTCGTGGGCGCGCTGGTGCGCGTGTTGTCCGTCCGCCACGGCTGGCGGCTGCCGGTGAAGAAGACGCGCCGGCCACAGCCGAACGTGAAGGGGGATGACTTCGGCGGCATGGAGGAGCCGAGGTAGCGGGCCGCGCACGTGTGCATCCTCGGGTCATCGCCATGCGGGCGAGTCCGCCGTTCCGTGTTTGTGACAGGAGGCTCCACGGAGGGCGCCTGGTGAGCGGATACACTGCGACCCGTCTCGTGCCGCGAGGACGTCTCGGGGCGCGGGTTCTCCTCCCGCACCTCCGGAGCCACCCATGCGACGCCTTGTCGTCCTGTTCACGGCGATGTCCCTCACGGCCTGTGTCCGCACGACGGGAGGGGCGCCCGTGGCCACTCCGGCCGAGTCCGCCGCGGCGGCGCGGGAGGACGCGTCGGAGGCGGGCTTCCTGGCCTGGAGAGGGGAGCACGCGTCCGCGTTGCCCCTGTTCCGTCGCGCGTGGGCGCGAGGGGGCCGCGGCCGGTTCATGGCCTATGACGCGGCCTGCTCGGCGGCGCTGCTGGGGGAGGACACGGAGGCGCTGCGGTGGTTGGGGCGCGCGGTGGACGAGGGGCTCGATGAGCTCGCGCGACTGCGTGAGGAGCCGAGGTTGGCGCGCGTCCGGGGGCTACCGGGCTACGCTGTCCTCGAGCAGCGCGTCGCGGAGGCCGAAGCGAAGGCGCTGCGCGCGACGGACCCCGCGCTGCGCGACGAGTTGATTGCTCACGCGGCGGAGCACCACGCGGTCCGTGAGACCGTCCTCGCGTCCAACCTCCGGGGCGAGGCGGCCAGGAAGCGGCTGGAGGAGGTCGACAGGCGCAATGCCGCCTGGCTCGCGGAGGTCGTCGCGCGCAAGGGCTGGCCGGACCATGCCACGGTGGGGCCACGCGCCTCGTTCGCGGCGTGGCTGCTGGTGCAGGGCGCGAACCACGACGTGGCGTTCCAGGCGCGGGTGCTGCCGATGCTGGAGGAGGCCGTGGCGCGGGGAGAAGGCTCGGCGGCGAACCTGGCGCACCTGACGGACCGCGTGTTGGTGAACACCGGCAAGCCGCAGCGCTACGGCACCCAGATGGAGGAGGTGGACGGCGTCATGGTGCCCAAGACGCTCGAGGACCCGGCCGGGGTGGACGCGCGCCGCGCCGCCGTGGGGTTGGGAACGATGGAGGAGTACAAGGCCGTCTTCGAGCGCATGCGGCAGCAGCAGGCCGCGGGCCAGAAGTGAGGCCCGCCCGTCGCCCACGCGGCGCGGCGGACGGGCCCTGGCGCGAGGCGCGCGGACTACTCGCTGAACAGCTCCGCGGAGCTGAACAGCTCCGGCTCCTCCTGGCTGGTGCCGCCGGCGACGAGCACCCGGCCGTCGTCCAGCAGGGTCGCGGTGTGGCCCGAAATGGAGGCGTCGCCGCCCACCGCGAAGAGCGTCCAGGAGGCGGGGTCGAAGACCTCCACCGAGCCACCAATCTGGTTGCGCGTGCCGCGCGCGACGAGCACCTTGCCCGACGGCAGCAGCGTCAGCGAGTGGCCCGAGCGGCGGGACTCGTTGGCGTAGGAGACGTACTCCCACTCGTTGTCCTCCGCCCAGAACAGCCAGGCGCCGCTCTCGAAGCGGGCCTGCTCCTGACCCACGGCCAGGACCGCGCCCTGCGGCAGGAGGACGGCCGCGTGGCCGAGGAAGGCCGGCGGCGCCGCCGCGGGGCCCCAGGAGCCACGGGCCGGGTCGAAGCGCTCCGCCACGCCGTTGACGCCGTTGTCGTTGATGGCCAGCACGCGCCCGTCCGGCAGCAGCGTCGCGCTGATGCGACCCTCGACCGCGCCCATCGGGCTCACGGTCGTCCACGCGCCCGTCGCCGGGTCGTAGACCTCCGCGCTCTTCAGGGCCGCCGCGCCGAAGCCGCCCGCGACCAGCACCTTGCCGTTGTTCAGCAGCACCGCCTTGTGGCCCCGGCGCGCCGTCGCGAGGCTGCCCGTGGCGCTCCAGGTGCCCGTCGCCGGGTCGTACAGCTCCGCGCTGGCCAGCGTGGCGGTGTTCTGGCCGCCGACGACCAGGACCTTGCCGTTGTTCAGCAGGGTGGCCGTGTGGCCCTGCCGCGCCGTGGAGAGGTTCGCGCGCGCGGACCAGCCGTTGGTGGCGGGGTCATACGCCTCCGTCGTGGCCGTGGCCGCCGCGGAGGACGGGCCGGACGTCCAGCTCGTGCCGCCCGCGACGAGCACCTTGCCGTCGGACAGCAGCGTGGCGGTGTGCGAGGTCCGCGTCCGGCTCATCGACGGCGCGACGGCCCAGGGCGACGTCAGGCTGGCCCGGCTGGAGACCGTGGGCGCGGCGGCGAACGCCGTGCTCGCGCCGGTCATCGTCGCCAGCGCACCGCACAGGCCCAGGCTGAGCCACGTCTTCGTTGTGGTTGCTCGTGTCATACGTTCCTCGTGGTGGTGGGTGAGGTCCGCATTGTGACGGGAGGGGCCGACGTTCCGCTGGGGCTTCCGCGTCAACAACGCGTGACGACGCGGTGTACCAGTCACTGAGTTACATTGGAAATGCGGTAGTTTTTACGGAGGCGGCGGTGTCGGTGCGACATCGCGCCGGTCGTTCCGTTCACCAGGGATGCCGGTGTCCGGACGTCGCGCTCAGGGCGCGGAGGCCCACAGCTCCACCTGCTGGGCGCGGGCCCACTCCAGCTCGCGTCCCACGGTGACGGGGTAGGGCGGATGCGCGGGCGTCAGCGCGCGCACCTCGGGCGGGAGGCGGGAGATTTCGCGTCGCGCGTGCGCGCGGGCTTCCGCGAGCGTGGGCATCGCGCCCACCAGCCGCCGGCCGGCGCGCATCACCGGCCTCAGGAGCGGCCGTCCCCGGGCGACGTCCGAGCGCCGCACGAGGACATCGCCGTGAGCGACGTCCTGGGCCTCCTGCCGGTACACCTGCTTGGCCCCCGGCAGCAGCACCTTGCCCTCGGACAGCTTCACCCGCGGCGCTCCCGCGTACTCCACCAGCTTGTAGGCCATGTCCAGCGAGGGCGCGTCCGCGGACACGCCCATCGCGGTGCCCACGCCGAAGCTGTCGAGCGGGGCGCCGCGCGCGAGCAGCTCCGCCACCTTGTCCTCGTCCAGCCCTCCGCTGGCGACCAGCCGCACCTGCTCCAGGCCCGCCTCGTCGAGCATCTCCCGCGCCGCGCGCGACAGGGCGAGCAGGTCGCCGGAATCGAGCCGCACCGCCGGCACGCGGAACTCCTCCCCGCGCTCGCGCGCCAGGCGGATGACGTGCTGCACGCCTCGCAGCGTGTCGTAGGTGTCCACCAGCAGCGTCGCCTCCGGGTAGACGCGGGTGAAGTCCCGGAACGCCTGCAGTTCGTCGTCGTGGACCTGCACGTAGCTGTGCGCCAGGGTGCCGGACAGGGGAATCCCGTAGCGCTTGCCCGCGAGCACGTCGGAGGTCGAGTCCACGCCCGCCAGGTACGCGGCCCGCGCGGCCTTCAGCCCCGCGTCCGTGCCGTGGATGCGCCGCAGGCCGAACTCCATCACCGGACGCCCCGCCGCCGCCTCCACCACGCGCGCCGCCTTGGACGCGACCAGCGTCTGGAAGTGGAGCTGGTTGAGGAGGAACGTCTCCACGAGCTGGGCCTCCGGCAGCGGGGCGCGCACCTCCAGCAGCGGCTCCTGGGCGAACACCGGGGTGCCCTCCGGCATCGCGTCCACGTCCCCGCTGAAGCGGAAGCGCTCCAGCCACGACAGCAGCCGGTCCGAGAAGCGCCCCAGCGACGCGAGCCACTCCAGGTCCTCCGGGCGGAAGCGAAGCTGCTCCAGCCCCTCGAGCGCGTCCTCCAGGCCGGCGGCGAGCAGGTAGTTGCGACGGGCGGGGAGCCGCCGGACGAAGAGGCTGAAGACCGCCTCGTCCCACTGTCCCTCCGCCAGGTACGCCTCCGTCATCGTGAGCTCGTACAGGTCCGTCAGCAGCGCGATGTCCGGCTCCATGGCTCGTCGTTCCTCTCCGTGTGGTGCGCCCCGTCACTCCAGGGGCGACCTCGTTGGCCGGCTCGTGCCCGGCGCGCGCGGGAGGTGCTTTTTCCGGGCCAGTCCGTGGACCGGCCTCACGCTGGAGCGCTGGCTCCCGCCTGCGGCGACGTCGCGCCCGCCACCCACCGCTCCAGCTCCGCTCGGGGCATCACGCCGCTGCGCCGCGCCACCTCGCGTCCTCCCGCGAACACGACGAAGGTGGGGATGCCCTGCACGCCCAGCGTGCTCGCGGGCCGTGGGTGCTTCTCCGTATCCAGCTTGAGCACCAGCAGCCGCCCCACCTGGGCGCGGCCCACGGCGTCCACGATGGGGGCCGCCGCCCGACACGGCGCGCACCAGGGGGCCCACAGGTCCAACAGGATGGGCACCGGAGAGGAGACGATGGCCCGGTCGAGCCCCTCGCCATCCACCTCTTGCGGCGCGCCCGTCAGGTCCAGCGCGCGGTGGCACCGACCACACTCGGGGGTACCCACGGGGCGGGGCTCTCGCACGCGATTGAACGCACCACAGGCAGCACAGCGGAACATGACGCGCCTCCTTTTCGCTCGGAGCCTCTTCACTGGAAGGTAGGCCGCGCGGGCTCCAGGCGCGTCCCTCCGGAGCACGCATGTAACGGCGGCCTCGCCCGCCCGCCAGGGCTGGAGCCGGCGGGGGCTTTGCGTGCTCCGGCGGACATGTGCAGCTTTTGCGCGGCCGGGGGCACTCCCCAGCGGACCCCTCGGTGGTTCGGTGATTGCACCGTCCCGGTCCGTCGGCGGGAGAGCGAGCATGCGACTGGCTGTCTTCGACACCCATCGTTACGACCGGAGCGCGTTGGAGGACGCCAACGCGGACTTCCGTCACGCGCTGGCGTTCCTGGAGCCCCGGCTGACGCTCCAGACGGCGCGGCTGGCGGAGGGCTTCCCGGCGGTGTGCTCGTTCGTCAACGACCGCGTGGACGCCGCCGCGCTCGCGGTGCTGCGCGAGGGTGGGGTGCGGCTCATCGCCACGCGCTCCGCGGGCTACAACCACATCGACCTCGTGGAGGCCGAGCGGTTGGGCGTGCGGGTGACGCGCGTGCCCGAGTACTCGCCCCACGCGGTGGCCGAGCACGCGGTGACGCTGGTGCTGTCGCTCAACCGCCACATCCCCCGCGCCGTCGCGCGCGTCCGGGACTGGAACTTCTCGCTGGAGGGGCTGGTGGGCTTCGACGTGGCGGGGAAGACGGTGGGCGTGGTGGGGACGGGCCGCATCGGCCGCGCGACGGCGCGCATCTTCCACGGCTTCGGCTGCCGGCTGCTCTGCCACGACGTGACGCCCGACGAGGCGTTCGCCCGGGAGGTGGGCGCGCGCTACGTCCCGTTGGAGACGCTGTACTCCGAATCCGACGTCATCTCGCTGCACGTGCCGCTCACGCCGGATACGCGCCACATGGTGGACGCACGCGCGCTGGCGCGGATGAAGCGTGGGGTGGTGCTCGTCAACACCGGGCGCGGCGCGCTCATCGACAGCCGGGCCCTCATCGACGCGCTCAAGCAGGGCCACGTCGGCGCGGCGGGGCTGGACGTGTACGAGGAGGAGGAGGGCATCTTCTTCCAGGACCTCTCCGGCCAGGTGCTCCAGGACGACGTGCTGGCGCGCCTGCTCACCTTCCCCAACGTGCTCGTCACCTCGCACCAGGCGTTCCTCACGCGCGAGGCGCTCGTGAGCATCGCCCGGACCACCCTCGGCAGCGTCCAGGCCTTCGAGCGGGGCGAGCCGCTCGTCCACGAAGTGCGCGCCCGGTCCGTGCTCCCGCCGGCGCGCTGAAAGGAAGACCATGACCATCCTCTGCGCCACCAACTTCTCCGACGTCGCCCGCCGCGCCAGCGACGTCGCCGCCGAGCTGGCCCGCAAGGCCGGAGTCCCGCTGCTCCTGGTCCACGTGCTCAACACCAACTCCGCGCGCGCCTTCGGCGACGCGCTCGTCCGGGCGGCGGAGGCGGCCCTGACGGACGAGCGCCGCCGGCTGGAGCGGTCCGGCGCGAAGGTGGGGTGGGAGCTGCTCACCGGCGAGCCCGAGCGCGAGGTGGCGAACCTGGCCCGCGCGCGCGCGGCCACGCTGGTGGTGACGGCGTCGCCCACGCACGAGGCGCCCTTCCTGGGCGTGGGCGGGACGGTGGACCGGCTGGCGCAGGCGCTGGACGCGCCGCTGCTGGCGGTGCGCGACGCCCGGTCGCTGGAGGCCTGGGTCCGCGGAGAGCGGCCGTTGAAGGTGCTGCTCGGCGTGGACCACTCGCTGCCCTTCGAGGCGGCCCGGGATTGGGTGAAGGGGCTGCGCGCCTTCGGCGCGGTGGACGTGCTGGGCGGGCGCGTGGTCTGGCCCGACGCGGAGTACCGGCGACTGGGCCTGACGCGGCCCATGGAGTTCACGGAGGTGACGCCCGAGCTCCAGTCGGTGCTGAAGCGGGAGACGGAGGTGCTGCTGTCGCCCCTGGCCCACGGCGGCGCGGCGCCTCGCGTCTTCGTGCAGCCGGGGTTGGGGCGCATCGCCGACTCGCTGGTGGAGCTGGCGGCGGTGGAGCAGGTGGACCTGCTGGTGGTGGGCACGCACCACCGCCGCGCGCTCGGGAAGATGTGGAGCGTCTCCCACCACGCGCTGCGGCTGGCCTCCATGTCCGTGGCCTGCGTTCCCGCCCAGGCCGCGCTGGCGGGCATGGACGCGCCGCTGCCCGCCTTCCACGACGTGCTGGTGGCCACGGACTTCTCCGACACGGGCAACCGCGCGGTGGCCTACGCCTGCGGCCTCGTCTCCCCCGGCGGCACCGTGCACCTGGTCCACGTCGCGGAGACGGACCGCGAGCTGGCGGCGGAGGCCCAGCGCCTGGAGGCGCTCGTCCCCCGGGAGGCGGAGGCCACCGGCCGGCGCGTGCGCGTCGAGGTGCTCGTGGGCGGCAAGGACACCGTCACCGCCCTGCTACAGGCGGCGGAGCGGCGCTCCGCGGACGCCATCGTCCTGGGCACGCACGGGCGCACGGGCCTCAAGCGCGCCGTGCTCGGCTCCGTCGCCCAGGCCGTGCTGGCGCGCACCGAGCGGCCCGTGCTCCTGGTCCGGCCACCCACGACCTGAATTCCTGGAGTCGTGGTGAGGGCGTGGCCTCCGTGTTCGCGCAGGAGGTCCGGGGCGTGCTCGCGCCAGCGGGTCCGCTCGACGCGGCCCGGAAGGCGGCGCTGCGCTACCTGGTGGAGCACGAGGACGAGGTGGACCGCGCCGACGACATGCGCCTGTCCGGCGCCGACAAGGACTTCGACCTCCGCACCGGCCCGGCCGAGCAGGAGAAGGGCACCGTCGCCACCGTGAAGCAGGACGCGGACGGCAAGGTGAAGGTCACCTTCAAGAAGGAGACACTCAAGGAGCCCATCTGGGACTGCAAGGAGACGGACAAGCTCGACCGCATCGACGCGGACGGGAAGCTCGTGTACCGGCGCGACTGCGCCTGCAAGGGCTGGCAGAAGCTCACCCTCCAGGTGGCCCCCGTGCTCGTCGACGCGCGCTGCGCCTCCGCGCTCGAGCCCGGCCGCTACGCGGAGCTCCGCTCCTTCCGTGACCGCACCGCCATGCCGGTGCGGGTGTTCGACACGTCCAGGCGCGAGAAGCTGTTCGGCGTCGCCGGCTTCGGCTGGGAGTCGCTCCGGGGGGCGCCGGGAGGTCCGGCGGCCCTCCGGCCATGGGACGCCCAGCGTCGTCCAGTGGATTGGCAGCACGACAATCCATTGGAGAGGGGGCTGCTTTCTTCGGGGGAAGGAACTAGTACGCCTCGTTTCCCCTGGAACACGAAAGGACGCGACCATGGCTTTCACGCTTCCCGAACTGCCGTACAAGAAGGACGCTCTGGCTCCCCACATGAGTGCGGAGACGCTGGAGTTCCACCACGGAAAGCACCACGCCGCGTACGTGAACAACCTCAACAAGCTGCTGGACGGCAAGCCCGAGGCGGCCAAGTCCCTGGAGGAGATCATCCTCAGCAGCGACGGCGGTGTGTTCAACAACGCCGCCCAGGTGTGGAACCACACGTTCTTCTGGAACTGCATGAAGCCGAACGGTGGCGGCGAGCCCAAGGGTGACCTGGCGGACGCCATCAAGCGTGACTTCGGCTCCTTCGAGAAGTTCAAGGAGGAGTTCTCCACCGCCGCCGCCACGCAGTTCGGCTCCGGCTGGGCGTGGCTGGTGCAGGGCAAGGACGGCAAGCTGGCCGTCACCAAGACGCCCAACGCCGACCTGCCCATGAAGCACGGCCAGAAGGCGCTGCTCACCATCGACGTGTGGGAGCACGCGTACTACATCGACTACCGCAACCTGCGTCCGAAGTTCATCGAGACGTTCCTCACCAGCCTGGTCAACTGGGACTTCGTCGCCCAGAACCTCAAGGGCGCCTGAGTCCGCGACAGGGGCCGCCCGTGAGGTCGCGGCCCCTGGGTTTCACGTCCGCTCCTGGCTCCGCGTGAGCCGGGGCGTGACGGTGGCCCCGAGCGTCTTCCGTCGATTCACGGCAGCTCGCAGGCGAGCAGGTCCTTGTCGAAGACGGGGCCCAGCAGCAGGTGTTTTCCGAAGAGGGCGGCGGTGGCGGTGGCGGAGGTCTTCTGCCCGTCGTCGAGGAAGACCTCGGAGATGACGAGGTCCTTGCCCTTCCCCGTCAGGTGCAGCACCTGCGCGGGTGCGCGCCGCGTGCCGGTGGTGTCCCTCGCGTGGGCCGCGAAGTCGAGCAGCTTGGGGTGCGCGGCGATCCACAGGTCGCCCTGTGCATCCAGCTCGATGTTGTCCGGCCCGGTGCCCAGCGGCAGCGTGTGCACGTGCGTGAGCGCGCCCGTGGCGAGGTCGCGGTCGTAGAGGGACAGCGTGCCGGCGAGGGACTCGGTCAGGTACACCGTGCGGCCGTCGGCGGAGCGGTTGATGCCGTTGGCGAGCTTCGTGCCCTGGAGCACCGTCTGGAAGCCCTGCCCGTCGTAGTAGAGCACCGTGCCCTGCCCGAGCTGGAGGTAGTCCTCGAGCACCTGCTTCACGCCGGGGGGATTGCCGTGGTCGTTGGTGACGTAGAAGCGCTCGGCGTCCAGGGCCACCAGGTCGTTGGGTGAGACGAGCCGCGTGTCGCGCAGCGTCTGGCGGTGGACGAGCCGCCCGTCCGCGCCGACCTCGAAGCGCTCGATGGCGTTGCCCGTCGACGCGTGGTTCACCACGTACAGCGTCTGCGTGCCGTCGGGCGCGACGTAGAGGCTGATCCCGTGCGGGTGGAAGTCCTTCGAGAAGTCGCCCGTCAGCAGCGTGGTGGGCGTGGCGCCCGTCGGGTCGAACCGGTAGATGCCACCGGGCACGGGGTGCCCCGCCATCGTCGCGCGCCGGTCGTCCGAGGAGACGTACGCGTAGCCGAGGCCCGGGTGGAAGGTGATGTCCTCCGCGCCCACCATGCCGGAGACCGGCACGCACCGTCCCTGGGCGTGGGGTTTCAGCTCCTTGAACTGCCCCGCGTCGTGGAGTGTCTTGAGCGCGAAGCCCGCGACCGCGATGACGACCGCACCGGCGCCCAGCAGCAGCTTCTTCATGGGAGACCTCCGAGGAGGAGAGGACGGGCCAACCTAGCAGGGCTTGGCGTCGACCTCATCTCGAAGGGCCTCGTCGTGCCCGAACCGCGGCTCCCCACCGCGTGGGACGCCCTGGCGAGATGATGACCGGCGACCGGAGGAAGTGGAGGCTCCCTCCGGCCAGGTTCACGGGGCGCTGGCTACTGGTTGTTGTAGCACAGCCACGTGATCTCCCTCGAGTACGTCGAATGGAAGACCCTGACGTAGGTCGTCCCGTCGTTGCACGTGGTGTACTCGGTCGACGTGCCACACAGCCAGGTGATGCGCTTGGAGGACACATCCACCCGCGTCGACTCGTTGTCGTTGCGGGGGTGGCCACGTAGGCGCCATTCTTGTCGAGCACGTACAGCGAGGCGCTGCACTGGTCCGTGGTGTCCCCGAGCAGGACCTTCTCCTCGTGGGAGTCGAGCGCGCTCGACTCCGCGTCCACGCCGTCCACGCCCGCGCCGCAGCCGACCAGGGCCAGGGTGGTGAACGCGCACAGCGACAACATGCCTCTCTTCATGGATGTCTCCCGTTGGAGTGACGACTCATTCGTCACGGGAGCCCCAGAGCAGGGCACGTGCCAGCCCGGCTCCGCCCGGGCCCGGGTGGAACCGTGCAGGAACGGCACGATGCCGCCGTCCCGGAGGCGGGGTTTCCGCCAGGGACACGGCAGGACCTGCACGATGGCTTCAGGGCGAGGCGTTCACGTCCACGTAGGCCCGCTTCGCGGGCACGGAGACCAGCCGCCCCTCCGGCATGACCCAGGCGGTGAGCCGCCCGCCGTACACGCAGCCCGAGTCCAAGCCGATGGCGTGGGGATGGCGCTGCACGCCGCGCATGGCGTCGTGCCCGAAGATGACCAGCTCCGGCCCCGGCCACACGCTGGCCCAGGGCACGCCGCCGTCCACGCGCTTCGAGGGCGTCCCGTCCGGCGCGATGCTGCGCAGGTTGAGCAGCTCGTCCGGGCGCTGCTGCTCCAGCGGCACGCCGGGGACGAGCCCGCCGTGCACCGCGACCACGTTCAGCTCCGGGAAGCGGCGGTACAGCGGCTGCGCCTCCAGGTAGCGCCAGTCCTCGGAGGACAGCGTGTCGAGCACCTGCCGGTGCTCCTTGCCCAGCTTCTTGCCCTCCGGCGCGAGCCCGGAGTGCCACCGCAGCACGTGCGCGTCGTGGTTGCCGCGCACCGCGAGGAACCCCCGCTCACGCGCGCGACGCACCACGCCCGCGGAGTCCGGCCCCTTCGCCACCAGGTCACCCACCAACACCACGCGCTCGCCGCGTCGCCAGCCGCACTCCTCCAGGAGGGCGTCCAGCTCCTCGGCGCACCCGTGCACGTCTCCGATGAAGAGCGTCCGCATCGTGGTCTTCCTTAATGCGCTCCGGCGTCCGGGGGAATGCCACGGTCGCCCGGGCCCTCAGTCGGGTTTCGAGCGAAGCAGGCGGCTGAGGCTCACGTCGAGCTGGCTGGAGATGAGGCGCAGCACGCTGTCGAGCTGGGAGCCGGTCAACCGCAGCCGCTCGGTGAGCAGCCGCCGCGTCTCCTGCAGCAGCGACTCCTGCGCGGCCACCACCCAGCGCGCCGCGGTGGAGCGGTGCACGCCGTACAGCGCGCCCAGCTGGTCGATGCTCAGCCCGTCCAGGTACTTCAGGCGCAGGAAGTTGCGCTGGCGCGGCTCCAGCCCCGCGAGCGCGGTGGAGAACGAGGCGCTGAACTCCGCGCGGTACGTGTTCTTGAGATAGAGGAGCTCCGGGTCGTCCCCCGGCGCCACCAGCATGGACAGGTCCCCGTCGTCACCCACCGGCTGGCCCCCGCGCTGGCGCTGCCAGTCCAGCCCGAGCCACAGCGCCGCCGCGCGCACCCAGCCGCTCAGGGGCCCGGTGCCGGGGTAGGCCGCCAGCCGGGCGGGGGCCTCCTGGCTGCCCACGAGCATGCGCTGGCGCAGGAGCTGACGGACCTCGTCCAGCCCCGTGGGCGGCAGCTTCAGCCGCGCCACCGCCGCGTTGACCTCGGGGAGGAAGCTCGACTCGAAGGCGGCCAGCGCCGCGGGCAACCGGTCCGCGGCGGCGCGCGCGAGGTAGACGTCCTGGAGGTGCAGCTTCTCCACGTCCTCGTCGGGCGCCTCCGACGGGAGCAGCCGCGCGAGGTGGCCCACGTAGCGGGCCCCCTCCAGCTCCACGCCGGGCCACGCCGCGCGCGCCGTGGCGAGCACGCGCGACAAGCGCTCCTGGAGCGGAAGCAACGACTCCGTGGGGGCGCTCACGCCGCGCGCCGAGACAAATGCCTGGGCCAGGGAAACGTCCGGGTGGGACACGCCATGGGACGATAGCACCCCCCTCCCGTAATCCAGATTCAGCCAATTCCGAAGCAAAGGCTGGGTCGTCCCGTTCCTCCGGAGGAACGGGGAGCCTGGACGGCGCGTGTGTCGGGGGATGCGCCCGTTCGTGGGAGGGCGTCCGCCTGTCCCATACGCGGGCATCCGTGGCCCCCGGGCCACGCGTCCCCATGGCCCGGGCATTGCTGGTAAGGGGCGGGGGAGACGTGGCGGAGGTGAACGTGGAGTCGATTGGTGACGGGCCCGGTGACGCGGCCCTGGCCTCGTGGCTGGAGCTGAGCGCGTCCGCGCTGCGACACAACGTGGAGGTCTTCCGCTCGCTGGACGGCCGGGGTGGACCTCCCCGGGCGGTGGGGGTGGTGCTCAAGGGCAACGCCTACGGGCACGGGCTGGCGCAGGTCCTGCCGCTGGTGCACGGGCAGGTGGACCTCCTCTACTTCATCGCCCCCCAGGACGCGCTGAAGGTGCGGGAGTACGAGCGGGCCCGGGGCCTGGCGCCCCGGCAGGTGGTGGTGCTGGGCGGGGTGTCGCCGCGCGAGGCGGTGGCGCTGGCGCGCGAGGGCGTGGACGTGGTGGTGGCGGACCGTGGCTGGGTGGACGCGCTGCCCGCGCTGCGCGAGGCCCGGCTCGAGCGTCCGCTGCGGGTCCACGTCCACCTCGACACGGGGCTGGGGCGCGAGGGCTTCACGCTGGCGCAGCTCTCCGACGACGTGGGGTTCCTGGCGGAGGGGCGCGACGTGCTGGAGGTGGTGGGCGCGCTCAGCCACTTCGCCAACACGGAGGACGTGACGGAGCAGGGCTACGCGCTGGCGCAGGTGGACGCGTTCGAGACGGGCGTGGGGGTGCTCACCCAGCGGCTGGGGCTCCAGCGGCCCCTGCAGCGGCACATCGCCGCGAGCGCCGCCGCGCTGGTGCTGCCCCGCGCGCGCTACGAGGCGCAGCGGGTGGGCATCTCCCTGTACGGGCTGTGGCCCTCGGCGGAGACGCGGCTGTCGGCGCGGCTGGTGCTGGGCGAGGTGCCGGTGCTCAAGCCGGTGCTGTCCTGGAGGTGCGCGAGCCAGGCGGTGAAGTGGCTGCCCGCGGGCAGCTACGTGGGGTACGGCTGCACGTACCGCACGCCGGAGCCCACGCGCATCGCGGTGCTGCCGGTGGGCTACTACGACGGCTACCCCCGGCTGGTGTCGGGCAAGGCGCACGTGCTGGTCAACGGCCGCCGGTGCCCGGTGCTGGGCCGGGTGATGATGAACCACGTCATCATCGACGTGACGCGCGCCGCGCCGGACGACCGCCCCGTGACGGCCACGCTGCTGGGGCGCGACGGCGAGGAGGCCATCTCCGCCGAGCAGCTGGCGGACTGGGCGCAGACCATCCACTACGAGGTGGTCACCCGCCTGGGCGCCCACCTGGAGCGCGTGGTGGTGGAGTAGCTCAGGCCTTGGGGGCCGGCGGCTGCACCTTCCAGCGGCGGTGCAGCCACATCCACTGCTCCGGGTACTTGCGGATGCAGCGCTCCAGCGCGGCGGTGACCCGCGCGGTGTGCTCGGTGACGGGGTCCTCGCACTCGCCGGGCGCGGGCGGGAGGATGGGGCCCTCCACCTCCAGCCGCAGCGAGCAGCCCGTGCGGCCGGTGCGCACGCCCATCACCACGAACACCGGCGCGCCCGTGCGCTGGGCCGCCACCGCCATGGCGGGCGTGGTGGAGGCGAGCCGACCGAAGAAGGGCACGAACACCGCGGCCTTCACGGGCATCGCCTGGTCCAGCAGCATGTAGGGCGACTCGCCGCGCTCCACCGCGGCGGACAGCTCCATGATGGCGCCCTTGGGATAGATGAGCCCCGCGCCCGCGCCCAGCCGCGTCAACGCGATGCGGTTGTTCAGCGCACCCTTGAGCGGACGCACCAGCGCGTCGAGCGGGATGCCCCAGCGAATCAGCATGTCGCCCAGCAGCTCCCAGTTGCCGAAGTGCGCCGTCACCATCAGCGCGCCCTTGCCCGTGGCCACGCGCGCCCGGAGCGCCTCCCAGGCCTCCGAACCCTCGACGCCCTGCCCGGCCCAGTCCATGGGGAGCCGGTCCCCGGAGGGCAGCGACTCCACCACCACGCGTGTCATGTTGATGTACGCGCCGCGTGCAATCGCTCGCCGCTCCGCGTCAGTCTTCTCCGGGAAGGCCTGCTCCAGGTTGTCCATCACCACCTTGCGGCGGATGCCCAGGGAGTAGACGAGTCCACCGAGGAAGCGGGCGATGGCGTCCCGCGACGCGGGCGACAGCCAGGTGAGCAATGCCCAGACGAAGCGCGTCAGGAAGGCCGTCACGGGGCCCGGCAGCGTGCCCTCGATGCGACGCAGGTGCTCCGAGGGCACCTGCATGCTGACGGGGTTCGGGAAACCCTGACGTTCGTACTCGGGAATGGGCGTGGGCTGGGGCACGGCGCGCACTCCACCCCGAAGTGAAGTTTACGGCAAGGACACACTCCCGCTCCGCGCTACCTTGCTCGCCCGGCATGGTCCACTATGCGCGCCATGCCCAACCTGCTCCGTCCGGCGGCCTTGGCCGTCGCTACCCTGCTCTCCGCGTGCGGTGCCCGGCAGAACCCCGTCGTCGCCGAGCCGCCCGCGCCTCCCCCCGCACCGACCGCCGCGTCCGCGCCCACACCGCCCGCGCTGCGGCTGTCCAGGGAGGTGCGTCCCAACGCGTACGCGGTCGAGCTGACGCTGGACCCGAAGGTGGCCACCTTCCAGGGGGCCGCGGACATCGGGCTCGACGTGTCGACGCCCACGTCCGTGGTGTGGTTGCACGGCAAGGGCCTGAAGGTGACGCGGGCCGCGGTGACGCAGGGCGGGGTCTCCATCGAGGCGACGCCGCTGTCGAGCGACACGGACTTCCTGGGCTTCCAACTGGCCAAGCCGCTGGTGCTGGGCACCGCGAAGCTGCACGTCGAATACGAAGGTGTCGTGTCCGAGAAGGACAACAACGGCGCCTTTCGCGTCAAGGAGGGCGGGGACTGGTACGTCTTCACGCAGTTCGAGCCCATCGACGCGCGCCAGGTCTTCCCGTGCTTCGACGAGCCGGGCTTCAAGGTGCCGTGGCAGCTGACCTTCCACGTCCCCGCGGGCAACGTGGCCGTCACCAACACGCCGCAGCTCTCCGAGGAGGCGCGAGCGGACGGTGGGCACACCTACCGCTTCGCGCGCACCCAGCCCCTGCCCAGCTACCTCATCGCCTTCGGTGTGGGCCCGTTCGACTTCCTGCCCGCCGCGGACGCGGGCCAGAAGAAGGTGAAGACGCGCATCGTCACCCCGCGCGGTCGCGCCGCCGAGGGGGCCTACGCCGCGAAGGCGACGCCGGAAATCCTCGCCGCGCTGGAGAACTACTTCGGCATCCCCTACGCGTACGAGAAGCTGGACGTGCTCGCCGTGCCGCTGCTCGGCGGCGCCATGGAGCACCCGGGCCTGGTGACGTTCAACTCCCGCTCGCTGCTCGCCAGGCCGGAGGAGGACACGCTCAACCGGCAGCGCGGGTTCGCGGAGACGCAGGTGCACGAGCTGGGGCACCAGTGGTTCGGCAACCTCGTCACCCTGGGGTGGTGGGACGACCTGTGGCTCAACGAGTCCTTCGCGTCCTGGGTGACGCCGCGCATCGTCGAGTCGTGGCAGCCGTCGTGGGACGCCCCGGTGGAGCGCGTGCACGGCCGCAGCCGCTCGCTGGACGCGGACAGCCTGTTGTCCGCGCGCCGCATCCGCCAGCCCATCGACAGCGCCAATGACATCCACAACGCCTTCGACGGCATCACCTACGGCAAGGGCTCCGCAGTGCTGTCCATGACGGAGGAGTGGCTGGGCCGGGACGTGTTCCAGCGCGGCATCCAGCGCTACATGCGCAAGCACGCGCACGGCAACGCGACGGCGAAGGACTTCCTGGACGCGCTGTCCGCCGAGGCGAAGCAGGACGTGACGGGCGTGCTGGGCACGTTCCTGGACCAGGGCGGCGCGCCGCTCGTCACCGCGAGCCTGGAGTGCGGCGCCGGCCAGCCGAAGGTGGTCCTGTCGCAGCAGCGCTACCTGCGGCTGGGCTCGAAGGCGCCGGGTCCGCAGCAGTGGAAGGTGCCGGTGTGCGTGAAGTACGCGGCGGGCGGCAAGCTGTCGCGCGCGTGCACGGTGCTGGAGGGCGAGAAGGCGGAGGTGGCGCTCACCGACGCGAAGACGTGCCCGGAGTGGGTGTTCCCCAACGCGGAGGGCGCGGGCTTCTTCCGCATGCAGTTGTCCGGCGAGGCCGCCTCGAAGCTGATGACGGCGGGCCTGGGCAAGCTGTCGCGCTCCGAGCGCGTGGCGCTCCTGGGCGACGTGCGGGCCCTGGCGCTGTCCGGGGCGCTGCCGGCGTCGGAGGCGCTCACCCTGGCGGCGCGCATGGCGCAGGACACGGACCGCGTGGTCACCGAGGCGAGCATCGACATGATGGAGCTGGCGAGCGCGCGGCTGCTGGCGGCGGCCGCGCTGCCGGAGCGGCAGCGCTTCGTGCGGGAGACGTTCGGCGCCCGGGCGCGGCAGCTGGGCTTCGTGCCGCGCAAGGGTGAGAGCGAGGACACTCGGCTGTTGCGTCCCCGGCTGATGCGGCTGGTGGGCCGCGAGGGCGCGGACCCGAAGGTGGTCGCCGAGGCCCGCGCGCTGGCGGACAAGTGGCTTTCGGACAAGCGCGCGGTGTCGCCGGACATGGTGGAGTCGGTGCTGGCCATCGCCGCCAGCCAGGCGGACGCGGCCTTCCAGCAGAAGGTGGTCGCGGCGGCGAAGGTGGCGACGGAGCGGGTGACGCGGCAGCAGCTCATCGGCGCGCTGAGCAACCTCACCGACCCGGAGCTGGTGAAGCAGACGCTGCCCCTGGTGTTCGACAAGTCGCTGGACCCGCGCGAGACGGTGTGGATGGTGTTCGCCGCCTCCGGGAACGTGCGCACGCGGGACGTGGCCTTCGCCTTCGTGAAGGAGAACTACGAGCGGCTCGTCGGCGACGCTCCGGACGCCCTGTTCCCGAAGGAGATGGCGGGGCGGATGGTCTTCGTGGGCGGCGCCTACTGCGAGGCGGACAAGCGCCAGCAGCTCGCGGACTTCTTCACCGAGCGCAGCGCGAAGGCGCCGGGCGGGCCGCGCATGCTGGCGACCCTGCTGGAGTCCATCGACCAGTGCGTGTCGCTGAAGGCCGCGCAGGGGGAGGACATCCAGACCTTCCTCGGACAGCGGGGCGCGGCCAAGGCGCCGAAGACGCCCGCGCCGAGGTAATCCGTCCGGGGCCTCGCCGCCCGCGCCCATCCGTCGACTCCGGGAGGGCGCGGGGGTGGGGGTCGGGCGGGGCTACTTCCGGCCGCGCGACATGAAGGCCATGAAGGCCTCCTGCGCCTCGGCGGAGCCCAGGCGCTGGATGAACTCCGAGCCCTCCTTGGCGAGCACCTGGTGCGTCTGGGCGCGCAGGGGCTCGCGGACGAGGCGCTTCGTCACGCGCACGGCCTCCGCGGGGCGGGAGGCGAGCGTGCGGGCGCGCTCGGCGGCGACCTCCTGGAGGTTCGCGTCCGGGACGACCTTGTTGATGATGCCGGCGCGCAGGGCGGTGGCCGCGTCGAAGGGCTCGCCGAACAGGAGCAGCTCGCTGGCCAGCGCGTAGCCCGCCATGCGGGGCAGCAGCATGCTGCTGGCGCCCTCCGCGCACAGGCCCAGCTGGACGAAGGGCATGTGGAAGCGGGCGCGCTCGCTGGCGACGACGTAGTCACAGTGCAGCAGCATGGTGGTGCCGATGCCCACCGCGGGGCCGTCCACCGCCGCGAGCACGGGCATGGGCGCGTCCACCAGCGCCTTGAGGAAGCGGAACACGGCGCTGTCCTCGCCCGCGGGCGGGTGCTCCATGAAGTCGCCGATGTCGTTGCCCGCCGTGAAGACGCTGCCCGCGCCGGTGAGGAGCACCACGCGCACCTCGGCGTCGCCCTCGGCCTGCTTCAGCGCCTGGGTGGCCGCCTCGTACATGGCGTGGGTGAACGCGTTCTTCTTCTCGGGTCGGTTGAAGGTGAGGGTGAGGACCCCCGCTTCCCGCTTCGTCAGCAGCGTGTCGGACATGGGCGGGGAGCCTAGCCGAGTCCGCCCCCACGGGGGCGGTGACTTGTGGGGGCCCGGGACCCGGGAGGGGCACGGCCCGTGTGCTCGCTCCCTCCATGGGAGCACGTCGGACGCGCGGCTACGGCCTGAGCGCGCGCGCCACGATGGGCGCGACCGTCACCACGCGGTGTGGGAAGGGCAGGCCCGACGGAGGCTCCACGCTGTCGGTCCCCACGAGCTGGCTCAAGGGCAGGCCGCGCAGCCGCTCCACCGCGGGACCCACCAGCAGCGCGTGGGTGGTCACCACCGTGAAGTCCTCCGCGCAGCCCGCGTCGCGCAGCGTCCCCGCCGCGGCGGCCAGCGTGCCTCCGGTGGACACCATGTCGTCCACCAGGATGGGCCGCTTGCCGCGCACCTCGCCCATCAACCCGCTGGCGTGCACCGAGTCCCCGCTCAGGCGGACCTTGTGGATGACCGCCCACGGTCGCCCCAACAGCCGCGCCAGCGCCTCCGCGCGCTTCACCGCGCCCAGGTCCGGCGCCACCACCACCGACGTGTCCGTCACCTGCGGCCGCAGCGCGTCCGCCAGGAGCGGCAGCGCCGTCAGGTGCTCCAGCGGCGCTCCGAAGCAGCCCTCCAGCGCGGGGCTGTGCAGGTCCACGACCAGCACGCGCGCGAACCGCCCTTGCGACAGCATGTCCGCCACCAGGCGCCCGCCCAGCGGCTCGCCCGGCTTCGCGCGCCGGTCCTGCCGCGCGTAGCCCAGGTACGGCACCACCGCCTCCAGCCGCGCCGCGCCCGCCCGCCAGCACGCGTCCGCCATCAACAGCAGCTCCAGCAGGTGCTCCCCCGCGGGCGGCGTCAGCGCCTGCACCAGCACCACCGTGCGTCCCCGGACCGTGGCGGGGACCTCCAGGTGCATCTCTCCATCCGGGAAGCGCTCGAAGTGACAGTCCGTGGGCGCCACGCCCAACGCGAGGCCGAGCTCGCGGCCCAGGTGGGGACTGGCGGTGCCGATGAGGAGGACGGGTTCCATCCCGTCACCCTAGCGCGCCCTCCCACCCGACGACACGGCGCCCGCCCGCCCGCATGACCTCGTGCCTCCGGAGGGGCCGTCGTCCGCCCCTCCGCCGCCGGCCGCGCCACCGATGCTTTTCCTTGGGAGGGAGGAAGACGATGCGTTTTCGCGATAGAGCCGCCGCGGGCCGACGGCTGGCGTCGATGCTGCTGCCGTACCGGGGCTCGGACGTCCGGGTGCTGGGGCTCGCCCGGGGTGGGCTCCGGGTGGGGTTCGAGGTGGCCCGGGCCCTGGAGGTCCCCATGGACGTCTGGGTCTCCCACCGCGTGCTCATCCCCGGACGGATGACGGTGGTGGGCGGCGTCTCCGAGGGCGGCGGGCGCTACGTCGACGAGCGGGCCCTGCGCCTGGCCGCGCTGCCCCGCGTGGAGGTGCTCAGCATGGCCCGGAGCGAGCTGGACGAGGTGGAGCGCCAGGTGCAGCGCCTGCGTGGACAGGCCCCGCCGGACCTGCGCGGCACCACCGTGCTGCTCATCGACGAGGGCGTGGTGACGGGCGCCACCGGCGCGGCGGCCCTGCGCGCCCTGCGCACGATGCATCCGGGGAAGCTGGTGCTGGGCACGCCCGTGTCCACGCCGCGTGGCCTCGAGGTGCTCCGCGCGGAGGCGGACTCCGTGGTCTGCGTGGAGACGTGGGAGGCCCTGCGCACCGTCTCCGAGGCCTACGACGACTACCGCCCCCTGCCCGACGTGGAGCTGCGCAACCTGCTGGAGCGCTCGCGCCTGCCGCCGTGGCGGGCCCGCGCCGTGGTCGAGGCCACCGACCCGGGGGGCTCGTGGATGTGACGTCGTGCCCCGCGTTCGCGACCGAGGAGGAGACCCCGCCATGACCCATGACGACCAGGAGGCCGAGGTCCGGGAGGTGACGCTCCGCACGGAGAGCGCCGTGCTCGGTGGTGGCCTCGCCATCCCCGAGGGCGCGCGCGGGCTCGTCCTCTTCGCGCACGGCAGCGGCAGCAGCCGCTTCAGCCCCCGCAACCGCGCCGTCGCCCGCGCGCTGCGCGCGGCGGGCCTGGGCACGCTGCTGTTCGACCTGCTCGGCGAGGACGAGGAGGCGCTCGACGCCGGCACCGGCGCGCTGCGCTTCGACATCCCCTTCCTCGCGCGCCGGCTCGTCACCGTGGCCGAGTGGGCCCGGGGGCTGCCGGAGGTCGAAGGACTCCCCTTGGGCCTCTTCGGCTCCAGCACCGGCGCCGCCGCCGCGCTGGTGGCCGCCGCCCTGCGACCGGAGCAGGTCGGCGCCGTGGTGTCGCGGGGCGGCAGGCCGGACCTGGCGGGCCCCGCGCTGGCGCGCGTGCGCGCCCCCACGCTGCTGCTCGTGGGCGGACGGGACGAGGTGGTGCTCGGGCTCAACGAGGACGCCCTGGAGGAGCTCCACTGCGTGCGGGAGCTCATCGTCGTCCCCGGCGCCACGCACCTGTTCGAGGAGCCCGGGGCGCTGGAGGACGTCGCCCGCCGCGCCGCGGACTGGTTCTCGCGCTACCTCGACGCGGACCGGACGGAGGCGCGCCGATGACCACGCCCTCCCGAACCGAGGCGCCGCCGGCGCCGCCCCCTCCCCGGAGCGGCGCGTCGTGGGAGGACGTCACCCGGGGGGACGCGCGGTGGGTGCGGGGGCGGGGGCGGACGCCCGAGGTCGCCTTCGAGCAGGCCGCGGTCGCGCTGTGCGCGCGCGTGGCGGACCCGGCCGCGGTGGAGGTGCGCGAGGAGGTCCCCGTCACGTGCGAGCCGGCCGACCTGGACCGGCTGCTGGCGGACTGGCTGCGCGCCCTCGTCCACCTGATGGCCTCGCGCGAGCTGCGCTTCCACTGCTTCGTGGTGCGCATGGACGGCCGTCGCCTGTTCGCGAGCGCCTTCGGGGAACGCCTCGACCCCGCGCGGCATGGCGCACGCGCCCAGGTGCGCGGCGCGACGGTGTCCGACCCGCGGGTGCGCCGGGGGGCGGACGGCCAGTGGGTGGCGGAATGCGAGGTCGAGGTCTGAAGGGCGAGCTTTGGTCACCCCGCGAGCCCCCGGGGACTGGTATAGGCTCGGCCCCTCGCTTCCCTGGGAAAAAGAGCACATGAGTTCGCGTGAACCGCGCTTCGTCTGGCTGGACCTGGAGATGACCGGCCTGGACCCCGAGTCCTGCGCCATCATCGAGATTGGCGTCATCATCACCGGGCCCGACCTGCGTCCGCTCGCGGAGATGGAGCGTGTCATCTGGCAGCCGGAGGAGGTCCTGCTGCGCATGGAGCCGGTGGTGCGTGAGATGCACACGCGCAACGGGCTCCTGGAGAAGGTCCGCTCCTCCAACACGTCGCTGCGCGTGGCGGAGAAGGAGGTCACCGCCCTCGTCGCCGACCACTGTCCGCTGGGCGAGGGCATCCTCGCGGGCAACTCCATCCACACCGACCGGCGCTTCCTCTTCCAGTACATGCCGCTGCTGGAGCGCTACCTGCACTACCGCATGCTGGACGTGACGAGCGTGAAGATGCTCGCGCGCGCCTGGTACCCCAACCTCGTGGAGCCCCGGAAGCCGCCCAGCGGGCACACCGCGCTCGCGGACCTGCGCTCGAGCATCACCGAGCTGCAGTACTACCGGGACACGTTGTTCCGCGCGACGCCGGGCTGACCGCCCGGCAAAGGGCCCCGCTTCAGCCGACCCCGTCCCCGCGGGTCGGCTTGGGGCCGTCCGGCCCGCCGAGCAGCTCCGCGATGGTGTCCAGCAACAGGTCCAGCTCGAAGGGCTTGGCGAGGAAGCGGGCGCTCGAGCGGCGCTCCTCCTCGGAGATGCGGCCCGCGCTCATCACGACGACGGGGATGGCGCGCAGCGACGCGTCATCCCGGATGCGGCGCAGCATCTCCCGGCCGTCCATCACCGGCATCATCAGGTCCAGCAGCACCAGGTCCGGCCGCTGCTCCTCCATGCGCTGCAGGCCCTCGGCGCCGTTGAAGGCGGTGATGATGCCGTAGCCCTCCACGGAGAGGATGTCCTGGAGGGCCTCGACGATGGCCAGCTCGTCATCGACGATGAGGAGCCGCTTCACGGGCCCACCCCTTCCTCCGGGGATACACCTCCGAAACGTGTGTCCTCCCCGGGGCGCGCCGGGCCCCCCGAGAGTGTCCACCCTGGCATGCCGTCGGGGCGACACGTGGCGCGTGCTCCCGGCAGCTCAGCCATGTCCGTCACACATGCTCCTTTGCGCCCCTGGGTGGGAAGGTAGGACATGAGCGGGCGCGTGGCAGCGGTTTGCGCGCGCTCTGTTCGGAATCCTGCGGTGGGCGGACGGGAGGACTCCCGCGACCCCCGCCGAATGACGGTCTCTCACCGCAGGCGGGCGCGCAGCAGGTGCTTCTGCACCTTGCCCAGCGCGTTCCGGGGCAGCGAGTCCACGAAGACCACCCGGCGCGGCTTCTTGAAGCTGGCCAGCCGGTCGCGGCACCACTCCACCAGCGCCTGGGCCTCCGGGGCGGGCTGGCCCACGGGGGGCACCACCACCGCCACCACCTGCTCGCCGTAGTCCGCGTCCGGCAGCCCCAGCACGGCCACCTCCGCGACGCCGGGGTGCGTGGCGAGCACCTCCTCCACCTCGCGCGGGTACACGTTGAAGCCGCCGCTGATGATGAGCTCGCGCGCCCGCCCGGTGATTCGCAGGTAGCCGTCCGCGTCGTGCTCGCCCAGGTCCCCGGTGCGGAACCACCCCTGCGCGTCGAAGGACTCCGTCGTGGCGTCCGGGCGGCGCCAGTAGCCGGCGAACACGTGTGGCCCCCGGACCTCGATTTCGCCCGCCTCCCCGGCGGCCACGGGCTGGCGCGTGCGCACGTCCACCACGCGCGCCTCCTGGCCGGGGAAGGGGAAGCCCACCGTGCCCGGGCGGCGCTCGCCGTCGTGGGGGTTGGTGGTGTTCATCACCGTCTCCGTCATCCCGTAGCGCTCCAGGATGCGCGCGCCGAACTCCGTCTCGATGTCGTGGAAGAGCTGCGGACTGAGCGGCGCGGAGCCGGACACCCACAGGCGCAGCCGGCCCGGCTTCACGCCCGTGCGCCGCGCCTCCTCCAGCAGCCGGCCGTACATGGTGGGCACGCCGAAGAACATCGTCAGGGTGGCGTCGTCGCGCAGCGTGGCCAGCACGTCCGTGGCCACGAAGCGCCGGTGCAGCTCCGCGCTGCCGCCCGTGTACAGCGTGCCGTGCAGGCCCACCATCAGCCCGTGCGTGTGGAACAGCGGCAGGGTGAGCAGCAGCCGGTCCGCGGACGTCCACCGCCACGCCTCGGTGACGGCCCTCACGTTGGCCAGCAGGTTGCGGTGCAGCAGCATCGCGCCCTTGGAGCGCCCCGTGGTGCCGGAGGTGTAGCCCAGCACCGCCAGGTCCTCCGCCCCGGGCAACGTCAGCGCCACGGACGACGCGGCGCCCTCCTCGAGGAGCGCGTCGAACGCGACCACGGGGAGCGACGACGGCGCTTCGGCCGTGAGCGGCTCCACCGCCACCAGCGCCTGGAGCGAGGGGAGCTGCTCCCGCAGGGGCACCAGCTCCGCCGCGCCCGCCGCGCCCGTGACGCAGGTGTGCACCTCCGCGTCCGCCAGGATGTGGGCCAGCTCCACCTGGCGATAGGCCGTGTTCACCAGCACCACCACGCAGCCCGCCTGCTGCACGCCCAGGTAGGCGACGACGAACTGGGGGCTGTTCTCCAGGAACAGCGCCACCCGCGCGCCGGGGGACAGCCCGCGCTGGCGCAGGCCCCGGGCGAACGCGGTGACGTGCCGCGCCAGGTCGCCGTAGGTCAGGGTCGCGCGCTCGAAGGTGAGCAACGGCCGCTCCGGTGTGGTCCGGGCGTGGTCCAGGAAGGCTTCGAGCAGGGACGCGGTCATGGGGCGGCGCAGCCTACTTCCGTCGCTTTCATCGCAACCAAGCGGTGAGTCGGCCCGGACCGGCCCGGACAGGACGCCACCGTTCCGCCCGCATCGTGGCACACGTCGGGCCTGGCCCCGTGGCCTGTCCGCTTCTGGGACACCACTTTTCGGAACCGGGCACGCCTCCTCCAGGAGGTGGCGTGAAGGTGAGTGATTCCAGTGGGTTGGGAGTCGTGAAGTGGTTGGCACGCGCCTCGCTCTAGCGGCGTCCCGTGGACATTCCCAAAGCCAAGAAGCCGCGCCGCAAGCCATGGATCCTCGCCATCGGAGGCGCGCTCGCGCTGATTCTCGTGACGGTGGGTCTGGGGCAACTGCGTCCCGCGGCGCCGTCGGTGGACCGGGCCTCGGTGTGGCTGGACACGGTGAAGCGCGGCCCCATGGTCCGGCAGGTGAAGGGCGCCGGCACGCTGGTGCCCGAGTACATCCGCTGGTTGACGGCCGACACGGCGGGCCGCGTCGAGCGCATCCACGTGCGCCCGGGCGCCGAGGTGAAGGCGGACACCCTGCTCATGGAGCTGTCCAACCCCGACGTGCAGCTCCAGATGCTGGAGGCCGAGCGGCAGCTCTCCAGCGCCGAGGCCGAGTTCATCCAGATGCGGATGCAGCTGGAGACGCAGCGGCTGGCGCAGGAGGCCATCGTGACGACGCTCACCGCGGAGACCGCTGACGCGGAGCGGCGCGCGACGGCGGGCACCACGCTCCACCAGAAGGAGCTCATCGGTGAAATCGAGGCCCGGCAGACGGGCGAGAAGGCGGTCGAAATCAAGGGCCGCCTGGACCTGGAGCGCAAGAAGCTCGGCGTCGTCGCCTCCAGCATGCGCGAGCAGCTCGCGGCGTTGCAGGAACAGGTGGACCGGTTGAAAGCGGTGGCCCGCTTCCGCCGTACCCAGGTGGAGTCGATGAAGGTTCTCGCCGGGGAGGATGGAGTGCTGCAGGAGCTGCCGTTGGAGTTGGGCCAGTGGGTGACGCCGGGTGTGCTGCTGGCGAAGGTGGTGAAGCCGGAGCGGCTGAAGGCGGAGCTGCGCATCGCGGAGACGCAGGCGCGGGACATCCAGCCGGGCCAGAAGGCGCTGGTGGATACGCGCAACGGGGTGGTGGAGGGTCAGGTGGCGCGCGTGGCGCCGGCGGCCAGCCAGGGCACGGTGCGCGTGGAGGTGTCGCTGCCGGCGGAGCTGCCCCGGGGCGCGCGTCCGGACCTCACCGTGGAGGGCACGGTGGAGCTGGAGCGGCTGGGCAACGTGCTGTCGGTGGGGCGCCCGGCGGGCGCGCAGCCCAACGGGACGATGTCGCTCTTCCGGCTCATGCCGGGGAGCGACGAGGCGGTGCGGGTGCCGGTGCAGCTGGGTCGCGGTTCGGTGAATGCCGTCGAGGTGCTCCAGGGCCTCGCGGAAGGTGACCAGGTGGTTCTTTCGGACATGGCCGCGTGGGACGCGGTCGAGCGGGTGAGGCTGCGATGACGACGACGAGTACGGTGGAGACGCCCGCGGCCGACCAGGACGCGGCGGTGCTGGCGGGAGCCGCCAAGGTGGACACGGGCAAGTCCCTCATCCACCTGGAGGGCCTCACCAAGGTCTTCGAGACGGAGGAGGTGGAGACGCACGCGCTCTCCAGCATCCACCTGGACATCCAGAAGGGCGAGTGGGTGGCCATCGTGGGCCC
>NZ_JAKCFB010000023.1 GCF_024198235.1 Myxococcus dinghuensis | reverse complement strand
CGGCGGGGCGCTGGAGGCGGGGTGGCGGGCCTGGCCGGCGCGGGGGGCGCTGCCGCGCGACGGGGCGGCGGGGGCGGCTCCTGGGGCGGGGGGGCGCTGGAGGCGGGGGGCTCGGAGCCGTCCGCGTTGAGGGCGAGCATCTCCGCCAGGCTCGTCTCGCCCGTCGTGTCGCCGGACGTCGTGGGGCCGGCCATGAGCAACTGGCGCGTCTGCTCGCGGCGGTCCGCGAAGAGCCGGCGCATCACCTCGGCGCTCTGCTCGGGGTGCCAGATGAGGGGGCCCACCGCGCGCTCCAGGGCGCGGGCGAACTCCAGCGTGGAGGCGTAGCGGTCCTCGCGCTTGCGGGACAGGGCGCGCAGGACGATGGCGTCCAGCTCCGGCGGCACCTGCTTGTTGGTGCGGGAGGGCGCCGTCACCTCGCAGCGCAGCACCGCGTTCATCATCGCCTCGGCCTGCTTCGCGTAGAACAACCGCATGCCGGTGAGCAGCTCGTGGAGCACGACGCCCAGGCTGAACAGGTCGCTGCGCGCGTCCAGCGGGTCGCCCATGATCTGCTCGGGCGACATGTAGCCGCTGGTGCCCTTCACCATGCCCACCGCGGTGCGGCTGGCGCGCGCCAGGCTCTTGGCGATGCCGAAGTCGAGCAGCTTGGTGACGCCCTCGTACGTCACCATGATGTTCTTCTCCGCCACGTCCCGGTGGATGACGGGGGAGGGGTTGCCGAGCGGGTCCGTGAAGGTGTGCGCGTAGTGGAGCGCCACGGCCGTGTCCCGCACCGCCATGAGGCTGAAGCCCATGGGGATGGGGAGGTTGGCCTGCCGGCACGCGCGCGCCACCTCCACCAGCGTCGCCCCCGGCACGAACTCCATGGCCAGGAACAGCTCGCCCTCGGCGATGTCCAGGTCGAACACCTGGGCGATGTGCGGGTGGTTGAACGCGGCCGTCACCTTGGCCTCGTCCAGGAACATCCGGATGAACTCTTCCTCGCCGCGGATGTCCGGCAGAATCTGCTTCAACACCACGAGCTTGCGGAAACCCGCGAGCCCACGCTGCGACGCGAGGAAGATCTCCGCCATCCCGCCCGTGGACAGGCGGCTGAGAACCTCGTACTTGCCCAGCGACCGGCCCCTGTTGGCATCCGGCGAGAGCTGCAGCGTCGTCCCACTCATCGGAAGACGCTCAATCTACACCGTCACCCGGACGTACGCGAAAGCCGGGGGGCCACAAAAATGCCAGGAATCACCACATCGTGTCCTCAACCCATGAGGGTGGGTTCAGTCCTCGGACCCGGCGTGTTGGCGGGAGGGTGAGGCGGGGAGCGTGACGGCGAGGGCGTTGAGCAGCCGCAGGTCGGAGGCGGACAGGCCACGCAGCGTCTTGCGCAGGTCGAGGAGGACGGGGGGCTCCGGGCGGATGCGAGGGGGTGGGCGCTTGCGACCCGGGGGCGTCTCGATGGCGGCGTCGAGGGCCAGCAGGTCGTGCGGCGGGACGCGGAGGACGGTGCACAGGCTCCGCAGGGTGTAGATGCTCGGGAGCATGTGTCCGCGCTCGAGGCGGGCGTAGACCTCTCGGGCCACGCCCAGCTTCTCGGCGACCTCCGCCTGGGTCATCCCCAGGCTCCTGCGGGCCGTGCGCGCGGACTGGCCCAGGTGGATTCCAAGCTCGGTCTTCATGGCGGGGGGCCACCATACGCCGCGCGGCGCGCGGGGCGCACGCTCCGTGCTGAAATCGATATGCCCCATCGTGTGGGTGCAAGGCTCAGGAGTGGCGGGCCGGGGGAGGGCGCGGCGCGGCGAGCCGGCCGCCGAGCCAGGCGCAGGGCAGGGCGGTGGCGACCAGGGACAGGGGATACCAGGCGGGGCCGAACTCGGGTCCCCGGCCCCAGGTGGCCACGGCGCCCAGCAGGGCCAGCCCCATGCCGATGCCTCCCAGGATGAGGGCGTGGCGGAGGGGTTGGCGGCGAGCCAGCCGCGCCGTGAGGGCGCAGGCGCCCACGGTGAAGACGAGGCGGTAGGCCAGGGCGAGGGCGAAGAGGGCGTGGGACATGGGCTGGCCCAGGGGCGGGAAGACGCCGGTGGCGTGCATCACGGCGTCGACGGCGGAGGCGAGGACGGCGTTGAGGACCAGCCCGGCGAGGATGGCGCCGGCGCTCCGGAGCGCGGGGTGGCGGGGCGACGGCGGGTTCAGCGTGAGTGCCTGCGTCATGGGTTGCTCCGAGGGGTGGGGTCTTCCGACTTCCACCCCCAGGTCGGAGCCGGGCGCGCGGTCTCGACATGGGCCGTGATTTTTCTGCCGGCGCCCGGGAAGTGGCCGGGCGCCGGAGGGTTGGACATGGGGGACGGGGGTTGCCCAGACTCGTCCGAGGCACCTGGAGTGCGGTGGGGAGGGCATGACGATGTCGGTGAAGACGGAGCGGTTCACGTTGGAGAACCTGCGGACGGCGCCCGTCGAGGTGTGGCTGGAGCCCCTGGGCCTCGTGTTCGATGTCCCGGTGGGTGGGCGCATCGACATCACCTGCTCGGGACCCGAGATGGATGAGGGGCTCGAAATCGATGAGCACCCCGAGGGACACGTGGCCCTCTTTCCGTGGCCGGGGGCTGGTTTCGCCGTCCTGCTGAACGGGGAGAAGGTGTACGAGGACTCCGACCCGCGTCCCTTCCCCCTCCCCAAGGGCGCCACCCTGCGGCAGATGTTCGATGCGGTGTTCGGCTCCTTCGAGCACCGCCGCCAGATGCGACCGAAGCCCAACTGAGAGGCGCCGGGTCGTCAGGGGGGCGTCCCGCGCCGCGTCCACCGCGACGTTCGCTCAAAACCTTTCGCGGTCCCTGGCGAGCACAGGCCACTCCACGGAGCAGGCCCCGGGACCCGCCCCCATCACCCCACACTCCGCGCGTCACCGTTGCCCGTCCCGTGGTGGACCTGGGCTAAGACGCGCCCCAAGGCACATCCATGGATACCTCTGCTTCCGCTTCACCCCGTACCGTCACCGGACGTATCGACGTCCATCCTCGCGGCTTCGGCTTCCTCACCGTGCAGGCCCCCGGGTCGCAGGAGGTGCTGTCCGCCTTCATCCCTCCCCCGGACCTCAACCCGTTCCTCGCGGGCGACACCGTCACCGGCACCGTGACGGCGGGCGCGGACGGCCGTTTGACGGCGAGCGCCCTGTCGCTGGTCGAGCGCCGCCGCACCCGCGTCTACGGCGAGGTGGTCTCCCGCAAGGGCACGCAGTACCTGCGCATCGACCGCGAGGTGGCGAACGCGGACTGGGTGCTCGACGCGGCCGGCGCCCCGGTGCAGCACGGTGACGCGGTGGTCGCGAACCTGGTCGACGGCAAGTGCGTGCTGGCGTACCGGCTGGAGCCCGGCGCGGACCGCTCGCTGGAGCGCATCATCGCGCGCCACGGGCTCGCCAAGGACTTCGCTCCGGAGGTGGTGGAGGAGGCGCGGAGCCTGCGCGCCGTGCCGCATGCCGTGGGCGCGCGGCGGGACCTGCGCGACGTGCCGACGGTGACGGTGGACGCGCCGTCCACGCGCGACATCGACGACGCGATTTCGGTGCTGCCGGCGGGACCGGACGGCGCGCTGCGGCTGCTGGTGTCCATCGCCGACGTGAGCGAGTTCGTGGAGGCGGGGACGCCGCTGGACATGGCGGCGCGCGAGCGGGCCACCAGCGTGTACATGGCGGGGCGCGTGCTGCCCATGCTCCCGGAGGAGCTGTCCTCTCACTGGTTGAGCCTGGTGCCCGGCGAGGAGCGGCTGTGCCTCACGGTGGAGCTGCGCATCGACCCGCAGGGCCGGGTGACGGCGGCGGACGTGTACGAGAGCATCATCCGCTCGTGGGCGCGGCTGAACTACGACGAGGTGGGGGCCTTCCTCGACCGGGGCGAGGTGTCCGCGCCCATGGCGCCGGTGAAGGACGTCATGCCCTGGTTCCGGCTGGCGGCGGCGCGGCTGGCGGTGGCGCGTGGCGCGCGCGGCGGCATGGAGTTCGCGCGAGATGAAGCGCGGTTCACCTTCGACGCGGCGACGGGCGAGCTGTCCGGCCTGGTGAGCGAGCGGCCCACGTCCGCGCACGGGATGATCGAACGCTTCATGGTGGCGGCGAACGAGGCCATCGCCACGTGGATGCTCGCGCGCGGCCTGCCGGGCGTGTTCCGCGTGCACGAGCAGCCGGACCCGTCGCGGGTGGAGGACCTCAACGCGTTCGCGCAGGCGTCGGGCTTCGCGGCGGGGTTCGGGCGCGAGCTGACGCCGCTGGCGCTGTCGGCCTTCGACCGTCAAATCGCGGGGGCCGCGGCGGAGCCGGCGCTGCGCTCGGTGCTGCGCCGCTCGCTGGGACCGTCTCGCTACACCGTGAAGCCGGGGCCGCACTTCGGACTGGCGGCGCCGCTGTACCTGCACTTCACGTCGCCCATCCGCCGGTACGCGGACCTGGCGGTGCACCGGACGCTGAAGGGCTATCTGCACGGCCGGCGCGACTACCTGGACGAGGACCCGGCGGTGGAGTCGCTGGCGGTCCACATCAACGGGCGGGCGCGCTCGGCGAACCGGGCGGAGTCGGACCGTCACCACGTGTTGGAGGCGCGGTGGCTGGCCGGACACGTGGGCAAGGAGTTCCCCGCGCACGTGGTGCGGGTGAAGCCGTTCGGCCTGGTGGTGCAGCTCGACGGCATGCTCGTGGAGGGCGTGCTGCCGGCGGAGGGGCTGCCGGGTGGCCCGTTCCGGCCGGACGCGCGCGAGCTGTCCCTGGTGGGCAAGGAGCCGGGGAAGACCTATCCGGTGGGCCTGCCGGTGCGCGTGAAGGTCGCCTCCACCGACGAGCAGCTCGGCCGCGTGGAGTTCGCGCTGGTCGGGTAGTCGGGGGGCCGGCCTTCCGCCCGACCTCCTCGCTCGGAGGAAGGCCGTCGCCCCGTATGGAGGGGCGCTAGACTCGCGCACCCTGCATGAGCCCCAGCCCCACTGCATCGCCCGACACCGAAGACCTCTGGGAGCGGCTGCGGCGCCGCGCCATCTTCCTGCCGCTCCTGCTGGTGGCGCTCGCCTACGCCAACGCCGTGCGCGGCGCGTTCGTCTGGGATGACCACTCGCTCATCGAGGAGCAGGAGGTCGTCCGCGAGCTGGCGCCGCTCCCCGAGTACTTCACGCGGATGTTCTGGAGCGACCCCATGGGCGTGTCGCGGGGCTACTACCGGCCCCTCGTGACGCTCGGCTACGCCGTGGAGCACGCGCTGTGGAGCGGCTCGCCCGAGGGCTTCCACTTCACCAACCTGCTCCTCCACCTCGTCGTGGTGACGTGGGTCTTCCTCCTGTGTCGCCGCGCCGGGGCCTCGCCGCTCGCGTCCGCCGTGGGGGCCTCCGTCTTCGGCGTCTTCCCGCGCCTCACCGAATCCGTGGCGTGGATCGCCGGTCGCACCGACGTGCTCGCGGCGGCCTTCGCGTTCGGCGCGCTGCTCGTGTACCGCTCCGACCGCGCGTCCCGTCGCTGGGGCGCGGCCGTCCTGGTGCTGCTCGGCCTGCTCTGCAAGGAGGTCGCGGTCGTCACCGTCCTGGGCTTCGGCATGCTGGAGCTGTCCGCCGTGGCGCGGAAGGAGCGCACCGCGGGCCGTGCGCTGCGCAACCTGGTCCCCATCGCCGTCGCGCTCGCCGTCTACGGCGCCATGCGACTCAACGCGCTGCGGGCGGACGTCCGGGAGCTCGATGCGGGCGCCACCGCCGGACTGCCCCTGACGGACCGCGCCGCCGCCGGGCTCGCGGCGCTCGGCCATTACGCGGTGATGCTCGTCGATGCGCTGCGGCCCCGGCTCCAGGTGGGGATGCTCGGCGAGCACCCCGCGTCCTGGGTCCTGCTGGGCGCGGGTGTCCTCGCCGCGGGGACGTTCGCCGTCTGGCGTTGGGGCGGACGCCTGTCCTCGCTCGAGCGCGCCGCGCTGGCGATGGGCGCGCTGGCCCTGGCGCTGGTGCTGCACGCCATCCCCCTGGGCCTGCACACGCTGGCGTCCGACCGCTTCCTCTACGTGCCCGTGGCCCTGTGGGTCGTGGCGCTCGCCGCCCCCGTCGAGCGGGTCGCGAGGACACGTCCCCGGGCCGCGCTCGCGCTGTCCTCGGTGACGCTGCTCGCGTTCGCGGGCGCGACGCACCTGCGCAACCAGGACTGGGTGGACGAGGTGCGCCTGTGGCGCGTGGCCGAAGAGGTGTCCGGTCCTGATGACGCCTTCGTGCAGCAGCAGCTCGGCGGCCTCTTCATGGACGCGCACCGCTACGAGGAGGCGCTCGTCCACCTGCGCCGCTCCGTGCGCGAGAAGAGCCGCGTCACCGGCATCAAGGCCTACAACAACCTCGCGCTGTGCCTGACGAAGCTGGGCCAGCACGACGAGGCCATCTCGTTGTTCCAGGACATGGTGCGCCAGCAACCCGGTTACCGACGCGCGCACCTCAACCTGGCCATGGCCTTCGCGCGCGCGGGCCGCTTCGACGACGCGCTCGCCCAGCTTCGACGCCTGGAGGCCCTCGCGCCGGGAGACGCCGTCGTTCCGGAGCTGCGCGCCCTGCTCGAGCGCTCACGCGACACCGTGGCCCGACTGCCTCGCGCGGCCCCCGGTGTCACCGAGCCGGCGTCGACCTCCGAGACGCGCGCGAAGCTGTACCAGGAGCTGGGCGCGCCCCACGAAGCCGCGCTGGGCTGGGACGCGGTGCTCGCCGCGCCCGACGCCACGCTCGAGCAGCGGCTGCACGCCACGGGCTTCCTCGTCTTCGAGGGCGACCTGCCCCGGGCCCGGCGCGCGCTGGAGTGGCTGCGCCAGACGCGCCCGGAGGACGAGCGGTTGCCCGTGTTGGAGGAGGCGCTGCTCTCCCGCGCCGCCCTCGGCGACACGCCGTGACTCAGCCGGCGATGGGGAGCCCCTCGGTCTTCTCCACCAGCTCGGGGCCGGGCACCCAGCCCATCAGCCCCGTGGAGGACTTCACCAGATAGACGTAGGTGCGGGAGCGTCCACCCGGCGCCGTGACGAGGGTCGCCGCCAGCACCTGGATGGTCGAGCCCACCGCGAGGTTCGCCACCGGCTTCTTGTCCGCGCGCCCGTAGGTGATGGGGAAGGACTGACGCACCTTCGCCTCCAGGCTCCCCACGTAATACAGCTCCTGGGGCACCTCGCTCACCTTGCCCGCCTTGGCGTCGTAGGTGAACTTGTCGCGCTGGTTCCAGAAGCCCTTCCACTGGTCCGACAGGATGATGCTGTTGCCCTTCACCTCGGTGAGCTTGGGGACGCTGCCCAGCGCCTTCAGCTTCTTGCCGTCGTAGCTGAAGAGGTCCGTGCGCGCGTCTTCGTCCGTGTTCCCCGTGTGCACGGCGATCTCCTTGCGGCGGTCGCTCGCGTCCAGGTCGACGATGGTGAAGCCGGACACCGCCTCCTCCTTGGAGGCGCCTTGAATCGTGGCGGAGCCGACCTTGAGCACGTAGGGCTTCGGCGCGTCCTCGCTCCACTCGAGCGTCAGGGACTCGGGCTTGCCGTCCCCGTCCACGTCCACGGTGGCGGAGGTCACGGGCGCGTCGTCACCCGCGTGCGCGAGCGGCGCGGTGAGCAGCGTCAGGGCCGCGACGGCCAGGGCGGGAACATGCGTCTTCATGCGAGGAGGCCTTCCAAGGAGTCGAGACGGGTCCGGTCCGCGAGCACCTCGCGCGAGGGCCCGGACGATGGGAACGCGGGGCGCATCGTATTCACGGGCGCGCGCCGCGGGCACCCGGTGTGCCCCGCGCTCAGCCGCGCCGACCGAAGCGACCGCGGAAGCGCGCATCGAGGAAGGCCTCGGCGCGCGTGTACGCGGCCTGCGCCCGCTCCGACAACGCCGGCGCCGCGTGACGCGCGCGTTGCATGACCGAGCGGGGCGCGTCCCGCTCCGCGGAGGGAAGCTCCCGCTCCAGCGCGTCGCGCAAGGCGTGGGCCTCGTCCACCACCGCGAGCGCCTCCTCCAGGGAGACCTCCTTCTCCGCGAGCGCGCCGTACAACTGGCACTGGTAGCGGCGACAGCCCGCCGGGCGCTCCGCGTACGCGGTGCACGCGCGGCCGTCCAACGCGGCGCAGTGCTGCACGAGCGCCGGACTCCCGTCCGCCCGCTGCCCCACCGGCACGCCCCGCTGCTGGAGCGCCAGCACCTCGGTCGGTTGCAGGGAAACGTGGGTGAAGAGCGTACCGTCACAGCACATGCCGCAGTGGAGGCAGAGGGTGGAGAGGGGCATGTGGACCTCGGGCGCGGAAGCAGGAGCTGCTGACCCCCTAACCCGTCCCGCCGTGTCGTTCCATCGCGACGAGGTAGGGAAGGGTGGCCTGTCCTCCTGCATGTGCGGCACCCACGAGAGCGCCCACGAGGCGCGGCCACGGGCGCGACGGTTCGCCTCGGGCGCAGGTCCTCGCGCGCGAGCCCGCCGAGACTGCTCGCTGGTGGACGGTGAGGCCTCCCTCGCGGGCCGGACGATGGTGGTTCGTGCGCGGGTCGACACGACCCCGGGACCGCGTGAGCCTGGTGGCCACCCATCCGGACTCGGCCCTCCAGGGTGAGGGCGGGTGGCCCGCATCGACGGGGGATGGACGGCGCGAGGACCCGGGTCCCGAGGGAATGTCGCCTCCCGGCGCGCGGGCATGTCCCCGCATCCCAGGGGTGTCGCACCTCGGATGTCAGTGCAACGCGCCTGTACTGGCGAACAAGTTTCCCAGTCCCCGCCAATGGTCACGCTATATGAATTGCGGTTCACCTAGGTCGTATCCGTACCGGGGTACTGCTTTCCTTCTGCCCGAAGTCGTACAATCGGCCCCCTTCACACAACGGAGCTGGCATGCAGGCGGACACACGGGATGGGACGCGCGGCCGGGATTCGGTGCTGGGGTACCGGATGGGGACGGAGCTGACCGCGGTCGCTTCGTTCGGTGACAGCAACGCACCGGGTCGACTCGTGCAGCTCTCGCTCGAGCACCTGACGCTGCACCTGGACGCGCACGCGCTGCCGCCGGTACCGGGACAGGCCGCCTCCGTGGTGTTGGGGCAGGGCGAGCGCTGGGCCACGTCGCTCGACGCGGAGGTGGTGGAGGTCCGCGGCGCGCGCCCCGAGGTGAGTTTGCGCTTCGTGTCACCGCCGCTCGACGCGGGACGTCGAATCGTCTCCGTGCTGGAGGCGCTGCGCGACAACGGCCTGCTGCTGCCGCCGGAGACGCGGCCGGTGTGGAAGGAGCGCATCGACCGGCCGGAGCGCGTCGCGCGCATCTGCGAGGCCCTGGTCGGGCGGCAGGCGCGGGGCGTGGCGCGCTCGGCGGATGGCCAGCGCGTGGGGGTGTCCGCGGCGCTCTTCGAGCCGCTCGCGGGCGTCATGGCCTGGCGCTTCGACGGCCCCGTGCCGGTGGGCCCCTTCTCGCTGGAGGTCTTCGGCTACAGCAGCGTGGTGCACGCGTCGGTGACGGAGGCGCGCCAGGAGGGCGACCTGGTGATGACGCCCGCGCCCACGGAGCTGGTGCGCTACCGCCACCGCTGGCTGCGCCGCGCGCCGCCCTCCAGCCCGTGTGTCCTCTCCTTCGACCACCCGCTGTGGCCGCAGGTGCACGTGCGCCGCCCCGTGCTGGACCTGTCCTACGAAGGCCTGGCCTTCATGACGGAGCCGGACGAGGACCTGCTGTACCCGGGCCTGCGCCAGCCCGTGTTGGAGGTGGCCATGGAGGGCCTGCCCCCCGTGCGGCTGCGCGCCGAGGTGCGCAACATCTCCAGCACGGCCGCCGGCCGGCGCTGCGGCATGTCCGTGCGTCCGCTGGACGCGGAGGGCGCCCGGGCGTGGCGCGCGCTGGTGGAGGCGCAGATGCACCCGTCCACCCGCGTGGAGGGCGACTGGAGCGAGGCGACGTGGAAGCTGCTGGAGGGCTCCGGCTACTTCGGCCTGCCGGGCAAGACGCCCGAGGACTTCACGGAGGAGCGCCCCTGGTTCGACGCCACGCAGGAGCGGCTGGAGGGGCGCACGCGCCTGGGCTACCGCGTGGTGCGTCCGGCGGGTGAGTCGCTGGAGGCCACGCTGTCCGTGGTGAAGCCCTTCGAGGGCACGTGGATGGCGCACCAGCTGGCGCGGCAGCACGTGCCGGGGATGCGCTCGTCCGCGCGCGAGGCGCTGCGCGACATCTACCTGCGCGGCTACGAGCCCACCCAGGTGGACCCGGACGTGAAGTGGCTCATCGCCTTCTGCGAGGCGAGCGTGCGCTGGGTGCGCTTCACCAAGTTCGACTTCGCGCGCTGGTACGAGCACACCGGCCAGGCGTGCCTCGTGCCCTTCCGGCTGATGGAGGCGGAGGTGGAGCGCGACTGGGCGCTGCCCCCGGACGTCGAGGTGGCCGAGCCCACCGACGCCGAGCGCGCGCGCTTCTTCCAGGAGCTGGAGCGCACGCGCCCCGTCGCCTACCGCGAGGCGCTGGACCTGGTGCCGGAGCGCTTCGACCTGGTGCGCGTGCGCACGCGGTGGGAGGAGGCCGGCCTGGACCGCGCCCGCGCCCTGCGCGTGGCCCGCGTGGACGGCAAGCCCGTGGCCCTGGCGGTCTTCGAGTCCGCGCAGCCGGGCCTCAACCTCTTCAACGTGCTGGACGGCGTGCGCGTCGTGACGCTGGTGGACGACGCGAAGCCGGAGGTGCAGCGGGCCATGCTCGCGCTGCTGGGCCACGCGGCGGCGTGGTACCGCGCGCTCGGCCGGCGCGTGTTCGTGCACTACGTGGAGTCGGCGTGCGTGGAGTACGTCGAGCACGCCGCGCTCGCGGACCTGGGCGACGGCCGGCTGTGGGCCATCTCCGCCAGCCTGCTGCCGGAGTTCCTCGAGCACCTGTGCGAGGCCACCACGCCCCGCCCGGGCGCCTGAACCGCCGACCCCTGGAACACGAGGGCCGGGAGCCCGTGCAGGCACTCCCGGCCCGGTGCGCGCGTGGGGCGCGGACGGCCTACAGCTTCGCGGCGCGGAGGTAGTACGTCACGCCGCCCACCTGCGCGTTGCGCTGCGAGGACGTGGCGTCCTCGAGCACGACGCCGAAGTTGTAGGACGTGTACACGTCCGACGTCTGGCCGCCGGTGAAGCGGTCATCCTTGAACGTGAGGCCCAGCTTGAACTCGCGCAGCGGCTCGAGCTTCACGCCGATGTAGGCGCGCGTCGGGTCCGTGACGCGCAGCTGCGTCTCGCTCACGCGCTGGACACCCTCCGCCTTGCCGCCGGAGGCCTGCCACAGCTGGGTGAGCTCCGCGCCCAGGTCCACGGTGATGCTGCCGCGCGAGATGAACGCCTCCTTCGTCGTGCCCGCCAGCTCCGTGAAGCGCACGCGGAACTCGCGCGCGTCGCTCAGCGTGCTGCGCAGGATGAACCCGGCGTTGACGAAGCCGAAGGGCAGCAGGTTCACCACGTTGGTGTTGCGCCAGATGACGTTGTTGTTCTGCCGCGCGTTGTAGTTGGGGTCGCCAATCTCCGTGAACGTCATCGGGTCCGCGGGCGTCACCAGGCGCGCCAGCAGGCAGTAGTGGCCCACCGCGGGCGGGCTCCACGTCACGACGACCTCCGTGTCCGTGCTGCCCGGCACGTACACCGCCGTCGCCTGGCCGATCTCCGTCCACCCCAGGGGCCACGACGTGCTGGTGGCGGCGTTGGTGCCGTACAGCTTCACCACCACGTTGTGCGCGTCCACCGTGCTGCGGTTGCGCACCTTCACGTGGACGTAGTTGGGCTGGCCGAACTCCGGGTTCTCGTGCGGCCCGTTGACGGGCGAGTTGCGCACCCAGATGTCCTCGCTCTCCCACATGGGGTTGGCCGCGGTGGCCGGGTCCGGCTCCAGGCCGGTGTCCCACGGCTTGTCCTTGCCCCACACGTCCGTGCGGCAGGCGGTGGGCACCGCGAAGCCGTTGATGGGCGCGGTGCTGTTGGGGCCAATGGGGTTGGCGTCCACGCCCAGGCCGAACGCGGCGAACGCCGTCCACAGCCGGCAGACGTCCTCGCCGCTGTGCAGCGTGGTGGCCGCGGCGATGATGCCGTCGCGCACCTGCGTGAAGGTGGGGCTGCACGCCGTGTTCTTCAGGCCCTCCGTGTAATACAGCAGCATGCGGTTGTTACCGGCGCTGCCCAGGGCGTTGTAGAGGTTGGTGCTGAAGCCCCAGCGGTCCACCAGCGACCAGTACGCCTCCCACAGCGCCTGCGCGAAGACGGAGCCCACGCCGTGGGGGACGGCCATGCCGTTGATGCTGGCGTACGTCCACGTGTTGATGGTCGGGTCCGTGCTGTAGCGCTGCGTGCGGATGCCCGGCCCGTTGACGGGCTGGTTGAGCGCGTAGGTGCCCACGCCGCGCCCCTGCGGTCCGGTGTGCGCCGGCAGCGCGGTGTACACCAGCGAGAGGAAGTCGCTGAGGCCCTCGCCCGGCTGCTGCGCGTTGCCCAGGCAGGACACGTTGCTCGGGCCGCCCACCAGGCGGTTGGAGATGCCGTGGCCGTACTCGTGCGCGATGATGCCGCTGTCCAGGTCACCGTCCTTGTTCGGCACGACGGTGTTCCAGTTGAACATCTGCATGCGGGGACGGCTGCCGTCCGGCGGCGTGAAGAAGTTGGCGTTGTTCATGCCACTTCCGTCCTGCGCCTCCGCGCGGACGTCGTCCGAACCCAGGCCGGG
The DNA here is from genome assembly GCF_024198235.1 of Myxococcus dinghuensis. Classification (GTDB taxonomy): domain Bacteria; phylum Myxococcota; class Myxococcia; order Myxococcales; family Myxococcaceae; genus Myxococcus; species Myxococcus dinghuensis. The sequence continues at coordinate 134,685 of NZ_JAKCFB010000023.1, read as the reverse complement.
GTTGCCGTAGTTGTTGACCTGGAAGTTGCCGCCCACCTCGTCGAAGCCGTACTGGTACTGCACGTCGTGCAGGATGTTGTTCCAGTAGAAGAGGTTGGTGACGGCGGCCGGGACGTACGTGTTGGGCGCGCCCGACAGGTTGATGGGGAAGCTGCAGTTGAGGGACACGCCGCAGTCCGGCTCCACCGCGGGCGGCAGGCCGTCGTTGTTGCTGTCCTCGTAGGCGTGGACGTTGTTGCCGCGCAGGAGGGTGAACTCCGGGCCGGCGACGCCGTTGGTGTCGTGCCAGCCGAAGGGCGACGCGACCACGTCGGCGGGGTTGAGCAGCGTGACCCGGCCGTTCGCGGGAGGCAGCGGCGTGGTGTGGTTGGGGCTCTCCACCGGCTGCGCGTAGACCTCGTACGTGTCGGCGGCCACCCAGTCGAAGCGCGTCCACACGTCGCCCGTGGCGGCGTCCACGGTGAAGTCGTAGACGTGCTGGGAGTCCAGCGTGTGCACCTGGAAGTTCCACACCAGCTGCGCCTCGCCCACGCGCACCGGCAGCACCATCAACTGCGCCTCGATGGGCTCCGCGGACAGGCCCGCGTGCTCCACGCGCGTCTTCTGGCGGGGACCGTCCTCCTTGCCCAGCGCGCGGGGCGCGGTGGCCAGCCTCACGCCCAGGTGCCGGGCCACGCTCGCCACCGCCTCGGCGGCGCCCAGGCGCGGCTGGAGGCGGGTGAGGGCGCGGCCCAGCGCGGGCAGGAAGTCGCTGTGCACGCTGACGATGCGGCCCTCGCCGTCCACGTTGACCTGCAGTTGTCCGTTGTAGACGGGCAGGCCCTGGTGCGTCTGGCGCAGGTACAGGTGCGTGACGCCGCTCTGCCGCGAGTACACGCGGTCGGTGACCTCCAGGCTGCCCAGGTCCTCCAGCTCCAGGCCGAGCAGCTCGCGCTGCGACTGCACGAAGTCCAGCGCGATGAGGAGCGCGTCACCCGCGCGCGGACCGGACAGCGCGCCCACGGGGTTGGTCAACGAACGCAGCACGCCCGTGGCGACGTCGTGCTCCAGGCGCAGCTCCGGGACGTGGCGGCGCAGCTCCGCCTCCTTGTCCCGCTGCACCGCGCTCAGCTCCCGGCGCACGCCGGTGTTGTGGGTGATGCGCGCGTCCAGGTTCCGTGGACCTTCCGCCGCGGACCGCGGCGCTACGCCGAACGCCAGGGGCGCGCTGAGCGCCCCCATGAGGACCAGCGCCCGGGTGAGGCGGCGACGGTGATGACGTCGTGACATGGGGTCTCCAAGCTCGCGATGGGGTGTGAGGCCGGCGTGCCGCGTGCCGGCCACGCACCCCTGGAGCAGTGGACATGCCAACGATGTCTTCCAGGCAATGCTGGACTTCGTTGTAACCCTTGGCGCTACACCGGGCCCGGATTCCGTGGCGCGGAGGGTTACACGGCGGTCCTTCGGACCATGTAACCCCTTGTTGTTACTGGACTGAAGAAGTCCTTCCGGGCTGGATGCGGGCCCTCAGACGGCCTCGTCCTCATCGGGGTCGGGGTACGACTCCAGGTCCTCCTCCTCGTCCGGGGCGTGGGCGGCGTGGCCGTGCTTCTTGCCCTTGCCGTCCGCGCCGAGGTCCGCGTCGGCGCCCACGACGTACCACTGGCGGCCCTGCTGGATGCGGCGCAGCACGCCCTCCTGCTCCAGCGCGGCGAGCAGCTTGGCGAAGGTGGGGAAGCCGTACTCGCTCTCGTCGAAGTCCGGCTCCTTGCGGACGATGGTTTCCTTGATGAGCGAGGGGTTGACGGGCCCCGTGGCGCGCGCGAGCAGGTTGCGCACCACCTCGCGGGCGATGGCGGGCACCTCCGTCTTGGAGCCGTGCGACTTGCCGCTGGACGCCGCGGGCGCGGCCTCCGCCTTGCCCCGGGCCTCGCGACCGTGGCGGCCGCGCTTGCCGTGCCCCGCCTCCTCGGCCGCGCCGTGGCGCGACTTGTCCTTGTCCTTCTCCTTCTCCGACTTGTCGGAGGAGCGCTGGCGCGGGCGCAGGTAGATGAACTCGTCGCAGGCGTTCACGAACAGGGGGGAGGTGGACTCCTTCACCGCCAGGCCGATGACGGTGCGGCCGTTCTCGCGCAGCTTGTAGGCGAGCGGGCAGAAGTCGCTGTCACCGGAGGCGATGACGAAGGTGTCGATGCTCTCTCGCGCGTAGCACAGCTCCAGCGCGTCGATGACCAGGCGCATGTCCGCGCCGTTCTTCCCCGCGCGCGTGGAGGGCGGCACGTCGACCAGCTCCACCCCGAAGCGGTGCAGGCCCAGCTTGGCCTCGCTGAAGCGCTGCCAGTCGCAGTAGGCGCGGCGGAAGACGACCTTGCCCTTCTCGAGCAGCCGGTCGAGCGAGGGCTGGAGGTCGAAGTTGGCGGCGCTGATGCCGGTGTTGGTGACGAGGTTCTCGAAGTCGAGGAAGAGAGCGATGCGGTGCTCGTTGGTGCGACCGTTCACGTGCGGCCTCTGCGGTGATGGCGCCGCGGCGCGCGCGGCGGGACGGGAAGGGGCGCCCGCCGCGGTCCCCCATCAGGGGGGAGCGCCGGCCGGGCTCTCGTACACCCTAGCCTGTTCCCATCGACATGGCGCGGGCACGTTCACCGGCTGAACACTCCAGTGCCGGGAGCGTCGGCCCGCCGCGCCGGGTGCTGGTCGAGGCGCGGTCCAGGCGGGGGCGACGTGTCGTTGCCTAGCTTCGGCGGAAACGGGTCCAAGGACCCCCACCCGGAGCACGAGCCATGACATGGACGTTTCCCCCGCGCCTGCGCGCGCTCGCCCTCACCTCTCCCGCGCTGGCGGCGCTGCTGATGCCCGCCCTCGCCACCGCCGCAGAACCCTCGCAGCCCACCATCGAGACCAAGGAGTTCGTCCACGACGGAGACGTGACGGGCAACCCGGCGGGCTCCATCCCGGGCGCCGGCATCAACGGCGCCATGCGCGCCGCGGACGTGGGCATCCACGCGACCGGGGGCCTGCCCCGGCGCGACGTCGAACCGGACGAGGACCGCATGCGCGAGCTGTCCGGGAGCGTGGTGAAGGTCAACGGGCAGGTGCTCTACGTCCTCACGCGGCCGGGAGCCGTGGTCCCGGTCGACCTGAGCGCCCTGCCGCTGCGTGAGATGCCCAGGCAGGGGGACCAGGTGGTCGCCACCTACCAGGTGGAGAACCGCGTGGAGAACGTGGCCCTGGCGCTCCAGGGCCGGCACACCTAGCCCGGGCACCGGGCCTTCGTCCGAGGGGAGCCGCGCGACTTCGGCGCGGCCCCCGACGGGCGCCCGGGGGCGTGGAAGCGGACGGCTACTTCTTCTTCGTCTTGAACTGGTTGGCGGAGTCCGGGCGGGCCGCGTCGCCGTACTTGCCGGCCTCGTAGTCCTTCGCCATCTGGTCCAGCGTGACGAGCGGCACCTTCTTCGCGTGGCCCGCCTGGCCGAACTGCTTCATGCGCTCCTCGCACACCTGCTGCATCGCCGCGCGGGCGGGGGTCAGGTAGTAGCGCGGGTCGAACTCCTCCGGCTTGGCGGTGAACGCCTTGCGGATGGCGCCGGTGATGGCCAGGCGGTTGTCCGTGTCGACGTTGATCTTCCGCACGCCCGCGCGGATGCCGCGCTGGATCTCCTCCACCGGCACGCCGTAGGTCTCCTTGATGCGCCCGCCGTTGGCGTTGATGATGTCGCACAGCTCCTTGGGGACGGAGCTGGAGCCGTGCATCACCAGGTGCGTGTTGGGGATGCGGCGGTGGATCTCCTCGATGCGGCTCATGGCGAGCACGTCGCCGCTGGGCTTGCGGGAGAACTTGTAGGCGCCGTGGCTGGTGCCCATGGCCACCGCCAGCGCGTCGATGCCGGTGCGCTGCACGAAGTCCACGGCCTGGTCCGGGTCGGTGAGCAGCTGGTCCAGCGTCAGCTTGCCCTCGGCGCCGTGGCCGTCCTCCTTGTCGCCCGTGCCGTGCTCCAGCGAGCCCAGCACGCCCAGCTCACCCTCCACCGACACGCCGAAGCGGTGCGCCACGTTCACCACCTCGCGGGTGACGGCCACGTTGTACTCGTAGCTGGCGGGCGTCTTGCCGTCGTCCTCCAGGGAGCCGTCCATCATCACGCTGGTGAAGCCCATGCGGATGGCGCTGATGCACGTGTCCGGCGAGTTGCCGTGGTCCTGGTGCATCACGATGGGGATTTCGGGATACAGCTCCACCGCCGCCTGCATCAGGTTCCGCAGGAACAGGTCGTTGGTGTACTTCCGCGCCCCGCGCGAGGCCTGGATGATGGCCGGGCTCTGGGTGGCCCGAGCGGCCTCCATGATGGCCTGGATCTGCTCCATGTTGTTGACGTTGAGCGCGGCGACCCCGAAGTTGTTGGCGGCGGCGTAGTCGAGCAGGGGACGCAGGGCGATGAGCGGCATGACTGTGTCTCTCCGTGGCGGTGTTGGAAAAGTGCAGCGCCCAGTTAGCACGGACGCGCTGGAGGGCGCCGCCAAAAGCTCGCCGGGCGCGTTCCCCACCCGACGCTGTCAGCGGCTGGTCACCGGGTGCAGTTGGACCAGCGCCGGAAGGCTCCCGGCGCGCTCCAACAGGCGCGGCTTGGGGCGGACGGCCACCGGGACCCGGGAGGCGGCGAGCAGCTCCAGGTCGAACACGTTGTCCCCGAAGGCCGCGTACAGGGGCCGCGCCGTCCGGGCCCGCAGGCCCGTCACCTTCCCCGGGCCGTAGGGGATGGGCGACACCACGTCCGCCACCACCACGCCGCCCACGTCCCGGGGGGTGCTGGCGACCACGTTCTCCGGGGGCACGCCCACCACGCGCGCCGCCGCCTCCACCACCACGCGGGGCGAGGCGCTCACCACGTAACAGGGGAGGTCCTTGGCGCGTGCCCACTCCAGGACACGCTGGACCTCCGGGTGCACGCGCTCGGGGACCCGGTGTGAGTCCACCACGCCCCGGGCGAACGCCCGCGCCTCCTCCAGCTCCCAGCCCGCGAACAACCAGGTGGCCATCTCGCAGATGTCGAGCTCCGGGACGCGCCCCTCCCGGAAGGCGGAGAAGATGCGCCGCGCCAGCACGCCGCCCGTGTCGCCCGGCTCCACCGGGACGCCGTACCGGGGCGCCATGGCGCGCAGCCGCTCCAGGGCCGGCGCGCGCACGCCGGCGCCCTCCGTGAGGGCCGTGAGCAGGTCGTCCCCCACGTCGCCGCTCCACAGCGTGCCGTCCCCGTCGAACGCGAGCACGCCCCCCGGGGTGTGCTCCAGCTCACGGGTGATGCGCTCCAGCGTCTCGTCCACGTGCTCCATCTTCATGGCGCCATCCTGACCGGGCCGGATGGGGACGACCAGCGCCCCGCGGAGGACCGGCCACGGTCCGCGCGCCCGTCCACCCGCCCGTGACACGGCCATCCGGGCCACACGGGAGCGCGCGCCCGGCGCCTCGGCGCCCGCGTCACTTCGGCGCGGCGCCGCCCTGGGCCTCCTTCAGCGCGCCCAGGTCCACGATGCCGTCGATGTCCGCGGAGGGGATGAAGCCCACGTCCTTGGCGTGCTGCGCGGCGGTGGAGAGCGCCGAGGGCTGGGGGTCCAGGCTCGGCTGGAGGTGGGTGAAGGCGCCCTGGAGGATGGGAGCCGCCAGGGGCTTGTGGGTGAGCTGGCCGAAGGCGGCGTTGACCGCGGAGGCGAAGCCGGACGGGTCCTGCTTCCAGCGGTCCGTGAGCTTCACGTGCGCGCGCAGGAGGGCGACGACGCGCGGGCGCTGCGTCTCCAGCACCTTGCGCGTCGTCACGATGACGGTGGTGGGGAAGCGGCCGTCCGGCCACAGCGACTTCTCGTCCACCAGCACCTGCCCGCCGCCGCCGGGCTCCAGGAGCATGCGCGTGGCCCAGGGCTCGGGTACCCACGCGCCCTCGATGCCGCCGCGCAGGTACTGCACGAGGATGTCCGAGTTGCTCAGCGGGACGATCTGCACGTCCCCCGAGCCGTCGATGTTGGTGCTCAGCCCCTGCTGCTTCAGCCAGTAGCGCAGCGCGATGTCCTGCGTGTTGCCCAACTGGGGCGTGGCCACCTTCTTGCCCTTCAGCTCCGCGGCGGACTTCGCCGTGCGCGTCACCAGCATGGCGCCGCCGTCCACGGCGCCCGCGATGATGCGCAGGTCCTTGCCCGCCTTGAGGAACGTGTTGATGGCGGGGCCGGTGCCCACGTACGACACGTCCACGGAGCCGGCGACGAGCGCCTCCATGGCCGCGGGGCCGGCGTTGAACTGCCGCACCTCCAATTTCCCCACCCCGGGCTCCGAGGCGAAGGTGCCCTCCGCGTTGCCCACCAGGGCCTGCGCGTGGGTGATGTTGGGGAAGAAGCCCAGCCGCAGGGGCGCGTCGGCGGCGCGGGAGGAGGACTCCCGCTTGCAACCGGTGCCGGCCAGGGCCAGGCCCGCGAGCACCAGGACACACAGCGAACGAAGGTCGCGCATACGCTCACAACAGAGGGACGACGACGACGGTTGGCAACCGGGCACGGCGCGAAGCGTCGGGCGCTTCACGTCGCGCGCTTCACATCGCGCCTTCCAGGCCCCAGCGGCGGCGCACCCGCACCTCCACCGTCTGGAAGAGGACACGGTCCACGGTGATGCCGATGAGGATGATGGCCACCATGACGGCCATCACCTGGGGCACGTCCATCAGCTCGCGGCCCACGGTGAGCAGCTGGCCCAGGCCGCCGGAGACGAACAGCAGCTCGCCCGCCAGCAGCGCGCGCCACGCGAAGCTCCACCCCAGCTTCAGGCCGGTGACGATGCCGGGCAGCGCCGCGGGCAGGAGCACGCCGAACTGGAAGCGCAGCCCCTTGACGCCCAGGGTGCTGGCCACGCGAATCAGCTGTGGATCCACCCCGTTGACCGCGTCCTCCGTGGCGATGGCGATGCCCAGCACGCTGCCCATGACGACGACGAAGAGGATGGCCGTGTCCGTCAGCCCGAACCACAGGAGCGCCAGGGGCAGCCAGCAGATGGAGGGCAGGGCCTGCAGCCCCATCACCACGGGCTTCACCGCGTTGCGGAAGAAGGACAGCCGCGCCGTCAGCAGCCCCAGCGGGATGCCGATGGCCACCGACAGCAGGTAGGCGCGCACGAGCCGCCCCATCGAGCGCACCGTCGCCTCCCACAGCCGCCCGTCCGCGGCCATGCGGCCCAGGCTCTCCGCCACCGTGACGGGGCCGGGGAACAGGTGAGGGGACCAGACGCCCAGGCGGGACGTGCCCTCCCAGGCGGCGAGCAGGAGCAGCACCAGCCCCAGCTTCTGTGCGTAGGCCTTCCAGCGTCCTTCGCGCTTCATGGCTCACCTCACGGACCGCGGACGGACTCCGTCGCGGAGGGCGCGGCGTGCGCGGACGCGCGGGGCGGTGGGGACGACGGGGCGGCGGGCGCCTCGGGCCGGGCGCGGTGCTCCACCTCGCGCAGGAGCCCCGCGACGTGGCGCACCATCTCCAGGAGGGCGGCGTCCTCCGGGTGGCGGGGCATGGGCAGGTGGACCTCCAGGTCCCGGACGATGCGGCCGGGGCGCGGCGCCATGAGCACCACGCGCGTGCCCAGCATCAGCGCCTCGTGGACGTCGTGGGTGACGAACACCACCGTCTTGTGGGTCCGCAGCCAGATGGACTGGAGGAGCTCCTGCATGTGGATGCGCGTCTGCGCGTCCAGCGAACCGAAGGGCTCGTCCATGAGGAGCACGGTGGGGTCCATGGCCAGCGCGCGGGCCAGGCTGGCGCGCATCTTCATGCCGCCGGAGAGCTGGTGGGGCAGGGCGTCCTCGAAGCCCTGGAGCTGGACGCGGCGGATGTACGTCTCCGCGCGGTCCTTGCGCTCGGCGCGGGGCACGCCCCGGGCGGCCAGCGCGAAGGTGACGTTGCCGCGCACGGTCATCCACGGGAAGAGCGCGGCCTCCTGGAACATGAGGAAGCGGTCCGGGCCCGGGCCGGCGATGCGGCGTCCGTCGATGGACACCACGCCGCCGGTGGGCTTCACCTGTCCGGCGAGCGCGTAGAGCAGCGTGGACTTGCCGCACCCGGAGGGGCCGAGGAGGCAGACGAACTCGCCCGAGCGGACGTTGAGGTCCACGTCCTCGAGCGCGACGACCTTGTTGCCGTAGCGGTGGCCCAGCTGGCTGACGGAGATTTTCGCGCGGTCGGCCTCCACGTGGGCCGGCCGCAGCAGGCGCAGCGAGCTTCGCCATCGGCCGAGGAGCGCACGCAGCATCGGCCAGAAGCTAGGCACATGTGTGCCGGACGGAAGTGGCGGACCACCCGGGAGCCGGGCGCCTGGCCTCCCGCTTCCCTTCAGACGTCCAGTGGTCATCACTGGCGGACGCCCCCGACGCGGGGGCCGTCGCTCCGTGACCGCCGACGTCTGGAACGTAGGGACGCGCCGGTGCGACGGATTCCAGCGTCCGGCCGTCCGCCCCGGACCCGGGGGCAGGGCGCGTCAGCCCAGGCCCAGCGCGCGCTCCGTCCGGCGGTGCTTGCGCGAGCGCAGCGCGAGCCACGTGCTGAAGACGAGCAGCGCCACGCCCACGCCGGTGAAGGCGCCGCCCACGCGCAGCGACGCGCGCCGGTCGTCCCGCGACACCTCCAGCGGGCCGGCGGTGGGCGCCGCGAGGTAGCGCTCCACCTGCTCCTTCACCGCCGTGGCCTCCGACTCCGTGGTGGCCCACTGCGCGAAGAGCGCCAGCTTCCCGTTCGACTTCGTGTGCAGCTCCGGACGGAAGATGGGCACCGGGCTGCGCCGCGCGCTGCGGCTGCGCTCCACCTTCACCGCGTCGATGTCCGACACCGGCAGCCGCGCCACCTCCTCGCGCGTGAACCACCCGGAGCGCGTCAGCGTGCAGGGCCCGCCCGGCTCGCAGCGCAGGTCCATCCGGGACTTCACGTCCAAGAGCCACAGGCCCAGCACCAGGAAGGGCAGCGCCAGGAGGAGGAAGGCCACCGCGCCAATGGCGGTGGAGCGGCTGGCGCGGGGCGGGGCGTCGTCGGTGGACTCGGGAGGGGTGGGCTCGCTCACGGAGTCTCCTCATAGACCTCCGCGCCCCTGGCTGGCAGCGGTTTCGTGTCGCACCCGCCGCTCGTCCCCGGGGGCCGGGCGGGCAGGCGCCACGTGCCCTCCACCCCCAGCCCCTGGTGCCTCGCGCGCGGGGTGGACACCTCAGCCTGGACCCATCTGTTTCCTTCCCGCGCAGGAGCCGCACATGAAGGCCGTCGCCGTCTTTCCGGGCAAGCGCCAGGTGCGAGTCATCGACGCGCCCGAGCCCCAGCTCCAGTCCCCCACCCAGGTGAAGGTCCGCACGCACGAGGTGGGCGTGTGCGGGACGGACAAGGACATCGTCCAGTTCACCTACGGCACACCGCCGCCCGGCTCGGACTACCTCATCCTCGGCCACGAGTGCCTGGGGCAGGTCGTGGAGGTCGGCTCCGCGGTGCGCGGCCTGAAGAAGGGGGACTGGGTGGTGCCGCGCGTGCGCCGCCCCTGTCCGCACGCGGTGTGTCCGGCCTGTCGCCACGGCCACCCGGACTTCTGCATCACCGGGGACTACACGGAGCGGGGCATCAAGGAGGCGCACGGCTTCGCCTCGCAGTTCTTCGTGGAGGACGTGGCCTACCTGCACCGCGCCGCGGACGAGCTGCGCGCCGTGGCGGTGCTCACCGAGCCGCTCACCATCGCGCAGAAGGGCCTGCGCCAGGTGGAGCGCATCCAGGAGCGGCTGCCGTGGAAGATGGAGGCGGGGCGCGCGGTGGTGCTGGGGGCGGGGCCGGTGGGGCAGTTGGGGGCGCTCGCGCTGATGCGGCGGGGCTACGCGACGTCCGTCTACTCGCGCTCGCGCAAGCCCAACCCGAAGGCGGACGCGCTCGAGGCGGTGGGCGCGCCCTACTTCTCCACCCAGGACCTCTCCGCGGAGGAGCTGGTGCGGCGGGTGGGCACGGCGGACGTGCTCTACGAATCCGCGGGCTCCGCGTCCGCGGCGCTCGGGGCGCTGGGGGCGCTGGGGGACAACGGCCTCCTCGTGCTCACCGGCGTGCCGTCGCATGCGGAGCCCGTGTCGATGGACGGCGCCGCGCTGCTCAAGCAGCTGGTGCTGCGCAACCAGGTGGTGCTGGGCACGGTGAACGCGGCGGACACGGACTTCGAGGCGGCGCTGGAGGACCTGGCCCGCTTCCGCGCGCGCTGGCCGGGGGGCCTGGAGCGCCTCATCACCGGCCGCCATCCGCCGGAGGCCTTCCTCGACGTGGTGACGGGCAAGGCGGGCGGTCCCATCAAGAACATCATCTCCTTCTCGTGAGGCGAGGTCTCCATGGTGTCAGGACGACAGGCGGCGGCGGGGCGCTCGGTGCCCATCGAGGACCATGGCGTCATCGGCGACCTGCGCACGGTGGCGTTGGTGGGCAACGAGGGCACCATCGACTGGATGTGCTTCCCGTACTTCGACAGTCCCAGCGTGTTCGCCGCGTTGCTGGACCCGGACAAGGGGGGGCACTGGCGCATCCACCCGCTGCATGACGGTGTCTCCCGCAAGCAGTTCTACTGGCCGGACACCAACGTGCTGGTGACGCGCTTCTACACGCCGGACGGCGTGGGCGAGCTCATCGACTTCATGCCCATGGAGCGGCGGAGCGAGAAGGACGTGCGCGAGGTGCTGCGCCGCGTGCGCGTGGTGCGCGGCGAGCTGCCCTTCGAGATGGAGTGCCTGCCCGCCTTCGACTACGCCCGGCAGCCGCACACCACGCACCTCATCGCCGGGGGCGCGGCCTTCGAGTCGAAGGCGCTGCAGATGACGCTGTCGTCCTCCGTGAAGCTGGAGCGGGTGGAGCGGGGCGTCGTCGCGCGCTTCGTGTTGAAGGAGAACGAGTCCGCCATCTTCAGCCTGCGCGAGGGGCGGCGCCTGTCGTGCGAGGACCTGGTGCACAGCCACGAGTCCGCGGAGGTGCTCTTCCGCGACACGGTGGACTACTGGCGCCACTGGCTGTCCAACTGCCAGTACACGGGGCGGTGGCGGGAGACGGTGCAGCGCTCCGCGCTGGCGCTGAAGCTGATGACCTTCTCGCCCACGGGCGCCATCGTCGCCGCGCCCACGTGCAGCCTGCCGGAGTCGCCCGGCGGCACGCGCAACTGGGACTACCGCTTCTGCTGGCTGCGCGACGCGGCCTTCACCGTCTACGCGTTCCTGCGCATCGGCTTCAAGAAGGAGGCGGCGGCCTTCATGCGCTGGGTGGAGGCGCGGTGCGCGGAGAACGGTGACGGGCCGCTGCCGTTGATGTTCTCGCTGGACGGCAGCCGCGTGCCGGACGAGGTGGAGCTGACGCACCTGTGTGGCTACGGCGGCGCGCGGCCGGTGCGCATCGGCAACGGGGCGGCGGACCAGCTCCAGCTCGACATCTACGGCGAGCTGATGGACTCCGTGTACCTGTCCAACAAGTACGCCGCGCCCATCTCCTTCGACTTCTGGCGGCACCTGCGGCGGCTGGTGGATTGGGTGTGCGAGCACTGGAACGAGGCGGACGAGGGCATCTGGGAGGTGCGCGGCGGGCGGCGGCACTTCGTGTACTCGAAGCTGATGTGCTGGGTGGCGGTGGACCGGGCCATCCGGCTGGCGGACAAGCGCAGCTTCCCGGCGGACCGGCCCCGGTGGCTGGCGGTGCGCGACGCCATCTTCGAGGACATCATGTCCAAGGGCTGGAGCGAGAAGCGCGGCAGCTTCATCCAGGCCTACGGCAAGGACACGCTGGACGCGGCGAACCTCCTGATGCCGCTGGTGTTCTTCCTGTCGCCGGTGGACCCGCGCATGCTCTCCACGCTGGACCACATGCGCCAGCCTCCGTCGAGGGGAGGCCTGACGTCGGACGGGCTCGTCTTCCGCTACGACGTGGAGGCGACGCTGGACGGCATCGCCGGCAGCGAGGGCACCTTCAACCTCTGCAGCTTCTGGCTGGTGGAGGCGATGACCCGCGCCAACAGCGCGCGGCCGGACCTGCTCGAGGAGGCGCGGCTCACCTTCGAGCGCATGCTCGGCTACGCCAACCACGTGGGCCTTTACGCGGAGCAGACCGGCATGTCCGGCGAGGCCCTGGGCAACTTCCCGCAGGCCCTCACGCACCTGTCGCTCATCAGCTCCGCGTACAACCTGGACCGCACGCTGGGCCGCAGGGATTAGGGCCCGGCGCCGAGGTACTCGGACCACGCCCCCGGCGCCAGCAGGCCGACCACCTGCACGCCCAGCTCGCCCCCGCGGCGCACCACCACGTCGAGCCGGGTGAGCAGGCGCGGGTCGTCCGCGAAGTGGCGCCGCTTGCGCGCCACGAGCATCTCGAAGTCGCGGGTCATCGGCTCGCGGTCCGCCTCCGGGAGCCTCCGAAGGGTGGCGCGCGCCCGCTCCACCCAGCCCTTGTGCGGCTCCCACGTGTCCTGGACCACGGCGTTCCACGCGCTGAGCGCCAGCGCCAGGATGGTGAACAGCTCCTCCTGCGGGTCGGGTGAGAAATGGACCTGCTCGGTGAGGCCCTTGGCGAAGTCGAGCAGCGTCTCCGACACCTTGCCAGGGGGCAGCTTCTTCTTCACCTTGCCCAGGCGCAGCGGAATCGCCTCGACCACGTCCTCGAGCGGCACCTTGCCGACGTAGTGGCCGGTGAGCAGGGGCAGCGGAATCTCCGCGTGGACGCGTGCTCCTTGCTCGAGCAGCTCCACGTCCTTCTCCTCCGGGCGCGCCTTGGCGAGGGCGAGGGCGACCGCGGTGGTCAGCAGCACCTCCTCCGAGGTCGCGGGGCGCGGGGCGTTGCGGTGCATGCGCAGCAGGTCGGGGACGAAGGCCAGTCCGGTGACGTCCTGGACGCACTTCGCCACCCAGGCGGGTTCATCCTCCAGTGTCAGGCCCAGGGAGTCGGGGATGAGCTTGTCCACATGGGAGGGGAGGTCCACCAGTCCCGCCATGCGCTCCATCGCGCCGGCGCGGTCGAAGACGACGAAGCCCACCTCCTGTCCCCCTCCGCCGAGCACGGACACCTCGCGTGTTCCCTGGAGCGCTCCGGAGAGGGAGAGGGGGAACACCTCCTCGTTGTTCCACAGGTCCCAGGGCGCGGCGCGGATGAGTCCGGTGATGGCCATCAGCAACGCGTGGATGGCCTCCGGCGGGATGTTCTTCGGAGCCATCGCTCCCCAGTGCAGATGGAGGGCGAGCGCCGCGCGGATGCTGGACACCGAGGCGGGCATGGGACGTGCCACGAGCCCCACGCCCTGGCCCGCGCGCGCAAGCCGGCTCTCTCCGTACAGCGTGAGCCCTTTCAGCTCGCGCGCCACGGCCGCCACGCCCTCCGCGTCCCGCTTCGCCGTCGCGGGAGGAGGGATGGGCCCCTCCGCGGGTACGCCCATGTAGAAGGAGAAGCGACCGTCCTGCCGCGTGTCGATGGGCCCCAGCTTGAACACATACGCCGCGCCGGGCTCCAGCTCCGCGTTGGACCGGGACGTCTTGCGGGGGCGCTTGAGCGCCGCGTCCTGGAAGGCCCGGCGCCGAGGGGCCTCGAGCAGCTCCTCGGGGAGGGTGTCGAGCAGCTCCTCGAGAGAGGAAGGGAGCGGCGGACCTTCGGACAGCGCCATCCGCTCGCGGAAGAGCAAGGGCGCGAGCCGGCGCAGTCGACGGCGTCGCTCGGAGGGCTCGGCAGAGGGTGGCCGCGTGCCCAGCTCGCGTCGAGCCACGTCGAGCAGGGGCCGGAGGTGCGATGGGAGAACGGGGACCGTGCCTCCGGTCAACTCCAGGTGGTCCTCCACCGGCATGGCCCAGGTCAGCATCACGTCGCCGGGCTCCACCTGGGTGGTCAGGCTGCGCTCGCGGACCTCGAGCACCTCGTCGAGGAGCAGGTCCCTCAAGCGCAGCCCCTGGTTCAGCCGCACCTCCAGGATTTCGAACACCGAGCACCAGGAGTCCGCCAGGGCCTGGAGCATGAGCCGCTCCGCGCGCGACAGGTGCTTGCCTTGCTGCCGCAGCCGCCGGGCCGCGGCCGTGAGCCCTTCCGCGTCCTCCCGTCCGTGCAATCGCCAGGCGAGCAGCGACGCGTCCAGCCACGGGAAGCGGTGGGGGTCCCAGTCCTCCGGGAAGTCGTCACGGGCCTGGCGGTCCTCCTCGGGGCTTGATTCAGCGAAGGCGGCCAATGTGGCCAGCCCCTGGGAGAAGGCGCGAGCGGTCCAGGTCGTCATGGGGGGACCCTAGGGATTGGCGCGCTCGCTGGCCATGGTTTCAGGAGTGCCGGTCCACGGTCCTGTGTCGAAAAGCCGTCCTTCTCCAGCCTGTCAGTCCCCTCGCGGCGCCCGCGTCCGGGGGCGCGCACGGGAGGACACGGTCATGGGAGATCCACGCAACCCGAAGCGGGCCGACGAGCCCTGGAACCCGCGGCGCCTCTTCGTCGGCGAGGCGGAGGTGCGCGCGCTCGCGCCGTGGGTGACGGTGTCCGGAGGCTGGGCCTGGCACTTCATGGCCCCACCCCATGTCGAGCTGAAGCGCTTCCACGACCACAAGGACGTGGACCTCTTCGTGGAGCCCCCGCGCTTCCCGGAGCTCGTCCCGGTGCTCATCGCGCGCGGCTTCCACCGCGTCTGGACGCGCTTCGACGCCACGTCCACCCACTTCCACCGGTACGCGCGCCACGACGCGGACGGCAAGGTCCTCCTCGACGTGTTCGTGCGCCGCGTGCCTGCCGTGGAGGTCCAGGGCGTGCGCGTGGTGGAGCCGTCCACGCTGCTCACCTTCTACGGCGACCTCCACGGCACGGAGGGTCGCGAGTCCGTCCTCGCCGCGCGGGACCTGCTCGCCCGGGGCATCAGCCCCGTGGGTCGTGGGGAGCTGGTGGGACGGCGGTGACCAGCGCCGGGAGGGCATGGACCTCGCGCCATGTCCCCCGGCGGCCTTCCGTCACTGCACGTCGAAGTGGAAGTTGTTGCCGAAGTTCGAGTCCCACGCCTGGCATCCCCAGCGGCTGGTGTTCTCGAACCAGACGGCCAGGTCACCGCGCGTGGTGAGCGGAATCGAGGGCGCGGGCGGGTTGGGCGTGGAGGAGAAGCCCGCCACCCAGAAGCTCTGCACCGGGCCGTCGTTGAACTGGTAGTGGCCCGTCACCGTCCACCCCGGCGTGGTGGCGTTGATGTCGCCCCGGCACTGCGTGAGGCGATTCACGTCGTACACCACGCTCGCGGTGGCCCCATGGGGCAGGGGGTTGGACGACGCGAAGACGTTCCAGCCCTGGGATGGACCCTGGAACGTGAGGCTGGGGGTGGCCTGCGACACCGCCACGGAGGCGGTGAGCAGCGCGACGGCGGACAGCAACCAGCGGACATGGCGACGGGACACGGCGGGACTCCGGGTCGAGAGGGAACGACACCTGGGATACGGGGAGACGAGCCTGCGCGGGCCGTGGCCGCCTTTCACGCGGCTTTGCCCCGCCAGACGGCCTGGAGTCTTCTACAGTCGCTTCCCCCCACTCCTTACGCTCCGCGCCATGTCCGACCTCCGACCTTCCTTCTACCGACTGGCTGTCCGCGTCGACGCCACCTACGACGCGATGAGCCGGCGGTTGCGTCGGTCGCTGGGCATCGCGCCTCCGCTGCGCATCCTCCCCTACCGGGGCTATGGCACGGCCACGCAGGCCGTCATCAAGGCGCGCGTGCTGGAGGACCGGAACATCCTCCCGCAGCAGCGGCGCCACACGCTGCTGAGCAGCGCCGTCGCCTCCTACAAGCGGTACATGACGCGTGAAGTCCCCGGCGCCCACGTCGCCGTGCGCTGGGGGGACAAGCGCTGGGAGGGCACCACCGACGAGGAGGGCTTCCTGGAGCTGTGGGTGGCGCCGCCGGAGGGGGTGCGCTCCGGCTGGCACATGGTGGAGCTGGAGCTGCTGTCCCCGGAGCCGGAGGGCGTGCCGCGCGTGGCGGCCCCGGTGCGGGTGGCCGGACCCAACGCGGAGTACGGCGTCATCAGCGACATCGACGACACCGTCATCGTCACCGGCGTGACGGACCTGCTCCAGCGCGCCTGGGCCCTGTTCCTCACCGAGCACCGCGTGCGCCTGCCCTTCCCGGGCGTGGACGCCTTCTACGCGGCGCTCCAGGCCGGCAGCGGCGGCGGCGCGGACAACCCCATCTTCTACGTGTCCAGCAGCCCGTGGAACCTCTACGAGCACCTCGACGAGTTCCTCGCCCTGCACAAGATTCCCACCGGGCCCCTGCTGCTGCGCGACTGGGGCCTGTCCAGCCAGGGCTTCGCGCCCGGCGGCGGCCACGGCCACAAGCTGGAGAAGATGCGCGGGCTGCTCACCAACCTGGAGCACCTGCCCTTCATCCTCATCGGCGACAGCGGACAGGAGGACGCCGAGCACTACCGCACCATCGTCCGCGAGTTCCCCGGCCGCGTGCTGTGCGTCTACATCCGCAACGTCCCCGGCCACCCCCGCCGCGCCCGCGAGCTGGCCCTCATCGCCGAGGACATCCGCGCCGCCGGCAGCCAGCTGCTCGCCGTGGACGACACGACCAGCGCCGCCCGCCACGCCGCCCGCTCCGGGTGGATCCAATGGAAGGAGGTCCTCGAAGTGGAGGCCCACCGCCGCGAAGACCTCCCTCCCCGGGGACCCGACGCCGAGTAGGGAATTGTAAACAACCAATTCGGCCAGTACGGAAAAATCACGACCGGGCTTGAATCCAGGCCTTCAGTTGTGGCACAGGCGCGCCCGATTCACTGGTTGTCCCTGTTTCCACACCCCCCTGAAGGAAGCGAGTGGCACGTGGCCCCCTGGTGCATTGGATTCTGTGGGCGCTCCCCGCGCTGGCGCTGGGCGCGCGCGGGTCGTCGGGCGCGGAGGTCGTCGTCGATGTGGTGCCCGGTGCGGGCGCGGCGGCGGTCCGGCCTCCGCCGGCTCCATCCCCGGGGGTTGAGCCTGTGGACGGTGAGGCCCTCGTCGGTCCGTTGAGGCGCGGGGGCGCTCAGGGCGCCGCGCGGCGCAGCGGCTGGCGCTGGGGCTCCGGGAAGAGCAGCTCCAGCGTCTCGCGGGCGTAGCGCTCGCGGCCGTAGTAGGTGCTGGCCTGGCGCATCCGGTCGGCGCGGACGCGGACCTGCTCGGGGTCGGCGAGCATCTGCTCCAGCGCGGCCACGTAGTCGGCGGCCTCGGACTGCCGGTGGATGTGCCAGCCCAGCTCCGCGGGCAGCACGTCGGGGATGGACGTGTTCGGGACGGAGGCCACCACGGGGAGGCCCGCGGCCATGGCCTCGTAGACGACGAGCGGGATGCCCTCGTAGCGCGACGTCATCATCAAGCAGTCGGCGGCCCGGTACTGGGGCACCGGGTCGTTCACCGCCGCCTGGAGCGTCACCACGTTGGCGAGCTGGTGTTCGGCGATGAAGGCGCGCAGCGCGGGCTCCTCCGGGCCGCTGCCCACCAGGTGGAAGCCCAGCGTGTCCGCGCCGTGCCGCTCCTTCCAGAGCCGGGCCACGCGCAGGCACATGAGCGGGTCCTTCTCCTCCGCCAGCCGTCCCAGCCACAGCACCCGCGGGCGCGCGCCGGGAGTGAACCGGGGGCGGTGGGCGGCGCCGAAGCGCTCCGTGTCCACGCCCAGCGGCACGAGCCGCAGCTTGGTGGGGGAGACGAAGACCTCCTCGGTGAAGCGCGTCATCGTCTCCCGGCTGATGCAGGCGTAGGCGTCGATGAAGTCGTCGTAGCGCTGCGCGGAGTAGGGGCAGTGGCCGAACCACTCGCCCTTGATGGGGTCCCACGGGAAGGTGTGGGCCTGGGAGATGAGGCGCAGCGCCGGGTGCCGCTCGCGCAGGAGCGGCATCGCGTCGAAGCCCTCCTTGCTGTTGGCCACCAGGATGGCGCCCACGTCCAGCCGCTCCACCAGCTCCGAGACGAAGCCGCTCGCGTCGCGCGGGGGCCGGCCGTCCACGCTGAACACGCCGTCCACGCACGCGAGCACCTCGTTCGCCCACGCCATGGGCACGGAGCGCGCGTCGCTGATGGTGGCGACGACGTAGCGCCGCTGCCGGGGCGCGATGCGGCGCAGCCCCTGGAGCAGGTCCACCACCGCGCGCTCGACGCCGCCGTGGATGAGCCACGACACCAGGATGAGCAGCGCGGGCGCGTTCGTCCCCGCCAGCGGGGTCTCCTCGAAGCGGGGCCCCTGGTGGAGCCCGCGGTAGAGGGAGTTGCGGTGCCGCGAGACCCGCAGGCGCCAGGGGGCGAAGGGGCCCTCGCGCGTGCCCCGCGAATCCAGGGGGGACCGTCTCCACGCGGAGGCGGAGGGCGGCGCGGCCTCTCCCAGCCACTGGGCGCGCAGCCGCCGCGCGGAGGAGGACGACAGCAGCTTGTCGTGCGCGTCCACGCCGATGGCCCCGCGCAGGAGCTTGCTGGCGCCCCGGCCCATCAGCGAGAAGCTCTCGCGCAGCATGCGCTTGCGCTCGGTGAGCGCGGGGGCGCCGTGCGCGCGCCCGTGGACCGGCTCCGGCGGCAGGGGACAAGGCTCGCCCTCGCCCACCTCGCGGGTGGGGCCCACCACCAGGTAGCGGATGCCGCCGGGGGCCTGCTGGCGCAGGGCCCAATCCAGGTCCTCGAGCAACCCGTCGTCGGTGCGCGACAGGGGCGGGCCCTCCAGCAGGCGCAGCGGATCCACCGCGAAGCCCACGCAGCGCATGCCCGTGTCGCGGACCTCGTGCTCCCTGGCGAGGAAGCCCGGGTACGCCTCGCCGGCGTCCGCGGTGAGCAGCCACACGAGCGGCGGGCGCCCGTCCTCCAGCACCCGCGCCAGCTTCTCCAGCAGGAAGACGTCCGCACCGAGCGCCGCGCCGAGCGCCTCGTCGTCCACGCTCACCAGCATCCGCGCGAAGTCCGGGCCCGGACGCTGGAAGGCGGCGAAGCCTCCCTCGCGACAGACGCGGTCGGACTCGTCCACCACCTGGAAGTCGCGCAGCGTCTGCCGCTCCAGCGCCGGGCGCAGCCGCGGGCTGGTGGCGGCGATGGCCAGGTAGGGGTCGTGGCGGCGCTTGAGCTGGGTGAGCCGCTCCGCGTCGTCGTAGAGGGCGGCGCGCTCGTGGTGGAGCTGCTCGATGATTTGCGCGCGCCGGGCGTTCGACTCCGCCACCATGCTGTGGCCCCAGCGGCGGTAGCGGAAGACGACGCGCTCCAGGGGGCGCGCCACGTGTCCCCGCTCCACGCACGCGTGCAGGAAGAACTCCCAGTCCTCGTACCCCTGCCGCATCCGCTCGTTGTAGAAGACGCCCCCGTCGAAGACGGTCCGCCGGATGGCGGAGCTGCAGATGAGGTCGTTGCCCCAGAGCATCCGCCACGGGTTGAAGGGCGGGGGCTCCCAGAGCAGGTCCTCGTGGCCGAAGTGGGTGAGGTCCGGGTACCAGACATCCACCTCCGGCGAGCCGAGGATGGCCCGCGTATAGGTGGCCACCGCCTCCGGCATCAGCATGTCGTCCGCGTCCAGCGGGAGGAGCCAGTCGCCGGTGGCGGCGCGGATGCCGGTGTTGCGCGCGCCGGACAGGCCGCGGTTCTCCTGGCGGATGAGCCGCACCCCGTCCACGCACAGCTCCTGCATCCGCCGCACGGAGAACGCGTCCGTGGAGCCGTCGTCCACGACGATGACTTCGTGCGGGGCGAGCGTCTGGGCGCGCAGGCTCGACAGGCACTCGGCCAGGAAGGCGCCCTGGTTGAAGCAGGGGATGACGACGCTGATGCGGGGCGCCGCGGCGGCGGGCCCTTCACGGCCCCCCGGACCCTGGGGGGCGTCCTGGATGGGTTTCACGGTCATGACTCGTGTGGCTTTCCGCTCGAGGGAGACGGCGCGCTAGCGCATCGATTGGAGGGTCGTCGGCGTCAACAGGTCCAGCAGTTGACGCGTCGCGGGCGCCCATTCCGTGGAGGGCGCGCGTGCCCCCTCGGCCTCCACGCGCGGGGTCTCCCGGACATCCATCAGGTACTCCAGCGCCCGGACGTAGTCGACGGCGCGGGCGGGGTTCTCCAGCACCCAGGCCAGCCGGGCCGTCAGCTCCGGCGACATGCCCGGCCCCTGGGACGAGGCGATGACGGGCACGCCCCGGGCCAGCGCCTCCAGCACCAGCAGCCCCTGCTCCGGCGGGGGCGTGGGGAGGACGAGGCCGTCCGTGTCCCGCAGGAGCGACGCCCACGCCTCCGGGCTCTCCGTCCGCCACGACACCCGCTCCACCATCCGCTTCGACCCGGGCGCGGGGAGCACCCCGCTCCGCTCCTCCTCGGGCGTGACGAGGGTGAAGCGCGGGCCCTCGTCCGGGTGGCGGTGGTGCCACAGCCGCAGCAGCTCCTGGAGGAGCGCGAGCGCGCCGTCGTCGACCGTCGGCGTGTACCAGAGCAGGCGCGGCGCCGAGCCCGACGCCGCGGCGCGCCGGATGCCCACGCGCGGGGCCTCCACCACGGGGGGCACCACGTGGAGCTTGGACTCGGACACGTAGAAGTCGCGCGCCAACTGCTCGGCGGTGAGCCGCGTGGTGACGGCGTACGCGTCCAGCAGGTTGTTGAAGTGCCCGGCCGCGTGCGCGCACGGCGACACGGGGCCGCCTCGTGTCCGGGGGTCCTGGAGGCCGTGCGACTGCGCGACGAGCCGCAGCCGGCGCGGCAGCTTGCGCAGGGCGGGAATCGCGTCGTAGCCGATGCGGCTGTCGGCGATGAGCACCGCGCCCACGCCCAGCAGCGAGGCCAGCCGGGCCACGTCGTCCGGCGTGGGGTGGGCGGTGAGCGACGGCAGGCACCAGGCGCTCGCCACGTGCGGCAGCAGCTCCGGCGCCAGCGCGTCGCCCTCGCCCTCCTCGCGGGTGACGAGCACGTGCAGCCGCCTGCGTGGCTCCGTCCGCGCCAGCGCTCGCACGAGCCGCGCGCGGGACCGGCCCACGGGGTCGCTCGCCAGCGACGGGAGGATGACGAGCACCGCGTCGGCCTCCGGCGGGAGCGCGGGCGCGAAGCGCGGGGGCTGCTGGAATGCCCACCGGCGCAGCTCCTCGGCGCGCGGCTCCTCCAGCTCCTCCTCGGAGAGGGGCCCCGGCCAGGAGGGGCCCTGTTCGGAAGGGGAGCGCAGCGGTGCGGGGCGCGTGCCTTCCGCCAGCCGCTCGCGCAGCGCGTCGCCCAGGCGCGAGTGTCGCAGCCTCGAGTGGATGTCGGGGCTCAGCGTGGCCTGGGTCAGCCGCGCCGCGCTCTTGCCCAACAGCCGCATGCCCAGCAGCAGGTGCGCCTGACGCTCGGCGTTCGAGGAGGCCGCGGCGGCGGACGTCGTCGCCGTCGGCCGCGGGAAGGGCTCGGACGGGAGCAGGTCCACGTCGTCGTCCGGAGTCGGGGCGTGGGTGCCCACCACCCGCGTGAGGGTGGCCCGTGGCGCCAGCCGCTCCACGTGCCGCACCAGGTCCGCGAGCGGCTGGTCTGCGTGGCGGGGGAGGGTGGGCGCGGACGCCAGGACCTGGGGGGACACGCAGACGCCCACGCAGCGCACGGACCGCGCGAGCGCCGCGTCGCCGGTGAGCCGCGCGCCGGGCCACGCCGGGTCGGACGTCGTCACCAGCCAGACCAGCGCCGCCGGATGGTGGTGGAGCGTGCGCGCCAGCTTCTCCAGCAGGAAGCCATCCTCGCGGGCCGCCCGCGCCAGCGCCGCGTCGTCCAGGCTCACCAGCACCCGGGCGCAGGGCACGTCGTGGAACACGGACAGGCCCTCCTCGCCCAGGGCCCGTCCCGCGTCGTCCACCACGCGGAAGTCCTGGAAGCGCTGGTCCTCCAGCGCGTGCGCCAGGTCCTGGGTCCGCGTCGCCACGCCCAGGTAGGGCGCGTGCTGGCGCTTCAGGCGGGTCAGGGCCTCCGCGTCCTGGAAGACGGGGTGCTCGCGTTGGAGCGTCTCCGCCAGCGCCGCGCGGGCCCGCCGGGCGTCGTGCCGGTCATGGCCCCACACGCGGTGGCACAGGGCGGTGGCCTCCAGGTCCCTCACCGTGAAGCCGTGCGCCACGCACGCGCGGATGAGCGGCTCCCAGGCCCCGCCCAGGCCCGCCTCGAACACGGCGCGGCGCACCGCGGCGCCGTCGTGCTCCGGGGGCTCCCACAACAGCCGCCACGGGTTGAAGCGAGGGCGTCGCCGCGGACCCATCTCCAGGCCCAGGAACTCCGCGTCCGCCAGCCACACGTCCACGTCGGGCGCGCCGTCGATGGCGTGGGCGTAGCGCTCCAGCGCGTCCGGTGGGAGCAGGTCCAGCGTGGACAGCGTCACCACCCACTCGCCTCCGGGCGCGAGGAGGCCCGCGTCGCGCGCGCCCGCGAGGCCCCGGTGCTCCTGTCGCAGCAGGCGCACGCCGTCCACGCACTGCTCCTCCAGCGCGCGCAGGGTGAACGCGTCGGTGGAGCCGTCGTCGACGACGAGGACCTCCAGGGGCTTCAGCGTCTGGGCGCGGAGGCTGCGCAGGCACGCGGCGAGGAAGGTGCCCTGGTCGAAGCAGGACACGACGACGCTGAAGCAGGGTGGCGAGGCCGGCATCGGAGGAGCGACGCTGTTACCTCACCCCGTTCGAAGTCCGCAAGCCGCGCTGGCCGCGCCGCCGGCCGCGGCCTTCGCTCGTGCCCGCTTGAATCCCAAACCAATCTGGGCGTTCTGGGTAGTCGTGTTGCCCGCCCCTCAAGGGAGCGGGCGTGTCCCCGGGAACTGGGCGAGGCGGGTGCTGCGCTCCATCAGCTCGCCCTGGGCCCAGCGCTTCTCCGCTCCCGAGGCGGGCGTCAGGCGGCGCCAGGTGCCGTCGGCCTGCAGCTCCCACGCGTGGGTGTTGTCCGCCAGGCTGCGCTCCAGCGCGTCGCGCACCTGCGTGGCCAGGGCGGGGTCCTCCACCGGGGCGAGGATCTCCACGCGGTGGTCCAGGTTGCGCGGCATCAGGTCCGCGGACCCGATGTAGCAACGCAGCTCCGTGCCGCGCTCGAAGATGTAGACGCGCGCGTGCTCCAGGAAGCGGCCCAGCGTGGACACGACGCGGATGTTCTCCGACACGCCGGGGACGCCCGGGCGCAGGCAGCAGATGCCCCGGACGTTGAGCTCCACCTTCACGCCCGCGCGGGACGCGTCGTAGAGGGCGCGGATGATGCCCGGGTCCACCAGCGCGTTCATCTTCATCTGGATGCGCGCGGGGCGCTCCAGCGTGTGCGCGACGACGGTGCGCTTGATGTGCTCCAGCAACCCCTCGCGCATGGTGAGCGGCGCCACCAGCAGCTTGCGGAACGACTTCGGCCGGCCGAACCCGGTGAGGTAGTTGAACAGGTCCGCCACGTCCGCGCCGATGTCCGGGTCCGTGGTGAACAGGCCCATGTCCGTGTAGAGGCGCGCCGTCTTCGGGTTGTAGTTGCCCGTGCCGATGTGCACGTAGTGCCGCACCCGCTCGCCCTCGCGCCGGACGATGAGGATGGCCTTGGCGTGGGTCTTCAGCGACGGGATGCCGTACACGACGTGCACGCCCGCCTCTTCCAGCGCGTTGGCCCACTTGATGTTGGTGCGCTCGTCGAAGCGCGCCTTGAGCTCCACCATGCACACCGCCTGCTTGCCGTTCTCCGTGGCGGTGATGAGCGCGGGCACCAGGGGCGAGCTGTCGGACGTGCGGTAGACGGTCTGCTTGATGGCGAGCACGTCCGGGTCCGCCACGGCCTCCGTGACGAAGCGCTCCACGGACGTGGCGAAGGACTCGTAGGGGTGGTGGACGAGCAAATCCCCGCGCCGCATCGCCGCCATCACCGTGCCCCCGTCCGGCGAGTCCGTCTCCGGGCGCAGCCGGGGCTGGGTGACGGGTGTCCACGGCGGGTCCTTCAGCTCCGGGAAGCCCGGCGCGAAGGCGATGGCCTGCACGTCCCCCAGGCCCAGCAGGCCCTGCTCCTCGTACACCTGCCGCGGCTCCAGCCCCAGCGCCTCCACCAGCGGCTCGAGCAGCTTGGGGCTCATCCCCGCCTGCACCTCCAGGCGGATGACGTCGCCGAAGCGGCGCTGGCGCAGCTCCGTCTCCACCGCCTTGAGCAGGTCCTCCGCGTCCTCGGACACGGTGAAGTCCGCGTCGCGGGTGACGCGGAACAGGCTCCAGCTCAGCACCTCCATGCCCGGGAACAGGTCGCCCAGGTGCTGCGCGATGACCTCCTCCAGCGGCACGAAGACGTTGCCCTTGAGCGGCAGGAAGCGCGGCAACAGCTCCTTGGGCACCTTCACCCGCGCCACGCTCTCCTCGCCCGCCTCCGGGTCCTTCAGGAGCACCGCCAGGCTGAGCGACAGGTTGGAGATGTACGGGAAGTGCCGGCCCAGGCCGATGGCCAGCGGCGTGAGCACGGGGAAGATCTGCTCGCGGAAGCGCTGGTCCACCTGGGCGCGCTGCTCGGGGTCCAGCTCCTTCGCGGTGAGGATGCGCAGGCCCTTCTCCGCGAGCGCCGGGCGCAGCAGCTTCTCGAAGATGGCGCTGTGGCGATTGCTCTGCTCGAAGATGCCCTCGTGCAGCTTGTCGAGCGTCGCGCTGGGGGAGGCCCCGTCCGGCACCAGCCGCGCCACCCCACCCCGCACCTGCTCGTGCAGGCGCGCCACCCGAATCATGAAGAACTCGTCCAGGTTGCGCGCGTAGATGGCCACGAACTTCAGCCGCTCGAGCAGCGGCTCGTCCGGGGATTCGGCCAGTTGGAGGACCCGGTCGTTGAACGCCAGCCAGGACAGCTCGCGGTTGAAGAAGAGGCCTTCATCCATCTCCACCCCCGCCGGCAGGACATCTCGCTCCAAGGGCTTCTGGGTGACGCTGCGTCCCGCGGCGCCTCGCTTCGCCATCTTGCACGACTCCTGGTTGCCTACCCCGGAGGGGGATGTAGCAGGCTGGCTTTCGTGCGTTTGTGAACTCGCATGTCACGAAAGCAAGCCGGGCAGCCGCCCATCTAAGTCCTGTGGAGGCGCCGGGCAGGCGGGATGTGGGGGCATGCGTGGAGTTTCTTGCATCCGCGCTGTTGGAACGGCATGTCAGTCGACGTGAGCCAGACAGAGAACCTCCCGGGCGCCCCCCCGGCCGCCGACCCGTCCGACCCGCGCAACCTCTTCACCGCCTTCCAGGCGGGGGGGAGCCGCCTGCCCCGGGGCCGGTGGACCCTGGCCCTGGTGACGGCGCTGTTCCCGGTGGTGCTCGGCGTGGGGGTGTGGACGTTGATCCGCGAGGACTCCACGACCTTCCGCGTGCTCACGCCGCACGGCATCAAGTCCGTCCACGGGGGCATGACGACGGAGCAGGTGGTGGCGCTGCTGGGCAAGCCCATGACGCGCGAGCGCGACGCGGGCGGCGCGGACTGCTACCGCTACGGCCAGCCCTCCATGGAGAAGGAGTTCTTCCTCGTCTACGCCGTCTGCTACGAGAGCGGGAAGCTGCGGGACGTGAAGATGCAGAAGTACTCCGCCTGGTCGGTGGATCCCGAGCAGGGCACCTTCGATGCCCCGGGCGGCGCTCCCCCGGCGGCCTCCCCGTCGTCCACGGCCGGCTCCCGCTAGCCCCCGCTGACGGGTGGTGGACGGGAAGGGGCCTCGCGGCCGGGGCTGCTGACGCGCGGTGGGTGGACCCACATTGTGCGCGGGGCGGTGCCGGCGGGGCCGGAGGAGGGGGGATGGCGGAGTGGGGCGTCGGTGGACGTTCGCGCGGCGCATGGTGGCCGGCTTCGTCGCGTCCCTGCTCGTGGCGCTGGGGCTGACGGCCGCGTCGGCGGTGGTGTTGGGGTTGATCCGCTCCAGCCACAAGGAGAACCTGCTCGAGCTGTCGCGCGACCTGCTGGAGGTGGAGCGGCTGCGCCGGGCCTTCAGCGACAAGGTGGGCAGCGGCCGGGGCTACGCGCTGTCGAGGGACCCGCGCTTCTCCCGGGAGATGGCCGCCTCGCGCGAGGACTTCATCGCCACCCGCGAGCGGCTGACGCCGCGCCTGGCCGTGGAGCCGGAGGCCTCCCAGCTGCGCGACGCCGCGCGCGCGGAGCAGGACCACGAGCAGGCCGTGCGGCAGCTCCTGGTGTTCCGTTCGGACGGCCTGCCCCGGGACCGGAAGGAGGCGCTCGCCGAGGAGCGCGTGGACGTCACGCGGCTGCGGACCTTCACCGCGCTCCAGCAGCTGTCGGCGACCGCCGAGGCGCGCCTGGCCGTGGGTGTCCAGTCGGCGGTGGACGCCGACCAGCGCGTGCTGGTGCTGACGCTCGTGACGTCCGGGCTGGGCCTGGGGCTGGCGGGCACGCTGGCGTGGGTGCTCTTGCGACGGCTGGCGCCGCTGCACGCGAAGGCGGCGGACAGCACCCGCCGCTTCCAACTGCTGGTGGAGGGCGTGCGGGACTACGCGCTGCTGCTGCTGGACGAACAGGGGCGGGTGGCGAGCTGGAACCCGGGGGCCACCCGCATCACCGGCTACCAGGAGGAGGAGGCCCTGGGCGCGCCGCTGGAGCGCTTCTATCCGCCGGAGGCGGTGGCCCGGGGGGTGCCGGAGCAGGAGCTGGAGCGGGCGCGGCGCGACGGGCGGCTGCGCACGGAGGGGTGGCGCGCGCGAAAGGACGGCACCCTCTTCTTCGCGGAGGCCCTCATCAACACGCTGCTCGACGACGAGGGGCGCGTGCGGGGCTTCGCGGAGGTGACGCGCGACATCACCGAGCGCCAGCGCGTCGAGCGCACCCAGCGGCTGCTGGCGGAGGCCGGCCGCCTGTTCCAGCAACTGCTGGAGCCGGAGCAGACGGTGGCGGAGCTGGCGCGGATGATGGTCCCGGAGGTGGCGGACGCGTGCATCCTGTACGTGATGACGCCCTCCGGCGAGCTGCGGCCCCGGGTGGTGAAGCACGCGGTGCCCCAGAAGCAGGTCTGGCTGTGGGACGCGGTGCGGGACTACGCCCCGCCGGACACACCGCAGGGCATCTGGCAGGTGCTGCGCACCGGGCGCTCCGAGTGGACGGAGGATGTGTCGCCGCAGATGCTGGCGCGGGACATCGAGGACACCACGCACCGCAAGCAGATGGAGCGCGTGGGCGTGTCCTCCTATCTCGCGGTGCCGCTCCAGGTGGGGCCTCGCGCCCAGGGGGTGCTGGTGCTGTTGATGTCGTCCCCCCGGCGGCGGCTGACCCTGGCGGACCAGGTCTTCGTGGAGGAGCTGGCGGGGCGCGCGGCGCTGGCCCTGGACAACGCGCGGCTGGTGCGCGAGGCGCGCGACGCGGTGGAGCTCATCGGCGTGGCGGCGCACGACCTGGGCAACCCGCTCAACACGCTCCACCTGCTGCTGCGCAGGCTGCGGCGCGAGGACGCGACACCGGAGAAGGTGCGCGAGGGGCTGTCGCTCGCGATGAAGCAGACGCAGCGGCTGGGGCAGTTGCTGCTCAACCTGCTGGACGTGTCGTGGCTGTCGTCGGAGCGGCTGGTGCTGGACGTGTCGCCCGTGGACCTCGCGGACCTGGTGCACGAGGTGGTGGAGCGCTTCTCCGAGCAGGCCCACGAGAACGGCTGCAAGCTCGTGCTCGACGCGGAGCTGGGGCTGGTGGGCCAGTGGGACCGGCTGCGCCTGGACCGCGTGGTGACGAACCTGCTCTCCAACGCGCTGAAGTTCGGCCGGGGCCATCCGGTGGAGGTGCGCGCGGAGCGCTCCGGTCCCGCGGGCGCGCGCGTGGTGGTGCGGGACTTCGGGCCGGGCATCGCCCCGGAGTCGCAGCGGCGCATCTTCGAGCGCTTCGAACAGGTGCCCTCCGCCGGACGGCACGCGGGCTTCGGACTGGGGCTCTACATCGTGCGGCAGTTGGTGGACGCGCACGGCGGCACCATCCACGTGGAGAGCATGCCCGGCGAGGGCTCCACGTTCACCGTGGAGCTGCCGCTCCTGCCGCTGGGCACCCGGGTGGGCACGACGCCCGCGCCCGTGCCCTCCACCTGACGCCGCGCGCGTGGCCGGGGCCCGGCGACGCGCCCACCCGGCCGTCGCCGTGAAACGCACTCCAGGCTGGTCGTGGAGGGTGCCAGTCATTGCGGAGGAATGTATCAGCCGCGTCTGACGAAACGCGTGTCTGTCTTCACGGCCCCGAGCAAGGAATGGGGGGTCGTGGCACCCCCGGAAATGTCAGACCGGCACGGTATGAATCTCCCTGCGCGACGCCATCCTGGGTGTCGCCGAAAGGGCAGCTTCCACAATGAAGAAATCATTGATTTCGCTCGGGATTCTGGTCGGGATGACGGGTGTCGGTTGCGCGGGTCCGGATGAGGCCGAGGCGGTGGACTCCTCCGTGTTGGAGGACACGACCTCCCAGGTCGCCCAGGGGCTGAACACTCAAGTCACCGGTACCAGCCCGGTCACCTTCGTCGCCATGTCTGGCAACGAGACGAAGCCATACAATCAATCCGCCACGTCGGTGGTGGCCTACACGCGGGACTCGACCACCGGAGCGTTCACGGCCTACCCGGGCACGGGCTCCGCGGACGGCACCATCTCCGTGCCCAACGTCCCCTCCGGCCGCATCTACCTGAAGCTGGACTCGCGCTACCTGGTGAGCACCGACCGCACGTTCGACCTGGGCTCCACGGCGTGGGGCCGTGATGGCACCTTCGTCTCGCAGCCCACGCAACTGACGGTTTCCGCCACCGGCATGTCTCCCTGGCAGCCGGAGGATTATCTGGACGTGTATTCGTTGAATGCGGGCGCGTTCGGCTACGCGGGCTCCATCGCCACGGGACGCCCCCTGACGGGCGCCACGTCGCTCTCGGGATTGAGTTTCGATTACGCCAGACTGACCAACCCCGTCCTGCTCGATAGCAGCCGTGGGGACTTGCTCTCCCTGGCCCAGATGCGGTTTCAGACGAGCGCGAATGGCGTGCCCTACCGCGCGATGCACAAGGTGTTCCTCTCGAGCGTGACGCAGGTGGAGGGGCAGCCCAACTCCATCAGCGGAACCTTCACCCAGCCCGCCGCGACCGGCACCTTCTCGGTGGACTGGAGGCGCTCGGCCTTCGAAGCCCTGCGCACCCAGGTGAACCCCGCCGCGGTCAGCACGTACAACGAGATCTGGATGTCCTCCCGGCCGGCCGCGCTGAGCTCGGCGGGCGCGGCCATCAGCGGGCCGCCGCTCCTCGTGCAGCTCAATCCTGACTCGCAGCGGACGGACATCGTCACGGGGGGCATGACCTACAACAACCCGCTCCCGGCGGCGTGGCAGAAGGTGGCGACCGCCACCGCGGGCTTCACGAAGAGCTACGCGCTGGGGACCGCGACGCCCTACACGATGAACGTGGACATCCGAGTGGAGCAGGAGGAGAGCGCGTTCACCGCCGCGCCCGTGGAGCCCCTCGTCGGGCCGGTGGCTGCGCCCCTGGTGAACACGCGCGGCGCGTTCCAGAACCTCACGGGCGTGGGGGCAGACGCCTCGCTGCGCTGGTCGAAGCCGCTGGTCGGCACGGCCACGAACTACGTGGTGAACATCTACCGGCTCGGCGTGAGCAACGGCGCCACCACCGTGACGCGCGTGGCGGCGCTGCACACGGACCTCCAGAGCGTGTACCTGCCCCCGTCCGTGCTGCAGGCGGGCCAGACCTACTTCGCGGAAATCCAGAGCTGGTACCAGCCTGGCTCGAACCTCGCGACGAGCCCGTTCAAGCGCGCGCTGCCTCGCGCCCGCGCCAGCGTGCTCACCGGCACGTTCAGCCCGTAGTCGTCGAAGTCCTGGGAAGGGAGGGAGTCCGCTCCCTCTCTTCCCGTTCCAGCCGCGGCGCCTCGGCGGGTCAGAGGCGGGACGGGGCCTCGACCGTGCGCTCCTCGCGGACGTTGCCGGTGTTGAGCGTGGAGGCCGGCTCGAACAGCAGGACGTGGACCTCCTCGTCCGCCACCGGGCGGTGCTCCACGCCTCGGGGGATGATGATGAACTCGCCGGGCTCCACGTCCACCACGCGCTCGCGCAGCTCCATGCGCAGCCGGCCGTGGAGCACCAGGAACAGCTCGTCCTCTGCTTCGTGGTGGTGCCAGGTGAAGGGCCCCAGCAGCTTCGCCAGCCGCACGTGCTGGCCGTTCAGCTCCCCCACGACGCGGGGCGACCAGTGCTCGGAGAAGAGGGCCAGCTTCTGGGCGAGGTTGACCTTGTCCACCACCGGTGTCTCCGGGCCTGCGCCGGGGCCGCCGTCCGAAGGGGGCTCGGCTTCGTTGTCGCACCGCTTGCCCTGGTCCCAGCGGGGAGGGCGGGCTGCGGCGGCGTTGGGGCTGCGGGTGGGTGCGCTCATTCCGTGGAGTCTCCTCTCGGGTCACGGTCTCCGTCGCTACGATGCACCAGGACTCCGCCGCTGTCTGTCGTGACGTGCCACGAGTGCCGCCCGCCGACGGCACGTCCCACCGTGGGTCGGGTATCCGACGCTCACCCCGCCGCGCGGGCTCAGTCCGGATAGAACAGGGGCTCGCGCGTGGTGACGAAGGAGCCGATGGCGGAGGCCACCTCGTGGGGCAGGCCGGTGAACTGCACGCCCACGCCTGGCATCAGCTCCGGCGTCTTGGGGTTGGCCTCGCGCACCCAGCGCACCACGCCCGTCACCTTCATGGGCCGGCCGCCGGGCAGGGTGAAGTCCAGCTCCACCTGTGTACCGCGCGGGGGCGCGTCCACCGTGGCGATGAAGACGCCGCCCTCGCTGATGTCCATGGAGAAGCCGGTGAAGAAGTTGGAGTCGCTGCGCATGTCGATGGCGGTGTGCATGCGCACGCGGCCGTTGCGCCGCGCCTCCGAGCCATCCGGCGAGACGGCGGGCCGGACCGTGGGCGCGCCGGGCAGCGTCTGGCCCTGGGCCTTCGCCGCGGCCGCCGCCCGGGCCAGCTCCGCCTGACGCGCGCGCGCGGCGTCCTCCTTCGCGCGGGCCTTCGCGGCGCTGGCCTCGCCCTGGCGCGCGAGCGCGGCCTCCGCGTCCGTCACGGCGCGCGCCAGCTTCGCGAGCTGCTCCTGGTGGGTGCGCAGGGCCGCCTGGGCCTCCAGGCCCGCGTGGCGCCGCGCCTCCAACGCCTTCTCGCGGGCCTCCAGCGCCCGGGTCCGCGCGCCCTCCACGTCGAGCGTGGGGAGGGTGGCGGCCTGGAGCCTGGACGCCTGCTCCCCCACGTCGGGGCCGGCGTCCGGCTCGCGGTGGGCGCGGGCCAGGGCGGCGCGGGTGGTGTCGAGGCGGGTGGAGAGCGTGGTGGCCTCCGCGAGGGCGCGGCTCACCTGCTCCGCGAGGCGGGCCTCCTGGGCGGCCAGCTCGCTCTCGGCGCGAGCCAGCTCGGCCTCACGGGAGCCCGGAGCGGACGCGCGGGCGGACGGGGACGGCGAGGTCATTCTTGGGGACTCCAGAGGGCGGCCACTCTATCAGGCTCCCGGGGAAGTCCACGGCGACGCGCCGCCGCCGTCAGTCCGCTCCCTTGATGCAGGCCACCGGCTTGAGCCGGCGGGCCACCCGGGCGAGCTTCGCCATCTCCACCGTCTCCAGCACGTCGTCCAGGTTCTTGTAGCAGGGGCCGGACTCGTCCAGGGGCGTGTGGCGGGTGTTGAGCAGGATGCCCGCCTGGGCCATGCGCTCGTCCGTGGGGCCCTGCTGCAGCACGCGCCGCGCCTCGCCGCGCGACAGGCGGCGGCCGGAGCCGTGGTTCACCGAATAGATGGACTTCGCCGCGCCCTCCTCCGCGAAGAGGATGGCGCTGCCGGTCTCCATGGAGCCCGGAATCAGGATGGGGTGGCCGGAGTCCTCCCACGGCGTGCGCTTCAGCGCGGGGTGGCCCGCGGGGAACGCGCGCGTGGCGCCCTTGCGGGCGACGAACTTCCCGGCCTCCTTCTGGATGAGGTTGTGCGAAATCTCGTAGTAGATGCTGGCGGTCCCGCCGAACACCTCCTCGAGCGCGGCGCACACGGCCTCGCCGATGATGAGCCGGTTGGCCACCGCGAAGTTGGCGGCCATGTTGTGCAGGTTCCAGTACTGCCGCCCCATGGGGCTGTCGGCGTCGAGCCAGACGAAGTCCTCGCTGCGGCTCTTGAGGCCCAGCTGGGCGGCGCCCGCGACGAAGAAGTGCTTGGCGATGTTCCACCCGAAGCCGCGGCTGCCGGTGTGCAGCATCACCCACACGCGGTCGTCCTCGTCGACCTGCATCTCCGTGAAGTGGTTGCCACCGCCCAGGCTGCCCAGCTGGCCGCGCTTCTCGTAGGCCCTGTCCGGGATGTCCACCCGGTCGTCCTCGACGGGCACGAAGTCGCGCTCGGTGACGGCGGAGCCCCGGCCCAGGGCCTTGGCGCCGTGGCGCACCACGTCCGCGAAGGCCTTGTCGGACACCCGGCGCTGCTTCTGCACGCGGCTGGCCCCCACGCCCACGGCGATGCGGCGGGTCACCTCGTTGATCCACTCCCGGCGCTTGGCGGGGTCCGCCACGTCCTCCGCGGTCAGCGTCGTCTGCAACTGCACCATCCCGCAGCCGATGTCGTAGCCCGCGGCGGTGGGCAGCAGGATGCCGTCCGTCTCCACCACGGTGCCGATGGGCACGCCGTAGCCCACGTGACAGTCGGGCGTGACGGCGACGCGGGTGACGCCGGGGAACGACGCGGCGTTGACCACCTGGTCGAAGACGGTGTCCTCCAGGCCCGGCAGCTCCGGCCCCTCACCCCACAGGAGCTTGTCGGAGAGGAACAGGTCCGCGTCGACCTTCATCGTCTTGGTCTTCGGCAGGACGTAGTGGCCCTCGGCGGCCTTCTCCAGACGTTGTTTCCAGCTCATGACCCGCTCCCTGTCAGGGGTGAACACGCGGCAGGGACGAAACGTTCGGAATTAGCTGACGCTTCGCGGAGGACCGCGCCGCCTCCACCGAGGATGAGGGCGAGGCGGCCGAGAAGGCGAGCGATTTCACGGGGTTCACCTCGAAGTTCGCGCCGCCCCGCGGTTCACGGCGCCCCGAGGGGGTGGCGCTCGCCCCGGACCTGGGGACGAGCGGAAGGGGCGGGTGTTGTTGCCGCGAGGACGTCCCGGACCCATCGTGATGTCCTCGAGGGTGCGTCCCGCCGCGCGCGGACGGTCGAGCGAGAGTCAGGTCGCGTGCGAAGCGCGCGATTCGGATCGCCACGGGGCTTGCGACATTCCCGCATCAGGTCCATCCATTCCACCAGATCCAGGTAGGGGGTTGGGCGATGGGTTTCCTCGGTGGGGTTTTCCTGGCGGTGGCGTTGCAGGCGGTGCCTGCGGATACGGTGGCGGGGCCAGTCTTCAATCCGTCGGTGTGCGCGAAGAAGCGCGTGGACGCCTGCGGATGCCACCATGTCTACGGCATCCGGCACTGCCACCCGAACCGCAAGGGCGAGCACTGCGAGGCGCCGGTGAAGGCGCAGGTGTCGGACGCGAAGGACGAGGCGTCGCGGACGCGCACGCGGACACCCGAGAGCACCGAGGCCCCCGCCAAGGCGACCCCGGCTCCCGCGCCGGAGCCGGAGAAGAAGACCTTCGATCCGAAGAAGTCCGTGCCCATGTAGGCCCATGCGGGCCCGCGGGCTCCGGCGCTGGTGCGCGGCCCCACGGGGCGCGCCGCGAGCAAGCCGTCGCCTCGGCGCACCTCCGCGGGTCGCGGTGTCGGGAGGCTCCCCCGCGAGCGTGGAGCCCCTCGACGCTCCGCGAACCCCACACCCGCGCCGACCCTAGTTGGGCCACACGTCTTCGCCCATCGTGGAGCGCTGGCTCCGAGGCTCCTCGCGCGGGGCTCCGGGCAGGGACTCCGAGCGCAGCACCTCGAGCGGGCTGTCCGAGCGGAAGATGACCCAGCGGGACTGGGGCGACACGCGGATGGCCACGACGTTGGGGCCGAGTCTCCGCAGCTCGGGGCGGACCGCCGTCGTGGGCGGCAGCGTCAGCGAGGCCTGCTGCGGCCACGCGCTCACGGGGATGGCCACCTGGACCTGGGGCCGGAGTGAGGCCTCCGCGCGGGATGGCTCCGCGGGCTCCGGCAGCGGAGGCAGCTCCTCCAGCGGCGGAGGCTCGGGCGCCTGGAAGTCCATGGGCACGGGCAGCAACGTGGGAGGCCGACGCGGCGGTGGCTCCTCGCGCCGCTTCACGGACGTGGGCAGGGGCGTGTTCGTCACCACGGGTTCGGCCGCGCGGGGAAGCTCCACGCCCATCACCACCGGGATGGAGCTCATCGAGGGAGGAGAGGCGCGAGGCGGCGGAGGCGTGACGCTCGGTGTCGCGCTGTCCGGAGGCACGGGTGCCCGCGTGGGCGAGGCGTTGCGCTGTCGCAGCAGGGCCAGGTCGACGGGCGGAATCGTCGGCACCTTTGGCAGCGACCCGTGGGGGTGTGTCTCCTCGGCGGCGCGCAGCACGAAGGCGGGCGGCGGAGGCGGCGGCGTGTCGCGGCGCCCGTGCGACCCATCTCCCTGGGTGAGCGCGAAGAACCCCGCCGCGTGGCTGTAGAGCCGCTCGTCCTCGAGCGCGGTCGACGGCGGAACCGCCACGTGTCCCAACTGCTCGAACTCCGCCAGCAGCGTGGGGTCGTCGGGTGCCACGGCGAGCGCGGCGCGCAGCGCGGCGCGGGCACGCGAACCGTGTCCCAGCGCGACCAGCAGCCGCGCGGCGGCGCGATACGACACGATGGAGGCGCCGGCCTGTCCCGCGCGACGACAGCTCTCCGCGTGCCGCATGTGGAGGTTCGGGTCCTTGGGTGTCAGCCGGAGCAGGGTCGCGTAGAGCTCCGCGCATTGCGCGTACCGGCCCTGGTTGAACAGGGTTTGTGCGGCGTCCTTCAGCTCCTTCAACCTCACCTGCTCACGCTCGTTCATAAGCCAAGCCCCCCGAACGGATGACCTGCGGGGAAGCAGGCGGCATGCCGCGCGACGCGGGCGTTCGCTGTCCGGCAACCCTGTCGCCCACGAGGCGGGGGCGCTGTGCGGCGCGTGTCATCCACCTCCGCCAGGAGGGTGAAGAACGCGCCCCTCCCACGGCCTTTCTCGACTCTTGGCGTATGATGAACCCTGTAGAAATGGACGACCGCGCTGTAACAACGAAAGTCTTTCACGACGTGCGCCGTCTCCTCCCCACATCGCGACTTCCCTTGCGTCCATGGAAGACGTGAAAATCCACTCAATAACTGTTGTCATGTGGTGGATGTTGCAACGACTCGTTCCTTGGAGACGCGTCATGCGGAACGGGCTGCTGGGCATCGCGATGATGGCGCTGACGCTGGTGGGAACGGCGGCGGGCGCCGAGGAGCGCATCGACCTGGAGGTGGGCCAGAAGCGGGTCATCACCGTGGAGGGCCTGTCGCGGGTGGCGGTCGGTGACACCGAGAAGGCGGAGGCCCGGACGAAGGGCCGGTCGCAGATTGAAATCGTCGGCAAGGCGCCGGGCACCACGCTGCTGCTGACGTGGGGCAAGAAGAAGGAGGACCGCAAGGAGTACACGGTGGTGGTGACGGAGTAGCGCGCGCCGCCCGCCAGTTGGTGGGGCGGGGGATTCCGGGCGAGCATGCTTCGTGGAGGGATGCATGACCGGCCACGAGCACCGGGTGCGCGTATTCGTCGAGTCGTTGTCTCCGGCCGCCCGGTCGTTGGCGGACGCGGTGGAGATGGAGTCCTTGCTGGACTCGTGGTTGGCCGCGGGTCGCGCGGCGTGGCCGGAGGTCGCGCTGTCCGACGAGGACTTCCTGCGGCACGTCGCGGAGCGGCTGGCGTCGGGCGTGGACCTGGCCACGCTGCCGGCGGCGGACCTCTACCTCGCGTGTGCCTGCGCGCGAGGCCTCGCCTCCGCGCACGCCGCGCTGGAGCGGGACGTCCTGCCCCGGGTGGCCCCGGCCGTGGCGCGCATCCGCGGTGGAGGCGTGGACACGGCGGAGGTGTTGCAGCACCTGCGTCAGCGGTTGCTGGTCCCCGACGCGGAGGAGGGGGCGTTGCCGCGCATCGCGGAGTACCAGGGCGCGGGCACGCTGGTCGCGTGGCTGCGCGCGGCGGCGGTGCGCACCGCGCTCAACCTCCAGCGCTCGGAGGGACGACGCGCGCGCGTGGAGGAGGACGCGGAGGTGGGGGTGCTCACGGGCGGCGGCTTGGACGTGGAGCTGGACTACCTGCGCCGGAGACACCGCGAGGACTTCCGGGCCGTGCTGGCGGACGCGCTCGCCGCGCTCTCCTCGCGTGAGCGCACCGTGTTGCGGCTGCACGTGGTGGAGGGGCTGAGCCTGGAGCGCATCGGCGCGATGTACCAGACGCACAAGTCCACGGTGTCGCGTTGGGTGGCGCACGCGCGGGAGGCGCTCCTCACCGGGGCGCGGGAGCGGTTGGCGGAGCGCCTCCAGCTCTCCTCGGAGGAGCTGTACAGCCTGATGCGCGCGGTGCGCAGCCAGCTGGACCTGAGCCTGCCGGCGATGCTCCGGGAGCCGGGGTAGCCGGTCGCCGCCCGGTTTTTTCGCGGGGGCGTGCAACACCGCGGAGTGGCCGGTGTCACCGGATTGAAGGCGGCGGTACTCCCCTTTTCCCGGAGACACGACATGCGGAACGGACTGATGGGCATCGCGATGATGGCGCTGACGCTGGTGGGCACCGTGGCGGGCGCCGACGAGCGCATCCAACTCGACGTGGGACAGACCAAGGTCCTCACGGTGAAGAAGCTCAAGCGGCTGGCCATCGGCGACCCGGAGGTGGCCCAGGTGAAGATGGGGAGCGAGGCCGGCCAGGTGTCGCTGACCGGCCGCGAGGCTGGCACGACGAAGCTCATCACCTGGGACGAGAACGACAGCCTCCGGGCCTTCGACATCGTGGTGTCCCAGGACACCGGGTCGAAGGCCGCGACGCCCGCGAACTAGCGCGGACGTTCAACAGGGGCCCGCGGTGTCCGTGGGGCCCCTGTCTTCCTCCCCGTCCAGGAGGCTGCGAGGATGTTGCGCACGGTCCCCCAGATGAGCCCCTCCCTCCCGCTGCCCGGCGCGTGCCCGGACGAGAACGTGCTCGTGGGCTTCGTCGGCGGCGCGCTCCCCGCGCCGGACGTCGCGAGGCTGGAGGCGCACCTGGATGGTTGCGCGGACTGCCGCGCGCTGGTGGGCG
The DNA here is from genome assembly GCF_024198235.1 of Myxococcus dinghuensis. Taxonomy (GTDB): domain Bacteria; phylum Myxococcota; class Myxococcia; order Myxococcales; family Myxococcaceae; genus Myxococcus; species Myxococcus dinghuensis. The sequence continues at coordinate 97,626 of NZ_JAKCFB010000023.1, read as the reverse complement.
CGGTGGCGGCGGAGGCCTCCGTGGCGGACGCGGGGGCCTCGCCGGACGCGGAAGCACCCACCCGACTGGAGACGGGCGCGTCCACGCTGCTCGAGCCCGGCGCGGATCCGAAGGTGCTGCCTCCGGGCACGCGCCTGGGGCCGTATGTGCTGCGGGAGCTGCTGGGGATGGGCGGCATGGGCGTGGTGTACGCGGCGGAGGACCCCCGGTTGGGCCGCCGCGTCGCGCTGAAGCTGCTGCGCCCGGCGCGAGGTGGCTCCCAGCAGGAGCGGCGCGAACGGCTGCTGCGCGAGGCCAAGGCCATGGCGCGCCTGTCCCACCCCAACGTGCTGCCGCTCTTCGACCTGGGCTCGTCGGACGGGCGCGACTTCCTGGCCATGGAGTGGGTGGAGGGGACGACGCTCGCGGGCTGGCTGCGCGAGCGGGAGCGTCCCTGGCGCGAGGTGCTGGCGCTCTTCCTGGAAGCCGGAGAGGGGCTGGCCGCCGCGCATCGTCAGGGGCTGGTCCACCGCGACTTCAAGCCCTCCAACGTGCTGGTGGGCCGGGACGGACGGGCCCGCGTCACGGACTTCGGCATCGCGCGCTGGGAGTCGTCACCGCCAGGTGCCCACGACACCGGCGCCTCGTCCGGGGACGCCGCGTGGGACGCGGAGCAGACCGCGCTCACGCGCGAGGGCATGTCACCGGGCACGCCCGCCTATATGTCTCCCGAGCAGCGGCGGGGATTGCCGGTGGACGCGCGCAGCGACCAGTACAGCTTCTGCGTCGCGCTGTACGAGGCCCTCCACGGCGAGCGGCCCGGGACCACGTCGCCGCGCCCTCCCACGGCGAAGCGTCCTCGGCTGCCACGGCACGTCCGTGAAGCGCTGACGCGAGGGTTGTCACCCACGCCGGACGCGCGCTACCCGTCGATGGAGGGGTTGCTGCGGGCGCTCGCCACCGCGCCTCGTCGACGAGGCCGCTGGGTGGGTGGCGTCCTGGCCGTGTCGGTCCTCGTGTCGGTGGGGTACGCCGTGGCCAGGCGCGACACCGCCAGCGGCCAGGGGTCGCCGTTCCAGCACGAGGCCATCACGCTGGGCCTGGGCGCGACCAAGGTGCTCCCGGCGCCGGGGCTGTTCCGTCTCGCGGTGGGAGAACCCAGCCTGGTGGAGGTCGCCCTCGTGGAGGACGGCGTCCAGCTCACGGGGCGCGCTCCCGGGGAGACGCAGTTGCTCGTCTGGTCGACGCGCGACGGTGAGCCGGACGTCTACCGGCTCACCATCACCGCGCCGCCCTGAGCTCCGGGCGCGAAGCGCTCAGCGTCCGCTCGGCTGCGGCCCGCGCCGGGCCTGCCGTGGCGCCTCCTGGCCGAGCAGCCGGTACGCGCTCTGGCGGTGCTGCTGGAGCTGGGGCAGCAGGTCGTCGAGCATCGCGGTGAGCTGCGTGTTGCTCTTGAACTGCTGCTGCGCGGCCATCACCTGGGCGATGGCGACGTCGTGGCCCTCCACCATGGTGGTGAGGTAGGCGCGGTCGAAGACGGGGCCCTGGAGGGCCTGGAGCTTCTTGTCCGTGGCCATGTTCGAGTCGCTCATCGCCTGGGCCAGGGGCGTGTCCGCCTTCGGCTCGCCGAGCGTGAGCTGCTTCGACTTCGCGTAGGCCATGAGCTTCTGGTCGGCCTGCCCGTGGTCCTTCTCCATGCGCTGGCCGTAGTCCTTCACGCCCTGGGAGGAGCCGTTCTGCTGCGCGAGCTGGCCCATCTTCACTTCCATCTGGTTGGTGTGGTGCAGCACCTCCAGGAAGGCCTTCTCGTCGGCGGGCACGGGCAACATGCCCTGCTTCATCAGGGCGGAGGCCTGGGCGTCTGCGCCCGCCCCACCCGTGCCGGGGAGCGCGTCCGGGTCCTTCTGGACGTCCTCGCCGTGGTCGATGGCCTCGGGCTCGCCCGCGCGGATCATGCCCTGGCTGTTGCCGGTCCCGTTGTTCTGGGCGCCCTGCGTGGAGCCCTGCTTCTGTTGCGCCACCGCCGTGCCACCCACCAGCAGCGAACCCACCAGCATCCAACCGCTCCATCGCCTCATGGCATGTCTCCCGGGTCGTGAATCCCAGGCCCGAAGGTGGCGATGGCGGGGGGCTCGCCGCCAGGGGCGGGCAGGCGGCGGGGGAGGCGGTTCCTCCGTCGTCGGCCCGCGCGGGGAGACGGAGGCGCCTGTCCTCCCGCGCACGCGGGCCTACGGCTCCGCGAGCAGGAACAGCGCGTGGGCGCTGGCGATGGGGCGGGTGCGGTCGTCCTGCCAGGCCTCGACGCGGACGTTGGCCACGCGGCGGCCCTGGCGGGTGATGAAGGCGCGCGCGAAGGTGTCCTGCGGCTTGCCGGAGCGCAGGAAGTCCACGGTGAGCGAGATGACCTTGGGCACGCGCTCGGTGTCCGTCTGGAGCAGCAGCTCGAAGATGGCGGCGGACTCCAGCAGCGCGCCCAGCGTGCCGCCGTGCAGCGCCTGGAGGAAGCTGTTGCCGATGAGCTTGGGCGCGTACGTCATGCGGCAGAGCATCTCGCCGGCCAGGTTCTCCACGCCGATGCCCATGAAGCGCGTGTAGGGGATGGCGTCCGTGAGGCGGCGGTACTCGCGCGTCTTGCGCACCTCGCGGACCAGCGAGGCGAGGGTGGCGGGGGCGTTGGTGTCACTCATGGTCGTCACTCCTCCGTCCGCATGAAGGTGCCCTGCGCGGAGGCCACCGGGTTGTCCTTGTCCCCCTGGTGGACGAGCGCGCGCACGAAGGCCACCTGGCGCGTGGTGCGGTAGCACTCCGCCACGGCGGTGAGCGCGATGCCGGGCCGCGCGGGGCGCAGGTAGTCGATGCGCAGGTCCAGCGTGACGATGGGCAGGAAGCGTCCGAGCTTGAGGAAGATGGACGTGCCGCACGCCGCGTCGATGAGCGTCGTCACCGGGCCGCCGGCGATGACCCCCGTCTCCGGGTTTCCCACGAGGAAGTCCGCGTAGGGCAGCACGACGGTGGCCTCGGCCGCGCCCACATCCACCAGCGTCAGGCCCAGCGCGTGGTTGTGGGGCACCACGTCCGTGTAGAACAGGGAGCAGCGCTCCAGCCGTCCGGCTTTGTCTTCGGGGAGATGGAAGTCCGACATGCCCTGGCGGATAGCAGAATCGGGCCGGGATGGCGCGCCGCGTTTGCCTCCACCCGCTCGCCTGGGCGCCGCCCAGGAACAGCCCTGGCCCATCCCCTGTTCACGCGCCGCCGAATCCATCCCCCGGGTTGGTTAGGCTCCGTCCCCCGATACGGCCTGTCTCGCTGCCCCCTCCTTCACGAGGACCTCCGGTGAAACGACTGACTTCCGCTCTCTGCGTCGCGCTGCTCGCACCCGCGGCGTTGGCTGCCGCCCAGCCCGCGGCGGCGCCGCCGCCCGCCCAGCAACAACCTCCCGCTCCGCAGAAGAAGGACGACGCCGCGCGCGAGGCGGGCCGCGCCGTGGAGGTGGAGGGGGACGGGAAGGCGCCCCCGGCGGAGGGCGCGAAGGACAAGAAGGACGCCTGGAGCGTGGACTCGCCGGGCTTCCCCTCGCGGCAGGTGACCATCGACGTCACGGAGGGCACGTGGATGAACGTCGACGTGAGCCCGACCGGCGACGAGCTCGTCTTCGACCTGCTGGGCGACATCTACGTGCTGCCGCTGAAGGGCGGCGAGGCGCGCGCGCTGACGTCCGGCGTCGCGTGGGACATGCAGCCGCGCTTCAGCCCGGACGGCAGGTCCATCGTCTTCACCAGTGACCGGGGCGGTGGCGACAACGTCTGGGTGATGAACCGCGAAGGCGGCGACGTGAAGGCCGTGACGCAGGAGAAGTTCCGCCTGCTCAACAGCCCCACGTGGAGCCCGGACGGCCAGTTCATCGTCGCGCGCAAGCACTTCACGGCGCGCCGCTCGCTGGGCGCGGGCGAGCTGTGGATGTACCACCGCTCCGGCGGCGAGGGCGTGCAGCTCACCGAGCGCGCCAACGACCAGAAGGACCTGGGCGAGCCCGCGTTCTCCCCGGACGGGCGCTACGTCTTCTTCAGCCAGGACGTCACCCCGGGCAAGACGTTCGAGTACAACAAGGACCCGAACGGGGAGATCTACGCCATCCAGCGGCTGGACCTGGAGACGAAGGAGATCGACCCCTTCGTCACCGGGCCGGGTGGCTCCATCCGCCCCACGCCGTCGCGCGACGGCAAGCGCCTGGCGTTCATCCGCCGCGTGCGGACGAAGAGCGTGCTGTACGTCACGGACGTGGACTCCGGCGCGGAGCGCCCGCTGTACGACGGGCTCGACCGGGACATGCAGGAGACGTGGGCCATCCACGGCGTGTACCCGACGCTGGCGTGGACGCGGGACGACAAGGCGCTCGTCTTCTGGGCGGGCGGCAAGCTCCAGCGCATCGACGTGGCGACGAAGCAGGTGACGCCCATCCCCTTCCACGTGAAGGGGACGCGGACCCTCGCGGAGGTGGTGCGCTCGCCGCAGGCGGTGGCGCCGGAGCGCTTCGCCACGAAGATGCTGCGCTGGGTGCAGGTGTCCCCGAAGGGGGACCGCGTGGTGTACCAGGCGCTGGGCAAGCTCTACGTGAAGGAGCTGCCGGGCGGCACGCCCAGGCGGCTGACGAAGCAGGAGGACCACCTGGAGTTCTATCCGTCGTTCTCCCGCGACGGGCGCTCCATCGTCTACACCACGTGGGACGACGAGAAGCTGGGCGCCATCCGCGTGGTGTCCGCGACGGGCGGCGAGGGCAAGGTCGTCACGTCGAAGCCGGGCTACTACGTGGAGCCCGCGCTCAGCCCGGATGGGAAGTGGCTCGCGTACCGCGCGTCGGGGGATGGCTACCTGATGCCGGGCCAGTGGAGCCGGGAGACGGGCCTGTTCGTGATGCCGGCGGCGGGTGGCACGCCCAAGCGGCTGGCGCGCGACGGCGAGCAGCCGCACTTCGGGGCGGGCTCGGACCGCGTCTTCTTCCTGCACGCGGAGCACAAGGAGAAGGAGGACGTGCGCTCGCTGAAGAGCATCGGCGTCGAGGGGGGCCAGGAGCGCACGCACCTGACGAGCGCGGAGGCGGTGGAGGCGCGGGTGTCTCCGGACGAGAAGTGGGTGGCGTTCCGGGAGAACTTCAACGCCTTCATCGTCCCGTTCGCGCGGGGCGCGAAGGCGGTGGTGGTGGGGCCGGACTCGAAGGCGCTGCCGCTGGCGAAGGTGAGCCGCGACGCGGGCGAGTACCTGCACTGGTCGGGTGACAGCGCGCGCCTGCACTGGTCGCTGGGGCCGGAGCTGTTCACGCGGGAGCTGAAGCAGTCCTTCTCCTTCCTGGAGGGCGCGCCGGAGAAGCTGCCGGAGCCGGCGGCGAAGGGCGTGGACCTGGGCTTCGTGGTGAAGGCGGACGTGCCCGAGGGCACGGTGGCGCTGGTGGGTGGCCGCGTCATCACCATGAAGGGCGACGAGGTCCTCGAGCAGGGCGTGGTGGTGGTGAAGGGCAACCGCATCGTCGCGGTGGGGCCGGTGGGCCAGGTGCAGGTGCCCGCGGGCGCGAAGGTGGTGGACGTGAAGGGCAAGACGGTGATGCCCGGGCTCGTCGACGTGCACTGGCACGGCGCCATGGGCATGGACGGGATGATGCCCGAGCAGAGCTGGGTGCATGCCGCGTCGCTGGCCTTCGGCGTGACGACGCTGCACGACCCGTCCAACTCGTCGGAGGAGGTGTTCGCCGCGAGCGAGCTGGGGAAGGCGGGGGCGCTGCTGGCGCCGCGCATCTTCTCCACGGGCACCATCCTGTATGGCGCGTCGGGGGCGGGCTACCGCGCGCCCATCGACACGCTGGACGACGCGCGGGCGCACCTGCGGCGGATGAAGGCCATGGGGGCCTTCAGCGTGAAGAGCTACAACCAGCCCCGGCGCGACCAGCGGCAGAAGGTGCTCCAGGCGGCGCGTGAGCTGGACATGCTGGTGGTGCCCGAGGGTGGCTCGCTGCTCCAGCACAACCTGACCATGGTGGTGGACGGGCACACGGGCGTGGAGCACGCGATTCCGGTGGCGCGCATCTACGCGGACGTCAAGCAGCTGTGGGGCCAGAGCGGCACGGGCTACACGCCGACGCTGGGCGTGGCGTACGGCGGCAACTGGGGCGAGAACTACTGGTACCAGAAGACGAACGTCTGGGAGGACGAGCGGCTGCTCTCCTTCGTTCCCCGGCGCGTGGTGGACTCGCGCAGCCGGCGGCGGATGATGGTGCCGGACGACGAGATGAACCACTTCTCCGCGGCCCGGGTGGCGCACGAGCTGAACGACGCGGGCGTGAACGTGCAACTGGGCGCGCACGGCCAGCGCGAGGGGCTGGCGGCGCACTGGGAGCTGTCGATGTTCGGCCAGGGCGGGATGAAGCCGCTCCAGGCGCTGCGCGCGGGGACGCTCGGTGGGGCGAAGTACCTGGGCATGGACGGGGAGCTGGGCTCGCTGGAGGCGGGCAAGCTCGCGGACCTCATCGTCCTGGACAAGAACCCGCTGGAGGACCTGATGAACAGCCGCACGGTGCGCCTCACCATGGTGAACGGACGGCTGTTCGACGCGGCCACGCTGAACGAGGTGGGCACGCGCCAGAAGCAGCGCGCGAAGTTCTTCTTCGAGAAGGACGGCAACGAGGGCTGGAGCCCCAAGGCCACCGCGCACACGCACACGCACGAGTGCGACTGAGCGCGGTGTCGTGAGGTGACGCGGGCTCGGGGCCGACAGGGGTCCCGGGCCCGTGCCTTTTCAGGGCAGTCCGTTCAGGCCGTGGCGCGCGCGGCGAACCGTCGGGACACGAAGGCGTCGAGCGAGAAGCGCCCGGGGCCTGCGGCGAGGAGCATCGCGGAGACGGCGATGTACAGGGTGGCCAGCTCGGAGGAGCCGGAGCCGCCCGCGCTGCGTCCGCCGGCGCGCACCAGCCAGGTGGGCAGCACGCCGAACGGCTCGCCCGGGCCGGTGGTGGCGCCCATGACGCTCAGGCGGATGAACGGGTCGCCCAGCGGGATGTGGGCGATGAGGATGCCCACCAGCATCGTCACGGCGATGCCCAGCGTCGCCAGCGGCGTGGCCAGCCCGACCATCCACGCGAGGCCACCGAAGAACTCGGCCGCGGCGCCGAGGAACTGGAGGAACCCGGGGACGGGGGCGCCCTCGCCCATCCAGGTGAAGGGGGTGAGCATCTTCCCGGCGCCGTGCAGGGCCATCAGGCCGCCCGTGAGGACGCGGAGCACCAGCAGGCCCGTGGAGAGGGAGGACGACGCGTCGCGGGGGTCGACGAGGAAGTGGGACAGCTTGGGTGACATGGGAGGTCCTGGGGTCAGTCGGGGTTCAACAGGGTGAGGGCGAAGCGCAGGGAGGAGCGGATGAGGGAGGAGTCCGGCTCCGTCTTCCCCACCACGCTCATGCCCTGCACGAGCACCACGAGGTGCGCGGCGAGCTCCTTCGCCTCGTGGCGCCGGTTGATGAGCCGCTGGGCCTGCGCGGCGCGGATGGCGGGGACGAGGGCGTCGGCGAGCTTCTCGAAGGACTGCCCCACGACGGCGCGAATCTCCGCGTCGTGCGGCGCGACCTCCGCCGCCGTGTTGGCGAGCAGGCACCCCCGCGTCCGGTGGGGACCGGTGCAGTCCCTCCCCCGCACGCGCAGGTAGTGCTCCAACCCGTCCCGAGGTGTCTCCCCGTGGGCCAGCAGCTCGCGAATCTGGTCCGCGCTCTGGCTGGCGTAGCGCAGCAGCGCGGCGATGAAGAGGGCCCGCTTGTCGCCGAAGGCCGCGTACAGGCTCCCCTTCAATACCCCCGTGCTGGCCTCCAGGTCCCGGACCGAGACGGCGTGGTAGCCCGTCGCCCAGAACTGCTCGATGGCGCGGTCCAGCACCGCGTCCTCATCGAATGACTTCGGTCGACCCATGCGCACAGCCCTCGTGGTCCATGTGATTTTTGGACGAGCGTTCAAGTAATGGTTGTTGGACGAGCGGTCAAGTTCAAGTGGAGCGCGGGCCGCGTGCGTACCGGACCGGGGTAGGTGGGGGTGGCTGGCGCCGATATTTTCCAACTAGTCGTGTTTAGCTAGATTTGGCTTGAGGGCCGGGAAGCGCCCTCGCTAGGCTGGTGTCGCGCGTGGAAGGCGCGTTGCCACGAGGAGGACGCGGAGGATGAGGGCGGAGGCGCGTCGGCATCACGAGGCCCTGGTCCTCCTGTTGTGGCTGGGAGGCTGCGCCTCGTCCCCGGTGGCGGACCCGGACATCGTGCGTCCCGCGCCCGGGGCGCCGTTCCTGGACAAGCTGCCGGGGCCCCTGCTGGGGCCGTTCGACTCTCCGTCGAGTGCGTTGCTCGCGGCGTGCGGGAAGATCCTCACCAAGCCCCATGCGAGCGCGGGTGGGCGGGACCACCCGGACTTCGGCGTCCGGTGGCGGGTCTCGAGTGAGTACTGCGCCTGGATGTACTACACGCCGGATCAGCACTACGTGGTGAGCAAGCTGACCGACCAGTCGCGGGTGGATCCGCTCCAGCGCAGCAAGAGCTGCCTGCTCCCGTCGTGGGTGGATGACCCCCGCTATCCGGCGGACGCCATCCGGTACATCTACGCGCTCCACAACCATCCGTACGGCAGCAGCCTGACGGAGAACGACATCCAGTTCATCGTCTCGGAGGGCGTGGCCCACGGCTTCGAGAGCGAGACGAAGGACGGACGGCTGAGGCTCTCCATCGTCGCCTTCTTCTCGCGGAACGTGTCGGAGCCGTCGTGCGACGGCTTCCATCAGTACATCCCCCTGACGGGCCAGTTGTTGAAGTGGACGCGCGCGGGCGACGACTGGCGGTGTGAGCAGACCGGTGCGGTGAGCTGGTCGGACGGCGAGGAGCGCCGCTTCACCGTCCAGAAGGCGAGCCGCCCGTGCGACAGGAGCAGGACACCATGAGACTCTCGCTCCTGCCCGTGTTGGCGCTGGCGTCGAGCTGCGTGCACCACGCGGGTGCGCGCTCCGAGCCGCCCCAGGAGGACCTGTCCGTCACCTTCCCGGCGGCGCTCGGGGAGCAGGGCACTCCGCTCCCGGCGCAGGGGCAGCCCGCGGTGATGGACGGGGAGACGCTGCGGGCGTTGTCCGTCGCGGCGGACGACTTCCTCCCGCCGGACGCGCGCGGGCGCTCGTGCTGGAACCGGCAGGAGTCCTATCGCTACCGCGTGCTGCGGGAAGGCGACGTGTCCTTCGTGGGCATCGCCGCGGACCCGGCGGCGTGTGGCGCGGAGCCGCGCATGCTGGATGGGGGCGCGCGCTACGCCATCGGCAGGGACGGGCGCATCCTGCGGCGGCTGTTCGACGGAGAGCCGGACGCGGCGACGCCCGCGTCCGACGCGGGGACGGTGGAGCCTTCGTCGGACGCGTCCTCGCTGCCGGTGGGCGACACCACCTGGGGCGAGCCGGTCAGCCCGGTGCCCTCGTGGTGGAGGGACGGCGGCACGGACGCGGGGCCCGCGCCGCGCTGAATCGACTCGGGCGCCAGCACGTCGTCGCTGGCGCCCGCGCTTCACGGGGACGACGTCACGGCGTCGGCTTGGAGACCGCGGCGTTGGTGCCGCACTTCGCCTCGAAAATCTGGAGGCGCTCGCGCAACTGCTGGCGGAAGGCGGGCGCGTACGACTCGTGCAGCATGTCCACGGCGCGGCGCTGGAAGCCGACGGCCTCCGGGCAGCGGTTGACCTGGAAGAGCAGGGCGGCCTGGATGGCGAGGCCGTACGGGTCGCCCGGGGAGAGCTCCACGGCGCGCTTCGCCACGGGCAGGCCCTTCTCCGGCTGGAAGGTCATCCCGTAGTGCTGGACGAGGCTGGTCAGCATGCGCACGTCGTGGGGCATCAGCCGCGCGGCGGACTCGCGGGCTTGCTGGAGGGCCTCGGGCTCGTTCTCGTCGGTCAGCATCTCCGCCAGCAGGTCCCAGCCACGGCCGTCGTCGGGATGCGCCTTCACGAGGGCGCGGGCGCGGGTGAGGTGCTCCTCGCGATGGGTGGACAGCTGCGAGGCGAGGACGGCGGCGCTGACGTTGGTCGGGTCCTCGACGAGGGCCTGGTCCAGCTCCGCGCGGGCCTTCTGCAGGCGCTGCTCCTTCGTCAGCTCGCCTGGGGCGCGCATGAAGAGGAAGCCGCGGTTGGCGTGGACCTCGGCGCTGTCCAGCGCTGGCCCTCGGCCTCGCTCAGCGAGTCCTTCTGGTCCCACTCCCACAGCTCGTCGAGGTCGAGCCAGCCCCGGCGCGTCACGTAGTCGCGGCTGTTGGTGTTCACCCGGCCGAGCACGGCCTCGCCGGTGCTGGGTTTGATGTGGGTGGTCTCCAGGTACTGGGCGAGTCCCTCCGCGAGCCAGCGGGGCTGGCGCAGGAGGACGTGCTGGCTGAGCTGGTGGGCCAGCTCATGCGTCTGGAGGCGCTGCTCCGGGCCGTTGTCCAGGACGTAGCCTTCGCCGGACATGACGAGCAGCGGGCCACGCTCCGTGGTGGACACGAAGCCGACGTAGCGCCCCTGGGTGAACTCGGCCATCTCGCTCGTGTTGCGCAGGAGGATGACGTCGACGGAGCCTTCCGGATTGAAGTCCGTGCCCCAGGCCAGCAGCAGCGCGCGGCGGAGCTTCTCCAACTCGACGGCGGACTTCGCGGCGACGTCCGGCGACAGGTCCGTGTGGAGGCGGAAGTGCTCGCTCCGGACCTCCGACCAGACCCGTCCCCCTCCTTGGGACACAGCGCTCGCGTCCCCGCACAGCCCGTGGACAACACCAGACCCAACAACCCCCACCACACCTTTGGTATTGGCGTGCGCGGCTTCTCGCATGACTGACAATGGAATGGGAATAGGGTGTTTGGAATTCGATGCTAGGACTTCGTGGCTGTCTGGCGCTCCCTGAGTGCCAGCAATTCGCGCTCGACGACCCGGTCCCATGGTCCCCGATGGGGGCCACCGTGGACAGGATGTCGAGACGTCCCAGGTCGGTCAGCAGGTAGAGGTTCCGGTACGTCGCCAGTTCCGAGGCAGACTCCGTGACAGGCCGTTTGGGGACCGCCAGCGCATAACGCGGTTGGTACGGAGCAAGTGCTCCCAACAGCTTCGCGAGGTTGTCCTCGGTGAACGGCGCGACGATGTCCAGGTCGAGCGTGAAGGTCGCGGAGCCATGCGCGACCGCCGCGACACCGCCGATGACGACGAACTGGACGCCTGCCTCGAGGAGCAGGCGCAGGAGCTCAGGGGTTCGTTGCATCACCGGCCGCGTCCTTGGGGCGCAGGGCCTCGTACAACTCCGTCATCCGCTGCAACTGCTCGATGCGTTCGGTGGGGGTGAGCTCGAGGTTGTGCAGGAGCAGCGACACGTCGACGCCCGCGTCGATGGCGGCGTCCCAGTGAGGGCCGTAGCTGGGAAAGGCCTGTCGCAGTTGCTCCCGCATGTCCATGATTCCACTCTAGGGCGGCTCGGCCTTCGCTGCATCCTCCCTGATGGGAGCGGTGCCCTCCAGCGGTCAGTCTTCCGAGCGCCCGCGCGCCACCCCTATCCCTCACCTCCCAGGATGCGGGGGGCGGCCGCGCGGTGGAAGCCCTCGTAGGGCTGCGACGCGGTGGACTCGTCCAGGGGGAAGATCTTCGTGTTGCACGACGCGCCGCCGTCGATCTTGATGACGTCGCCGGTGATGAACGCCGCCACGTCCGACAGCAGGAACACGATGGCGCCGCTCACCTCCGCCTCCGTGGCCAGCCGCTGGAGCGGCACCTCCTTCTTGAGCAGCGGAATCAGCGCCTTGACGCCCTCGTCCTGGTAGCTGTCCATGCCGCTCGACGCCACCCAGCCCGGCGCCACCGCGTTGACGCGCACACCCGACGCGGCCCACTCCACCGCCGCCGTCTGCGTCAGGTTGAGCATGCCCATCCGCGCCGCGCCCGAGTGCCCCATCCCCGGCATGCCACCCCACGCGTCCGCCAGCATGTTCACGATGGAGCCACCGTGCGTGCTCATCGACTGGGTGTACACCTCGCGCGCCATCAGGAAGCCGCCCGTCAGGTTGGTGGCCACTACCGCCTCGAAGCCCTTCTTCGAGATGGCCGACAGCGGCGACGGGAACTGTCCACCCGCGTTGTTCACCAGGCCGTGGATGCGCCCGCGCGCCGCCACGATGCGCGCCACCGTCGCCTTCACGCCCTCCTCGTCGCGGATGTCCACCGCCTCCAACGAGCACTCCCCGCCGTCCTCGCGAAGCTCCGCCGCCACCTTCTCCAGCTTGTCCGGCTTGCGGCCCACCAGGATGACGTGCGCCCCGAGCGACGCCAGCTCGTGCGCCGTGCAGCGGCCGATGCCACTGCCGCCCCCCGTCACGATGACGTTGCGACCCTTGAAACTCCCCGGCGCGAATACAGAGCGGTAGCCCATGCCCTCTCCCGATGAGACCCCGTCACCCGGGGCCGTGCTGTTCAGTCCCCCGCCCTGCGGCCCCGCCGCGGACGCAGCGCGTCCTCCAGCGTCTCCGCCCAGCGGTGGAGGATCTTCTTCCGGCGCGCGCTGTCGTCCCTGAGCAGGTTCGCCAGCCCGAGCCCCCGAATCAAATCCAGCGTCGCCTGCACCAGCTCGCGCACGCCCGGCTCCCGGTCGTCCACCCCGAGCAACCCCACGGCGAGCCGGTGCATCTCCCGGCCCACCCGCGTCTCCACCGGCAACAGCTGCGCGTGCAGCTCCTTGTCCGTCTTCGCCGCCGTCCACAGCTGCGCGGCCACCACGAAGGTCCGCTGGGTATAGAAGTCCGCGAGCATGTGGAGGATGGTCTCCGTCCGCCCTCCGCCGGCCGGTAGCTGGGCGGCCCGGCGACGCAGCTCCTCCACCTGCTGGTGGCCGAAGTACTCCACGGCCGCCGCCACCAGGTCGCTGCGGGTGGGGAAGTGGTGCTGACACGCACCTCGGGACACGCCCGCTCGCTCGGCGATGACGGACATCGTCGCCCCCGTCCAGCCCAGCTCGGACAGGGCGCTGATGGCCGCCTCCATCAACCGCTGACGGGTGATGCGGCTGCGCTCCTGCTCCTGCCTCCCCGTGGCCTCGCTCACGGACCCAGCTTGTGAGGCAGCCTGGAAAAAAGCAAGCGCGCTTGCTTTTTTTGGACCTGCCTCCCAGACTCCCCGCATTCAGGCCGGACCTGGGGCTCCCATGCTCCGAGGGAGCGAGCGTCCTGGCCGAGTGGAGAGCGCATGAGCGAGTCCCCCCTCCGAATCGGCAACGCGTCGGGCTTCTACGGCGACCGGTTCTCGGCCGTCCGGGAGATGTTGGAAGGTGGTCGGCTGGATGTCCTCACCGGCGACTACCTGGCCGAGCTGACGATGTTGATTCTCGGCCGCGACCGGATGAAGGACCCGAACACCGGCTACGCGAAGACGTTCCTGAAGCAGATGGAGCAATGCCTCGGGTTGGCGCTCGACAAGAAGGTGAAGGTCGTCGTCAACGCGGGCGGCCTCAACCCCGCGGGCCTCGCCACGGCGCTGAGGGAGCTCAACGGCAAGCTCGGGTTGAAGGCGCGCATCGCGCACGTCGAGGGGGATGACCTCTCCGGCAGCACGGACGAGCTGGGCCTGGGCGCGCCGCTCACCGCGAACGCGTACCTGGGCGGCTGGGGCATCGCCGAGTGTCTGCGCGCGGGCGCGGACGTGGTCGTCACCGGCCGCGTGACGGACGCCTCGCTCGTGGTGGGCCCGGCCGCGGCGCACTTCGGCTGGAAGCGGGACGACTGGGACCAGCTCGCGGGCGCCATGGTGGCCGGCCACGTCCTGGAGTGCGGCACGCAGGCGACGGGCGGCAACTACTCCTTCTTCAAGGAGGTGGACGTGCGCCGCCCCGGCTTCCCGCTGGCGGACCTCTTCGCGGACGGCTCGTCCGTCATCTCCAAGCACGAGGGCACGGGCGGCGCGGTGACGGTGGACACGGTGCTCGCGCAGCTCGTCTATGAAATCACCGGGGCCCGGTACGCCGGGCCGGACGCGACGGCGCGCTTCGACTCCATCCAGCTCTCGCCGGACGGGAAGGACCGCGTGCGAATCACCGGCGTGAAGGGCGAGCCGCCGCCGCCCACGGTGAAGGTCTGTCTCAACAACCTGGGCGGCTACAAGAACGAGGCGACGTTCATCCTCGTGGGCCTCGACATCGAGGAGAAGGCGCGCCTCATCCGCGAGCAGTTGGAGGTGGCGCTCACCCGCAAGCCGAAGGAGGCGCACTGGACGCTGGTCCGCACGGACCGCGAGGACGCGGCCACGGAGGAGCAGGCCGCCGCCTTCCTGCGCGTGGTGGTGAAGGACCCGGACCCGAAGCTGGTGGGCCGCTCGTTCAGCGGCGCCGCGGTGGAGCTGGCGCTGGGCAGCTACCCGGGCTTCACCATGACGGCGCCCCCGTCGGACGGCGCGCCCTATGGCGTCTACACGCCGGCCTACGTGGACGCGAAGCGCGTGCCGCACGTCGCGGTGCTGCCGGACGAGACGCGCGTCGACATCGCGCCCACCGGGCAATCCCTGGCGTTGGCGCCGGTGGAGGCCCCCGCGCTGCCGGAGACGCCGGTGGAGGGCCCCACGCGACGGGTGCCGCTGGGGCGCGTCGTCGCGGCGCGCAGCGGTGACAAGGGCGGCATGGCGAACATCGGCGTGTGGGCGCGCACGGACGAGGCGTGGCGCTGGCTGGTGCGCACGCTCACGGCGGAGAAGGTGAAGGAGCTGCTGCCGGAGGCGGCGGCGTTCCCCGTCGAGCGACACGTGTTCCCGAAGCTGCGGGGGCTGAACTTCGTCATCGACGGCATCCTGGGTGAAGGCGTGTCGTCGTCCACGCGGTTCGACCCGCAGGGCAAGGCGCTGGGCGAGTGGCTGCGCTCGCGCCACATCGACGTTCCCGAGGCGTTGCTGCGCGAAGGAGAGGGGTGAGGTCCATGGCGAGAATCACATCGCGGGTCAACACGGGCTCCGAGGCCTTCCAGGCGCAGCGCGCGGACATGCTCGCGCGGCTGGGCGAGCTGCGGAACGTGGAGGCGAAGGTGCGCGCGACGGAGGAGAAGGCGCGCGAGAAGTTCCACAAGCGGGGCCAGCTGCTCCCGCGTGAGCGGCTGATGCTGCTGCTCGACCGGGGCTCGCCGTTCCTGGAGCTGTCCACCCTGTGCGGGTACGGCTACCACGACGACAACGACGGCTCGCTGGCGGGCGGCAACAGCATCGCGGGCATCGGCTACGTGTCCGGCGTGCGCTGCTTCGTCTTCGTGAACAACTCCGCCATCAAGGGTGGCACGGCGTCACCGTGGGGCGTGCAGAAGGCGCTGCGCGGCCAGGCCATCGCGCTCCAGAACAAGCTGCCCATGGTGTCGCTGGTGGAGAGCGGCGGCGCCAACCTGATGTACCAGCAGGAGATCTTCATCCCGGGCGGAGAGACCTTCTACAACCAGGCGCGGATGTCCGCGGCGGGCATCCCCCAAATCACGGTGGTGCACGGCTCCAGCACGGCGGGTGGCGCGTACCTGCCGGGCCTGTCCGACTACGTCGTCATGGTGAAGAAGAAGGCGAAGGTGTTCCTCGCCGGTCCGCCGCTGCTCAAGGCGGCGACGGGGGAGGTCGCCACCGACGAGGAGCTGGGCGGCGCGGAGATGCACGCCACCGTCGCGGGCACGGCGGACTACCTCGCGGAGGACGACGCGGACGCCATCCGCATGGCGCGTGAAATCGTGGGCAAGCTCGGCTGGAACGAGCGGCTCGCGGCCGACGCGAAGGCGCCCTACGCGGAGCCGCTCTACTCACCGGACGAGCTGGCCGGCGCCATCCCGCCGGACTACCGCAAGCCGTACGACTGCCGCGAAATCATCGCGCGCATCGTCGACGGCTCGGACTTCACGGGCTTCAAGGACGCCTATGACGCGCACACCGTCTGCGGGTGGGCGAGCCTCTATGGCGGGCCCATCGGCATCATCGGGAACAACGGCCCCATCAGTCCTCGCGGCGCGACGAAGGCGGCGCAGTTCATCCAGTTGTGCTGCCAGTCGGGCACGCCCATCCTGTACCTGCAGAACACCACGGGCTACCTGGTGGGCTCGCAGCCGGAGCAGGGCGGCATCGTCAAGCACGGCTCGAAGATGATTCAGGCGGTGGCCAACGCCACGGTGCCGCAGGTGACGCTGCTGGTGGGCGGCTCGTTCGGCGCGGGCACGTATGGCATGTGCGGCCGGCCGTTCCACCCGCGCTTCATCTTCGCGTGGCCCAACGCGCGCACGGCGGTCATGGGCGGCGAGCAGGCGGCGAAGGTGATGGCCATCGTCTTCGGGGAGAAGCTGGCGCGCGGCGGGGAGACGGTGGACGAGGAGGCCATCCGCGCCTTCACCCAGCCCATCGTCGAGCAGTTCGACAAGGAGTCGCACCCGTTCAACGCGTCCGCGCGCCTGTTCGACGACGGCATCATCGACCCGCGCGACACGCGGCGGGTGCTCGGGTTCGCGTTCTCCATCTGTCGCGAGGCGGGGCGTCGGCAGGTCAACCCCAACACCTTCGGCGTGGCACGCCTGTGAGAGGAGCGGACGGGATGGAGCGTTTCAGCAAGGTCCTGGTCGCCAACCGCGGTGAGATCGCCGTCCGGGTGATGCGCACCTGCAAGCGGCTGGGCTACCGGACGGTGGCGGTGTTCTCCGAGGCGGACCGCGCGGCCCCGCACGTGCTCGCGGCGGACGAGGCGGTGCCCATCGGCCCGTCGCCCGCGAAGGAGTCCTACCTCGTCATCGAGAAGCTCATCGCGGCGGCGAAGTCGGTGGGGGCGCAGGCCATCCACCCGGGCTACGGCTTCCTCTCGGAGAACGCGGCCTTCTCGCGCGCGTGCAAGGATGCGGGGCTGGTCTTCATCGGCCCGGACCCGGAGGCCGTCACCCTGATGGGCAACAAGCGGCAGGCCAAGCTGCGCATGATTGCCGCGGGGGTGCCCTGCATCCCCGGCTACGAGGCCTCCGACGCGGACGACGCCACGCTCGCGAAGGAGGGTGAGCGCATCGGCTTCCCGCTGATGGTGAAGGCGGCGGCCGGCGGTGGTGGGCGCGGCATGCGGCTCGTCCACGAGCCCGCGCAGCTCGCCCCGGCGCTGCGCGCTGCGCGCTCGGAGGCGACGAACGCGTTCGGCAGCGGCGAGCTCATCCTGGAGCGCGCCGTGGTCAACGCGCGGCACGTGGAGATCCAAGTCTTCGCGGACGAGCACGGCAACGCCGTCCACCTGGGCGAGCGCGACTGCTCCGTGCAGCGGCGTCACCAGAAGATCGTCGAGGAGAGCCCATCGCCCGCGGTGGACGCGGAGCTGCGCGAGCGCATGGGCCAGGTGGCCGTGACGGCGGCGAAGGCCATCGCCTACAAGGGCGCGGGCACCATCGAGTTCCTGCTCGCGCCCGACGGCGCGTTCTACTTCATGGAGATGAACACGCGTCTCCAGGTGGAGCACCCGGTCACCGAGCAGATTACCGGCCTGGACCTGGTGGAGTGGCAGTTGCGCGTCGCCTCGGGCGAGGAGCTGCCGCGCGCGCAGAAGGACATCACCTGGACGGGGCACGCCATCGAGGTGCGCCTGTGCGCGGAGGACCCGGCGAACAACTACGCGCCGCAGGCGGGCCGGCTGTCCGCGTGGCGACTGCCGTCGCGCGAGGGGCTGCGCATCGACCACGGCGTGCGCGAGGGGCAGGACATCCCGCCCTTCTACGACTCGATGCAGGCGAAGGTGATTGCGTATGGCGCGGACCGCGAGCTGGCGCGCCGGCGGCTGGTGGAGTCGCTGCACGAGCTGACCGTGTTCGGCGTCACCACGAACAAGGACCTGCTGCTGCACGTCCTGGAGAACGCGGCGTTCCGCTCGGGCGCCTACGACACGGGCTTCATCGGCAAGCACGCGGACGCGGCGACGCTGGAGCGGCTGTACCAGCCCTCGACGAAGGAGCGCGCGCTGGCGGGCGCCGCGCTGCACCACGCGGAGGCGCAGTCGCTGGTGCGCGAGGCGGGGCTCGACGCCTCGTGGGTGAACTGGAACACGGCCCACGCGCACGCCGTCCAGTTGAAGCTCGAGGACCGGACGGGCGAGTCGAAGGTCTCCGTGCGTCCGGTGTCGACCGCGCGCTACGAGGTCTCCGTGGGCGGTGAGACGTACGACCTGGCCGTGCTGGGCATGGCGGAGGGCGTGCTCGACTACACCGTGGCGGGGACGCGCGAGAAGGCGCGGTGTCTCCACGAGGGCAGCGCGCTCTGGCTGGACCTGGGTGGGGGTGCGCGGCACTTCACGGACGTGACGTTCCGTCCCCCCGTGGGCGCGGACGGGGCGGGCACGGGCCGACTGCTCGCGCCGATGGACGGCCGCATCCTCCGCGTGGACACGAAGCCCGGGGCCACGGTGAAGCCGGGTGACGTCCTCGTCGTGCTGGAGGCGATGAAGATGGAGTTCCAGCTCATCGCGGACATCCCGGGCGTGGTCGAGGCCGTCAACGCGACCGTCGGCGGGCAGGTGTCCGCGAAGCAGCTGCTCGTCGAGCTGAAGCCGGAGGCGAAGCCCAAGAGCGCCGAGGGCTGAGCGGGTGTTGGACCATCGACGCTCGCGGCCTCCTTGGCTTGCGAGCGTCGAGGGGGGTCGATTAGCCCCTCGGGCATGCGCGCCATCGTTCTGCCCCGCTTCGGCGGGCCCGAGTCGTTCCAGGCCCAGGACCTCCCCGCTCCCTCGCCCGGCCCCGGACAGGTGCTCGTCCGGGTCGTCACTTCAGGGACCAACCCCGTCGACGCGAAGCTCCGCCACGACGGCACCTGGGCGGGCCTGAAGCCTCCGGTCGTCCTGGGCTACGACGCGTCGGGCGTGGTGGAGCAGGTGGGTCCGGGCGTCACCGACTTCAAGGCGGGCGACGAGGTCTTCTACACGCCGGAGATCTTCGGCAACCCGCTGGGCACGTACGCGGAGCTGAACGTCGTGGGGGTGGACATCGTCGCGCGCAAGCCGCCGAGCCTCTCGCACGAGGAGGCCGCCGCCGTCCCGCTCGCGGGTGGCACCGCGTGGGACGCGGTGGTGCGGAGGCTCCAGGTCCGCGTGGGCGAGACGGTGCTCATCCACGGTGGCGCGGGAGGCGTGGGCACGTTCGCGGTGCAGATCGCCAAGGCGGTGGGCGCGCGGGTGCTGGCGACGTCGGGGCCGGCGAACCTGGAGTTGCTGCGCAAGCTGGGCGCGGACGTGGCCATCGACTACCAGCAGGAGGACGTGCCGAAGCGCGTCCTGCGCGAGACGGACGGGCAGGGCGTGGACGCCGTCTTCGACACGGTGGGGAGGAACATCATCCCCAGCATCCCCGTGACGCGTCGACACGGGCGGCTCGCCACCATCCTCGACGTGGTGGGGGACGTGAGCGGGCTGTATCCGCGCAACCAGACGTTGCATGGCGTCTTCCTCGACCGGGAGCGGCGCAGGCTGGAGGAGCTGTCGGTGCTCCTCGAGCGCCGGCAGGTGCGCCCCGTCGTGGCGGAGGTGTTGCCGCTGGAGCGCGTGGGGGACGCGCACCGTCGGCTCGACTCGGGCCATGGGCGTGGCAAGGTCGTGCTGACGGTGTCGAAGCCGTAGCTGGGGCTCAGGGGCGGTTGCGCGCGAGCGCGAGGATGACGATGCCCGCGAAGGCCAGCGCCGCGCCCGCCGCGCAGACGCCCGTCCAGCCCGCGTGGGTCCACGCGGCGGTGCCGAGCCACGAGCCGGCGGCGCCGCCCGCGAAGTACGTCACCATGTAGAGGGTGTTGAGGCGGCTGCGCGCCTCGGGGCGCAGGGCGTAGACGCGCGTCTGGTTGGACAGGTGGTTGCCCTGCGCGCCCAGGTCGAGCAGCACCACGCCGAGGGCGATGCCCCACAGCCACGCGCCGAGCGGCCACATGAGGACGAAGGAGAGCAGCAGCACGCCCATGGCCAGCATGTTCATGCGCCGGCCGCCGTTCGCGTCCGAGTAGCGGCCGACGATGGGGGCGATGAGCGCGCCGACGACGCCCACCACGCCGAAGAGGCCGGCGACCTGCGGCCCGTAGTGTTGCGGCAGGCTCTGGAGGTAGAGCGCGAGCGTGGACCAGAAGACGCTGAACGCGCCGAAGGTGAGGGCGCCGAGCACCGAGTGCAGGCGCAGCACCGGTTCGGTCTTCACCAGGTGGACGAGCGAGCGCATCAGCTCCGGGTACGGCATGGAGGCCACGGCCGGCTGCGAGGGCAGGGTGAAGCGCAGCACCAGGGCGAGGACGAGCATCAGCCCGGCGCCGACCCAGAACATGGCGCGCCAGCCCAGGTGGGTGCCGACGAAGCCGGACGCGGTGCGCGACAGCAGGATGCCGATGAGCAGGCCGCTCATCACCATGCCGACGATGTGACCGCGTTGGGCGTCGGGCGCGAGGTGCGCGGCGAAGGGGATGATGAGCTGCGGGACGACGGTGGTGACGCCGATGAGGAAGCTGGCGAGGGTGAGCCACATCAGCGACGGCGCGAGCGCGGCGCCCACGAGCGCCAGGCTCACCAGCACGGTCATGGTGACGATGACGCGGCGGCGCTCCAGGCTGTCCCCGAGCGGGACGATGAACAGCATGCCCACCGCGTAGCCCACCTGGGTGAGCGTGGGCACGAGGCCGAGCGCGCTGCCCTCCGCGCCCAGCTCGCGGCCGATGTCTCCGAGCAGGGGCTGGTTGTAATAGAGGTTCGCGGCGGTGGCGCCGCAGGCGATGGCCATGAGCCACACGAGCCCGGAGCTCAGTGTGGCGTGAGGGGAGGGCGAGGGCGCTGGCGTCGACATGATGAGGCTCGGGCGCCCTCTCTCCCTCGACGTGAGGCAGGTGTCCAGGCCGGCGTGAGAGGTGACACGCCTGCCTGCCGTGGGTCATGGAGCCATCTTTTGGATGGCGTCACCTGGGCGCATGACCCGGAGGGCGCGCGGGCGGCGTGACGCGGCTCGCACGGACGGTCCGCGTGTCGGTGTACGCTCGGGGCATGGTCCGAGCCCCCCTCTCGTCCGGCAGCTTGTCCGACGGGGACGTGTCCTCGCTCTCGGGTGGACGCCTGCCTGTCATCGACATGTCCTCGCTCTTCGCGCGTGAGCGGACCGAGGCGCGCGAGCGGGTCGCGCGTGAAATCGAGCGGGCGTGTCGGGACACGGGGTTCTTCTATGTGTCGGGGCACGGCGTTTCGGAGTCGTTGCTGGACAGGCTGGAGCGTGTGAGCCGCCGCTTCTTCGCGTTGTCGCGCGAGGAGAAGGAGGCCATCGCGATGCCGAAGGGCGGCGCGGCGTGGCGGGGGTGGTTCCCGTTGGGTGGGGAGCTGACGTCGGGCAAGCCGGACCGCAAGGAGGGGTTGTACCTGGGCACGGAGCTGGGGCCCGAGCATCCGCGCGTGCGCGAGGGTTGGCCGTTGCATGGGGCGAACCTCTGGCCGGCGGAGGTGCCGGAGCTGCGGGACGTGGTGCTCGAGTACCTGTCCGTCGTCACGCGAGCGGGGCACGCGTTGATGGAGGGCGTGGCGCTGAGCCTGGGGTTGGAGGCGGACTACTTCGCGAAGACGTACACGGCGGACCCCACGGTGCTGTTCCGTGTCTTCCATTACCCGGCGGAGCCCGAGGAGGGAGAGGAGCGGTGGGGCGTGGGGGAGCACACGGACTATGGGTTGTTGACGCTGCTCGCGCAGGACGCGAACGGTGGGTTGCAGGTGAAGTCCCAGGGGGGCTGGGTGGAGGCGCCGCCCACTCCGGGGACGTTGGTGTGCAACATCGGGGACATGTTGGACCGGCTGACGGGAGGCTGGTACCGCTCGACGCCGCACCGGGTGAAGAACGTGAGCGGGAGGGATCGGCTCTCGTATCCGTTGTTCTTCGATCCAGACTTCGCGGCGGAGGTGCCCCCGCTGCCGCGCGTGCGCTCCACGGACGTGGATGAGGACCGCGCCCGCCGGTGGGACGGGGCGAGTGTCCACGCGTTCGAGGGGACGTACGGGGACTATCTGCTCGGCAAGGTGTCGAAGGTGTTCCCGCAGCTCGTGCGCAAGGTGCTGTAGCCCCGTGGCACAGGGAGCACCGTGTCAGGTCTCCTCGTCTGGGAGGAGCGCGCGGAGCAACTCGTCATCCGGGCCGAGGGGACGCCAGCCGGGAGGCGGTGGATTGGCGCGCAGTGCACGCGACACGTGTTTGGCGCGCTCCTTATGGGTGTCAGGGGATCGAGTCCACGTCGCGTCTGCTCCGTCTCACCGAGCTGCTCGCGGACCGCCACCACGCTGGCGAGGACCGCCTGTCGCGTCGCCCGCACCTCCTCCAACGCGACCCCGGCCCGTGCCGGTCCGCGCGAACCCGTTGGACTCGGGAACCGAGGCACAGCCCGCGCACCGCGCTCCCACGGCCAGCAGCACGACCCCAGCGCGCATCGACCACCCCCGGGAGGTCCACTCCTCCACCGTGCAGGATGCTCGCGGCCCGAGCTGATACAGCCGTGGGCCGGTGACGCGGACTTCCCGCCACCGGCTCACGGAATCCGTCAGGACCCGCTCGGGGCCTGGGCCTCCGCGCGCGGCAGCAGCCGCCCGCCGAGCATGGTGATGCGCCGCGCGGCCAGCCGCTCACGCGCGTCCGGGTGGATGTCGCCCGGCGTCCACTTCAAGTCCTGGTCGAACTCGACGTGCACGGCGTCGACGCCCGCCAATCCCTGGAGGCGCTGCTCGATTTCGCGCATGAAGTACGCGGCCATCATGCACATGGGCGAGGTGATGTGCATGCGCACCGTCACCTTCCCCTCGTGCGTCGTGAGCGACTCGATGAGGCCCATCTCCCCGATGCCCAGCGGTACGCCCGTCGCCAGGCTGCACGGGTCGGGGATCGACTGGATGCGCTCGCGCAGCTCCTGCTCGGTCATCACCGCGCCTCCGGCTGGTAGCTGTACGGGGTGATGCCCCCCAGCGCCTTCTTCCGCGAGAACGCGTCGCCGGCGATGCGCTCCTTGACCTTCTCCACGTCGATGCCGGCGTAGCGCGCGTAGTTGTCGCAGAGGATCATCCGCTTCACCTCCGGCGTCACCTGCATGCCGGCCACCTGCACCAGCTCGTCCGGCAGTTGGAAGTCGTGCCAGAACTTGTGGATGGCCGGCTGCGGGTGGCTGAACACCGTGCCGGAGCCCCACATGATCTTCGCCGGGCCCGCCCACTTGAGCAGCGCGGCCAGCGACTCCGCGAACCAGCGCTCGCGCTTCACCAGCAGCGCGCCGGTGACCTCCAGGTTCACGTACACGTTGGGGAACAGCGAGAGCTGCATCCCCGTCTCGTCCAGGAACGCCATGCCGCCGTGGACGATTTCGAAGTTCAGGTCCGGGAACGCATCCGCCGCCCCGCCGATGTCGTCGACCTTGTACGCCTCCAGCGGCACCGCCCCCATGGGCAGGCCCTTGTGCACCGCGATGTTCCGGATGCCCAGCTTGCGCGCCCGCTCGAACAGCGGGAACGCGATGCTCGGGTCATCCATCCGCCAGCCGGTGTGCTTGAAGGACTCGCCCAGCCACGCCGCCGGGTAGAGCTTCAGCCCCACGGGCTGGAGCTCCTCCACCTGCCGGTCCAGGTCGTCCAGCGCCGCCGTGCCGCGCAGCGGGTCCACGCCCGCGTACACCAGGAACCGGTCCGGATAGCGCTTCTTGATGTCGACCGTCTTCTCGTACGAGCACAGCCCGTCCGAGTACAGCGTCTGCAACGGCAGCACGTGGTGGACCGCCAGGTCCACGTCGCTCTCCACGAAGAGGATGTGCGCCAGCTCGTCCACCGACCAGTTCTTCAGGAAGCGCTCGGGCTGGGCCACGCGGTGCGTGTCGCCGGAGAGCCCGGAGTGCAGCCCGAAGATGAGCTGCGCCAGGGACTCGGCGTACCTCCCGGCGCGATAGTTGGACGGGTGCAGGTTGTACGCGTGTGTTACCGCATCGATGACGAATCCGCCGCCAATCACCAGTCGACTCCCTTTTCGTGCGCGCCGGACCATCCAGCGCGGTGATGCACTGCCTCACGCCGGCGGCATGTCCGTGGACTCCACCGCCAGCACCTCTCCGACGATCTGCTGGATCATCTGCGCGTCGAACGGCTTCTCGATGCGCGGGTTGGGCACGCGCTCCAGGAACTGCCGCGCCCGCGCCGTGTACGAACCGCCCGTGATGAAGATGAAGCGCAGCCCCAGGCCGGGCTCCCGCTCGCGCACCCGCTCGTAGACGTCCATGCCGGTGATGCCCGGCATCATCAGGTCGCAGAAGATGGCGTCGAACTCCGCCCCGCTCGCCAGCTTGAGCAGGGCCTCCTCGCCGCTGCCCACCACCGTCACGTGGTGCCGCTTGCCGATGATGCGCGCCAGCGAGCGCCCCACCGCGGGCTCGTCGTCGATGACCAGCATCCGCCCGCTGCGCTCGGACGAGGGCAGGGGCGCCGCCGGCACCTCGCGCACCGGCGCGTTCGGCGGCGCGGGCGGCAGCGTCACCGTGAACGTCGTCCCCTGGCCCGGCTCGCTGTTCACGGTGATGTCGCCGCCCAGCCCCTTGATGATGCCGTGGCAGATGGACAGCCCCAGCCCCGTGCCCGCGCCCACCGCCTTCGTGGTGAAGAACGGGTCGAAGATGCGCGCCATGACGCTGGGGGGCATGCCGGAGCCCGTGTCGCTCACGTCCACCGCCACGCCCCCCGCGGGCGTGGGCCGCACCCAGAGCGTCACGCGGTGGCGCGCCGGGTCCCCCTCGGGGATGGCCTGCGCCGCGTTCACCACCAGGTTGAGGAACACCTGCCCCAGCCGCGACGCGTCCGCGTACACCGGTGGCACGGACTCGTACTGCTTGATGACCTGCGCGCGCGGCTTCATCTCGCTGGAGGCCAGCTTGAGCGAGAACTCGAGCGACTCGCGCACGTCGAGCAGCTCGCGCCGCTCCTCCTCCTGGCGGGAGATGTACTTCAAATCCCTCACGATGTTGCGCACCCGCGTGGCGCCCTCGTGCGCCTCGCGCAGCAGGTCCACCGTGTCCTTGAGCGACATGGACCAGTTGGGCGCGATGTCCCCGTCCGGCAGCGTGCGGCCCAGCTCCCCGCCCAGCCGGTGGATGGACTCCATCGCCGAGTCGAGGTTCGCCAGCACGTACGTCAACGGGTTGTTGATTTCGTGCCCCACGCCCGCCGCGAGCGTGCCCGCCAGCACCATGCGGTCCGACTGGAGCAGCTGCGCCTGCATGCGCTTGCGCTCGGTGATGTCGCGCGCCATCACCACCACCGCGCCCACGCCGTCGAAGTCCACCGGCAGGCCCGCGCTCTCCGCGTCGAACCAGGTGCCGTCGCGGCGCATGTAGCGAATCTCGCGCAGCGGGGCCAGCTCACCCCGCGCCACCACCGCGTGCACGCGCTGGCGCACCATGTCCAGGTCGTCCGGATGGACGATGCTCCAGATGGGCCGGCCGATCAGCTCGCTGGCGTGGTCGTACCGCAGCGCCTTGAGCAGCGTGGGGTTGACGTAGATGAAGCGCTGGTCGCGGTGGACGAAGATGACCTCCGGCGCCGCCTCGATGAGCTTGCGGAAGCTCTGCTCGGAGCGGTGCAGCGCCTCCTCCGTGCGCTTGCGCTCCGTGACGTCCTCGAACGCGAACAGCCGGAAGCGCGACTCGTCGCCCCGTGTCCCCATGGGCGTGGACAGCCGGCGCAGGGTGCGGCCGTTGGCCAGCACCGCCTCGTCCCCGTGCAGCGGCGGCGGCGCGTCTCCCGTCAGGGGATGGAGCCGGAGGAACTGGGCCGCCTCGCCGGCGCGCAGGCACTGCCGCAGCACCTCCTCGTGCGACAACACGCCCCGCCGCAGCGACTCCTCCAACGACTCGATGCCCCAGAGCTGGCAGAAGCGACGGTTGGCGTAGAGCACCGTACCCGTGCGCACATCCACCACGTAGAGGCCCAGCGGCAGGCTGTCGCTCATGGCCCAGGGCGGGTCGAGCGACTCGGTGGCCTCCGCGTTCGTGCGCAGCTTCTCCTGCACGGGCGTGGACTCCATCCGCCGCGCCGTGCAGTAGAGCGGCCCGCCCACCGCGGAGCCGGCCACGCTCCACGCCAGCCACGCCCACGTGCCGTCCCGGCAGCGCCACCGGAACGACAGGCGCGTGTTCCCCGGCGCGTGCAGCAGCGCCTCCAGCCGCGCGTCCACCGTCGCCAGGTCCTCGGGGTGGATGAAGGAGCGGTAGCCCTCGCCCTTGAGCTCCACGGGTGTCCAGCCCACCGTCGCGCCCCAGGCGGGGTTCGCCTCCAGGATGCGTCCGTGGCTGCCCAGCACGACGAACATCTCGGTGGACAGCTCGAAGAAGCGATGCGCCCACAGCTCCATCAGCATTGCTTTCCTTCGAAGCCCGGGGCTCACGTCGTCACGGCCAGGAGGGGCGGGCCATGCCACGTAGCGGTGTTTGACGGAGACAAACTCGCCTTCCCGGACATAGACACCATTTCAGGAAAAAATGCATGTCCGTAATGGCACCGCCGCGGGTGACGAGAGGGCGGTGTGCTCGCTGGCATGGTGGGCAACCACGGCGTGCATGTCTGATGAAAGGCGCGGCCAATCCCTGGCGGACGTTCGCGCCGAGGACCCGTGTCGAGGCCGGGTGAAGCGAGCACTCCCTCGGGGGCGGGCAGCTCCTCCGCTCCCACGGTGAGGCTCCATGCACCCATGTCCTGACAACGTGCCCCGGCGAAGGAAGTCTTGTCGCTCGCGCGAAGAAGGTGTCTTCACGCGTGAGTCGAAAGGGTGGGTGCGAATCCACCGCGCGCCCGCGTGGTGGAGGAGAGGCTTCGGCGTTTGTCTGCCGTTGGCTCGGCCCGACTCCAGGACGCGCGGCGTGACGTGGAGCCCACGGCCGGGCCATGCAATGCCTCGCGTGGGCGCGCCCCACCTCCGGGAGGCCTACCCGAGGGAGGGGTTCGGCGCGGCGAGGCGGGCCGCTCCGGCCGTCATGAGAGTCTTTTGCGTCGTCCCCAGGTCCCATTCCAAAGTGCCCGCACCGGGTCGAATTGTTCAGTCGGGACGGAAAATTGAACCGTTTTCAGCGGAAAATTGTTCGGTTGTACGCTGAGTGAGGTACCGGGCTTGACGGCCTTGCGAATGATCTTCAACATGCCCGGCACGTTTCCTCCCAAAGAGTGAGACGCAGCGGCGGTATTGCCTCCCCCAAAAGCGATTCCGCCGTATGAAGTCCCAGTTGAGCCCCGCGCGCCGCGTTCCCCCTCTCGGCGCGCGGTGGCCCCTGGGATTCCCCGCCTCCCCGCCACCCGAGCAGCCGTCCCGACCCCGCACCTCGCGTGGAGACCATCGCGCTTGCGACGTGCGGGGGTGGGGCGGAGAGTGGGCGCCCCTTCTGGAGGTTGCCCGTGTCCGTCTCCGCCCTGGTCTTCTCCTCGTCCCTCGCGCTGAAGCTCCTGTCGGGCGCGGCGCCCGCGTCCGCGAAGTCCGCTCCGGCGGCGAAGCCGGCGGTGGTGCCGCTGTCCGTGTCGGAGAAGCTGGTGGGGCCCGCGCTCACGGAGGGGCACGCGTACGCGCGGCTCGCGGAGCTGACGGATGGGATTGGCCCGCGCCTGTCGGGGTCGGAGGGCGCGGCGGCGGCGGTGCAGTGGGCGCTGCGCTCCTTCCAGGCGGACGGGGTGAAGGCGTGGACGGAGTCGGTGAAGGTGCCGCACTGGGTGCGCGGCGAGGAGCGCGGCGAGGTGCTGGCGTCGGACACCACGCGCGGGCACCCGCTGTTCCTGCTGGCGCTGGGGGGCAGCCCGCCCACGGCGCCGGAGGGGCTGACGGCGGAGGTGGTGGAGGTGTCGTCGCTGGAGGCGCTGACGGCGCTGGGTGACGCGGTGAAGGGGAAGATCGTCTTCTTCAACCACACCATGGCGGTGGCGGCGGACTACGGGCGCTTCGCGGGCATCCGGGGTCGGGGCCCGGCGCAGGCGGCGAAGCAGGGCGCGGTGGGCGCGCTGGTGCGCTCGCTGGCCACCGCGTCGCTGCGCACGCCGCACACGGGCAGCACGCGCTTCGAGGAGGGCGGGCCCACCGTCCCCGCCGCGTCGGTGACGACGGAGGACGCGGAGCTGCTCCACCGGCTGGTGGCGGCCGGGCCGGTGCGCGTGAAGATGGTGCTGGGCTGCTCGGAGCTGCCGGACGCGGACTCGCACAACGTGGTGGCGGAGATTCGCGGCCGGGAGAAGCCGGACGAGGTGGTGCTGATTGGCGCGCACCTGGACTCGTGGGACGTGGGCACGGGCGCGCACGACGACGGCGCGGGCGTGGTGATGGTGATGGAGGCGGCGCGGCTGCTCAAGAAGCTGCCGCAGGCGCCCCGGCGCACGGTGCGCGTGGTGCTCTACATGAACGAGGAGAACGGCCTGGCGGGTGGCCGCGCGTACGCGCAGGCGCACGCCGCCGAGCTGCCCAGGCACGTGGCCGCCATGGAGATGGACTCCGGCGGCGGTCGACCCGTGGGCGTGAGCGTGCGCGCGGGCACGGGGGCGCAGGACGCGCTGCGGCCCTGGCTGCCGCCGCTGGTGGCGCTGGGCGCGGCGAACTTCTCCACGCGCGAGGCGGGGGGCGCGGACATCAGCCCGCTGCTGCCGGCGCGGGTGCCCTTCTTCGGCGTGGAGGTGGACGCGAGCCGCTACTTCGACGTGCACCACACGCACGCGGACACGCTCGACAAGGTGGACCCGCAGGACCTGGCGCGCAGCACCGCCGCGGTGGCGTGGGTGACGTACGCGCTGGCGGAGATGCCGCAGACGCTCGTGCGCCCGGAGGCGCCCGCGACGCCGTTCCCCGTCGCGCCCCCCGCGCCCACGCCGCCGAAGTCCGCGGCGGGGCACTGAGGACGCTCGGGTTCCCGGCGCGTGACGGTCCGCGCCGGGCAGGGGCCATGAACGTTCAGCGCCCCAGGCGGGCCGCGATGCCGTCGAGCACGCAGTCCAGGCCCCGCTCGAACACGACGTCGGCGGAGGGGTGGGTCGCGTCGCGGACCACCTGGGCCAGCATGGGGAAGCGGCCGGTGGAGATCATCCGCTGGATGTAGGGCCCGGAGACGGCCTCCCACTCCGCCTGGTTCATGCCGCGCTCGAGCTTGCTGGCCTCGTTGCGCAGGGCGCCGAGCACGTACGCGTCGACGGTGCCCACCGCGAGCATCACCGAGTCGATGTGCTCGAACCCCGGCGCGCCGCTCAGCGCGGCGAAGGTCGCCTCGACGTGCGCGAGCACGTGGGGCCCCAGGTGGGGACGCCCTCCCAGCAGGTCGATGAACCAGGCGTGCCGCTTCGCCGCGCGCCGCGTCCGCTGGGCCATGGCGCTCAGGGCCCGTCGCCAGTCCCCCGTCAGCGGACCCTCGGACGCCATCTCGCCGTACACCGCGTCCACCATCAGCTCCAGCAGCTCTTCCTTGCTGGAGAGGTAGCCGTACAGCCGCATGGGGCCCGCATCCAGCGAGGCGCCCACCTTGCGCAGCGACACCGCGGCCAACCCGTCCGCGTCCGCGAGCGCGATGGCCGCCCGGACGATCTGCTCCCGGCTCAGCGGCTCCGGCGCGGGTCGGCTGGCGGGCTCCGGACGCTCCCAGACGAGGCGTGCCTCCAGCTTCTCTCGGTCGCTCATGTGTCCTGGCCTCTTGCCCCTTCCCCTACGCCGTTGACAACACGTGGGGCCGTCATTACGTCGTATCGTACTTTACACCGTATCGGTCGGTTCGGCGTATCGGAGATACCATGTCAGCGGAATCCAAGTCGGTTCTTGTGGTGGGAGGTGGGTTGGTGGGGTTGTCGGCGGCGTTGTTCCTGGCCTGGAGGGGGGTGCCGGTGGTGCTGGTCGAGCGGCACCCCGGCAGCTCGCCGCATCCGAGGGCCATCGGCTACACGCCCCGGACGATGGAGCTGCTGCGGGCGGTGGGGCTGGGGGACCGGGTGCCGCAGGCGCCGGAGTCGTTCCAACTGCGCCGGGTCCGGGTGGAGAGCCTGGCGGGGGCGTGGTTCGAGGAGAGCCACTGGACGCCTCCGAAAGAGGTGGTGGCGCCGCGTGACGACTCACCGTGCCGGGGGGCCGCGGTGGCGCAGGACCGGCTGGAGCCCATCCTCCGCGACGGGGCCGCGGCGCTGGGGGCGGACATCCGGCTGCGGACGGAGCTGGTGCGCTTCGAGCAGGACGCGGACGGGGTGACGGCGTGGCTGCGGGGTCCGGAGGGCGAGGAGTCGCGCCTGCGGGCGGCGTACATGGTCGCGGCGGACGGTCACCGCAGCCGGGTGCGGGATGCGCTGGGCGTCGGGCGGAGCGGGCGGGGCCACATCCGCACCGTGCGCAGCGTGTTGTTCCGGGCGCCGCTCGAGGAGTACCTGCGCCAGGGCGTGACGCAGTTCGAGGTGCGCCAGCCCGGGTTCGAGGCGTTCCTCACGACATACGGGGATGGTCGCTGGGTGCTCATCTTCTCCGACGACACCGAGCGCGATGACGCGACGCTGCTCGCGCTGGTGCACCGGGCGGTGGGCAGGACGGACCTGCCGGTGGAGCTCATCACCACCGGGCGTTGGGAGATGAGCGCGCTCATCGCGGACCGGTTCTCGTCCGGGCGGGTGTTCCTGGCGGGCGACGCGGCGCACACGCTGCCGCCCAGCCGTGGTGGGTATGGCGCGAACACGGGGATCGATGACGCGCACAACCTCGCGTGGAAGCTGGCCGCGGTCCTCGCGGGCACCTCGTCCCCGCTGCTGCTCGACACGTACGACGCGGAGCGACGCCCCATCGCGTGGCTGCGGCACGACCAGATCTTCGCGCGCGCCGACTACAAGGCGGACGCGGCGGGGACGTCGAAGGGGGTGGCCGTCATCGACGACGAGGCGATGGAGTTCGGGCAGCTCTACCGCTCCACGGCGGTGCTGGGCGCGGACGCGTCGCTGCCTCCCGCGCGGCGACCCGAGGAGTGGGCGGGACAGCCGGGGACACGCGCGCCGCATGCCTGGGTGACCGTGGGCGAGGCGAGGGTCTCCACGCTCGATGTGTTCCAGCGCGGCTGGGTGCTCCTCGCGGACGGCGAGGCGTGGAGCGCGGCGGCGGCGGATGTGGCCCGGACGTCCGGGGTCGCGCTGGAGTGCCTGCGCATCGGGGGGCACGTGCGGCCCTCGGACATGGACGCGTTCCGGAAGCTGCTGGGCCTGGGGGTGGGAGGCGCGCTGTTGGTGCGGCCGGATGGCTACATCGCCTGGCGCTCGGTCGAGTTGCCCGAGGAGCCGAGGCATACGCTCGCCCATGCCTTGGCGGCGGTGTCCTCCGCCAGGCATCACGGCTCCTCATCCTCGCGGGCGTGAGGCGGGCGGGCACGGTGGCTCACTCGGGCGGAGGCTGGCGCCCCATCGTCCTGCGCAGGGGTTGCTCCGGAAGTCGCAGCGTCACGAGGAACGCGAGCAGGGCGATGACGATGGCGCTGCGGTACACGTTCTTCACGGCGCTCGTGAAGGACGCCTTCACCGCCTCGTCCGTCCGGTCCACGGCCTCCAGCGCCTGACGTTCACGCGCGTCCACGCTCGCTGTATCGCCCGTGTGTCGTCGCTCCGTCGCGAACTCCCGACGGACGCGCGCCTTCACGTCGTCCACCCGGAACGCGGCCTGCGCGTGGCCGCCCTCACCGCTCGCACCGGGGGCGGCCGATTCCAGCTCGCGCATCAACGTCGGGGGCAGTCCCTCCGTGGCCTGCGCCAGGCGCGCGCGCATCTGGTGCGCCAGCGTCGTCGAGAACACCGTGCCCAGCAGCGCCACGCCCAGCGTCATCCCCAACTGACGGAAGAACGTCGCCGCCGACGTGGCCACGCCGATCTGCTGCGGCGTCACCGCGTTCTGGATGGCCAGCGTGTAGAGCGGAATCGAGGGACCCAGACCCAACCCCACCAGCACCATCTTCACCGTCACCTCGGCTTGCGTGGCGTGCGTCGTCAGCGTGAAGCCCATCACCGCGAAGCCCACCATCAGCAGCACCTGCGCGCCGAGCATCAACGGCTTGTAGTGCCCCAGCCGCGTCACCAACTGTCCGCTCAACACGTTGCCCGCGACCACGCCCAACGTCAGCGGCGTCAGCGTCAGCCCGGAGTGCGTGGCCGACAGCCCCACCACGTTCACCATGAACAACGGCAGGAACACCACGCCCGACAGGAACACCGCGCCGATGATGAACACCGCCAGGTTCGCCACGCTGAAGGTCTTCAGCCGGAACAGCCGCAGGTCGAGGAGCGGCTCCTCCGCGCGCCGCTCGACGTGGAAGAACAGCGCCGCGCCCAGCGCCGCGACCGCGAACATCCCCAGGACCTGCCACGACCCCCAGGACCACCCGAAGCCATCCCGGACCTGTCCCGCCGTGCGCCCCAGGCTGAGCCCCAGCAGCAAGGGCACCACCGCGAGCGCCAGCGTCAGCGCGCCCGGCCAGTCCAGCCTCCCGTGCTCCGCGCCCTGGGGCCGCAGCTTCGGCATGCGCAGCAGCACCAGGGCCATCGCCATGGCGCCCACCGGCAGGTTGATGAAGAACACCCAGTGCCAGCCCCACCGGTCCGTGATGAAGCCGCCGGCCAACGGGCCCACCACGCTCGACAGGCCGAACACCGCGCCGAACAGGCCCTGGTACTTGCCGCGCTCCCGGGGCGGGAACAGGTCCGCCACCACCGCCAGCGAGCCGGTGAACAGCGCCGCGCTGCCCAGCCCCTGCACCGCGCGGAAGAGGATGAGCGTCACCGTCGACCGCGACACGCCGCACAGGAGGCTGCCCGAGAGGAACACGAGGATGCCCGCGGCCAGCACCGCCCGGCGGCCCAGCAGGTCCGACAGCTTCCCCCACACGGGCACCATCATCGTCGACGCCACGAGGTACGCCGTGGTGAGCCACGGGTAGAGCGACGGAGGGATGTGCAGGTCCGCCTGGATGGACGGCCCCGCCGTGGCCACGATGGTCTGGTCCAACGCCGCGAGCAGCAGCCCCAACAGCGCGCCCAGCAGCGTGAACACCTTCTGCGAGCGGGTGAACGCAGGGAAGGCGGCGGTCACGGCTTCGGGAGAGGTGGCGGGCGTGGCCATGTGTGGAAGCGCTGTGCGGGTAGGTGGACGAAGCTGCCAGCCGCGAAGCTGGGGCCGTGTCCCGCGCGACGCCACCGCTGTCTCGCACCGTGTTGCTCGGCGGACATCCAGGCGTCCTCGCGCGGATGTCGCGGACGCGACGGCGCAACGCCGCGTGTCACCCGTGGCGCGGGCCGCGTTGCTTGACAGTCCGAAGAGGCGGACAGTACAAACCGCCCCGTGCTGGTGCCTGGACGTCAGTCCAGGCTTGAAAGGGAACCCGGTTCGAATCCGGGGCTGCCCCGCAGCGGTATGTGAGAACGAACCTCGTCAACGGCACTGGCTCCCCCTGGGAGCTGGGAAGCGACGAGCAGTAGGGAGCCGGTCCTCGGACCGGAGCGCTCACGAGCCCGAAGACCTGCCCGCACCCGCTCGTGGGAGAAATCCACGGACGGTTTCGACCTGGAGCCGCGTGGGACGGCCGGAAGGTCCGAGCGCCCCGGCTCCCCGCGAGTGTCCTCGCGTCCGTGGCTCCCGGCTTCCGACCTCATCCCCCGTGTCTCCAGTCGCCCGTGGGGGCGAAGGTCGGTCCGTGGGCTCGCGTCGAGCCTGGTGCGTGCTCGCGCTCGCATCGTGACTGCCCTTCTTCCACGCGGTGGCCTCGCGGCGACTCCGGTCGTCCGCGCTGCGTGGAGGACGGACGATGCGGGACGAAGCGGGACAGGCGGTTCGCTACCCTCAGGGACATGTGCTCCTGCGCAACCTCGCGCGGGACTTCCCCGTGGTGACCCACGGGCAGGGCGTCTACCTCTTCGACACGACGGGCAAGCGCTACCTCGACGCCTCCGCCGGCGCGCTCGTGGCCAGCGTGGGCCACGGCAACCGCGAGGTGGTGGACCGCATCGCCGAGCAGCTCGGCCGCGTCGCGTACGTCAACGGCACCCACTTCACCACCGAGGTGACGGAGCTGCTCGCCACGCGGCTGTGCGCGCTCGCGCCCCCGGGATTGGAGCGCGCGGCCTTCCTCGGCTCCGGCTCCGAGGCCGTGGAGGCCGCGGTGAAGTTCGCCCGGCAGCTCTGGGTCGAGCGTGGCCAGCCCCGTCGCACCAAGGTCATCGCGCGTGTGCCCGGCTACCACGGCAACACGCTGTACGCGCTCTCGCTCTCCGGTCGTCCCCACTACAAGACGTTCTTCGGCCCCATGCTGGCGGAGGTCGTCACCACGCCCGCGCCGTACCCGTACCGCTCCGGGCTGGCGGACTACGACCGCGACGGCGCCGAACACTACGCGCGCCAGCTCGAGGAGACGCTGCGGCGCGAGGGCCCGGACACCGTGGCCGCGTTCATCGCGGAGCCCGTCGTCGGCTCCTCGGCCGGCGCCTCGCCTCCGCCGCCCGGCTACTTCGAGCGCGTGAACGCGCTGTGCCGCGAGTACGGCATCCTCACCATCGCCGACGAGGTGATGTGTGGCTGCGGACGCACGGGCACCTTCTTCGCCAGTGACCGGTACCACTTCACCCCGGACCTCCTCGTGCTCGGCAAGGGCATCAGCGGGGGCTACGCGCCGCTGAGCGCGGTGCTCGTGCGCCAGGCGCACCTGGAGGAGATGCGCGCGGGCTCCGGCGGCTTCATGCACGCGCAGACGTACCTCCAGGCGCCGGCGATGACGGCCGCGGGGCTCGCGGTGCTCGACTACTTCGAGCGCCACGGCGTGGTGGCGAACGCCGCGCGCGTGGGGGCGTACCTCCAGCGGCGCCTGCGCGAGGTGCTCGCGCCGCTGCCGCACGTCGGCTGCGTGCAGGGCGTGGGACTGATGGCGGGCATCGAGCTGGTGGAGGACGTGGCCACGCGCCGGCCCTTCCCGCGCTCGCGCAAGGTGGTGGAGCGCCTGCTCGCCGCGCTGTTCGAGCGGGGCCTCGTCCTCTGGTCCAACACCGGACACGCGGACGGGACGAATGGCGACCTGCTGATGGTCGGCCCGCCGCTCGTCATCACCCAGCCCGAGGTGGACGAGCTGGTGGACACGCTCGCCGCTGGACTCACCCGCTTCTTCCAGGAGGAACCATGAGCTTCCGCATCACCTACTCGGTGCTGGACGCGGACCTGTCCGCGCTGCACGCCCGCTTCGACGAAGCCCTCGCCGCCGCGCGCGCGGGCCTGGGCGCGGAGCTGCCCTCGTGGATCGCCGGCGAGGCGTACCGCGGCGGTGTCCTCCTGGAGAGCCGCAACCCGGCGAGGCCGGACGAGCTGCTCGCCTCCTTCCACCGCACGCCCGCCACGGAGCTGGACCGGGTGGTGCGCGTGGCGCGCGAGGCGCAGCGCGGGTGGGGCGCCACGGACTGGCGTGAGCGCGCGCGCATCCTCCGCCGCGCCGCCGACCTCATCTCCGAGCGCCGCTGGGAGCTGGCGGCCCGCATGACGCTGGAGGTGGGCAAGAGCCGCCTGGAGTCGCTGGGTGACGTGGAGGAGGCGGCGGACCTGTTCCGCTACTACGCCGGGCAGCTCGAGGACGCGGAGGGCTTCTCGCGCCCCATGGCGCGCCTGTCGCCGAACGAGGACACGCGCAGCGTGCTGCGGCCCTACGGCGTGTTCGCGGTCATCTCGCCCTTCAACTTCCCGCTCGCGCTGGCGGCGGGGATGAGCGCGGGCGCGCTGCTCGGGGGCAACACCGTCATCCTCAAGCCGAGCGAGGAGGCGCCCTGGTGCGCGGAGGGCCTGTACCACGCGCTCGTCGACGCGGGCCTGCCGCCCGGGGTGTTCCAGGTGGTGCACGGCGACGGCGAGTCGCTCGGCGCGGCGCTGGTGCGCCACCCGGGCGTGGACGGCGTGTCCTTCACCGGCAGCAAGGCGGTGGGCATGGACCTCCACCGCGAGCTGTCCACCGGCCGCGTGCGCCCGTGCTTCCTGGAGCTGGGCGGGAAGAACCCCGCCATCGTCTGCCGCGACGCGGACCTGGAGGCCGCCATCGAGGGGTGCTTCCGCTCCGCGTTCGGCCTGTCGGGCCAGAAGTGCAGCGCGCTCTCCCGCGTCTACGTGCAGGAGGCGGTGCTGAACGACTTCCTCGACGGGCTGGTGGCGAAGGCCCGGGCCGCCGTGGTGGGGGACCCGTCGCTGGCCTCCGTCTTCACCGGCCCGGTCATCAACGAGTCGTCGGTGCGGCGCTTCGAGCGCGCGGTGGACGAGGCCCGGCGCGACGGCGTGGTGCGCGCGGGCGGTGAGCGGCTCCGCCTGGACGGCCCGCTCGCGCGGGGCCACTTCGTCGCGCCCACGGTGGTGGAGCTTTCGCACTCGCACCGGCTGATGCGCGAGGAGCTGTTCCTGCCCTTCGTCGGCGTCACCAGCTTCCGCACGCTCGAAGAAGCGCTGCGGCTGGCGAACGACTGCGAATACGGGCTGACGGCGGGCATCTTCAGCCGCGACGCGGACACCGTGGAGCGCTTCATGGCCCAGGCCGAGGCGGGCGTGCTCTACGCGAACCGCCGCACCGGCGCGACGACGGGCGCCTGGCCCGGTGTGCAGTCGTTCTGTGGTTGGAAGGGCAGCGGCGCGTCCGGCAAGGGCGGCTGCGGCCCCTACTACGTCTCCCAGTTCATGCGCGAGCAGGCGCAGACGCGGATGGGCTGAGCCCTTCGCGAGGACACTCTCATGACCCCGCTCTATCCCGAAGTGAAGGTGGCTCCCCCGGGGCCCAACGCGCGCGCCATCATCGACGTGGACCAGCGCTACAGCTCTCCCTCGTACATCAAGGAGTATCCCCTGGTCGTCGACCGCGGCGAGGGGCCGTGGGTGTACGACGTCGACGGCAACCGCTTCCTCGACTTCATGGCCGGCATCGCCGTGACGTCCACCGGCCACGCGCACCCGCACGTGGTGAAGGCCATCCAGGACGCCGCGCAGCGCTTCCTGCACATCTGCGGCACGGACTTCTACTACGACGGCTTCTCGAAGCTGTGCGCGCGGCTCGCCGGCTACCTGCCGGAGATGGGGCCGAAGAAGGTCTTCCTCACCAACTCCGGCACGGAGGCGGTGGAGGGCGCGCTCAAGCTGGCGCGGCACCACACCAAGCGCCAGTACGTCGTCGCCTTCAAGGGCGGCTTCCACGGCCGCACCTACGGCGCCATTTCGCTCAACTCCTCCAAGGTGGCGCAGCGCGCGTTCTTCGGTCCGCTGCTGCCGGGCGTCATCCACGTCCCCTACGCCAACCCGTACCGCTGTCCCAACGGGTGCGCGCCCCACACGTGCGGCGACGCGTGCAACCCGGCGCTGGCGCTGGAGAAGGAGTGGTTCGTCAACCACGTGGACCCGCGCGAGGTGGCGGCCATCTTCGTGGAGCCCATCCTGGGCGAGGGGGGCTACGTCGTCCCGCCCAAGGGCTTCCTCCAGGAGCTGCGCCGCATCTGCGACGCGTACGGCATCCTGCTCGTGTTCGACGAGGTGCAGTCGGGCATCGGCCGCACGGGGAAGATGTTCGCGGCGGAGCACTTCGGCGTGATGCCGGACATCCTGCTGTCGGCCAAGGGCATCGCGTCCGGCATGCCGCTGGGCGCCATCATCGCGCGCGAGTCGGTGATGACGTGGCCGCGCGGCTCGCACGGCAGCACGTACGGCGGCAACCCGGTGTGCTGCGCGGCGGCGCTCGCCACGCTGGACGTGGTGGAGGGGCTGCTCGGCAGCGTGCGCGACACGGGCGAGCTGTTGATGCACGGCCTGCGCGAGCTCCAGTCGCGCCACCCCGTCATCGGAGACATCCGCGGCGTGGGCCTGATGGTGGGCGCGGAGTTCGTGGACCCGAAGACGCGCGAGCCCGCGGGGACGTACGTGTCCGCGCTGGAGCAGCTCGCGTTCCGCAAGGGCCTGCTGCTGCTGTCGTGCGGCAAGTCGACCATCCGCTTCGCGCCGCCGCTGGTGGTGGGCGCGCACGAGGTGGCGGTCATGCTGCGCGTCCTCGAGGAGTGCCTGCGCGAGCTGTCCGTCGACGGGGCCATGTCCATCCAGGCCGCCGCGACCGCCGGCGTGAAGCTGTGAGGCCCCGCCGATGAACAAGCTCTGCTCGATGAAGGAAGCCATCGCCGCCTCCGTGAAGAACGGGAGCTCGCTGGTCATCGATGGCTTCACCCACCTCATCTGCTTCGCGGCCGGCCACGAAATCATCCGCCAGGGGATTCGCGACCTCACCGCCATCCGCCTCACCCCGGACCTGGTCTATGACCAGCTCATCGAGGCGGGCGCGGTGCGCAAGCTCGTCTTCAGCTGGGCCGGCAACCCGGGCGTGGGCAGCCTGCACGCGCTGCGCCGCCGCAGCGAGGCGTCCTCACCGGAGCGGCTGGAGCTGGAGGAGTACTCGCACTTCGGCCTGCTGTCGCGGCTGCTCGCCGGCAGCGCGGGCCTGCCGTTCTGGCCGCTGCGGAACTACCAGGGCGGCGACATCGCGGGCGTGAACCCGTCCATCAAGACGGTGCGCTGCCCGTACACGGGCCAGGAGCTGGCCACCGTGCCGGCGCTGCACCCGGACGTGGCCATCATTCACTGCCAGCGCGCGGACGTGGAGGGCAACGCGCAGGTGTGGGGGCTGCTCGGCTCGCAGAAGGAGGTCGCCTTCGCGGCGCGCAAGGTCATCGTCGTGGCGGAGCAGCTCGTCCCCACGGAGGTCATCCGCAAGGACCCCAACCGCACGCTGGTGCCCGGCATCATCGTCAGCCACGTGGTGCACGAGCCCTGGGGCTGCCACCCCAGCTTCGTGCAGGGCTTCCACGACCGGGACAACGACTTCTACGTGAAGTGGGAGGACATCTCCCGCCAGCCGGAGACGTACCGCGCCTGGCTGGAGGAGTTCGTCTACGGCGTGAAGGACCGCCAGGGCTACCTCGCGCGGCTGGAGACGGGGCTGTTGGACACGCTGCGCGCGAAGGCGCGCGTCTGCGAGGGGGTGGACTATGGCTACTGAGAACGCGAGCGCCTCCGAGCGGATGGCGTGGCGCGCGGCCCAGGAGCTGCGGGACGGGGACGTGGTGTTCGTGGGCATCGGCCTGCCCAACCTCGCGTGCAACCTGGCGCGGGCCACGCACGCGCCGGGCCTGTTCATGATCTACGAGTCCGGCGCGGTGGGCGCGATTCCCGAGCGCCTGCCCGTCTCCATCGGCGACCCGTCGCTGGTGACGGACTCGCTGGCCGTGGTGGGGCAGGCGGACATCTTCCAGTGCATGCTCCAGCGCGGGCTCATCGAGGTGGGCTTCCTCGGCGGCGCGCAGGTGGACCGCTGGGGGAACATCAACACCACCGTCATCGGCGACTACGCCAACCCCAAGGTGCGCCTGCCCGGCAGCGGCGGGGCGTGTGAAATCGCGGTGCACGCGCGGCGGCTGCTCATCGTCATGCGCATGGGCAAGCGCACCTTCGTGGAGAAGTGCGACTTCATCACCAGCCCGGGCCACCGCATGCACGGGAAGACGCGCGCGGAGCTGGGCATGCCCGGCGGTGGTCCCACGCGCATCATCACCGACCTGGGCGTGCTCGACTTCGACGCGACGGGCGAGGCCGTGCTGTCCGAACTCTACCCGGGCGTGACGGTCGACCAGGTGCGCGCCGCGTGCGGCTGGCCGCTGCGCGTCGCGGAGTCCGTGCGCGCCGTCGGCGAGCCGGACGGCGCCGTGCTCCAGCTCCTGCGCGAGAAGCTCGACCCGAAGCGCCTCTACCTCTGACCCCGAGAACCCCTCCTCATGCCCGAAGCCTTCATCGTCGACGCGGTCCGCACGCCCATTGGCCGGTTCCGAGGCGCCCTCAAGGGCGTCCGCCCGGATGACCTCGCCGCGCACGTCCTGCGCGCGGTGCTCGAGCGCAACGGCGTGGAGGGCGCGCGCGTGGACGAGGTGTTCCTGGGCTGCGCCAACCAGGCCGGCGAGGACAACCGCAACGTGGCGCGCATGGCGCTATTGCTCGCGGGGCTCCCGGACAGCGTGCCGGGCGTCACCGTCAACCGGCTGTGCGCCAGCGGGCTGGAGGCCGTCATCCAGGGCTGCCGGATGATTCGGGTGGGCGAGGCGGACATCGTGCTCGCCGGCGGCGTGGAGTCCATGACCCGCGCCCCCTGGTCCATGGCCAAGCCGGAGGAGGGCTTCCCCACCGGGCGCCGCGAGGTCTGGGACACCACGCTCGGTTGGCGCTACCCCAACCCCCGGCTGGCGGAGCGCTTCCCGCTGGACGAGATGGGCGAGACGGCCGAGCGCGTGGCGAAGCAGTGGAACGTGAGCCGGGCGGAGCAGGACGCCCATGCGCTCGCCTCGCACCAGAAGGCGGTGGCGGCGCACGAGGCGGGGCGCTTCGCGCGCGAAATCGTCCCCGTGGACGTGCCCCTGCCCAAGGGCGGCGTGGAGCGCGTGGCCTTCGACGAGGGGCCTCGCGCGGACACCTCCCTGGAGCGGCTGGCGAAGCTCAAGCCCGCCTTCGCGAAGGACGGCACCGTGACGCCGGGCAACGCATCCACGCTCAACGACGGCGCGTCCGCGGTGCTGCTCATGAGCGAGGCCGCGCTGCGCGCCACGGGGGCCACGCCGCTGGCGCGCTTCGTGAGCTGCGCGAGCGCGGGCGTGGACCCGCGCGTCATGGGCATCGGGCCCGTGCCGGCGACGCGCGAGGCGCTGGAGCGCGCGAAGTGGAGCGTGGACTCGGTGGACCTGGCGGAGCTGAACGAGGCCTTCGCCTCGCAGGTGCTCGCGTGCCTGAAGGAGCTGGCGCTGCCCGCGGACCGCGTCAACGTCAACGGCGGCGCGCTGGCGCTGGGGCACCCGCTGGGCTGCAGCGGGGCGCGCATCCTCACCACGCTGGTGCACGAGCTGAAGCGCAGGGACGCGCGCAGGGGACTGGCCGCGCTGTGTGTCGGCGTGGGGCAGGGCCTGGCGATGACGGTGGAACGCTGACGCGGCGATTCGTCGCACGACCCGAAGCAAAGGAGCTGCCCTTGTCCGCGACGCTGCACATCTACCCCGCTCCCTCGACCCCGCGCGAGGAGGCCTGGCACTACCGCTTCGAGTGCGCGGAGGGCCATGGCGAGAGCGGCGCCATCGACTCGCTGGACACCCTGGCGGAGGTGCTGCGCCGCTGGGGGAGACACCTCGCGGACCAGCCGTGGACGGTGCTGCCCACCTTCGGCGGCGCCGCGCCCGCCCGCACCGAGGACGTGTGGAGCTGGGATGCCACGCGCGTGCTCTCGGGCCCGGAGGCCACCGCGCTCGTCCTCCAGCCCCGGACACGTGTCTCGCAGGGGATACCCTCCAACGCGCAAGCATCCGCCGGACCTCCACGACGGTCGTCGTAGTCTGCGGGGCTCCTGGACCTCGTCCCATCCCTGGCGAACCGCCCTGGCCACCGGTCGCACCCACACCCCCGCACGACGCGAGGTTCCGTCCCCCCTCCTCACGAGAGGAAACGTCATGCGTGTGTCCCTGCGGTCCGCGGTCGCGGTGCTCCTGCTGTCCCTGTGGTGTGGCTGCGATGACGACCCGGAGCCGGAGCCCGGCCCCTTCCTGTCCGAGACGCCCCTGTGGGAGGTGAGGAGCGACCGGGCGACGCCCAACGCCTGCTTCGGCGGCGACGTCGCGTTCGCGGACTTCGACGGCGATGGCCGAAAGGACCTGGCCGTCATCACCGAGGCCTGTCAGCTCCTGCTCCAGGGGACGCAGTACATGGGGCGCGTGTCCATCTTCCGGGGGCAGGAGCGCTTCTTCTCCCAGGAGGCCGTGTCCGCCGACCTGACGTGGCAGAACACGAACGCGCGGACCGGCGGACGCCGCCTGCGCTTCGCGGTGGGCGACGTGAACGGGGACGCCTACTCGGACCTGCTCGTGTCGGGTCTCTACGGCACGTCCGTGTTCCTGGGGCAGGCGGACCTGGCCGCGATGCTCGCCGCGCCGTCGTTCCGCGTCCCGGGCAACGGCAGCTTCTACACCAGCGGCTTCGTGGACCTGGACGGTGACGGCCATGACGACCTCGTCGCCAGCCGCGGCGTCGAGCAGCTCATCTTCCGCGCCACCCCCGGCTCACCCGAGGGCCTCTTCACGCTGTCCCACCGGCGCGATGGCTTCTTCTCCGCCAGGTTCCCCGGCGACCTGGACGGTGACGGGGTCGAGGACGTGGCGCTCACCCTGGACGATGGGCGCCTGGGCTACTTCCTGGGCTGCAAGCCGGGCAGCGCCTTCGCCTGCAACGGCATCGTCTCCGCGGAGCCGTGGCGCATCGAGGCCCTGTCGGGCCAGTACGCCCGCTTCCCGGACATCAACGGCGACGGGAAGGAGGAGGCCTTCGCGTCCTCGGAGAGCGGCCCGGTCCAGTTCCACCTCTCCAACCCGGACGGCACCTTCGCGACCACGCCGGTCTGGTCGCTCCAGGGAGACGCCGCCTTCACCGGCATCGGCAGCCCCACGCGGGCCCTGGGCGACGTGGACGGCGACGGTCGCGACCACGACTTCGTGATGGGCGCGGTGGGCCGGCTCTACTTCTTCTCCGCCCCGGAGGCCGCCTCCGCCGTGTTGAAGCCCGTCTGGGCGTGGCCCCGCGCGGACACCATCCCCAACGGCTACGAGACCTACCGGCGCTACTCCGTGCAGCCGGTGGGGGACCTGAACGGGGATGGCTACGCGGACCTGGCGGTCGCCTCCACGGCGTACGGCGACATCTTCGAGGCGCCCATCGGCGAGGTGGCCATCTACGGGGGCGGCAAGGTCCCGGACAGCCCCGCCCCGCCGCCCCATGCCCCCACGCCCCGGGCCTGCGACCTCGCGCTCGACCCGGTGAACGGCAAGCCGGACCTCACCGTGGACAAGGACGCGCTCATGCGCACCACGCACGTCGTGTGGAAGACCTTCTCCGCCGACGCGTGCGAGGTGAAGGAGCAGTGCGTGACGGCGCCCGGACGGCGCAAGCTGCTGCGCTTCAGCACGTCCATCCAGAACCTGGGCAGCAAGGCCGCCATCCTCCCGTCCATCGAGGAGAACCCGGACATGTATTACCTGGACGAGTGCCACGGCCACTACCACCTGCTCGACTTCGCGTCGTACGAGCTGCGCGACGCCTCCGGGCAGCACGTGCTCAGCGGACGCAAGCAGGGCTTCTACCTGGTGGACGTGCAGAGCTATTGCTCGGACGCGCAGCGGCAGGACTTCACCTACGACCCCATGGGCATCTCCGCGGGCTGGGCGGACATCTACACCCTCGACACGCCGTGCCAGTGGGTGGACATCACCGACCTGCCGGACGGCACCTACACGTTCCAGGTCAGCGTGGACGACAAGGACTTCGTCGACGAGGGAACGGTGTACCCCAACACCGTGTCCTTCCCGGTGAGGCTGGAGGGAGACGCGGTCACCGTCCTTCCGTAATGCTCCGGGGCCATGAGCCCCGACCGCCCGCTGTACCTGGACCACAACGCCACCACCCCCGTGGACCCGGAGGTGGTGGAGGCCCTGCTGCCGTACCTGCGTGACGACTTCGGCAACCCCTCCAGCGCCCACGCGTACGGGCGCCGCGCTCGCGAGGCGCTGGAGGAGGCCCGCGCGAAGGTGGCCGCGCTCATCCACGCCCGCCCCGCCGACATCCTCTTCACCTCCAGCGGCACGGAGGCCAACAACCTGGCCATCCGGGGCACCGCCGACGCCCGCGCCGAGCGTCGCCACCTGGTGACATCCGTCATCGAGCATCCCGCCACGCGCCTGCCCTGCGACGCGCTGGAGTGGCGGGGCTGGCGCGCGACGTGGCTGCCGGTGGACGCCGACGGCCGCGTGCGCGTGGAGGACGCCGAGCGCGCCCTGGACGCCGCGGGCGAGGACACCGCGCTCGTGTCGCTCATGCACGCCAACAACGAGACGGGCGTGCTCCAGCCGGTGGCGGAGGTGGCCCGCCTCGCGCACCGCCACGGCGCCACCGTGCACACGGACGCCGCCCAGTCCGTGGGCAAGGTGCCCGTGGACGTCACCGCGCTGGACGTGGACCTGCTCACCCTGGTGGGGCACAAGCTCCACGCGCCCAAGGGCATCGGCGCGCTGTACGTGCGCCCCGGCACGCCGCTGCGCGCCTTCACCCTGGGTGGAGGCCAGGAGCGCGGCCTGCGCCCCGGCACGGAGAACGTCGCCTACGCGGTGGGGCTCGGCGTGGCGTGCGAGCGGGCCGGGCGGCGGCTCGCCGAGGGCACCGGGCACCTGCGCGCCATGCGGGAGCGGCTGTGGGACCGGCTCCGGGAGGCCGTCCCCGGCATCGCCCTGAGCGGCCACGCGACCGAGCGCCTGCCCAACACCCTCAACGTCCGCTTCCCCGGCGCGCGGGGCAGCGCGGTGCTCGCGGCGGCGCCGGAGGTGGCCGCGTCCACCGGCTCGGCGTGCCACGAGGGCGGGGAGTCCGCGTCTTCCGTGCTGCGGGCCATGGGCGTCCCGGAGGACGAGGCCCTGGGCGCCGTGCGCCTGTCCCTGGGGCCCGACGTCACCCGGGACGACGTGGAGCGGGCGTCCGCCGCGCTGGTCCGCGCCTGGAATCAGGTGAAGCGCTGAGGGGCGCGTGCAATCATCCGCGCCCTGCCGCGTAGGACGCCTGTCGGGGTGAACCGCCCGACGTGTGTCCCCGCCCGCCGGCAAAAGAGGATTTCACGTGAGTTTCAGGGTCGACGTGTGGGAGGGCGGGCGCATCGCGTTGTCCTCGCTCCGCTCCAACCGGATGCGGACGGTGCTGACCACGGTGGGCATCGGCGTGGGCGTCTGCACGCTGCTGGCCATCGTCGGCATCATCCAGGGCATCAACCGCTCGTTCGAGG
This sequence comes from Myxococcus dinghuensis, assembly GCF_024198235.1. GTDB lineage: Bacteria > Myxococcota > Myxococcia > Myxococcales > Myxococcaceae > Myxococcus > Myxococcus dinghuensis. The sequence continues at coordinate 52,766 of NZ_JAKCFB010000023.1, read as the reverse complement.
ATCAACTCGCGCAGATTGGCGCCAACACCCTCCAGGTGTCGAAGTTCCCCTGGACGATGCACGGCGACTGGTGGTCGTACCGCAACCGCAAGAACCTGTCGGCGGACCTCGTCGAGCCCATCCTCAAGGCCTCCGAGCACGTCGTCGCCGCCGCGCCCCTCTACTTCGACCGCGTGGAGAGCCGGTTCCTCGACCGGCGCATGGGCTCGGTGACGGCCATCGGCACCTCACCGGACTACGCCCTCATCTCCTCCATGACGGTGGAGCGCGGGCGCTTCCTCACGGAGGCGGACGTCGACACGCGCGCGCACGTGGCCGTCATCGGTTCGGAGGTGGCGCGCACGCTCTTCCCCGGGCTGAACCCGGTGGGCCAGCGCCTCCTGCTGGAGGGGCGGCCCTACCGCGTGGTGGGCACGCTCGAGTCCAAGGGCACCATCCTCGGGGAGAATCAGGACATCGTCGTCATGATTCCCTACCGCACCTTCCAGGAGCAGTTCGGCAAGCGCTTCTCGCCGAACATCGCGGTGTCGGTGGACTCGCCGGACAACGTGCTCAAGGTGGTGGACCAGTTGACGCCCGCGCTGCGCCGCGCGCGCAACACGCCCCCGGGCGTGCCGGACGACTTCGCCGTCAACCGCCCGGAGCAGCTGGCCAACATGTACTCCCAGCTCACCGGCGCCCTGTACGGCGCGGCCACGGGCGTGGGCCTCATCACCCTGCTGGTGGGCGGCATCGGCATCATGAACATCATGCTGGTGTCGGTGCGCGAGCGGACGCGGGAGATCGGCGTGCGCCGGGCGCTGGGCGCGCGCAAGCGCACCATCATCGTCCAGTTCCTGATGGAGGCGTCGAGCGTGTCCGCGGTGGGCGGCGCGCTGGGCACGGTGGTGGGCCTGGGGGTGGCGAAGACGGTGTCGCTCATCACGCCGCTGGCCGCGTCGGTGGAGCCGTTGACCGTCGCCCTGGGCGTGGGCTTCGCGGCGATGGTGGGCTTGTTGTTCGGCATCTGGCCCGCGGCGCGCGCGGCCAACCTGGACCCGGTGGAAGCGCTCCGCCACGACTGAGGACACACCGGCGATGATGGCTTTCTGGGACACGATTCGATTGGCGTTCGGGACGTTCGTCTCGAACCCGCTGCGCTCCTTCCTGACGCTGCTGGGCATCGTCATCGGCGCCACCACGGTGGTGACGATGATGGGCCTCATCCAGGGCCTGCGGAACCAGGTGAACGAGAACCTGTCCGAGCTGGGCGCCAACTGCTTCCAGGTGCAGCGGCTGCCGTTCGGCGCGGGGAACCTGTCGCTGGCGGAGCTGTCGCGCCGGCCGCGCTTCTCGCTGGAGGACCTGGACGCCATCCGCGAGCTGCCGTCCGTGCTGGTGGCGGCGGCGGAGGACTCGCGCGGCGGGCAGAAGGTCTCCACGTCCCAGCGCGAGTCGCGCGCCAACGTGGGCGTCTGGTCCGGCACGCCGGAGTACTTCCAGACGAACTCGGTGACGGTGGAGCGGGGCCGCGCCTTCACGGAGACCGAGTACATGGACGGCCGCCGCGTGGCGGTGATTGGCCTGGACCTGGCCGACACGCTGTTCCCCGGCCTGGAGCCGCTGGGGCAGACCGTGCGCCTGCAGGGCCGCAACTTCCTGGTGATCGGCACGCTCAAGCGCCGGGGCGGGTTCCTCGGCGGCGGCAGCCAGGACAACCAGATGATGATTCCGCTGTCCGCCTTCCGCCCGCTGTACGGCTTCAACGACCTGCGCGTGAGCATCCAGGCGCACTCGGCGGAGGTGCTCCAGCGCGCGCAGGACGAGGTGACGGTGCTGATGCGCCGCCGTCACCGGCTCAAGCCCGCGGAGGCGGACGACTTCTTCGTGTTCTCCAACGAGAGCACCACGAAGATGTTCAACAACATCTCCCAGGTCATCTCCGCCGCCACCTTCGGCGTGTGCCTGCTGTCGCTGCTGGTGGGCGGCATCGGCATCCTCAACATCATGCTGGTGGCCGTCACGGAGCGGACGCGGGAGATCGGCATCCGCAAGGCGCTGGGCGCCAAGAAGCGGCGCATCCTCGCGCAGTTCGCCACGGAGGCCGTGGTGCTGTCGCTGGCCGGCGGCGCGCTCGGCGTGGGCCTGGGCATGGGCCTGGCCCAGCTGGCGAAGTGGGTGATGGGCCTGCCCACGGAGGTGCCCCTGTGGGCCGTGGGCCTGTCGCTGGCCATGAGCAGCGGCGTGGGCCTGGGCTTCGGCATCTACCCGGCCGCGCGCGCCGCGAAGCTCGACCCCGTGGAGGCCATGCGCACCGAATAGGGCCCGGGCGCCTCGACGTCCGCGCCGACGAGAGAGGCCCCACCCGCGGGAACGCGGGCGGGGCCTCGGTGCTTCAGCTCGCGCCAGGGGCGCGGGCGACTACGGGCAGGGCGGGGTGCAGATGAGCGCGCCGGTGATCGGGTGCTTGTAACAGAACACCTCGCACTCCGAGGACGCGGAGACGGGCGCGAAGCCCGTGAGCACGGCGGCAACGGCGAGGACGACGGCGACGCGGAGAGGCTTGAGGACAGTCATGGGGTGTGTCTCCTGATTGCGTGTCCGGACAGCGGGCTGGAGTCTGTGTTCCGCCGCATTTACTGACAATTAAGAAATTGAGATTCGCACGGAAGGTGCGTTTCGCGGCCCTCTGGCGCGCACGCTGGGAGGACTGGAGTTCCCTTGGTTCCCGAAGGTGTACGGCGGGGATGGAACTCTCCGCGCGTGCTGGGTGGGGCGTCCGGACACGCGCGGTGCGAGGGGGCGGCGAGGCGGGGGCGGCGGGCGTGCGTGGGGTTGCGGTGGAGGGCGGGGCCGCGTGCTACAGGCTCGCGTCCATGAGCGACAGCGACGTGGTGAGCCGGGCCGTCATCCGCGAGGCGGGGCCCGGGGATGACGCGGCGGTGGGCGAGCTGCTGGTGTCGGCGTTCACGACCCAGTACGCGAAGAAGCTGCCGGAGGTCGTCTACACGGAGGCGCGGAAGCAGGAGCTGCGGGACGTGGCCGCGCGGCGCGCGGTGGCGTCGGTGCTGGTGGCCGAGGTGGACGGCGAGGTCGTGGGCACGGTGGCCCTGTTCCCGCCCGGCGCGCCCGGTTCGGAGGCATGGTTGCCTCGCGCGGCGGACCTGCGCGGGCTGGCCACCGCGGTGAAGTACCACGGGAAGGGGCTGGCGAAGCCGCTGCTGGACGCGGCGGAGGCCCTGGCCCGGACGTGGGACGTGGACGCGGTGGCCCTCCACGTCCGCCGGGGCGCCGAGGGGGTCGGCCGCATGTACATGAAGCGCGGCTTCCAGCGCGTGCCGGAAGGGGACATGTCCCTGCCCACCGTGTACCTGGAGGCGTACCTGCTGCCGTTGAAGTGAGGGGCGCGCCCGGGCGCCGGGCCTGATGACGACGGACATCAGCGCTCGACGCCTGTCATCAGGCGGGCCCGGTCGTCGCGAGGACGGCTGCCCGGGGGACGTCGTGATTCCGAGGGGTTGGTGGGAGGTGGGGCTGGCATGGGGCGTGCTCAAGGTCCCCACATCGGCTGACACACCGGCCTCATCGCCTCCCCGAGGAACCCCGCCATGGCGCTCTCCCCCGTCTCCGCCCGCACCGCGTCCCCCGTCTCCGCGCAGTCCCCGGTCGCCTCCGCCCGGCCCGCCGCCGTGGCGTCGCAGCCGGTGCAGCCGAAGACCGCCGGGCTCCAGTCGCTGCTCCAGCAGGACGGGTTCGACGGCCCGGGGGGCCTGGCGGGCGCGGATGGCCTCCAGAAGCTGGCGAAGATGCTCGCGACCCTCAGCGAGCTCGCCCAGGTGCTGGGCGGCGAGGCCAGGGCCGCGGGGATTCCGGGCGCCGCGGGTGGCGCGTCCCCGTGCGGGGTGCCGTCCCTCGGCGGGCAGGGCGCGCCGGTGGCGGGGGCGTCGAAGGCCGCTGGCGCGGGCGCGCCCTTCCCGGTGTCTCCGGCGGAGGGCGGCGTGGTCGCGCCGTCCCTGGGCAAGGAGGCCGCGGCGGCAGGGCCGGCGGCCGTCGACGGGAAGTCGAAGACGGCCATGGCGCAGGGCGCGAAGCAGGACGGCAACACGCTGACGCTCAACAACGACGGCGACAAGCCGATGACGGTGAACTTCACGCCGAACGCGGGCGAGAAGGCGGTGGACTCCGTCACGCTCCAGCCGGGCGAGAGCCGCACGGTGAAGTTCCCGGAGGGCTGGTCCGGCAACTTCCGCAGCAGCTCCGGCGACGGGAAGAACGCCACGCTGGGCGAGGTGAAGTTCGGCGGCGGCTTCGGCCAGACGTACTACGACGTCAGCTACATCGAGGGCCACAACGCGGCCATGACGATGCAGCCGGTGGGCGGTGGCCGGAAGTCCGGCACGATGGAGAACCTGCTCGACGCCGCGCCGGACGCGGTCAAGGCGCGCGGCGCGGACGGCCAGGCGTACGGCATCAAGAAGTCCACCACCTCCAACGTGCAGGACCCGTCGGTGGTAGACTTCTTCCGCAAGCACGTCGGCGCGGACCAGGGGTACGTCATCCCCACCGATGATGCGAGCACGCTGGGCAGTGGCGACAGCAACCTGGTCGTCCACATGAAGAACCTCACCTGAGTCTCGCCGCCCCACGCGCCGGACCTGCGCGTGAGAAGCCACCCGTCATGAGCGTTCGCTGGCCCCAGAATGTCCCCCGCCCCGGCGTCCCCACCCGGAGCCCTCAGGACGAGGTGCCTCGCGAGAAGGAGAAGCCCGGCGAGTCGAAGTCGTCGGGCAAGGCCACCGCCAAGGGCGGCAAGGCCCCCGCGGGTGGGAAGGGCAAGGCCTCCGAGAGCGCCGCGAGCGGCGGCTCCCAGGGCGCCGGTCGCCAAGAAGGCCTGGAGTCGGGTGGGCAGCGCGGCGCCGCGGACGGGATGGACTCGGGCGGCCAGCGCGGCGCGGAGGGTCTGTTCCCGGGCGGTCCCGGTGCCGGTGAGGGCACGTCGGTGGGCAAGGCGCCCAGCGCGGAGCAGACCTCCACGCGGCTGGGGGCAGACCGCCCCACGACGGCTCCGGCGGCCCAGGCCCAGGTCACGAAGGGGCAGCTCGGGAAGCAGGCGCCCACCGTCGCCCCGCAGACGTCCCAAGAGGGCGACGCGGCGGAGCAGGACGCGGAGAACCTGGCCCGGGCCGCGCTCGAGGGGCGCGCCCGGCTGCGCGCGGCGGTGGTGGACCGGCTCATGCGGGGACTCACGGAGGTGGAGGCCCGGCTGAGCGAGTTCCTGGCGAACCCGGGCCGGCAGGGCGTCGTCACGCTGCCGCTGGTGCTCAGCGAGAGTTCGGTGGCGAACGAGTTCTGGCAGATGGCCCACGAGGTGCCCGACGACCGGGGCTTCCTGGCGCAGACGCTCGGCCTGCCGGTGTCGGTGGACGACGCGCCGCTGCTGCAGATGCTGCGCGAGGAGGTCCACGCGGCGTTCGACGAGTTCCTCCAGTCGGCGCCGGGCAAGCAGGTGCGGGCGAGCTACGAGGCGGTGCTGGCCCGGTACGAGGCGGCGCGCGTGCAGCCCGTCATCGCCGGCCACGACACCGGCCCGCTCGTCGAGGTGTGCGCGCGGCTCCAGCTCCCCTGCGAGCCCGACTTCACCCGCTCGCTCCTGCTGTCGCCGCTCCAGCTGGCCGTGGCGCTGTCGCCCGAGGAGGGCACCGAGCAGCAGGTCATGGTCGCGGGCCTGACGGTGACGCAGTTGGGCTCGCTGGTGGCGCACCTGCGCCAGCTCAACCCCATGCTCAGCAACGCCCAGGTGCGCCAGCTCCTGCTGCGCGCCGCGACGGACCTCAAGAAGGCGTTGCGCAAGCCGCTCGGCGACGCGGAGGTGGAGCGGGTGCAGGCGCTGGCGCGTCAGCTCCTGCGGTTGCAGGCGGTGGAGATGCTCTTCGTCTGAAGCATGCCCACGGCCCGGCGCCCCGCCTGACGCCTCAGGCGGGAGTGGGGCGCTGCTCGGAGCGACGACGACTCAGGAGGACTCGCGGCCGAAGTTCGACTTCGCGCGCGAGCCACCGCCCTCGGTGGTGCCCAGCGCGCCAATCAGGTGGCCGCCCTTCTCCGCGCGCTCGGCCTCGGTGGTGCCCTGGGCCTGCTCCACCACGAGCATCCCGCCGCCCTGGTGCTCGCGCCAACTGGTGCCCACGGCGTCCTCCAGCTCGCCCGCGCTGAGCGACAGGCTCTTGCCGGTGCCCGGGTCCTTCACCTTGTACGAGCCGTCCTCGGACTTGCCCTCGACGGTGACCCAGTGCGCGCGGCCCGTGCCGCTGTCCTTCGCGTTCGGATCCACCTTGTTGGAGTCCACCAGCACGGCGGCCTTGCCGTCGCGCGCCAGGGCCTGGTCCATCATCGTCCGGTCGAACGTGGACGAGCTCTGCGTCACCTGCGCGCCCTCGTGCGCGACCATGTTCGACAGCTCGTGCGCCGTGGTCCCGTTGCCGTCCGTGAAGCGCGACTCCAGCGCGTCCATCGTCTGCGAGTCCTGCGCGGAGTCCTTCGACGTGGTGCCCTTGGACTTGCCCAGCATCGTCGCCACGGCCGAGCCGCAGTTGGCGTCCTTGGTCTGCTGGATGACGGAGCCGTCGCCGCCGAAGCCGTTGATCGCCGGGGCCTGCGCCGGCATGTCCTTCACGCTGCCCACCACCTGGGCCGTGGGCGCCACCTCGCACGTCCCCGCCGGACCGGAGAACCGGTTCGACCACGCCTGCCGCGAGGCCTCCTCCGCGCCGTACGCGTCCGCCAGCGCCTCCACGACCGCGCGGGAGACCTCCGCCTCCGGGGCCTGCTCCTGCTGCGCCTCCTCGATGCGGGTCGAACCGACGCGTGCCTGCTCGAGGACTCGCGACATCTGCGGGGAGAGGGTGATGCTCACGGCATCCTCCAAGGAGGGGAGAGGGGCGTCTGGGGCCTTATCCTACACCAAGTCCCACCCGGCGTTAAGCCTCACTCCCGCCCGGCGTCCAGGTCGTGTTTACGAAGCAGCTTCTTCAGGTACACCCGGTCGATGTCCGCCTCGCGGGCGGCGCGGGAGATGTTGCCCTCGCAACGCTCCAGCAGGTTGCGCAGGTAGTCCCGCTCGAAGCCGTTGATGAGCTGCTCCTTGGCTTCCTTGAAGGGCAGGTCCAGCTCCGCCATCTTGAGGCCCGCGGCGTCCGCGGAGGACTCCAGGTCCGGCAGCGCCTCCTCGCCCAGGTTCACCACCTGCTCCACCACGTTGCGCAGCTCGCGCACGTTGCCGGGCCAGGGGTACTGGGCGAGCAGGGCGCGCGTCTGGACCGACAGCGCGCTGGGCGGCCGGTCCATCTGCTGGAGCATGTGGTCGATGAGCAGCGGGATGTCCTCCGGCCGCTCGCGCAGGGGCGGCAGGCTCACCCGCAGCACCGCGAGCCGGTGGAACAGGTCGCGGCGGAACTTCCCCTGCTGCACCGCCTGCTCCAGGTTGACGTGGGAGGCCGCCACCACGCGCATGTTGACCGTGTGGTAGTCGTTGGCGCCCACGCGCTTGACCTGCCGGCGCTCCAGCACGCGCAGCAGGCGGGGCTGCAGCTCCAGGGGCAGCTCGCCCACCTCGTCGAGGAACACCGTGCCGCCCTGCGCGCGCTCGAAGGCGCCCGCGCGGTCGCCCTGGGCGCTGGTGAAGGCGCCCTTCACGTGGCCGAACAGCTCGCTCTCGATGAGCGTGGGGGGCACGCCCGCCAGGTCCACGATGACGAACGGGCCCTGCTTGCGCGGGCTGTTCTGGTGGATGGCCTCCGCGCACAGGTCCTTGCCCGTGCCCGTCTCGCCCTGGATGAGCACGTCCGCGCCGCCGGGGGCCAGCCGCTCCAGCAGCGTGAAGGCCTCGCGCATCTTCCGGCTGTTGCCCACCAGCGCGCCGAAGCGCTCGCGCGAGGACAGCGTCACCGCGCGCTCCCGGGTGTCCTCCGGCATCAGCTTCAGCTCGGTGGTGCCCAGGGTGATGAGGGTGCCCGGGCGCAGCTCCAGGGACGTGAAGCGCAGCTGGTCGCAGAACGAGCCGTTGTGCGAATCCAGGTCCGTGGCCACCACGTGCTCGTCGTGGACCTCCAGCCGCAGGTGCTGCCGCGACACGGCCTTGTCGTCGAGGACGATGTCGCTCGTCGGCGACTTGCCCACCACGTACGTGCCCTGCTTGAGCGGGTGCACCTTGCCGGAGTCCGGACCCGAGAGGATCCGGAGCACCATCCTGACCTGACCCGCCCGGCCCCGCGTCAGCGTGGCGGTGGCGTCCAGGGAAGCCTCATCCTCGTCCGGCGGCAACGACACGGGCCGGAGGCTAGCACGCCCGTCGCGGGCCGCCACTCACCGACGCCGGGTGCGGGGGGGCGGACGCGGCGGCCGGGGCTTCTTCTCCTCGGGGAGGGAGCTCAGGAAGGTGTCCACCTCGACCACCCGCGCGTCCAGGCCGGCCTCCGTGAACCAGCCCCGCGCCCGCGTCGCCTCGCCCCGCGCCTGCGGGGCCTGCCCCGTCTGGTACAGCGCCCGCGCCAGCGCGAAGCCGGACTCCGCCAGCGCGTCCGGGGGCGCGGACGCGAAGCCCACCGCCGCGCGCAGGGGCTCCACGGACTCGCGCGCCTTGCCCAGCCCCAGCAGCGCCTGGCCCACGCCGTCCAGCGACGGCTGGAGCTTCTCGTCGTCCGCGGGGAGCGCCTTGCGCTTGAGCGCGAGCGACCGTTCGTAGGTCCCCAGCGCCTCCGCGTACCGCCCCATGCCGAGCTGGCACATGCCCACCTCGTCCAGCATCTCCGCGAACTGGGGGCTGTCCTCGCCGTAGAGGGCCTGGACGATGTCCGCCGCGGCGCGGGCGTGGGGCAGGGCCTCCGCGTCGCGCTTCAGCTCGCGCAGCGTCCACGACAGCATGCCGTGGCGCCGGGCCACGTCCGGGTGCAGGGGGCCCACGGCGGCGGTGGTCTGCTGGAGCGCCTCGTTCATCAGCGCCAGGGCGCGCGTCGAGTCCCCCTGCGTGTGGAGCACGCGCGCCAGGAGGAACGTCGTCCGCGCGCGCTTGGGGTGCTGCGGCGGGAGGCTCCGCGCGTAGAGGGCGCCGGCCTCCTCCAGGCGGGCCTTCGCCTCGTCGGTGTGGTCCTGGGTGAGGGCGAGGTTGGCCTGGTTCACGCGCACGTCGCCGAGCAGCACCGGGTCGCCGCCCAGGCGGGTGAGGGTGGCCTCCGCCAGCTCGCCCCAGCGCGCGGCGGGCTCGAAGTGCTCCAGCCCGTCCTCGACGAAGAGCAGCTTGTTGAGCACCGCGACCTTGAGGCGGTCCGCGTGTCCGGCCTCCGCGTCGAACACGGCGCGCGCGAGCATCCGCGAGGCCCCCGGGGAGTCGCCCAGTTGCTCCATCAGCCAGCCCTGCGCGAAGTGGGCCTCGGCCACCAGCGGCAGGTAGCCCGTCTCTTCCATGGGCGCGAGCAGCGGCTTCAGCGCGTCCAGGGCCGGCGGGTAGCGTCCGGCGTCCATCTGCGCACGGACCGCGGACAGCTTCTCCTCCAGCGCGTCGAGCGTCGCGCGGCGCAGCGGGTCCGCGGGGCGCCGCTGCTGCTGGGCGAGCCCCTCCTCGTCGTCGCACTCCGCCAGCGCGGGGAGGGCGAGCGCCGCGTCGAGCGACTTCTCCACCACCGCCGCGTCCGCGCCGGACAACAGCTCCACCGTGGCGTGGAAGTCCTTGCGCCGCCGCTCCAGGCACACGAGCTGCCGGTCCAGCTGCTCCTCCGGCTTGACGCCCTGGACCCGCGTGGCCTCGCACGCCTGGACGCGCTGGGCCTTCCACGCGTCCGCGTAGTCCCCGAGCACGCGCGTGACGTTCGCGGCGACGTTGGCGGCGAAGGGCTTGTTCGTGGCGCCGAAGGCGGACGTGAGCTGCTCCGCCTTCGCGGGGGACCACTCCGCGTCCATGAGCGCGCCCGCGTCCACGCACACGCGCGACTGCTGCCACACCGCGCCCGCCGTCAGCGCGAGCGCGCCCCCCAGCAGGCCCACGGCCACCGACTGGCGCCGCCGCTGGAAGCGACGGTGCTCCTGGGAGAGCGCGTCCAGCAGGGCGCCCATCGACGGGTAGCGGCCCGCGGCCTCCAGCGACAGGCCCTTGAGCACCGCGTCGCGCACCCAGCCGGGCACCTTCACCTCGCGCGGCGGCTCGCGCACCAGGGGCGAGGCGCCGAGGACGCCGGGCTTCGCGGTGTCCTTCCCGGCGCCGAGCGACTCCGTGTGCTTCTCCGCGGTGGCGGGCGCGGTGGAGAAGACGTAGGCCTTCACGCTGCCCGGGTCGAAGGGGCGCACGCCGTAGAGGGCGCCGTACAGCGCGGCGCAGAAGCTGAACTGGTCCGTGCGCCCGTCCAGCGTCGCGCCCCGGAACTGCTCCGGGGACATGTAGTTGGGCGTGCCCACGACCAGGCCGTGTTCGGTGAGCGTGGTGTCCAGCATGCGCCGCTGCGAGGACATCAGCAGCCGCGCCTCCTCCGTCGTGGGCTCCTCGACGTCGCTCTGCAAATCGCCCACGGGCCGGGCGAGGCCGAAGTCCGTCACGTAGACGCGGCCCGCGCGGCTCACCAGCACGTTGGCGGGCTTGAAGTCGCGGTGCACGAGGCCCGCGGCGTGCGCGGCCTCCAGGCCCCGGCCCGCGGCGATGTAGCGCTCCAGGATTTCGCGCCACGAGCGCTGCCCCGACTTCAGCCACGAGGACAGCGTGCCGCCGTCCACCAGCTCCATGGCCACGAAGACCTGGTCGCCCCACATGCCCACGTCGAAGACGGGGATGACGTTGGGGTGGGAGACGCGCGCCATGGCCTGCGCCTCGCGGAGCAGTCGCGCCCGCGCGTCCTCCGCGTCGTGCTGCTTGCCCGGATGCAGCAGCTTGAGCGCCACCTTGCGGTCCAGGTCCGGGTCGTAGGCGGCGTACACCACGCCCATGCCGCCCTCGCCCAGCTGCTTCAACAACAGGTAGCGGCCGACCTGGGACAGGGGCGGGGCGTCGCGCCGCTCGAGCTCCGGGCCCGTGCCCGTGTCGCGAGACCGCGAGCCGGAGCTGCTCGGGCCCGTGCCCGCGTCGCGACCGCTCCGAGGCAGGTCCTCCGTGCCCTCCACCCGCTCGCGAGGACCGCGGGGCAGGTCCTGGGTGCCCGTCACCGCGTCGCGGAAGCTCGGGCCCAGGTAGCGGGGCGCCGTGCCGATGTCGGGCCCTTTCTGGGGCAGGTCCTGGGTCCCCGTCTCCGGCTCACCCAGGGCCCTGGCGGCGAGGGGGCGCTGGGGCAGGTCCTGCGTCCCCGTCTCCGGGTCGCCCAGGGCCCTGCCGGCGGCGACGGGGCTCCGGGGCAGGTCCTGGGTCCCCGTCTCCGTGCCGGGCGTGCCTGTCCCCGCGTCGTGCGGGCCCGGCTGCGCTTCGCGCGGACGCGGCAGGTCCTGAGTGCCCGACTCCTCGCCTCGCTCGCCCGTGTCTTTGCTGGTCATGCGCTGTGCACCCGTGCCGCGAAGTGTAGCCGGGCTTCATCCCGTGCCCAGCGTTCTCTGCCGAGCCGCGTCAGGGGTTGCCTGAGGTCCGTTGTCATCAGTGCCGGGACTGTCGTCATCAGGGCGAGCGGGCTCGGGTGGAGCAACTCCCTGGAATCAGGTGAGGGGAGCGCGGGTGGGGAGCGGGCTTACAAGTCGCGTTCCATGCCCGGGCCTGGAGGGAGGCTCGGGGGCCTGCCTGCCCGATCCATCATGCCCGCCGGGCTCCGCAGCCAGCGCGTGCGCCCGGCGCCGCGGGTCGTCCGGAACGTCTGTCTTTGTTTCAATGCCTGACATGAAGCCTCGCAAAGCTTGCGAGGTCGCAAACCTTGCGTAGCCCCCGGTTGCGAGTCGAAGCGCCCGCACCGCGGTCCATGTGTCTGGGTTCCGCGCGGTTACGCGGAGCCCGGGTCGGGAATGCCTATTGCTGGGGCATGCCGGACCGCCAACACCCTTTCCGGGGGGGGACACATGCGGGGCAAGCCGTCTCGAGCGCGCAGGGAACGAGGGTCCACGTTGCCCATCGCCATGGGGTTCGTGGCGGTGGTGAGCCTGGGGACGCTCATGAGCCTCAAGGTCGTGAGCACGGAGTCGGACGTCCAGGCCGCGTCGCGCCAGCAGCGACAGGCGGCCTTCGCGGCGGAGGCGGGGCTGGCCGAGGCGCGTGAGCGCCTGGGGCTGTTGCAGGGCGATGCGCGCGACTACACCGTGGCGATGGGCGTGTTGCCCCGCTCCACGGACATGGGGGACGGCGCGGCGACGGACGCCTGGTACGACGTCTTCGTCACGGATGGCAGCCCGTGGCTCTCGTACACGCTGGAGCGCGGGGCGGCCCTGGACGAGACGGAGCTGCCCGCGGGCGTGGAGGTGGCGGAGCAGCGCAACGTCCGCTACCGCGTCTTCCTCCGCGACGACGAGGACGAGCGCGTCGCGACCGACAACGACCAGACGCGCGACGTGAACGAGCAGGTCTGGCTGGTGGCGGTGGGCGAGGTGACGCGCCCCGGCGGTCAGCCGGTGCGCGCGGTGGTGCGGGCGCTGGTCAGCAACAACGGCGCGCCCCCCATCTATTCGGGCGAGGCATACGGCCAGAAGGGCGGCGACGCGTCGAAGAGCTTCAACACCAGCACCAGCGGTACGCCGGACCTGACCCGCGTGCGCACCGTCGGAGGGATGTGACGATGAGACCTCTCCTCTTCGCGGGCGCGCTCGCGCTCGCTCCGGGGTTGTCGCTCGCCGCGGACGTGGTCCAGGGCGGCGCCGTCTTCAACGCGACCTGCGCGCGGTGTCACTCCGCGGTGCGGCCCCTGCCCGGCAACGAGCTGGAGGGCGGCAAGGCCCACCTGGCGACGGCGCCTCCGCCGGGCGTGGGGCCGGACCTGGTGCGGCTGCTGTTCGTGAAGTCCGTGTCGGAGGTGGACCGCTGGGTGGCGGACCCATGGGCCGTGCGCCTCGACACCGCGTGCGACACCCGCCGCGTCACCGAGCGGATGCGGGCGGACCTGATGGCCTTCCTCGTCTCCCGCACCCACCCCGCGCCGCTCACCCCGGAGCTGCGCGCGCAACGGGCGCTGGAGCAGGAGCTGGCGCTGCGCAAGCAGCGGGAAGCGCAGAAGCCGCACGGCGGGGCCTCGCCCCGGAGGAACACGAAATGAGAGCCCTCGTTCGCGCGCTCACGCTCGTCTGCGTGTCCTCCGTGGCCCTGGCCGCGGACACCGACCCCCTCTGCTACAACTACATGGAGCAGGACCGGCAGCCGGACTTCAGCAGCGGCGGCTTCGCCCAGCGCAGCAGCATCGAGCTGACGTCCGCCAACCAGCTGCGCCTGGACACCGACGTGCGCGCGGTGAACCCGGAGGCGGGCATCATCCTGCCCTTCGAGCAGCGCGTGACGGTGGACTACGTCTACCAGTCCGGCGGCGCGTGGTGGGCGCTCGGCTACCTCTTCTACGACGACCTCGTCGCCGCGGGGTACGTCGACACGAAGGGCACGCCCGACACGTCCGACGACACGCTCGTCGACGCCCGCCCCGCGGACGGCATGCCGGACTTCCACGCGGACCTCTACAACATGGGCAACCGCCCGTTCATCGGCGGCAACCGGGCCTGCTCCACGACCTTCAGCCACGGCGGGAAGACCTTCTACGTCCCGACGCTGGCCACCCGGAGCTGCGGCAACACGTACGTGGCCTCCGTCACCACGCCGCTCTTCGACGCGCGCCCGGGGCGCACCACCACGCACCGGCCCGCGACGGTGGGCGAGTTCATCAACTCCGGCACCGTGAGCGCGACCCAGTTCGGGGATGGCGGCCTCTACAGCCACGTGCCCAACCTGCTGGAGCCCGCGGACCCGCTGAACCGCTCGGAGGGAATCGGGCACCTCATCTTCCTCATGTCCGACGACGACGGCGACCGCGCCACCACGGGCGGCCTGTCGCCGGTGGCCGACATCGGGGGCGGGCCGGACGGCATCCCGGACTACGACTCGTCCGCGTACGACGGCGTGGGCCGCCTGCTCACGGGGCCCAACCCCAACCCCGGCGTGTCCGCGTACGACCGCCGCGTGGACCTGGGCATCCTCCCGGGCGGACGGGAAATCGTCTTCTACTTCATCACCGGCCTGCTCGACGGCGAGCACGCCAAGCCCAGCCGCTACAGCGGCAAGGCGGAGGTGTTCCCCTGCGCGGTGCAGGACCCGGTGACGGGCGAGTGCAAGCTGCACCTCAAGACGCCCATCTCCGTCTTCTTCTCCAAGTCGCTGCTCAACATGGACCAGAACCCGCTGGTGGATACGCCCGCGGCGGTGCGCGACATCGGCTGCCCCTACAACGGCGACGCCACCTGCAACGAGACGGGCTCGCCCGTGCAGGGCTGGCTGGACCTGGCGACGATGCAGCGGCTCAACACGGCCGCGTACGGCTTCCTGGACCTGACGTCGCAGCACGAGGTCCAGCGCGTCGCGCGGCCCACCAACGACCGCATGCCCCACATCTTCGTGGGCGCGCCGTCCAAGGACCCGTTCCGTTGGATCCTGGGCTTCGAGGACCTCAACGGCGGCGGTGACCGCGACTTCAACGACGTGGTGTTCCTGGTGAACCGCCAGAACATCGGCGTGGTGACGTCCGGCGTGGTGTCCGGCGACATCTCGCCCAGCGTGGCGCCGGACTACACCATCACCACCGTGCGCTTCACCCGCGACGACGACACGACGACGTGTGGTGGGACCCCGCCGTGCTTCCACGAGGACCGCCCGGGCGCGTGCACCGGCGCCTCGCCCGCCATCGACTACGACGTCGCGGTGGACTGCCGGCTGTGTGACGGCACGACGTGCGCCAACAACCCCAACCCCACCTGGACGCGGGTCCGCTTCCCGGAGACCACGCCGCCCACCAGGACGGCGGAGCTGAACATGCTGGACCTGGGCTTCACCGGCTCGCAGTTGTGCTGGCGCGCGCAGATCCGCTCCTCCAACCAGTACTGCCGTCCCACCATCAACAACATCGACGTGAACTACCAGGCCCTCAAGGCGGGCCGGTACTCGCGCTCCGCCGTCACGCCGGTGGGCAACGCCATCCTCTTCGGAGACCGCGAGGTCGCGGGCCAGGCGATGACGCCCCCGCCCGGACGCCGCGTCTACGACAACCGGCTGGACTTCTCCCTGCGCGGACACCTGACCCTCCAGAGCCTCTACGCGCCGGAGACGCCCAACCGGACCACGGACGTCGAGCGGTGGAACGCCGGCCGCGTGCTCTCCGACAGCCTGCGCACCCGCAGCGGCGACATCGACGACCCGCAGGACCGCAAGCTCTACACCTCCGTCCGCATGCCGCTGGGCGCCTACCTGCGCAACGAGGTGCGCGACGAGCTGGCGCGGGACAACGCCCTCAGCCGCGCCTTCCCGCTGTCGCTGTGCAGCGAGCTGTCCGCGGGCAAGCCCATCTACGACCTGGACAAGGACGGCGTCTGCGACGGCAGGGACCGCCAGTTCCTGGGGGACTGGCTCTATGGCTACGAGAAGCGCGCGGACAACCTGCGCCGGCCGTGGCCGGTGGGCGGCATCGACCAGTCCACGGCGGCCTTCGTGGGGCCCGCGGGCAAGCCGGGGTGGTGGTACCTCTCCTCGCTCGGCGAGCAGCAGGACTTCCTCTCCCGCTACGTGGACGGCTTCAAGGACCGCCGGGGCACCGCGTACGTGGGCACCATCAACGGCTTCCTCCATGCCTTCGACGCCGGCCGCTTCCGCCTGGGGGACGACCCGTGCACGAGCGCCACGGAGATTCGCGGCTACTTCGAGCTGAAGGACACGTCCTGCAGCTCCAACACCACGCGAGACTACGGCACCGGCGTGGAGCAGTTCGCCTATCTGCCGGGCCTGCTCATGTCCCGCTACGCGAAGCACTACGTCTCCTACCGCCCCGGCGAGGTGCCGGAGGGCGGGGCGGTGGTGAACGCGTCGCCCACGGTGGCGGACGTGGACCTGGGCAACCTGGCCCAGCCGCCCTGGACGCGCTCCCGGGTGCCGACCCGGGGCGCGAAGACGACCCTCGTGTCCACCACCGGCAAGGACCAGAACGTCGTGTTCGCGCTCGACATCAGCGACCCGAAGGACCCGCTGCCCCTCTGGGAATACCTGCTCAACGAGGGCCTGGAGTCGGACTTCGCGGAGGCCCGGCGGAGGAACTCCCGCGTGAAGCTGCCGGACACGCGCGGCTCGCGGCACTCGCCCGCGGTGGTGCGCATGCGCTTCGACGACACCGGCGCGGACGTGCGCTGGGTGGCCGTGGTGGGCACCGACTACCAGCCCAACCCGGACTCCGCGGGCGCCGTGTACCTCATCGACATGGCCACCGGGAAGCCGGTGGTGAAGGACGGCAAGGCCGACCTGGGGGTGGTGACGCTGGAGCAGGGGGAGGGCGTCGGCGGCGAGCCGACGGTGGTGGACGTGGACCAGGACGGCACCTTCGACCTCATCTACGTGCCCTCGACGTCCGGCCGCGTCTACCGCATCAACCCCACGCGCACGGACGGGACGCTGCTCGGTCAGCGGCTGGCCACGTGCAAGGTGGCGGACGTGCCCGCGGACCTCTCGTCCCGCTCGGACGCGACGCTCCAGCGCATCCACTCCTCGGTGTCCACGCGGGTGATGCCCGGCAAGGTGCGCTTCTTCCTGGGCACCGGCGACGACCCGGACACCAACGACGCGGCGGCGAACAACTACTTCATGATGGCGTACGAGGACCTGTCTCCCCGCGACGCGGCCTGCGACGGGGCGACGCTGCTGTGGAAGAAGGCGCTGCGCGCGGGCGAGCGCGTCTGGGGCGGCGTCATCGCCAGCGGCACGGACGTCTACACGACCACCGCGGTGGGCGCGACGTCGCAGCCCTGCGACCTGAGCAGCACGCAGTTCGGCGCCTTCTACGCCTTGAGCCAGGAGCCGGACGCGGGCAACCAGGCGCGGGAGCTGGCCGGCTCCGGCACGACGCTCGGCGGCCATGGCCTGTCCGCGCCGGTGCTCTACGACAACCACCTCTTCATCGCCAGCGCGCGAGGCAAGCCGGTGGTGGTGGGCAACGACAAGTGGAACAACCAGGACGGCCTGTCGGCGCAGCGGGGCACGCGCGTGCTCATCTACGACGTGAGCCCGGACGGGAGGCTGGCGCGATGAGCCCCGGGTCCTCCCGTCGCGCCGCGCGCGGCATCACCCTGCTGGAGGTGCTGGCCACCGCGGTGGTGCTGCTGTTGGGGCTGGTGGCCGCCAGCCAGGTGGTGGTGGCCACCGTGGCGCAGAACCGCCGCGTGTTGTCGCAGGCGCAGGCGCAGGTCATCGCGGAGCGGACGCTGGAGCGGTTGGTGGGCCTGGGCTGCGCCGCCGGACCGCCCTCGCCCTGCGGCCCGCTGATGGCGCTCGACGCCGCGCCGGACGAGGTCGTCTATTGGAGCGCCTCCGGCGAGCCGAGCGCCACGGCGACGGCGGACGACGGCTCGCCCCGCCGCGCGTACACCGTCAACGTGGACGTGGACCCTCCCTTCGAGGGCTCGGAGCGGGGACAGCCCGCGCTGGACCGGGCGCTCGACAGCGCGGGACAGCCCGGGCAGATGGTGAACGTGCGCGTCACGGTGATGTGGGACGAGCCCGGCCGTCCCCGTCAGGCGCTCGCGCTCCAGACCCGCATCTCCCCCGCCGCGCCGCCCATCACCCCATGAGCCCTCCCATGCGACCTGTCCCTGGCCGCGCGCGTCGCGGCTTCACGCTGCTGGAGATGATGATCGCCGTGGGCCTGGGGCTGGTGGTGCTCACCACCGGCCTGGTGGTGGGCGCCCGGTTCCAACGCACCTCCTCCTTCGAGGAGCAGGCGATGGCCACGCAGAACCTCCAGCGCGCGGTGACGGAGACGCTGTCGCTGGACCTCCAGCGCGCGGGCTCCGGCATCGGCAACGGCCGCATCCTCTTCGGCGGCGACGGCAGCGGCGGGTACGACTACCGCTACGGCGTGGAGGTCCGCTCCAACGCGACCTTCTCCGACCCGGGCTTCTCCGGCCCCACCGGCCCGTACGCGGGCCTCACGTCGGACGCGCTGCTGCTCACCCGCGGCTCCACGCGGGACATGCTGCCGCTGGACGAGTGCGTCGGCGCCGGAGGCAGCGCCCGCGTCGGCTCGGAGGCCTGCCTCTTCCGCGAGCCGCCCGCCTCCTTCAACGGGCGCCAGGTGGTGTTCACCAACCCGAGCGTGGAGGTGGCCTGCGTGCACACCATCACCGGCCTGCCCGGCGGCTTCCGCGTCACCACGTCGGAGGGCGTGGGCGGTCCCCCCGCGCCCTCCGGCTCCGCGTGCGACGCGCTGGGCGGCAGCTTCTGGAAGGCCCGGCGCGGCTACGTCATGGGCCTGGAGACGTGGGGCTACCGGGTCAACTGGCGCGACGGCGGGAAGACGCCCGTGCTCGAGTACGACCCGCCCGGCCCGGACGGGTGGACGCTGCTCAGCCGCGACGTGGAGCAGCTCACCGTGCGGCTCGGCGTGGAGAACCCCGCCGCGCCCGGCGCGCTGCTGTGGTTCCCCGACGGGCCCACCGGCAGGCCGTCGCTGGACACCTGCGACAACACCCGCTGCGACGCCCACGTCGCGGCGGTGGGGGGCTACACCGCGAAGGACCTGCCGGACGGCGACCCGAAGCGCGCGCGCGACGCGCTGATGCGGCGGGTGCGCATGCTGGAGGTCACCGTGGTGTCCCGCTCGCAGCGCGTGGACGCCGAGCGCATCGTCGTGCAGGGCGCGGGCTTCAAGCCCGACGAGGAGGAGAACCCGCTCGACGGCCACCGGCGCCGCCACACCACCTTCCGCATCAGCCCGCGCAACTTCCGCATCGCCGGAGTGGGGACCCCATGAAGACGACGACGCGCCGCCCTCGCGGCTTCACGCTGTTGGAGGTCCTCGCGGCGCTGGCCATCCTCGGCATCATGACGTCGCTGTCCGTCGTGAGCTACCGTGAGCTCATCGTGAAGCGACGCGAGAGCAACGCCATCCGCGAAATCTACGCGGCCGCCCTGGAGGCCCGGCAGCGCGCGCGCGTCAGCCAGCAGCCGGTGCGCGTGGTGTCGCACGCCGTCCTCGTGGATGGCCGTCCCGCCCGCGCCGTGCGCTGGGAGCGCCCCGCGTGCGCGCCGGGCTTCGAGCCCACGTGTCCCATGGACGCGTGCCGCGCCAACGTCTGCGGCGAGAACGGCTGCGCGTGCGACGAGCGGGGCCTGGACATCGCCGTGCCGCCCACGCTGGACGTGGAGGCGCTGAGCGGGCTTTGCTTCCTGGGCGGCAGCGCGCGCCCGCGCGGGCTGTCCTGTGACGCCGCGACCCCCGCCGTGGAGCGGGTACAGTTCCGCGTCCCGCACCGCAACGAGACCCAGGCCCTGCTCGTGGAGCCCCTCACGGGCCTGGCCCGACTGGAGCAGTGAGCCCGACCCCATGTCCATCCGACAGGACTACCTCGAACGCATGGTGGAGCAGTTCGCCGCCGCCCTGGCGAAGCTCCTCCGCGCGCGTCAGGAGCAGCGCTTCGAGGACGCGGACCGCCTGCTGCGCCAGACGTCGCTCGACGCGCTGGGCATGGACTACGACACGCTCCTGCTCGTGGACGCGGCCTCCGCGGCCAGGATGCTGGGCACGCCGGAGCGCGTGCAGCTCCTCGCCCGGCTCGTCGCGGAGGACGGCGAGCTGCGCGCCGCGCGCGGCGACCTGGCCGGCGCCACCACGCGCCGCGAGCACGCGAAGGTGTTGGAGCGGCTGGCCCGCGGCGACCCGCGCGGCTGAGGCCGGGTCCACTCCACCCCGGCGCGCGTCAATGCTTGACGCGGTGCATGCGTCGCGATGACGCCATGCATTGCAAGACAGGCCGCGGGGCGGGCGGGTCCGGTACGTGACAGGGGAAATGCCCGGGTGCCCGACAGTCGGGCGGCCCTCCGGGGTGGAAGGGGGTGGGGGTGTGTTGCAGGCGCATCCGGGTTCACGGTTACGATGAGGCGCATTCCTCACGCCTGAGCTGGGGGTGTGCTTGTCGTTCGTGAAGCTTCCCGAGAGCGTCGTTCCTTGTCGAAACCTGGTGGGAGGCGAGTGGCAGTTGCCGCGGGAGGTCGCGCTGCTGGACGTGCGCAGCCCGTACACCGGCACCGTCATCGGCCGTGTTCCTCTCACCTCCGCCGCGGGTGTAGCCCTGGCGGTGGAGGCGGCGCGTCCCGCCGCGGCGCAGTGGCGCGCGACGTCGCTGCGTGAGCGCACCCAGGTGCTGTTCCGCTTCCGCGCCCTGCTGGAGCGGGACCTGGAGCGGCTTTCGAACCTGGCGGCGAGCGAGGCCGGCAAGACGGTGGCCGAGGCCCGCGCGGGCCTGCTCAAGGGCCTCGAGGTGTGCGAGTTCGCGCTGTCGCTGCAGAACCTGGACAGCGGCGCGCACCTGGAGGTGAGCAAGGGCGTCACCTGCGAGTTCCGCCGCGAGCCGCTGGGCATCGTCGCGGGCGTGACGCCCTTCAACTTCCCCGCCATGGTGCCCATGTGGATGTTCCCCATCGCGGTGACGCTGGGCAACGCCTTCATCCTCAAGCCGTCGGAGAAGGTGCCGCTCACCGCGTGCGCGCTGGGGGAGCTGATGCTCGAGGCGGGCTATCCCCCGGGGGTCTTCTCCATCGTGCACGGCGGCAAGGAGGCCGTGGACGCGCTGGTGGCGCACCCGGAGGTGCAGGCGCTGGCCTTCGTGGGCTCGTCCGCGGTGGCGCGGCAGGTGTACGCGGAGGGCTGCAAGCGCGGCAAGCGCGTGCTGGCGCTGGGCGGCGCGAAGAACCACCTCATCGTCGCGCCGGACGCGGACCCGGAGCTGACGGCGCAGGCCGTGGTGGACTCGTTCACCGGCTGCGCGGGCCAGCGCTGCATGGCGGGCAGCGTGCTGCTCGCGGTGGGTGACGTGGAGCCGCTGCTGGAGGAGGTCTTCCGGCGCGCCGCGCGCATCCAGGTGGGCCCGGGCATGGGCGCCATCATCGACAGGGGCTCCGTGGACCGGCTGGAGTCCGCCATCGCCAGGGCGGCGGCGGAGGGCGCGCGCGTGGCGCTCGACGGGCGCGGCCAGCGCCCGGACGGGGACACGTGGGCCGGGGGCCACTGGCTGGGCCCGTCCATCCTCGACGGCGTGCGGCCGGAGATGGAGGCGGCGCGGCGCGAGCTGTTCGGCCCGGTGCTCTCCGTCATCCGCGTGCCCACGCTGTCCGCGGCGCTGGCGGTGGAGAACGCGTCGCCCTACGGCAACGCGGCGTCCATCTTCACCACGAGCGGCGCGGTGGCGCAGATGGTGGTGGAGGGCGTGCGCGCGGGCATGGTGGGCGTCAACGTGGGCGTGCCGGTGCCGCGCGAGCCGTTCTCCTTCGGGGGCACGGGCGAGTCCCGCTTCGGGCACGGCGACATCACCGGCGTCTCCAGCCTCGACTTCTGGACGCAGCTCAAGAAGGTCACCCGGAAGTGGTCGTCGCGCACCGACGGCTCGTGGATGAGCTGAGCCCCCGGCGTCGTCCCGTCGCCTCGCACGGATTCGCACCCGCGCCCGCAAGGAGGGCGCTCCCATGGCAGACAAGAAGCCCGTCAACCACATCCGTCTCACGTCCCATCCGGACGGGGACACGCCCGGCGTCACCATCCGTTGGGGTGACCCGGAGCCGCTGCGCCGGGGCCCGGTGGTGGCCACGCTCACGGACGTCGGACACCGCAACGTCATCGGCACCCACGCGGGCTCCTACGCCGTGTACCGCGCGCTCGCCGTGGCCGCGGGCATGCTGCCGCAGGACCACCGCGCGGACCTGAAGAACACCTCCCCCGCGGCGCAGATCGGCCCGTATCCGTCCTGGAGCGACCCGGAGCGCATCGTGTCGCTGGACCCGTGGGGCGCCATCGGCCCGCAGGCGTTCTCCGCCTTCTACGACCAGGGCATCGACTTCCGGCCCACCATCGCCGTCACCCGCGCGCACATCAACCTGCCGGAGCTCCGCGACGCGGTGGAGGCCGGGCGGCTGGTGCCGGACGGCGACCTGCTGACGGCCAACGGCGACATCAAGGTCGTGAAGGCCGCCGTGGACCCGGTGTGGCACCTGCCCGGCATCGCGAAGCGCTTCGGCATGACGGAGAGCGCGCTGCGCCGGGGCCTGTTCGAACAGACGGGCGGCATGTTCCCGGAGCTCATCACCCGGCCCGACCTGCACGTGTTCCTGCCGCCCATCGGCGGGCTCACGCTGTACGTCTTCGGCCCGGTGGAGGCGCTCTCCAACCGCGACATCCCCCTGGCGGTGCGCGTGCACGACGAGTGCAACGGCTCCGACGTGTTCGGCAGCGACATCTGCACCTGCCGGCCGTACCTGGCGCACGGCATCGAGGAGTGCGTGCGCACGGCGCAGGCGGGCGGCGCGGGCGTCATCGTCTACCTGCGCAAGGAGGGCCGCGCGCTGGGCGAGGTCACCAAGTTCCTGGTCTACAACGCGCGCAAGCGCCAGGAGGGCGGCGACTCCGCGGCCACCTACTTCCAGCGCACCGAGTGCGTGGCGGGCGTGCAGGACATGCGCTTCCAGGAGCTGATGCCGGACGTGCTGCACTGGCTGGGCATCACCCGCATCCACCGCTTCGTGTCCATGAGCGACATGAAGCACGACGCCATCGTCCGCTCGGGCATCGAGATCCTCGAGCGCGTCCCCATCCCCGACGACCTCATCCCCGCCGACGCGAAGGTGGAGATGGAGGCGAAGAAGGCCGCGGGCTACTTCACCAAGGGCCCGGTGGCGGACGCGGAGGGGCTGGCGCAGGTGAAGGGACGGGGGCTCGATGTCTGACGCGTCGCTGGCGAGGCCGGACGTGTCCCCGGCGGTGGCGTGGCTGCGCACCACGGCCGCCATCCGCGAGCGGTGCCACCAGCTCCTGGACCTGGGGCTCGCGGGGAAGCTCCCGCACTTCCGCGTGGAGCCCTCGCGCCTGCCCGCCGTGGTGGACACGGTGCTGGAGGTGACGCGCGACTGCTACCCCGCGCTGGACATCCCCCTGCACAGCCGCTGGGGCCACTTCGACGTGGGCGGCGTGGGGCGCGTCGCGGAGCTGGACGCGCGGCTGAAGGGCGTCCCGCCCCAGGAGCGCGCGCGGGCGAAGCTGGACCTGGTGGTGGTGAGCGTGCTGCTCGACGCGGGCAGCGGACCCCGGTGGCGCTACACGGAGCCGGGCGGCGCCACCTACGCGCGCTCGGAGGGGCTGGCGGTGGCCAGCCTGCGCATGTTCATGGAGGGCCTGTTCTCCTCCGACCCGGACCGGCCGCTGCGCGCGGACGCGGAGGCGCTGGGGCGGCTGACCCGCGAGCAGCTCGCGCGCGGCATGCAGGTGTCCGAGGACAACCCGCTGGACGGGCTGGAGGGCCGGCTGCACCTGCTGCGCGGCCTGTCGCGCGTGCTGCCCCGCCCCGGGGCGCTCTACGACTTCGTCGCCGCGCAGCCGGGGGCCGTGCGCGCGTCGGAGCTGCTCGGCCTGGTGCTGGAGCACCTGGGCCCCATCTGGCCGGGCCGCGTCATGGTGGACGCGGTGAACCTGGGCGACGTGTGGCCGCACTCCTCGCTGGGCCCGGTGGAGAGCGTGGACGCGCTGGTGCCCTTCCACAAGCTGTCGCAGTGGATGACGTACTCGCTGGTGGAGCCGCTGGCGGAGGCGGGCGTGCGGGTGACGGAGCTGGACGGCCTCACCGGCCTGCCCGAGTACCGCAACGGCGGCCTCTTCGTGGACCTGGGCGTGCTGGTGCCCCGGGACGCGCGGCTCACCACCGTGGCGCTGGGCCCGGGCGAGGAGCCCATCGTCGAGTGGCGCGCGCTGACGGTGGCGCTGCTGGACCGGGTGGCGGCGCTGGTGCGCGGGCGGCTGTCCTTGAGCGCGGAGGAGCTGCCGCTGGGCAAGGTGTTGCAGGGCGGGACGTGGACGGCGGGGCGCCGGGTGGCGGCGCGGCTTCGCCCGGGGGGCGTGCCGCCCATCCGGGTGGAGAGTGATGGGACCGTGTTCTGACAATCGCTGACCGAAGGAGGGACGCCATGGAGTTCCCCAACTGCACCGTCGTGGACCACCCGCTGGTGAAGCACAAGCTGACGTTGATGCGGCGGGCGGAGACGAGCACCGCGTCCTTCCGCGCGCTGCTCCAGGAGATCTCCCTCCTGCTCGCCTACGAGGCCCTGCGCGACCTGAAGATGCGCGACGAGCCCATCCAGACGCCCATGGCGCCCATGACGGCGCCGGTGCTGGACGGCAAGAAGCTGGTGCTGGTGGCCATCATGCGCGCCGGCCAGGGCATCCTCGACGGCATGCTCCAGCTGGTGCCCTCCGCGCGCGTGGGCCACATCGGCCTGTACCGCGACCCGGAGACGCTGGCGGCCGTGGAGTACTACTACCGCGTGCCCGGGCAGCTGGCGGACCGCGACGTGGTGCTGTGCGACCCGATGCTGGCCACGGGCAACTCCGCGGTGGCCGCGCTCCAGCGCGTCAAGCGCAGCAAGCCCGGCTCGCTGCGCTTCGTCTGTCTGCTGGCCTGTCCGGAGGGCCTGGCGAACCTGCGGGAGCACCACCCGGACGTGCACGTCTACACCGCCGCCGTGGACGAGCGGCTCGACGAGCACGGCTACATCCTCCCCGGCCTGGGCGACGCGGGCGACCGCCTCTTCGGCACCAAGTAGTCACCGTCGCCACGACCAGGCGGATGCCCTCCATCCGTAAACCTTCTTTTGGTACCCGGCGCGGTCGCGGACAGGCTGCGCCGCGCAGGGGCCAGAGGGAACGGAGAGGGGCATCCGGATGCGGACGAGGCGTTTCAGGGCCCGTGGCATGGCCACGTGGCTCGGGTGGATGGGGCTGTTGGGCGCGGTCGTCGCGCCAGCGGCCCGGGCGGAGAGCGAGCCGTGTGACTGCGTGAAGGAGAACCAGAGCGTGCGGTCGGAGACGCCGTGCCTCCTCATCTTCACGTACACCGGCTGCGCCACCAGCTCCGTGCGCAACACGTGCGCTTTCCCGGTGACGCTGGAGGACTGGCCGCTCACCGACTGCCAGGACTCGCGGTGCAGCCGCCTGCTGGAGCCGCGCCAGGAGGCCGCCTTCTACTTCGGCACGCCCAGGGACTGGTCGCCGCGCGGGAAGGTCGAGCGCGAGGAGCGCTTCGACGAGGAGACCTTCTCCGTGCGCGTGGACGGACGGCTCCAGTCCGTCACCGTCACCGCGGAGGTGACGTGTCTGGAGCGCACGGCGTCGAAGAGCGGCTGTTCGTCCACCGCGGGGGGCCTGGCGTGGCCCGCGGTGCTCGCGCTGCTGGGGCTGCGGGCCCGGCGGAGGGCGGACGCTCGGACCTGGGTCCGATGACGATGTCCCGGACAGGACAGCCCGACCCGGGAGGTCCGACGCGGCGGAGGTGACCACGCTAGCCTCGCTGGGGCAGGGAGGCCGAGCGCGGCCCCGCCTCGTGCTCCCTGTGGCGGGGGAACCACCATGCAGGGACTTCGACGGCGCGCCTGGCTGGCGTGGCGACTCGGGTTGACGCTCGGCCTGCTGACGCGCGTGGACCTCCATGCGGCGGACGCGAGCCACGACGCACCGGCGAGCGAGGAGTCGGTGGCGCTCGCTCCCGTGGGCAACACCGTCGACGAGGGCGGCGAGGCGCCGCTCTCGTTCACGGTGACCTGGAGCCGCCCCGGAGACGCGGACCTCATCGTCACCACGCCCACCGGGCGCCGGGTCTGGTACCAGAACCCCGGCCCCGACCCGGGCACGGACTTCGGCGCGCTGGAGCTGGACGACCGGGTGATGGGGCCGGAGCGCATCTCCTGGGCCCCGGGGACGACCCCTCCGTCGGGCGTGTACCACGTGTGTCTCTTCCTGGCGGGCTTCATCCGGCTGCCCAGCCCCGCGGCGCCGGTGAGCTACACGCTCGTGGTGCGACGCCCGGGGAGGCCCGACGTCGTCTTCCAGGGGCGGTTCATCGTCCGCGCCAGCATGGTGGAGTGCGACCCGACGCGGGCCACGTTCATCGGCTCCGTCCATCAGCCCTGAGCGGGTCGTGGGCGGCTCCGGATGTCTCATTTCCTTCTCTGATTCCGAGCCGATGAGTCATGGCGTGTCTGTCTTCATGGGTGATACCGGTGTTGACAACCGGGTCGCGCACGTGGCCGGACCGCAATGACTGTCGGATGTGTCACGCGCGTGGAATGAATCGAGACAAAACCGGCCGGGCCTGATGCACCTTGCCGCCACCCGTCCGACGGGTGGAATGGAGTGCATCATGAAGGACCGCCAAGACAGGCTGATGTCGAGAACATTGGGGCTGACGTTGCTGGTGGGCTTGCTGGGAGGCTGCGGCGTGCCGCCCGACGAGGAGCCCGGCGATGTCGACACGCGAGAGGTGGAGGACGCCGTGGAGGCGCTGGCCGTGGACCCGTACGCAGACGCGGTAGCGCCCTCGACGTCCGCGACGGTGCTCAGCCCCCGGCTCGCCGTGGGCCCGCCGGACGGGAGGGCGGCGACGGTGGTCTCCATCCGGGGCTCCGCGCTGGTGCTGGACCTGGGCGAGCCCGGCTCCGGCGACCTGAAGGTGTACTACCGGGGGCTGGTGGCGGCGATCGCCACGCAGGTGGACTTCGTGAAGGCGGACGGCGACGTCGTCGCCACGAGCACGCTGCGGCTGCTGGACGTGAGCGTGGGCAACCACACCGCGACGGTGCCGTATCCGGGCAACGACCTGCCGTACCGCTACGTCCGGCTGCGCGCCGCGGTCGTCGGCGTCTACGGCGTGGACGCGGTGGAGTCGCTGGGCTTCAACGCCTGTGGCGACGGTCAGGTGCGGGGCGACGAGGTCTGTGACGACGGCAACCTCGCCTCCGGAGATGGTTGCAGCAGCGTGTGTCAGGTGGAGCCGGGCTACGAATGCAGCGGGCAGCCGAGCGTGTGCACCCCCGCGCCGCGCTGAGCCCCGCAACCCCGCTCTCGAATCCCCAGAACCCGAGTCATCCACCGCGGACGCGCGTGAGCCTGGCGGGCTCCGCGCGTCCGTTTTGCTTGTCACCTGTGACGACCCCGTATGGCTGCATGCAAGAAACACTCGACCCCTGGATGCCTGCTCGCGAATGTGTTGTCTCCTCCATCCGGTGTGTCGCTTTTCGCCCGCGCCCGCGACGCACGACACAATCCCTGTCATGTGAAACACGGGGCGGGAAGTAATCCACGGAGAATCCAAGCAAGAAAGGCATCTCGGGCGTTCCATGGTGCTGACGGCTCGTGTGAGCGGGTCGTCTCGAACATCAGCGAAATGGAGCACGGTATGAAGGTCGGTCTGGATTCCAGTGCGTGGCGGTTGTTGAGCGCGGCCCTCGTGGTCGCTGTCCTGGGGGCCTGCGGGCCCACGCCCGAGCCGTCGGAGCTGACGTCCGAGGAGAGCCCGGCGCTCGAGGGGGAGACGACGGCCGAGGAGAAGAGCGCGAGCAACGACAACCTGGCGCCGCCGTTCGACCCCTATGCGGACGCGGTCTACGCCAACGGGGTCGTCGCGGTCATCGACGCGGACCAGGCGGTAGGCATGCCGGATGGGCAGGTGGCCAGCTTCATCGGCCTGCTGGGCGCGGCGCTGACGCTGGACATGGGTGCGGGCGAGGAGGGCACGGGGCCGCTGCGCATCTATTACAGCGGGCTCGTGGCGTTGAGTGTGATTGCGCAGGTGCAGTTCCTGCGGGATGACTTCAGCGTCATCTCCACCAGCCAGGCGAACCTCCTGAACCTGGGGTTGGGCACCTTCTCGGTCGTGGTGCCCTACAACCGTGGGGTCCCCTATCGCTACGTCCGGCTGCTGGGCGGCATCGCGTCGCTGTACGGCATCGACGCGGTGGAGGCCCTGTCCACAGTGGTGGCCCCGGGCGGTGGTGGTGGTGGTGGCGGTGGGTCGGCCTTCTGTGGCGACGGCGTCGTGGCGGGGGCCGAGCAGTGTGACGACGGCAACCTGCACTCCGGCGACGGGTGCAGCAGCGTGTGCAGGGTGGAGCCGGGCTACACCTGCCAGGGCACCCACCCCAGCGTCTGCATGGACGTCGACGAGTGCGCCGCCGGCGGCGGTCAGCACTGCCCGCAGGGCTACCGGTGCGTGAACGCGCCGGGCACGTACTACTGCCAGCCGAACGGGTGCCTCCAGGACCCCGGCCTGTCGGGCTGCGTCCAGCCGACGCCGTGACGACGCGCCGCTCGGCGACGTGGAAGTAGGGGCTCGGGCCGGGCGGAGCGTCGTGCTCAGCTCGGCCCGAGTCCGTCGTGGGCTCGGCCGGACGACCTGGGACGCCTTGTAGCACCGGGACCCTGGAGTTCGGCGTGGGGGGAGGCTGGACTAAGGTGGCGGGGTGCCTTCGCCCGCGCTGCTGCTCGTACCCCTGCTGTTCGCCACCACGCCTCCGCACGTGGAGCTCGTCTTCGGCGGCGACGTGATTCCGCACGGCGAGGTGAAGACGGCGGCGGAGCAGCACGCCCGCACGGGCGCGGTGCCTCCGGAGGGGGGCCCGGCGCCCTCGCTCAACCACGAGGGGTGGGACCACGTCTTCGGCCCCATCGCGGACGTGCTGCGCACCGCGGACATCGGCGTCCTCAACCTGGAGACCCCCGTCACCGACAACAAGCGGGCGGTGACGCGCGAGCTGCTCTTCAACGCGCCGTCCGCCATGGCGCGCGCGCTCGCGGGGGCCGGGGTGAAGGTGGTCAGCACCGGCAACAACCACGCGCGTGACCAGCTCCCCGCGGGCATCGTGGAGACGCTGCGGCACCTGGACGCCTCGGGCATCCGCCACACCGGCACCGGCGCCACGAAGGACGCCGCGTGGGAGCCCGTCTTCGTGGACGTCCGGGGCATGAAGGTGGGCTTCCTGTCCTTCACGCGCTGGCTCAACGGCTTCAGCAACCCCAAGGACGCACAGGCTCCGCACGTCGCCTTCGTGCCCTACTCGGTGCACCGCCTGCACCGGGGGCTCACGACGGAGGAGGCCGTGGAGGAGGTCCGTCGGACGGCGGCCCGCTGCGACGCGCTCGTGGTGCTGGTGCATTGGGGCACGGAGTACGCGAGCAAGCCGAACGCGGAGGACCGCGCGTTCGGCCAGGCCATGCTGGACGCGGGGGCGCTGGCCATCGTCGGCCACCACCCGCACGTGCTCCAGCCGCTGGAGGCGTACACGACGAAGGACGGGCGGCGCGGGCTCATCGCGTACTCGCTGGGCAACCTGGTGGCGAACCAGGACCGCTTCTACGCGCACCGCCCCGGGAAGAAGGGCTCCGAGGGCGACAAGCGCGACTCCATGCTGCTGCGCGTGGCGCTGGCCCGGCCCCAGCCCTGGGAGCCGGTGGCGCTGGGGGACGTGGCGGTGCTGCCCGTGTGGATCGAGAACAACGCCGTGGGCCGCGCGCGCAAGGAGGCGCGCAACATCCAGCCCGTGCTCATCGACCGGGAGCTGGAGGCGGTGCGGGAGCGGCTGGCCACGCTCGCGTCCCGGCCCGCGCCGCTGGACGCCCAGACGCGCCAGGAGCAGCAGGCCCTGGAGAAGCGGCTGGCCACCTCCGAGCACCGGCGCGAGCGCATCCTGCGCATGCTGCCCGAGGGCTTCTCCGTCGCCTCCCACGCCCTGCGCCTGCGCGAGCCGAGCAGCTTCCTCGCGCCCGCGCCCTCCGGGCTGGGCCCCAACGTGGCCACCCAGGCCGCGCCGTGAGTCCCCGCCGCTGACGACGCGGTGCATCAGCGTTGCGTCAGTCACGCCATGGCGTCGACCTCCTTGAATCAGGAGGCGGGACTGTCGCTAAGTGGGGCCTTCCACCTGAAGGGAGTCCCCCATGTCCCGTCACCCACTGCTGCGCTGTTGTTCCACCTTCGTCATGGCCATGGCCTTGTCCTGTACCCCGGTGCAGGAGGAGGAGCGGGCGCCGGCTCCGGAGGACCTGGGGGCGCAGGCCCAGCCCCTGGGCGTGCCGGGCTTCGCGGAGCTGCACCACCACATGTTCGCGGAGGAGGCGTTCGGCGGAGGTTGGTTCCACGGCACCGTGACGGACGCGCTGACCCGCTGTGACGGCGGGTGGCCGGAGAGCGACCACGCGCGGGTGCGCATGGACCTGAGCCACCTGCTCAACCTGTGCCCCAACTCCAGCAACATCGACCTGCGCGGCGTGCCGGTGCTGTCGCAGTTGTTCGGCGTGGCGGGGGCGGTGGGGTCGGAGTTCCTGGGGAAGATCGAAGGCACGCAGGGCGACACGGGCCTGCACGACGGGCGCCGCAACCCGAACACGGAGTGGCCGCGCTGGGACACCATTGCCCACCAGCAGTCGTGGGAGGGGTGGCTGAAGCAGGCGCACCAGGGCGGCATGTCGCTGGTGGTGGTGTCGGCGGTGAGCAACGGCTTCCTGTGCGAGGCGCTGCCGCCGCAGAACCGCACGCGGCCATGCGACGAGATGGTGGACGTGGAGGTGCAGTTGCAGAAGGCGCGTGAGTTCGCGGCGACGCGGGACTGGGTGGACCTGGCGCTGACGCCGGCGGACGCGCGGCGCATCATCTCCGAGGGCAAGCTGGCGATGGTGCTCTCCATCGAGACGAGCAAGCTGTTCGGCGCGAAGGACTGGCGCGCGGAGCTGGAGCGCTTCCACGCGCTGGGCGTGCGCACGTTGCAGCCGGTGCACCAGCTGGACAACCGCTTCGGCGGCGCGGCGCCGCACAACGCCATCTTCCAGGCGGCGCAGTTCCTGGAGAACTGCCACATCGACTCGGACTGCGGGCTGACGGTGGGCGGGCTGACGCTGGGCTTCGACGTGGACTCGAGCTGCCGCAACGTGCGGGGCCTGACGGCGGAGGGGCAGCAGCTGATGCAGGCGATGATGGACAAGGGGATGCTCATCGACCTGGCGCACCTGTCGGAGAAGGGCGTGCGGGACGCGTACGCGGTGGCGGAGCGCAACACGTACTACCCGCTGTACGTGAGCCACGGCCACTTCCGCGAGGTGATGAACGGCAAGCTGGCGGAGAACGAGAAGACGACGCCCGCGTGGGTGGTGCAGATGCTGCGTCGCACGGGCGGCATGTTCGGCCTGCGCACGGCGCACGACGAGACGCGCGCGTACACGAAGTCCGGCGTGGAGAACAACTGCCAGGGCTCCTCGCGCTCGTTCGCGCAGGCGTACGAGTTCGGCCGTCAGGGCTTGAAGGTGCCCATGGCGTTCGGCGCGGACTTCAACGGCTTCATCCAGCAGACGCGGCCGCGCTTCGGTGACCACGGGGCGTGCTCGGCGGGGTTCCAGGCGGAGGCGGACGCACAGGCGCGGCAGCAGGTGTTGAAGGGGCCGGGCCGGCTGGGGACGCCGTTCGACGAGTTCGGCCTGGCGCACGTGGGCCTGCTGCCGGACATGGTCCGGGACCTGAAGAACCTGGGGGTGAACACGTCGGGGCTGACGGGCTCGTCGGAGACGTTCATCCGGATGTGGGAGCGGACGACGGCGGCCCGCGCGGGCATGGCGGACGCGGCGCTGGACATCGACACGACGGGCGTGGCGCCGTGGGTGAAGCCGGAGGACCGCGAGGCGGCGTACCCCACGGTGTGTGGCAAGCACTACGCGCCGGACTCGAAGGACATGAACCAGGACTGCCGCTTCGACGACGAGTGTCTGACGGAGCAGTGCTCCTCGGTGGTGTGCAGCCTCATCAAGGGCCGCTGCGTGTGCAACGGCGACGAGGACTGCGGCGGGACGGGGTACTGCCAGAAGGACACCCCGGGCAACCCGGCGGACAACGACTGCGTGCAGAAGAAGGCGGACTGGGTGTCGTGCAGCCGGGATGGCCAGTGCCAGTCCGGCGAGTGCGGCGGCTGCCTGGACGCGGTGGGGTGGTGCTTCACGCCGAACTCGAAGGCGTACGGGCAGACGTGCAAGTCCGACCGGGAGTGCACGACGAACCGGTGCAGCGCGGACTGCTACCTGAACCCCACGGGCAGTTGCTTGTGTGACAGCGACTCGCACTGTGGTGCGAGCCAGTACTGTGGCTGGGGGCTGAACTCGGGCAAGTGCCAGAACAAGAAGGGGCGGGGGGCGGCCTGTGCCTCCGGCCGCGAGTGCCAGTCCGGCACGTGCCGCTGGTCCTTCACCTGTAAGTAGGCGGAAAGGCGCGGGTGCCGGGGGCGTCCCCGGCACCCCAGGCCTGGGGTGGGTGCTGCTCGGAACCTTGGAATGCTGGGTGGCCGAAAGCAGGCAGCCGAGTCTGGGGGGATGGGGCGGTGGTCTTCCGGGAGGGGTGGTCCGTCGCCGGTGGACAGAGGGTGGGGGAAGGTTCACCTGGGAACAGCGACAGGGGGGTGGGCTGCGGTAGAGTGCCGCCCCATGCGTCGCCTTGCCTTGTTCTTGCTCCCGCTGCTGGTGGTCGCCTGCTCCAAGTCGAAGGAACAGGCGGCGGCCAAGCTCGTCATCAAATACTCCCCGGGCTTCGATAAGGGCTGTTTCCACGTCACCGCCGAGGACGCCGCGGACGCGTCGCTGCGGGACGAGAAGCTCATCAGCCCGAAGCCGGAACGGAACGGCGAGGCCGGTGGCCCGTTCCTCCAGGTGGCCGTGCTGCGCAAGGAGGGGTGGAGCGGCCAGGTCCGGGTGCGGGTCGCCGCGCACGAGCAGGCCTGCGACAAGAGCGGCGCGCGGGTGGGCGAGGAGCAGGTCAACGTCTTCGACCTGAGCGGCGAGGGCATCCAGCCCCAGTACGCGATGCAGTTCACGACGCCGGACGCGGACGGTGACGGGTTCGTGGACAAGGCGAGCGGGGGCACGGATTGCGACGACTCGCGTGACACGGGCGCGCAGCGCTACCCGGGCAACACCGAGGTCTGTGACGACATCGACAACGACTGCGATGGCACCGCGGACGAGGGGCTGGCGATCGAGGCGCTCTACGTGGACCGGGATGGCGACGGCTACGGCACGGGTTCGGTCATCAACCGGTGCAAGCCCGCGACGGGCTACGCGACCGTGGGCGGGGACTGTGACGACACCCCGGTGTCGGGTCTGGCGCGCCACCCCGGGAAGACCGAGCTGTGCGACGACATCGACAACAACTGCAACAACGTGGTGGACGAGGGCTTCGACAAGGAGTGGTTCCTCGACGCCGACAACGACACGTTCCCCCGGAACGAGGCGCCCACGCTGAGCTGCACGGCGCCCTCCGGCAACACGTACGTGCATCGCAGGGCGGACGGGGTGTTCGACTGTGATGACAGCCCTGGAGTGGGGGCTCGTCGCTTCCCTGGGAACCCCGAGGTCTGCGACGACATCGACAACGACTGTGACGTCGACGTGGACGAGACCTTCACGACGAAGGGGCAGGCCTGCGCGGGGAGCTGCGGTGGAGTGTTCGTCTGCGGCGCGGACCAGAACTCCGTGGTGTGCAACAAGGCGGACCCGGCGCTGTACTACCCGGACGTCGATGGGGACGGGCAGGGCTCAGCGGATGTCTCGGCGGCGGAGGTCTGCGAGGGAGCCAATCCTCCCGCGGGCCACGTGCTCGGCAACCGTCAGGACTGCGATGACGCGGACCCGAAGGTGAAGGTCGGTGGGGTGGAGGTGTGCGACGCCATCGACAACAACTGCTCGGGCACGGCGGATGAAGACCTGGCGTGTGGAGGCTCGCTGAGGGCGGTGCCGGATGTTGCCCTGGGCGGAGACGGCCACGACTGGCGAACGGTGGCGGTGGGCGCGAACGGCTACCCGGTGTGGGTGGCGGGCATGGATGGCAAGCTGGTGGTTCGCAAGGCCGCGGGGCAGGGGTTCACGAACTTCAGCGAGGGCAGCACACCGGCCGTCAATCATTGTGGCAAGACGGATTGGTTGGCGTCGTGGGTGGATTCGGCGGGCAATGTGTATCTGGCGGGCCAGAACGGACGTCTCGCGAAGCATGACGGCACGAGCTGCAGTGCCCAGGCCAACGTTTCTGGAAATGAGGAGGTGCGGGGGATGATCGGGTTCGAGTCCGGCACGCCCCCGACGTTGACGGTGACGATCTACCTGGTGGACGTCGAGGGTCGCCTCCACTCCTGGGTTCCTGGCACCGCGCCGACCCAGCGCAATGACAACACTGGCAAGTATTACGGCATCCATGGCCTCGATGTGACTCGCATGGTGGTCGCCTCGGGGTCTGGGGGGACCGAGAACCCTCGGCTGTGGTCCTATTGGAACAGTGATTGGGCCAATCCCATCCCGCAGCAGATCCTGCCTTCTCCGGCGAACGGCTATGTCAGCGCGGTGTGGATGGGAAGCAACACGATGGCCACGGCGGTGGGAACCAATGGCCGCGCGTGGCGGTGGGACGGGACCTCCACCTGGAATCAAGCGCCTGCCGTGGGGACCGTGGACTTCACCAGCGTGGTGGTGCCGCCCAATCCGGATGCCCTCGACTCCTACGTCGTGGACAAGAGCACGACGGCGCAGCTCCACCGGCTCACGCAGTTCGGTTGGGCCAAGCAGCCGAAGCTGCCCGCGCCGACCACGGATGTCCCCGCCAAGGCCCTCTATGACATCGCCGCGACGGGCCCCGGAAACTTCTGGATCGTCGGTGACGACGGTCGGGTCTGGCACTACCCGGAGCCGTAATCGACCCGGGCGCCATGCCTCTCGGCTTCGAGGCATGGCGCAGCGGCACCCAGGTTGCCTTGGTCTATTTGTCTTGGATTGCGGCTTGGGCGTACAGTTCTGGGATGCCCAATGAGCGTTCCTGGAGGGGTGGGCTCACGGTCCTGGTGTGCCTGACGGTATTGCTGTCAGCGCGTGCGGAGGGGGCCGAGAGTGCGGTTCAACGACAGCTCGCGGAGGCGATCCGCCTCTACGAGGACCTGGACTACGAGCTGGCGCTGAAGCAGCTGCAGAAGGCCAGCGTCCTGCCGCATGACGCGAGCGAGGCCGTCTCCATCCTGCTCTTGCAGGGAATCGTCAAGGCGGAGCTCGGGAGATGGGAGGAGGCGCGAGAGGACTTCCACGCCGCCCTGAACCTTCAGCTCGACGCGGAGCTGCCCCTGCACGTGTCGCCCAAGGTGGCGCGCGAGTTCGAGGCGCAGCGAGGGACGGCAAGGGCCGCTGTCGTCGCGCAGAAGCCCAAGGACGTGCCGACGGCGAAGGCGGAGCCGCGCCCCGTGTTGGTGCCACCTCCCGCGACGCAGCCCGCTGAGCCGACGGAGCCGGAGTGGGCGCCGTCCGGGAGCGAGGGTGGTGGACTGGCGTTGGCTGGCCGCCGGGTGCCGGTGTTGAGCATGGTGCTGCTGGGGGCGGGGGTGGCGGCGGGAGGAGTGGGGACGGTGTTCGGCCTGTCCTCGCGAAGCCAGGTGGACGAGGCGCGGGCGGCGAGGACCGTCCCGGAGGTGGAGGACCACCACTCGAAGGCGCAGGGGAGCGCGACGGCGGCGAACGTGTTGTTCGGCACGGCGGTGGCCGCGGCAGTGGGGGCGGTGACGACGTGGCTGGTGATGGGGGCGCCGAGTGAGTCGGCCTCCGTGGTCGCGGAGGAGACGCCATGAAGCGGGCCGGGAGGTTGTGGCTGGTGGGCGCGTTGTTGTTGGCGGGGTGCTCGGTGCCGGGGCTGGAGGAGCTGCTGGCGGGGAGAGAGGTGAAGGTCTCCATCGAGTATACGCCGAGCTTCAAGAAGGGGTGTCTGCGGGTGGTGGCGGAGGACGAGCGGAACGCTTCGCTGAAGGTGGAGCAGACGATTTCGGACCTGGCGAAGCAGACGTCTCCCGTGAAGGTGAGCCTGCTGCGCGGGCCCGAGTGGGCGGGGGACGTGCGGCTCACGGTCAGTGCGCATGAGTCTTCCTGCGCGGGTCTGGCGGTGGATACCGAGTCGGTCGTCCTGGCTCCGCAGGCGCTGAAGGTCGAGCAGGTGGTGCGGTTGACGGCGCCGGACGCGGATGGTGATGGGTATGTCCCGTTGGCCAGTGGGGGCACGGATTGCGACGACACTCCCGTGACGGGTGCGTTGCGGTTCCCGGGCAATGCCGAGGTCTGTGACAGCATCGACAACGACTGCGACAACCTCGCGGACGAGGGACTGCCGGTCGAGGAACTCTTCGTCGATCAGGATGGGGACGGCTATGGCGTGGGCTCGCCCATCCTCGGCTGCAAGCCCGCGATGGGCTACGCGACGCGCGGCGGTGATTGTGACGACGCGGACGCGGCCCGCCATCCTGGTGCGACGGAGCTGTGCGACGAGAAGGACAACAACTGTGACGGCAATGCCGATGAGACCTTCCCGACGAAGGGACAGGCGTGCGCGAGGAGTTGTGGGGGGGTGGTCGTCTGTGGAGCGGACCACTCCTCGGTGGTGTGCAGCAAGGCGGACCCGGTCTTCTACTTCCCGGATGCCGATGGGGATGGGCAGGGCTCCGTGGATGGCAAGGCCGTAGAGGTCTGTGAAGGCGTCACACCGCCCTCGAAGTCCGTGAGCAATCAGCAGGACTGCGACGACGCGGACCCGAAGGTGAGGGTCGGCGCCGTGGAGGTGTGCGACGCCATCGACAACAACTGCTCGGGGACGGTGGATGAAGGCCTGTCATGTGGCGGCACCCTGAAAGTGGTCGCCGATGTCGCCTTGGGTGGCACCGGTCATGACTGGCGGACGGTGGCGGTGGGCGTGAGCGGCTACCCGGTATGGGTGGCGGGGCTCGAGGGAAAGCTGGCGGTGCGCAAGGCGGCGGGGCAGGCCTTCACGGACTTCAGCTACTACGGAGGGTCGTCTCCCGCGGGAAACTGTGGGCCCTATGATTGGCATGCCTCCTGGGTGGACTCGGCAGGCAACGTCTATCTCTCAGGCGGGAATGGATACGTCGTGAAGCACAACGGCACTTCCTGCTCTGCTCCGAACAGCGTCACGGGGAATGCAGAGGTGCGGGGGATGGTGGGGTTCGAGAACGGTACGACGGTGACGATCTACCTGGTGGACGTCGAGGGCCGGCTCCATAGCTGGGTCCCTGGAAGCTCTCCCATCCAACGCAATGACAACAGCAGTCGGTACTACGGAATCCATGGCATCGACGCGAACCGGCTGATGGTTGCCTCGGGGTCTGGGGGGACCGAGAACCCTCGGCTGTGGTCCTATTGGAACAGTGATTGGGCCAATCCCGTCGCGCAGCAGATCCTGCCCGCGCCGGCGAACGGCTATGTCAGCGCGGTGTGGATGGGAAGCAACACGACGGCCACGGCGGTGGGCACGGGGGGCCGCGCATGGATGTGGGACGGGAACTCGACCTGGAATCAGGCGCCTGTCTCGCCAGCGGGAACGGTGGACTTCTCCAGCGTGGTGATGCTACCCAACGGTGATTCCTACCTCGTGGAAAAGAGCGCGAATGCGCAGCTCCAACGCCTGACTCCATACGGTTGGGCCAAGGAGCCGAAGCTCCCCGCGCCAACAGGCTCCGTGCCCGCAAAGCCCCTCTTCGACATCGCCATGGCCGGCTCGGGAGACTTCTGGCTCGTCGGTGACGACGGCCGCGTCTGGCACTACCCGGAGCCCTGACCTCCGTCTCCCCCGGGCCCGCGAGGCCCGGGGGCCTCCAGCTCCTTCAGCGGCACCGCCCCCCCGAACAGCGGCCCGCCATGCTTCCCACGGGCGATGCGCTGCAACGGGTAGATGCCACGGTGCCCGGTGAGCAGGTACGCCACGGTGGAGACGATCATCACGTGCGGCAGCACGCTCGCGCCCACCAGCTCCACCGCCATGATGGACAGCGAGAGGGGCGTGTTCGCCGCCGCCGCGAACATGGCGGCCATGCCCACGGCCGCGCCCAGGTCCACGGGAATCCCCAACAGCCGCGCGAGCACGTTGCCCAGGCTCGCGCCGATGAAGAACAGCGGCGTCACCTCTCCGCCCAGGAACCCCGAGCCGAGCGTCACCGCCGTGAACACCAGCTTCCACGCGAACGCGGACACGGGCAACGCCGGGTCCTCGAACGCTCGCAGGATGCCCGGCACCCCCAGGCCCAGGTACGCGTCCGTCCCCGCCGCGAGCCACAGCGCCACCACCGCCGCCCCGCCCAGCGCCATGCGCACCGGCAGCCACGGCACGCGCTTCTCCAACAACCCCTTCAGCCGGTGCGTCGCCTCCACGAACACCACCGCCACCGCCGCCACCCCCACCGCGAACACCAACCATCGGCCCAGCACGTCCACGGAGAGCGGCAGCGCCCCGGGCACCGGATACACCGTGTGGTGGATGCCCAGCCCCCGCGTCACCAGGTCTCCCACCACCGACGCCACCAGCGCCGGCAGGAGCGCCTCGTAGCCCAGCCGCCCCACCACCACCACCTCCAGCCCGAACACCGCCCCCGCGATGGGCGTCCCGAACACCGACCCGAAGCCCCCCGCGATGCCCGCCGCCAGCAGCTCCCGCCGCAGGTCCGGCCCCGCGCGGAACCGGTGCGCAATCTGGTCCGCCAGGCTCCCGCCCATCTGCACCGCCGTCCCCTCGCGCCCCGCGCTCCCGCCGAACAGGTGCGTCAGCACCGTCCCCACCAACACCATGGGCGCCATCCGCAACGGCACCTGCGCGTCCCCGGTGTGCACCGTGTCGATGACCAGGTTGTTGCCCCCGCGAATCGGCCCGCCCCAGCGCCCGTACACCCACCCCAGCACCACCCCCGCCAACGGCAGCGCGTACACCAGCACCTCGTGCCGCTCCCGCACGTGCGTCGCCTGCTCCAACAGCCAGAGGAACCCCGCGGACGCCACGCCGCACACCCCGCCCACCAGCGCCCCCAACACCAGCCACTGCGCCAGCACACGCGCGCTCCCGGTCCACCTCACCGCGACTCCCTCCTTGCGACATGAAACAAAATGAAACACCGCGTCATCTGTTGCATCGCGTCAAAAAGCAGACACCACCATCGTCCGGCGGTGGGTGTTCCAACCAAAACACGATTTCCGACTGAGCGCGTTATTCCAGTTTGCGGGTGATTCACGAATCGACGCCGTGTACGGTTCGGTTTCCCCCTACATCCCCCCAGCGGGAAGAAAGAAGAGCGGGCATGTCCTTCCGTCGCAATGGGCTGTCCTTTGCCGCCGTGGTGGCGGCCGCCACGGTGAGCGGTAGTGCGATGGCGAGCACCATCAACCAGAACACCTCGTGGACCATCGACCGGTCCACGTCGACGACGAAGTATCGCGTCGTGGCTTACGGCGACTCCATCTATGCGGGCTACAACGGTGGCCTGACGAGCGTCGCGCGCCGCGCCGCGCCGGTGGTCCAGGGCGAGTACCTGGCGAAGACGTGGAACACGGACGTCGAGGTCATCCGCCGCACGAAGTCCGGCGCGAAGGCGGACGACATCTACAACAACAAGATCGTCTCCGAGCGCTCGTACATGCAGGACGCGAGCACCCGCGTCGTGCTGTTCGAGATGTGCGGCAACGACTACCTGCAGGCCCGCAGCGCGTTCTCG
This sequence comes from Myxococcus dinghuensis, assembly GCF_024198235.1. Taxonomy (GTDB): domain Bacteria; phylum Myxococcota; class Myxococcia; order Myxococcales; family Myxococcaceae; genus Myxococcus; species Myxococcus dinghuensis. The sequence continues at coordinate 13,270 of NZ_JAKCFB010000023.1, read as the reverse complement.
GGTCAGTCCGGGACGTGTGACTACAGCGGGCTGGAGGCCGCGCTGAGCGCGTGCGCGACGTACACCGAGCGCGCCATGCAGACCATCAACCAGTACGCGACGACCGCGAAGGTGAAGATCGTCTCGAACATCTACTACCCGGGCTTCAACGCCGACAACGTCCAGACCGGCTGCAAGGACGCGTCGACGGGCGCGACGGTCAACAAGCAGACCAAGTTCCTGCCGCTGCTGGCGCGCAGCAACTGGCGCACCTGCAGCCTGGCGGAGAAGTACGGCTTCAAGTGCGCCGACTCCTTCGCGGAGATGATGGCGGCGGACTACGACAGCAACGGCGACGGGCAGATCGACTCCGCGGCCATCCGCTACAAGGCCGGTGAGACCGAGTCCGCGTACGTCACGCGCATCACCACCACGCTGCGCTCCACGCTGCGCGACTCCAACACGCACTTCGTCAACGCCAGCACCAGCTACGACTACCTCCAGTCGGACGACACGCACCCGACCTACTACGGCACGACCATCGGCGTGAACATCTTCTCCGGCTCCGGCTCCGGCACGGGCGCGCCGCAGTTCACGGACGCGCAGGTCGTCGACGGCAAGAACCCCGAGTGGAACAAGTCGGGCCACGAGCGCATGGGTTGGGAAGGCGCTCGCAGCAACCCCGCCACGCCGTGATGCACTGAGCGCCCCCGCGTCAGGCGGGGCTTCGCTCTCCCGAGGCCCTCGACCCGTCACCCGGGTCGGGGGCTTCGTCGTTCCGGCGCCCGTCCAGCCCGCGCTCACGCAAGGAAGCGCCACGCGGTGAAGGCCAGGATGCCCGCGTAGTAGACGAGCCTCCCCAGCCACTCGGCGCCCCGCCGCACCCCCCGCGCGCGCGACGGCCACAGCCACGCGGCCAGCAGCGACGCGCCCTCCGTGAGGGGGCGCCAGAAGCACGCCACCAGGAGCAGGCACATCGCCACCGGCGCGTAGTACCGCCCGAACGTGCGCAGGTACGCCCCCAGTCCGGCCGCCTGGTACTCGCCGAACGCGCCGCCGAAGGAGATGTACTGGTGTGCGCGGAAGAAGATGCTCGTGGGCAGCAGCGGGAAGAGCACGAACTTGAAGCCCAGGTGGTACCAGCGCTTGCGCCACAGCGCGTGTCGCGCGTGGCCGTAGCGCACCAGCGGATGGCGCGCCGCAGCGCCCAGCGCGGGCTGGCGCCGCTCCAGCGCCTCCAGCACCGGCAGCGCGTCCTCGGCCTCGAGCCCGAGGTCCAGCGCGCGGCCCGACTTCAAGCGCAGCGCGAGCCCCGGACGTGGCAGGGGCAGGCGCCAGGGCCGCACGGCCTCCACCGCGTCGAAGGGGACCTCCACCCGCGCGCCGTCGCGCAGGACGAGCGTCAGCCCGGCGTCATCGACCTCGAGCGTGGCGCGCGAGGCCCGCCGCAGTCCCGCCACCAGCGCCAGGGGGAGCACGCACCCCACGGCGAGGCCCGCCGCGAGCGGCGCGGGCGTCAGCCGCTGGGCGCCCTCGAGGATGTCCACCAGCAGCCAGCCCACGAAGAAGGCCAGGTCCGCCAGGGCGACGAGGCACGCGGCGAGCGCGATGCCGCGCCGCGCGGCGGGCCAGGCGTGGAGGGAGAAGGTGTCGCGGGGCACGGTGAGCGGCGAGTCGGAGGGGCGTGCGGCGGCGGACGGGGAGCTCATGCGCGCGGGAGGGTGGGGGTGCGCGGGCGGACGCGACCGGGAGTGGGCGCATTGCCTCGGCGGGAGGGCGCTCGTAGCATACGCAGCGCGGAGGTCTCCCGGCGAGCATGCGGCCGCAGCACCCATCCCCTGAACGCCGTGTGGACGGCGATGGCGTCACCCACGTCGCGCCCGCGCGCTCCGGAGGGGGCGCCGGACGCTGGCTCGTGGGCGGCGCGCTCGCGCTCACGCTGCTGGCCATCGGCGCGAGCGTCTGGCTCTCCTCGGAGGAGGTGGCGACGCCCGCGTGGGAGGAGACGCCCGTCGTCGTGACGCCGCCGCCCGCGGTCGAGCCCACGCCCGTGGTCGCGCGCGCGCCCGCGCCGCGGCCCGTCCCCGCCCAGGCCGAACCCCAGGTCGTCGTGGGCGACCTGGAAGGCGCGCCCGGGTCCACGCAGGAGGCCGACATGCCCTCGTCGGGGCCCACGGGAATGCAGTTGTACCGGCCCGGCACCAAGCCGCTCAAGCGCGGCATCGTGGTGCCGGAGGACTTCGAGCTGCCTCCCGGCTACGTGCGCCACTACCAGTCGACGGACGAGGGTGAGCGCGTGGAGGCCATCCTGATGTTCCATCCGGACCACCAGCCGGTGGACGCCAACGGCCAGCCCATCCCCATCCCGGAGAACCGCGTGGTGCCCGCCGAGCTGGCGCCGCCGGGGCTGCCCATCCGGATATTGGAGCTGCCCCAGTCCAACGGGTCCCAGGACGCGCCTTGAAGGGCGTGCAATGGGAAGCGGCGCCCTCGTGGCGATACCGGGGCGTCGCCTCCGTGGCGCTCACCGCGCTGGCGCTGTGGGGCTATTCGTCGCTGGAGTCGCGATGGTTGGCGCTGGGCTTCGTCGGGCTGACGCCCTGGCTCGCCGCGGTGGACAAGGCGCGCACGTTCAAGGGCGCGCTGTCGTTGGGCGTGGGGCTCGCGGTCGTCTTCTCCGCGCTGGTGTTCGGCTGGTTCCCGCGCGCGCTCCAGGCGTACTCCGGCGCGCCGCTGTGGGTGTGCTGGGGCGGGATGGTGCTGTTCGCGCCGCTGTTCCAGCCGCAGTGGGTGCTGACGGCGCTGGGGCGGTGGCTGGCGCGGCGGGGCCTGGGCGAGAAGGAGAGCGGGCTGCCCGGCGTGGTGGGCATGCTGGTGTACGTGGGCGTGGAGTGGCTCGTCCCCAAGCTCCTCGCGGACACGCTGGGGCTGGGGCTCGTGTCGTCGGAGCGGCTGCGCCAGGGCGCGGACCTCGCGGGCGCCCCGGGGCTCACGCTGGTCATGCTGGCCGTCAACGAGTGTGTGCTCGCGGCGGCGCGCACCTTCCGCGCGCGCGGGCTCGCGCCGTCGCTGCGTCCGTTGGCGGGCGCGGCCCTGTTGCTGGTGGGGCTGGCGGGGTACGGGACGCACCGGCTGCGGGAGGTGCGTGAGGCGACGGCCGAGGCGCCGTCGCTGGTGGTGGGCGCGGTGCAGGCCAACATCACGAACTACGAGAAGCTCAAGGCGGAGCGGGGCGCGTACGAGGTGGTGCGGAGGGTGCTCGACACGCACTACGCGCTGTCGGACGCGCTGCTGCGCGACGGGCCGGTGGACCTGCTGGTGTGGCCGGAGACGGTGTACCCGACGCCCTTCGGCGTGCCGAAGAGCGACGCGGGCGCGGAGCTGGACGCGGAGATTCACGGCTACGTCGCCGCGCGCGGCGTGCCCCTGGTGTTCGGCTCGTACGACGTGGAGGGCGGGCGCGAGTACAACGCGACGATGTTCCTGGAGCCCCCGGCGGAGCGGGGTGGGGCGCCGGTGCGCACGGCGTATCGCAAGTCGATGCTGTTCCCGCTGACGGAGTGGGTGCCGGACGCCATCGACACGCCGACGGTGCGCGAATGGCTGCCGTGGACGGGGCGCTGGTCGCGGGGGCCCGGCCCCCGGACGGTGCGCGTGCGGCTGCGCGACGGGCGGGCACTCACGGTGGCGCCGCTCGTCTGCTACGACACGCTCTTCCCCTCGTACGTCGCGGACGAGGTGCGGCAGGGCGCGCAGTTGCTGCTCACGCTGTCGAACGACTCCTGGTTCGTGGGCACGCCGGGGCCCCGGTTGCACCTGACGCACGCGGTGTTCCGCAGCATCGAGACGCGCCGGCCGCAGGTGCGGGTGACGAACTCCGGCGTCTCCGCGCTCATCGACGCGACGGGCGCGGTGCTGGGTGAGATTGGCGACGACCAGCGCGGCACGCTGGCGATGCGCGTGCCCGCGACGACGGCGATGACGCCGCTCGCCCTGTCCTGGGGCAACTGGCTGGGGCCGGTGGCGCTGGGGCTCGCGGTGCTGCTGCTCGGGGGCGCCGTGCTGGGCGGCCGGGGTGGCCGGGCCTGAGCGTCGCGCGGGACGTGCTACCCTGCCCGGTGGTCGCGCGGTGAGGGTGGGCCGGCGCCGCGCGACACCACGGGGAGCCAGGGGACCTCGGTGCCTCCTTTCCAACTCACCGCGCTCCTCACCCAGCGCGGACCTGCCCAGGGTGCTTCGTGTCTACCTGCTCGTGCCGTTGGCTGGGGTGTTGCTCGACGTGGTGGGGCTCCACTTCCCGTTGCCACCTGGTCCGCTGTGTGACGAGGGCATGGTCCTCTTCATGGAGGGGGGATGTGATTGGGGATGGAGCAACGTCTTCTTCTTCTCGAAGGGCGTGTTGCTGCTGGTGCTCAATGTCTGCTTCCTCGTCGCCGCGCGTGGGCGCGTGAAGCCATGGCCTGACTTCCTGCCCCACCTGCTGTTGCTGACGGCGGTCGTCGCCTGGAATCCCCACGTGGAGCGTTGCGACAGCTACTACGGACATCCGAACGGGAGCCTCGCGCAGATGGTCGTGGAGGGGCTGGCCTTCGCGTTGCTGGGCATGGCGTTGCTGGGGCGGGCGCGCGAGTGCTCCTGGCGCCGGCTGGCGGTGCTCGCGCTCGCCTGGAACGCCTTCCACGTCTTCATGTTCTACGCGTGGCTCGCCGTCACCGACCACTGGACGTGGCTGCACACGGGGCTCGTCGCGGCCTCGCTGCTCGCGCCCGCGGTGGCCCTGGCGGGCGTGGACCTCGCCAGGGCGCGTCGCGCTCCGGTGACGGCGTGAGGCCCGGCCCGGCTCAGTGCGCGCCGGCCTTGAACTCGCCCACCAGGTGGTCGCAGGCGCGGACGGCGAGGGCCATCATCGTGAGCGTGGGGTTCTGCGCGCCCTGCGAGGGGAAGCTCGCGCCGTCCATCACGTAGAGGTTGGCCACGTCCCAGGCGCGGTTGTTCGGATTGAGCACGGACGTCTTCGGGTCGGAGCCCATCCGCGCGGTGCCCACCTCGTGGATGGCCATGCCGGGCGTGGCCATGGCGTCGTTCACCTTCTCCACGGTGAAGCCCGCCTCGCGCATCATCTCCTGGCACGAGGCCACCGCGTCCGCGTTCATCTTCCGCTCGTTGTCGGAGTGGCGGCACTCGATGTGCGCGGCGGGGATGCCCCAGCGGTCCTTCACCTTCGGGTCGAGCGTCACGCGGTTCTCCGCGCGCGGCACCATCTCCCCGAACGGGACGAAGTGGCAACTGTCCCCGAAGGTGAACACCTGCACCCCGTAGCCGCGCGCGAAGCCGTCCTCCCGCGTGGTGACGTTGCGGAACTGGGGGATGTACGCCCAGCTCTGCTCCATGCGCTGCCGGTCGGCGGAGAGGTTCATCTTCGCCTCGATGCCCAGCAGGTACGTGTGGTCCATCAGGTTGCGGCCCAACTGCCCCGACGAGTTGGCCAGCCCGTCCGGGAACGCGGCGCTGCGCGAGTGCAGCAACAGCCGCGTCGTCTCGATGGTGCCCGCGGCGAGCACGACGACCCGGCCCCGGGCCTCGTGCACCTTGCCCGTCTCCGTGTCGACATACGTGACGCCCGTCACGCGCCCCTGCTTGTCGTCGTACTGCACCTGGTTCACCACCGCGTGCGTGCGCAGCGTGAGCCGGCCCGTCTTCAGCGCGGCGGGCAGGGTGACGGGCGCGGAGGCGGTGCGGCGCACGATGACGCGCCGGTCCGGCCAGCGCCGCTCCACGTGCTCCTTCAGCCACTGCTCCGCGGGCGTCATGGTGATGGGCGCGGTGAAGACGGAGTCCGGCAGCGTGTCCAGGCCGTCCCGGTTGCCGTGGATGCCCATCCACCGCTCCACCGTCTCGTAGTGCGGCGCCAGGTCCGCCAGCGTCAGCGGCCAGTCCGGCCCGTGCCCGTCCTGGCTGCCCGCTTTGAAGTTGAAGTCCGACAGTCGATAGAACTGGCGGCCGTGCGCCTTCACCGACGTGCGCCCGCCGACCTGCCGGGCGCGAATCCACGAGAACGGCGCGTCCGCGGGCGTGGTGTACGGGTTGTCGACGTCGTCGACGAACGCGTGCGGGTGGAAGGGCCACGCGAACGTGCTCGACTGCACGGACTGGCGCTGCTTGCGCTTCTCGTCCGTCTCCGCGCGGTAGCCCAGCAGCTTCTGCTTCACCCGGTGCCAGGTCCACAACAGCCGGTCCGCGGTGTTGCTCCGCCCCGCCTCGAGCACGAGGACGTTCAGCCCCGCCTCCGTGAGCTGCTTGGCCGCCCACCCCCCGCACGCCCCGGAGCCCACCACCACCGCATCGAAAGTCGTCTTGGATGTGCTCACGGCATCTCGGGAGAAGTCGCGCGGAACGAGAGGGGTCGTCACCACGCCTCGGAGTTGATGCCATCGAGTGTAGACTGCACCTCGCGATGTTGACCATGTGTCGTGGCTGACTCGCATTGAAGGGCAGGCGACCGGGCTCTCACCCGGCAGGGTGGATTCTCATGAAGTGGCAAAAGGTGTTGGGGGGCGTGCTGGCATTGGGGGTGTTGGCGGCGTTGCTAGTCTTTGCGCGAGCGCTGAGACACTCGGAGGGCTACTTCCACTACCCCCGCGTCGCGCCGCAGAAGCCCGAGGACTTCGCGCAGGCGCAAGACGTGCGTGTCTTCACGTCGGACGCGCTGGAGCTGCGGGGCTGGTACGTGCCGTCGCGCAACCGCGCCGCCGTGGTGCTGGCGCATGGCCTGTCGCAGACGCGCGCGGACCTGCTCGCGGAGGCACGCATCCTCCGGGACGCGGGCTACGGCGTGCTCCTCTTCGACCTGCGCGCGCACGGCGAGAGCCAGGGCGAGACGTCGACGTGGGGAGACAAGGAGCGGCTGGACGTGCGGGCCGCGCTGGACTTCGTGCGGGCGAGGCCGGACGTGGACCCGGAGCGCGTGGCGCTCGTCGGCTTCTCCATCGGCTCGGCCGCGGTGGCGGAGGTGGCGGCGAAGGACGCGCGCGTGCGGGCCGTGGTGCTGCTGTCCCCGTTCAACACCCTGTGGCTCGCGGCGGCGTATGACTTCCGCCGCTTCGGCGTCGTCTCGCAGTCCGGCGCGCTGGTGCCCTTCTGGCGCCGGGGCATCGCCCTCGACGAGGTGCGCACCATCGACGCGGTGGAGCACATCCGCCCCCGGCCGCTCCTCATCGTCATGGGCTCGGAGGAGTCCGGCCAGCCGCTCGCGGACGCGCTGTTCGCGAAGGTGCGCGAGTACGCGCAGACGTGGCGCATCCAGGGCGCGGGGCACGGGAACTTCAGCGCCACCGAACCCCAGGAGTATCCGCGCCGGCTGCGGGGCTTCCTCGACGCGGCGCTGCTCCCGCCGCCCGCCCCGGAGGAAGCCGGGGCCTCGGAGGCCGCGGCGCCGTGAGCTAGCCGGCCTTGGGCGCGGGCTCGGCGGAGGCCTGCTTCTCGCGGGCCTCCAACTGGGAGAGCTGCTGGAGGAAGGCGCGCCCGCGGGCCGCGTCCGTCATGTGGACGAAGGCGGCCATGCCCTTGAGCTGCTCGAGCGACTCACCCTCGCGGCCGGGCTTGCCCTTCAGGCGGTTGTGGATGGCGGCGCGCAGGCGGCGCACCACGTCGCGCGGCACGCGGGCGGCGGGGCGGCCCTGGGCCTCGTTCACCACCAGCCCCGTCACGCGCTGACGCGTGCCCTTGCGCGCCACCCGCGTCTTGTCCGGGTGCAGGCGGAAGCCCTCGGACTCCACGACCTCCTTCACCCGCGCGAGCAGCACCGCCACCGGCGCGCCCTGCGCGCGGCGGGCCTTGGGCTGCTTCGCCTTCATCCAGGAGAAGGTCAGGTCGTCCGCGTAGCGCGTGTACGTGAAGCCCAGGCGCTTGGAGAGGGCGGACAGGCGCTTGTCCAGCTTGAGGCACAGCGCGTTGGTGATGCCCGGCGAGGTGGGCGCGCCCTGCGGCAGCGCGCGCGGCCCCTTGGCGACGTAGAGCGTCTTGCCGCGGAACTGCACCGTCTCGCGCGGGGCCTCCGTGGCCATCAGCGCCAGCAGCGTGGAGGTGTTCTCCGGCAGGCCGCCCTTGCGCAGCAGGCCCTTCACCCGGCGCCACGTCACGGAGGGGAAGAAGTCCTTGAGGTCCACCTTCACCACCACGTCCGCGCCCTGGTGGGCCAGCGCGTTGGTGAGGATGGAGCGCCCGGCGACGAAGCCGTGGGCGGCGCCGTGCACGGGCAGCCGCTCCACGACGTTGGAGAGCACCCAGCGCTGGGCTTCCTTCAGCTCCGGCTTGGGGGACGTAATCGTGCGCGTGCCGCCGTCGCGCTTGGGGATGCCCCAGCTGACGTAGTGGCTGCCGGTGTCCACCTCGCGGTGGAAGGCGAACCAGCGCAGCTTCGAGACGCTCAGCCCCAGCGCCTTGGCGAGCGCCTCCGCGGAGCCCAGCTCCGGCAGGCCGTTGGCCTTCGCGCGCTCCTCGCGGTGCGCGATGTCGAACTTGTCGGGGGACTCGGACTCCGACCAGTGGACGCCCGGGCCCAGGTGGCCCACGTGCGTGGCCTTCCAGGCCTCGTGCGCCTGGCGCTCCAGCGCGCGGCGCTCGGTGGCCTCGGCCTTCTTCTTCTCCTTCCAGGCCGTCTTCTCCTTCTCCGACGCGCGGGAGGAGTCGAGGTCGCCCACGGCGAGGCCCCGGGAGGCGAGCTGGCCCTGCACCCAGGCGTCGGCGCCGCCGGCCTCGAGGATGGCCTTCCAGCGCGTGAGCAGCGCCTCGTGCGCGGCGCGGCGGACCTCGCGTTGGTGGAGGGTGCTGGCGTTGGCGGGCTGCGGCGCGGGCGGAGTGGTGACTTCCGGCGCAGCTGCGGGGACGAACGACTCCAGCCTGGCGGTCATGTCAGCACCTCGAGGAGGGGGCGCGTCGGCGTCGGACGAAGCAGGTTTTGGCGAGCAGTCGAGGGAGGCCAGGAAAGCACCACCATCTCACCTGTGGCACGGTAGCCTCACCGGCTCTCCCCTCCCGCGCACTACGGTGGCGGCGGGCAAACGGCGGTTGCGTCGTTGGCTCCGCTGCCCGCCGCCACCGTAGTGCGCGGGAGGGAGAGAGCCAAGAACAGGCTACCTTGCGGAGAGTGTCCTGCATTCCAACCGGAGCGGCGCAACGCCGCTCCCGCGCTCGAGGCGCTCAGGCTGATGCACTCCAGACCTCTCTCGACTGCTCGCGCGTGAAGCGCGCTTCATCGTGTCTTCCGTCGCACCTGCCCTTTCGGCCACTTCGAGAAGCGGCCGAGCCGTGGTTGGGGGTTTACACCAAGGAAGCCGCCGCGTCGATGTACCCTTCGGCGGAAAGCTTCTCCAGGCGCGTGAAATAGGCGGAGCGGGCCTCCGCGTCCGAATCGAACCAGAGCCGCTGATGACGCGCGGCGCCGGTGCGCGGGCCCCACTCGACGGAGACGACCTGTCCGTCGAGGCAGACGCGATAGACCTGCTCGAGGCCGGTGTCCGCGTCGCGGCGCACGTAGGAGCGCGTCTCGGCGCGGATGAGCTTGCGGCCCTCGGGCGTCTGGCGCAGGGCCTCCTCCTCGGCGCGGCGGCGCGACCACGCCAGGCGCAGGGCGAGCTGGTGCTCGCACGGGCCCTCGCGCATGCCGGAGCGGCGGAAGTGGGGGCAGCCGCAGGTGGCGTCCTTCACGCGGCCTTCCAGGTCCGACGTGAAGCTGGGGAAGAAGCTGCGCACGGCCTCGCGGTCAACGACCTCGCCGTGGATGCGGGTGCCCTCGCCCACGACCTCGTGGACCTTGGTGAGCTTCACCTCGCCGGCGCCGGGGCCGCCGTCGCCGAGCAGGCGGTGGGCGCGCGCCTCGCGCTCGCTGCCGAAGCGGATGACGGACTCGTCCACCGGCGTGGGCATCAGGTCGCGCGGGCGGTACTGGCCCCGGGCCACGTCGAAGAGGACGCGCCCGCGCAGGCACTCCAGCTGGAGCGCCGCGCGCACGGACTCCTTCGTCGCGCCGCCGGCGCCGGCCACGAGTGTCTCGAAGGGCAGGGGGCCGTCCGCGCGCAGGCGGTCGCGCAGCTTCTGGGCGAGCCCGTCCGGCACCGCGCGCGGCATGAGCACGTCGAAGGCCGCGGCGGAGGACCAGCCGCTCTCCGTCCAGCCGGTGAGGCCCATCGTCAGGGTGGCCATCCCCATGTCGATGACCCAGAACACCGGCAGGCCGGGGCCCATGAGCTGCAGGCGCACGGACTTCGCGTGGGGGAGCAGCCGCGCGAGCGCCATCAGCCGCTGGCGGCCGAAGGTGCGCACCACCGCGGGCGTGGTGCCGGTGTACGTGCCGCCGTGGCACTCCAGCACCAGCTCCCAGGGCTCCAGCACCAGCCGGGGCGCGGCGCCGGGAATCAGCTCGAAGCGCAGCGCGCGCGGGGCCTTCTTCGACTTGCGGGTGCGCAGGGCGAAGAGGACGTTGTAGAGGTCGATGGGCGCGAGCACGCAGGTGCTGGCCGGCAGCGTCGCGGCGGACTGCACCTGGAGGAAGCCGCGCAGCCACGCGTGCGGCACCTCCACGTTGCGCGCCTCGCGGGCGGGCTGGGACGGCTTCGCGGGCAGGGCGACGTGCGCCTCCAGCGACACCGGCAGGTACGCGCGCAGCCGGTCCACCCGGGCGGGCAGGTCCGCCGGCACGTCCAGGAAGGTGGAGCCGTGCGCGGCCTCGCGGCCCTCGAAGAGGGCGTTGTCGAGCGACAGGCGCGCGTAGGCGCTCTCGTCGCGGGAGAACACCTCCAGCGACACGCTGTCCGGGTCCACGGTGAGCACCGGGTCCAGCACGGCGTCCTTCTTCTCCTCGCCGTCCAGGGCGTTGTCGAGGAAGGCCTTCTGCGCCTCCCAGATCTGCGCCGTGGCCCGCTTGCCCTGCTTCATGAGGTAGGCGAGGTACGCGGTGCGGTCCTTGCCCCGGTAGCGCAGGTCCGAGGACAGCACGCCGAACGTGGCGGCGAGCACGTCGCGGAACAGCGCCGGGGCCTTCACGCGGCCGCGGACGCCCACGGTGCCGCGCGAGCCCTCCAGGGCCAGCAGCACGCGCGAGGCGTCCGGCGTGGACTCCACGTCGCTCGCGGTGGCGTAGCGCAGCTCGACGGGGTGACGGGTGGCGGTCGTCACGACGGGTTCCCTTCCTTCCGGTTCCGGCTGGCGCGCTCGAGGGCGCGCTTCGCGCGTTTGTGGGCGCGCCAGGCGGCCTTGCGCAGCTCCACGGGGTGAGACTTGTCGAAGGCGGACGCCTGCAGCAGCTTCGCCGCCTCGTCCGTGCCCAGCCGGCCCATGGCGGCCCACAGCTCCTGCCGCGCCTCCGGCTTCACGCCGTCCGCGGCGTCCTTCAGCGGGGCGAGCCGCGCCGTGGCCAGCAGGTGCGGCACGGCCAGGCGGCGGCCCTCGGAGGTGGTGAGCGCGGCGACGGGCACCTTCGCCGCCGTGGGCCCGAGGGCCACCGGGTCGAAGGGCTTCACCTCCAGCGCCCACGCGGCGGACGGCGCGGGGGCGAGCCGCGACAGCGTGTCCGCCGCCGCCGCGCGCACCCACGCGTCCAAATCACCCAGCGCGCCGCGCAGGGCCTCCACCACGGCGGCGCGCTCCTTGTCGTTCGAGAGCACCAGGGCGGGGGGCTGGCCCACGAACCTCGCCGTGGCGCCCGCGGTCCCCAGCCGGCCCAGGGCGCGCGCGGCCTCCTGGCGCACCGGCGCGGGGGCGACGTCCCGGCCCCCCACGAGGATGGCGCGCGCGGAGTCCGAAATCGCCGGGGCGCCCAGGCGGGACGCGGCCCACAGGAGCCGCTCCCACGCGGTGGCCAGCGGCGCGCGCTTGGGGCCGGGCGCGGCGAGCCACTCGGCGGCGGTGCGGCGCTCGGCCGTCACCAGCGCGCGGGACAGCGCGGCCACGTCCACCTGGGTCGGCTCGCGGGCCTCGCCGGTCCACGTGCCCACCAGCAGCGCCGCCTCCTCGCGGGCCTCCGGCTTGTCGTGGCCCAGCAGCGCGACGACCTCCGGCAGCGGCAGGGCGCCGCGACGCGCCAGGCCCCGGCGCAGCCGCAGCCGCAGCTGCACGTTGGCGAGCGTGGCCAGCCGGGGCACCAGCAGCGCCGGCTCGCCCTCCCTGGAGAGGTAGGTGGCGGCCGGCCCGGAGATGTCCGCGTAGATGCTGGCCACGGCCAGGAACTCCACCCGCGTGCGCTCCTTGGGGAACAGCGCGTCCAGGGCCTTGCGGGCCTCCTGGCGCAGGTCGTCGTCATCGGCGTCGAGCGTGGCGGCCAGCGCCGTCTCGGCCAGCGGGTCCCGCAGCTTGCCCAGCTCCTGGGCGACGGTGATGCGCACGTCGGAGTCGGTCGCGTCGTCGGTGAGCAGCGCCTCCAGCTTCACGCGGGCGCGCTCTCCGCCCATGGCGCGCAGGCCCTTCACGCCCGCCTGCTGCAGCTCCGTGGTGGCGCCCTCCACCGCGGCGGCCTCCACCTTCTCCTCGACGCGGCGCCGCTCGTCACCCTCGGGGAGCTTGGGCGCCAGCCGGCCCAGGCCCTCGATGGCGGCCCACACCATGCTCGGCTCGGTGGGGGCCTCCGGCGTGCCGCCCGCGGCCACCGTCTCCAGCTCCGACAGGGCGCGCGCGTCACCCAGCGTGCCCAGGGCGCGCAGGGCGCGCTCGCGCTGGCCGTCCTCGCCCGCGCGGGCGTACAGCAGGAGGGGGCGCAGCGCGCTGACGCCGCCCTTGAAGGCCACGCCCTCGGCGGCCGGCAGCATCACCTCGCGGGCGCCGCCGCGCAGCACCTCCTCCAGCGGCGCCACCGGCGCGCCGTGCTCCACCACGCGCCGCGAGTACAGCTCCACCGCCTCCGCGCGCACGGACACGTCGCGGTCGGAGAACAGGCCCGCCAGCAGCTCGGACTGGCCGGACTCGGCGCCGTGCTCCAGCTCGCGCAGGGCCGCCAGCCGCACCGCCGCGTCCTGCGCCTTGACCGCCACGCGCAGCACGCGCACGGCGAGCGCCGCGTCGCGCTTCTTCACGTCCTGGCCGGCGACGACCATGGCGGCGGCGACGCAGGCGACGCGCACCTGGCTGGTGTCGTCCTCCACGCTGCGGCGCGCCAGCACGTCGAGCGCCTCCGCGCGGCGGGTGTTGCCCAGCGCGGCCACCAGCCGCAGCCGCTCCTGGACCTCCGCGGCGGCCGGCAGCCGCGCGGCCAGGGCGGCCACCGCGGCGGGCGTGGCCAGCCGGGTGAGCGCCTCCTGCGCGC
>NZ_JAKCFB010000022.1 GCF_024198235.1 Myxococcus dinghuensis | reverse complement strand
CGTCCACGGCAGGGAACTCCTCGGCCTCCTCGCCAAAGGAGGACCATCTCGGTTTGGTTTCACCGAGGAGCTTCCCTCTTTCCCGCTCGCCCTTCCTCGCCGACTACACACTTATAGGGACACGACCCGGTCAACCGCGGGAGCACGATGGGGCCCGACACGTCTGAAATCTACACGCTCAAGGATCGTTCGCTCCCCGAGCAGCGCGCCCTCAAGTCCGTCCGCCACGACACCCGCTGCGCACCGGCGACCTCGACGGCGTGTCCCAGCAACCGAGGGGACGCTGGCGTGTCCGTCGGGATCTGCCCTCCAACGTGGGTCTACGCCGCGAAGGACTTGCAGCCGCTCACCACGCCTCGTCTGGCATACGTGGACCCCATCCGCCCCGTGCGAACCCGGTGAGTCCCCCCGCCCTCGATTGAGCGCCGACAGTCCCCGCAGGCAGAGGATGTCGGCACCGTCGAGGGTGGACCTGTTCTCGATGACGTTTGGTGCTCCGCGGGCCTTGCTGTCATCGGCAGGACCCGCGGATGGACATCCGAGGCAGGGTGCTCCAGGGGGATTCTCTACTTCGGATACGAGTCCTTCGCTGCTTCCCTGCGGGCCTTCTCCGCGGCCTCGTTCTCCTGCCGCTGACGCTCCTTCGCCGCCCGCTCCTCGATGGCGAGAGCAAGCTTTGTGGGTGCCTCCTCTTGGATGAGGGGCGCGAGCTGCTCCAGGGCCTTCTCGAGGTCGGGAAAGGCGACGAGGTTCTTGTCGACCAGGATTGCCCAGGGCTCGGAGGTGGAGCCACGCGTCATGTCGAACGTGACTCGCTCCACCTGTCGCCCGGCGGGGACCACGAGATGGATGCCCTGGAAGCGGTCCTGTTCACAGGCGCTGACCCAAACGGCCGAGTGCGAGCCGGACTTGATACGTCGCCCCCGCTCTCCGTACTGGATGCCGCAGGCATTCAGGGGACGCAGTCGAGCCTGGATGCCCGCCAGCTCCGGGAGGGCGCCGACGTCGGTCTTCCCGCTGTCACCGACGTCACTCCTTCGATTTCCGAGCAGCAGCATGCTCGCTCCCGCCGCGCCCAGCGCCACCGCTGCCATGGCCGAGATGAGGACTGCGCGCTGTCCGGAGTTGCGAGGCGTTGGGTTGGGAACTGAGCTCATTGCCACCCCACCGTAGCGGGCTCTCCTGCGTGGTTCAATCCGGCGACGCGCGGCTGCGTGGAGTCAGCTCCGTCCCTGCGCCCTCACCTGAGAAGGACTCAGTCCCAGGACACGGCGCATGCAGCGGGCCATGTGGCTCGGATGCGAGAAGCCGGTCTCCAGGGCGACCTCCGTCAGGCTCGTCTGGCCCTCGAGCAGCCGCAGCCGCGCGCGTTCCACACGTCGCTCCAGGACGAAGCGATGGACCGGCATCCCCATGGCCCGCCGGAACAACGGCTTGAAGTGAGACAGGCTGAAGCCCGCCACTCCCGCGAGCTCGGCGAGTCTGAGGTCTTGGTCCAGGTTCGCCTCGATGTACTCGAGCACTTGTCGGAGTCGCCAGGCGGGCAGCGCGCGGGCCTCGCGGGTCGACGGGGGCCCCTGGCGCGATTGAAGGGCGAGCAGGCGCGCGGCGAGCGCGGACGCGAGGCTGTCCGCGAAGAGCCTCCCGCCCGGATAGCCGTCGTGTTCCTCCGCCTGCATCATCCAACCGATTCGCTCGACCTGGGCATCCCGGATGTGGATCGACGGGGCCAGGTCCATCTCCCCCGCGCCCAGGCGCATGGTCTCCGCGGCGTCCTGGAGCAGGGGCGGTGTCAGCCGCAGCAGCAGGGAGGTCGCGGGGCGCGACAGGGTCCAACGGGTGCTCGAGCCAGCGGGCACGACGCAGAACTGGCCGTGGAGTCGGACGCCTTGCCGCTCACGGAGGCCCACCCGGTAGGAGACCGGGACGGGGTCGCCCAGATGAAGGCACAGGACGTGGCGGTCATCCACGGGCGAGTCGAACCGGCCGAGAGGAACCGGCGAGCTGAGCACGTCGAGCAGCGGCAACCGGTGGGGCCCGGAGGTCGACAGCAGCGTCGATGAAGGGCTCGGATAGCACGCGGGGCGGTCACTCATCGCCCCCCACCTTCGCGCTGGCCTCCGCGCTTTGCAATCGCCGCGAATCATCCGTTCGTGCTCGGCGCCGTCCGTCCGTGCGCGCGGAGGAGACGTCGGGAAGGCGAGCATGCGCGAGTACCCGTTGCCAGGAGACCTGGGATGAAGCGTAGGGAGTTCTTGTTGTGGACCAGCGCCACACTCGCCGTGGGGTGTGTGTCTCATGTGGACGCAGGCGGGAGTCGGGCGGGTGGGGGCGTGGTTCGACCGACGGACGCCGCGGCGTTTCGTGCTTCGCGGCGCTTCGCGGCGACGCCATTCGGGAGGGTCGCCTACGTCGACCGCGGCGCCGGCGACGTGGCGCTGTTCCTCCACGGGGCCCCGCTCAACGGCTTCCAGTGGCGCGGCGCGATCGACCGGTTGTCCTCCCGCCGGCGGTGCATCGCTCCGGACTTCATGGGGCTCGGCTACTCGGAGGTCCCCGAACATCAATCGCTGGCGGCCTCGGCCCAGGTCGGGATGCTCGCCGCGCTGCTCGACTCGCTCGGGGTCTCCCAGGTGGACGTCGTCGCGAGTGACAGCGGTGGCGCGGTCGCCCAGTTGTTCCTGGTCCGTTACCCGGAGCGTGTCCGGACCCTGCTCCTGACCAACTGCGACACCGAGCCCAACAGCCCCCCGCCCAAGGTCCAGCCGGCGATCGACCTGGCGCGCGCGGGGGCGCTCGCGGACGCCACGGCGCAGTGGCTGGTCGACAAAGCCCTGGCGCGCTCGACCTTCGGCGCGGCCGTCTTCAAGGACCCCAGCCGCTTCGAGGACGAGACCATCGAGTACTACGCCGCGCCGCTCGTGAGCACTCCGCTGCGCCGGGCTCAATACCATGCGTTCCATCTGGCCCTGGCGCCCAATCCACTCGCCGGTATCGAAGCACACCTCCTGCGCAGCGAGGTTCCCGTGAGGATCGTCTGGGGAGAGAGCGACGACATCTTCTCGCCCGAGGACGCACACTACCTCGACCGCACGTTCCCGCGTTCGCGAGGCATCCGATTCGTCCCGGGCGCGAAGCTGTTCTTCCAGGAGGAGTTCCCCGACGTCATCGCCGAGGAAGCCGAGCGCTTGTGGCGGGGCACCTGAGGCCAGGTTGTCGCGAGCCGCTCGAGAGGGAGTCCGGTGCGGGCAAGTCGTGGGCATGGCCAGCCCCGTCGCGCGGTGGGACTCCCGGCGGACGCCTGCCGCGAGGTTCCCGTCGAACTCGCTCGGATGCGGATGTCCCTTCGTCGGTGCGCGACCCCGCAGCATCCGCGCCGGCCTCCGGCGAACCCCGCTTCCTCCAGCGGGGGCATGGCGGCGGCGCATCCAGGTGTGCGCATGCATTCTGAAATCACTGCATCTGGATGGTATTGCCGCGCATGTGGGGCGTTTGCCGCGCGGACTCGGGTCTGATGTCTGGGTTGACGGCGCCGTGTGCGCGCGGCTCCGAATCGCAGCCATGTTAGGCTTACGGTCTCCATCTCTCGCATGGGCAGAGTCAGGGAACCCCCATGCCAGGAGGCACACATGGGCGCGTTGGACGGACGGCTTGCAGTCATCACGGGCGGCGGCACGGGGATTGGACTGGCCATCGCCGAGCGTTATGCCAATGAAGGCGCCGAGGTGGTCATCGCGGGGCGGAGAAAGGGGCGTCTCGACGAAGCCATTTCGCGAATCGGCCATGGGGCCCGAGGGGTCGTGACGGATGTCGGTGACGAAGCCCAGGTCCAGCGGCTCATGGATTCCGTGCCTCGCGTGGACCTGCTGGTGACGTGTGCGGGCGGCGCGGTGTTCGGCGCCGTGGAGACGGTGCCGATGAGCGCCTGGCAGGGCCTCTTCAAGGACCGCTTCTTCGGCCAGCTCTCCGCGTGCCGCCATGCAGTCCCGAAGATGTCCGCGGGCGGCGTCATCGTGCTGTGCTCGGGCATCGCCGGCCACGCCGCGCTCGCCAACTACGCAGGTGGGGCGGCGCTGTGCGGTGGCATCAACGCCATGGGGCGCTCGCTCGCCATCGAGCTCGCGCCGAAGGGCATCCGGGTGAACGTCTTGTCTCCGGGCCTCACCCGTGACACCGCCATCGACTGGGGGACGCCCACCGCCGAGACGCGGGCGCTCCTCGACACCCTCGTCAACCATGTCCCGATGAAGCGGCCCGGTGTTCCTCGGGACATGGCGGACGCCGCGTTCTTCCTGGCGACCTGCGCCTACGCCAACGGCATGGTGCTCGACGTCGACGGAGGTTGGACCGCGGTGTGAGCTCCATGCCGGTCCACGCCCTGGACCTCATGACGTCGCCTACCCGGAGCGAGGACGCGGGAGGCGCTTGCCGCGACCCGCGGTGAGCCAGCGCCAGAAGCGGGCGGGGCTGGGGGCGAGGCGGAACTGCGCCGCCCGGAGCTGCTTCAGCGCCGCGCCATCGAGCTGGTCCGCGAGCCCCTCCAGTCGGGCCAGCCCTTCCTTCTTCCTCCCCATCTGCCCGAACACCCGGGCGAGCGCGATGGTCGCGCTCAGGAGGTGAGGGTCGAGCTCCAGCGCCCGCTCCAGGAGCACCACGGCCTGCTGCCGGTATCCCTTCTCGCGAGCGAGGTGGGAGGCGCCCTGCATCAGGTATTTCACGCCGTCCCCACGGCGTCCTCGCTCGACGGAGAGGCTCGCCGCCTGGCTCCACAGCTTCGTGTCCAGCGGGAAGTGGGAAGCGGCTTGCACATACATGGCGAGCGCCTTGTCCGCGAAGCCCTTCTCGGCGAACACCCGGGCCGCCCGAGCGAAGGCCTGGGCCGCCTCGTCCTCCAGGCCCTTCTTGAAGAAGAGGGGCGCCACGCGGGAGTTCACGTGCGCGTCGTCGGGGTCTACCGCGAGGATCTTCTTGTACTCGGCAATGGCCTTGCCGATGCGCCTCCGGCCGCGCGCCTTCTCCGCCGCCTCGAGCACCTGGGTGCGGTCGTAGACCGCCTTTCGGTTCCAGAACGCCACGATGAGGCTGGAGTCTACTCGACCCGTGCAGTGAAGCGGAGTCCGTGGCGGGCGCGGAGCGAGTGTGCACGGAACGACACAACTCGGCTCGTGTATGGCCTTTTTCGAGACACCTCCGGACGGAGCGCGCCGCGGGTGGGACGCCAGCGTCTCGGGTCGGGTTCCGTGAAGAAGGGTTGTTTTTGATGTAGAAGTTGCAAATGTATTTGGGTAAATCGTTTCTGGATTCGGACCGTTGATGGAGGCGGCGCGGCCGGTGCGCCGAACTCATCAAGGGGAACTGTCGTGACGTTGTCGAAAAGCGCTGTGTCGAGCATGTTGTTGTTGGGAACGCTGTCGTTGTTCACGGGTTGTGGCGAGGAGCCGCGGCCCACTCAGGTCATCCCTGCTCACGAGTCTGGCGCCCTGGCGCTGCTCATCGAGCGGGATGGAGGCGAGGGGCTCTTCGTCGAGGGCGCCTCCGAACGCTTCACGGTGCGCGCGGCGGGGGAGGTCCTCACGTCGGTGCGGTGGAGCGCGACGGGAGGGGCCGTCACGCCTGACGCGGAGCGGGTGACCTGGACCTTGCCCTCCGAGGGGCGGGCCTCCTTGTCCGTGGCGGTCGAGACGGCCTCGGGGAAGAAGGCGGAAGGGGAGTTCCATTTCAACGTGGTGGCCCCGGCGAACCTCGTCGCGAGCACCGTCATCGATCCGAGCCCGGATGTGACGGGGGGCTTCTGCGAGCTCACCTTCGACAGCCTGGGCAACGGGCATGTCGTCTACTTCAACGAGACCCACCGGAGCCTGTGGTATGGCCAGTGGAACGGCACGTCGTGGACGACGGAGCAGATCGACGGCCCGGGGTTCAACAACGACGGCCAGTTCACCTACAACCCCGTCATCGCGGTCGAGCCGGCCACGGGCACGCCCCACGTGGCGTACCTCAAGGGAGACGGCGTCCTGGGCAGCGGTGCGACCTTGCGTGTCGCCTACGCCACGCGCGCCGGCGGCACCTGGATCCGGGAGTCCGTCGACCCGGCGAACCGCAATGAATCCGTCCGTCTGTCCATCGCGCTCAACCCCTCGCAGGGCCTGAAGCCCACCATCGTCTACAGCGATGCGTCGTCGGGCCTCCGGGTCGCGACGCGGACGGGGAGCAACGCCTGGAGCATCCCTCAAATCACCACGGGCGGGTTGACCAGCGAGGCCGTCTTCGACACGGCCGGAACGCTGTACGTGGTCAACAAGGGCAGTACGCTCAACGCCATCAAGGGCTCCACGGTGGAGACGTTCGCCCTGGGGGGACTCTCCTCGATCACCGGCTGGTTCTCCCTGGCCCTGACGCCGGGCCAGCACCTGCTCGCGCTGCCCAACGGGTCGGCGTACAACGGCGCGTGGGTCGGGTTCTACGACGTGACGCTCGGCTCACCGTTGTCCACCAGCACGACGCGCATGTCCCAGGGGGACTACGTGAACCACTCCAACGACCTGGCCTACGGCGGAGGCAAGCCGTACTTCGCCCAGCGCCATGGGACGACGCTGGAGCTCGTGACGCCGGATGCGCGCGGCTTCTGGACGTTCACCCAGTGGGGGACCATCCAGGATGGCACGCGGCCCAGCATCGCCATCCGCCCCACGGATGGGACGCCGCACGTCTGCTACCAGCGCGACGGTAAGGTGACGTTCCAGTAGTCCTCACCACACCAGGGACTCCGGCCTGCCTGTCGAGGCCGGAGTCTCCTCGGCGCCTGGTACATGCCGGGGCCGGACTGGGCGCCGCGCGGGTGGACGTCCGCGCCGCGTCAGTAGTCCCAGGCGACACAGTCGCTGGTCGTGCGCGTGACGAACTCGGCCCGCGTGCGCATGTTCCGGACGAACGTGCCCGTGTCGAGATCGTCCCCGGGGGTGGCTCCGCTGCGCGGACCCGCCGGGCTGTAGGGGGTGAGCCACTTCTCGTTGTTCACGGCCGCGTCGACGGCTCGCGCGGTGTCGGCGCGGAGCTTCTGGCATGTGCGCTTCATCACCGTGGTGTCCGTGGCCAGTCGGTCATACTCCGCACGGAGCGCCGCGAGCTGGGAGGGGACTTCCCAGGCGTAGTTCGGGTAGGTCGGCGGAGCCGTGGAGAGCTGGGCGGGATAGCCACCGGCCTTCACGGTGAAGAAGCCGATGTTCGAGGGAGCGGTGTCGTCGAGCTCGATGTAGCGGTAGAGCAGGGTGCCGTTCGCGTGGTCCACGCCCTCGAGGTGGTCGAGCGCGGTCCCGACCGCCGCGCGGTTCGCCGCCACGCTCGGGTCGAGCTGGTAGAGGCGGAGGAGGGACCACCTCACGTCCTGGCCCTCCTGGCCCGCGATGGCGGGCGCCTCCCAACTGCGGGCCCACCGGGGCTGCGTCTGGAGGTCGTACTGCTGGGCCCAGGCGGGCTGGGGCTGCGGCAGCTGCGCGCGGCGGAGGAAGCCTCCGAACGCGGTGCGCATGGCTTGATACGTCGAGGCCTGCGCCGGATAGGCCTCCCGGGCCCAATACAGCATCTCGACGAAGGAGGACGCGAGGTTGTCGTTCAGGGTGGGGTCGTCCCAGTACTCCGTCGCGTAGGCGTTCGCGTAGCAGTTGGCGAGCCCACACGCGGCGCCGTGCGCCTGGCCGGGGCCCTCTCTCGTGCCATCAGATTCCAAGTGTTCAATCATGACATTCCAAGACGCCGCGCTTCCGGAGTGCGAGAACATCTGAATCGCAGCCGAGAAACCCAGACGCATCGTGTGGCAGTGAGCCATTACCAGTGTGTCCCGTCGTGGATGACAGGGTCATCCGTTAGGGTCTCTCCACCCTGGGAGCTTCTTCCCGGCTTTCACCCTATCGAGGTTGCATGATGCATTTCCCTGTCTGGGCGCGCGCGCTGCGCATGACGTCTCTTGGCCTCGTGGGCGCCTGCTCGTTGCTGATGGCTTGTGATTCCAGCGACGACCCGGGGCCCATCGAGGAGCCCCCTCGCGACACCACGCCTCGCAAGCTGACCTTGCTGCAGACGAGCGACCTGCACACGAACATCTTTCCGTGGGACTACTTCTCCGGCAAACCCGACGCGAAGCGCGGCGTCGCCAAGGTGGCCACGCTCGTCAAGCAGGCGCGAGAGGCGAACCCGGACTGCACGCTGCTCGTGGACACCGGCGACACCATCCAGGGGACGCCGCTGGGCACCTACTATGCCCTCGTGGACAACACGCCCCAACACCCCATGGCCGCGGCCATGAACGAGCTGGGCTATGCCGCCATGGCGCTGGGGAACCACGAGTTCAACTTCGGGCTCGACGTCCTCAACAAGTTCAAGAGCGAGGTCGACTTCCCCCTCCTCGGCGCCAACGTGCGCAAGAGCGCGGATGGCTCCGAGGCCTTCACGCCCTACGTCATCCAGACGGTCTGCGACGTGAAGGTCGGCATCCTGGGGCTCGTGACGCCCGGCGTGACGACGTGGGAGCGCCCGGACCACATCGCCGGTCTGCGCTTCGATGACCCGCTGGAGACCGCGAAGACCTACGTCCCCCGGATGAAGGAGGCCGGCGCGGATGTCGTGGTCGTGGCCATCCACAGCGGCCCGGACAAGCAGCCCGTGGGCAGCGCGAGCAATCCCGAGTCGTGGCTGGCTGACTACGCGGATGGCTCGAAGTGGACGGACCGGGGGAACCTGCCCGGCGAGAACCAGGCCGTGCAGATCGCCCAGCAGGTCGCTGGCGTGGACGTGCTCCTCACCGGTCATACGCACCAGCCCATCCCGAAGATGTTGCTGAAGAACCAGGGTGGGAAGGAGGTCCTCCTCACGCAGCCCAACCGCTGGGGCAGCCACCTGGCCGACGTCCAGCTCGAGGTCACCTGGGATGGCAAGCGCTGGGGCGTGAACACCCATGACGCCCAGCTCCACGTCGTGGACGAGACGGTGGCGGAGGACGCCGCCGTCATCCAGCGCACCCAGGCCTATCACGACACGACGGTGAACTACGTGAACCAGAAGATCGGCACGACCACCGGGGTCTTCCCGGGCGGCTTCGCCGGCCGCTACGTGGACGGACCGCTGGGGGACCTCATCAACATCGTGCAGGAGCAGGCCGCGCTCGAGGCGGGCTTCGCCGTGGACGTGTCCCTGGGCGCCATCTTCACCAATGACGTCTCGCTGCCCTCGGGCGACGTCACCCTGCGAGACGCCTACAGCGTCTACATCTACGACAACACGCTGTACGTGATGGAGATCAACGGCTCCATCCTGCGGCGCGCGGTGGAGATGAACGCCAACTACTTCACCACCCTCAACCCGGCCCAGCTCCCCACGACGCCGGCGGGAGCGAAGGCCACCGCGCCCGTGGTCGCGGACTACAACTGGGACCTCTACTCGCACATCGACTACGGCTACGACCTCACGAAGCCCGCGGGTTCGCGGCTCACGCACCTGCGCTTCAAGGGGAGCGAAGTCACGGACGACCAGGTCTTCATCGTCGCCATCAACAACTACCGCGCGGGCGGCGGTGGTGGGTACAGCATGTTCCGGGAGGGGCGCGTGCTGTGGACGTCCGCGGACGGCGTGCGTGACTACATCGCGCGCTACCTGCAGGAGCACCAGGGCCTGTCGCCCGACGCGGTGAACACCTGCAACTTCACGCTCTCGCCCGACCTCTACACGCCGTACTACGGGGCCACGTTCGGCCCCGCGAAGTGCCTGGGCGTGCCGTAAGTGATGGGGGACAGGGGCATGGATTCCCATGCCCCTGTCTCACGCCGGGTCGCTCCGGTGCCCGCGCGTCATGAGCGGGGCACCGTCGAGGACCTCACAGCCGGTAGACGAGGATGTCCAGGTCCGCCGGGCTCATCCAGACGATGGCGTCCAGGCTGGGGAAGTAGATCGCCCGGCGCCGCGCGATGCCGCTCTGCAGGGCGGGCGCCGCGTTGGCGAAGGTCTTCGGGCGCAGCGTCGCGGGCGTGGTCTTGAGGTCGAGCTCCAGCCAGGTCATGCCGGAGTTGAGCTTCGTGTACACCCAGTAGATGTCCTCGCTCGGGACGTAGACCATGCCGTGCCCGTCGGTGGAGTGGTCGGTGTCGGGGAACGAGGAGAGCGACAGCCCGCCTTCGTACGTCCAGGTGGAGCCCGATGAGATCGTCTGGTGGGTGGACACGTCGTAGCGCTGCCAGCGGCCGGGACTGGCGTAGAACCCGGCGCTCTGTGGCGGCGTGAAGAACGTCACGATGTCGCCTTGCTGCGTATAGGCGGCGCCGCTCCAGTCCCAACTGCCCCAGGTCGCGCGCGGGGCGAGCCAGGTGTTCGTGCGCAGGTCGTAGTCGGCCGCGAAGGGACCCCCGGAGCCGCAGGAGCCGATCACCAGCTTCGACTCACGGTCGAGCACCGCGATGACCTCCTCCGTGAGGGCGTATTCGTCACCGTTGGCCTTGGGGTGGGTCTTGGTCGTCCACTTGTGGCTCTCGAGCGAGTAGCGCCACAGGCGACGGCAGGCGACGACCAGCTCGTTGCTCTCCGGGACGTAGATGAAGCCGTCGTAGACGTGCCGGGCCGTGGGGTTGCCCATGGGGTTGCTCGCGGTGCGGTCCCAGAAGATCTCGTCGTAGTACCAGCGGTCGCGCTGCGCCCAGGTGCCCGCGGCGACCTCGGCGTTGTACTCCGCGCGCGACTCGGGGCAGCCCGCGAAGCCGCCAGCCTCCTTGTACGCCTTGCTCCAGAGGTTGGTGTCGCTCGGCATGTGCTCGATGGACCAGCGCATCAGGTCCAGGTCGAAGCGGTAGATGCCGTTGTTGCTCGAGTCATTGTGCCCGCCACCGTGGCGCCACAGCCGGCGACCGGCGAGGTCGAAGGCGGGCGCGTTCCAGGCCTCGGTGACGCCGCCCCAGCCCATGGTGCCGTAGTCCCGCCACCCGGGGATGGCGGCCAGCACCTGCGCGTTGAGGGCCGTGATCTTCGTTCCCGAGACACTCACCCACCGGCCGCGCGGCACCAGCGCCCAGCTCGACGCGTTCACGCGGCCGTCGTTGCCGCGCCCGGGTGTCCACACGTCGTTGGAGAACGAGCCGGTCTCGCTGCCCTGACCCCAACCCGGGGAGACACCGGCGTCGCGCACTCCCGCATCGGAGGTGGCCCCGGCATCGCCAGGGCCCGCGTCGCTCCCCCCATCACCCGAACCCCCGTCGTCGATGAGGGAGCCTCCGTCGCCGAGTGTTCCCGCATCGGGTGGCGAATCGGAATCCGTACAACCGGAGAGAACCAGCAGCACCAGGAGCCATCGTGACATGACGACGAGTGTAGGGGGTTCACTGTCTGACGCATCAGGAGATTGTGGTCGGATGGGCGTCGGGGCTGGCGAACGGCCTCTTTCATGTCCGGCTCCACTGGACCGGCCCGTGGGGCGGGCACCTGGACGTCGGCCTCTCCACTTGAATCGCGCCGCGTGAGCATGACGTTTCCGTTCTTGGCGGAGGGCGCGCCCGTATGGGCCCGGGCTTTCGAGGAGGACGCCATGCGTGAAGGCACCGAGACGACCGTTTCCCGGCGCGGGCCCGGAGTCCCCGACCGCTTCTTCGCGGACCCGGACTTCGACTTCGAGGCGCGAACCGCACTGGGCCTCGCCTCGCAAGGAGTCGGCGACATCGGACAGGTCCTCGTCACGCTCTCTGGCATCGAGAACGGCGACGCGGACAGTTGGTACCGGGCCTGGCACCGGCGCGGGGAGCGGCTGCAGCGGCAGGCGGAGGCGAGCGTGGCCGCGGGTCGTCCGGAGAGCACGCGTGCGTTCTTCCTCGCCGCGTCGGAGGCCTATTCGCGGGCCCTCCGCTTCAGTGCCGGCATGGCCGAGCCGCGCCTCTTCGGCCCCACGTTCACCTTGCATCGGCAGTGCTGGGAGCGGGTGGTCGCCCACTCGGAGGGCGCCTTCCTCCACGTCGACGTGCCGTACGCGCACTCCACGCTGCCTGGCTATCTCCTGCGTCCGGACGCCACGGGGGCGCCGCGGCCCACGCTCGTCCTGACGAACGGCAGCGACGGCTCGCTCACCTCGCTCTGGGGAACGGGCGCCTGGGGGGCGCTTCGCCGAGGCTTCAACGCCTTCGTCTACGACGGGCCCGGACAGCAATCCATGTTGTTCGAGCGCGGCGTCCCCTTCCGCCCCGATTGGGAGGCGGTGCTGGTGCCCATCGTGGACCTGCTCGTCACGCGCGACGACGTGGATGCCGGGGCGCTGCTGGCCTATGGCATCAGCCAGGCGGGCTATTGGGTTCCGCGGGCGCTCGCGTTCGAGCACCGCTTCGCCGCCGCCGTGGTCGACCCTGGCGTCATGGACGTGTCCACGTCGTGGACGTCGCACCTGCCCCCGGAGCTCGTGGACCTCCTCCATGCAGGCGAGCGGGACGCGTTCGACGAGGCGATGCGTGAAGTGGATGAAGACCCGGTGCTGGCCCGTGTCCTCGAGTTCCGCAGCAGGCCGTATGGTACCGCCACACCCTTCGAGACCTTCACCGCGGTCCTGCGCTACCACCTGCGGGACGTGGTGAAGCGCATCCGGACGCCGCTCCTCATCACCGACCCTGACGACGAGCAGTTCTGGCCCGGGCAGTCCGAGGCCTTGTTCCGGGTGCTGACGGGAGACAAGGAGCGGGTCCGCTTCACGCGGGAGGACGGTGCCCGGTCCCACTGCCAGCCGTTGGGTCGAACCGTCACGGACCTGAGCATGTTCGACTTCTTCGCCGAGCGCCTCGCCCGCCGCACGCACTGAGGACCCGGAGCGTCGGCTGGGGCCATGGACGCATGGCTCCTGCGCGTAGGCTTCGGCGACCTGGTGGATATGGCCGGGCGAAGCGCCGGCACGAGAGGACCGTGTCGGCGTCGGAGGCACCAGCTCGGGACGTCGCCTGGGGGCTACTCACACTGCCAGGCACCGTCGATGCAGCGGCAGAAGAACCACTCGCAGTAGTTGGGCAGGTAGCAGCGCCGCGTGTTGGTCGTGTTGCACGCCGCGCCCGCGACGTTCTGACACCAGTTCGAGGACGGGCCGGGCTCACAGAGGTCCTGCTCCTGTGCCCCCGTGTTCTCGGTGGCCCCTGCCGGAGCCGCGGACTCCTGCTCCTCCGGGCCCACTCCGCACGCAACCAGGGACAGCGACATCGCCAACAGGACGAGGGTGTTTCGCAGCATGGTCATGTCTTCCTTTCGCGCAGGCATCTCTGCCTGATTCGAGGATACATGAGGGATTCAGCGCTCGAAGCCACCATCGCCCCGAGACATGAACAGACATGAGCCGCGGGGCGGGTCCGTGTCGAACCCGAGGTGAGTCATTGGCGCGCTGGGTGGTGGGCGGCCTGTTTGTCTTTGCGCTGCGTCGGGCGGGCGGAGCAGGGGAGCTCGGGACGCCCGCCAGGGCGCGTACGCGGACTCCAGGGGCGCGGATGCACCCCCGGAGTCACACGGCTTTCGGCGAACCTCAAGCGACCAGCGAGTTCCCGCGGGCGCTGACGACCTCGGCGACGGCCACCTGGGTGGCGCCGAACAGGCTCTCGTCGATGGACGAGGCGCCGGTGCCCAGCAGCCACAGCTCCAGCTCGCCCAGCCCGGCGCTGGTGCCGACAGCGGAAGCGGCGCTGGCGACGCTCGCGCCCAGTCCCGCGGGCAGCAGCGTCGACGCGGCGGTGAGCCCCATCGCCTTCAGGAAGCTACGGCGGTTCGACCCGTCTCCAAACATGGGTTGCTCTCCTCGGTGAATGTTCTCGTTGCGACTGTGCCTCGACCCGTGCCGTCTGGCGTGTCCCGACCTCAGGACACGTTCACGCCGAAGCCGCGGTAGTAGCCGTAGAAGGCCGTGTAGGCGCCGCGGTCGCTCGTCTCGGGGGCGAGGATGCGCTTGCCGGAGTTGTCGACGTTGCGCACGGCGGCCGGACCGGGCTTGTGGCACCACGTCCCGTTCTCCGCCAGCCGGTACAGGTGGTAGTCGGTGCCCGGCCAGACGACGAGGCAGACGTTGTAGGCGCTGTCGCCCTCGCGCGAGCTGCTCCAGCCGTCGCGGCCCACCGCGGCCACCAGGCTCGCGTCATCCAGGGCCCGCCAGACGGAGCCCGCGGCGCGCCCCGGCTGCGCGAACGTGTTGGTGCGCAGGTTGCTCGCGTAGTTGTAGCAGTTGTTGAGGCGGCGATACGCGGGGTCGTTCCAGAAGCCGAAGTCCGTGTCGCTGGTGCACGCCAGGCCGGAGCCGTCCGCGTGCGGCGCCGCCGCCGTGCGGGTGAGCACCTTCTCCGCCACGCCGAACACCTGGCCCGGGTCCTTCAAATCCAGCCGCGCGCTCTCGGCGGTGTGCAGCAGGAAGCGCGAGCTGCCCAGGGCCTCGGGCTGGAACCGGCCGCCCAGCCGCACCTGCGCCGGGAGCCCCGCGCGCTTCCACGCGTCCACGTCACCCGTGTCCTGCGCGGAGATGATGAACCCGCGGTAGCCCAGGCCGCCCGTCTCGCTGTCCAGCGGCAGCAACTGGGAGGGGTCCGCTCGCACGCGCTCCGCGAGCTGCTGGGCCTCCTTCGGTGACAGCGTCCAGCGAGGGTTGGGTCGTCCCGAGAAGATATCCAGCTCGACAGTCACCATGGTGGCACCTCTGTCTTGGGCTCGCACCGCGGCAGGCGCACAAGCGACCGTTGGAGAATAACGAGAAAAGCTAGCGGATCCCTTCGGAGGCCGTCAACGGGGTAGGCTTGGATAACAGGATAAGTCCGTGTCTCGTTGCCAGGAGGACTCACGCATGTTGGCGCCACGCGAAACGCCTCGGGAGGGTGTGCGCTCCGTGACGGACGACGAGGTCCAGCACTTCAGGACGAAGGGTTGGGTCGTCCTGCGAGCGTTCTATGCCCCGTGGGTCGTGGAGGGGGTGCTGGAGCGGGCTCGCGCGAGGATGGGGGAGGCGCCGCTCACCGTGAGCCGGACGGACCCTCACGCGCGAATGCCCAACGAGTTCAACTGGTATGCGCGCTGGGATGGGTGCTCCCACCATGACGCGTGGATCCACCAGTTCAGCCATTCCCAGGCGCTCGCGCGGGGTGCGGCGAGACTCATGGGCAGCGCGCGGGTGCGATTCTACTTCGACCACGTCTTCGTGAAGCTCCCCTCGTCGAGTGGGGGTGGCAAGACGCCGTGGCACCAGGACCTGCCGCACCATCCGTTGGATCGTCAGGGGGCGCTGACCATGTGGGCCCCGCTCGTCGAGTGTCCGCCGGAGATGGGCTCCATGCGGTTCCTCGGCGGTTCGCACCGGGTGGGGTTGCTGGGGCGCTACCTCAACCGCCGGGATGGGGTGTCCCTGGTGGACGAGAACCCCTGGGTGCTGGACGCGCACGAATCGTCACCGCCGCTCCATCTGCGCCCCGGTGACATCACCGTGCACGACCTGGCCGTGGTGCATTGTGCCCAGGAGAACCGCTCCACGGCGCCGCGCTGGGTCTACGCGACGCAGTGGCTCCCTCCGGCGGCGCGCTACACGGGGGCGCCCAACCACCGCACGGATGGGCATGGCCTCGCGCTCGACGAGCCGCTGGACCATCCCCGCTTCCCCCTCATCCCGTTCGAGTCCACCGACTAGCGTCGACCGCGGGCAGCAGGTCGACGGGGTCCGGCCGCTCGTACCAGAGCACGGTGCTGACGACGGCGATGAAGTCCCAGCGCCCTGCACCGGGGGCGCTCCGGTCGATCATGGCGCACAGGTCCTCCCAGCCCGTGCGGCCGCCCGCCGCGCGCAACGCCCGGAGCTTCGCCGCGTTGTCCGCGCTGACCGCGGAGGCGCGCTCCAGGCGCTGCAGCGAGGCCTCGAAGTCGAGGTCGTGCGCGGGGTAGCGCGCCTCGAGGCGGTCGATGGCGGCGAGCACGTCGGCGCTCCGGTCCACGCCCAGGTTCCGCTCGATGTCGCGGAGCAGCGCCCGGCGCTCCGGCCGGTCGAAGAAGATGCCCAGCTCTCGCACGATGTCCGCGGGCTCGTCCTGGACGTGGGTGAAGTTGAGGAACCGGTTGGGAGGGCGCAGCAGCGTGCGCATGTCTCCGGCGGTGCGCTTCTCCGGGACGGAGGAGCCCTTGAGCTGCGCCAGGCGCACGGAGGCGGGCAGGGCGCCCTGGGGGCGGAGGTCCTGGAGCACGAAGAGGAGGATGTCCACCTCCGTGTACCAGAGCGTGGAGAAGGTGAGCCGGTCGACCGGATAGACGTGCCAGTCGTAGCGCCACACGTCCCGCATCGAGTGTCGCGTGAGCTGGAAGGGCGCGCACCCGATGGGGAGGAAGCCGTGGCGCGTGACGAACTCGAGGATGGGCTTCATCCGGCGGCCGACGACGGCGTCGGGCTTCACGTTCATCACCGCGACCGAGTGGAGCAGCGAGAGCTTCTGGTCGCCGAAGCGCTCGGCCACGTCCGCCCAGGTCTCGCGGAAGTAGAGGTCCTTCACGTAGGCGTCCCGCTTGCCGGGGACGACCGTCAGCCGCTCCCACTCCGCGTCGGTGGGGAGGACGTCCTCGGGTCGGGGCTCCAGGTTGTCGCTCATCGCCACGCCCTACCTCGCATGTCCAGCTCCCATCTTCTGGCGCAGCAGCGCCATGCGTGTCTGATTCAGTGGAACGCTCAAGCGGTACCGGTGGGTCACCGCGTGTGAGGCCTCGCCCCAGAAGGGCTGGAGCTTGCCGATGATGCCACGGCGCTCCAGGTCGCGACGTGTCTCCACGTCACCCTCGTCGCAGAAGACGTAGGGCAGGCATTCGCGCGAGGTCCAGCGCGCCGTGAGGCCCGCGGACGAGAAGGCCGCCAACATCTCCGCCTTGGCGCTGCGCACGCGTTCGCGCAAGGGGCCCGTGATGTCGCCCTGGTCGAGGACCGCCCGCGCGAAGCGCAGGGAGAGCGACGAGGCCTGCAGCGGCGGCGTGACGGCACGGATCCGCTCGCTCAACCTCCGTGACGCCACGCAGTAACCCAGGCGCAGCGCGCCCAGCCAGTAGGCCTTGGAGACACCGCGCAGCACGGCGAGGTTCTCCACCTGGGGCACCAGGTTGATGGCGCTGAACGAGGGTGGGTGGTAGTTCGCGTAGGACTCGTCCACCAGCACCACGGCGCCCTGGGGCGCGACGCCGTCGCTCAGCTCCCGCAGTTGCTCCAGGTCCAGGTCCTCGCCCACCAGCGCGGGGTGGTCCACCAGCACCAGCGTGGCCCCCATGGCGCGTACGTTGCCGACGTGGTCGACCCCGGGGCGTCCGTCCTGGCGCGACACGCAGCGCGCCTCCAACTGGCCCACCCAGTGAGGGAAGTCGGGATACACGTCGCCGATGACGTAGGCGGGCCCGTGTCCGGTCAGCTTCGCGAGCGCGTGCAGCAGGCCGCTGACCCCGGCGCCACACGTGACGCCGCGGTCCTCGTGCGCGCGCGCGAAGTGGCCGTCGATGGAGGGGCCGAGGCATGCCTCGCCATAGGGGTCCTGGACGAAGTAGCTGTTCACGAAGCGCGGCTCGTTCGCCTCGTCCAGCAGCTCGCGGCGGATGACCTCGGCCGTATCCACGGTGAGGAACTCCCGCTCGTCCAGCGTCCACGCGAGGTTGAGGAGGCCCCCGTCATCCTGGAGGGTCCGCAGCTTCGCGTAGGAGGAAATCGCCAGCGCCATCGGACACCCTCCACGGGGAATGGGGTGGGCTCACTCCAGCCATCGGGCCAGGGGGACGCTCAGCTCCACCTGCGTCGTGGAGCCGTGCTCGAAGCGGTGACCCAAGAAGGTCATGAACTCGTCTCCGTCCGCGATGAGGACGACGCGGCCCACGCGCTCCAGCGCGAGCGAACCGGCGTCGAAGACGGTGTCGGCCGGGACCACGCGGACGGTGGAGGGCAGGGCGCGCTCCAGGGCGCCGACGAGCCGGTCCTCCCGGGCCGGGTGGACGTGGAACCAGCGCGTGCGTCCCGCGCCCCCGAGCACGCAGTCATGCTCGGCCTGGAGCTGCTCCATCAGTCGCTCCAGTTCGGGCCGGTGGTGGGTGAGGGTGAGGCCGTGATCCGAGTGCGCCAGGACGAGCGCCCCTCGGGCCGTGAGCTGGCGCGCGACGTCGTCGAGGCACTCCAGGAATCGCACCAGGGGCTCGTCGTATCCCGCGTGGTGGATGTGCTGGTCCGCGTCGATGAAACACCACACGAGCCTCGGTCCGTCAGACGGGGTGTCGAGGCAGTCCGACACCGCGCGCAGCACCGCCTGTCCCAGCTCCGTGGGGGCGGCTCGCGAGGGCGCGGTGTAGAAGCGGTGGCCTCGCACCGGATGGGCATGGCGCAGCAAGGCGTCACGCCACGTGCAGTCGAACGGCTCCCAGTCCCCCATCACCGCGAGGGCGCGGTATCCCAGCGCGTTCGCGTCGCTGAAGATGTTGCCCGTCTCCGGGATGTGGAGGGGGCCCTGATGCTGGAAGACGTTGAGGGTCCCTCCGCCCGGCCCCTGGAAGACGACCCCGGGGATGCCATGGCTCCCCACGTCCAAGCCGGTGAGGCTGCTCAACCACGCGGTGGACGAGGTCGTGGGGAAGACCGAGCGCATCGGGGTGATGCGCGCGCCGCGCCAGGACGTCAGGGCCAGCTCGAACGGAATGCCGTCGACCGCCAGGATGACGACATCCCGCCGGGGGCCCTCGAGTCCCTCTCGCGCCAGCAGCTCCCGGAGCCGACCCCGGAAGGTCGTGATGGAGGGCGCGCTATCGGGGAGGGACATGGACGTCGCGCTCCACGACGAGGGCGCTGGAGAGGTCCTCGACCAGCTCGTTCGCCCACCGGGCGATGGTGTTGAGGATGGAGCTGTTCGATTGGGGGCGTGCCGCGCTGAGCTGGAAGAACGCGACCCCTTCGATGGAGGCGCCCAGGATGGTGAGCCGTGGCTCGGGGCGTCCATCCGCCTGCAGGGGATGGAAGGCCGTCGATACGTCGAGTCCTCCAGGGATGAAGTCCTCCGAGGCCACGGCTCCCGGGTTGCGCCACCGGCGCACGAGGCCCCGTCGGAGGAGGTTCGGATAGAGCGGGCCCATGTCCCGCTCCGCGTCGAACGGATGGGCCTTGCCCTCGACGAGCACGCCGACGTCGCGTCGCGTCCCCGTCACGGGTCCTCGGATGCGGAACGAGGGGCGACCGGGAAGCGGCTCGACGATGGGCCTGGGGCCGATGGAGACGTCCACCCGTCCCGCCTCGACGAGCGCCAGCACCTTGCTCATGGCCTCGAGCCCGGCGCCGTTCGACATCCGGATGTAGTAGCGCCAGTAGACCTCGACGAAGCGCCGGTGGGACGCGGCGGTGAGTCCGCCGAAGTCCACCACCTGGGAGTAGATGGCGCGCAAGTCCCGCCAGACGCCGTCACAGGCCGCCTTGGTGGGGTCGCGCAGGTTGCCCTTCGCCGCGGCCTCGTGGTCCCGCCGCATGAACGCGATGAGCTGCTCGCGCCAGACGTCCCCGGGAATCGAGGTCGGCTCGCCGAGGGGGTGGAACCAGGCACGCCAGTCGAAGCGCTGGGCTGGACGCGCCTCCCCGAGCCCGTCGAGGCAGGCCTGGAGCGGTGCGAGCAGGGCCTCGATGCCGTCGTCCCGATGGAGGCACCCCTCGCGCAGGAACTCGCGGTAGCGCGCCTCGGCCGCGCCGCGCAGTGTCGGCCCGAGGTGCGCTCCGAGGAGGGTGGTGGAGTAGACGTACGCCATCTCCAGGACGACGAGCGGGAAGACATGTCGCTCGAAGTCGAGCTGACGCACCTCGGTGCCTTGCACGCGGCACCGCTGGCCCACGTTCTCCCGGAGCGTGTCCACGGCGGCGCTCGTGAGGAAGACCCCCGTGTGTTGCAGCGCGCCGTGGCCCCGCCCCGAGCCATCCACCGCCTTCGCGTTGTAGGGCCGGCACGTCGTGAACATGCCGCTGGGGCTCACGGCGACGATGGCCGCGGGCTCCCGTCCGCTCGGGAGGTACCGGAGGACGGGCGCGGCGCCGAGGGAGGGCTCGCGCACGAACGTCCCGCCGCGGCCCTCCGTCAGGTGCAGGAGGACGTCGATGGCCGTCAGCCCCATTCCCAGCACGCCCACCGTGCTGCCCGGCGGCACCGTCTCCTCCGAGACCTGGGCATCCAGGGGGTAGGCGAAGGGGACGTGACGCGCGGGGGGCGTCTGGTGCGCATGGGCCGCCAGTGTCTCTTCCAGCGAGCCGGGGGCGGGATGGTTGTTGGAGTGTCCCGTGACGAGCAGGACGTGCGTGGCGTGGAGGGAGACGTCTCCCGCGTGGACGCGGAAGCCACCGGAGTCCTCGCGCGCGATGTCGGTGACCTCGGCGGCATGGAGGTCCACCGTCACGTTCGGCAGCTCGCGCAGCCATGCCACGTAGCCATCGAACCGCTCCCGCAGGGCTTCGCCGTGCAGGTAGCGCGGAGGGACCTCCACCGGATGGAACAGGAAGCGCCGGTCTCCCGTGGCCTGGTACTTCGCGTCGGCCCACTCGGTGAAGGTGGGCCGCAGCTCCCGGGGGAGCAGGCGCGGCGCATCCGCGCTGGACTCGTCCGCCGCGAAGCCAATCTGGCTGGCCACGCGGTTCATGTAGCTCGTGGGGACCTGCGCATCGCTGTGGGTCGCGCCCGCGCCGAAGTGGCCCGTCCGCTCGAAGATGGACAGCGTCAGCCCCGAGGAGAGGTCCAGCGCCGGCAGCAGCGCGGCGAGTCGTTCCAGGGCATACGTGCAGAAGGGCCCGCCACCGACGATGACCACGTGGGGGCCACTCACGACGCGCGCCCGCCTTCCAGCGGAGGTCTCCGGTGTGTCACTCCGACCCGGGCCTCGAAGGCGGCGCCGACGCGGAAGAGGGTCCGTTCGTCGAAGGGCCTGCCGACGAGCTGCATCCCCAGGGGAAGTCCGTTCGAGAAGAAGCCCGCGGGGACCACGAGCGCGGGGTTGCCGGTGACGTTGAAGGGCACGGTTTGCACGGCCACGGCCAGGGAGGGGGGAGGCCAGTCGTGGGGGAACTCGTCCAGCCGGGGGGCCGACGTGAGCGCCGTGGTGGTGAGCAGCGCGTCGTACCGCGAGAGCACCTCCCGATTCAGTTGCACCGTCAGCTCCTGGCGCAGACGGAAGGCCTGCGTCAGGTCCGCCGCGGTGAGGGCGGCGGCGGGGGTGACGCGTTGATAGGTGTAGCG
Source organism: Myxococcus dinghuensis (assembly GCF_024198235.1). Lineage (GTDB taxonomy): Bacteria > Myxococcota > Myxococcia > Myxococcales > Myxococcaceae > Myxococcus > Myxococcus dinghuensis. Next base: position 128,568 of record NZ_JAKCFB010000022.1, on the reverse strand, counting down.
GCCGAAGTCGCGGGGGCGCGTCTTCAGGTCCTGCTCGTGGATGGCGTAGGCCTCCACCGTCATGATGATGCGCCCACACGCCTTGAACAGCTCGAAGTCCGGGAGCACGACCTCCTCGACGACGGCGCCCAGCTTCGCCAGCGTCTGGGCGGAGGCGTCCATCGCCGCGAGGACCTCGGGCGAGACTCCGGAGATGTCGCTGAAGAGTCGCCGCGCATACCCGAGCCGCAGGCCATGGAGGTCCTGGCCCAGGTCCTCCGTGTAGCGCTCCGCCGGGGCCTCGACGCTGCTGGGGTCGAGCGGGTCGTAGCCCGCGATGACACCCAGCACGAGCGCGGCGTCCTCCACGCTCCACGTCAGCGGGCCGCAGTGGTCCAACGCGAAGGAGAGCGGGAACACCCCGCGCCGGGAGACGCGCCCGTACGTGGGCTTCAACCCCACCACGCCACAGTGCGTGGCGGGCGAACGGATGGAGCCTCCCGTATCGCTGCCGAGCGCCACGCGCAGGAGTCCCGCCGCCACCGCCGAGCCGCTCCCGGAGGACGACCCTCCCGTGAAGTGCGCCGGGTTCCACGGGTTGCGCGCGGGTGGAAAAGGCAGGTCGAACCCGGGGCCGCCCAGCGCGAACTCGTGGGTCGTCAGCTTGCCGAGCAGCACCGCGCCGCCCGCCTTCAGCCGCGCCTCGACCTCCGAGTCGACGGCGGGGACGTGGTCCAGCCGGAGCCGCGAGTTGCAGGTCGTGGGGATGCCCGCGACGTCGAAGATGTCCTTCAGCCCATACGGGATGCCGTGGAGCGGGCCCCGGTCCAGGCCCGCGCGCAGCTCCTGGTCCGCGCGCGCGGCGTCCTCCCTCGCGCGCGCGGCCGTCACGCGGATGAACGCGCGCAGCGTGTCGTCGTGCGTGGCGATGCGCGCGAGCGCGTGCTCGGTGAGCGCCTGGGCCGTGAGCCGTCCAGCGCGCAGCGCGACGCCTGCCTCCGCGATGGAGAGGGTGTGCAGGGGCGGCGAGGTCACGTGTTCACCGGTCTCGCAACAGGGCCCGCACGTTGAACACGTTGGAGGGCTCGCTCTCGGCGGCCCGTGGCTGGCGCAGCCGCGCGGCCATGCGCGTCAGCTCCAGATACACCGCCAGCGCGCCAGGTCGCAGGTCGGCGGGGACGTCGTGGCCGCACCGCGCCATCACGGCGTCGAACTCGTGCTCGTGCGCCTTCCCGGGCTCGGTGCCCACCACGACCTCCCGCGACAGTGAGGATGACGTGCAGCGCCCGCATGATAGGGGACGGAGGAAGCCTGATCAACGCGATGGACCAGAACAGCGGGAGAGACCCGAGCCATTCACAGACATGACGTGGGGCGTCTCATGGACCTCCAGGTCGTCCCGCCGCCGACGTGGTCGTGGACGACCACGCCGGGTGACGTGGCACTCGGGTCCGGAGGTCGATTCCTCGCTCACGACCCGAGGCGTTGTGGGACGGCGGACAGGGGGTTCCCGCCCTGGGACTCGTTGCTTGACGCACTGGGACCGCTTCGCTACGTAGCCCGCATGACCACAATCGTCGGTGTCGTAGGCCGTGAGATTCTCGATAGCCGCGGCAACCCCACTGTCGAAGTCGACGTCACCCTGGAGAACGGCATCCGCGGTCGCGCGGCGGTGCCCTCGGGCGCGTCGGTCGGCACGCATGAGGCCGTGGAGCTGCGTGACGGTGACAAGTCGCGCTACCTGGGCAAGGGTGTCCGCAAGGCCGTCGCCGCCGTCAATGACGAGATCGCCGGCGCCGTCCGCGGGATGAACGCCGAGTCGCAGATCGAGCTCGACGAGAAGATGATCGCCCTCGATGGCACGCCGAACAAGAAGCGGCTCGGCGCCAACGCCATCCTCGGCGTGTCGCTGGCGGCGGCGAAGGCCGCGGCCACCGCGCGCGGGCTGCCGCTGTATCGCTACGTGGGCGGGGCGTACTCGCACGTGCTGCCGGTGCCGATGATGAACATCATCAACGGCGGCGTGCACGCGGACAACGCCATCGACTTCCAGGAGTTCATGATCATGCCCGTCGGCGCCCCGTCGCTGGCCGAGGCGGTCCGCATGGGCTCCGAGGTCTTCCACACGCTGAAGAAGGGGCTGGCGGACGCCGGTCACAGCACCAACGTCGGTGACGAGGGTGGCTTCGCCCCGAACCTGAGCTCCGCCGAGGAGGCGCTGGACTTCATCATGCGCTCCATCGAGAAGGCGGGCTTCCGCCCCGGCGAGGACATCAGCCTGGCGCTGGACCCGGCCGCGAGCGAGTTCTACAAGGACGGCGTCTACGACTACGAGGGCGAGAAGAAGAAGCGCTCCATCGAGGAGCACGTGAAGTACCTCGAGAGCCTCGTCTCCAAGTACCCCATCGTCTCCATCGAGGACGGCCTCGCCGAGGACGACCTGGTGGGCTGGAAGCTGCTGACGGACCGCATCGGGCGCAAGGTGCAGTTGGTGGGCGACGACCTCTTCGTCACCAACACGGCGCGCCTGGTGGACGGCATCAAGCGGGGCATCGCCAACTCCATCCTGGTGAAGGTCAACCAGATCGGCACGCTGACGGAGGTGCTCTCCGCCTGCGATACGGCGAACCGCGCCGCCTACACCGTCGTCATGTCCCACCGCTCGGGTGAGACCGAGGACTCGACCATCGCGGACCTCGCCGTCGCGACCAACTGCGGGCAGATCAAGACCGGCTCGCTGTCCCGCTCGGACCGCACCGCGAAGTACAACCAGCTCATCCGCATCGAGCAGGAGCTGGGCAAGCAGGCCCGTTACGCCGGGCGCTCCGCGCTGCGCACGCAGTCCTGAGGCCTGACGGGCGGTCGGATGCCTCTCGCCGTCAGCCTCTACGGGGCCGTCCCCAGTCTCGAGGACGGCCCCGGGCTGTTGAATCTGGCCTGGACCCTGGACGAGCGCCGGTGGCTCTCGACGGACCTCGACGCGCTCGTCACCCGCGAGCTGGAGGCCGAGGCCCGCGAGGGGCTGTCCTACGTCAACCGCTACTTCGTGAAGGACCCCTACGGCGACGCGGTCCTGGGGCCCGCGGTGGCGGCGTATTTCGGCAGGGAAGGGTGGTCCGCCCAGGTGACGTGCGGCGCGGGTGTCGTCTCGCTGCTGCACGCCCTGGCGCTGCTCACGGAGGCCCGCCCCGTGCTCATCGCCGGTGACTGCTATCCGGACCTGCCGTTCTGGCTCTCCCAGCGGACCGCGCCGCGCGCCGCTGCGGACGAAGGGGCCATCGACCCGACGGGGGCCTCGCTCGTGTTCCTGGAGCGCCCGAGCCTGCTCGGAGATCGCTTCGCGGACCTGGGCGCCATCTCCACGCTCTGTGCCCATGCGGCGCGCCATGGGGCGGTGGTGGCCATCGACGAGTCCAACGCGAACTACTACCCGCCGGGGTTCAGCGCGGCGAACCTCCTGCCGGACGTGGACAACCTCGTGGTCATCCGGGGGTTCTCCAAGGCCTATCAACTGGGCGGGCTGCGGCTGGCGTACTGCCTCGCGGCGCCGGAGCTGACGGCGCGCCTGCGCACGGTGGTGCCTCCCTTGCTGGCCTCGTCCCTGTCGCTGCGCGTGGGACGGGAGGTGCTGCGGTCCGGCGACGTCGCGACGTCCCTGCGTGGGCGCATCGTCGAGCACAAGGCGGAGACGCGCCGCCTGTTGGAGGCCGCCGGCATCGCCGACGTGCGCCCCGCGAGCCAGTACCTGCCCTATCTGTTCCTCCGGCACGATGCGACGGACAGTCAGGGCTTCCTGGAACGTCAGAGGATTCGCGGTAAGCTCCACCCCTACTGGGCGGTGGCCACGCGGGACGTGGCCCATGCGTACCGGTTGAGCGCGCCGCTGAGCGCGGAACGGATGGACCTGTTGCGCGAGCGGCTGGAGGAGGCGCGGCGGGCCTGAACGAGGGAGGCGGAGATGGGCCGCGCAGACGCGGGGATGAAGCTCGCGGCGTTCTTGTATCCGACGGGCTACCACGTCGCCGCCTGGCGCCACCCCGACGTCCCCGCGGACGCGGGCGTCAACTTCGCCCACTTCGCGGAGCTGGCGCGCACCGCCGAGCGCGGCCTCTTCGACTTCCTCTTCCTGGCGGACAGCGCGGCCGTGCGCGGCACGGACCTCCCCGCGCTGAGCCGGACGGCCATCCGCTACGTCGCCCAGTTCGAGCCGCTGACGCTGTTGTCGGCGCTCGCGGTCGTCACGGAGCGCATCGGCCTGGTGGCGAGCGCGACGTCCACCTACAACGAGCCGTACCACCTGGCGCGCAAGTTCGCGTCGCTCGACTTCATCAGCGGCGGGCGCGCGGGGTGGAACCTCGTCACGTCCTCCAACGGCGACGAGGCGCACAACTTCGGGCTCGACGCGCACCCGGCGCATGGCGAGCGCTACGAGCGGGCGCGTGAGTTCGCGGGCGTGGTGAAGGGGTTGTGGGACAGCTGGGAGGACGACGCCTTCCTTCGCGACAAGGACCGGGGGCTCTACTTCGACCCGGAGAAGCTGCACGTGCTCCACCACCAGGGCGAGGAGTTCTCCGTCCGGGGACCGCTCAACGTCCCGCGCACCCCGCAGGGCCACCCGGTGCTCGTCCAGTCCGGCTCGTCCGACGTGGGGCGTGAGCTGGCGGCGGAGATTGGCGAGGTGGTGTTCACCGCGCAGCCGACCCTGGCGGGCGCGAAGGCCTTCTCCGCGGACGTGAAGGCGCGGGCGGCGAAGCGGGGGCGCTCGCCCGAGGACATGAAGGTGATGCCCGGCATCTTTCCCTTCGTGGGGCGCACGCAAGCGGAGGCGGAGGCCCGGTACGAGCAACTCCAGTCCCTCATCGATCCGGTGGTGGGGTTGTCGCTGCTCAACGGCCTCCTGCCCGGCGTGGACCTCGCGGCCCACCCGCTGGACGGACCGCTCCCGGAGGTGCCGCAGGTGCATGGGAGCTGGAGCCGGCAGAACCTCATCGTCGAGGAGGCGCGGCGCAAGCAGCTCACCATCCGCCAGCTCTACCTCGACATCGCGGGCTCGCGGGGCCACTGGCAGCTGGTGGGCACGCCGGAGCGCATCGCCGACGAGATGGAGGCCTGGTTCCGCGCCGGCGCGGCGGACGGCTTCAACGTGATGGCGCCCTATCTGCCGGGGGGGCTCGACGCCTTCGTCGCGCTGGTGATTCCGGAGCTCCAGCGCCGAGGCCTCTTCCGCACCCGCTACGAGGGCCGCACCTTGCGCGAGCACCTGGGCTTGCGCCGCCCCGAGCACGTCTCGCGTCGCGCCAGCGGGCCGAGCGCGGTGGCGGGGTAGGCGCGTCCATGGTGAGAGAGCGTGTCTCCCGCCTGCTGCGCGACCTCCCCATCGACGACGTGATGGGGCATCTCGCCCGCGTCGCCGAACATGACCGCTATCAGGCCTCGCGGGGCATCGGCGACGCCGCGGGCGAGGTGGCCGACATCGCCCGGCGTCTGGGGCTCTCGGACGTGACGCTCTCCCGCTTCCCGGCGGACGGTGCCGCGCGCTGGTGGTCCTTTCGGGCGCCGGTCTCGTGGACACCCGTGGTGGCGCGGTTGGAGGTGTGGGCGGAAGGACGGTCCGTGCTCCAGGTCGACCACGCGCTCCAGCCCTTCTCGGTGGCGACCTACTCCGCGCCGACGCCCCCCGGAGGGCTCTCCGCGCGGCTGGTTCGGGTCGACGGCGCGCCGGGAGACGTCGACGTGCGGGGCGCCGTCGCGGTCGTGGGGCGGGGCGCGCTGTCCCGGGGAGACCTCGCGGCGGAGCTCGAGCGGCTCGGGGCGCTGGGCTTCATCACGGACGCGCCTGCTCGCACCGGAGTTCCTGGAGAGGAGCACCCCGGGCGCATCGAGTTGGAGCCCCACTCGCGCCTGTTCGCCTTCAGCCTGACGTCGCGACAGCTCGGCGCCGTGCGCCCCGTGCTCGACGCGGGCGCGGAGGCGCGGGTGCACCTCGCCGTGGACCGCTCCGCGACGATGCCCGTCGTGTCGGCAGTGCTCCCGGGAGAGCAGGGCGCGGGCGAGGTGTGGCTCACCGCGCACCTGTGCCATCCCCGGCCCGGGGCCAACGACAATGCCTCGGGCGTGGCCGCGCTCCTGGGCGTGGCCTCCTTGCTGCGTGGGGCCCGAGCCCGGTCTCCGGCCGCGAGCATCCGGTTCCTCTGGGGGCCCGAGTTCCTGGGCGTGGCCGCGTTCCTCCACGCGCACCTGGCGTCGCGAGGGGCGCGGGGGCTTCCCTCGGCGGTCATCAACGTCGACATGGCGGGGGAGGACCAGGCGCTGTGTGGCAGTCCCTTCCTGCTCGAGCGCGGTCCGGACTTCCGCCCGTCGCTGCTCGTCCCCTTCGCAGAGGAGGTCGTGGGCGAGGTGTTCTCTCAGACGGCCTCCCACCCAGGTGCGTGGCAGGCCATCCCCTTCGCGGGCTTCTCCGACCACGCGCTCTTCGCCGACCCGAGCACCGCGTCCCCGGCGGTCCAGCTGTGCCATGCGCCGGACCGCTTCAACCATTCGGCCGCGGATACGCTCGACAAGGTGTCCCCCCTGGAGATGTCGCGCACGACGGTGGCCGCCGCCGCGCTCGCGGAGCTGATGGCGGACCCGGGCGCCCTGCCCGCGGGGCAGGTGGAGCAGCTCGTCCAGGACTGGTGCTCGCGCGAGCTGTCGATGGCGCGTCAGGTCGCGCGGCGGTTCGACGCGGTCGAGGCGGGGGCCTGGAGCCAGCGCCTGCTCCGCCATGTCGAGCGCACCCACTCGGCGCTGCGGAAGCCGCACGTCGAGGCCCCCCGTCCTCCCGCGCGAGGGCCCGTGCTCCGTCGCCGCTGGGACGGGCCATTCAACGCGCGCGCCATGGCCGCCGACCTCTCCGCGGAGCGTCGCGCGGAGCTGACGCGCGTGATTGCCGCGGACAAACAGAACCTCGCGCTGCTCCTCAACTTCGCCATCCGCGCGGATGGGAGCCGGGCGCGCGAGGACGTCGTCGACGAGACCTCCCTGGCGCTGCGACGGCCCATCGAGGAGGGCGTCGCGCGGCGGCTCGTGGACCTGCTGTTGGAGTCCGGCTGGGTGACGGAGGGCTGACGGAGTCGCTCAGCCCCGGCCCACCATGCGCTGGAAGCGGCGGCGCAGGGGGAAGGGGACGAAGCGCTCGACGTGGAAGCCGAGTTGCTCGTCCAGCGAGTACGTCACCGGGTCCTTCAGGCTCAGCTCGGACATGCCTCGCGCCATCTGCTCGAGGAAGCCCGGGTACTGCGATTGGAGGGTGTAGACGACGCTGTAGTAGAGGTTCCGCCCGAGCGAGAAGCACGGGTAGCGCGCGTCGTAGTTCTCCAGCGAGTACTTGGGGAAGCACCCGTCGATGATGCGCTTGGGGCACAGCCACAGCGGCATGACCAGCGTCATGTCTCCGATGACGCGCGCGGGGAAGGGCGCGGGCTTGAGGCCGGTGGAGACGCGGAACATGGCCTCCGTGACGACGTCCTCCAGGTTCAGGCCGGTGCAGACGAAGCGGGTGCCCATCTCCTGGGCCTTCTCGAAGAGCGCCAGCCGCACCAGCAGCGTGCCGAGGAACTCGAAGTCGTCGCCCTCGAACTCCTTCTGGAACCGGTCGATGAGCGACGCCGAGTCGCGGGGGATGCCGAGCAGCTCCTTGACGTCCAGCTCCTCCATCACCGTCAGCTCGAGGCCGTACGTCCTGCACAGCTCCTGCGCGCGCGGAACACCCGCGTCCCAGTCCGGAATCCCCTTGATGATGACGGGGTGGAGGGTGAGGCCGTGGTCCTTCAACTGCGTGAGCGCGTAGAGCAGGGCGTTGCTGTCGCCGCCGCCGCTGACGCCGACGACCAGGTGCGAGTTCGCGGGGAGGTGCTCGCGCACCGTCTCCGCCACCCGCGCCGCGATGACGGAGCGGCACTCGTCCGGGCTGAGCTTCTTCAGGAAGGACTCCGCCGTCGAGCTGGCGTTGTCCAGGCGCTGGTAGAAGTACTCGGTGGCCTGCCGCTCCGGCTCCGCGCTGGCCACGGTCATGGCCTGGGTGAGCGAGAACAGGAACGGATTCACGTTGCGGTTGAAGTAGAGCAGCAGCTCCGCCGCGTCCTGGAGGTCGCCGGCGGTCTGGTCGAGGCAGGGCCGGATGGTGGGCGCGCCGCCTGACCTGGGCACCACGTAGACGGTCAACGCCGACCAGGGGACCTGGTGTCGATTGAGCAGGTCGATGAGTCGCTCGTCACCATTCCAACTGAGCGACTGACGCCCGTGGGACGTCACGAGCGACACGGCAGGGGAGGTTCGAGGACCGGGACTCATCTGCCTGTGCTTGCTCTCACACGCCTCACGGGCGCAGCGGGACTTCGGAAGAGACAGGAGGCCGCCCTCGCTCGGCGGCTCCCTGGAGGACTACTGGGCGCCCGTGTCGCAGCTCGCGCCGCAGATGGTCTCCAGCCCGTGCTTGGAGGCCGGGATGGCGCGGCGCTGGGTGCGCATCGCCTCGAGGTCCGCCACCGCGATGAAGGTCGCCGCGGCACGACGCTCGCCAGCGGGCACCAGCTCGACGGACACGTTCTTCAGATTGAAGTTGTTCCGGACCTCGACACTCTCTTTCTGCTGGCTCATCTCAGCCCCTACTCTCTGTCGAACGTCGGGTGGAAACCACGACAACCCTGAAACCATAGCGGGCACCCCGTCTGATGGTCAACGTGCAAAACCGGCACTCCGGCACCACTCAGGAAATGCTCCGCGAGGGATTCGGGTCGCGCGCGTCAGGCGTGGGCCGTCCGCGCGAGACCGGGGCGTCTGTCGCGCACGCCCAGCGCGCCTTCGAGCGCGACGCCGGCGCGCAGCACGGTGGGCTCGTCGAAGATGCGCCCCACGAACTGGAGCCCCAAAGGCAACCCCGTCGAGGAGAAACCCGCTGGCAGGGTGAGGGCGGGATTCCCTGTCACATTGTAGGGGATTGTCTGCATGGGCATCTTCAAGGGCCAGTCGGCGGGGAAGGCGTCGAGGTGCGGCGCGGGCCCCACGCCGGTCGCGGTGAGCAGGGCGTCGTGGTGTTTCAGGACGCCCGCGTTGAGCGCCACGGTGAGCTCGCGGCGGAGTCGGAAGGCCTGGGTGAGGTCGGCGGCGGAGAGCGTGGCCCCGAGGATGAGGCGCTGGTAGGTGTAGCGCGCGAAGTCGAGCGGACGCTCCCGGAGGTCGCGCTCGTGGATGGCGTAGCCCTCGGCGATCATGATGACGCGGCCGCAGGCGCTGAAGAGGCGGAAGTCGGGCAGCCGCACCTCCTCGACGGTGGCGCCGAGCTCCGTCAGCTTCCGGGCGGCGGCGTCGAGCGCGGCGATGACCTCCGGGGAGGTGCCCTCGGCCTCGGCGAAGTGGTGACGGGGATAGGCGAAGCGCAGGCCGTGTACGCCGGCGTGGAGGTTCGAGGTGTAGTCGGGTACGGGCACGTCGGCGCTGCCCGGGTCGAGGGCGTCGTGTCCCGCGACGACCTGAAGCGCGAGCGCGGCGTCCTCCACCGTCCAGGTGAGCGGCCCACAGTGGTCCAGCGCGTAGGAGAGCGGGAAGGTGCCTCGACGCGAGACGCGGCCATAGGTGGGCTTGAAGCCGACCGTCCCACAGAAGCACGCGGGGCCCCGGATGGAGCCGCTGGTGTCCGAGCCCATCGCGAAGCGCAGCAGGCCCGCCGCGACGGCGGCCGCGCTGCCCGAGGACGAGCCGCCCGTGAAGTGCTCCAGGTTCCACGGGTTGCGCGCGGGCGGGAAGGGGAGGTCGAAGCTCGGCCCCCCGAGCGCGAACTCGTGGGTGGCGAGCTTGCCCAGGAGCACCGCGCCGCCGGCCTTGAGCCGTCCCTCCACGAAGGCGTCCTCCGTGGGGACGTGGTCCTGTCTCAGCTTGGAGTGGCACGTCGTCCGGATGCCCGCGGTGTCGAAGATGTCCTTCAGCGCGTAGGGGATGCCGTGCAGCGGGCCCCGGTCGACACCGGCCCGCAGCTCCAGGTCGGCGCGGTGCGCGTCCTCCAAGGCGCGCTCGCGCGTGACGAGGATGAAGGCGCGCACCTGCTCGTCGATGGACGCGATGCGCGCCAGGGCGTGCTCCGTGAGGGCCCCGGAGGAGAGCTGGCCGGAGCGCAGCAGCGCGCCGGCCTCGGCGATGGACAGCTCGTGAAGTGGCTTCATCCGCTCCCCGTCACCGTCCGCGCAGGAGGGCGTCCAACTGGAACACGTTCGCGGGCTCGCTCTCCGCGTCCCGGGGCTGCCGCAGGTGCGCCGTCATCCGCCGCAGGTCCTCGTAGCCGGCGAGCACACCCGCCTTGTAGGCCGTGGGCACCTGGAGGCCCTGACGGCGCATCAACAGGTCGAGCTCGCGCTCGAGCGGGGTGTCTGCCTCGGGGCCTTCCGTGTCCATCTCCGCTCCTGTCCTGGAATCGAGCGTATCACGTGGTGTCTGAACTCCCGTGGATTGCGGAGTGCGCCCGTGGCGGGTAGACCAGGGGCGTCATGGACCGAAGCTCTCGCGACATCGAGTGGAGCCACCTGTCGTCCCTGGACGAGAAGCGCGCCGCCTACGCGTTGGAGACCTACTTCCGGGAGAGCCTCTGGGACGCGCGCGTCGTGCTGGGCGAGCGGCTGCTGCCCATCCTCCAACGCATCACCCTGTTGGTGTTCAAGCCGGAGGCGCTGGTGGGCCGCCGCGTGGAGGGCACGCTGCGGTTCCTGGCGGACAATGGCTTCACGCCCATCCACTTCCGGCCCTTCGCCTTCACGCGGCCCATCACCCGCGAGGTGTGGCGCTATCAGTGGAACGCGTCGACGCTGGACAAGATCGACGTCTCGACGCTCGCCTTCTGCGCGCTGCCCACGGTGTTGGTGGTCCTGCGGGACGACACATCGCCGCTGGAGTTGCCGGGCTCGGTCCGGCTGAAGAAGCGCAAGGGCGCCGCGGCCCCGGAGGCGCGCGCGCCCGGGACGCTGCGCTCCGTGGTGTCCGCGCCGAACCGGATGATCACCTTCGTGCACACCACGGACGAACCCGCGGACGTGCTTCGCGAGCCCGGCATCTATTTCGACCGCCCCACGCGGCGGGGCTTCTTCCAGGACATCCTCGCGGGGTTCTCCGGCGATGCCACGGCGGGCTGCCGCGCGGCGTTGGCGGCGCTCGAGGCGCGCGCGCCGACGTCCGACTTCGTTCCGGAGCGGGCCTGGGCGCGCATCCTGGAGCGGGCCGGAGGGCAGACGCGCGAGCGGCTCGAGGCCCAGCACGCGCGCTTCCGCGAGGCGGGCAAGGTCGACTGGGAGGACTTCCACGTGCTGTGCGCGGGGCTCGGTTGTGACACCTGGGACATCGTGTCGGTCGCCACGGCGGCCATCGACTACGACGACGTCGGGCACGCGCAGCTCATCAACTTCGACCGGGGAGGCCTGGCGGGGTGGCTCGAGGGCCGGGCCCGGCTCGTCCCCGAGGCGGGCTGAACCTCAGGAGCGGGCGCTGGCGGCCTGGAGCAGCGCGCGGATGCCCTGCACGTCGATGGGGGGCCGCGCGTTCAACTTGGAGTAGCGCACCGTCCCCAGGAGGCTCTCCAGGTTTCGCGCGCCCTCGTCCTTCCCCCAGACCCGCTCGGCCTGCAGCAGCGCCTGGGCGTGGGGCGTCTCACCGTCGAACAGGCTCAACACGGACCACGCCTGCGCGGTGAGCTGGAGGGGCGGGGCGCCCGCGTTGAGCCTCAGCAGTTCGTAGCGCTCCTCCCGGAAGCGCACCGTCACGTCGAAGTCGAGGGCGGGCAGCGCCTCACCGCCCTCGGCGCGCGTCTCCACGCTCGCGGCGGGAGGCAACGCGGGCGCGAGGAGGCGCTGTTCGGCCCACGCGAAGGCGGCGCGCGCGAAGGCCAGGATGCGGTGGGTGGACCGGGTGGTGTCCTGCGCCGTCGGAAGGGGAGGGGACTGATGCAGCGCCAGGTATCGCGCCTGGGCCGACAGCCCCGATGGGCAGCCGGGGAGGTCCTGCTCCCAACCCGCGGGCAGCGCCTCCAGGAGGCGGGCGCGCCACTTCCGCGTCGGGTTGGTGAAGCCGTGGCCCGCCAGGAGGCCGTCCACCGCGTGGCCGAGCAGCTCCTGGGCGACGAAGAGCATGCTGACCCAGTCGCTGACGCCGTTGAGACCGGCGAGGTCGATCTGCAGCGTGTTGGCCTGGTAGCGGGCCCAGTCCAGCTTGTGACGCGCGAGATGGGATGGGGGGACGCGGGCCTGGTAGCGCGCCAGCTCCTCGTCGCCGTGGAGCGCCTTCCCGGTGCGCAACCGGTGCAGCAGCTTGCGGTCGTCCTCCGTCAGGCCGGTGGCCGCGCGCGGCTGGCGGGGCTGCCGCTCCCACTGCTCGAAGGCCGAGAGCAGCCGCTCCAGGGCCTCCCCGTCGAGCACCCGCACGTCGCAGACGATGGGGCCCACGGCGAAGGCCACGTCACGCAGCGACGTGAAGGTGATGTCCGTGCGCGAGGTGACCAGGTACAGGTCGATGTCCGACGTCTCGTTGCCCAACCCCTCGACGAGCGAGCCGCAGACGAACAGCACGTCCCCGTCCGTCAGGCGGAGGGCCTCGCGGGCGCGGGCGGTGATGGCCTCGAGGGTGACCTTGCGGCGGGCCAGGAACTCGGCGAGGTCCACGTCGCGGTCCCCGGGGGCTCAGATGGCCGCGGCGAGGCCGTGGGTGCCCACGAGCGCGATGGCGCGCGGGGCGATGACGTCCTGGAGCATGGCCTGCCGGACCTGCGCCCGTGAGCGGGCGGTCAGGTGGCCGTACTGCTCCATGATGACGGGCTCGTCCGGGACGTCCTTCGCGGGCGGAATCCCCAGGGCCCGCCCGAAGGCGGTCTGCGCCAGGGGCAGCAGCGACGGGTGTCGGCTGAGCATCCACTCCGTGAAGCGCCAGGAGAGGTCGGCGTGCCGTCCCTCCTCCTCGACGATGCGGGTGAGCACCCGGCGGATGCCCTCGTCCGTGGTGCGCTCGAGCGCGACCTCCGCGCACTTCGCGGCGATGGTCTCGTTGACGCAGCCCTCGATGATGGAGGCCTCGAGGATGGCGGCGGGCTCGTCGGAGGCGTCGAGGACGCTCTCCATGGACATCTCGCCGGGGCCCACGGGCACGCCCGTGAAGCGCGACGCGATGCCGAAGCAGAAGCGCGCGTGATGCACCTCCTCCTCCATCGCCTTGATGGCGGCGAGGAGCAGCTCGGGAGGGGCCGCCAGCTTCATGAGGTGGAGCACGAACCGGGCGAACGCCGCCACGGAGGCGTGCTCACCCAGGCCCTGCTCCACCCACCGCTGGCCAATCAGCGCGCGCTCTTCCGGAGTCACGGGCGCGTGTCGCTCGCGAGGACGTCCGAGACGTCGGCGCACCAGGCGGAGTCGCCGTGGACGATCGGCGCCAGGCGGGCGCCCTCCTCGACCATGGACAGCGGGCGGCCGTGGACGTCCAGCTCGATGGTGGACAGGTCGATGAACGGCAGTTGCGCCTGGCCGTTGCGCACCAACTGCAGGTGGGCGGAGAACTCGGCGAAGCGCGGGTTGTTGGCGAACGTGTCCGCCAGCTTGAGGGCCTCCTCGCCCTTGCCGGTGGCGATGTACACCTGCGCCAGCCGCGCCGCGGCGGTCGTCTCCGTGACGCTGAAGCGCAGCGCGGAGAGATAGGCCTGGATGGACTCGTTGACGAGGCCGTTGAGCAGCAGCGCGTTGCCCAGCAGGGTATAGGCGTTGATGCGCTCGTCCGACGTCATCTCCAGCAGCTCGAAGGTGGGCTTCTGCTCCACCAGCCGCTTGGCGGACTCGAGCGCCGCCTCCTTCTGCCCGGTGCGGATCTGCAGCACCGTCAGGCGCGCCCGCGCCTCGTACAGCGAGGGGTCCAGCTTCAGCGCGTCCTGATAGCTGGTGATGGACTCCTGGTTGTACGCCGCCAGCGACAGCGTCCGGCCACGTGCCAGCGCGCCCTTGCCGCTGGAGAGCTCGCCGAGCAACGGCGCGTCGGACTGGAGGGACTGAAGCAGATGGGCGGAGATCTTCTGCGAGACTTCCACCAACCAGGGCGCTGCGGAGGCATTCGTCGAACCCATGAGCCGCTTCCCTCTCTCTCGCTTTGCGCGAATTGATGAGGAAACCGAGGTTAGGGGGAGCACAGCTCCTTCGTCAAGCGGAAGCCGGAATTCAAGAGATTCACTAGGGCCACGTCTGAGAGGGGCGGGTGTCCCCTGTGACAGCGCCCGTCAATGGAGCCCCGTGCGCGGTTCACGGCATCCCCGCGCTGGTCGCACGCCGCCCCACGCCCGGCGTCCCGAACATGTCCTCTCGGTGGGTGAGAGCTGGTTGTTTCAGTCTCAGAAAGCAAGCGAGCCTGGTCTCGTAAAAACAGACAACGCGGCAGGGTTTGTTTTCAATCCGTGAAATGCGCAGTCTCAGGGATTGGCGCGAGCGTGGTGTCGTGGGGGCTCGCGTGCTTGATGAGCGAATCAGTTTGGAGAAAGAACGAGCGGTCGTTTATACACGCGAAACGTTTTCGCTGAGGCGTTGGTGCCCCGGCTCCAGCCGAGTTCCGGCCCGCCCCGGAGGCACCGTGAAGCGCACTCATCCGCTCATCTTCCCCACGGCCGCGGTGTACTGGTTCATCGGTGGGGTGACGCTCATCCATCTGGTGGTGTCGGTGCTGCTCGCGCCCGCGGGCATCTACCTCATGCCTCGTGGTTTCATCGTCGCGTTCCTCCGCTTCCACGCGGCCCCCGTCATCCTCCTGCTGGGGATTCCCTGTGGGATCTACCTGTTGGCGTGGCGGGCCAGCGACATGTTCGCCTGGATGGTGTCTCCGCGTGTGCTCGAGTGGGACGTGTCGGGGTTCCAGGTAGGGCGCACGCGCATCGCGTGGCGGGACATCACGGAGATCGTCGAGCAGTACAACCACGACCGGGTCGTGCTGCGGCACCGCTCGGGGGCGTACAAGCTCCGGCTCAACATGTGGCGTGACTCGGAGCGGCTGCACGAGGTGGTGCTGGAGCGCGTCGTCCCGCCGATGCTGCGCCGGGTGAGCGCGGAGGTGGCCGCGGGCGAGGCGCCGACCTTCGGCCCGCTGACGCTCAGCTCCGAGGGCTTGACCTACAAGCGCAAGCTCATGCGCTGGGAAGACATCGAGAGCATCCGCCTCCAGAACGAGCACGATCAGGGCGTGGCGACACGTGAGCTGATCATCGATGCGGGTGGGAAGATCCGGAAGATTGACGAAAGCAAGATCGTCAATGCGCCAGTCCTGCTGGCCTACCTGTCGGACCGTCTTGCCGGCTGACAGCCTTTTGCAATCACAGAAGTGACATCATGGAAATCTACAGCTCTGCTCAGTCCAAGACGAAGGCTGAAAAGCCCCGTCAAATCTTCTACTCGCGCACCCGGCTCATCCTCGGGGTCATCATCTGGATCCTGGCGTCGGCCTTCTTCGGGACGCTGACCTCCCGCGCGGGGTCGGCCACCGGCGCGATGGCCGCCGGGGCTGTCTTCACCCTGCTCGCGTTGTGGATGCTCTACAACTGCATCCGGGGCCTGACGCGCCTGGACAAGCCGGTGCTCGTCATCAGCCGTGAGGGCATCCAGTTCGACGACGGGGTCCTCATCCACTGGGAGGACATGACGGCGAACACCTACCTCGACCAGTCCTACGTGGGCATCCCGGTCTACCGGGCCATCGAGATCAAGACGACCCTGGCGAAGCCCAAGCGCAAGCACGTGCGCGTGTCCGCGCTGGAGGTCGGCAGCGACGAGTATCTGGAGATCTGCGACCACTACAGCCGGTACGCGCGCTGAACCTGTAGGAGGCAGAAGGGGGAGTCGGGCCCTGGTGCCCGGCTTCTGCCTCGGGTGGAGCGAGGGTCGCCGGTCCGGGCGCGTGAGCCCGGACCGGTGCCCTCGCCACGCTCTACCGCAGGGTGGGACCCGCGCAGTACGCCTTGGTGCAGGCCAGCCACTTCTGGATGCACGCATCCTCCTCGGCCTGCGTGGTCGCGGCGTTCATGCAGTTGTCGAGACGGGTGCTGCACGGCTCACAGTCCTTCATCTCCCGGACCTCGCCCTGGGGGGCGTCCGTCTCGGGCGGAGTGACGCCGGAGTCCAGCTCCGCTCCTCCACAGCCCACCAGCATCACCGCCGCCAACAGCCCCTGGATGACGTTCCGCATGTGACCTCCTCGGTCGAGTGGTTGCTGCGTTGCAAAAGTATCAAGCGTCACGCAGGGCTGGAAGCGCGGAAGGCGTGTTGAAGCTGGATTCCCTTGTCTCCCTGGAGCGCGGTCTCGACGCACCCGGTGGACGCCGTGCTCGGAGTCCCGAGGGTGGGACTCCGGGGCGCCCGTCGTGTCGGCGCGGCCCCCAGGACGGGCGAGGAGGTCCTGGCGGCCGCTCGGGACTACTTGCAGATCTCCCGGGTCAGCTTGTCGCGCTGGGCCTGCTCCGCGGTCGCGCGCTTGATGCCATCCTCCAGCGCGTCGTCCGCCTTCTCGAGGGCGTCGAGGACACGGCTGGTGGCGCGTCCCTTCTTGGCGGTGGCCAGCACCTCGCGCATCTCCTTGCGGGCCTGCTTCAGCGCCTCCAGGCTGTCCTCCCGCTCCTTGTATTCCTTCCTCGCGGCCTTGCACTCCGGGGACTGCGCGGACGCAGTCGACGCACCCAACAGCACGACGGCAACCAGCCAACGCACGCGACACCTCCAGGTGACAGGGGGCCGAGTATAGGCGCCGCGCGCTACTTCGAGGCGCTCTTGGCGCCGGCCTTCACCTTGGCGTATGTGCCCTTGAGCGCCACGCCGATGACGAAGGTGCCCGCGTGGCACTCGACGTCCGTGGGGCTGCGCGCCTCGCTCTTCTTGTAATAGCTGACGATGTCGACCACGGCGTTCGCGCCCGCCTTCTTGGCGCCTTCCTGGAGGGCAATCAGGGCGGACAGCGTCACCCACCGGCAGCCGTCCTCGTCCGACTTGCCCACGCCGTTGGTCTTCTTGTTCGTGACGGTCTCGTCGAACCGCTCCTCCACCTTGGGCGTCTTCTGCCCGGCCAGGTAGAACTTCACCGTCCCATCCAGCTTCTTCTGCGCCTCCGGCATCGCCAGCACGTCCGCCAGGGACACGAGGATGGGCGTGTCGCGCGCGAGCGCGGGCGAGGACAGCGTCAGGGCCAGCAGG
The DNA here is from genome assembly GCF_024198235.1 of Myxococcus dinghuensis. Classification (GTDB taxonomy): domain Bacteria; phylum Myxococcota; class Myxococcia; order Myxococcales; family Myxococcaceae; genus Myxococcus; species Myxococcus dinghuensis. The sequence goes on along the minus strand of NZ_JAKCFB010000022.1, from coordinate 111,376 downwards.
GACAGCGTCAACGTCTTCTTCATCGGTCTCCCCCTCATGCCCAGCGGCGGAAGATCAACGACGTGTTGATTCCGCCGAAGGCGAAGTTGTTGCTCATGACCACGTCGGTCTGGAGCTGTCGCCCCTCGCCCACGACATAGTCCAACGGCGCGCAGCGAGGGTCCACCTCGCCTGGCGCCAGGTGCAGCGTGGGCGCGAACCAGCCCGTGCGCATCATCTCCAGGCTCATCCACGCCTCCAGCGCGCCACACGCCCCCAGCGTATGGCCCATGTAGCTCTTGAGCGAGGAGATGGGCATCCGCTCCCCGAAGACCTCGTGGGTCGCGGCGCTCTCCGCCACGTCACCCTGGTCCGTCGCGGTGCCGTGCGCGTTGACGTAGCCCACCTCCGACGGAGGGATGCCCGCGTCTTCCAGGGCCAGCCGCATGGCCACCGCCATCGTCTCCGCGTGGGGCTGGGTGATGTGGCGCCCGTCCGTGTTCGTCCCGTAGCCGATGACCTCCGCGTGGATGCGGGCCCCGCGCGCGCGGGCGTGCTCCAACTCCTCCAGCACCAACGTGCACGCGCCCTCGCCCAGCACCAGCCCGTCGCGCTTCGCGTGGAAGGGACGGGGCGTCAGCTCCGGGGTGGCGTTGTTCTGCGTGCTCGTCGCGAACAGGGTGTCGAACACCGCCGCGCCCGTGGCGTCGAGCTCCTCCGCGCCCCCCGCCAGCATCGCCACCTGCTTCCCCAACCGGAGGGTCTCGTACGCGTAGCCGATGCCCTGGCTCCCGGAGGTACACGCGCTGGAGGTGGTGATGATGCGCCCCGTCAGCCCGAAGAACACGCCGATGTTCACGGCCGCGGTGTGCGCCATCATCCGCACGTACGTGGTGGCGGTGATGCCCTCGGTCGTCTTGTCCGTCACCATCCGCCCGAAGTCCGCCATGTTCGCCGCGGAGCCCGCGGACGAGCCGTAGGACACGCCCATCTTCCCGCTGCGCACGAGCGCGTCCCCCAGGAGCCCCGCGTCCTGGAGCGCCAGCTCGCTGGCCCGCGTGGCCAGCAGCGCCACCCGGCCCATGCCCCGCATCGTCTTGCGCGAATACGTCTGCGGCGGCAGCTCGAAGGGGGCCGCGGGCGCGCCCACCTGGGTGTGCAGGCCCTCGTACTGCTTCCACTCCTCCATGACCTGCACGGCGTTGCGCCGCGAGCGCAGCCGGGCCTCCACCGTCCCCCAGTCATGGCCCAGGGGACTGAGCGCCCCGATACCGGTGACCACCACGCGTCTCATCCGAGCATTCCCCCGTTCACCGAGATGACCTGCCGCGTGACGTAGGCCGCGTCCGGGCTCATCAGGAAGCTGACCACCGCGGCCACCTCCTCGGGACGCCCCATCCGCTTCGCGGGGATCAGCTTCAGCGCCTCCTCCACGACGTGTGGCTCCACCATCTCCGTGTCGATGAGCCCGGGGGCCACGCAGTTGACGGTGATGCCCCGGCTGGCGAGCTCCACCGCCAGCGCCTTCGTCGCGCCGATGATGCCCGCCTTCGCGGCGCTGTAGTTGACCTGTCCGCGGTTGCCCATCAGTCCGGAGACGGAGGACAGGGTGACGATGCGCCCGGGCTTGCGCCGCCGCACCAGCGGCATCGAGAGCGGATTGAGCACGTTGTAGAAGGCATCCAGGTTGGTGTGGATGACCGCGTCCCAGTCCTCGGGCGGCATGGCGGGGAACGCGTTGTCCCGCGCGATGCCCGCGTTGCACACCACGCCGTAGTAACAGCCGTGCGCCTCGATGTCCGCGAGCAGCGCCTGCTCTGTCTCCGCCCGCTGCGACACGTCGAACCGCAGCACCCGCGCGGACCGGCCCAGCTCCCGCGCCCGCGCGGCCACCGCCTCCGCCTGGTCCACCTGTCCCCGGCAGTGCACCACGACATCGAAGCCGTCCTGGGCCAGTCGCAGCGCGATGGCCTTGCCGATGCCCCGGCTGGAGCCCGTCACCAGCACCGTCTCGTCACTCATCCGCGTCCACCTTCCTCAGCACCGCGGCGCCCGGGGGCTGGAACACCGTCAGCGCCGCCGTGGCCACCGTCTCGCCGTCGATGCCGATGGCGCAGTCGAACTGGCTCATGCCTTCCTCCGTCCAGTACTGGCGCTGGACCTCGATGCGCAGCCGCTCGCCCGCGCGGAACCGCGGCCGGCCGCATTCGAAGCGGCGCGTCCCCAGCAGGAAGCCCACCCGCAGCGGCTCGCCGCGCAACCGGAACCGCCATCCCGCCCAGGCGCCAATCGCCTGGGCCATGAACTCGATGCCCACCCAACCCCCGACGCCGCCGTTCTCGAAGAAGAGGCAGTCTTCGCGGATGGTGACCTCGGCCACCAGCCCCTCCTCGTCTCCCTCCAGCGCGCGGTCGATGAGCCGCATGCGTTCCGTGTGGGGGAGCAGCTCGGTGATGTCGAATGCGATGGCGGTGCGCATCAATCCCTTCCCAGCACCAGGGTGGCATTGCTGCCGCCGAAGGCAAACGAGTTGCTCAGCACGTACCGGGGGGCGTGGCCCAGCGCGTGGCCGGGCTCCACCAGCGAGAGCGCGGGGAGGGCCGGGTCGGGTTCTCCGTCCCACCAGTGCGGTGGCAGCCGGCCCGTGGGGTTGTCGACGAGGGTGAGCCAGCAGAAGGCCGCCTCCAGGGCCCCGGCCGCGCCGAGCGTGTGCCCCGTCAGGGGCTTCGTCGAGCTGCACGGCACGTCGCCGCCCAGCAGTTGGTGTACCGCGAGGCTCTCCATCGCGTCGTTGTGCGGCGTCGCGGTGCCGTGCAGGTTCACGTATCCGATGTCGGCGGGCACAAGCCCCGCGCGCGTCAGCGCCTCGCGCATGGAGGCGAGGGCGCCCCGGCCCTGGGGCTCGGGCGCGGACAGGTGGTGCGCGTCCGAGGACTCCCCCCAACCCGCGAGCCGCACCGGCCCCGGCTCGCGCGTCATGAGGAAGAGGGCGGCCCCCTCGCCGATGTTGATGCCCCGGCGGTTCACGCTCATCGGGTTGCAGCGCGCCTCGCTCACCGAGTCGAGCGCGGTGAAGCCCGCCACCGTGAAGCGACACAGCGCGTCCGCGCCGCCGGTGACGACCGCGTCCACGATGCCGGCCCTCAGGAGCCGCGCCGCGCTGGCCAGGGCCTTCGCGCTGGAGGAGCAGGCCGTGGAGATGACGTGCGCGGGGCCTCGGAGGCCCAGCACGTGGACGAGCGCCTCGGCCGGCGAGCCCAGCTCCTGCTGCCGGAGGTGGAAGGTCGCGGGCAGGCTCCCCGTGGACAGGCGCTCAGAGAGGGCCGTCTCGCTCTCTCCGACGCCGGAGGTGCTGGTCCCCAGGACGACCCCCACGCGCTCCGGACCGAAGCGCTGGAGCGCCGACTCCACGGCCGGGCGGAGCTCCTCCAGCGCCGTGAGCAGCAGCGCGTTGTTCCGGCTGCGCTGGGACGCGGGCAGCCCCTCCGTGCTGGCCAGGGGCGCGGTGACCCGGCCGACCTGGAGCGTCCGCGCCGCGAAGTCCGGGCTGGGCTCCACCCCCACGAGGCGCTCGCCGAGGAGCGCCTCGCGCACCCCGCGCTGGCCGGCCCCCAGGGCGCAGACGACGCCGAGCTGATGGAGGTAGACGGGGGAGGGCATCGCTCAGTCCTCGGTGGGGCGTGACTCGATGGTCAGCCGGTAGTGCTCCGCGACGTTGACCAGCTCCGCGCGCCCCCGCCAGCGAGGCTCGCCAGCATACCGCACCGTCACCCATTCCTGGCCGGCGTGGAGGAGCGCCCGGCGCCCCGGTCCATCCTCCAACGTCCAGTCGGGAGGCAGCGCGGCGCGGAGCACGTCCGCGGGCCAGTAGACGAGCTGGACGTCCCGGAGGACCTGCCGGGCCTGGAACTGCTCGGGCAGGCGTGGGTCGCGCTCCTCCTCCAGCGCGGAGCCGTTCCACACCAGCGAGAACATCCGCTGCCCGAGCGCGAAGCCGGCGAGCCGCAGCGCCGCCGGGTCGAGCTCGAGCAGCGCCTCCACCGTGCGAGGGCCGTCCGGGTCCGCCTCGTGCGCGAAGGACAGTTGCTGGGCCAGGCTCACCGTGTCCCCGAAGCTCGCGGGGGGCAGCATCAGCGAGGGCAGGGTGGCGGCCGGGGACAGCGGGCGCGGCCGGGGCGTGAGGCAGGCGGAGAGGCCGAGCAGGGCCAACACGGGAATCAGGCGGAGCATAGCTCCTCGAGCACGCCGAGCCGGCGCTTGCTGTCCGCCACGTAGGGGTTGTTCGTGTCCCACGCGTAGCCGGCGAGGATGGAGGAGATCATCCGGCGGACCTCGGGCGAGGGCGACGGATGGAAGATGACCTTCTGGAAGCCGCCCGCGTACCAGGACTCGACGAAGGTGCGGAACGTGTCCACGCCCGACTTGAGCGGCACCGCGTACTCCTTCTCCCAGTCCACGGGCTGTCCGGACAGCTCGCGCGCGAGGCACCGGGCCGCGAGGTGCGCCGAGCGGAACGCGATGGTGACGCCCGAGGAGAACACCGGGTCGAGGAACTCGCCGGCGTTGCCCAAGAGCGCGAAGCCGCGCCCCCACAGCGACTTCACGTTGGCCGCGTAGCCGGTGATGGCGCGCGCGGGCGTGTCCCAGACGGCGTCCTTCAGCAGCGCGGAGAGGCCCGGGTCCTCGGCGATGATGGCGCGCAGCCGCTCCGTCTCCGTGCCGGGGTACTGCTCGAGGAACTCGCGCTTCGCCACCACGCCCTGCGAGCAGCGGCCGTTGGAGAAGGGGATGGTCCAGTACCAGACGTGGACGTGCTCGGGGTGCACGGTGACGCGGATCTTGTGCCGGTCGAAGGTGCCGAGCGGGATCCGGTCCTCCACGTGCGTGAAGAGTGCGCCCCGCACCGGGAAGTTGGACGGCGTCTCCAGGTCCAACAGCCGGGGCAGCACGCGGCCGAAGCCGCTGGCGTCCAGCAGGAAGCGCGCCTGCACGCGGTACGTGTCCCCCTCCGGCGAGCGCACCGTCACCTCCGGGTGCTCGCCGCCCACGTGGACGGACTCCACCACGTGGCGGAAGCGCAGGCGCGCGCCCATGCGCTCGGCCGCGCGGGCCAGCACGTGGTCGAAGTGCGCGCGCTGCACCTGGTACGTGGTGCCCCAGCCGGGCGAGAACTTCTCCCGGAAGTCGAAGTCGGTGAACTTCGCCCCGCGCGCGAAGGCGGCGCCGTTCTTGAACTGGAAGCCCGCCTCCACGACGTCCCGGAGCATGCCCGCCTCCTCCAGGTACTCCATGCTCTGGGGCAGCAGGCTCTCGCCGATGGAGAAGCGCGGGAACTGCTCGCGCTCGAGGATGAGCACCTCGCGTCCCTGCTTGCGCAAGAGGCCCGCGGCCACGGACCCCGCGGGGCCCGCTCCGATGATGAGCACTTCCGTCTTCTCTATGTTCACGACGCGTCCTTGCCGGGAGGCAGTCTGAAGAACGGGGTGATGAACCAGATGCTCACCTCCCCCAACAGCATGGTGAGACCGAAGGACCGCAGCGCGGGCGTCGCGGACAGCCCCAGCAGTCCGAAGGACAGGAGCGTGCTGACGCCGGCGAGGGCCACCGCGAGCCACGCGGAGCCGTCGCCGGGGTGCTCCAACAGGAAGATGCCGTAGTCCACGCCCATCCCCAGCAGCAGGACCAGCCCCAGCACGCTGAAGAGCTGCACGGGCTCTCCCGTCCAGCCGAAGAAGGCCAGGGTGACGAGGGTGCCGAGCACGGACGGAATCCACGCCCGCCAGGCCTCGCGCCGGAAGCGGGCCACCAGCGTCAGCAGCACGGCGACGTAGCCCACGACGATGAGGCCCCCCATGATGCGGCGGTAGCGCTCCAGCAGCCGGGAGATCTCCCCCGTCTTGTCCACCCAGCGCACGCCCTCCAGCCCCTGGCCCACCTCCGCGAGGCGCGGGAGCACCGACGGGTCGTTCAGCCCCCGCAGCATGACGACGCTGTAGTGCCGGGGGCCCATCCGCCCCAACCACTGCTGGCGGATGGCGAGCGCGGCGGGGCTGTCGAGGAACCGGCCCGGCGTCAGGACGTCCCGCGCGAACCGGGCGCGCTCGGGCGCCTCCCCCGTGGCGGCGGCGACGGCGAGCACGGCCTGCCCTTCCGCGCGGGCGCTCAGCCTCGCGTCCGCGTCCTGCTGGGCGGCGGTGGGCAGCCAGTCGGAGACCGCGCGGTAGCCCGCGATGACGCGGTCCTTCACGAGCGGGTCCAGCCGCTGCTTGAGGGACACCTCGCGCGCGAGGACCTCCTCCTCGTCCGCGCCGCCGACGAGGAAGAACTGGGCCGGGCTGGGCAGACCCAGCAGCCGCCCCAGCTCGCGCTGGTCCGCGATGAGGCTGGCGGGCGCGCCCTGCAACTGACGGAGGTCGTCGCGCGTCTCCAGCCGCCACAGCCCCCAGCCGAGCGCTCCGGTGAAGAGCACCCCCGCCAGTCCCCAGCGCCACGTGCGCGCGATGCGCGGCCAGCGCGGCAGCGAACGGGCGAAGCGCTCGGCGAACGCCGTCACCGGCAACACCCCCGTGTCCACGGACGGGAACCAGCACACGACGGTGAGGAACGCGCCGAGCAGCCCGGCGGCGGAGAACAGCGCCATCTGCCGCAGCCCGGGGAACGGCGCCACGCCCAGGGCGAGGTAGGCCACCACGCTGGTGAGCAGCGCGAGCGCCATGCCGGGCAGCAGCGCGCGCATCACCGTCCACCGCTCCTCCGGCGGTCGTCCTTGACGCGCGGCGAAGTAGTGGAAGCCGTAGTCCTCCGCCACGCCCACGAGGCTGGAGCCGAACACCAGCGTCAACAGGTGCACCCGGTCGAAGAAGAGGGCGGTGACCGTCAGGGCCACCGCGCAGCCGATGCCCAGCGAGACGCCCACCAGGAGGATGGGGCGCAGGGAGCGGAAGGTGAGCCACACCAGCACCAGCACCGCGATGAGCGAGCCCAGGCCGATGGTGGACATCTCGTCGCTGGCCTGGCTCGCGGCGGCCTCCGCGTAGAGGGGGACCCCCGCGGCCACCAGCCGCCCCTGGGGGACCTCCGCCTGGACCGCCGCGCGCGCCCGGTCCACCTGCGCGGTGATGCGCGCGTCCGCCCCCAGCGCGAACGCGGAGACCTGGCTGCGCCACGTCAGCAGCACCCACTCACGGCCCTCGCCCGACAGCCACAGCCGCCCGTCCCGGGGCCGCGCGGTGCTCTCCGCCGCGCGCGCCGCCCACCAGTCCGGCCACAGCCCCAGCGGGTCCGCGCTCCAGTCGGTGAGCCGGGGGCCGGCGGGCTGGTACAGCTTCATCAAGGCGGTGCCCCCCAGCTCGTCGGGCGTGGCGCGCGCCAGCCACTCCCGCTGGGCGGGCGTCAGGAGCCGGTCCCGGTAGGGGCGGTAGAACTCCACCGCCGCGTCCAGCGCGGAGGCATCCGTGGCGGTGGGGGCGAGGAGCGTCGTGTCCGCGCCCAGCTCGCGCGTGGCCACGTCCGCGGCGCGCCGGGCGGAGGCCCAGTCCGGCGCGCCCACGAGCACGACCAGCTCCCGGCCCGCGCCGTCCGCCAGCCGGCGGGTGGCGGCGTCGACCTCCGGGGCTTGTTCGTCCTCGGGCAGCAGCGCCAGCACGTCCGTGTCCAGCCGCGCCGAGCGCCAGAACAGGACCTGGTGCACGCCCACGGCGAGGACGACGAGCGTCCAGAGGAGGGCCCACCTATTTCGCAAGGCGGCTGGCTTCCGTGTCGCTGAGGGGCGGGGCCTGCCTCAGGTGGTCGAACTGGATGAGGCTCGAATCGCCTCGGGTCTCCTCGAGCAGCACCTGCCGCACGAAGCGATCCCCCTCCAGCCGGATGCTCCGGAACACGCGCGCGAGCCCCGCGTCCGTCGGGGTGAGCGTCAGCTTCCAACCCTCCGCGCCGACGAGCGCCCCCTCGACCTCGAAGCGCGAGGACAACGTGGCCACGTCGCCCGCGAGCAGCGCGAAGAGCAGCTCGTTGACCGCGGCCAGCGCGGGCTCCTTGCCCGTGTCCAGGTGGTAGGCGGCGCTCGTGCCCTGGGCCGCGCTGAGCGACGTGCGGGTCAGCGTGAGCGTGGACGCGAAGGGCGTGCGCGTGTCCCACAGCACGCCCTTCTCCCGAGACAGGACGAAGTCCCCGCGCGAGACGAGCGGCTTCTTGAAGCCCGCCACCGTCTTCTTCTGTTCGAACTCGCCCCTGAGCAGCGGCGCGTCCTGCAACCGGGCGCGCACGCCCGTCACCAGCTCGCTGGCCTGGGCCGACAGCCCCGCCAGCATCCCCACGAGGAGCAACCAGCGCTTCATTCGGGCCTCACTCCCAGGCGCTCCCAGAGCACCGGCGGACAGACGAACTGCATCTCCCGGGTGGCCAGCGACACGGCCACCTGGAGGGTGTGGGCCTGGTTCACCTTGCGGCCCGTGGCGGCGTCGCGGATGAGGTAGTCGATGCGCAGGCGGTTCTCCCACTCCGTGATTTCCGCGCGGATGCGCAGCCGCTGCGCGTAGACGGCCGGCTGGACGTACTTCAGGCGCAGGTCCACCACGGGCCACGCGTAGCCGGACTCCCGCATCTGGGGGTAGTCGTAGTCGAACCTCGCCAGCAGGGCGCAGCGGGCCAGCTCCAGGTACTTCACGTAGTGGCCATGCCAGACGACCTCCATCGGGTCGAGGTCGTGGAAGGCGGGCGCCAGTTCGATTTCGTGGCTGAGGTCAGGCTTCATAGAGCGTCCACTCGCGTCCCCGGAGGGCTCCCAGCAGGGCTTGCAGCTCCCGGTCCAGCGCGCGGTCCTCGTCCACCAGCGCGACCCGCCGCTCCAGGTCGTGGCGCATCGACGCGAGCGCGGGCGTCAGATTCAATCCCCCCGCCACGCGCTCGCGCAGGGCGAGCCCCTGTCGCGCCGCGATGAGCAGGGCCGCCACCACCTGCTCGGACAGCTCCAGCACGCGCAGGCAGTCCCGCGCGGCGATGGTGCCCATGCTCACCTTGTCCTGGTTGTGGCACTCGGTGGAGCGGGAGAAGACGGACGCGGGCATGGTCTGCTTGAGGGCCTCCGCCGTCCAGGCGGAGACGCTGATCTGCAGCGCCTTGAGGCCGTGGTTGATGGCCGCGCGCGGGCCGGTGGCCGCGGACAGGTTCGCGGGCAGGCCGTGGTTGTAGCGGGCGTCGACGAGCAGGGCGAGCTGCCGGTCCAGCAGGTCCGCCACGTTGGCCACCGCGTTCTTCAGGCCGTCCATGGCGAAGGCGATGTGGCCGCCGTAGAAGTGGCCGCCGTGGAGCACGCGCTCGCCCTCCGGGTCGATGAGCGGGTTGTCGTTGGCGCTGTTCAGCTCGTTCTCGATGAGCGTGCGGAAGAAGGGCAGGGCGTCCTCGAGGACCCCGAGCACGTGCGGGGCGCAGCGCAGCGAGTAGCGGTCCTGGAGCCGCTGCTCGTTGCGCTGGGGCCTGTCGGAGGCGAGGTCGCTCCTCAGCCGCGCGGCCACCCGCTGCTGGCCCACGTGGGGCTTGAGCGCGAACAGCGCCTCGTCGAAGTGGTGCGCGTTGCCGGCGCTGGCCACGACGTTGAGCGCGGTGAGGCGCGTGCCCAGCCGACACAGGTAGTCCGCGCGCGCCCAGGCCAGGCACGCCAGCGCGGTCATCACCGCCGTGCCGTTCATGATGGCCAGCCCCTCCTTGGGGCGCAGCCGCAGCGGCGTGATGCCGTGTCCGGCCAGCACCTCCGCCGCGCCCCGTCGCTCGCCGCGATACCAGACCTCGCGCTCGCCGCAGAGCACCGCCGCGACATAGGAGAGCGGCGTGAGGTCCCCGCTGGCGCCCACCGAGCCCTCGGCCGGGATGAGCGGGAGGATGTCGTGCTGGAGCAGCCGCTCGAGCTGGGTGAGCAGCTCCAGCCCCACGCCGGACACGCCCTGGACCAGCGAGGCCAGCCGCGTCGCCAGCACCGCGCGCGTCTCCTCGGGCGTGAGGAACCGCCCCGCGCCGATGCCGTGGTACGCGTAGAGGTGGTGCGGCAGCTCGGGGATGAGCTCGGGCGGGACGGCCACGGTGACCGAGTCCCCATAGCCCGTCGTCACGCCGTAGATGTGCCCGTCCTCGGCCAGGAGCCGGTCCAGGAACTCCGCGCCCCGGGTGATGCGCTGGCGGAAGGCGGGCGCGGTGCCCAGCTCCACGCCGCGCTCCCGGCTCGACAGCGCGACGACGTCCTCGATGACCAGCCGGCTTCCATCGAAGCGGACCGGACACTCACTGTTGTTGTCGGGCGGAGACATTCGCCTGATCCCAGAAGGGGAAGAAGTTGAACCAGTCGAGTGGCGAGCGCTCCAGGAGCGCGGTGAGCCGCTCGGCGTAGTGCCGGGCGTACCCGGTCAGGGCCTCCACGCGCTTGCTCCGGGGGAGGTCCACGCGGTCCGCCAGGCACTCGAAGTGGATGGTGTAGCCGGGGCCCTCGTGGATGCACCCCAGCAGGAACAGCGGACATTTGAACAGGGAGGCCAGGACGTACGGCCCCACCGGGAAGGGCGCCGCGTGGCCCAGGAAGTCCACGCTCACCGTCTGGCTGGCGTGGACCGGCACCCGGTCCCCGGCGATCACCACGAACTCGCCCGCGGCGACGCGCTCCTGGAGCATCACCGCCGTCCCGGGTCCCAGGTCGGTGACCTCCATCAACTGGAAGTCGCTGTCCGGGTTGAGGCGCTTGAGCATGCGGTTGAACTGCTCGGCGTGTCGGGTGTGGACGAGGATGTTCAACTTCACCTCGCCACGCTTCTCCGCCATGGCGCGGCACAGCTCCAGGCAGCCCATGTGCGCGGTGACGATGATGCCGCCCCGCCCCCCCTTCGCCGCCTCGTAGAACTGCTCGCGTCCCTCCGTGCGCACCTGCTCGAAGCGGTAGCGCCCGCTGACCGCCAGGAGCTTGTCGAGCATCGTCTCCGCGAAGGAGGCCATGTGCCGGAGGCTGTCGCGCAGCCGCGGTGGGTGGCCCAGCGCGCCGGTGGCTGTCTCCAGGCGCGACAGGTACTGGAGCGACGCGTCCCGCACCACGGGGCGCGCCAGCCAGTGCACCAGGACGACGGGGAACAGGCACACGCGGAACGGCCAGCGGCCCAGCAGCCGGTGAATCCAGTACAGCAGCCAGATGCCGAGGACGAAGGTGCTCTCGCCCACCTCCGCCCAGTGCCGCGCCTTCATGCCTTCACCTTGTTCCACAGCAGCAGCGGCAGGCGCGCCAGCATCCCGAAGAACAGCCGCGCGTGCATGCCGGAGATGCGCACGTTGTCCCAGAGCACGTCGAAGTGGGAGATGCCGTCGGTGGGATAGCGCACCCGCGTGGGCTGGTTGTGGATGACCATGCCGCGCCAGAACAGGCGCACCAGCACCTCCACGTCGAAGTCCATCCGCTTGCCGATACGCACCGCGTCGATGAGCGCGACGGTGGGCGTCAGCGGGTAGACGCGGAAGCCGCACATCGAGTCGCGGATGGCGAAGGACAGCGTGTTGATCCACACCCAGACGTGCGTGGCGTACCGGCCGTAGAGCCGGCCCTTGGGCACGGACGCGTCGTAGACGGGCGTGCCGCAGATGAGCGTGTCCGGGGCGCCGGCCGCCAGCGCGAGGAAGCGGGGGATGTCGCTCGTGTCGTGCTGCCCGTCGGCGTCGATCTGCAGCGCGTGGCTGAAGCCCGCCGCCTTCGCCGCGCGCAGCCCCGCCATCATCGCGCCGCCCTTGCCCTCGTTCCGGGGCAGCCGCACCAGGGTGAGGCCGTCCGTGTCCGCCGCGGCCAGCGCGTCCAGCACGCGCGCGCACCCCGGCTCGCTGCCGTCGTCCACCAGCACGCAGGGCAGGCCGTGGGCGCGCACGGCCTGGACCACCGCGCCCACCGCCTCGCCATGGTTGTAGACCGGGATGACCGCGCAAGCCTTCATCGGGGGGCTCCACCGAACACGATGCGGCCGCCGGCGTGGGTGCCCGCGGCGGAGGTGAGCTTGAAGTGGAGGCTGCCCTTGGCCTCCGTCCAGGTGAGCTCCAGCGTCAGGTGCGTGCCCGGGGGGATGAGCTGCTGGAACTTCACCGCCTCCATGCGCAGGAAGTCGGGCGGCAGCGGGAAGTACTCGCGCCCCAGTTGGATGGCCCACTCCAACTGCGCCACGCCCGGGAGGATGGGCATGCCGGGGAAGTGCCCGCGGAAATAGGGCGACTCCGCCTGGGCCTCCAGGGCCAGCAGGACACGCTCCGGGGAGCGCTCCAGCTCACGCGCGGGCGGGCGGCGGGCGTCGAAGAGGGCGGTCAGCGCCGCCTCGGGGGTCTTTCCCTGGCTGTTGACGGGCATCGCCTCCAGATACCGGAACCGGCGCGGCAGGGCACCAGGCTCGAACCTCCGGGCCAACCGTTCGCGCAGGGCCTGGTTCAGGGCGCGCTTGCCTCCTCCGGCATGCACCCGCCAGCCGTCCTCGGACGGGAGGGCCACGACCGCGAGTATCAGCCGGTGCCCCTCCTGGAGCGGCACCACCCGCGCCTCCCGCACCAGCCCGCCCTCGGCCAGCGCCCGCTCCATGGCCGTGAGCGACACCCGCTTCTCCTCCAGCTTGAGGAGCCGGTCGCTCCGGCCCAACAGCTCGAAGCCCCCCTCCACCAGCCGGACGTGGTCCGCCGTCTGGAAGCGCGCCTCCCCGGGCGGGTGGAGGTGGGGGGAGCGGACCGTCAGCGCGCCGTCGTCCCCGGCCTCCGCGACCACGCCCGGCATCACCGTCCAGGGACGGGCGTCGTCCTCCGAGCGCTGGCGCCAGGCGATGCCCCCCGTCTCGGAGCTGCCGTAGACCTCCACCGGCGCCTGGCCGAGCCGTGCGCGGCAGGCGTGCAGCGCGTCGGTGGGGAGCGGACCGCCGGACGAGAAGACGGCGCGCAGGTGCCGCCGCGCCGGGGTCCAGTCCAGGGACTCCGGCAGCCGCTTGAGGTGCGCGGGGCTGGCGACGAGCGCGGCCGGGCCCTCCTCCAGCGCGGCGACGATGTCCTCGGGGTAGGGCAGGCTCCGGGCCAGGAAGGGGCGCCCCGTCGTCAGCGGCCAGAGCACCCGGAACAGGAGCCCGTAGATGTGCTGGTGCGACACGGTGGCCAGCACGCGGGCGTCGGGGCCCACCCGCGCGTCGAACAGCCGCGCCAGGGTGGACACCTCGCGCGTCAGTTGCCCCAGCCGCTTGGGGATGGCGGTGGGCTCCCCGCTGGAGCCGGACGTGTAGACGACGAGCGCCTCCGCGTCCGAGCGCAGCGGACTCCAACGCGCCGGGGCGCCCGCGACGGGGACGAGGGGCGACAGGGCGGCGGGGAGCGTGCCCGCGAACCCGTCCACCTCGCCGCGCAGGCGCTCCAGCGTCGCCGGCCGGGCATCCGAGGGCAGGTAGACGCACCGCCCCGCGTGCCACGCACCCAACAGCGCGGCGGCGAAGTCGAACGTGTCGTCGAAGTAGAGCGCCCAGCGGCTCCCCGCCTCGCGGGCGAACGCCGCGTGCCAGTGCGTGGCCCGGGCGGCGAATGCCGTGAAGTCCAGGGCCGCGCCGTCGCGCGACGCCACCCCTGTCTCCCCCGGACGACCGTGGCTGAGCAGGTGCTCGATGTCGACCGGGTCAGCCATGTGCGTGGCGGGCGCGCACGCGGCGGCGCACCAGCCACTCCCCGGCGAAGAGCAGGCCCATCAGCCCGTAGGCGATGAGCCCGTTGTAGAGCGCCCACGTGGCGTCGCTCGCCCACAGCGCGGTGCCCAGGGCCAGGCCCCCGTTGAGCACGAAGAAGCCGCACCACACCTGCGTCACCCGGCGCGTGTAGGCCACGCCCGAGGGCGGCAGGTCCGGCTCGCGCAGCCGGGCCAGCCGCTCGATGAGGCTGGGGGGGAAGGCGAGGCTGGTGGCGAAGACGGTGAGCAGCACCGCGTTGACCAGCACCGGATAGAGCTTCAGCGGCAGGGCATGGTTGCCCAGCATGCTGGAGGCCGCGAGCAGCAGGGCGCCCGCCGCGGTGGCGAGCCACACCTTCTCCTTCGTGGCCACCGCGCGCACCACGGCCATCATGGCCAGGGGCAGGGCCATCCACCGAGGCTCGAACCGGCCCAGGCCGAAGTAGACCAGCAGCGGGTAGGCCACGCTCACGAGGCCCAGCAGCGCCGGACGTAGGTGCTTCACGCCGCCACGGACTCGTCGAGCAGGCCGTGCAGCGCGTCCACCACGTCCTGGATGGTGCGCACCGACTTGAAGACCTCCGGCGGCAGGCGCTTGCCCGTGACGGGCTTGAGCTTCACCAGCAGGTCGACGGCGTCGATGCTGTCGATGTCCAGGTCGTCGCGCAGCCGGGCCTCGGGGGTGATGCGTCCGGGCTCGATGTCGAAGGTCTCCTGCAGGAGCTGGCTCAGGTTCTCGAAGAGTTGAGTCTTGGTCATGGGGTTCCCCCTCTTGAATGGGATGTCGGGCTCAGGCCTTGCGGTGGGCGCTCACGAAGTCCGCGAGCGCGCGCACGCTGGCGAAGTGGCGGCGGTTCTCCTGGGAGTCGCTCTTCATGGCGACCCCGTACGTCTTCTGGAGCGCCAGGCCCAGCTCCAGCGCGTCGATGGAGTCCAACCCCAGCCCCTCCACGAACAGCGGAGCGGCGGGGTCGATGTCGTCCGGGGTGATGTCCTCGAGGTTCAAGGTCTCGATGACCAGCTTCTTGATTTCCTGCTCAAGCGCCTGCATGGCGTCGTGTCTCCCGAGAGAAGAAGTCGTGCAATCGCGCCGTGAGGTGTCGGGCCGCCAGGGCCTCTCCGCCGGCCTCGTCGACCAGCGGCGCCACGTCGATGTCGTCGCGAACCACGATGGTGAAGTTCATGCGGGAAGGGGGCACCTTCCACCAGGGGGTCCCCTTGGTGAGCCCCAGGGGCTCGCACCGGATGGTGACCGGGGTGATGTTGCACGGCCCGCGCACCGCGATGTTGGCGGCCCCGCGCTGCAACGTCATGGGGCCTCGAATCGGAGTGCGGGTGCCCTCCGGGAAGATGATGAGGTTGTTGCCCGCCTTCACGGATTCGATGCAGTCCTGGACGAGCCCCGGGCCGGAGTCGTTGCACAGGTAGCCCGTCGCCTCGATGGGGCCGCGCGTGAAGGGGTTGGTGGCCAGGCTGGCCTTCACCACGCAGTCCGCGTTGGGCACCAGCGACACGAGGAACACCACGTCGATGAGCGTGGGGTGGTTGGCGAGGATGAGCAGCCCCGGGCGCGCCAGCTTCTCCACGCCCTCGATGCGGTAGCGCAGGATTCCCAGCACCCGCATCCACTCGATGAAGAGGCGGAAGGAGTGGTGCACCGCCAGCCGCGCCAGCCGCGTGCGCCGGCCCCGCTCCCTCACGCACAACGACAGCAGGGGGAAGTAGAGGAGCCGCAGCGCGAGCCCCCCCAGGCCGAAGGTGGTGAATGCGATGCCGGTGGCTGCCACCCGCCACCCGCGCTCCAGGGACTCAAACATCGCGCCGCCACCGCCAGAGCCGGGAGCCGACCGCGTGGTCGTACGCCGCCGCGCCGCCGACCAGGAAGCGCAGCACGGCGAGGTCGTCCTCCAGGTCCCCGGGCTCCGCGCGCGGGGCGTCCCCGTCGACGCCGTGGCAGGTGAGGGTGACGCCGGAGCCCGCTTGCGCCGCCCGCACGCGGCAGGCCCAGGCGTGCGGCACCATGCGTCGCTCGGTGAAGGAGTCGAAGGGGCGGGGCAGGGGCTCGTCGTAGACGACCAGTTGCACCTCCGGCGCGCCGTCCGCGAGCAGGCCACACGCCTCCACGAACGCCGCCTCCACCGTCTCCGCGCCGGCCGCCACGGCGCTGTAGGCCGTGGTGTCGCCCCTCGCGATGGAGAACAGCGCGCCCATCGCGTTGTGGACCGACAGGCTGAACGACGTGGGCGACAGCGGCTCTGCGCGCGCGAGTGTCTCCAGGAGCTCCACGGAACGACCCATCTCTCCATACCGGGAGGCGAACACCCCGGGGCAGGGCGGCGCATCCCGCTGACAGGTATACGCGGCCTGCAGCGCGATCCGGCCCAGCCGGTCCACCCGTCGGCGCATCATCGCCGGCATCTCCGTCAGGGGCGGGGTGCCCTCGGACGGCAGGGGATGGGGTCGGGCCAGCCAGGACGTCCAGGCGTCATGCCCGACGAGCCCAGGTGCCCACGCGGCCCAGTGGTGGACGGAGAAGACCATTGGTGGGGGGGATGAGGGACACTGCCAGTCGCATCCTCTACCAAAGCATCAGAAACGAGACAATTGGCTACCCGGGGAGCCTCCGAGCGGGGCTCCGCCTGACTCGGATGCCCCTTATTCCTTGACGTCCTGGGCTTGATTCCTTCGTGCCGATTCGGCCCGGCTTCCCGCCCGCATGGGGGTGGGGCGGGCGGGCGGCCCCGGGGGGTGGGGCGCGGAGGGAGGGCGCCCGATTCCCGTCAGTGGCCCTGGACCGGTGTCGCTGGCCCTCTGCCCGTCGACCGCCGCCCCCGGGGACGCGCCGCGCTTGTCCCGCGGGTGGGGACCGCCCACCTCAAGCGCGTGGTGCTTCCCAGAAACCCAGGAGGACGTGATGGCGCAGATGGAATCGCAGCGGTTCTCGCTCCAGCCCTTCATCCCCGCGATGGGGGACCAGCTCACCGACGAGATGCGGGCCTGCATCTCGCAGTGCATGTCCTGTTCGGCCATCTGCACCCAGGCGATGACGTACTGTCTGCGCAAGGGGGGCCGCTTCGCGAGTGTGGAGGTCATCCGCATGCTGGAGGACTGCTCGCGCATCTGTGCGATGAGTGCGGGCTTCCTGCTGCGGGGCTCGCCCATGCACACGCGCACGTGCGCGGTGTGCGCGGAGGTCTGCGAGCGCTGCGCCGTGGAGTGCGAGCGCATGGGCGATGACCCGGCGATGAAGGCGTGCGCGGAGGCCTGCCGCCGCTGCGCCGAGTCCTGCCGGAAGATGAGCGCCAGCGCCTGAGCGGGCCCGCGCGCCCGTCATGTGTGGACGGGCGCGCTCCAGTCCCACGTCACCACCGCCCACTCGTCCGTGGCGTCCCGGTACGTGTGCAGCACCTGGAACCCCACGCGCGCGTGGGCGCGCATGGAGCGCAGGTTGCGGGTGGAGATCTCCGTGATGAGCAGCTCGTAGCGTCCGCGGTACAGCTCGCGGTGCATCGCGTAGAGCTGGTCGAACAGCCCCTGGCCGCGGTGCTCCTTGCCCACGCACACCTGGCCCATGACGTAGAAGGGCACGTCCCGCAGCGGGCGGCCCTGGTAGTCGAGCCCGTCCAGCAGGTCGAACATGGGGACCAGCACGGGCATCAGTGCCCTGCACTCGCGCGGCATCGTCAGGGCGTAGGCCACCACCGCGCCGCCGTGGCGGGCGACGACGCTGGGCGCCAGCGCGTGCATGTGCTCCAGCGCCCCCAGGTCGTGCTGCACCGTCACGAAGCCCTGGGTGCGCATCTCGTCCGTGGACAGCACCTGCTTCAGGTTCTCCCGCTGCAGGGAGAGGATCTGCTGGAGGTCCGTGGTGTCGCGCGCGGCCCCCACGTCGTACGAAGGACTCATGTCCCCGAGGATAGTGCCGTCGGATGTGCCCCGCCCCTGGATTCGGACGCGGCCCGGCGCCTACCGGGCGGTGGCGACGGTGCGTGTCGCCAGCCAGTGCTCCACCTTCACGAGCCGGGAGGCGTTGGCCTTGGGGTACTTGAGGTAGTGCTCCTTCGCGGCCGCCATCAACCGCTGCGCGCGGCCCTGGGTGGCGGGGGCGTCCTCCAGCGACACGGCGAGGAGGTAGCGCGTGTCCGCGAGGTCCGCGTCCTCGGAGCCCGCGGGCTGGCGCTCGTAGATGACCAGGGCGCGCTCGAGCGCGGGCCGCGCCTTCTTCGGCTCCTTCATGGCCAGCAGCGTCTCCCCCAGGCCCATCAGGTCGAAGCCGACCTGGGCGTGGTCCGGGCCCATGGCCTTCTCGCGGACGGCGAGGGCGCGCTCGTGCAGCGGGAGCGCCTCCGAGGTCCGTCCCAGCCGGCTGAGCGAGCGCGCCATCCCCGTCATGGACGAGGCGACCTTGGGGGAGTCCGGCCCCAGGGCCTTCTCGCGGATGCGGGCCGCGAACGCGTACTGCTCGTAGGCCTCCTTCGGGCGGTCGGACTCCAGCAGGAACCCCGCCATGTTGTGCCGGGTGCTGGCGGTGGAGATGTTCTCCGCGCCCATGTTGCGCACCTGGATGGCGAGCGACTCCTCGGCGTGCTTCAGGGCCGCCTCGTGGTTGCCCAGGCGCACCTCGTGGACGGCGATGTTGTCCAGCACCGCGGCGAGGTTCGGGTGGTCCGGTCCCAGGCCGCGGCGGAAGACGGTCTGGGCCTCCAGCAGGTAGGGGACGCCCTCCTCCGGGCGGCCGGAGCTGCCGTAGGCCTGGCCCACGCTGAGCAGGGAGGTGCCCAGCTCCGGGTCGTCCAGGGCGTAGACCTTCCGGGCCATCTCCAGGGCGACGAGACTCTGGGCCAGCGCCTCGTGGGGACGCCCGCGCGTGCGGTACAGGGTGACGAGGTTTCGCGCCAGCATCGCCTCCAGGCGGGGGTCGCCGCCCAGCCGCTTCAGGGCCGCCGCCGCGTACCGGCGCGTCTCCTCTCCCGGGTCCACCTCCTTGCCCACGAACCCGAGCGCGCGGACCATCATCGCCCAGCTCCGGGCCACCTGCCGGTCGTGCCGGCTGGCCTCCGCCGCCTGGATGGAGGCGTGCAGCGTCTTGATGGCGTCCAGGTGCTTGTAGTTGTGCATCTGCGCCTGCGCGAGCAGGTACAGCGCCTCGGACTCGTCGGGGCCGTAGCCCACGTCATGGGCGTCGCGCGCCACCTGGGTGGCCAACTCGAGGGCGGCCGCCATCTTCCCGCTCGTCAACAGCGCCTTCGCCCGCGCGCGCTCCAGGGTCAACGCATCCAGCTTCCGCCGCGTCTGCTCGTCGCCCGAGGGGGGCTCCGGCGAGGCGAGGGCGGAGAGGTTCGCGCACTGCGCCAGGCTCTCCAGGCTCCTCGCGGAGCGCACCGCGTTCTCGATGACCTGGCCGTCCCCGCTCGCCAGCGTGTCCACCACGGCGCGCAGGTCGTCGAGCCGCTGGTCCAGGCAGATGACGCGTCGCTCGTAGAGCCGCTCCGTCTGCTGCCCCTGCACGCGGGCGGCGACACAGGCCTGGTGGCTCTCGCCGACCCAGGCCGAAGCGTAGGCATCCAGGGTGCGCTCCACCTCGCTCCAGGCGCCACGGGCATAGGGCAGGGGGCTGGCGGCGAACACGGTGCGCACCGCGTCCTTGCGGGCCGGGTCCCAGACGCCGGTGAGGGACTGCTCGGTGCCGGCGCAAGGGTCTCCAGACGTGGAGCGGTGCAGCGCCGCGCCCCCGACGACGAGGACCAGCGCCGCGCTCGCGACGAGGCTCGCGCGGCGCAGGCGCGCGCCGGGCACCTCGCTGAGCTGCCGCAGCAGCGCGTCCATGGAGGCGTGGCGCTCGTCGGGGTTCTCCGCCAGGCCCTGGAGGAGCGCCTTGTGGATCCACGCGGGGACGTCGGAGTCCCGGGGTGGGCGCGCCATGGCGCCGCCGTCCGCGGGGGCGGGCGCGCTCTTGTCGCCAGGGCCCGTGAAGGGGCGCCGGCCATACAGCGCCTCGTGGAGCGCGACGCAGTAGCTGTACTGGTCGCTGCGCGCGTCGGACGGCACCCCCCGCTTCTGCTCGGGCGCCATGTAGGCCGGCGTGCCCAGCAGGATGTCGGAGCGGGTGAGCCATTCGCTGCGCAGCGAGCCCGGGGGCGCCGCCTCCGGGCCGGGCTCCGGCGCGTCGTCGATGCCCTGGACGATGCGCGCGAGGCCGAAGTCGGTGATGCGCACGCGCCCGTCGCGGCCCACCAGGGCGTTGTCGGGCTTGAAGTCGCGGTGGACGAGGCCCTGCGCGTGCGCCGCCGCGAGCCCCCGGCCCGCCTGGAGGTAGCGCTCCAGGGTCTCCTTCCAGTCGCGGCGCCCACGCTTCGTGCGGCTGAACGAGCGCAGCGTGGTGCCCTCCACCAGCTCCATGGCGAGGAAGACGTGCTCTCCGAACCGCCCCACGTCGTGGATGGTGATGACGTTGGGATGGATGACGCGGGCGGTGGCCTGGGCCTCGCGCAGCAGCCGGGCCTGGGCGCGCTCCTGGTGCGCCGGGTTCAACGTGTCGACGCGGATGAGCTTGAGCGCGACGCGCCGGTCCAGCTCCGGGTCGTACGCGGCGTGGACGACCCCCATCCCTCCGGAGCCGATGCGCTCGAGCACCATGTAGCGCCCCAGGAGTGTGCCGCGCTGCAGCCAGGAGGGGTGCTGCCCCGACGCGGCGGGGGGCGGCTCGGTGGGCTTCTCTCCGGGGCTGTCGTGCTGGACGCGCGCCGCCTCGGCCACGAGCGCCCGGCAGACGTCGCAGACCTCGAGGTGCCGCTTCAGCGGCGACGCCGCCTCGGCTCCCACCTCACCTCGTGCGAATGCGAAGGCCAGCCGCGTGTCGAAGCAGTCCATGCCGCGCGCGACGATAGCCGACGTCCCCGGTCATGACGACCAATGGCAACCACGGTGATTGCCTTCTGGGTGTGCGTGCATGCGCTCGGGGTGGGGGCCGCGCACTGTGCGTATCCGAAACGCGTCACCGTGACATTCCAGGTGAGATAGAAGGGGGCCGCATGCGTGTGCCCCCCATCTTCCGAGCGCCGACGACGCGAGCCTTCCTCCTGGTCGCGCTCTCGTTCTTCGTGTGGTCGGGGTGGGTGGTCACGGTGCGTTACAAACCGCTGTTCGGTGGCTTGAGCGGTGCGTTCTCGGATCACGCCTCGCACCTGAGCGCCGCGCGGTTGTTCACCTGGTGTGGGAGCTGCATCTGGCGGAAGCCGGCCAACCAGCTCCTGCGTCCCCTGTCCGTGGAAGAGGTTCGGGACCTCCACGTCGAGCAGTTCACCTCGCTGACGCGGATTCCGGTGGACCTGACCTTTTTCGAGATGCCGGGTGGGCCGGATGACAAGCCGTTGACGATGAGCTGGGCCTACCTGCCGCGCCCCTATCCTCCCGGGGTGCTGCTGCTCGTGGCGCCGGTGGCCCTGCTGTACCAGTTCACGCCGCTGTCATTCCAGGCGTCGAACCTGCTGCTCATCCTCTTGTTCCTCCTGTATACCCACGTTGGCTTCTTCGTGGTGATCCGCTGTGCGCCCTGGGGCGAGGGGCGCTGGGCCTCCGTCATGGGGCCGCTGGGCGCCTTCCTCCTGTATTTCGAAGCCATCCATTGGACGCTGGATGGCCTGTATGACGGGGCGATGCTGGCGCCGCTCGTGTTGTGTGGCCATTTCCTTCGCCAGCGCCGGGGGCTGGCGGCGCTTGTCTGCTATTGCATCGCCGCCTTCATCCACTTCCGCGCGTTCTTCTTCGCGCCCCTGCCGCTGTATGCCGTCTACCTGGTGCTGAAGGACTGGAAGCATCAGCGCTGGGACGACCGCCAGGGGGCCGAGCTGGCGGCCATCATCGTGCTGGGCTTCTCGAGCCTGTACACCTTCTGGCTCACCATGCCCTGGCTCACGTCATTTCCGCTCACCAACCCGCTGCGGCGCGAGCTGAACTTCGAGGGCACCCACCTGGCATTCCTCGTCATGTTGGTTGGCGCCATGCTGCTCTATGCCCACGCATGGCTCGATGTGGTGTTGATGGGCTGGATGGCGTGGATGTGCTCGCGCGTCTATCAGACGCAGGGCTGGCACGCGTTGGTGCTGATGATGTGGATGGTGTTGCCGGCGTGGACCCACCGGGATGACCGGCTGTCCTTCGTCCGCGATGCCCGCATCCTCTTCGTGTGGGCGATGACGGTGCTCGTCTACCGGGAGATCATCCTGCCCGGGAAGTGGATCCTCTACCTGTCCTCGTCGATGTGACGCGTGGCCCCGTGGCCCGTCAGCCCCGGTCGAGCGCCAGGCGGATGGCCTGTTCCACCGGGGCGCCAGGCTCCGATGCGCGCTCGACGTGGAACTCCCCGGAGGGGAAGAGCGGCGGCTGGGCCATGAAGCGGGGGCGCTGTCCTCGGTGGGGCTGCGCCGCGTGGACGACGAAGGGATGACAGAGATAGACGGTGCCCGCGTCGCCCGTCGCCAGCGCCTCCGGGGCGCCCTCCGTCGAGGCCAGCCGCGTGGCCAGCTCCATGAACGACAGCCCCGCGTCGCCGTGGGGCTCCAGGATTCGCGCGACGTCCCGATGCGACCCGACGCGCAGCCGCGTGGGGGCGTCGTGCTCGCCCACGTCGGAGAAGAGGAAGAGCATCAGCAGCGCCCGGCCTCGCGACGCGACGTTGACGCGCCAGTCGAAGAAGGTCGCCGCGCCGGGAGGCTCGAAGCTGGCGTCGACGTGCCAGCCGTCGTCCCCGGGCGGCAGGGGGCTGGGAAAGCGGACGGGGAAGGTGCCCAGGCTCATCCGCCGCTGCCAGCGTCCGGCGCCCACCAGTTCGTCGAACGCCGCGTGCAGCCGGGGCGTGTTCGCGGCCTGGCGGATGGGGTCGGTGGCGTACTCGCCCAGCCGCACCACCGGCTGGGTCCACGTTGCGGGGTCGTCCGCCCGGGCGCCGGTCAGGGGCCACAAGAAGCGCTGGACCTCCTGCGCGAGCGCCCGGGGGAACGCATCGTCCAACCGAACGAAGCCCTCGTGGATGAACCGCTGGACGTCGGCTTCGCTCAGCACTCCCATGGCGGGGCCTCTCTTCGTGGTGCGTCAGGTCTGGTGCATCTGGAGGAGGTTGCCGCAGGTGTCCTCGAACGTGGCCACCGTGACGGGCCCCATCTGCGTCGGCTTCTGACGGAAGACCACGCCCAGCCCGGACAGCCGTTCGTACTCCGCCTGGATGTCCAGGGACGTGAAGGACGTGGCGGGAATCCCGTCCGCGAAGAGGGCCTTCTGATAGGCCGTGGCCGCCGGATGCCCGTTGGGCTCGAGCACCAACTGCGTGCCATTGGGGTCGTCCGGGGAGACGACCGTCAGCCAGCGCGCGCCGCCCGCCGGAATGTCCACCTTCACCACGAAGCCGAGCACCTCCGTGTAGAACTTCCGCGCCTTGGCCTGGTCGTCCACGAAGACGCTGCTCAACGTGATTCGCATCACCACTCCCAGGGAGAGGGATGCCCGGCCCGTCCGGACGACCCTCAACCATTTCGTTGAAGATAGCAGCGGATGGCGGACCGTCAACCAACAGGTTGTATGTGTGCTCAGGCGCCCGCGTCGCGTGCCCGGGTGCGGACCTCGGTGGCGAACAGCTCCGCGGCGGGCGCGCGGGGGGCGCCCTTGCGCCAGAGGAGGGCGGCCAGCTCGGTGCGCGGCGCGGGTGACAGCCGCTTCACGACCACGCGCTCGGCGTCGGACAGGTGGGGTTCGGGGAGGATGGTGACGGCCAGCCCGGCGCGGACGATGGCGAGCACCGTGCCGACGGCGTTCGACTCCAGGGCGATGTGGGGGCGCAGCCGCATCGCCGCGAACCAGGCGTCCACGCGCGCGCGCACGCGCAGGCCGGAGGAGAGCAGCGCGAAGGGCTCGTTGGAGAGCTGCCGGGCCCCCACGGACTCCGCGCTCGCCAACGCGTGGCCACGCGCCACGACCAGCGCCAGCCGGCTGTCGAAGACGGGCTCGGTGTCCAGGTCCGGTGAGCGGGCTGGCGCGTAGCCGAGCCCCACGTCCAGCCGTCCGTCCGCCAGCCGTCGTTCGACCCGCCGCACCACGGCCTCCTCCGCGCTCAACGCGAGCCCCGGGTGCCGGCGGAGCACCGCGGCCAGCGCGGGCACGACGACGCCGCGCATGCTGGGGGGATAGCCCACGCGCAGCGCGCCGGTGGCCAGCCCGCGCAGCGCGCCCACGGCCATGCGCCCCGCGTCCACGTCCTCCAGGGCTCGCGAGGCATACGTGCGGAACAGCTCCCCGGCCTGCGTCAGGCGCACCCCGGCGCGGGCCCGCTCGAAGAGCGGGGTGCCCAGCTCCTCCTCCAGCTGTCGTATCTGCTGCGACAGCGTGGGCTGGGAGACGTGGACCCGCCGCGCCGCGCGCCCGAAGTGCAGCGTGTCCGCCACGGCGGTGAAGTAGCGCAGGTGTCGGAGCTCCATGGCGTCATCATAGATGGGACCTATCGACTCCATGGAAACAAACGAATGTACGAATCGAGCCTGCTCCGTAGATGTTGTCGCGGAACGGAGGAAGGACCGCGATGAAGGCATCGGACCTGTTCGTGAAGGCGTTGGAGGCGGAGGGCGTGCGCTGCGTCTTCGGGCTGCCCGGAGAGGAGAACCTGGACCTGCTGGAGTCCATGCGGGCGGCGGACATGCGGCTGGTGGTCACCCGCCACGAGCAGGCGGCGGGGTTCATGGCCGCGACCTGGGGGCGGCTGACGGGGCGCGCGGGGGTGTGCCTCGCGACGCTCGGGCCGGGGGCCACCAACCTCGTGACGCCCGCCGCGTACGCGCAACTGGGCGGCATGCCCATGGTGATGGTGACGGGCCAGAAGCCCATCCGCGCGAGCAAGCAGGGGCATTTCCAGATCGTCGACGTGGTGGGGATGATGCGCCCGCTCACCAAGCTGACGCGCACGCTCGTCTCCGCGGAGCACGTGCCGTCCGCGGTGCGCGAGGCCTTCCGCCGCGCGGAGGAGGAGCGGCCGGGGGCCACGCACCTGGAGCTGCCGGAGGACGTGGCGCGGGAGTCGTCGGAGGCCGCGCTGCTGCCCGCGAGCGCCTGGCGCAGGCCGGTGGCGGACGAGGGCTCCATCGCGCTGGCCGTGGAGACGATCGCCTCCGCGCGCCGCCCGCTGTTGATGGTTGGCGCGGGGGCCAACCGCAAGCTCACGTCGGAGATGCTCCGCGTCTTCGTGGACCGGGTGGGGATTCCCTTCTTCAGCACGCAGATGGGCAAGGGCGTGGTGGACGAGTCCCACCCGCTGTGGATGGGCACCGCCGCGCTGTCCGACGGCGACTTCGTGCACCGCGCCATCGAGGCGTCCGACTGCATCATCAACGTGGGCCACGACGTCATCGAGAAGCCGCCGTTCGTCATGCGCGACAGCCGGCGCGCCGTGGTGCACCTGAACTTCTCGTCGGCGGAGGTGGACCCCGTCTACTTCCCCAAGGTGGAGGTGACGGGCGACATCGCCAACGCGGTGTGGCGCCTCGCGGACGGCCTGGGGCCGCGCTCGCACTGGGACTTCACGCCCTTCGAGAAGGCGCGCGCGGGGCTCGAGGCGCAGTTGGCGAAGGGGGCCGCGGATGACCGCTTCCCCATCTACCCGGCGCGGTTGGTGGCGGAGATGCGCCGCGCGCTGCCGGACGACGGCATCGTCTGCCTGGACAACGGCATGTACAAGCTGTGGTTCGCCCGCTACTACCGCACGCGGCGCCCCAACACGCTGCTGCTCGACAACGCCCTGGCGACGATGGGCGCGGGCCTGCCGTCCGCCATCGCCGCGAAGCTGGTGCACCCGCGCCGCAAGGTGGTGGCCGTCTGCGGCGACGGCGGCTTCATGATGAATTCGCAGGAGCTGGAGACGGCGGTGCGGCTGGGGCTGGACCTCACCGTCGTGGTGGTGCGCGACGACGCCTACGGGATGATTCGCTGGAAGCAGGGGGAGATGGGGCTGCCGGACCACGGCATGACCCTGGGCAACCCGGACTTCGTCCGCTACGCGGAGGCGTACGGCGCGCGCGGCCACCGTCCGACGAGCGCCTCGGAGTTCGGCGCCCTCCTGTCGCGCTGCCTGGAGGCGGGCGGCGTGCACGTCATCGACCTGCCCATCGACTACTCGGACAACTCCCGCGCGCTCGGCGCCGGGGCCATGGAAGGGGAGGAGACCCATGCTCGCTGAACGCTACCCGTACTATCTGGCCAACCGGCCCCGGCAGCCCAACGCGGACCTGCCCGTGACGAACAAGTACACGGGCGAGGTGGCCACGCGCGTGGCGCTCGCGGACGCCGCCGCCGTGGAGGAGGCCATCGCGGCGGCCGTGCGCGCGGCGGGCCCCATGCGGCGGATGCCCTCGCACGCGCGCAGGGTGGTGCTGGAGCACTGCGTGCGCCGCTTCCGCGAGCGCTCGGAGGAGCTGGCGCAGGCGCTGTGCATCGAGGCGGGCAAGCCCCTGCGGGACGCCCGCGCGGAGGTGGTGCGCCTCATCGAGACGTTCCAGGCCGCCGCCGACGAGGCGGTGCGCGGGGGCGGGGAGGTGTTGAACCTGGAGGTGTCCGCGCGGACGGAGGGCTACCGGGGGTTCACCCAGCGCGTCCCGGTGGGGCCCGTCTCGCTCATCACCCCGTTCAACTTCCCGCTCAACCTGGTGGCGCACAAGGTGGCGCCCGCCATCGCCGCGGGCTGCCCCTTCGTGCTCAAGCCGTCCGACCGTACGCCGGTGAGCGCCATGCTCCTGGCGGAGGTGCTCGCGGAGGCGGCGCTGCCGGAGGGGGCGTTCTCCGTGCTGCCCACGCGGCTGGAGGACGTGGGGCCCTTCATCGAGGACGAGCGCCTGAAGCTGTTGTCCTTCACCGGCTCGGAGAAGGTGGGCTGGGCGCTGAAGGCGCGCGCGGGTCGCAAGAAGGTGGTGCTGGAGCTGGGCGGCAACGCGGCGTGCGTGGTGGACCGCGAGCCCGGCGAGTCGCTCGACGTCATCGCGGACCGCGTGGCCCAGGGCGCCTTCTTCCAGTCCGGGCAGAGCTGCATCTCCGTGCAGCGCGTGCTCATCCACACGTCCCTCTACGAGGCGCTGCGCGAGCGGCTCGTCACCCGGGCCCGCGCGCTGCGGGCCGGGGACCCGCGCGACGAGGCCACCACGCTCGGGCCGATGATCGACGAGCCCGCGGCGAAGCGACTGGAAGGCTGGATCTCCAGCGCGGTGGCGCGGGGCGCCCGCGTGCTCACGGGCGGCCAGCGACGAGGCGCGCTGTTGGAGGCGACGGTGGTGGAGGACGTGCCCCGGGACGAGCCGTTGTGCGCGGAGGAGGCGTTCGGGCCGGTGATGGTGCTCCAGCGCGTCGACACGTTCGACGAGGCCCTGCGCGAGGTGAACGACGGCCGCTACGGCCTCCAGGCCGGCCTCTTCACCCGGGACGTGGCGCGGGCGATGCGGGCCTGGGACGAGCTGGAGGTGGGAGGGGTCGTCGTCGGGGACGTGCCGAGCTTCCGCGTCGACACCATGCCCTACGGCGGCGTGAAGGGCTCGGGGCTGGGACGTGAGGGCGTCCGGTACGCCATGGAGGACATGACCGAGACGCGGCTGCTCGTCCTGCGCCGCACGTCGTGGTCGGAGGCCTGAGCCTCGGGGGGCGTGGGGCGGGGCGCGCCTCGCCGCCCCCCTCACGTCCAGGAGGCGACATCCGCGCGCGGGTCACGGGCCTGTCCACTTGCTCGGCGTCGGCCCAGGACCGACGACTGGGGTCCTGGCGGTCGCCCGAGGGCCATGCCGCCCGTGGTCCCTCACGAAGTCCTGGACCGCACCGCACGTTGTCGCTAATAGATTTGACCTCAAACTTTTGACTGGCGGGAGCGCGTCCACGCGGAGGAGATGCGCCTGGGGTGCCCTCGTTCGTGTGCGTCCCGCCAGGGGGAGAGCCCGAGAGATGGTCGCGACAATGTCCCTGGCCGGGTGGGTGTCGGTGCTGATGGGGCAGGCGCCCGCGGAAGGGGCGCCGCCGCCGCCCGCGCCGCCATGGTGGACGTCGTGGGGGTTGGACCTGTGGCAGTGGGCGGGCCTGGCCGGCGTCGTGGTGGGCGCGTGGCTGGTGGGCAGGGGCGTCGAGTGGGTCGTTCTGCGGCTGGCGGACCGGGCGGCGGCGCTGACGAAGTCGGGCTGGGATGACCAGTTGGCGGAGTCCGCGCGGGGCCCCCTGCGCTACCTGCTGTTCGTGGTGCTGGTGGCGGCGGGGACGCTGGCGTTGAAGCTGCCGCCCGTGGCGAAGCACGGAGTGGACGTCGCGGCGCGCTCGGTGGGCATCGCGGCGATGGCGTGGTTCGTCCTTCGCTTCGTGAAGCTGGCGGCCCGCTTCGTCGAGCAGACGGTGGCGCGCGAGGAGAAGGGCGGCGACGTGGGCCGCGCGCGGGGGCTGCGCACGCAACTGGCGGTGCTGCGCCGGGTGACGGAGGTGGCGGTGGTCCTCATCTCCGGCTCGCTCCTGCTGCTCCAGTTCGAGGCGGTGCGCAACGTGGGCGTGTCGCTCCTGGCCTCCGCGGGCATCGCCGGCCTCTTCATCGGCCTGGCGGCGCAGAAGTCCATCTCCACGTTGCTGGCCGGCATCCAGTTGTCCATCACCCAGCCCATCCGCATCGGCGACACGGTCATCGTGGAGAACGAGTGGGGCTGGGTGGAGGAGATCACCCTCACGTACGTCGTGGTGAAGGTGTGGGACCTGCGCCGCCTGGTGATTCCCATGGGCCACTTCCTGGAGAAGCCCTTCCAGAACTGGAGCAAGGTGTCGCCGGAGATCCTGGGCACCGCGGAGTTCTACGTGGACTTCCGCACGGACGTCGCCGCGGCGCGCGCGGAGCTGCGGCGCATCCTGGAGCAGGAGTCGAACGGGCTGTGGGACGGCAAGGTCCACGGCCTGCAGGTGACGGACCTCTCCGAGCGCACCATGAAGCTGCGCGCCCTGGTGAGCGCGGCGGACTCCGGCAAGGCCTTCGACCTGCGCTGCCTCGTCCGCGAGAAGCTCATGGCCTGGCTGCGCCAGCAGCCCCACGGGCTGCCCATGCTGCGCACCGAGGCGAGCCTCGCGGACGGCGACGACGCCGGCGGAGTCCGCCC
Source organism: Myxococcus dinghuensis (assembly GCF_024198235.1). Taxonomy (GTDB): domain Bacteria; phylum Myxococcota; class Myxococcia; order Myxococcales; family Myxococcaceae; genus Myxococcus; species Myxococcus dinghuensis. Next base: position 82,567 of record NZ_JAKCFB010000022.1, on the reverse strand, counting down.
CCAGGCCAACCGCCTGGCCACGCTCCCCCCGGAGTGAGCCGGCCCCGCTTCGGAGGGCCGCCGACAGATGGCCCTCCAGTCACTCCCTGGAGTGTCGGGTCCTGAACACTCCAGGCCTCGACTCCGGGGTGGGATGAGTTGCCGGAATTCATGGAATAAACGGAAAGTGCCGCCCCGTCCCGACGGAGTGCGGATGGTGTCGCGCTTCGTGGGGACCCCCCGTGGGAGCCGCGGCTGCCCCGGGGAGATCCGCGGCGCACCACCACACTCATCCGTAGGAGCGATGCCCATGAAGCGGCTGATTCCGTTTGCCATGCTGTTGCTGAGCCCGACGCCGGTCCTCGCCGGCGCCAATGATCCGGCGCTGTGGATCACCATCGATTCGGAGGCGGTGAAGCCCGTGTCGGAGGCCTTCGCCCGGGAGGGCTGGGCGGCGCCGACCCCGTATCTGGAGAAGCACGACGTCACGTTGTTGCCCGTGTACGAGTCGCAGTTGGAGCGCATCGCGCAGGTGATGCACGACCGCTTCAACCGCTGCGCGGGCTTCGTGACCTATGAAACGTTCCAGGAGGCGATGGCCTCGCTGACGCCCCCGGACATGCCGGCCGCGGCGGAGCTGACGGTGCCCAGCTACACGCTCGACAGCGCCACGACGGTCAACAAGCTCATCGCGGTGCTGGCGGAGTCCAACATCCGGAGCACCATCAACACGATGTCGGCGTACACCACGCGCTATTACACGTCCACGACGGGCGTGAGCTCCGCCAACTGGCTGCGGACGCACTGGGCGAGCCTGGGCGCGGGCCGCTCGGACGTCACCGTGGAGCTGTTCAACCACGCCGCGTGGGCCCAGCCCTCCGTCATCCTCACCATCCAGGGCACGACGCTGCCCAACCAGGTGGTGGTGGTGGGCGGGCACCTGGACTCCACCTCTTCCGGCAGCACCGCGCCGGGCGCGGACGACAACGCCTCCGGCATCGCCTCCTTCACGGAGGTCATCCGCGCGGCCATGGCGGTGGGCTACCGGCCGGCGCGCACGGTGAAGTTCATCGGCTACGCGGCGGAGGAGGTCGGTCTGCGCGGCTCGAAGGAGATCGCCGCGTACTTCAAGAACAACGGCGTCGACGTGGTGGGCGTGCTCCAACTGGACATGACCAACTATCCCTCGACGCGGAGTGACGTGAAGGTGGGCGTCGTCACGGACTACACCAACGCGGCGCAGAACACGTTCCTGCGCAACCTCATCACCACCTACGTGGGCATCAAGCAGGCCAACAGCACGTGCGGCTACGCGTGCTCGGACCACGCCTCCTGGTACAACCAGGGCTTCGCGGCCTCCATCCCCCACGAGGCCCTCGTCCCCGAGGGCAACCCGTACATCCACACGGTGAACGACACCATCGCGCGTTCCGGCAGCACCGCGAACCACGCGCTGCACTTCGCGAAGATCGCCGCCGCGTTCGTGGCGGAGCTGGGTGAGGGCTCCGCGCCGTAGTCGTCGACCGCGCCGCCTCGCTCCATCCCCTTCACAGGGGCGAGGCGGTGTGTCGGGTGTGCTCGTGACGGCTGGAGCGTGTCCCTGGCAGGGCTCCAGGCGTGTCCCGTTCCGACGCATGCGCGTCCTCGAGGAACGCGGGCCGCGTGAACGCCTCGGGCCCCGCGCCGCGCGCTCTTCGAACGGCGCGTGCCGGCCCGTTGGTATGTGGCTTGCTCGATGGCCCCGCGATGCACCCGGGAGCGTGCTCCTGGAACCGCGGTCCCTGGCCTCGAGGCGCCATCACCCTCCCCATGTACTATCCCGTCCAGTCCCAATTCGTCCGGTGTGGTTCGTACGGCTGCAGGAACGTGGCCCAGGTGCACCCCTCGGCCCAGTGTCCCTTCTGCGCGTACTACCTCTGCATGGCGCACGGTCCAGGTCCGTGCCAGTACTGCGGCGTCTTCGTCTGCTCGGGCTGCTGGGCCGCTTCGCGCCCGTGCTGTACCTGGGCGAAGAACCGACCGCAGTCCTCCTTCTCCATGTTCCCGTCGTCCTCCGGGAGCGGAGGCGCCTCGTCCTCCGGGAGCGGAGGCGCCTCGTCCGGCGGCTACTCCAGCGCGGCGGGAATCAACACCGACGACCTCGAGAACGCCATCAAGGACCGGGACAGGTGGCCCACCTTCGTCGACTACAACGAGGGGGTCCCCTTCGACTTCTGGCAGAGCGGGGCGTTCCCGGGGCTGAACGTGAAGTTCCTGATCGTGGGGCTGGGAGCGCTGTTCGAAGTGCACGTGAAATGGGACAAGCGGCTGTGGTTCCGGGACGAGCCCTATGCGATGAGCTTGAAGGTGGCGATCAAGGGGTCGAAGAACGACCTGTGCCGTGAGTCGCGTCCCAACATCATGAGCGACTCGCATCGCTATCTCTGGGGGAACCTCCTCGCGCGCGCCCGCAAGCTGCTCGCCAACCACCATGCGGCGATGCTGATGAACGAGTTCGGCCTCAAGAACGCGGTGACGGCGGCCATGGTCCGCACGCTCGTGAGCAAGGGCAGGACGAGTGACCTCGCGGCCCTGTATCTCTGCTCGACCCTGCCGCTGTCCGTCTGGGAGCAGGAAGCGTGGTCGATGATGCTCGACGAGCTGACGAAGTGACCGTTTGCTAGATTCCCCTTTCACGCCGATAGCGGCGCCGTTGTCAGGGGACGCATGGCCTATACGGCGGAAATCAGTCGCAATCATCCCGCGAGCATCCTCCTCCTCGTCGACCAGTCGGGCTCCATGGACGATCCGTTCGGGGGCGTCTCGGGGAGCCGCAAGAAGTCGGAAGGGGTGGCGGACGTCACCAACCGGCTGCTCCAGAACCTGGTGGTGCGCTGCGCGCGCGAGGATGGCATCCGGGACTATTTCCATGTCGGGGTGCTCGGCTACGGCGAGCGCGTGGGGCCGGCGTTCTCCGGCTCCCTGGCGGGACGGGGGCTGGTGCCCATCAGTGAGATCGGTCATTCCCCGGCGCGGCTGGAGGAGCGGGTCCGCGAGCGGGAGGACGGGATGGGCGGCCTCGTCAAGGAGAAGGTCCGCTTCCCCATCTGGTTCGAGCCCATGGCGAATGGCCCCACACCCATGTGCGAGGTGCTGCGCCACGCGATGGAGCTGGTCGGAGGGTGGTTGCGCGAGCACCCCGTGGGCTTCCCGCCGCTGGTGGTGAACATCTCCGACGGCCAGCCCACGGATGGGGATCCGACCCCCGCGGCTTCCGCCTTGCGGCGATTGCGCAGCGCGGATGGCGAGGTGCTCCTGCTCAACGTCCACCTCTCGTCGAACCCCGCCACGCCCATCCAGTTCCCCGACACGGAGGCGGGCCTGCCGGACGAGCACGCGCAGTTGCTCTTCCGCCTCTCCAGTCCCCTGACGCCGGGGATGCACGTCGCCGCGCGGGAGGAGGGGCACTCGGTTCGCGATGGCGCGCGTGGCTTCGTCTTCAACGCGGACATCGTGTCGCTCATCAAGTTCCTGAACATCGGAACGCGCCCCAGCAACCTCGGTTAGCGCCCCACCGTGCGAATCGAATCCGACGTGCTGTGGGTCCAGAAGGCCGGCAACGCGCCCTCGGAGAACGAGGACGCGCACGCGTGCTCCGGCGTCATCCCCTCCGGTGGCACCCCGCTGCATGCCGCGGTGGCCGATGGCGCGACGGAGAGCCTCTTCTCCGGTCCGTGGGCCCGCTCCCTCGCGCAGGCGTATGTCCAGGGGCTCCTCCAGGACGCTCGGGCCTTGCTCGAGGTCCTGCCGGGGCTTCGACGGGCATGGCACGAGGACGTCGGCGCGCGCGAACTGCCCTGGTATGCGCGGGAGAAGGCGCACCAGGGGGCCTTCGCGACGCTGCTCGGCGTCAGCGTGGTGGGCTCCACCTGGACCGCCCTGGCCGTGGGCGACTCGTGTCTCTTCCACGTTCGAGGGGACGTGCTCCTCCGGGCATTCCCCGTGGAGACCTCGGAGGCCCTGGGGACGAACCCCTATCTCGTCTCCACGCACGCGGCGCGCAACGCGGGCCTGGAGGAGCGGGCGGTGAGCGCCACGGGGAACCTCCAGCCGGGCGACAGCCTGCTCTTGATGACGGATGCGCTCGCGTGCTGGTTCCTCCTGGAGCACGAGGCGGGGCGACAGCCGTGGCGCCGGTTGCCCCCGCCCGGCGCGGCGGCACGACACGACGCCTTCGTCGAGGAGCTGCGGGGCGCGGGGCGGCTGCGCAACGACGACGTCACGCTGCTGCGGTTGACGGTAGGAGCGTGAGGGCATGACGTTCCCGTCGGACAGCGACTACCAACTGGCGCTCCAGCATCCGCGGCGGGCCTTCTCGGACGAGGCGCTGCGGGAGGGAGTCGTGGAGACGGGGACCGGCGCGCTCGCGGGGTTGCCTCGTCCGCGCGCGGGCGCCTTCGCGACCACGTACAAGGTCCAGCACGGCGAGCAGGCCTTCGCGGTGCGGTGCTTCACGCGACCCATCCCGAAGGACCTGGAGTCGCGCTACCTGGAGTTCGAGCGGCACCTGTCCCTGCACTGGGTGCCGGAGACGGTCGGGTTCACGTTCCTTGCTCGGGGGGTGCTCGTGCGTGGCCGCTGGTGGCCCGCCGTCAAGATGGACTGGGTCCAGGGGGAGTCCCTGGAGCGCCACGTCGCCGCGAACCTCGAACACCCCGGGGCCCTCTTCGCGCTCGCGGTCGAGTGGTTGGAGTTGCTGGCCTCGCTGCGCGCCGCGGGCATCGCGCATGGTGACCTCCACCACGGCAACGTCCTCGTGACGCCCGAGGGGCTCCGGCTCGTCGACTACGACGGCATGTTCGTCCCGGCCCTCGAGGGCGCGGTGGGCCACGAGTTCGGGCACGCCCACTACCAGCACCCGCGCCGTCCGCCGGGGGCCTTCCACGGTCGGCTCGACCATTTCCCGGCGTGGAGCGTGTGGCTCTCGCTGGTCGCGCTCGCGCACGAGCCGTCGCTCTGGACGCGCTTGCAGGGAGGCGACGACTGTCTCCTGTTCAAGCGCAAGGACTACGAGGCGCCGGAGCGGTCCGCCGTGTTCCAGGCGCTCCAGGCGTCACCCTTCCCGAGGGTGCGGGACGCGGTGGCGCGGTTCCGGGCGATGCTGGCGCTCCCCGCGGAGGAGGTCCCCGCGCTGGACGTCGCGGCGCTCGCGTCGTGGAGGGGAGAGGCTCGCCCGGAATCCTCTCCCTCCGAGGAGTCGGGCCCCGCGGAGGTGATGAGAAGCTGGCTGGAGCCTCGCGGCCGGCCGGCGCTCGCGTTCGGACCGGAGCATTCGGGCGACCAACAGATGGCCACCGGCCTCCTCGCCACGGCCGCGTTGGGTCTCGTTCCGAGCGTGGCGGCCTCCGCCGGGTGGTTGCTGGGTGTCGGTGCCTTCGGGGCGCTCGGGTTGTGGAGTGCCCGGGGGGCCTATCTCCGCCATCCCGTGGTGCGGCAGGTCCTGCGATGGGAGGCGCGCCGCAAGGAGGCGCGGCGGATGTTGGACGACTCCCGCGTCGAGCTCGCACGGCGCGAGCGCGACTCCCGCCAGCGCGAGAAGGACTGGCGCGACGCGAACGCCCAGCACATCGAGGCGCAGCAAGCCCTGCATGGGTGGATGCGTGACCTCCGCCTTCGCGGCGTCGACGTGGACCGGACGGAGATCGACCTGTTGGAGGGGCGCCGGGCCCAGCTCGACCGCGAGGAGCACAACGCGCGCAAGGACCTGGAGGCCGCCCTGCGAAGCTGGCGGGAGGACGCCGCGCTCCAGGCCACGCTGAGCGAGACCGACAAGCAGGCCTGGGAGCGGAACCATGGGCGCGAAGTCCAGCGACTGACCGACCGCTTCGACGAGCTGCGTCTGGCGCTGGAGGCCACGTCGGAGCAGGAGGAGGCGCAGGCGCGGGCGCGGGGCCTCTTGTCGTGGGAGTTCCGGAACGCGATGGAGGAGTCCAGGCGGCTCTCCGCCGCCTTCCGGACGCGGGACCTCTCCGAGCGCGGGGCGTGGTTGGCGTTGCGGCGCGCGCGCCTGTCCGCGCACCGGGAGCTGCTGGAGTCCGGATGGGCGTTGGGGGACCGGGGGCAACTGGGCTTCCCGTCGTTCCTCCTCCATCTGCTCCGCGCGCTGCCCGAGAACGGTTGACGCCGTCGGGAAGGGCGCGCGGTCCGGTCCCGGCGCGGTAGGCTTCGCGCGCGGGGTGGACCATGGCGATGACGTGGCAGTCCTCACGGCGGGTGGTGACGCGGTCGGTGCTCGTGTGCGGTCTCGTGGCGGGGGCGGCGCTGGCGGGGCCGCCCGCCGCGTCAGGCCCGGGGGCCCGGGTGTCGCTCCAGTCGGTGGTGGACGCGTTGATGGTGGAGGCCGCGAGGCTGACGCCCGGGACGGACGTGGCCATCGCGGTGCGCGACCTGCGCACCGGGGAGTATGCGGGGGCCTCGGACGCGGTGCCTCATGTCTCCGCCAGCGCCGCGAAGGTGTTCTGGGTCGCCGCCGCGCTGAAGAAGGCCGACGAGGCGAAGGTGGCGCCCCTGGCGGAGAAGGTGTTCCGCACGTCGGACAACGAGGCGTCCGGCGAGGTCATCGACCTGGTGGGTGGACCCGATGCCGTCAACGTCTACCTGCGCTCCCTGGGGGTGAAGAACACCGCCCTCACGAAGTGGAACTACGGCAAGCCCCGCCGCGCCACGAACTCGCCCCAGGCCCTGGGCAACGACAACTACCTCTGCGCCGTGGACGCGGTGTCGTTCCTCCAGCGCCTGGAGGGGGGCGCGCTGCTGAAGCCCGGCCCCACGTCGCGGCTGCTCGGGTGGATGGAGCTGACGCCACGCGAGGGGTGCGGCGGGTGGCTGGGGACGCTGCTGCCGGCGAAGGCCCGCGCCTCGTTGCGGCACAAGGCCGGGTGGTTGCCGCCGGGGTGCTGCTCGGACGACACGCGCTACAACGTCCTCAACGACGTGGGCCTCGTCCAGCTCCCGGAGGGTGGGCGCTACGCCGTGGCCATCCTGGCCGCGCGGGGCCCGGACTGGCCGCGCCAGGCGTTCTTCGTCGAGCGCGCGTCCTGCGTGCTCTACCGCGCGCTCTCCGGAGCGGCGTCGCTGGACTGCGGGGAGTCGCTGGCGGAGCAGGGCGGGCCCACCCCGGTGCGCGTCGAGGATGGGGGGACGCCGCCGGACTACGATTGTTGAGCCGGAAGGCCGTGGCGGCCGGTGGACGCCGGTCGCCCAACGCAACGCGGGAGGACTGTCATGGAGTGTTGCCGCTACCACGCCGTGGGCGAGGGCTTCGACTCGGCCTTCACGGTGGACGCGTCGCGCGTCACGTTCGGCCGGGGCTGTCTGGCGGAGGTCGGCGACAGGGCCCGGGCGCTCGGCATGCGGCGCGTGGCGCTGTTCACCGACGCGGGCGTGGCGCGACTGGCGCACTTCGAGAAGGTGCGTGAGTCGCTGCGCGCCTACGGGCTGGAGGTGGAGGTGTTCCAGGACGTGCGCGTCGAGCCCACGGACCGCTCCTTCCTGGATGCCTGGCGCTTCGCGGCCGACTTCCGCCCGGACGGCTACGTCTCGCTGGGCGGTGGCTCCGTCATCGACACCTGCAAGGCGGCCAACCTCTACGCGACGTGGCCCGCGGACTTCCTGACGTACGTGAACGCGCCGGTGGGAGAGGGGCGCCCGGTACCTGGGCCGCTCAAGCCGCACATCGCGTGTCCCACCACGTCGGGGACGGGGAGCGAGGTCACCGGCATCACCATCTTCGACCTGCTCTCCATGGGGGCGAAGACCGGCATCGCGTCCCCCGCGCTGCGTCCCACCGAGGCGCTGGTGGACCCCGACTGCACCGCGACCCTGCCGGGAGAGGTGGTGGCGGCGAGCGGCCTGGACGTGCTGTCCCACGCGCTGGAGTCGTACACCGCGCGGCCCTTCGTCCGTCGGACCGCGCCGCCGCGGCCCCACCTGAGGCCCATGAGCCAGGGGGCGAACCCCTGGAGCGACCTGGGCTGCCGCGAGGCGCTGCGGCTGATGGGGTCGTTCCTGGAGCGCGGTGTCGCGGATGCCGGCGACCACGAGGCGCGCGAGCAGCTCATGTGGGCCGCGACGCTGGCGGGTATCGCCTTCGGGAACGCGGGCGTCCACGCGCCCCATGGCATGGCCTACGCGGTGGCGGGGCTGGTGAAGGACTTCCGCCCGCCCGGCTACCCGAGCGAGGAGCCCCTCGTCCCCCACGGCATGGCGGTCATCCTCAACGCGCCCGCGGTGTTCCGCTACACCGCGGAGGAGAGTCCGGAGCGTCACCTGGAGGCCGCGACGTGGCTGGGCGCGGACGCTCGCGGCGCGGCGCCGGGGGACGCGGGCGAGGTGCTCGCGCAGCGGCTCATCCAGCTCATGCGCGCGGTGGGCATGCCCAACGGCCTGGGCGGGGTGGGGTACACCGGGGCGGACGTGGCGGCCCTCACCGAGGGTGCCTTCCCGCAGCAGCGCCTGCTACAGAATGCTCCGCGGGAGATGTCCCGCCCGGTGCTCTCCTGGCTGTTCGAGTCGGCGCTGGGCTACTGGTAGCCGGAGGAGGTCGCCGCCGTGCCCGAGGTCGAGACGCTGGAGCGCTATCCGTACGTCCTACCCATCACCACCCGGTGGATGGACAACGACGTGTACGGCCACATCAACAACGTCACCTACTACAGCTACTTCGACACCGTCGCGAACCACTACCTCATCCACGAGGGCGGACTTGACATTCATGCTGCTCCTGTCATTGGGTTGGTTGTGGAGTCGAAGTGCAACTACCGCGCACCGCTGGCCTATCCGGACAGGTTGAGCGCGGGGCTGCGGGTGGATGTGCTGGGAACGCGCTCGGTCACCTATGGCATCGGCATCTTCAAGGAAGGCGCGGCGGAGGCCGCGGCCCACGGGCACTTCGTCCATGTCTTCGTGGACCGGGCGACCCGCAAGGCCACGCCTGTCCCCGAGCCGTTGCGCGCGGCGCTCTCCCGACTCCAGCGGTGACGCGCGGGCCGGCCTTCGCCCACGACGCGGCGCCGCTTTCCCTTCGCGTTCGATGAGGAGTCTCGCGCTGTGCGCACCTTGAAATGGATCATGGGTGGTGTGGTCGTCTTTTCCCTCTTGTCGGGGGGGGCCTTCGCCTGGGGCGTGCAGCGGGTGTCTCAGGAGCGCGCCGCGCGGGTCGAGGCGCTCGGTCCATTGCTCACCCGGGCGACGGCGCTGGAGTCCCTGAATCCCCAGGACGCGTGCATCGTCGTCGAGGGGTACTTCCTGAAGCGGGAGAAGGTGCTCACCACCCGGTGCGGGACCGTCGCCCTCGAGTCCACGCGCCCCGGCGTCATGTCGTTCCGGGGGCTGGTCGTGTCCGACAGATGGGCGGATGCCCTCACCGACGGGGGCTACGTCCCGACGGTGTGCCTCGCGAAGAGCGCCCAGGGCTGGGTGGTCGCGGGCTATTCGCACGACCTCCTGGAGTGCCAGTTCGACGCTCCCACGGGGCCGGATCCGGTGAAGGAGGCCCAGGCGCAGGTGGAGCACCTCAAGCGTGCCTGGATCGACGACGCGTTCGCCGCGGTTCGAGTGGCGTTGACGCGCCCCCCGTCGGACAAGGAGGTCTGCGAGGGTCTGCCCACCGTGTCGAAGTGGGGGGTGATGGTCCTGGATGCGGACCTCCTCGCGGAGGACCGCTCCGCGCGGATGAAGCGCACCACGCGCTACGGAGACGTCCTCGGCTTCCAGTGCATCCCCGAGATGACGGATGGGAAGGGGGCGAACCTGGGGCCGTGCGCGGCGTACCATCGCATCACCCACGTCGTGGCCTTCGACGAGATCGACGAGCCGGCGCTGGAGGTGACGGGGAGCACCTACAGGGGCGGACGCTATGCCGCGGTGGTGAAGCTCGTGGACGTGCGCAAGCAGGAGGTCCTGTGTCAGCGCGCGGTGTCCTTCCAGCTCCCCGAGGACATCCTCCTCGTGAAGCGCCAGAGCCTGCAGAGCGAGTACCGCAAGCAGGTGAACGCGGCGCTGCACGAGAGCGTGGCGAAGCTCACCGGCGGAAAGCTGGAGCTGGACTTCTAGTCTCCAGGGCCCTCAGTGCCAGTTGCCGACGCCGACGCCCCACGCGAAGTAGAGGCGGGACACGTCGATGAAGCCGCTGACCCGCCAGGCGGCGTCGGGCGAGGCGAGGCCGAACACGGACCAGCGGAACAGGCGGACCTCCGCCCCCAGGGTGCCGTGCACGCGCGCGCCGGTGCGGTCGAAGCGGCTGGGCTCCAGGTAGCTGCCCGCCCGCACCTGGAGCAGGTTCTCGAGGGGCTCCAGCTCGGCGCCCACGCGGGGCGAGAGCACGAGGCGGCGCCCGGAGCGCTCGAGGCGCTGTGACAGGAAGGACTCGAAGCCGATGGCGTTCGAGACGGCGCCGCTGATGAGCACCGAGCCGGTCAGCAGCAGCTTGCGCCGGGGCAGGGCCGCGTAGCGCTCGGCCCGGTCCGGTCCCCAGGGAATCTGCAGGGGGCGGTCGCCGAACTGGTAGGCGAACCCCGCTTCGATCTCCCACGGCAGGGTGATGGAGAAGGGCAGGTAGAGGCCCGCGACGAGCAGGTTGCCCTCCGCGTCGGCGATCGCCGGGCTGTTGGGCTTCAGCTTCCCCTTGACGGGGGCCCTGAGCGACAGCGCGGCGCGCAGCGGCAGGTCCATGGGCGTCCAGATGGCGCCGCCCTCGACGTTGGCGCCAATCATGCCGGCGAGGTTCTGCAGGACGTCGTCGCCCTTGTCGATGTCCAGGGAGACCGCCCGCAGGCCGAGGCCCACCGTCAGGTCTCCGTCGAGGAAGCCGCGGGCGACCTGGAGCTGGAAGCGGGTGAAGTTCACCTGGAGCTGCTGCCCGCCCGGGTCCTGGCCCTTGCCCAGGCGATACGTCTGCAGGGACGCGAGGCCTCCCGCGCCCCAGGGGCCCCACTGAATCAGTCCCCCCAACTGGGTGAAGATGAAGTTGTTGTAGGTGAAGCCCACCTTGCCGTTGTTGTCGAAGTCCGTGTCGCGCAGCGAGCTGGGGAAGGTGAACGCCAGCGCCAGGTCGTAGTCGACGTGCTGGGTGGAGTAGAGCGAGCGGATGGCGGGCGCGGCCGTGTTGACGCCGATTCCCTCCACGCCCTCCGCGATGGCGGCATAGGCCCCCGCCAGCCCGGACACCCGCACGGGGGCGATGACCGGCCCCTGGAACACGTCGATGTCGTAGCGCGAGCTCGTCAGGGGCGGGACGTCCGCGGAGGCCCGCCGCGAGGTCAGCCCGACGAGGATGAGGCTCCAGGCGATGGCGAAACGTCGGAAGGCGCACATGGCGGCGTCAGGCCCGCGACCATAGCGGGGCAGGGGCCGCCGCTCACGTGGATACGGGGGCGGCGTGTCCACCGTTCGTCTCGGGGGGCACGCCGCGTGTCGCCTCCTGAGCGCCGGGGGCGCTCGGGTGGCGCGTCAGCCCTCGTTCGCCGCGTGGATGGGCGGCCGGCGCACGGACCAGGGGCGGGCCTGCTCGAGCTGACCCGCCAGCCGGAACAGGGTGGACTCGTCCGCGTAGTGGCCGACGAACTGGACCCCGATGGGGAGCCCCTCCGCGTTCCAGTGGAGCGGGACGGACATCGCCGGCTGCCCGGTGACGTTGAAGAGCACCGTGAAGGGATTCAGCGTGAAGACGTGGCGGTACCACTCGGCGGCCGTGCGGGGCGTGTTGGCGTCGAGCACGCCCAGCTTGGGCGGCACGATGCCCGTCGTGGGGGTCAACAGCAGGTCATAGGTGTTGAAGAACGCCCCCACCGCGCGCGACACGGTGTTGAACGTGGCCGAGGCCTGCTGGAGGTCCGACGCCTTCATGGCGCGGCCGTGCTGCACCGCCGCCCAGGTGGTCGCCTCCAGCGTGTCCGGTCCCGCCTCGCGGCCGAGCGCCCCGCCGAGCCCCTCCGCCCAGAGCGCCATGAACGACGACCAGACGGAGACGAGCCCGTCCAGCATCGCCGCGTCGTCGTAGACGGGGGCGTCCTCGATGATGTCGTGACCCAGGGACGCGCACAGCCGCGCCGCGTCCTCCACCGCGGCCACGCAGTCCTTGTCGACCGTGGCCCCGGAGCCGGGCGTGCGGCTCAGCGCGATGCGCAGGCGCCGCGGCTCGCGTTGGACGTCCTCCAGGTAGGGGCGCTCCGGGGGCGGCGCGAAGTACGGGTCTCCCACCGCCGGGCCTTGCGACGCGTCGAGCATGGCCGCGCTGTCGCGGACCGAGCGCGAGAGCACGTGCTCCACGGCGATGCCCTGGATGGCCTCGGCCATGTCCGGGCCCACGGAGATGCGGCCGCGCGTCGGCTTCAACCCGAACAGGGCACAGTGCGAGGCGGGGATGCGCAGCGAGCCGCCGCCGTCGTTGCCGTGGCCCATGGGGACGATGCCCGCCGCCACCGCCGCCGCGGTGCCGCCGCTGGAGCCGCCCGGGCTGCGCGTCGGGTCCCACGGGTTGCGCGTGGGGCCGTGGAGCACCGGCTCCGTGCTGGCGTTGTTCCCGAACTCCGGCGTGTTCGTCCTGCCCATCAGGATGAGGCCGGCGCGCCGGTAGTGCGCCATCAGCGTCGTGTCGTGAGAGAACAGGAGCCCCTTCGCCAGCCGGCTGCCCAGGTCCGTGGGGATGCCGGCCGCGTGCAGCGCCAGGTCCTTGATGAGGAAGGGGACCCCCTTGAAGGGGCCATTCAGCAAGTCCGTCTGAAGCAGGTTCCTCGCGTCCGCCTCGCGGACGTCGATGACCGCGTTGAGCTTCGGGTTGACCTTCGCGACCGCCGCGAGCGCCGCGTTCAGCAACTCCGTGGGCGTCACTTCTCCGCGACCAACCAGCTCCGCCAACCCCAGCGCGTCATACCGCGTGTAATCGTCCAGATGCATGGGACCCCCATCGAGCAGGGGCCGACGTGGGTCGGCCCGGTGGCAAGCGGCAGACGATACTTCCGCGCCCGGGCCCAGGCGATGTGGGCCCGGGCGCGTCAACAATCAGTAACGGCAGACCCGGACGTCGCAGTAGCCCTGCCGCCCGCTGCAGATGCAATCCGAGTCGTCGATGCATCGCGTCGCGGGGCAGGTGGGGCCTCCACCGCCCCCACCACCGCCGCCGGGCAGGGTGTACTTGCACCCATTGTTGACACAGGCAACATCCTGCGCGGTGGGGCAGGCGTTCCAGCATTCCGCCTCGGACGAGCACCGCACGGCGACACAGGCGAGGTTGGCGGCGTCCTGGGCCTCCGGCGTGGCCTCGGCGGAGGAGAGGCGCTCCTCGGACTGGGTGGCTTCGACGGAGGACGGCTCCGCGGTGACGAGGGCGGAGGTGAACGACAGCGCGAGGGCGAGGCTGAGGGGCAGCGCACGGCTGAGCAGGGACATGGGGTCTCCTTCGCCCGGGCTCCTCGCGGGATTGCGCGGAGCCCCGGCCGCGCAACTGTAGTCCGGTTGCAATGTCCTGGACCCGGGGCCGGATGGGAGGGATTCGGGCGCCGGCGCGCCGCCAGGGCGGGTGTCGGTGGGAGGACGTTCCCGGGCCCGGGGCTTGCCCGGCTGGCCGGGAGTCCACGGGGCCTCTTGGACGCTCCGGGCGGAGGGGTGTCCGGGAGCGGGGCGAGGGGTGCGCATCGGCGTTGCGCGACGCATCTGGGGGGCGTAGGGAGCTTCCACGCCATGTCCGCGACCGTTCAACTGCTCGAAGCCGTACGGAAGGCTGCTCGTCCTGGAATCTGGACCAACGGAGTGAACCTCGCCCGCGCCGGGGCGGTGGCCCTCCAGTCGAAGTCGGGGGACGAGTTGGAGTTGCGCGTCCGTTCGGCGGGGCGTCCGGTGCCCTTCACGGTCGCCCTGTACCCGGCCGACGAGGCCTGGGAATGCGATTGCCCCAGCCGCGTGGACCCCTGTGAGCACGTGGTGGCGGCGGCCATCTCGCTCCAGCAGTCCGAGCGGCAGGACGCGCCGATGGAGACGGCGGCGAACCGGTGGTCCCGGCTCGTGTACCACTTCACCCGCACCCCGGAGGGGCTGTCGCTGCGCAGGACGTTGGTCCACGCGGATGGTCGGGAGGAGGCGTTGGAGGGCAGCCTCGCGTCGGTGCTCGCGAAGCCCGCGCAGGCCGCGACGCTCCAGGTGGAGCAGGCGGACATCCTCGCCGACCGCATCCTCGAGCAGCGGCGCACGCGGGGGACGCTCTCGCCGGAGACGCTCGACGCCGTGCTCAAGGTGCTGGTGTCCGCGCGCAACGTCCTCCTGGAGGGGCGCCCCGTGGCGGTCCCCGACGAGGTCGTCGTCCCGCGCGCCGTGGTCGAGGAGCGCGGCGGCCAGTTCGTGGTGACGGTGACGCGGGACTCGCGGGTCTCGGAGGTCGTGAGTCCCGGCGTGGCGAGGGTGGGGGACGCGCTGGCGCGCCTGGGGGAGACGGGCATGACGGGGCCGTGGCTCCAGAACCTCCCCATCGTCCGCACGTATTCGGGGGAGAACCTGGGGGAGCTGACGTCGAAGGTCCTGCCGGAGCTGGCGCGGCGCATGCCGGTGGACGTGCGCACGCGGCGCGTGCCGCCGGTGGACCGCGAGCTCAAGCCGCGCATCCTCTTAGAGCTGCACCAGCTCGACGCGGGCCTGTCCGTCCTGCCCACGCTGGTCTACGGCGCGCCGCCGACGGTGCGCATCGACAACGGGCGCATGGTGTACCTGAAGGGCGCGGTGCCCCTGCGCGACGAGGCGCTGGAGCAGCGGCTGGTCCATCAGCTTCGCGACGAGCTCAACCTGGTGCCCGGTCGCCGGGTGACGGTGGCGGGGCCGGAGATGGTGCGCTGGGCGGACAAGCTGCGGCGCTGGGGAGGGGACCTGGCGGGAGACGGGGCCTCGGTGGTGAGCCCGGACGTGCGGCTGGTGCCCCGCCTCGCCGTGGAGGCGGGCAGCACCGCGGCGGGCATCCCGGACGTGCGCTTCACGCTCGAGTTCCAGGTGGAGGGCGGCAAGGGCGAGGCGCGCTCCGTGGACGCGGCGGCGGTCGTCCGCGCGTGGACGGAGGGCTTGGGCCTGGTGCCGCTGGTGGGCGGCGGCTGGGCGCCGCTGCCCCGCGCGTGGCTGGAGAAGCACGGCGCGCGGGTGGCGGACCTGCTGGCCGCGCGGCAGGCGGATGGGCGCGTCTCCAACCACGCGCTGCCGCAGTTGTCCGCGCTGTGCGAGACACTGGAGCAGCCGCCGCCTCCGGGGTTGGATCGGCTGGCGCCGCTCGTGGAGGGCTTCGAGAAGCTGCCCGCGCCGGTGCTGCCGGAGGACCTCACCGCGTCGCTGCGCCACTACCAGCAGCAGGGTGTCGGTTGGCTGGGCTTCCTCAAGAGCGCGGGGCTGGGCGGCATCCTCGCGGACGACATGGGCCTGGGAAAGACGCTCCAGACGCTGTGCGTGCTGGGGCCGCGCTCGCTCGTCGTCTGCCCCACCAGCGTGCTGCCCAACTGGGCCGCGGAGCTCAAGCGCTTCCGTCCGTCGCTGCGCGTGAGCGTCTACCACGGCCCGGGCCGCGCCCTGGACGAGTCCGCCGACGTGACGCTCACCACCTACGCCATCCTCCGCCTGGACGCGGCGGTGCTGGGGGCGCGGGAGTGGAGCGCGGTGGTGCTGGACGAGGCCCAGGCCATCAAGAACCCGGAGAGCCAGGTGGCTCGGGCCGCGTTCTCGCTCAAGTCCGGCTTCCGCCTGGCGCTCAGCGGCACGCCGCTTGAGAACCGGCTGGAGGAGCTGTGGAGCCTCATGCACTTCTCCAACCCGGGCCTGCTCGGGGGCCGGCGGCAGTTCGAGGAGAAGGTGGCCCGGCCCATCTCCGAGGGCAACGCGGCCAGCGCCGCCGAGCTGCGCAAGCGCATCCGTCCGTTCGTGTTGCGCCGCCTCAAGCGCGACGTCGCGCCGGAGCTGCCGCCGCGCATCGAGTCGGTGATGCACGTGACGCTGGATGAGCGCGAGCGCTCCATCTACGACGCGGTGATGGCGGCGACCCGCGCGGAGGTCGTCGCGCTGCTCAACGACGGCGGCAGCGTGCTCAAGGCGCTGGAGGCCCTGCTGCGGCTGCGGCAGGCCGCGTGCCATCCGGCGCTCGTGCCCGGTCAGCAGGCCACCTCGTCGTCGAAGGTGGAGACGCTGGTGGAGGCGCTCTCCACCGCCGTCTCCGAAGGACACAAGGCGCTGGTCTTCTCGCAGTGGACGTCGCTGCTGGACCTCATCGAGCCCGCGCTGAAGCAGGCGGGCATCACGTTCGACCGGTTGGACGGCACCACGTCGAACCGGGGCGAGGTGACCGCCCGCTTCCAGGCGGAGGACGGGCCGCCGGTGCTGCTCATGTCGCTGAAGGCGGGCGGCACGGGCCTCAACCTCACCGCGGCGGACCACGTGTTCCTGGTGGACCCGTGGTGGAACCCGGCCGTGGAGGCGCAGGCGGCGGACCGCGCGCACCGCATCGGCCAGGAGCGGCCGGTGAACGTGTACCGCCTGGTGTCCCAGGGCACCGTGGAGGAGCGCATCCTGGGGCTGCAGGACAAGAAGCGCGCGCTCGTCGAGGCGGCGCTGAGCGAGGCGGCTGGCGCGGCCGCCATCACCCGTGAGGACCTCCTGGAGCTGTTCGCGTGAACCTGCTGCGACTCACCCTGGGTATCGCCCTGGTGTTCTCCCTGGAGGCGGAGGCCAAGAAGATGGATGCGACGACCGCGCTGCACACGCTCATCTCCGAGGAATGGCAGTACCAGCTCGCGCAGAGCCCCACGTATGCCTCGGTGCAGGGGGACCGGCGGTGGAACGGGCGCTGGGACGACCTGAGCCCGCGGGCCATCGAGGCGGACCACCGGCATTCGCTCCAGGTGCTGGAGCGGTTGAAGAAGCTCGACCGGGCGAAGCTGTCCGCCGAGGACCAGTTGAACCTCGACCTGTTCCGCCGCGACTACGAGACGTGGGTGGAGGAGCACGCGTTCAAGTGGTACCTGCTGCCCACGAACCAGGTGGGGGGAATCCCGGAGGGCATCAAGCAGCCGCCGGGCGTCCAGACGGCCTACCAGCTCGCGGACACGCTGCGCTTCGAGACGGTGAAGGACTACGAGGACTGGCTCGTGCGGCTGGGCGGGTTCTCGACCTACGTGGACCAGGTGACGGCGTTGATGCGCGAGGGCCTGCGCGAGAAGCGCGTCCACCCCCAGGTCATCCTCCAGCGCGTCCCCGCGCAGGTGGAGCGGCAGCTCGTGGACGACCCGGCGAAGAGCGGCTTCTACAGCCCCTTCCGGCGCTTCCCCGCGAGCATCCCCCCGGCGGAGCAGGAGCGGCTGTCCGCGCTGGCGCGCGACGCCATCCAGAAGGGCGTGGTGCCCGCGCTGCGGCGGTTCCACCAGTTCCTGACCGCCGAGTACCTCCCCGGCTCGAGCCAGCAGGTGGGCATCTGGCAGTTGCCGGAAGGCGAGGAGACGTATGCCTTCTTCGCGCGCAAGTTCACCACGACGGACCTGACGCCGGAGCAGATCCACGCCCTGGGCCTGTCCGAGGTGAAGCGCATCCGGACGGAGATGGAAGCCATCATGCGGCGCACGGGCTTCCAGGGGACGCTCGCGGAGTTCTTCCACTTCCTGCGCACGGACCCGAGGTTCTACCACGCCACCGGGGACGACCTGCTCCTGCACTACCGGGCGCTCGCCAAGCGCATCGACCCCACGCTGGTGCGCCTGTTCAAGACGCATCCCCGCCAGCCCTACGCGGTGGAGCCGACGCCCGCGGACATGGCGCCCGACGTGACGACGGGCTTCTACTATCCGGCGGCGACGGACGGCTCGCGCCCCGGCACGTACCTGGTGAACCTGTACCGGCCGGAGACGCGCCCGCGATGGGAGATGATCCCCCTCACGCTGCACGAGGCCGTGCCCGGTCACCACTTCCAGACCTCACTGGCCACCGAGCAGACGGGGCTGCCCGACTTCCGTCGCTACGGCTACTACGTCGCGTACGGCGAGGGCTGGGCGCTCTACTGCGAGACGCTGGGGGACGAGCTGGGCCTCTACTCCGACCCGTACGACAAGTTCGGCCAGCTCTCCTACGACATGTGGCGCGCGGTGCGGCTGGTCGTCGACACCGGCATGCACGCCAAGCGGTGGACGCGGCAGCAGGCGCTCGACTACTTCATGGAGAACGCGCCCCGCCAGCAGTTGGACATCACCAACGAGGTGGACCGCTACATCGCGTGGCCGGGACAGGCGCTCGCGTACAAGGTCGGCCAGCTCAAGATTCGCGAGCTGCGCACGCGCGCGGAAGAGGCCCTGGGCGCGCGCTTCGACGTCCGCGAGTTCCACGACGTGGTGCTGCTCGGGGGCTCGCTGCCGCTGGACGTGCTGGAGCGGAAGGTCGACGCGTGGATCGCCGGCCAGAAGTCCGCGACGAAGACCACGGCCGTCGGGAAGTGAGGGGCGGGCCTACCGCCTCCTGCGCCCCACGGCCACGCGCACCAGCTGCTTGAGCGCGCCGTAGGCGCGGGGGCCCCCGGCCCTCATCAGTCGCTCGTTGAGGTCGTCCACCAACTGGTGTCGCAACGGGCGCTCCGAGTCCTGATGGGCGAGCAGCGCCGCCTGCGTGGAGCGAAGCTGCTCTTCGAGCGCCTCGTATTGCTGGACCCGGGCCGTGAGGACGTCGCGCTGTTCGCGCAGCGCCGCGAGCTCCGCGCGGCCCGTCTCCCACTCGTCGCGCCGCGCCTCCAGCTCCGCGCGGTCCGCCCTCCACGCGTCCCGCTGCGCTTCCAGCTCGCGCAGGCGCGTCTCCTGGAGGTCGTAGCGGGACGCGAGCGTCCGATGCTGCTCGCGCACCTGCTCGGTCGCGCGGGCCTCCTCGCCGCGCAGCCGCTGCACCTCCCGCAGCTCGCCTCGCGTGTCCTCGAGCCACCGCGTGGCGCGGGTCACCCAACTGACGGCCGGGACGGGCTGGCGCAGGCAGGCCTCCATCCGCTCCAGCCACGCGTGGCGCAGGGCCAGTTGGTGCGTCACGTAGTCCTGGCTGCGCGCCCGGACGCGCTCCCGGTCCTCCGTGAGGAACGACGGGAGGGAGAGCTCCGGCTCCTCCAGGCCCGCCTTCTTCTGTCGGTAGTACGCGTTGAAGGCGAACAGGTGCGTGGGCACGCCCGCGACCTTGCCCAGCAGCGTGACATGGTACGACGAGGCGACGAGCAGCTCGCACTGGCGGATCTGCTCGATGGCCTCGGGCAGTCGCCCCTGGAGGAGCAGTCCCACCACGTCGATGACACCCGCGCGGGGAAACAGCTCCGGGAAGGACGTCCGGCGCATCGTGGCGACGCTGTCCTCCACGCTGGGGCGCTCGTCGATGTAGGCGTTGAGGACGACGGGGACGGCGCTGTCACCCATGTGGGCCCGCAGCGTCTGGAGCTGCTCGTTCATCTGGACCGCGGGCGGGGCCTCCGCCTCGCCGTCCTCGCCCCCTTGCGCGTAGACGTAGCCGGAGAGGTTCATGTGCAGCGCGAAGCGCCCCGGGTGGGCGGCGCGCGGCCCCTTGCGCGTGTCCTCCTCCGCGGCCCGAGTCAGCTCCTCCAGCGCGTCGTCTCCGGAGAGGTGGGCCTCCAGGCCGCACGTGGTCAACGCCGCGACCGATTCGGTGTCCCGACAGCCGACGAGCGCCGGCTGCCACTGCTGGGCGTGCGCCGCGAAGTGGCTGGCGAACTCCGGGCCGACCTGGAGCCCGGACAGGACGTAGTGGCCCGGCAGCCAGGCGCGCAGCGTCGCCTCGAGGAGCGCGAGCATGTTCTCGCCCCAGAAGCGGTTGAAGTAGCCCCCGCCATAGACATGCATCCGCGAGGCGCCGCGCAGGTGCTGGGGCACCACCGGCTCCAACCCCAGCTCCACCGCCTTGCGCACGGCCTCCGGGCCCGACTCGGCCGTGTAGACGACGAAGTCCTCCGCGCCCATCACCCGCCGGAGCTGCTCGAGGTACTGCGTGTCGGCCACCCTGCCCAGCTCGTGCAGGGGCGCGACGACTTCATTCTCCGGACGCGCCTGGTGCCACCGCACCACGCCCTGGAGCATCAACATGTCCCCGAAGTTCCAGTATCCGTTGAATCCTCCAGCGAGGAGGACCTTCGTCGAGTCGGGGCTGTAGAGCTTCTTCAGGGTCGATGGCGTCGCGAAGAAGGAGAAGCGCATCCCATTTCCTTAATCACGATTCGCGCGGGGGCGTCATCCACAACGCGCCATGCAGGGTTGCGTATGCACCAGAGCCGCTCGGACGCATGTCTCCTGGAGTGCCGAGGAGGAGGGCGTGCTCGCACCTTCCGGCACACCCTCGGGCCTGCTCGTCGAAATGTTTCAGGGGCTCGCGGGTGACGCGCTTCGCGCGCGGCCCTGTCGCTGCATCGCCCTCAGGAGGCGCTCCCTGGGCAAGCCATACACGCGTGTCCCGTCGGCGCCGGTCATGGTGTCCGACGCGAGCATGGCGTTGAGGATGGCCTCCTGGGTGGCCTGCACGGTGGCCTCGAACAAGGGATTGAGTCTGTCATTGGAGAGCACGGTCACGTTCGCGACCGGAGCGCCCTCGGGAGGACTCACGTGCTGGGTGGAGAAGGCGAGGAAGATGTCGCCCGAGAAGTTCTCGCCCAGCCCGCCCATCTTCGAGATGCCCAGCGGGACGCGCCGCGCGATGCGCCCCAACTGGTGAGGCAGCAGGGGCGCGTCGGTCGCGACGATGACGATGATGGAGCCCGCGCCCTCGAACGGGTTCGGTCGGTCACGCGCCCCGGTCGCGCCGCAGGCCGGCAGGTCCTTCAGCATGGGATTGGAGGGCTTGTGGGGACCGGCGTAGCACGGCTTCTGGTCCGCGAGCTGCTCGCCCACCGGCACGCCCTCGACGGTGAAGAGGCGACGAGCGCCGTAGTTGCACTGGACCAGCACGCCGAGCGTGTAGCCACCAGCCGCCGCGGGCAGCCTTCGCGACGCGGTGCCGATGCCGCCCTTGAAGCCGTGGCACACCATGCCCGTGCCTCCGCCCACGGAGCCCTCGACCACCGCGCCGCCGCGTGCCCCGTCCAGCGCCTGGAGCGCGTGTCCGGGCTGGACGTGGAAGCCGTAGATGTCGTTCAGCATGCCGTCCCAGGTCTCCGCGACCACGGGCAGGCCCAGGTCCCACGCGAGCCCTCGGGGCATGGCCCAGCGGATGACGGCCTCGCGGACGGCGCTGATGTCATTGGTGTTGGTGAGCATCACCGGGCCGTTGAGCTCGCCGGACTCGGCCAGCCAATGTGTACCGGTCATCTCCCCGTTGCCGTTGAGCGCGAAGGTGGCCGCGAACACGGGCTCGGCCACCGCGGCCTTGCCGCGTGGGAGCACGGCGGTGACGCCGGTGCGCACCGGCCCCTTTCCTGTCTCGAGCCGCCCCTCGCCGGAGATGAGCGTCGTGTGGCCCACCTCCACGCCGGGCACGTCGGTGATGGCGTCGAGCGGGCCGGCCTGTCCGCCGAAGGTGATACCGAGGTCCCTCGAGCGGGGCCTCGTGGGTGCCGTCTGGGCCAGGGAGGCCACGGGGAGGACCCACAGACACATCACCACCGCCGCACGGGGACGCCAGGAATGGGAGCGCATCCCTGGCTTCCTACTCCGCCTCGCGTCACCCGTGTGGCGCGCGGCCGTGCGCACCCGGGGGCATCCGCCCGGGGCGCACGGTCCGAGGCGTCAGAAGTCGGTGCTGTTCACGCGCTTCCCAGGAGACTTGTTGGACTGCCAGGGGAAGGTCGTGTGCAGCTCCCAGCTCCCAGTGGGGTCCCCATCTGGAGAGCGGTTGTAGGACACGTCATCCACGGTGGTGGTGTAGTTGTACTCGTCCACGAGCGTGCCGTCGGCCTTGCGCAGGCGGACGGAGTCGTTGCTGTTGTTGAGGCCGAGCTGCCCGCTGGAGGCGGCGACCGCGTTGGTGAGGCCGGCGGGGATGCCGGCGGCGCCTCCGAAGATGACGAAGGCCTTGCCCGCGGCGAGCTTGAAGTTCGAGGGGAAGACATGGCGGGGGCCGCCCGTCGTCGCGTCCCACAGCGTCCAGCCGGACATGTCCACGACGGTGGGACCGGTGTTGACGAGCTCCACGAACTCGTAGGCGACGTTGTTCGTGCCGTTGACGGCGGGCTCGTTGGCGAGCACCTCGTTGATGAACACGCGGCCCACGGCCTGGGTGATGGTGATGGCGGTGTCGCTCTCGTCCAGGCGGGAGGGATTGTCCACGTCGATGACGCGCACGCGCACGGCGGAGGACTGGACGTCGGGCAGGGTCCACGCATGGCGGCCCTGGACCGCGGGCACCGAGGCGGCGAGCACCTCCCAGCTCGTGCCGCCGTTGGTGGAGGCCTCGACGCGCACGTTGATGACGCCCCAGGCGTACCACTGGATGGGGAGCACGCTGCCCGCGGTGTAGGTGCCTGCGTTGGGGGACTTGAGGCGTACGAAGGGGCTCGTCGCGGAGGAGAGCGCGTAGGTGCTGACGACGGGGCGGTGGTCGCTCGTGGTGTTCAGGAAGTCAGGCACCCAGTCATCCGCGTGGATGACCTTGGCGGAGTCGGGGACATAGCGCGCCGCGACCTCGTTGGTGACGAGGGTGTGGTCGACCACGTTCTCGAAGCCGATGGAGGTGTCCTCGCCGGCCAGCGACAGCTCCCGGGTGATGAAGGTGTAGTGGTCCGGGTCGGAGACGAAGTTCTGGTACGGCGAGGGCAGCGGCGCACCGGAGGTCGGGTCGAGGGTGATGGACTCGTCGACGTCGTCGTTCCAGTCGCCCAGGATGATGACGTGCTGGGTCGGCAGGTTGTCGGTCAGGTACGTCTCGAGGGCGGCGCTCGCGCGCTCACGGGCGAGGCGGGGACCGGTGGGGTCCGCGCTCTCCGCGCGCATGTGGACCACGATGACGATGAGCGGCGTCTCGACACCCTGGACCTCGGTGGTGAAGTCGACGCGCAGGGGCGGGCGGTTGCTGAAGTCGCTCAGGTCGCCGATGCGCAGCAGCTCCGCGCTCTGGAAGGTGAGGGAGCTGTCGTAGAGCACGCCGACCTTCTGCGTGGTGGCGCCATAGGGCGAGGTGCTGCCGGTCACGTAGGTGGAGTCGTTGGCGAGGAAGCCGCTGAAGCCCGGCAGCTGGGCCTTGAGGGCGTTGAAGTCGGTGACGTCCACCATCTCCACCATGGCCCACAGGTTGGCGCGCTCGGCGAGCATGACGTCGAGCGCGTTGGACACCTGGAGGGCATCCGAGGTGGGCTCGCGAGTGTCGTCGCCGAAGTAGGTGAGGTTCCACTGGCCCACCTTCAGGAGCGGCGAGTTCGAGTTGGGCGCGCCGATCAGCGACAGGGACAGCTCGCGCGACGCCGTGCGGCCGTCCGCGTCCCTCGCGGTGACGATGAACTGGAAGGGACCCTGGCCGGAGGGTGTGCCGGAGAGGACACCCTCCGACGAGGACAGCGAGAGGCCGTCGGGAAGCGTGCCCGAGCTGATGCTCCAGCTCAGCGGCGCGGTGCCTCCGGTGGCCGTGAGCGTGGCCTGGTACGCCTGGCCCTGCGTCCCGCTCGGCAGGGAGGTGGTGGTGATGGAGAACGTGGCGAGGACGGTGGCCGTGATGGCGCGCGAGCCCGTCTTGCCGTGCGCATCCGTGGCGGTGACCGTGAAGTCGAAGCGGCCCGCGTGGGTCAACGTGCCCGAGAGGAGGCCCTGCGGGGACAGCGTCACGCCGGACGGCAGCGTCCCCGATGACGAGAAGGCGAGGGGGGCCTTGCCGCCCGTGGCCTCGACCGTGACCGAGACCGACGAGCCGACTTCCCTCGTGGGGAACGCGAGCTCCGAAACAGCCGGCATCGTGAAGGCGGCGAGGGTCAGCTCGGCCGTCGCGGTGCTGCTGGCGGCGTCCTGGGCGCGGACGGTGAACGTCGACGTGCCCGCCGTGGTGGGCGTGCCGGACAGGACACCGTCGGCGCCGAGGACGAGGCCCGCCGGCAGCGTCCCGGTGGTCACCGTCCAGGTGAAGGGGGCGACGCCGCCGGTGGCGCCCAGGGTGACGGAGTAGGTCTGGCCGGCGTAGGCGTCCTCCAGCGTGCGCGTGGTGATGCCGAGGAGCATCCCCGGACCGGCATCCGTCTCGGATCCGGCGTCGGTCTCGGCGCCCGCGTCGGTCTCGGTCCCCGAGTCGGTGGTGATGCCCCCGTCGGACTCTTGTCCGCCGTCAGGGCCCGTCCCCGCGTCGTCGACCGGCGTGCCGGAGTCCGGCTCGGGGTTGGTGCCGGAGTCGGAGCCTGAGTCTCCTCCTGCGTCCCGGCCCGCATCGGCCTGCGTGCCACTGTCGGGAGCAACAGGGTCGGGGTCGGACGAGCAGGCGGTCAGGAGAAGAAAGACGAGCAGCGGCGCGAGAGCGCGGGACGACGACATCATGAAGACACTCCGGTCGGGGAACGGAGCGCGCGGGGGGAGCGCCAGACTACCGCAGGAGGGTGTCATCGAACCCGGTCATGTTGCTGGTGGGGGCGTCAGGGCACCGCCGGGCATGGCGTCAGCGGCCTCGAGTCGTGCCGGAGCGTCCGGTTCCGGGACGGGTTCCTCGTCGCCCCCTTCTTAGGTGAGCCATGGCGGACCGCGAGACGACCCACATCGGCGTGCCCTGCTTCGTTGACTACGCGGAGGCACTGGCTGGCCGGGAACTGATGTTACAAGGCGTGGGTCCCGACCTGGACTTGTGGCTGCTGGCGCTGGACGGGCCTCGGGATGCGCCGACACAGCCGGCTCCCGCATTCACCTCGACACCCTCGTCGCATCCGCCAGCGCGTGGCGCTGACCGGGGCTCGATGTTCGAGGCGTCGCATCGCTGGACTTCGATGGTCGGAGGGACGTCATGGGACACCTCGTTTGCCTCCTCCGTTGCCCGGATGGCCTGACCGCGCTCCTGCTCGAAGAAGAGGAAGAGCGTCCCGTCTTGAAGCGGGTTTTGCTCGATGCCGTGGGCGGGACGGCCGCTCCAGGGCTCACGGAGACGTTGTCCGCGTGGCGCGCGTTGTCGACCGCGCGGGGGGCCTCGGTCGAGACGTTGGTCCATGTCCTGCGTGTCATGCTGGGGACACTCCCCGGCGAGCCCCCGGCACGAGGGCGCGCGCTGCCGCACCCGTGGCTCCTCCCACCTCCCCAGCGGCCTCGCAGGACCGCGGCCCACCCACGTGGTTACCGGGGCACCATTCATCAACCGCCGAAGCAGCCGACGCCCCCGTCGCTGAACCTCCAGCCATATCTGCTGCGACGGGAGTCGCTCCCCCAGTTGTTGGAGTCGCTCCGCGACCACCTCGACGAGGCCCTGACTCGCCTCGTGGCGCAGGGCTTCTCGCGAGGGGGCGCGAATCGAGTCATCGATGCACTCGGGAAGTCATCGCGTGTGAATGTCTGGTGGGCCTATCATCATGAGGCCCCCGACCCGCGAGGGAACGAACCCCCGCCATGCTACCTCTGGCTGGGGGCCCTTCTCGTGGACGGCCGGCCCGGAAGTCTCGGACGGTTGCTGGCGCTGCGGGGGCGCCTCGGTTTCGAGTCTCAGCCGGACCTCCTCGCGGAGGTCGCCGAAGCGCTGCGTGCGCGCGGAGCCGATGCGGGGCTGGCGTGGCTGGAGGTCGCCGCGGCGCTGCCTCCCGGGGATCAGGTCTCCTTCCTGTCGGCGCTGCGGACCGCCAGGGTTCCGGGGCTGGAGGCGCGAGCCTATGACCTGGCCATCGAGCCGCAGGTCGCGTCGAGGCCCGGGTGGCGCGTGCGCTACCTCGAGGGGCTCGCCATGGGGCTGGATGCGGACTACCTGCTCACGGGCTTCCGCCTGTTGAACCGCTGGGAGTCCTGGGAAACAAGGGCCGCGCCCCTGCTGCCGGATGCGAGCGGCTTCGTTCCAGAGGCGAGCCTCGATGTCTTCGCGGCACGGTTGGCTCCCGGCCTGTGCCTGGGCACGTACCTCGGAATCCTCTGGCGGCTGTGCGGAGCGCTGCCGGGATTCGGAGCGAGCCTCGAGTCGATCCCCTGGCGCTCGTTGACGGTGGAGGCCGCAGGGCGGTTCTCCGAACTGCTGACCACGCTCTGGAGTGACTCGGTCCCGGTCGACGTCGGGCGACGACGGTGGCGGCGCGCGCGGACCATGCTGCCGCGCCTGCTCGGTCTGCTGGAGCGAGTCCCTCCCGAGCACCAGGCCCGTTGCATCGAATGGGTCCACTGGCTCGTCGCGTCCCCGAACAAGGCCGAACCCTGGTCGGCGTCGGAGGAGTGCGTGAGCGCGGTCCTGGTGCTCGCCGAGCGGTGTCGCCGTCCTCCCTTCCTCCCGCGGAGTCAGCTCCCCCAGGCCGTGGAGCCGCTGCTCCACCATCCCGAGGCCAGGGTCCGCGAGCGCCTCCTGGCGCTACCGGAGCGGGTGCTCCGTCGGTTCGAGCGCTGCTGCGTCGACGAGAACCAGGGGGCCCTCGTCTGGCAGGGGATCTCCGTCATGATGGAGCACGCCAGCGACCTGGTCCTCGACGCCTGGGGGTCCAACCCGGAGCTGTTGGCCCGGAGCGCCGCCCTCGTGGGGACGCTGCGAGCCGCGGACGCCCGGGCGCTCCTCGTGGAGTTCGCCCAGCATCCCTGGGTCCGCGAGAATCCATTCACCGCGCCGGAGGTCGATGGGGCCACCCTCGCGCGGGCCTTCTCCTCCGAGGGATTGGAGAACCCCTTCCCGAGGAAGGCCCGACTCGCGTGGACGCAGGCGCGTGTGCTGTCGCCGGGGCAGCAGGCGCGGGCACTCCAGGTCGCGGCGTCGGAGCTGCCTCGCTTGCGTCTCCAGCTCCTCGTGCGCGCATGCTGGCGATGGCTGCGTGGGACGCTGACCGCGGATACTCGGGAGCCGGTGGTCCAGCACGCGCTCCGGATGGCGGCGCTCCTCCAGGACAACCGCCGGCCCTTCCGTCGGTTCCTCGCGCGCTACTTCGCCGGCACCAGCGACCCGGTCCGCCACCATCCCCTGTCGCGAGACTGGTTCCTGCGACACCCCCGCGTCGACGAGGCGCTGTGGCTGCGTGGATTGACGGTGCGTAGGGAGGTGCCTGGGATGGGGGCGGTGACGCTCGCGCTCGAACAGGAGCCGCTGGAGGCCTTGCGGCTGGGGACCCACGTCGGCTCCTGCCTGGCCCTCAACGGGCTCTGCGACTATTCCGCGGTGAGCGCGGTGCTGGACGCCAACAAGCGTGTCCTCTATGCGCGCGATTCCCGTGGGAGGGTGGTGGCCCGGCAACTGCTCGCCATCTCCCGCGACGAGACGCTCGTGCCGTTCGCGGTGTACCCGGAGCGCGTCGAGGCAGGGCTGCGAGACTGCTTCCTCGACTACGACCTCGCCTTCGCCGACGCGCTCGGGTTGCCGCTGTCAGACGGCCCGGAGTTCCCCGACGTCGAGTCGCTGTGGGCCCAGTCGTTCTGGCATGACGGGGCGTGGGACCTGGGCGGGCGCGAGCCTCAGCCCAGCAGCTCCAGGGGCATGGACAGGCCCGCGTCGAACGCGGGCTCGTGACGCAACTGCTCCAGCACCGCGCGGGTGCAGTGCAGCGTCACGAGGGGGAACTGACCGGGCTCGCTGATCCAACGCACGCCGGTCATCAGTTGGTGCTCGCGCAGGAACTCGAGCACCTGCTCTCGGAACAGGCGGCTCTCCTCGCTGGCGCGGGCATGGGCCACCCGCCGGTCCAGGACGACCGAGGATTCGAGCGAACGCCTGCCTCCCCGGCGCGCGGGGGGACGAGGTTGCTCCCGGGGCATGACGATGGCTTCGATCCACATCCCGGCGCCCTCCTGCGAAACGCGTCCAGTCCAACTTGAAGATTATCGGACAAGGAGCGCCGGTGTTGCGCTTCCCGCCCGTCGTACGGAAGGGTGGGGCCACGGCACCCCAATCGCACGGGTCCCTTTTCGGAGCGCGGTACCTACCCCGGAGTGAGGCCCGTCGCTCGGGAGCCTGCCCCGTCGGGTGCTCCTCGGCGGAGCGTCCGGGCGACTGGTGGATGGCGGACTTTTCGCTCGTGGATGACACCCACGCGCCCTGGGACGCCTGCCCCTTCGTGCGCTCATTCCTACCTTGGCGGAGATGAAGGATACCCGTCGGCAGTTCCCGGTCTACGTGCCCGCGCGCACGGTCTGGGCGGTGGGGCTGCAGGTGCTGCTGCTGGCCGTCGTGTGGCTGGTGGTCCGGCAGCTCTTCCCCATCCTGACGTTGCTCGCCGTCGTGCTGCTGCTGTCGCTCGCGTTGGACCTGCTGGTCCGTCGCCTGGTCCGCTGGGGGCTCCGGCGCGGACTGGCCGTGGCGATGGTCGCGCTGATGCTGCTCGGACTGATGGCGTTGTTGGTGGGCACGCTGGTGCCCATGCTCGTCAAGCAGTTGGAGGCGCTGGTGCAGGCGATGCCCGGGCTCATCGACCGGCTCTCCCAGTCTCGCTGGTTCCAGGAGCTGGGCGCGCGCTATGGCGTCTCGTTGCACGCCGAGGACCTGCTGCGCTTCGAGCCCACGGACCTGGCGGGGCGCGCCATCGACGTCTTGTCCTCCACCCTGGCGTTGATCGCCGCGGGCGTCACCGTGGTGGCGCTCACCGTGTTCAGCCTCCTGTTCGGAAGGGACCTCTACGAGAGCATCCTCCAGTGGGTCCCCCCGCGCCGACAGCACCGGGTGCGCCACCTGGTGGCGCGCATGCGCGAGGCCGTGGGCAACTACCTCGCGGGCACGCTGCTGTTGATGACCATGGGAGGGACGGTGGCCGCCACCGTCGCGCTCATCCAGGGCGTCCCGTTCTTCCTCGCGCTCGGGCTGGCGGTGATGATGCTCGGGGTCATCCCGTACATCGGCAGCGTGGTGAGCGCGCTGCTGGTGAGCTTCACCACGCTGGCGACCGTGGGGCTGCGCTCGGCGCTGGTCGCACTCTTCATCTTCATGGGCTACCAGCAACTGGAGTCGAACGTGCTCGGCCCCATGGTGCAGCGGCGGGCCATCAAGATGAACCCGCTGCTCATCTCCATCGTGGTGCTGTCCGGCGGAGCGCTGGCGGGGCTCCTGGGCGCGGTCATCGCCGTGCCCCTGGCCGCCGCCGCGCAGGTGCTCATCCAGGAGGTGCTGCGCGAGCGCAAGGCGCGCTGGCACAAGGCCCACCAGCGGGAGCACGCCGGGCACAAGGTGGGGCGGGGCGCGGTGGAGGAGGGCCTGCTGTTCGCCGGGCCGCTCGGGGCGCCCACGCAGGAGGCCGGACCGCCCAGGCACGACGAGGACGCGCACGGCGAGGAGCCGCCCGCCCCCCGGACCCATTGAAAACCAGAAGGGCCCCCGGTCTCGTCGACCGGGAGCCCTTGGAGCTCACGTCAGGCGTGAGGTGAGACGGCGTGGGCCCCCCGGCCCCGTGGCGAGGCCGAGGGGACGCCGGGTGTCACCTAGCGCCCGGCGGGCGCCGAGCGACCCTGCGAGGTGGCCGCCTTGGACTCCACGGCGGCCACGGAGGCGCCGACCGTGAAGACCATGTCGTCGCGGTCGTTGTAGCTG
The DNA here is from genome assembly GCF_024198235.1 of Myxococcus dinghuensis. Taxonomy (GTDB): domain Bacteria; phylum Myxococcota; class Myxococcia; order Myxococcales; family Myxococcaceae; genus Myxococcus; species Myxococcus dinghuensis. Next base: position 52,993 of record NZ_JAKCFB010000022.1, on the reverse strand, counting down.
CCGGACGTGCAGGAGCTGGCCGTGCCGCCGTAGCGGAACTGCGGACGGATGGCGTGCGCGCCGGCCGTGGCGCCCAGCGTGAACGTGTGCGTGAACGTCCGCGCCGCGCCACCGCCCGTGCACGTGTTGTTGGTGGTCAGCGCCGTCCACGACGGGGTGGAGGCGTTGGTCGTGTAGTAGAGGTCGAAGTTGTCGGTCGTGCCCCAGCACCAGACCGTGACCTCGACCGTGACCTGCTTGCCCACCGCGAACGGGCCGTTGTCCACCGTCTTGATGACCACCCGGTCGATGCTCTCGTCGGAGTGGAACGTGCCGGTGGTGCCGTCCGCGCACGACGAGTTGATGGTGTTGGGCTGGTTCTGCTCCACGCCACCGGTCATCGTGCCGCGGCCGTTGACCAGCGTGGTGCCGGTGTCGCAGCCGCAGACGTTGCCGCACGTGGGCACCTTGCGCACGGTGTCGAACGTGGCCAGCGTCGGCGTGCAGATGTTGGTGGTGGTGAAGCTGCGCGCGGCGCTGTTGGCGCTGACGCCGCACACGTCCGCGGCCCGGGCGCGCCAGAAGTACGTGGTGGTGTTGCCCAGGGCGGGCGTCACCGTCCAGTTGCTGGCCGTCAGCCCGGTGGCGGTGCGGACGATGTTGGTGAACGCCGCGTCCGTGGCCACGTCGACCTGGTAGGTCGACGCGCTGGCGACGTCGGACCAGTCGAGCGAGGCGTTGAGGCCCACGCCCGTGGCGCCGTCCGCCGGAATCGACAGCGTGGGCGCCGCCAGCGTCGTGCAGCCGCGCGTGGTGAAGGAGAAGGTCGAGGACCAGGCTCCCACGCCGCCGCACGAGTTGTTCGCGCGGGCGCGCCAGAAGTAGGTGGTGTTCACGTTCAGCGACGGCGACACCGTCCAGGTGCTGCCCACCAGGGACGTGGCCGAGGCGACGATGGTGCCCGTGCCGAAGGTGGAGCTGGTGGCGACCTGCACCTCGTACGTGGAGGCGCCGGACACGTCACCCCAGTCGAGCACCGTGGCCAGCTCCGCGCCCGTGGCGCCGTTGGCCGGCGTGGTCAGCGTGGTGCTGCCGGGCGGTGAGCACGCGGGCGTGGCGCACGAGCAGGTGCTCGCCGGGCTGTAGCAGGCGTTCGAGGACGCCGCGACGATGGAGTAGCAGTACCCACGGCCGTTGGCGACCTCCTGGTCCGTGTAGGTCGTGCCCGTGACGGTGGCGATCTTCGCCTTGCCGAAGTCGCAGCCGGCGAAGCCCTCCGTGCGCATCACCCAGTACTGGCTGGCGCCAGTGACGGTGGACCAGTTCAGGGTGACCTGGCTGTCGCCCGGGGTGGCGGTGTGGGTGGGGGCGGTATTCGGACCGGCGGCACAGCCCGCGGTCGTCGGCGCCGGGGTGGAACAGGCGATGTTGTGGCGGTTGAACGCGTCGAAGATGGCCTGCATGTGCGGCGTGCCGTCCGCGAGGTTGCCGTTGTCGTCGTCCGCCGCCAGCCACTGCATGTAGCCGTTGGTGGTGCCGCAGCCGTCGGACGTGCCGCCGGTGCAGTTGCAGGCGTGCCAGGCGCCGACGTTGCCGCTGCCCTGGTAGAACAGCTTGTTGCCGACGATGAAGGAGGTGTTGTCGTCGTAGCCGTGGCGGGTGGGCAGGTCGCGCTTGACCAGGTCCCAGGCGGCCTGACGCGCGGGGGACGCGGCGCAGTGCACCTGGCGGCTGCACGGGCCGGAGCCGCTGCTGCAGCGGCCGCACACGAAGTTCTGCGGCGTGGCGGGCGGGTTGATGTTGCCCGCGCCGTCGTCGCTGGCCGCCCAGTCCGCGTCGCGCACGCCGGAGCAGCGCAGGTTGCACCACTTGGGGCTGCCCGTCTGCGTCTCGTTCTGGTTCATGCTCAGGCCGTCCGGCGTCGGGCCGCAGCCGTTGTCGAGGGTGTGGAAGAAGCCGTACCCCACGCAGGAGGTCTGCAGGCGGTAGATGGCCGCGATGTCCGCGTAGCCCTCGCTGGAGTTGGAGAGCACGCCGTTGGCGTCGAAGTTGTCGAGGCCGTGGCCCCACTCGTGGTCGAACACGGCGCCGATCTCACCCGTGTTCCGGCAGCCGCCGCCGCTGCGGTAGAAGTTGACGGAGGAGCCGTTCCAGAAGGCGTTGCAGGTGCTGCCGATGTTGACGTTCGCCGGCAGCTGCTGCGTCAGCCAGGTGTTGGACGGCAGGTAGCCGCGGGCCTGCTCGGCCAGCTTGTTCAGCTCGTAGAAGCTGGAGCGCGACGCGGACGTGTTGCCGGCGGAGGTGGTCCGGGTGCTCGTGGAGGCCGGGACGTTGCAGTCGTGGAGCGCGCCGCTGCCCATGTCCAGGCTGCCGCCCAGGGGGTTGGAGACGTTGACGGTGCCGCAGCTGTCGGCGATGCGGACGTACTTGCCGGCCAGCGTGGTGGTGGTGGCGCCGGTGCTGTAGTTGAAGACGCCCGCGCCGTCCGTGAAGTTGTCGGGCGAGGCCTGGGCGGTGTTGGCCCAGGGCATGGGCGAGTTGGGCTGGATGGTGCCGCACGTGGTGTTGGCCGCGCACGCGTCGATGTTGGTGCTGGGGTAGATGCCGCCGGTGATCTGCGCCTCGAAGTAGTGGTTGTCGTCCTCGATGGCGAGCACCTCGCCCGTCTGCGCCTCCACCGTCACCTTCCAGCGCTGCTGGCCGTCCGGATCCTGGAAGCCGTACTCGTAGACGAGGTGGTGCGCGTAGCCGGTGCCGATGGCGCCGGCGAAGGACTCACCCTGGGGCGCGATGGGGGCGATGCGCAGCGTCGGCTGCTGCCACAGGCCCTGGGGGCTGGTGAGCAGCCCGACGAAGCCGTTGCCGACCATCAGCGCCTCGTCCGGGGTCAAGCCCGGGCGGGTGCTGACGTCGACGTTGGCCCAGGACTCGGTGCCGATGAGGATGAGGTTGCCGTGGCTGATGGTGGCCGCGATGCGCGCGTGTCTCACCGGCACGCCGTTGACCACCTGGCCCACGTGGAACTGCCACAGGTTCTCGTTGATGCGCGTGACGCGGGGCTCGCCCAGCTGCATCAGGTCGACGTTGAACGCGGCCTGGTTGTCCGCGATGAACTTGAGCACCAGGTCGCCCACGACGGTGGCGTCCACGTCCGCCACGGAGCGGCCAATGGCCTCGCGCACCCCGTCGAGCGACACGTTGTTGCGGAAGCCATTGCCCGGGATGAGCGGGATGGAGCCCTCGACGGACGACGGCGTGCCCGTGCGGGGGTCGATGTAGACGCGGAAATCCTTGCCGTTGCGAGCGAAGAAGTCATCCCAACGGTTGGCACTCACGGCGCTCATGTTCCGAGTCGCCGTCGCCAACGGGGTGTTCTGGATGGGGAGGTACAGCTCCGGCTTGAAGAAGGCCTTGCTGGCGATGGCGCTCTGGCCCGCGGCTGGCGGCTGCAGGGCCCACGCCGTCGCCGATACGAGCAGGGCAAGACATGCTGCTGACACCTTGGTGTGGCGCATGCGGTTCTCCTCTAAGGGGACCCCGAGGGGGACGAACCCGAGGTGGCTCCGGACGGAGCCCGCACACGCCTTACTGAGACCGTTCGGAGAAATGAATATGCCTTATTCCCAGCCATTCACTTCAAATCAGATCCCCAGGAAAAACGAGGTCCAGGAGTGTTGACTGGCGAACACTGGGGCATACTCCATGTGAATTGAACAATGGCGCACAGAGCGGAAGTGTGCCATGCTCATCGAAATTTATTGACAGGGGCGTCCGGATTCAGCGCGGCCAGATGCGCACCCAGTCATCCTGGATGAGCTTGCCGCTGGTGCGGTCGGTGCTGCCGCTGGCCATGAAGCCCCGGGGCGCGCCGAGCGCGAGCGCGCCCGCCTCCACCCAGACGAGCAGCACGAGCGCCGTGGCGAGCGCGGGGACGCGGACGGCGAGCGCGGGCCGCGAGCGAGTCAGGGCCACGAGCGGCAGGAGCAGCAGCGGCAGCAGGGCGGGGAAGATGGTGAGCAGGCCCCGCGTGTAGCCGAAGAAGGCGAGGGTGATGAGGGCGCGGTGGACCACCACCAGCGTCAGGAGGCTGAAGTCCCTCCACGGGCGCAGGACGGAGAGCGCGGCGCCCGCGACCAGGAGCGCGAGCAGCGGCCACTTGAGCCAGGCGCCCTCCGGGACGAAGAGGTCCACCGGCGCGCGCGTCCCGCTCAGGCCGGTCGGGAGGTTGGAGGCGCCCAGGCCCAGGTTGAGTCCATCCACCCAGCGCTCGAGCTTGGAGAGCCACAGCCGCGTGGCGTCGGCCGGGTGTTCGCGCATCCAGGCGAGGCCCACCGCGTAGCCGTGCAGCAGCAGGTGGCGCTGCGAGGGATTGGCCACGTCCAGGAAGCCGTCCTGGCCGAGCTGGTTGACGGAGTCCGGGGTGAAGCCGCCCGTGGCGCCGGCGTGGTTGGCCATGGCGAAGTTGATGGGGCCATAGACGGTGACGGGGGCCAGCTCCGGCAGGGGCTCCAGCGTGGGCGTGCGGGCGTTGATGTCGCGCAGCACCCGCGCGTTGTGCGTGGCCCAGGGGGCGAGCACCAGGGCACAGACGAGCGCCGCGGCCCCCCAGCGTGTGGCGAGCGTGGCCCAGGGGGTGTCGCCCCGCTGGAGGACGACCCAGGCCATCAGGAAGGGCCAGAGATAGAGGTGTTCGGCGCGGGTGAGCGAGCCCAGGCCCATGAGTCCTCCCAGGAGCACGGCGAGCCCCCAGGAGGGCCGGGCCCGCGCGTGGAGGACGCAGGCGAGGGTCGCGGTGAGGAACAGCGCGTAGAGCACCTCGTTGCTGTACGTGGTGGCGAGCACCAGCCAGCCGAAGCTGGCCGCGAAGAGGGCCGCCGCGAGGAAGCTCCACGCCGTGCCCAACAGCCGCCGCCACCAGGCCCAACTGAGCGCCACCGTCGCCGCGCTCAGGGTGGCCAGACACAGCTTGTAGGGATACGCGTCGCCCTTCGGCTCGCCGAGGACGCGGTACAGCCCCCCCAACAGCCAGGGGAACAGGGGCGGGTGGTAGGGCAGGGTGCCGGCCTTCTCGATGCCTCGCGCCTGGTCCAGGGCGTAGGCGTGGAAGAAGCGCGAGTCGCCGTAGAAGAAGATGGAGAAGGGCCAGGCCCGGTCCGGCGCGGCCTGGAGGTAGAGCCAGCGCAGCAGCAGGCTCGAGACGAACGTCACCGCGACACCCAGCGCGACTGGATGTCGGGACCACAGCGCTCGCGCACCGACGAGGAATCGCCGCATGCCACCCCCGGGAAGGGCCGCACGCTAGCACCGCGGCGGCGCGATTCACCCCACGCGTGGCGCGGGCGCGGTGTGGGAGGAAGGCGGCGAGGCGTTCAGAAAAGCGCCCTTGCCCCGACTTGTTCATGGCAGGGGCCCGCGCGCGCTTCCTAGAGTCCGGGCGCGCTGTCGGCGGTTTCCCGTCACCCTGGCATGGAGGGCCGTGTGTCCCACGCAGGCGAGAAGTCCATCCTGGCCATCGACCTCGGCACCTCGGCGGTGAAGCTGGCCGCCGTCACGCTGCGAGGACGCATCCTCGGAGGCGAGGTGGAGCCGCTGCCCCTGGACCTGATGCCGGACGGGGGCGCGGAGCAGGACCCGGAGGCGTGGTGGGCGGCCATCGTCCGCGGGACGCGCCGGCTCCTCGGCTCCGGGAAGGTGTCCGCGCGGGACATCGTCAGCGTCAACTGCAGCGCCCAGTGGTCCGGCACCGTGGCGGTGGACGAGCGGGGCCGGCCCCTGTGTCCCGCGCTCATCTGGATGGACTCGCGCGGCGCGAAGCACGTCCAGCGCGTGGCGGACGGGCTCATCCCGGTGGAGGGCTATGGCCTCCGCCAGTTGCTGACGTGGATCCGCCTCACCGGCGGCGCGCCGAGCCTGTCCGGCAAGGACCCGATGGGCCACATCCTCTTCCTCCAGGCGGAGCGGCCCGACGTGTACCGGGCGACCTACAAGTTCCTGGAGCCCAAGGATTGGCTCAACCTGCGGCTGTCCGGTCGCTTCGCGGCCTCGCACGACTCCATCACCCTGCACTGGGTGACGGACAACCGCGAGCTGAGCCGCATCGGCTATGACGCGCGGCTCGTCCGGTTGTCCGGCGTGCACCGGGAGAAGCTGCCGGAGCTGGTGCCGGCGGCCACGGTGCTGGGGCCGCTCCATGCGGAGGCGGCGCGCGCGCTGGGGCTGGGCGAGGACGTGCGCGTGGTGACGGGGGCGCCGGACATCCTCGCCGCGGCGGTGGGCTCCGGCGCGGTGCGGGACCTCGAGGCGCACCTGTGCGTGGGCACGTCCTCGTGGCTTAGTTGCCACGTCCCGTACAAGAAGACGGACCTGTTCCACCAGATGGCCTCGGTGCCCTCCGCGCTGCCGGGGCGCTACCTCCTGGCCAACGAGCAGGAGTCCGCCGGCATCTGCCTGAGCTTCCTCAAGGACAACATCCTCTATGGCGACGGCGCGAGCGCCCATGGCGTGGAGGACGACTCGGCGGAGATCTACCAGCGCATGGAGCGCGAGGCGGGCAAGGTGCCCGCGGGCAGCGACCGGCTCATCTTCATGCCCTGGCTCAACGGCGAGCGCAGCCCGGTGGACGACAAGACGCTGCGCGGGGGCTTCTTCAACCAGTCGCTGAAGACGACCCGGGCCCACCTGGTGCGCGCGGTGATGGAGGGCGTGGCCTACAACTCGCGCTGGCTCTTCACGTACGTGGAGCAGTTCGTGGGGCGCAGGCTGGACTCGATGCGCATCATCGGCGGCGGCGCGCGCTCGCCCCTGTGGTGTCAGATCCACGCGGACGTGCTGGGGCGGGCCATCCACCAGGTGGACGAGCCGGTGCTGGCCAACGCGCGGGGCGCCGCGTTCCAGGCGGCGGTGGCGCTCGGTGAGCTGTCCGTGGAGGAGATTCCGTCGCTCGTCCCCATCGCCCGGACCTATGAGCCGGACCCCAGGAACCGCGCGATGTACGACACGCTGTTCCGGGAGTTCGTCAATCTCTACAAGAGCAACAAGGCCATCTTCGCGCGCCTCAACGGCGCGCGGAGCGCCTGACGTCGAGGAGCCCCACATGGCACTGCCCGACCCGAAGTCGATGCGCCTGTTGAACCACGTCCCACCGCGCCTGTTGTCCGTGGCGGAGCGCTACCTCAAGGCCGTGCCGGTGGTGCGCGACCTCCTGTCGAAGGAGACGGACACCCTGATGGGAGAGCTGGAGGGCAGCCTCAAGCCCTACCGGGGGAAGATGTCGACGTTCGACCGGCTGCCGGTGACGGGGCGCTCGCGGGAGGAGGTGCTGCGCGAGATGCAGGCGCTGGAGTCCCAGGAGGAGCTGCGCTGGCGCGACGGCAAGGTGTCCGGCGCCGTGTACAACGGCGACTCGGAGCACATCGACTTCCTCAACCGCGTCTACGGGCTGCATTCACAGAGCAACCCCCTGCACGCCGACCTGTGGCCCAGCGCCACCAAGTTCGAGGCGGAGGTCGTGGCGATGACGGCGAACATGCTGGGCGCCGACGCCGCCAACGCGGGCCGCCCCCAGGCCGAGCACATCTGCGGCGCCATGTCCTCCGGCGGCACGGAGAGCATCATGCTCGCGGTGAAGACGTACCGCGATTACGCCCGCGACGAGCGGGGCATCACCCGCCCGGAGATGGTGGCGCCGTCCAGCGCGCATCCCGCGTTCGACAAGGCCGCGCACTACTTCGGGGTGAAGATGGTGCGCGTGCCCGTGGGGCCGGACTACCGCGCGGACGTGGCCGCCACGAAGAAGGCCCTCAACCGCAACACCATCCTCCTCGTCGGCTCGGCGCCCGGCTTCCCCCACGGCGTCATCGACCCCATCGCGGAGCTGTCCGAGCTGGCGCGCAAGAAGGGCCTGGGCTTCCACACCGACGCGTGCCTGGGCGGCTTCGTGCTGCCGTTCGCGCGCAAGCTGGGGTACGAGGTGCCGCCCTTCGACTTCCGGCTGCCGGGCGTGACGTCCATGTCCGCGGACACACACAAGTTCGGCTACGCGGCCAAGGGCTCGTCGGTCGTGCTGTACCGGGGGACGGAGCTGCGCTCGCACCAGTACTTCACCGCCACCGAGTGGCCCGGCGGCATCTACTTCTCGCCCACCTTCTCCGGCAGCCGGCCCGGCGCGCTCATCGCCGTGGCCTGGGCGTCGCTGGTGAGCATGGGCGAGCAGGGCTACCTGGAGGCCACCCGCCGCATCCTGGAGACGGCGGACACGCTCAAGCAGGGCATCCGCGCGATTCCGGAGCTGCACGTGCTGGGGGACCCGCTGTTCGTCATCGCGTTCGGCTCGCCATCGCTGGACATCTTCAAGGTGATGGAGCGGATGGGCGAGCGGGGCTGGAGCCTCAACGGCCTGCACAAGCCCGCCGCCGTCCACCTGTGCGTGACGCTGCGCCACGCGCAGCCGGGCGTGGCGCAGCGGTTCCTCCAGGACCTGCGCGCGGCGGTGGAGTACGTGAAGGCGAACCCCGGCGAGCAGGGGACGATGGCGCCCGTCTACGGCATGGCCGCCGCCGTCCCCTTCCGTGGCCTCGTGAGCGACCTGCTCAAGAAGTACATGGACCTGCTCTACAAGGTGTGAGCCTCCGGGGCCGCCCCGGGCTCATCGCGGCCGGGCGGCCCACTCCGACACGCGGCCCCGGTGCAGCGCCGCGTAGATGTCGTCCCGCAGCGTGTTGCACTCCTCGTGGGTGAGCGTGCGCTCCAGCGCGCGCAGCACCACCCGCAGTAGCACGTTCTTCTGCTCCGGCGACACGCCCATGCGCTTCACCGCGCCAGCGGGGAGCTCGGCGTAGGGCGTTTCGGAGAGGACCTCCACGCTCTCCACCAGCTCCGCCCTCGCGCCGAGCGCGGAGCGCACCGTGTCCCCCAGCTCCTCGGGTGTCTGCTGCGCGTCCACGGCGAGCGACATGTCCCGGCGCACCGCCGGCATGGCGGACACCGGCCGGTAGGGGCCCAGGTCCTGGAGCTGCGCGAGGATGCGCGGCTCGCGCGAGCGCAGGAGGCGGATGTCGTCCAGTCCCTTGCGGAGCATCAGGATGCGGTCCAGCCCCAGGCCCATGGCCAGGCCCGTGACGCCGCTTCCGTCGAGGCCACCCTCTTCGATGAGGGCGGGGAGCGCGAGCCCGCACTCGCCGATCTCCACCCACCCGTCACCGTCGCGCACGTCCACCTGGAGTCCGTGGGTGGTGTAGGGGTGGGTCGCGTCGGTCAGCCGTGCCTCCCGGCCTGGGAGCACCGCCTCCACCACGGTGGAGATCATGTCCCGCAGGTCCCGCGTCGTCAGGGGGGGGCCCCGACGCAGGCGCCACAGGTCCATCTGGTGGGGCTCGCCGGTGTGCAGCCGGTCGATGCAGTCCCGCCGGTAGACGAGCCCCGGACACGCCAGCAGCACGTCCGCCGGGGGCTCGGTGGCCAGTCGCCGGAGCAGCCCGGGAATCATCGCCGACGTCTGGGTGCGCAGCAGCGCCGTGTCGCAGACGTAGCGCGTGTAGCGGGCGTCCCGGGCGGCGCCCCCGGGCGGGTAGTGCAGCCGGTCGTAGTTGTCGGAGATGGAGACGACGGGACTCTGGCGATGCAGCCGGACCTCACAGCCCCACGCGGCGCGCAGGGCCTCCAGGGTCGACTCGACGAGTCGCTGCATCGCGTGCTCGCCCAGGGCGGGGTCGGTCAAATCACGAACGGACAGGGCGCGCCGAAGCTCCTCGGCGCTGAGGATGGAAGGCGAAGGGGACGACATGGAGAACCTCTCGGAAGCGGTGGAAACGGAGGGTTTCCGGGACGCGGGGCGGGAGGGCCGCCCTGCGCCGCCGGCCTCGGATGCCCCCCCGGCGGCTTGCGGGTGGGCGTCGCGCCGGACGGCGGTTCGCCAGTGAGAGGTTCGTGCGCGCTCAGTGCAGCACGGCCTCCCGACACCCGAAGGGAGCCGGGGGGCGGCTAAATCGATGAGCACCCACGACGCGAAGCATGGTGCAGAGATAACGCCGCCTCCCCTCGCGATGCAAGGGGGCGGCGGCGCCTCAGGCCTTCAGCGTCCGGCCGAACAGGTCGAAGAGCCGCTGCCAATGCAGCTCCGCCGTCTGCTTGTCGTAGGCGGCGGAGTCCTCCACCGCGTAGCCGTGCTTCGCGCCGGGGTACAGCTCCGAGCGGGCGCGGACGCCGGCCTGCTTCAGCGCCGCCTCCAGTTGCTGGATGGCCTCCGCCGGCATGGAGCCGTCCTGGTCCGCGTGACCGAAGTACAGCTCCCCCCGGACGTCGCCCACGCGCCGGTGCGGACTGTCGGGGGCGTCCGTGGCGAGCCGCCCGCCGTGGTTGGAGGCCGCCGCCGCGATGACGGCCGGATGGTCCGCCGCCATGCGCAGGGCGATCGAACCGCTCATGCAGTAGCCCACGACGCCCACCTTCGGGCCCTTGACGCGGGGGTCGTTCGCGAGGAAGTCGAGCTCCGCGGTGCTGTCGACGCGCAGGCGCTCGGGCGTCAACGTGCCGATGAGCGCGAAGATGCGCCGGCGATAGGCCTCGTCGGAGAACGAGCCCACCAACTGGAGCTTGGCCGTGTGGCCCTCGCGGTAGAACACGTTGGGGACGAGCACGACGTAGCCCTCGTTTGCGAGCCTCCGCGCCATGTGCTCGAAGGCGGGCCGCATGCCGCCCGCGTCCGGCATCATGATGACCGCGGGCCAGGGGCCGCGCCCGTCGGGTTGGAACAGCTTCGCGTCCATCGCGCCATCAGGGGTCGGCAGGTCGATGTCTTCCATGGGGGTCCTCTTGCTTCGTTCGAGGGGCTGGCCCTGACGTCACAGGGCCAGGGTGGCGATCTCCGTCAGCTCCGCGTCGGTGAGCGTCAGGGGGTTGGCCTTCATGCTGCTGGCGGACCGGGCCTTCTCCACTAGCGTCGGGAGCTGTTCACGCGTCAGGCCGTGGTGGCCCAGGCCTGGGATCCGCAGCGTCGCGCACAGGCGCCGGGTGATTCGCGCGGCGTCCTCGCCCGTGACGGCGTCGTCCTGGGCGAGCACCGCGGCCACCTCGCGGAAGCGGGGCAGGGCGGGGTGGTCCGGGACGCGCTCGGTCAGCGCGCGGTGGTTCACCTCCAGCACGGCGGGGAGCAGGGCGGCGCAGACGGCGCCGTGGGGCGCGTCGAACATGCCGCCCATGGGCGCCGCGAAGCCGTGGACCGCGCCCAGGCCCGCGTTTGCCAGGCACAGTCCGCCCAGGAGGCTGGCCAGCGCGAGGTCCTCGCGGGTCCGGGCATCCGGCGCCTCGTCGCCACGCGACAGCAGCCGCCAGGCCCGGGCGGAGTGGAACATCCCCGTGCGCGCCAGCGCGTCCGTGAGCGGCGTGGCCCGGGCGGAGAGGAACGGCTCGATGAGCTGGGAGAGCGCGTCCATGCCGCTGTGGACGAGCACCGCGCGGGGCACCCCCACGAGCAGGTCCGGGTCGACCAGGGCCACGCGCGGCAGCATGCTCGGGCTGCGCAGGCTGGCCTTCGCCCGCGCCTGACGCGAGCCCAGCACCGCGTTGCGGGTCACCTCGGAGCCGGTGCCCGCGGTGGTGGGGATGGCGACGAAGGGCAGGGGCTCCCGTGTGAGGGCCCGGCCCGCGCCGATGACCTCCAGGTAGTCGAGCGGGTCGCCCCCGTTGGTGGCGAGCGCGGCGATGGCCTTGCCCGCGTCGAGCGCGCTGCCGCCACCGAAGGCGACGACGACGTCATGCCCCTCCACCGCGGCCATGCCCTCGCGGGCCACCTCCACGGTGGGCTCACCCTCGACGGGGAAGAACGACACGTCGAGCCCCCGGGCCCGCAGGCCGTCCGCGAGGCCGTGGGCGCGCGTGGGGTCCTTGCCGGTGACGAGCAGCACGCGGCGGCCCCCGAGCCCGCGCACCACGTCGGGCGCCTCGGCCAGCCGCCCGGGGCCGAAGACGATGCGCGTGGCGGTGGCGAACTCGAAGGAGGTCGTCCCCACGTCACCACCCCGCGTCGTCGGGGAAGCGGTTGACGTACTTCCGGCTGGTGCGGGGCTCGGCCATCATCGGCGTCACCGCGTCACGCCAGGCGAGGTAGTGCGCCGTCTCCTTGTGCGCCGCCGGGGCCTCCGCCGTGCGGTAGACCTCGACGAGGACGAAGCGGGTCGGGTCCTCCGTGTCCTGGATGACGTCGAAGCGGGCGATGCCCGGCTCCTTCACGCTGTTGCGCGCGTTGGTGAGCGTGGCTTCGAGGAAGGCGTCCACGTGCTCGGGCTTCACGTGGACCTGGACATGGACGACCCGCAGGCTGTTGGACATGCCCGGAAACTACTCCGGGCCGGGGCCGCGTGGGGACGCGACGCCGGCCCGGAGGAGGGCACGTGTGGGGTGCCTTACAGCGCCTGACGGCTCAGGGGGCCTTGAGCACGGCCGTCGGGTCGAGCACGTCCTCGAGCTTCCGGGCCATGACCCAGCCGTCGTGATACACGATGCCGGTCTGGGTGACCGTGTCGCTGCGGTACAGGCCGACCTTCAGGTAGTTGAGCTGACCCGAGTACTGGGTGGCGATGTAACGCTTCGGCAACACGAGCTTGCCGTTGTAGTACAGCTCGACGAAGCCCACGCGCGAGTCCGACGACCAGCGGACGTGGAAGATGAAGTCGAGCCACTTGCCGCGCACCAGCGGGGTGGTCCAGACGATGGTGCCGGGGTTGCCGCCGATGTTGAGGCGGATCTCCTCGCCGTTGACGTAGAACTCCACCGGCGGCGAGCCGCCCACGGTGTCGCTCTCCTGGTGCCACTGGGTGAACAACTGCCAGGTCTTCGCGCTGGGGAACGTGCTGTCGAACATCGTGCTCCAGCGGTAGTAGTACTCGGAGCCCACCGCCTCGCGCGTCATGCGCACCAGCTCGTTGCGGTTGCCGCTGGAGTTGATGGGGTCGTCCCCCTTCTTCACCGTCGCCTTGAGCGCGTAGGTGCCCTGGCGACGCGGCGAGGCCACCAGCGCCAGCCGGTCCGAGCTCACCATCTGCGCGCGCGTCCACTGGCTGCGGTCGCCCGTCTCGAAGTCGCCCACCCACACCACGCTGGCGCCGCTGGGCGGCGTCGGGGTCGGGGTCGTCACGGTGGTGCCGCAGGCGCGCGCCTCGGAGATGCTGGCCCACTCGTTCAGCGTGTTGCCCATGACGGTGATGCGGATGCGCCGGCCGCTGGTTCCACTGGGGAAGGTGTACGTCTCCGCGGACGACGACTTGCCGCTGCTCTTGCCGTTGTACACCTGCGTGTACGTATAGCCATCCGGCGACACGGACACGTTGAACGTGTTGGTGCGCGTGTTGCCTTCGTGCCAGGCGATGGCGATGCCCGACAGCGACTTCACCGCGCCCAGGTCGTAGTCGATCCACGCGCCCTTGCCGAGCATGCTCCAGCGCGTGTCGAGCCGGTCGTCCATCGTGTTCGCCGGCAGGTTGCCGTCGTTGCCCTTGGCGATGACGGAGGCGGCCGTGAGCTGCGAGCAGCTCGTCGCGGCGAGCGCCGTGGCGGAGACGTCCATCGCCTCCATGTCGCCCTCCATGCCCGCGGGGGCCTCGCCGAGCTCTGCGACGTCCTGCGCGCCGCAAGCGACGCTACCCAGGCCGAGCAGTGCGCTGGCCAGCAGAAGAGACTTCTTCATGTGGGAACCTCTGGGGGATTTGAAAAACAGACAGACGGGGAGTGAGGTCCGGTCGCTCACGCGACGGGCCGTTGTTTGGGTTTTGCGGGGTCTTCTCCAAGGTCGCGGCGAGGGAGTTGCCGCGTTGCGACGAGGACAAGCATCCCCGACTTTTATTTCGTATTCAACACATCACTTCGTGCCTGCTTGCTCAGCAGGAAGCGGCGACTCATTCACTGGCAGTCGTGTCGGAGCCTGTGTCGGCGGAAATGTCTGCCATTGGTGCCGGGGCGGCGCGGAGTGTGAGGGTTTGGCGTCACGCGGCGCGTGGCCGGTGCTTCCACGGATGTCCGGGGAGCGAGCGTGCAGATGGATACCGCACACTCCCACCACCCCGTGGCGCGAGGTGCCGAGCAAGCGTGGAGCGTTAGACGAGCTTCTTGCGGAGGTGCCCATGACGCCTTCCTCGGGCGTGTGCCTCGCCTGCGGGACACGCCTTCCCCCAGGCTCGTCGACGTGCCCGCGCGCGGCGCTCGCGGCGCGCTCGGGGACGCATGCGCGGCGGTGGGGGGGGCCCGCCTGTCAGCCGCCGCTCGCGGGCCGGGTGGCCCCGCTGGAGCGGCTGAAGTGGTGCGCGGACGAGGCGCGCCGCGGGCTGGGGCGCGCCGTGTGGCTGACGGGCGTGGAGGGCATGGGCAAGTCGCGGCTCAAGGACGCGCTGGTGGAGGCGTGTGGCGAGGGGCGCTTCGAGCTGTGGGAGGGGAGCGCGCTGGCGTTCCCGGGGACTCCGGCCGGGCCCTTCCTGGACCTGCTCGAGGCGACCCGGGCGCTGCGCCCCGTGGACGGGGTCAGCCGCATGTCCAGCGCGGAGGTGGAGCGCGTCGCGGCCTTCGTGGAGGGGCGGGAGTGGCCTGGCATCCCGGCGAGTGTGTCGGCGGAGAGCACCGCGTTGATGGACGCCCTCTGTCACGCGCTGCTGCCCCGGAACCTGCCTCGGCTGCTCGTGCTGGAGGACTGGCAGCACGCGGATTCGCTCAGCCGCGCCATCGTCGAGGTGCTGGTGACGCGGCTGGCGCACGCCTCCATGCTCGTCCTGGTGCTGGAGCGCTCCACGGGCGCGGCGCCGGTGCCGGCTCCCGCGGAGGTCCTGGAGTTGGCGCCGCTCACGCTCGACGAGTCGCTCGCGCTCGTGGGGACACGCCTGCACGTGGGCGCGGCGCGGGACGCCCTGCTGCAGGTGGGGGCGGGGCATCCGCTCTGGCTGCTCCAGGCGCTGGCCTTCCTGGAGGAGCACCCGAGCGTGCCGTTGCCTGCTTCGCCCGCGGCGGTGGCGGCCGCGCGGCTGGCGGCGCTTCCGGCGACGCGGCGCGAGGTGCTCCAGCGGGCCTCGGTGTTGGGGCCGTGCTTCCCCCGGGCCGTGCTGGGGGCGCTGGCGGGTGGCTTCGCGCCGGTGGCCTCGCTGGAGGTGGGCGGGTGGCTGAGGCCGGTGACGGGGGGCCGCTACGTGTGGGGCGCCCGGGGGCCGGGGCTGGACGAGGTGTGGGGCGAGGAGGCGCGGCTCGCGCTGCATCGACAGGCGGCGGAGGCGTACGAGGCGCTGCCCGAGCCCGCGCGACGGCGGGCCTGCGCGGTGGTGGTGAGCCACTGGCTCGACGCGAAGACGCCGGAGCGCGCGCTGCCGCACCTGGCGGAGGTCGCCCGCTGGTATCTCGCGGCCCTGGAGTCGACGGCGGCGATCGGCGTGTACCGCTTCGCGCTGGAGGTCGCCGCGACGCTGGAGCCGGAGCCCTCGGGCCGCTGGTGTCGTGCGCTCTGGGAATCGCTGGGGGACGCGCATCGGCTGGCGGGGGCGCGGGTGGAGGCGGAGGCCGCCTGGCGGCAGGCGCTCCTTCTCGGGGATGTGTCGGACGACGCGGCGGCGCTGGCGGAGCGGCTGCGGCGGTTGCAGAAGCTGGCCTCGGTGGTGCTGTCGCTGGGGCGTCCCGAGGAGGTGGTGGCGCTGGTGGCCTCGGTCCCGGTCGAGGTGGCCGTGGAGGCCCGGCTCCCCGCGGCGGCGCTGCACGCGCTCGGGGCGTTGTCGCTGTGCATGCTGGGGCGGTACGACGAGGCGGAGTCCCGGCTGACGGCCGCGAGCGCGGGGTTGACCGCGGTGCCGCTCCAGGAGGGGCCGGCGAGGGCGAGCGTGGAGGCGGCCATCCACCGGGCCCGGGGGACGGCGCTGATGGGGCAGGGGCGACCGGAGCAGGCCACCACCGAATACGCGGCGATGCTCCGCTGGACCGAGCGCGCGGGGGACACGTGGGAGCACTCCGCCGCGCTGTTCAACCTGGGGGATGCGTACGCCCGCGCGGGGGACCGTGAACGGGCCGTCCACTTCTTCCAGCTCGCGTTGGATTTGAAGGCGCGGACGGGAGATCGCGGGGGCATGGCCTACACCCACCACGGGTTGGCGCTCCTCCACAGCCAGGCGGACGCGCCAGAGCTGGCGAAGGAAGACGCGGTACGGGGGCTCCAGCTCGCCAGCATGCTGGGGGACCGGAAGCTCAAGTCACTCCTGCGCTGTGCGTTGGGCCGCGCGCACCTGAGGCTGGGGGAGCGTGAGGAGGCGGCGCGTCAGCTCCAACTGGCGGCGCAGGACGCCGCCGCGGCCGGGGCCCGACCGGAGTTGCTCCAGGCGCAGGCCGCGCTACGCGCCCTCGATGCGCGCCGTTGACGGCAAGGGCGGGCATCCCCACCCGTTTCGTTCGCTGGAGGTGCTCCTGGGCCTCTCCTCAGCGAGCCAGCTTGATGGCAAGTGGCGGGGCATGCCCACCCCGTTTCGTTCGCTGGAGGTGCTCCAGTGCCTCGCCTCGGCGAGCCAGCTCGGACGTCGTTGACGGAACCGTCCTCGGAGGAGGAGTGTCCACCGCTGCGTGCTCGCCTCCTCGCCCCGACTCGCGCTGCTGTTCCTCCTGCTGAGCGGCTCCACGTCCCTCGCGACGTCCACCGGGCCTGACGCCTTCGAGGCCTACCTGCGCCCTCCCCATCCTCCCGCGGAGGGGTTCGCGGTGCCTCCCGACCTGTCTCGTGCTCGCGGCGGCACGCCCGTGTCCGCGCTCGCCCGGGGCCGGGTCGTCGAGGCGGAGGCGGGACGCGTCGTGGTGGAGCACCTGTATTACGAGAACCACGCGCTGCTGCGCGCACGCACTGCCTACGCGGGCCTCGAGGCGGTGGAGGTCCGCGCGGGGGCGCGTGTGGAGCGGGGGCAGGTGCTCGGCAGGGTGGGGCGCACGGGGAAGTCCTCGCTCGTGCTGCGCGCGGACCGCGACCTCTCGCAGGCGGAGGCCGTCCGGTTCGCGTCCGAGCGCGCGAAGCTGCTGCTGCCCGCCGAGGAAGCCACGCTCGTCCTCGTCTCCCACGCGCACCACCAGCTCCGTCTCTATGAGCGGGGGCGCGAGCGGCTCCGGCTCGAGGTGGGCTTCGGTCAGGCGCCCGGCGCGAAGGTCGAGCGGGGGGACAACCGCACGCCCGTGGGCATGTACTTCGTGACGCAGAAGGCGCGCGGGGAGATGCCGGGCCCCTACGGCGCCTACTACGGCGGCCACTGGATGCGACTGAACTACCCGAACGCCTGGGACGCCCGGAGGGGCGTGGCCCGGGGCTGGCTCGACGAGCGGGCGCGGGCGCGCATCACCACGGCGTGGACGGCGCGGAAGGACACGGATGCGTCCACCCGCCTGGGCAGCGGGATCGGCTTCCACGGTTGGGCCCACGAGTGGGAGCTGGCCGAGACGGCCGGGCGGATGTCCTGGGGCTGCATCGTGCTGCACCTGCGGGACCTGACGGCCTTCTACGCGCGGTTGTCGCCCGGCGCCATGGTTGTCCTCTTCTAGCGGAGCCCGAGGCATGGAATCCTCCGGGCGTGCTCGAGCTCGAATCCATCGACGCCTTCGAACGCCACCTGCGCGAGGGGGCGAGTCTGTCCAACGTCGTCATCCAGGGGTTGGACCTGCGCAGGTACACCCGGGAGCTGAGCGCCGTCGCGCTGGCGGGGACGGTGTTCCTCGGCTGTGAGCTGGAGCAGGAGGCGCTCCAGGCCGCGCTCGCTCACGGGGCGCTCGTCTTCCCACCCATCTCCGGTCTGCCGTATCACCCGTACCGCGGCGCGCTCTACACCCCCGAGGAGCTCTACGCGGGCTTCGACCCGGCGCGGCCGGAGTCCTACGCGGACACGCCCGACGCGCGCGTGTACCAGCACTGGGCCGCCCACGGACGGGGCACGCCGCCGACCCTGTTGGAGGCGCTCGCGCAGCGCCTTCACGACCACGCCATCACCGACGCGGTGGACGACCTGCTCGCCGCGTCCGGCCCTCTACGCAAGGTGGTGGCCATCATGGGCGGCCACTCGATGAAGCGGGGCGCGTCGGACTACCGGGAGGTGGCGCTGCTGTCGCGGGAGCTGACCCATGCGGGCTTCTTCCTCGTGAGCGGGGGCGGGCCCGGCGCGATGGAGGCCACCCACGTCGGCGCGTGGTTCGCTCGCCGCTCGGAGGCGGAGCTCGACGCGGCGCTCGGCATGCTCGCGCGGGCCCCCAGCTACACGGACCGCGAGTGGCTGGCCCGGGCCTTCGACGTGCGCGCCGCCTTCCCGCTGGGGCCTGGCGACCTGCCGGCCTGCGCGAGCCTGGGCATCCCCACGTGGCACTACGGCCACGAGCCGCCCAACCCGTTCGCCACGCACATCGCCAAGTACTTCGCCAACAGCGTGCGCGAGGACGGCCTGTTGACCATCGCGCGGGGCGGCATCGTCTACGCGCCCGGCAGCGCCGGGACCATCCAGGAGATCTTCCAGGACGCGTGTCAGAACCACTACAACAGCGTGGGCGTCATCAGCCCGATGATCTTCCTGGGACGTGAGTTCTGGACCCAGACGCGTCCGGTGTACCCGCTCCTGGCGCAGCTTGCCCAGGGGCAGGACTACGCGCGCTACCTGCTGCTGACGGACTCCCGGGAGGACGTCATGCGGGCCCTGGTGGAGTACGACCGCGCGCAGCTCGCGGGGTGAGTCGCGACGTCGAGGACGGGAGCGGGATGGGACGCAAGCGCAGCAGGCACTACGAGGACAAGCGCTGGATGAACACGCCGCGCGCGTTCGGGCTGTACGGGCCGGCGCGTCCCAGGGCCCTGTTCTTCGACATCGACGACACGCTGGTGGACCGGGCCGGGGCGTTCCACCGGTACCTCGAGGCGCTGATGGCCCGGTATCCCCAGGTGTTCCCCGTCGAGCGGCGGACGGAGGACCTCGCCAGGATCCATGCCCTGGACGGGCGGGGACACCGCGACCGCCAGGTCTTCTGCGAGGACGTGGTGGCCGCGTTCCCGGGCCTGGGCCTGCCCCCCAAGGAGCTGTGGTGGGACATCTACCAGGGGCTGCCGACGTTCGTGCGGGGGGACCCCGAGCTGGTGACGCTCCTGGGCGAGGTGGCGAAGCGGCAGCCCGTCCAACTCGTGTCGAATGGCTCCGGCGCGATGCAGCGCAAGAAGCTGCTGCACGCGGGCCTCTACCATTGGCTGCCGGACGGCACCTATTCGGGAGACGTGGGTGCGGAGAAGCCGGACGCACGCATCTTCCGCGCCGCGCTGGACGTCGTGCAGCGCGACCCCTCCGAGGTGCTGCACATCGGCGACGACCCCGAGCGGGACATCGTCGGCGCCGCGAACATGGGCTTCGCCACCTGCTGGGTCTCCCACGGCCGGACCTGGCCAGAGTCCCTCCCTCCTCCCACCTTCACCCTGGAGCGCATCACCTCGCGCGTCCGGGACCTCGCCGCGGTGCTCGCGCAATGGACATGAATGCCGTGGTCGGCACGCACGACCTGCTCTTCATCACCCTGGACACGCTCCGCCACGACGTGGCGGTGGAGCTGGCCGCCCAGGGGCGGACGCCGAACCTGGCGGCGCTCCTGCCCGGCGGCCAGTGGGAGGAGCGGCACTCGCCCGGGAGCTTCACGTACGCGGCGCATCATGCGTTCTTCGCGGGGTTCCTCCCCACGCCGGCCCGGCCCGGACGACACCCCCGGCCGTTCGCCATGCGGTTCGAGGGCAGCGAGACGACGGCCTCCGACACGTGCGTGTTCGACGCGCCGGACCTCGTCACGGGGCTGGCGGGGCGCGGCTACCACACCGTGTGCGTCGGCGGGGTGGGCTTCTTCAACCGGCTCAACCCCCTGGGCCGGGTGCTGCCCGGCCTCTTCGCGGAGAGCCACTGGTCCCCCGAGCTGGGGGTGCGCGACCCGCGCTCCACCCAGCACCAGGTCTCCCTGGCGGTCGCCCGGCTGGACGCCCTGCCGCGCGAACAGCGGGTGTTCCTGTTCATCAACGTCTCCGCCCTGCACCAGCCCAACCGCCACTACCTGCCCGGCGCACAGGAGGACTCGCGCGCCTCCCACGCCGCGGCCCTGGAATACGTGGACAGCCAGCTTCCACCGCTCTTCGAGGCCTTGCGGCGACGGGGGCCGGCCTTCTGCATCCTCTGCTCGGACCATGGCACGGCGTACGGCGAGGACGGCTATAACGGTCACCGGCTGGGGCACCCGGTGGTCTATACGGTGCCCTACGCCGAGTTCCTCCTGCCGTGAGAGTCCGCACCATGACGCGCCTGGAGCAGATGCTCGGAGAGTCGCCCTACGTGGCGTACCTCTATGGCTACCCACACAAGACGGCCTACCGGCCCTTCACGCCGGCGCTGTCGCTGGAGTCGGTGTGGGCCGAGGAGCGGCGTGACGCGCTGTTCCTCTACTTCCACGTGCCGTTCTGCGAGATGCGCTGCGGCTTCTGCAACCTGTTCACCGCGGCCGGGCCGAAGCAGGACGTGGTGGACGGGTACCTGGGGGCGTTGGAGCGCGAGGCGCGGCGGGTGAAGGACGCGCTGGGGCCGGCGCGCTTCGCGCGGCTGGCGGTGGGGGGCGGGACACCCACGCTGCTCGACGTGGCCGGGCTGGAGAAGGTGTTCGACCTGGCGGAGCTGCTCGGGGCGACCCCGCATGAGGTTCCCGTCTCCGTGGAGGTGTCGCCGGAGACGGTGGACGCGCAGAAGCTGCGGACGCTGCGCGCGCGCGGCACGGACCGCGTGAGCATGGGCATCCAGAGCTTCATCGAGGCGGAGGTGGCCGCGGTGAAGCGGCCCCAGCAGACGGCGCAGGTGCTGGCGGCGCTGGACCTCATCCGCTCCGTGGACTTCCCCACGCTGAACCTGGACCTCATCTACGGGATGGAGGGGCAGACGGTGGACAGCTTCCTGTTCTCCATCCGCGAGGCGCTGCGCTTCCGTCCGGAGGAGCTCTACCTCTACCCGCTCTACGTCCGGCCGCTGACCTTCCTGGGAAAGAAGGCGCGCGCGTGGGACGACCTGCGCCTGTCGCTGTACCGCGCGGGTCGCGACTTCCTGCGCGCAGAGGGCTACACGCAGGTGTCCATGCGCATGTTCCGCGCGAGCCACGCGCCGGACGCGGGGGGGCCGATCTACCGGTGCCAGGAGGACGGCATGGTGGGGCTGGGCTGCGGCGCGCGCTCGTACACGGGGCGGGTGCACTACTCGTCGGAGTACGCGGTGGGCTCGCGCGAGGTGCGCTCCATCATCGGCGCCTACAGCGCGCGGACGACGGAGTCCTTCGGCGAGGTGGGCTACGGCTTCCGCCTGGACGGGGACGAGCAGCGGCGGCGGTACATGCTGCTGTCGCTCCTCGCGGAAGGGGTGGACCAGGCCGCGTACCGCGAGCGCTTCTGCACCGAGGTGCTGGAGGACTTCCCGCAGTTGTCGGAGCTGGAGTCGCGAGGGCTGGCCCGGCGCGAGGGGGAGGTGCTGCGCCTCACCGACGCGGGGGTGGAGCGCTCGGACCTCATCGGTCCGTGGCTGCACTCGGAGCCGGTGCACGCGCTCTCCCAGGAGTACGCCTGGCGATGAAGCTCACCGTGCTCTACCGGGGGCCGCTGTCCAGCTGCAACTACGGTTGCGAGTACTGTCCCTTCGGGAAGTGGAAGCAGAGCGACGAGGAGCTGGCCAAGGACCGCGCGGACCTGGAGCGGTTCCTCGCGTGGGTGGAGGCGCGCGCGGAGGACACCGTGTCCGTGTTCTTCACGCCCTGGGGCGAGGCGCTCATCTGGCCCGTGTACCAGCAGGCGCTGGCGCGACTGACGCACCTGCCGCACGTGGAGCGCGTCGCCATCCAGACGAACCTGTCGTGCCGGCTGGACTGGGTGCGGGACTGCCGCGTGGAGAAGCTGGGCATCTGGGCGACGTACCACCCGGAGTGGACGAAGCGTCACCGCTTCCTGGCCCAGTGCGAGACGCTGGTGTCGCTGGGGGTCCGCCACAGCGTGGGCGTCGTGGGGTTCAAGCACTTCGCCGAGGAGGCGGAGGCGCTGCGGCGCGACCTGCCGGCGGACACGTACCTCTGGGTCAACGCGGTGAAGGACGGGCAGGAGGAGCCGTATACGCCGGAGGACGTGGCGCGCTTCACCGCCGTGGATCCGCTGTTCCCGGTGAACAACGTGCGCCACCCGAGCCTGGGTCGCGCGTGCCGGGGCGGCGAGTCCGTCATCTCCGTGGACGGCGAGGGCACCGCGCGCCGGTGCCACTTCATCGACGAGCCCATCGGCAACATCTACGCGCCCGACTTCGACGAGGCGCTCAAGCCGAGGCCCTGCTCGAAGGCGACGTGCGGCTGTCACATCGGCTACGTGCACATGGACTACCTGGAGCTGGACCGCGTGTTCGGCTCGGGAATCCTGGAGCGGGTGCCGGCGACGCCGCTGTGGCGGAGGGCGACGCCGGAGCGGGCCGGGCTCCCGTGAGTCGTCGCTCACGGAAGCCCGGTTCAGCCGCGCGCTACCGGGCGTTCGGCAGCACCCACAGGTTGTAGCTGTTGTCCGTCAACGTGAGGCTGACGAAGTACGTCCCCGGGGCGGGGTTGTTGATGCTGCAGGTGGAGCTGGGGCTGGGGAAGGGGTAGGCGCAGTCCCGCTCCGTCGCCGTCGGCGGGGCGTCCTTGCGCACCGCGAGGCTCAGGTTCCCGTAGTAGGTGCCCTGGCCGCCCGTGGTGTTGTAGCCCGTCGACACCGTGAAGGTTCCCGTGCCCTCGGGCACGATGACCTTGTATGTGCGCACGGTGCCCGAGGAGCCGCTGACGCCCAGGAAGTAGTCCTGGTTGAGCAGCAGCGGGGCGTCATCCAGCCGTGGGCCGTGGAACGCCCCGACGCGGACGTGGTCGAAGGCCTTGCTGGCGCTCAGCACGCGGGCATACCAGGGGCCCGCGGCGGGACTGGCGACGGCGCACCGCACGGAGCCCTTGGCGAGGTACGCGCAGCGCTGGCTCGTGGTGGTGGGCAGGGTGCCCTGCTGGATGCGGACGTCGATCTCCTCGGCGGTGGCGGTCGTGTCGAAGCGCAGCTCGAACGAGTACATGGCCGCGTTGGCGGGCACGTCCAGGTGGAAGTACTGGGCCTTGCCGGCGTCGAGGCGGAGGTTGGTGGCGGGGATGGCGTTGGTGAGCGACGTCACCGTGTCCGCCTGGAAGTAGCCACCCGTCAGGGTGACGAACTCGTAGGCCTCGTCGCCGGTCAGCGTCACGAACCACGTCCCGGGCTGCGGGTTGGTGAGCAGGCACTGCTTCAGGTTGCCGGTGCCGGTGGTGGTGCAGTCGAACGTCTGGCCGGTGACGGCGCGGCCACCCCGCTTCACCTTCAGGTTGACCGTGCCGCTGCCGTGCTCGGTCGCGAACCAGAGCGTGCTCTGGCCCGGAGGCACCTCCAGCTTCCACATCTTCTGCGAGTACTTGGGCGCGCTCAGCCCGGCGCGTGAGGCGTAGGGCGTCAGCTCGGGGATGCCCTCGCCCGGGGACATCGCGTAGGTGGCGCGGACGGTCGGCCCGCGCCAGCCGACCGGCCCCGTGCGGTCCACCACCGTCACGTACCAGGTCCCCGGCTGCGGCTGGGTGATGGCGCACGTCTCCTCGCTGCCCGGCGTGTTCGCGGAGGCGCAGTCGTAGGACGAGGCGGAGGCCGGCGAGCCGTGCTTCACGTACAGGTCCGAGTTGCCGTCGGTGCCGTTGAGCTGGAACAGCACGTCCGTGGCGCCCACGGGCACCTCGAACCGCCAGTTGTGCGTCACGTTCTGCGCGCTGTCGAGCAGGGACTCGGCGATGGCGTTGACCAGGGGCCGCAGCGCGCGGCCCGTCGTCGTGGCGCGGACGGCGCCGGAGAAGTCCGCTGTGGGGCCCCCATAGGTGGGCACCTGCACCGTGAGGTACCAGGTGCCGGGCCGTGGATTGGGGAGGTCACACAGGCCCGTGGACCTGCACACCGCGAAGCCGTTGGCCGCGTCGGATTCGTGGCGCACGTAGAGGTAGGCATAGGCGGACTTCGGGGTCAGCCGCGCGTCCAGCAGCTCCGCGAAGAGATAGGGCGCGCCCTCGGGCACCTGGAAGCGCAGCGTCCGGAAGGACTTGGGGGGACCGGAGACGAGCGCGGGCACGCCGTCCTCGATGTCCGAGATGGGGCCCGTCTCGAGGTGCTCCCAGAAGAACGACTCCGGAACCTCGGGGTAGGTGACGACGAACTCCACCAGCGCGAACCACTCACCGGCCTGGGGCGCGTTGATGTTGCACTCCTGCTTGACCTTGCCGGGCGCCATGGAGACGCAGTCGTACTCGGTGGGGGAGGGCAGCCGTCCCCGCCGCACGTAGAGCTTCGTCTCGGCCCGGCCGCCCGTGTACGCCTTGAGGGCGATGCTCGCCGGGGGGACGTCCATCTTGAAGTACCGCCGGGACGGGTAGTTGGTGATCTCCGGCGCGTACTCCATGTCCGGCGCCGTCACCGGGGTGGCGTAGGTGGCGCTCAGGGTGACGTCCGAGTAGGTCGACTCCCCCTCCAACTGCACGTACCAGGTTCCGCCCTCCGGGCGCTCGATGTCGCAGGAGTAGGCGCAGTCGTAGGTGCTGGCGGTGGGGAGGGCGCCGCGCTTCGCGCGCAGCCGGGCGACGCCCGTTCCACCCGACGTCTGGAGCCGGAGGTTGAGCTGGTTGGGGGGAACCTCGAGCACGAACAGGCGGGGACGCAGCGGGGTGCCCGCGAGCCCCGTGCGCGGCTCGTCCTTGCGCAGCGGCTCGGGGGTCTGGGTCGTGTCCGCCGTGTACTCGGCCGTGAGCGACACGTTCTGGAAGCCGTTCATGGCGGTGGGCCAGAAGTACCAGGTGCCAGGCTGGGGGTTCTCGATGATGCAGGGGCCGTTGGAGATGAGCGAGCAGCGCGGCTGGGTCTCCACCGGAATGCCCCCGAGCTTCGCGTAGACGTAGGGATAGCCGGTGCCGCCGGTCATCCAGAACGCCAGGCGCTTCTGCCCCGCGGGGACCTCCAGCGTGTAATAGGCGAAGTCACGGGGGTCCTCGGTGACGGGCGCCGTCGCCTGGCCGTTCTGGAGCGGCGTCGTCGCGACCCGGCCTCCATAGGTCCCCACGAGGTTCAGGTAGCTGAAGGCGTTGTAGGGGTAGCCCGGGAGGATGTGGACGTACCACGTGCCGGCCCGGGGCTTGTCGAAGCTGCACGTCTCTCGGGACGTGGCGTACGTCCGCGAGCAGTCGTACACGCCGGTGGTGGGCTCGCTCCCGTAGCGGACGAACAGGTCGTAGGCGCCGGAGAAGAGGAAGGAGACCTCGATGGTGAGGTTGCCGGTGTCGGCGGGGACGTCGATCCGGTAGACGAAGGGCCCGCCTTCGGTGCTGTCGATGATGAGGGGTTGGCCGTTGGTGAGGGGCAGTCCGATGGGGCCGCCCCCCGTGGTGGTGACCATCAGCGCCGCGCCCGCGGAGGCCGAGTAGCCGTAGAGGACGATGTGCCAGGTGCCCGCCTGAGGGTTCGTCACCGAGCAGCTCTCCGTGTTTCCTCCGGCCCGGGAGACGCAGGTGTACGTGGCCGTCGTGGGCGCGTTCACCCGTTGGAGGTAGAGGTCGGCGTCACCCGTTCCCCCGGCGAGGGTGACCTTGAGGAGGCTCTGCCCCGTCGGGACATTGACGGTGAAGTAGCGCGAGGCGCCCTTGGCGACGGAGACGTTGGTGAGCGGCTGGCCGATGGAGAGCGTCTCGGGGAACGCGACGACCGCGCCGAGCAGGTTCACGTTGGAGAAGGCCGAGTAGCCGCGCAGCATGACGTACCAGGTGCCCGCCTTGGGCCTCGACACCGAGCAACCGTCGGTCGTGCCGGTGTTGCGGGACCGGCAGTCGAAGGTCGTCAGCGTGGGCGCGCTCCCCTGGCGCAGGTAGAGGTCCACTTCCCCCGTGCCTCCGCTCGTCGTCACGTTCAGGGCGGATTGGAGCGAGGGGACCTCCATCGTGTAGAGGACCCACTCGCCCAGGGCCCCGGAGACCTTCGTGGCCTGGTTGTCCGCGAGCACCTTGGTCGTGCCGCTGCCCGTGCCATTGGGGGTGTAGCTGCCCGTCAGGCTCAGGCCGGAGAACGTGCTGGTGGCCTTGATGAGGACGTACCAGGTCCCGGTGCTGGAGCGGCCGGCGACGGTGCAGGTCCCGTTGCTGCCCGTGGCCGTCGAACTGCACTGCGCCGTCGTGGTCGTGGGTGTGGTGCCGAAGGAGACGTACATGTCCGCGTTGCCGTTCGAACCGGTCATGGTGAACGTCACCAGGTTCTGGTTCTCCGGAACGGACAGCGTGTAGACGAGCTCCGCGCCGGTGCTCGCGGAGAGCCCGGAGACGGGCTGGCCATTGACCAGCGTGCCGTTCACCAGCGCGGCGGTCGCGACGGCGGAGGCGGGAGTGTCCTCGGGAGGGAGCGTGTCGCCCCCTCCTGGATCACAGGCGCCCATGAGGAGCATGGCTCCCGTGAGCAAACAGGAGAGGAGATGTCGATGATGCACGGAGACCTCGGGTGGTGAGGTGAAGTTCTCGCCGCGACGACAGCCCGTCGCGTGACGTTTCTCCTCAAACGCAATGGGGTGTCATTTGTCGCCCAGTTTCTGAAAAGCGCGTCGGCCGCTCCGCGACGGCGCGCGTGGGGCGGTGCGTGGCGGTGGGAGTGACTCGCGAGGTGGGCGGTATCCAGGGACCGCGAGGCGGCGTGGCGCGAGCGAGGGCGGACCTCTTGGGGCAGCGGGTCACCCCTTCGGGTCGGAGTCGATTCTTTCCACGCCCGACGTGGTGGCTGTGCTCAATTCCCGCCCATGCTCCCGCTCATCACGGTCCTCACCGTGCTCCTCGCCGCGCCCCCGGGCAAGACCGACCCTTGCAATGGGCGCTTCCAGGTCCATCGCGGCTGGAAGCTCGAGGGAGGCACGTTCGTGGAGCCCTCCGCCGGGGCCGACCTGGTGGCCATCGACTTCACCATGCGGGACGTCGTCGACCTCCAGCCCTTCATCGGGGACGCGGAGGGCACGGCGTTCCGCACGGACTACCACTGGGTCCAGCTCGATGCGAAGGGTGCTCCACGCAACCGCTACGTCGACTTCTTCTGGCACAAGGCCAACCCACCGCCCGTCCGCCGGATGGCCATGGTGGGCGCGGTTCCCAAGGGCACCCGGGTGGTGCGGGCGGTGCTCGCCGGGGTGTGCTCCATTCCCGTCACCCTCGAGGCGTCCGGGCCGAAGTGGCCGCGCCTCCCGGAGGTGAGCGTGCTGGCGTGGCGGCGCCACGGTCCGACGTCCACGGCGCTGCTCGAGGTCCGCTGGGCGTTGGAGGCGGAGTTCCTCCGGCCCGCGCTCCGGCGCGCCGACATGCGCCTGCCCGCCGTCGCGGTGCTCTCGGTCGACGCGAAGGCCCGCCGCTTCGCGAAGGGGACCTTCTCCGCGCGGTATTACCTGGTCCGCTATTGGACCCGACAAGGGGGGCGCGAGCTGGAGGTGGATGAGATCGACCTCGGGGAGAAGTGGGCGCCGCTGCCGCCCCGCGAGGAGACGACGCTCCCCGCGGGGTTCGACGCGGCCCTGGACGAATTCGAGAACCTCGCGGTCGACGACGAGGAAGCCGCGATGCGCTTCGCCCAGGACCCTCGCATCAGAAGTAGCAGATGAAGTCAGGGCCACACGTGCCCTGGCGGCCGTTGCAGGAACACTGGCCGCTGTCGTTGCAATCCATCATCGGACAGGCGGGGCCACCGCCGCCTCCACCACCGCCGCCACTGCCGAGGTCGTAATCGCAGACATTGCTGCTGTTGCAGGAGACGCTCCGGGCGATGGGGCAGGCTGCCCAGCAGTGGCTGTCATCCACGCAGTCCGCCTCGTAGCAGAAGCCGCCCGCTTCGAGGGACACCGCCCCCGTGTCGCCGGAAGCGGACGGACTCGCCTCCTCGAAGCACGTGTTCGTGCCCCCCGGTTCGGCGACGGCGGAGAGAGGCAGGACGACGAGCGCCGACAGGGTGAGCCAGCGCGCGAGACGGACGGCGAGGACAGGGGAGTGGCGTTGCATGGGAGTGCTCCAGGTCAGCAGACGGGACAGGTGCCGCGCTTCAGGAGCCCTCGGCCCGAGGAGGAGGGTCGTCGATGCGGATTCGATGGGGAGGGCGGGTCGGTGAGGCGGCGCGAGGATACCCGAGCCGTCCTTCGAGCCGCCACGGATGGGAGCGGTGTGTGGGGTGTGTCAGGATGGGCGCTGGACCTTCTTCCTCCTGGCGCGTTCCTCCATGTCTCGTCCTCGTCGTCCTCTTCTCTGGATTCTCGTCGCACTCGGTGGCGGCTTCGCGCTGTGCTGCACCGGCTCGTTGGGGCTCATGGCCCTGGGCGCCTTCTCGGGCTCCGATTCGAGCGCCTCCGGCGGAGGCGTGGGTGTCTCGCGCGGAGGGACCCCGGGGGAGCCCGGCGGCTTCGCGCTCGATTCACCGCAGGGCTGGTCCCAGCGCGAGGGTGGAGGCTTCATCACCGAGTGGGTGGACCGGGGTGACACGCTGGGCGTGGAGTTGCTCCGGCTGGGCAGCGTGCCCGGGCTCGAGGACGCCGAGGGAAAGTTGTCGCGGATGTGGAGCGAGCGCATCGGCGCGGATTGGAACGACGTCAAGCCGAGCCCGCTGGTGATGCGGCGCTTCGTGGCGAACGGCGCGCGCGCGTACTTCACCTCGGCCACGGTGCTGCACAAGGGCAATGGCCGGCGCTTCCGCCTGAGCCTCTACCTGGTCGAGGCCGGGGAGCGACTGGAGGCGCTGGCCTTCATCCAGAGCTACTTCTCGCCGGGAGGCGTCGCCGCTGCCCAGGGCATGATGGCGGACAACTCCTGGGGCACCTCTCACGTTCGGGTCGAGGACGCCTTGAAGGGCGTGCGTGGCAGCCCCGTGGGGCTGCCCCTGGTGGCGGACTCCGAGGTGGTGGGGAGCTTCTCCCACGGCTCTGGCGCCGCGGGCCAATGGGTCAACACCTTCACCGGAAGCACGACGATGCGGGCGGTGACCTCTCGCTCGGACTACGTCTTCAAGGCGGACCACTCGTTCCAGCACCAGTTCGTGGGGGGCTCGGGTCCCGCGGGCGCGATGGCGTTCGCCACCGAATCGGACGAGGGGACGTGGAGCGTGAAGCACGACGTGTTGACGCTCGCCGGCGCGAAGCGCACGCGGCGCTTCCTCCTCCTCGGCGCGGCGCGCACCCCGGACGGCAAGCGCACGCTCTACCTCATGCCCGAGCACACGGGCTGGTCTCTCCAGCCGGGGGCCATCGGCCTGAACGGTGAGCTGTACGTGCAGAAGGAGTGAGGGGGCCGGTCCGGGCCCGCTTCACCCGAGGCGCAGCTCCGGGCGCAGCAGCTCCCCCAGGCGGTTGCGTTGCAGCTTCCCGTTCCGGGAGCGGGGAAGCTGGTCCGCCCGATAGAAGTCGACGGGAACCTTGTGCGCGGAAAGGCGACCGCGTAGCGCCTGCTTGAGCTCCCGCTTGAGCGGGCAGGGCGCGCCCGGAGCGAGTTGGAGGATCCCGGTCAGGGTGGTGCCATAGAGCGGATCTTCCCGTCCGAAGACGGCGGCGTCCTCGACGTGGGGGAGTTCGCGCAGGGCGGACTCGATCTCGAACGGGCTCATGCGCTCGCCACCGACCTTGAGCAGGTCGTCATTGCGTCCCAGCAGGGTCACCAACCCGTCCGCGTCGATGCGCGCGAGGTCTCCGGTGCGCAGCCACCCGTCCTCCACCTTGGCCCGCGTGGCCGCGTCGTCGCCGAGATAGCCGAGCATCACCTGCTCACCCCGCACCCACAGCTCTCCGTCCGGACCGAGCCTCACGACCAGGCCTCCCACGGGATGGCCCGTCGCCGGGCCCAGGAAGGCGGGGTGGTCGCTGCGCAGGCACAGCGCTCGGGGCGACAGCTCCGTCTGTCCGTAGTTGGCGTAGACGCGTGCGCGGGGGAACGCCGCCACCAGTCTCTGGCGGAGGGCGGGGGACAAGGCCGCGCCGGCGGAGACGACGTGGGTGATGGCCTCGGTCCGTGAGGCTCCAGCCCCCATCAAACGCAGCAGCGCTTCGTGATGGGAGGGGACCCCGCTGACCATGCCCGCCAGCAGGCCGTCGTCGAGCCGGGCCTTCAGCTCGACCAGGTGGTCGAGCAGCGTGGTGGGCACTCCCGCCGCGAGTGCCGGCAGCAACTGCCCCAGCAGTCCGAAGGAGTAGGAGAGGGGGAGGAACAGCGTCTGCTCCGAGGCCGCGTCGAAGTCGAGCGAGCGTCGGACCGCCGCGATGTTCGCCTCGATGTTCCGCCGGGAGAGTTGGACGGCGCGAGGCTCGCCGGTGCTGCCGGAGGTGAACAGCACCACGGCCGTGTCCGGGTGATGTCGCGTCGCGGTCTCTTCGCTCCTCCAGGACACCTTGAAGGTCTCGTCGAGTTCGAAGCAGCCGCCGAGGCCCCGACGTCGCGACGCCACCTCCGAGGGAGTCCAGTCGTCGGCGAGCACCGCCGTGGGGATTCCCGCTTCGTACAAGGCGAGGAAGGTGGCGATGAACTCGCGGCTCCGGTGGGCGCGCAGGAGGGCGAGGCCGGGCGGCAGCACGCCGAGGCGGTGCTTTCGTGCCTCGACGGCCTCGCGGAGCGCCTCGAAGGAGAGGGGGCGACCGCCGAGGGTGAGGGCCACCGTCCCGTCGGCTCGGGTGAAGGCGAGCGCGTCGCTCATGAGGGCGTCTCCTGGAGGCTGTGCAGCAACGCGCAGGCCGACGCCCCGCCGGCCCCCGCGGACACGAGCAGCACCCGCTGCCCCGGCTTCAAGGGGAGCTGCTCCACGAGATGGGCGAGCGCGATGCCCACGCTGGCGCCCGAGGTGTTGCCGGTGAACCGCACGGTCTCCACCACCCGCGCCGGGTCCACCCCGAGCCGCTCGGTCACCGCCCGCATCAGGTGGAGGTTGGCTTGATGCGGCACCACCCAGTCCACGTCCGACACCTTCAGGTCCAGTCGCCGCAGCAGCGCGTCCGCGCCCGCGGACATGTTCTCCACGCCCTTCATGAAGAGCGTGGCGCCGTGCTCCATCTTGAGGAAGACCTTGGAAGGGTCATCGTTCCGGTGATGGGGCAGGCGCGAGCCACCCGCACGGATGGCGATGATGTCGGCCATGGAGGCGTCCGCCGCCAGCTCGCTGGCGATGAGCTGGAAGTGCGCGCCCTCTGCTCGTCGCGTGACGACGCAGGCCGCGCTGCCATCTCCGAACAGGGCCGTGGTCGCGAGGTCCTCGCGGTTGAGGAACTTGGAGCGGATGTCCGCCGCGATGACCAGCTGGTCTCCGCCCGTGGCGGCCGCGAGCGCCGCACCCACGTGCACCGCGCTGGTGAAGCCCGCGCAGGCGGCGCTCAGGTCCAGGACGCCGACCCGCTCCAGTCCGAGTCGGGGAAGAATCAGGGGCGAGGTTGGAGGCGTGGGGAAATCCCCGGAGACGGTGGCCAGCAGCACCTGGACGAGGCGCGCGCGGTCGACCTTCGCGTCCTCGAACAGGCGCGAGGCCGCGGCGACGGCCGCGTCGCTGCACGACTGGCCGTCCTCCACCCAGCGCCGCTGCTCCACGCCGGTCCTGTGGGTGATCCAACTGGGCCGGGCACGGGTTCCCATCCAGTCGAGGACGTCCTGGTTGGTGACCACCCGCTCCGGCAGCCAGGAGCGAGGCCCCACCAGGTACACGGGCTCCACGGGTCTCAGGAAGCTCATGGTCGCAACACTCCTTCCAGGCGGAACATCGGAAGCCCACCGGTGACGTCGAGGACCGCGCCGTTGATGTACTGGTGGGAGGCCAGCAGCGGGTCGAGCACTTCCCCCACATGGCCAGGCTCGCCCAGCGTGCCCTGCGGGATGACGCCGCCCATCCGCTCCACGTAGCGGGCCCGGGACCAGTACTTCTTCGTCCGCTCCGTCTTGAAGATGCCCAGGCGCACCGTGTTGGACAGGACGTTGAACTCGCCGTAGTCCACCGCGAGGTTGCGCATCAGCCCTTCCAGCGCGGACTTGCACAGGATGTAGGCGCCATAGCGGCCCGTGCCGTTGACGGTGGAGACGCTCGAGACGAGGACGATGCGGCCCTGGCGCGCGGAGACCATCGCGGGCAGTACCCGGCGGATCAACCAGACGTTCCCCATCAGGTTCGCGGCGACGTCCGCGTCCAGCGCCTCCTGGGGCAGCTCGTGGAAGCGGTGGAGCGGAGGCCGCCGGGTCCACGCGTTGAGGACGAGCCCCTGGAGCCCGGACTCCAATACCTCCCCGAGCGCGGCGTCTCCCTGCGCTGGCGCCGCGAGGTCCAGCACGAGCCCCTTCGCGTCGAGTCCCTCCACGCGGTAGCGGGACAGGGCGCGCTCCAGAGACTCCGGGGTCGACGCGGTGATGACGACGTCGTCCCCCTGGGCCAGTCGGCGCTTCGCGATGGCGAAGCCGATGTCGGAGCCACCACCGGTGACGAGGACCCTCATGTCGCCCCCGAACGACGCAGCCACGCGGCCAGCGTGTCGAGGCTGTCGAAGCAGGACTCGGAGAAGTCATGCCCGGAGATGCGCAAGGCGAACTCCTTCTCCAGGGCGGCCACCGACAGCACCATCAGCAGGCTGTCCATTCCATACGAGGCGAGCGGCTCCGACGTGTCCGTGGGGACGTCCTCCATCCCGGCGGTCCTCAGCGCCCTGCCAATGCGTTCGACGAGTTCCATGGCGTGCTCCCGCGTTCAGCGCTTCACCCAGTGCTGCATCGCGAAGGACAGGCCTCCGCCCACGCTCATCAGCAGCACGCCGTCTCCGGGCTCGAACAGGCCCTGCTCCAGCGCCTCGGACAGGGAGAAGAGGACGGAGGCCCCGCCCACGTTGCCCACGCGGTCGGCGCTCCAGACGAGGCGTGCGCCGAGTCCTCCCACCTCGAGCACCTGCTCGATGAGCTTGCGGTTGATCTGATGGGCCACCACCCAGCGGATGTCCTTCAGGCCCCGGCCGCCCGGGAACATCGCGCCGAGCATCTCGAGGTAGCGACGCAGGGCCTCTTCCCGCAGGCGCGTCCCGTCGCCCGCCATGGCGTAACCGCCGGCTTCGAGCGTGGCCCGGTCCGGAGGGAGCCTGCCCGGCGTGGTGTACAGGTCCACGAGGGCGCCGTCGGTGGCGTAGAGGCACTTGCGCACCTCGAAGTCGGGAGCCGAGGGCGCGCGCTTCAGCCACAGGGCCGCGCCCCCGTCCGCGAGGATGAACCACGTCTCCTTCATCGCGGGGTTCATCACCTTGGACAGCGTCTCCGCGCAGCTCACGAGCACGTTGTCGTGGCCGCTGCCCAGCAGGGCCAGGGCCAGGTGCAGGCTCGCCAGCGAGGCGGAGCATCCGGCCTTCACCTCCCACGCGGAGGCGTGGCTCCCGAGTCGACCGAGGATGGCCGCGGCCTGCGAGCCGGTGTAGCGGCTGGTCGTCGTCGTCCCGTGGACGAACGCCTGGACCTCCAGGCCCGCGTGTGCGCCGAGCGCGCTCCTCGCCGCCGCGAGGGCCAGTGACTCGCTCGTCTCCTCGCCGTCATGGGGCGCAGCACCAGGGCGCCGGGAGAGATAGCGCTGGCTGAAGCCCAGGCGCGCCGTCACCTTGCGCCCCAGCGCGGTCAACGTCTCGGGGGCGCGGCCTTGCTGGTCCGGGTCCAGGGCGAGCAGCGCCGCGTTCGTCACCGGTCCGTCGGCCGGCAGCGCGCGACCATGGCCGAGCACCTGGAGGCCCAGGCGGGGTTCGAGGACGTTCATGAGGGCCGTGCCCCGGTGGAGGGCTGCGCGCGATTCGCGGGGTTGAAGTGCTCCCACTCGAAGTTCTCCACCCGCGAGTCCTCGGGGAGGGTGTCCTTCAGGAGCTTGTTGTGCATGCCGATCCAGCTCCGCGCGCCGATGCTCGTCCGCGGTCCCACCATCGCGCCCGCGCCGACGAAGACGTTCTCCCCGAGCGTGACGTTCCCCAGCATCACCTTGTCCCCCAGGAACAGGTGTCCGATGAGGAGGACGTTGGCGCCCACGGTGCAGCCCTTGCCGACCGTCAGGAGCGGGTAGTCCGCGAGCACGGCGAAGATGGAGGAGTTCACGCCGTAGGCGATGCGTGCACCCATCGCGCGCCAGTAGAGGTACTTGGTCAGGTAGAAGGAGAAGAAGAACGGCTGGAGCCCCGCGATGCGCACCGAGTGGCCGAGGCACAGCGTCATGAACCAGGCCAGGTAGTCCCGGGACATCTCCATCTTGTACGTCCCGGGCCGCATGCGAGGGATGCCCAGGCGCACCAGCCAGCACGTCACCAGGAACGAGGTCGCGAGGACGCCGGGGGCCAGCAGGGCCCAGAGCGGGAACAGCGCCTGCTCCCAGCTCCAGCGGAGGAAGAGGGCGAAGGTCCACCACGCCACCAGCGCGGGTGTCAGCGAGAACGTCATGGTGATGAGGTCCACCAGGAGCACGCGCGTGAAGCCGAAGGACTGGGACTGGTGCTTGAACTTCCGCCGGGCGGTGACGAGCGGGTCCTCCGCGAGCTCGCTCATGCGGCCTCCCGCGAGTCGTGGACGCGCTGCTCGGGGTTGACCTGGTAGAGGGGGAAGTATGAGGCGACGCGTCCCTCCTCGACGTCCTGGGCGAGCCGGGGGACCTCGTCCCAGGCGTAGACGCGCTCGTCATCCACGGGGGGGAGCCAGCCCGACTCCTCGGCGAAGCCCACCGCGGCCACGGCCTCGGAGTAGCGCGCGTAGTGGGTGTTGATGTGCTGGTGGCGCTTCGTGCACTCGGTGGAGCGCGAGAGGTCCATCAGGTCCGCGCCGAGCTTCCATCCAGCGGAGGTGATGACGCCTTCGCGCCCCAGGGCCTTGAGGCTGGCTTGGAGGAGCGGTCCGCCGATGTGGTCGAGGAAGATGGAGACGTCCTGGCCACGTCCCGCTTCCTTCACGCACGCGAGGAAGCGCTTTTCGGAGTGGGTGTAGCGCTGGCGGTAGTCGGCGTCCGCGGTGAAGCGGGCCGCGTCGAGGTGCAGGTCCGGGAACTCCCTGCGGTCGATGGGAATGATGCCCACCGACTCCAGGTGCCGCAGCCGCTCCTCCTGTGAGGTGACCATGGCCACGCGGCAGCCGGCGAAGCGGGCGAGGCGCAGTTGCGCGTACGCCACGCCGCCACCCCAGCCGACGACGAAGGGGACGGGGCAGTCGGATTCGCTGACCTGGAGGCGGAAGCAGCCCCAGGCGAGCCGCCAGTTGGACCACGCGGTGATGTAGCGGAGCGAGAAGGCCGCCCACTGCTTCAGGGAGTGGCGACCCTGACGGGGGAGGGGGATGAGGACGTGTTGGGAGAGCCGCGTCTGGCGAGCCAACAGGCCCATGGTGCGGGTGGCGTCATAGGCCAGCACCTTGACGGGATAGCCGTGCTCGTCGGGCTCGGCGTTGCAGAAGACGAGGCAGTGGTCTCCGGGACGCACGCGCGTGACGGCGCTCCCGGTCTCCAGCACCCGGACGACGCCCGCGTTGCCGAGCACCACCTTGTCCTCTCGGCGCAGGCGGCAGATGTCCACGGGGACACGCTGGAGCGCGTGCCCCATGTTGCCCTCCCAGCAGCCGTAGATGGGCTCCGCCACGACATCTTCGGGGCCCGGCTCCGGGAAGGAGAAGGGCTCCTCGACCAACGCTCCCGGGACTGCCTGACCCTCCCGCTGTCGCTCTCCCCGATGAAGCACCCAGGCCCGCGTCTCCCGCATGTCGCCTCCACTGTCGCGTCCGTCGTCCCGGCGCGCGTTGAAGTGGTGGGCATGATGTTGAAGGGTGATTCATGTCTCAAGAACGCCACGGGTGCGTGCCCGGGCGCGTGGTGGAGGCTCGCGGCGGGTTGGCGAACTCCATGCCGGGACAGGGTGCCCCGGGTCGTTCTCCTCGGGCCGTCGCCAGGTTCGCCGTGTCTGGACGGCGCAACCTCGGTCGCCCTGTGGAGGCGCCCGACCAGGCAGGCGCGAATGAGCGCTTTTCTTCCGCAGGGCCCCGACACAGGATGCCGCCGGATGTCTCCGCGCGCTGGCCCTCGTCCCCGTTGTGATCGCTGCAACCTCCCGGTCCATCTGTGCCTGTGCACGGAGATTCCCCGGGTGGAGACGCGGACGCGGTTCCTCCTGGTCCAGCACGCGCTGGAGATCCGCAAGAAGAGCAACACGGGACGTGTGGCTTCGCTGGCGCTCGCCAACTCCGCGTTGCTCACCCATGGCTCGCCGAGCGATGCCCTGGACGCCTCGCTGCTCTCCGAGCCCGGGACCTGGCTGCTCTTCCCGGATGGCCCCACTGCCCCCGTGGATGCCCCGCCGCCCAGGCAGCTCGTGGTCCTCGATGGAAGCTGGTCCCAGGCCCGACGCATGAGCCAGCGGCTCCCTGTTCTCAGGACCCTGCCGCGTCTGGTGCTGCCGCCGCTGCCGCCCGGGCTGCTCCGGCTGCGCGAGCCCACGCACCCCGCGGGGATGTCCACCCTGGACGCCATCGCGCGCGCCGTCGCGCTGCTCGAGGGCCCGGAGACCGCCGAGCCCCTGGAACGGCTGGCCGCGCTGCGCGTGCAGCGAATCGCCGAGTGCGGCTCGTTGAACTGAGCCGCCCTTTCCGCATACCTCCCGGGTGGTATGGCCCGCCCTGTCCGGGAGTGGTTGCCTGAACCCCACGCGCGCCTCACTTCGAGAGGCGTGACGCCGGGCCGCGAGCGCGGCTCACAACCCGTGGGGGAACGTCATGGCCATCCAGTATGACCCGAGCATCATCCAGTCTCACGCCGCCGCGCTCTACGCGCAGGCCAGCCGCATCGTCTTCCGCTCCGGCGCCACCGGCTTCTTCGTGGGCGTGGTGGGAGGTGTCGCGGCGGGGCGTGGCGAGCAGGGACTGGTCTTCGCCTGCATCGGCGGCCTCGTCGGCGCGTTCATCGGCGTGAGCCTCGCGCGCGGCCGGGCGTTCGCGCTCCAGCTCCAGGCCCAGACGGCCCTGTGCCACGTGGCCATCGAGACCAACACCCGGCGGACCGCCGACTCGCTGGCCGAGGCCCCCCGCGCGCCGGAGGTCGCCCAGCTCTCCCAGGTCGGCTGAGCGCGTGTCGCGCGCCGGAGTCGCGAGGCGCTGTCAGGCGGATGTGACGCCGTGGCGCGACAGCGCCTCGCGAATCTCCCACTCGTAGACGCTCAGCCCGTCCCGGTGGAGATTGGGCAGCAGGTCCCCGAAGGCGTTCGCCTCCACGATGCGGTGGCCCTGGAAGTACTCCTCGAAGAGCAGATCGATGCCCACGTGGAGGCAATCATGGAGCCGCGCCACCTGACGGCAGCTCTCCAGCGCCGCCTCCCATTCGTTCCGGGGCACCGCCGCCTGCAACCGCTCCAGGTCCCCGCGCCACCCGCCCAGGTGCAGGTTGGTGATCGGCAGCCGGCTCTGGCGCACCACGATGAACGCGGGCTCACCCGCGACGACCAGGACGCGACAGTCGAAGAAGTCCCCGCCCAGCCGGGCCTTGAGGATGGAGCGCTCCACCTGCGAACCCTCGCGCAGCAGGAACCCGAGCACCTCCTCCACGCGCTCCGGCTCGACGATGCGGCGCACCTGGAGCGAGTTGTACCAACCCGCCGAGGCCTGCTCGACGGAGGTGAGCAACGATTCGCGCCCCCGCCGGCGCCGGAAGATGGCGAGGCACGAGGCCGACGAGCCACACGACACCTTCACGAACACCTCGCGGCAGTCCTCCTCCTCCATCCGCTCGCGCAGGGACGCCACGTCCGTCACGCCCTCCAGCGGCTCCGGGACGGGGATGCCTCGCGACGCGTAGCGCCGCGACGTGACGCGCTTGTCGAACAGGTCCGCGATGCTCCGGGGCTGCTGGAGCACCCGCCACCCCGGGCGCTCCGCGAAGCACGCGTCCAGCTCCGACAGGACGTCCAGGAAGCCCACGTGGGCCTGCCGGGGGCAGAGGATCCTCCCGTGGTCCTCCTCCAGCGCGTCCACCTGCGCGGGCGTGAGGACGGTGCATCCCAGCCCCACCGCGCCCGCGTAGCCCCGCTTCAGCAGGGCCTTCTCCACCGCCCAGCTCTCGCCCGCCGCGTCGATGCGGACGAGGGCCTCGGGGGCCGGCAGCCGCGTCAGGCGCGCCGGGTCCTCCAGCAGCTCCCGCCAGGGCACCACCGTCGCCGGTGGCAGCCCCTGTCGGGCCAGCGCGTCCTGGAACAGGGTGACGCGCCGGTTCTCCGCGTTGCCAATGAGGATGAAGGGCGGCGCCGCGGACATCCGGGGCTACTCGCCGACCGCCGAGTAGCGGTACTCCTCGTCGTACTCGCGCTGGCTGCCCGCCGCCACGCTCGGGCACAGCTTCGACACCAGCTTGGTGCCCGCTCCCGTCAGCGTGTTCTCACGGAAGTCCATGTGCTTGAGGTGCTTGAACGCCGCCGCGTTGTCCGCGAGCACCTGCGCGCCCGTGTCCGACAGCGTGCCCTTGGACAGGTCCAACTGCTCGAGCTGCGGGAGGACCTTCGCCTTCGGCAGCGCGTTGGCCAGCGCGTCCGTGAACTCGGAGTTGCACAGGCCCAGCTTCTTCAGGCTCGGCAGGCCCTTGCCGTCGAGGATGGGCTGGATGTCCTCCACGCCGCCCTCGGCGCCGTAGTTGTCGGAGCCGAACCAGATCTCCAACTTTTCCAGCTTCGGCCACTTCGCGCTCGCGATGGACTTCACCGCGGACAGGGGCAGGCCGCCGGACTCCACGATGAACTCACGCAGCTCCGGCAGGTCGACCTTCCCCAGCTCCGTCGAGCCGCCGCGCAGGCGCAGCGAGCGCAGGTTGGGCAGCACCTCGTACAGCGCCGAGACGTCGTTGATGTGCGACCAGGAGATCTCCGTCTCGTCCGGGTACTCGAAGTCACCCAGGAACAGGGACTGGAGGGTGGGGCGCGCGCCGCCCTTCGCGATGACCTCCGTCACGTCGTCGTAGGAGTTCTCCCCATCCATGTCCACCATGCCGACGGTGAGTGAGCGGAGGAAGCGCGCGGACGGGTGCGCCAGCAGCTTCTTCAGCGTCTCGGGGACGTCCAGCTCGGAGTCGTAGTCACCCTTCGCGATGCGCGCCTCGCGGATGAAGCCCAGGTGCCACTCCACCGACAGCTCCTCGTCCGACCAGGCCTTGGTGAGCCCGCCCAGGAGCAGCGCCTGGTGCTTCTTGATGTGCGCGTTCACCTGGCGCTTGGCGGTGCTGGCCTCGGCGCCAGTGGCCTTGCCCTGCGCGTGCTGCAGCGCGATGAGCTCGCCGCGCGGGTCGCCCTGGGCCTGTAGCCAGTCGCCATAGACGAGGTACGCGTCCGCGTCGTCCGGGTCCTTCAGGATGGCGGCCTCGAGCTCCGGGTTGGACGCGCCCGTCACGGACTTGCCGCCGTCCTCGTCGTCGTCCTCGCCGTCACCCTCGACCAGCGCGTAGCCCTTCTTCTCCTTCTCGCGGACGAGCTTGTCGTACTCCTTCTGGGCGGCCTCCTCGGAGTCGAACTCCTGGGTCTTCTCCTGGCCGTCGGTGCCGATGCGGCCCCACTTCGCGGTGAAGGAGTTGCCCTCGAGCGTGATCTCCCAGAACTTGTTGGAGCTACCTTCCTTGAACTCGTACCGCGGCATGGCCCGTCCTCTCCTGCGCCAGGCGTGGCGCGTCCCGACCGGACGCTAGAGAAGGCTTCGCGCAAGCTCAAGCGTTACGCCCGTCCATGCCTCCCAAGGTGCGTCCGGCTCCGAGGACCTCTCGGAGACCCGGGATTCCTCGGGGCTCGCCGGACCTTCGCGCGGCGCGTCGACGCGAGGGCAGGCGGCGCTCAGGTCGAGGCTGCGCAGGCTCACGCGCGGGTCCACCGCGGGCGTCTGCGAGAGCGATTCCCGCGCGGCGTCGATGCGCACCACGTCGATTCTCGCGCGGCGAGAGGATTCCGTGGCCTGGGCGAGCACCGTGCCCAGGTCCGGCAGGGTGAGGACCTCCGCGATGCCCCGGGCGCGCCACTCGCGCAGGAGCAGCTCGCACAGGCCCCGCTCCGCGTCGAGGGGCCCGGGGCCCGGCCGGTCCCAGATGAAGACGACCTGGAAGCGCAGGTCCTCCTCGCCCAGCCACACCGACAGCCGGCGCACCAGGCACAGCACCAGCCCGAGCGCCACGACCGCGCGCTGCCACCTCACCCCCGCGTCCTTGACCCGCGCCTCCGCGAAGCCCGCCGGTAACACGAAGGTCACGACCCGGCGGCGGCGGACGGCCACGCTCTCGTCGCGCGTGTAGTAGAGCAGCTCGCCCTCCACGTAGCGCACGTCGAACAGGTCCAGCGTGGGCTCGTCCTCCATGTAGACGAGCTCGGAGGTGACCAGGTTCTCCAGGCTGCCGACGTTCGAGACGGACGAGAAGCCGCCCTGGGGGAACGCGGCGTCGTCCTCGAGCGCGGTGGGCGTGGGGGCGGACGTCACGGCGCGGGCGCGCATGCGGGGTGGCAGGGCGCGCGACAGCGCCTCGGCGGCCTCCACCGCCTGCTCCAGCGCCAGCCGTTGCGCCTTGCCCTGCAGGTGCTCCAGGTTCTCCAGCGTGAAGGCCTCCGCGTCCCCGAGCAGCGCGTGGGCCCGACGCGCGCCTCGCGCCAGCGCCTCGTAGGCCTCCGCCAGGCGCTCCAGCCCGGGGCCGGGTTCGCGCAAGGCGACGTAGCCGGCTTGCAACAGCTCCGCGGGAGGCCGCTCCAGCGTGCGCCGGGCGAGCCCGGTGTTCACCGAGCGGCCCTCGGTGAAGCCGATGCGCGCGAGGATGCGGTTGGCGAGGAAGGCCATGCCCCGGGGGCGGAGCTCCTCGGGCAGGCGGGCGAGGGCGGCGGAGACCGCCTCGAGGTGTGGGTCCGCCGCCAGCCTCGCGAGCACGTGGTCGTCGTAGGCGCGCACCGCGGCGCGCAGCCGGGGCAGCGTGTCGGGGACGGGCAGGGCGTGTGCCAGGGGCTGCCCCGCGACGAGCCGTCCCAGGTCCCAGAGCAGCGCGGGCGGCGGCAGCGACGGCGACTCGGCGAGCGTGGCCAGCAGCCAGGGCACGCCCTTCGCCACCGCCTCCGCGTCGAGCCCCTCCTGCCGCGTCAGGCCCAACCCCGCGCACAACCACTGCTCCGTGTCCCGCGTGCCGCCCGACTCCGGTGCCGCCATGCCGCTCATGTATCACTTCCCAGGGGAGCGAGGCCTGGAGCGCGCGGCTCCAGCGCCTCGTGACGCGCCCGGCTCAGGTGAGGCCGAGCAGCCGGGGCACCTTCTCCTCGAGCAGGTCGATCTCCTCGCGCGTCTCCCCGAGGTACGACAGCAGTTGGAGGTCCTGCCGCTCCACCGCGCCGCCGTGGAAGATCCACGCGCGCGTGCGCAGCAGGCGGTAGAGCTTCACCAGCTTGCGGTCGCTGATGAACACGCCGTCCTCGCGCGTGAGGGTCTGGACGACGCGGCGGAACTCGCGCAGCAGCTCGTCCCGGAAGAAGAGGTCGCGGTCCCTCAGCTCGCGGCCCTCCGGCCCCGGCTCCTTGCGACCCATCATCAGCGTCAGGTAGCGGTGGGCCTTGAGGAGGTCCTCCAGCGTGGCGTGCCCCTCCGCCCACGGCTTCTGGTTCAGCTCGCGGTGGGTCTGCGACTCCAGGCCGGAGTCGAGCAGCTCCAGGAAGTAGCGGTCCTGCACCGGCCGGCACGCGGCCTTGAGGCAGAAGCGGTCCTTCAGGGCGCCCAGCTCCGCGTGCTCGGGCAGCTCGTTGGTGGCCGCGAAGAGCACCTTGAGCCGCACGGGCTGGGGCGCGCCGTCCTGGTAGAACTTGCGCTCGTTGATGACCGTGAGCAGCGCGTTGAGGATGGCGGAGCTGGCCTTGAAGACCTCGTCCAGGAAGACGAGCCGCGCGGTGGGCAGCTTGCCGCCCTCGCGGCGGATGTAGCGGCCCTGTCGCAACAGGTTGATGTCGATGGGGCCGAGCACCTCCGACGGCTCCGTGAAGCGCGTCAGCAGGTACTCGAAGTAGTCCTCGTTCGACAGCCCCAGCGCCTCGCGGAACTTGAGCACCAGGTCCGACTTCGCCGTGCCCGGAGGCCCCACCAGCAGCAGCGGCTCCTGCGCCACCGCCGCCACGGTCATCAGGTCCACCAGCGTCTGCTTGCCCACGAAGTGCCGTCCCAGCGCCAGCCGGAAGCGGTTGAGCCGCTCGCGCAAGCCCTGGGCCTCGCGCGCCAGGGCGTCGAAGCCCAGGGCGGCGATGGGGTCGGCGGCAGGCTCCTCCCGCCGGGGAAGACTGCTCATGTCCGTTCCTCCAACTCCCGGTGGACGCGTCGGCGCACCAGGAACTCGTCTTCGTCCAGCCAGCTCCGCGCCCGCTCCCCCGCGCCCTGGGCCAGCTCGACGTGGCCCATCACCAGGGTGTCCGCGAACTCGACGACGGAGAGGCAGAAGTGGCTATTGGTGTTGAAGCTGTCCGTCACGGTGGGCAGCGCCTCGGACAGCCGCGCGAGTCCGGGCAGCGCCACCTCCATGGGCGTGTGGGCCAGCGCGCCCGCGAGGCTGCGCGTCAGCGCCAGCCGATCCGGCAGCGCGCCCTGGGCCGCGGCGAGCGCGTCGAAGGCCTGACGGAAGACGGGCAGGGCCTCCTCCACGTGGCCGAGGGTCGCGAGCCCGGAGGCCACGCCGAGCCGCGCGGCCAGGGGGGCCTTGGCGTGTGTCAGCAGCCGCCGCGACGCGTCCACCAACTGTCCCGACTGGCGCGTGAGCCCCACCCGGCGCAACCCCCGGAGGCTCGCCTCGAGGATGCCCTGTCCCCACGCGGGAGACTCCGGCGCGAGCCCCGCCAGGACCTCGCGCAGCCGCGCGGCGAGCGAGGTCGCGCGGTCGGCGCGGCCGAAGAGGGCGGTCAGCGAGAGGGCATCTCCCAGGAGCCGGGCCTGCACCTCGCCGGGCAGCGCGTCGACCGCGTGGACGAGCTGATCCATCAGCGGCAGCGCCCGGGCGGGGGCCAGGCGCGGCAGCGTCTCCAGCAGTCCGCCGATGAGTCGCTGCTGCTCCGCGGCCTGCAGGCGAGGCGCGGTCGC
Organism: Myxococcus dinghuensis; assembly: GCF_024198235.1. GTDB lineage: Bacteria > Myxococcota > Myxococcia > Myxococcales > Myxococcaceae > Myxococcus > Myxococcus dinghuensis. The sequence continues at coordinate 9,874 of NZ_JAKCFB010000022.1, read as the reverse complement.
CCGCTTCACGAGCGCCTGCACCGTGGCGGTCACCTCCCGGACGTCCTGGAGATCCCTCAGCGCGGCGAACTCCTCGCCCCGCAGGTCGCGCGTGCCACGGCCGAACGCGCGCGCCGGGTCCAGCCGCTCGCTGGGCTCCAGCAGCGCGGAGGCCTGTCGCAGCCGGTCCACCTTGTAGCGCTGGAACGAGGCCAGCGCGTTGAGCTCCGCGGCGATGGCGGGCGGAAGCGGGGCCTCGAGCGGCTGCCCCTCGAGCGCCTGGTCCACGCGCGCGGCATAGGCCCGCAGGAAGAAGCCGTGGATGGGCTCCTTCGCGTCGAGCGCCCGGGTCGCGGCCTCCGCGAGCGCGCGGGCGCCGTCGGACTGGCCGAGCCTCGCCATGCCGCAGGCGAAGACGAAGCGCACGTAGGCCTGCGTCAGCTCCTGCGGCGCCTCGACGGACGAGCGGCGCCGCGCCGTGCGCTCGAAGCGCTCGCGCAGGGCGCCGAGCTGGGCGGTGAGGCGGGGCAGGTCCGCCGCGTTCCCGCTGCCGCGCAGGAAGCGCGGGACGTCGCGAGACGGCGACAGGCCCCGTTGCAGCATCCCCAGCAGGCGATCTCCCGCCCGCGCCAGCCCCAGCGCGTCGCCGCCGGCCAGCGCGTCCAGCGCGGTGCGCGACAGCCAGAGTGAGCGCACGTCGAGCGCCGTGTCGTGGTGGTCCAGCCAGCGCTGGAGCGCGGGGACGCTGCCCGGCGCCGTGGCGGGGTCGGTCCTCACGGCCCGGACGAGCTGGCTGACGACGACGCGCACCTCGTCCTCGGAGGGCGCGTCGCGCCCCAGCAGCGCCTCGGGGGTGTCGCTGGCGCGGCGCTCGGCGTGGGCCCAGCGTGTCGCGAGCGCGCCGGCCTCTTCGCCCGTCGCCTCCCAGAGCACGCGGGTCCAGCACAGGGCCGCGTCGCGTCCCCGGCCCAACTGGCCGTTCAGCTCGGCCATGCGCACCCAGAGCCGCTGTCGCTCGGGCGCGTCCGGTGGCTCCTCCAGGGAGAGGAAGGTCTTCTCCACCTGGGTCAGCTCCTCCTCGGCCGCGCTGAGCTGCGCGGGAGTGAGGGTCGCCAGGGTGGGCCCCGGGTCGGGGGCGGGCGTGGCCGCCTTCGCCGCGCGCACGGGCGTCGCCTGGGCGGGCGCGGCCCGGCGGGAGCGACGCGTGTCGGGCTCGGCCTCGTCCCTGCCCGCGGCTGGCGCGGGCAGGCCCCCGCCCACGAGCCACTCGCCGCTGGCCGCCTCGATGGCCTCGAAGTCGAACGTCGCGCCCTTCATCCAGGCCGTCAGCTCCGCCGCGCCTCCCTCCACCACGTAATCCACCCAGGTGTCGAGCGGCTGGAAGGCCTTCTCGGGCAGTCGCTCGGCGCGGAAGCCGCCGTTGCCCGTGGGGTGCAGCCAGGTGACGGTGTCGGCCTCGGGCGTGAGCAGGGCGCGCAGCCGATCTCTCCGCACGGGAGGCTCGAGGAGCCCGTCACAGGGCAGGTAGAGGTCGGCCAGTTGCGGCAGGGGCGCGTAGGCCATGCCGGAGAGGCCCAGCTCGGGCGGGCGCTCGCGGCCCCCCGCGCGGGCGCGCAGGACGATGACGGGCGCGTCGGGTGTGCCGGCCACCGCGAAGCGCAGCTGCGCCAGGAGCCCCTCCGGGAGCGTGTGCACCAGCGACTCCACCTGGGCCACGGCCTCCTCTCGCAGCACCCAGAGGCTCGCGGCCTCCGTCCGCGCCGCGCGCGTCAGGCGCAGCGGCACCGACAGTCGCGCCGTCGCGGCGCGCGGCGTCCAGTCCTCCGCGGGCTCCGGCAGCACCAGGTCCGTCAGTTGATAGAGGTCGGTCCAGGGGCCATCCGGCAGCGTGAGCCAGGGGCCCCGGGCCGGGACGAGCAGCAGCGTCCCCGCCGCGGGCTGGAGCGTGCGCGCCAGGGGATGGACATGGCCCAGCTCCACCCAGACGGACGTCCGCCCGGGCACCGCCGGGACGAAGGCGCGCAGGCCCCCCGCGTGGTCCATGGCGCGGGTGAGGGTGAAGTAGGGCGGCGACATCGCGCGCAGCAGCGCGCCCTGGCGAGCCCCCTTCCGGGCGAAGCAGGCCTCCTGCCGGTCGCAGCCCAGGCGCAACAGCTCGCCGGCGAGCGGCAGGAGCGCCTCTGGCTCCGAGGGGAGGAACAGCACCGCGCCGCCCAGCGCGCCATCGAGCGGAGCCGGGCGCGTGGCGAGCACCTCCGCCCAGCAGCTCACCTCCGTGCCTCCCCGGGACGATTTGGGCGCGGGGCGGATGCCGAGCTCACCGAGCCGCGTGAGCACGGCCTTCGCCACGGCCACCTCGGGGGCGACGTGCAGCTCGCCCGCGTCGGTGCGGTGCACGCGCGCGGGCGCGGCCTGGACTTCCGGAGGGACGATTCGGGAGGTCAGCGCCAGTTGGAGCGCTTCCTCGCTGGGGAAGACGAGCGTGGACATCAGGCCTTCTGGCCCACCTTTCCGGTGGCCTCCTCGGCCGTGGCCGAGGCTTCCGCGGCCTGTCCGGCCGGCGTGTCGCGCTGGACGATGACGCGGCCCAGCTCCGAGGCCTCGAGCGCGCCGCCCGCGATGAGCTGGTCCACGAGGCGGCGATGCTCCTCCTCGTGCTCCATGGGCAGGGCGTCCGAGTCGCTCTCGTACTGGATGACGACGTCCTTGCGGCCCGTCGCCGGGTCCACCACGAGTCGGAGGATGAGGCTAGCCATGGAGGGACTCCTTCCTCGCCGGGGGCGAGGGGGTGAGGTGCCCGAAGGCCTCGCGGTCCAGCACCTTGCGTTCGATGAGCAGGTCGCGCAGGGCGACCAGCCGGTCCTGCTCGCGCGCGAGGATGTCCCGCGCCCGCGCCCGCTGCACCGCGAGCACCTCCTGGACGGCCGCCTCCAACGTCGCGCGCGTGGCGTCCGACAGCGCGTGCCGCTCGCCGTCGCGCCCCGGGGCCTCGAAGCGGCGCACGGGGACGCCGTCGCCGCCCATCCCCAGCTCCTCCACCAGCTCGCGGGCCAGGTCCGTGGCGCGCTCCAGGTCGTGCGCGCTCCCCAGCGACAGGTCGTCGAGCAGCAGCGCCTCCGCCTCGCGCCCGCCGAACAGCATGCAGATGCGGTCCAGGAGCTGCCCGCGGGTCACGACGTAGCGGTGCGCGGGGTCCGCGTACTGCACGAAGCCGAGCGAGCCGGCCAGGTCTCCGCGGATGCTGATGCGGTCGATGGGCGGCGCGTTCGGGCAGAACAGCGCGCACAAGGCGTGGCCGGCCTCGTGCGTGGCGACGACGCGCTCCTCGGCGGGCGTGAGCTCCGGCCGGTCCAGGAAGTCCGTGAGCGCGCGCTCCACGTCCACCGCCTCCGTGGGCCCCCGCATGCCCTCGCGCAGCCGGCGCCGCGCCAGGGCCCGGCAGAGCGCCTGGATGTGGTCACCGGAGAAGCGCGAGCCCGTGCCCTCCACCCGATCCCCCGTGCGCTTCACCGCGTAGTCCAGCGCCCGCTCCGTCATCTCCAGGCCCAGCTTCCGGTCGTAGATGGAGAGGATGGCCCGGCGGTCCGTGCTGTTGGGGTAGGGGATGCACAACTGGAACTCGAAGCGGCCCGGACGCAGCAGCGCGGGGTCCAGCGACTCCACGAAGTTGGTGGTGCCCACCACGAAGACCAGCTCGTCCTTGCGGAAGCCGTCCATCTCCGTGAGCAGCTGGTTCACCATGGAGTGCTCCACGCCGGAGCCGGTGAAGGTGCCGCGCGCGGCGGCGAAGGAGTCCAGCTCGTCGAAGATGATGATGCTGGGGGCCGCCTGCCGCGCCTTCACGAAGATCTGCCGCAGGTTCTCCTCGCTCTCGCCCACCCAGCGGCTCTTGAGCTCCGGACCGCTCACCACCTGGACGGCCGCGCCGAGCGAGGACGCCATGGCCTTGGCGAAGAGCGTCTTGCCGGTGCCGGGCGGGCCCCAGAAGATCATCCCGCGCGGCAGCAGGCCCTCCACGCGCTTGATGGCCTCCGGGTCGCTCAGCCCCTCCTTGTGCGCGAGCACGTCGAGGATCTCCCGCTGGATGCGCTCCTTGACCTTCGCGTAGCCGCCGATGTCCGCGTGCAGGTCCAGCTCCGGCACGTTGAGCGAGCCGCTCAGCGTGGCCGACCGCAACTGCGCGGCGGCGGGCCGCGCGTCCGTCGGGTAGTCCTCGCCGGAGATGGCGCCCAGCAGGCGCCGCAGCCGCACCGCGTTCACCCCGGACACGTGCTTGTAGAGGGAGTACGGCTGGAGGCCCCGGCCGAACTTGCGGGACTCGCGCTGGGTGACCAGGAAGCGCAGCCGCTCCCGACTCACCCCGAGGATGCTCTCCTTGTGGGGGAACAGGTTCTCGATGACGCGAGGCAGGGGGAAGGACGGGTCCTTGAAGCCCACCCAGAGCATCTCCGGGTTCTCGTAGAGGAGCGGAATCACCTCGCGCGCCTCGGAGGTGAGGCCGCCGCTGGTGGTGGTGAGCAGGTCCAGGTGCGGCAGCACGACGATGCGCTCGCGGACCGCGCCGCGCACCGCGTCCCGAAGCTGGGCGATGAGCACCGCCATCATGCTGGGCGCGGGCATGCCCGGTGGAGGCTCCGCCGCGGCGCGCCCGTCCAGATAGAGGAACTGCCGCCCGTCCTTCTTCAGCCGGTCGCGCAGGCACTTGTAGAAGTACGGCGTCAGCTCCTTGTCCGCCTCCACCATGACGGGCAGGCCCCGCAGCAGCGCCTCGCAGACGCGGCCCAGCTCCGCCGGATAGGCGGCCTCCACCGCGGCGAAGGGCGTCAGCTCCGAGGGCAGCGCCTCCTCGGGGACACGAACGCTCATACGCGCACCTTGATGGTGAGCGAGCCTGTCGCCGCGTCCTCGTGGACCTCCTCCACCGTGCCCAGCTGCGCGGCGCGGACCTTGAGGGCCTCGGCGGTCACCTTGTTGGACACCGCGTCCAGCTCGCCCTTGAGGTCGCGCAGGCGTCCCTCGAGCTGGCGGGTGACGTCCTCGCGCAGCCGCTCCTTGGCATCCTCGGCCTGGTCGGCGAGCCGCTCGCGGGCCCGCTCGAGCAGCTTCTCCCGCTCCTCCGTCGTCCCGCCGGCCCGGGTCTCCGAGGCGCCGTCCACGTGGGCCGTCAGCGACACCTCCTGCGCCCCCGAGAGCGTGACGCTGACGTCACCCGTGGTGACGTCCACGGCGACGCGGACGCCGTCGGCCTCCGTGCGCACGGCGACGTCGCCCTCGCGCGCGAAGCCCCGGCGCTCCAGCTCCGCGGAGAGCAGGCCGGCCAGCTCCTCGCGGCCGAGCAGCGGCAGCAGCTCCAGCTTGGAGCAGACGCCGTCCTCGGCCTGCACCACGCGGTTGAGGGACTCGGAGACGGAGATGCGATAGGCGCGGCTCATGGGGCGCTCTCGGAGGAAGGGGGGGGCAGGGTATCCGGAATCGGCTCGGATGGAGACAGGGACGTGGCCAGCTCGCGCTCCCGCTCCGCCGCGAGGCGGAAGCCGGCCTCCCCCATGGAGGACCATTCCGACAGGAGCCGCTGCGCGACGTCGTAGTCGTCGTCGAAGAAGCGCACCGCGCGGTGCTCGGCGTCCCAGGCCGCCAGCCGTCCGAGCGCACGCAGGCCCGCTCCCGCGGCGCGGCTGGCCTCGGCCCGGGAGGACAGCGAGGCCCGGGAGAGCGCCAACCCGGCCACCCAGCGCGAGGCGGGGCGCGCCAGCAGGGGGCGCAACGCGTCCAGCAGGAACCCGGCGAGGTCCCGGCGCCGGGCCGCCTCCGCCGCGCCGAGGAAGGCCCCGAGCACGTGCTCCTGCGCGTGGCCCAGGGCCACGAGCTTCTCGGGGTCGCCCACCGCGGGCTTGGCCTCCTCCACGGCGCGCCAGCGCAGGGCCAGGTCGTCCTGGAGCGCCTCCAGGAGCCAGCCTCCCTGGGCCAGCAGCGGGGCGAAGGACGCGGGAGTGGGACGCACCGGGGCCTCGGTGAACAGGTCGGGGAAGCCGAGCCGGCACAGGGCGGAGCGTTGGAACTGGGGCTGCGCGCCCACGCCCTGGGCGCAGGCGGTGCCCATCACGAGCCGGCACACGCGATAGAGGAAGAGCTCGTCGGCGGTCGTGGGCTCCGCGTCGACGTCCAGGGGCAGGTGGCCGTGTACGGCGAGCGGCTGCTCCAGCAGCCAGCGCAGCGTGTGGAAGCAGAGGGCGGAGAAGCGCAGCGGCGGCGGCGCGTGCCGCTCCCACAGCCGCCCCGTCCTGCCCTCGGGCGTGGACAGGTGGAAGCGCCGCCGCCAGCCCCCGGTCCGGGCCAGCGAGAGGAGGGTCCCCTTGGACAGCGTGTCGCGCAGCGCGCGCGCCGCGCCGGGGCTGAGCCGGGCGGGATGCGCGTGACGATCCCGCAACAAGTCCTCCACGGGGGCGTAGTGGCCCGGACCCATGACGGCGCGGGCCAGCGTGAGCAGCGCGTATTCGGAGGGCGAGACGCGAATCATGGCCGCAGCCGGTTGGCCAGGGCGGGCCAGCCGTTGATGATGACCCGCCCCTCGACCAGGTGGACCTCCGCCGTGTTGGGCGCGGTGAAGGTCGGGTCCTCCGGGGCATAGCGGGGAGAGAGGAAGTGCATGACCTGGTTGCTCGAGCCGATCCACCGGCGCTGCTGCTCGGGCAGGTCCTTCTCGTAGCGGCCATCCACCAGCAGGTCGAGCGTGGCGAGCAGTCGCTCGACGTCCGGTCGTCCCTGTGCGCGCAGCTCCGCGAGCGTGTAGCCGCTGAACACCATGACGCTCAGGCCTGCGGCGCGCACGCGCTCGCACAGCTCCGCGACGGGGCCCGTCTGCGCGAAGGGCTCTCCTCCGAGCACGGACAGGCCCTCGATGCCGGGCGTGGCTAGCACCTGCGCCGCCAGCGCCTCCGCCGTCGTGACGGTGCCGCGCTCGGCCGCGAACATCTCCGGGTTGCAGCAGCCCGGGCAGCGCAGGGGGCAGCCCTGGACCCACACCGCGAAGCGGAGCCCCGGCCCCTCCGCCTCCGTGCGGGGGACGAGCTGGGCCACCCGGAGGACGGGGGCGACGGCGGACATGGGAGACGCGGAGGACATGGGCCGGCCCGCAGCATGCCAGGACGGCACGGCGTGGGGGAGGGGCGGAGCGACCGGGGGCTCGCGGCGGCCACGGGACCCGGCCTCCCGGCGCGGGTCCACCGGCACGCCCAGGTGGGGGCCACGTCGATTCTTCCCGCCGGTGGGCGCGCTTTTCCCTCGGACGGTGGTGGGCTTCCGTGGCCGGGGAAGGGCGCGCACCAACAACCGCGACGGCGCGGGAGGAGTGGGCGCGGGCCGGCCCACGGTGGGTGGCGCGCAACGAGCAACGTCCTGGTCCCGGGGGGAGGGACGGACGAAGTCAAACCCAGACACACGACGGAATCCCCCTACGAAGTGGCGTGAACCGCACGGGGCTGGCGCGGGGTGTTTCGCGCGTCAGGGTTGGAGGTTTGGGGCACGAAAGGTCGGCGCCCGGGTTGCAATGCCCGGCGGCAGCTGGAATCAGCCAGCGCTTGTTGGAGCAGTACTCATGAAAGCATTGAAGACCGCAGTCGCCGCCGCCACCGTTGCCGCCGCCCTCGCGACCTCGTCCGCGCACGCGGCGACCGCGACCGCGAACCTGACCGTTTCGGCCACCGTCGGGTCGGCCTGCAGCATCACCTCCGGGACGCTGAACTTCGGGACGTACGACCCCATCATCATCAACTCGACCATGGGCGTGGATCTGCTCAGCTCCGGCTCGCTCACCGTGACGTGCACCCTGCTGGGCAGCGCGGTCGTGACGCTCGGCCAGGGCTCCAACGCGGGGACGGGTTCGACGGACGCGGTGCCGCTGCGCCGGATGAAGAACACCACCTCCAACGACTACCTCAGCTACTTCCTCTACCAGGACGTGTCGCGCCTGGTGGTGTGGGGCAACACCGCCGGCTCCGGCCTGCCGTACCTGGGCACCGGTCTGCCGGTCCCCGTGCTGGTCTACGGCACCGTCCCGAAGGGCCAGAACGTCCCCTCCGGCACCTACAACGACACGGTCGTCGCCACGCTGACGTTCTGAGGCAAGTGCCCGTGGATGCGCGACGTCCTCGTTGGGTGGGTGGCCCGCTGGCCCTGGCCGACCTGGCCTTGTTGGCCCCCCGGTCCGTGAGGGTGTCGCGGCATTCGAGGTGAGTCCCGCCCGGTAGGAGTGGGGCGGGAGTCGCGCGCGGTGGTGTCGAGCGTCCGGCGCCGTCGTCCGAGACCCAGCGGTTCCAGGGCTCGGCGCATCCGTGGAGCCAGGACGACGAGGGGCGCGCGGCGCTCCATCCCGCGCGGGAGCTGTGCTCCGTCCCGTCGATGGTGACGCTGGGGCCAGGGGAGTCCCGTCCCGACCGGGGCGGAGTCTCCTCGGCTCCACGGGAAGCAGCGCGCTCCTTCCAGCACATCGTCGGAGGCCGACCCGCGTGAGGCTCCAGGCCGCGCCAGCGGTCGGCGCCGGCGCGCGGACGTGGCACCGCGGGGGAGTCCATGCGCCCGATGCGCGCGTGCTCCCCTCGCTCCGTGGCGGGGCTCGCCTGCCCGAGGGTCCTTCGAGTCGCGAGGACGTCCTCGGTGCTGGGTGGGGCGCGCACTCACGTCGCCAGCGACTCCACGTCCATGTCGGTGCGGCCGCGGCGCGCAGACCCGCGAAGCGCTGTGCTCGGCGGGGCGCGCGCCCTGGCATGGACTCGTGCGAGCGCGTGTACCCAGCCCTCCCTCGCGAGGCATCCGGCACGCCGAGGCGAGGCGCGCGTTGACTCTTCTGTCGGATGGGCGAGCTTTTCCCTACGACGGAAGAGTCCTTCCACGATCGAGGAAGCGCGACGCACCGCCTGCAGCGGTGGCGCTCGCGGCGTGGGCTCGCGGTGGCTCAGCGTGGGTGGCGCGCAGCGAGCATCGTCCTGGTCCCGGGGGGAGGGGCGGTCAAAGACAAACGCAGACATGCGACGGCATTCCCATACGAAGTGGCGTGAATCATACGGGCCCGTCACGGCGTGGTGCGCGCGGCGCGTGTGGGACCCCGGTGCGTGGAGCGTCGGCTCCGGGGTTGCAATGCCCGGCGGCAGCTGGAATCAGCCAGCGCTTGTTGGAGCAGTACTCATGAAAGCATTGAAGACCGCAGTCGCCGCCGCCACCGTTTCCGCCGCCCTCCTCGCGACCTCTTCCGCGCACGCGGCGACCGCGACCGCCAACCTGACCGTGACGGCCACCGTCGGGTCGGCCTGCAGCATCAGCTCCGGGACCCTCAACTTCGGGACGTACGACCCCATCATCGTCAACTCGAGCCTGGGCGTGGACCTGCTCGGCTCTGGCTCGCTCACCGTGCAGTGCACCCTGCTGGGCAGCGCGGTCATCACGCTCGGCCAGGGCTCCAACGCGGGGACGGGTTCGACGGACGCGGTGCCGCTGCGCCGGATGAAGAACACCACCTCCAACAACTTCCTCAACTACTACCTCTACCAGGACGTGACGCGCCTGGTGGTGTGGGGCAACACCGCCGGCTCCGGCCTGCCGTACCTGGGCACCGGTCTGCCGGTCCCCGTGCTGGTCTACGGCACCGTCCCGAAGGGCCAGAACGTCCCCTCTGGCACCTACAACGACACGGTCGTCGCCACGCTGACGTTCTGAGGTAGGCCCCCATGGATACGCGGCGTTCTTGTCGGACGGGTGGCCTGCTGGCCCTGGCGCTGATGGCTTGGGTCATTCCTGGTCGTGGGGATGCCGCGGCATTCGAGGTGAATCCCGTCCGGTTGGAGTTGGATGGTGAGTCGCGCGCGGTGGTGTTGAGCGTCCGGAACCAGTCGTCCGAGACCCA
>NZ_JAKCFB010000021.1 GCF_024198235.1 Myxococcus dinghuensis | reverse complement strand
CACGAAGCTCAAGCTTCTCAAGCGACAGATGTATGGCCGCGCCAACTTCGATCTGCTCCGTCGTCGAGTGCTGCTCACCGTCTGAACCTACGGTCCACACGAAGTGCGGGAGAGCCACGGAACTGGGCTACTCCCAACCATGCGATGCCCCAACCTCCGGAACTCCTCCGGGCTCAGATGGGGCACCCCGCCATCACCGTCACGCGAGTCCTGGCTCATGCGCGTCACTCCTCCCATGCACCACGCCGGCCTTCAAACACCGCCGTCGCGCGGAAAGGAAGGCTGTTCACCAGGACGCGGATGGACCGGGACGTCAGGCCCCCGCCCCCGGGCGGCGCATGCCCTCACGGGACGAACTGGATGATGACGCCGTTGGCGTCCACGACCTGGGAATAGCGCTCCCCCAAGCCTTCGCGCCCGGCACGTGACGCACCGCACATCGCGCCTGTGCTCGAACACGAGAATCCTCGACTCACGGCTTACACCGGGAGCGAGAAGTGATTACCTCGGGCCATGCGCCCAGCCCTCCCGAGTCCCACGTCGAAGTGTCGAGGCTCCACGCTGTACGCCGTGCTCGCGGTCGTCCTCGTGGGCCTGTGCTGGCCCTCGCGGGCCGATGCGCAGGCATGGTCGCTGTCCCCGGCCCAGCGAAAGGCGTTCCTCCAGCACTACGCGCCCCTCATCCTCAAGCGAGGCAACGCCGACAGCGGACGCCACGGCTACGACTGGGTGACGAGCTTCGACTTCGACCGGGACGGGAACTTCTCCAACAACAAGCTGAACTGGAAGCAGGTGCCGCAGTACATCGACGCGGCGCGCGCGGGCACTGGCGCGTACTCGGGGTGGCGCATCCGCCCCACGCTCTACACCGCGCTCATCGAATACATGGATGGGGCGAGCAAGGACCTGAAGCTCATCTATCACGTGTATCACGCGCTCGATAAGAACGCGGCCGGCGACTACCAGCTCCACGACTGGGAGCGGGTGGAGCTGCTCGTCACCCACGTCGTCGGCAATCCCGGCGGCGGCGAGTCCGTGGCCTATGCGGTGGTGACGCAGCACAAGCGCAACGTCGTGCGCCGCGCGGGCCACGTGGACCTCAACTTCCTGCAGACGCCCAGCGGCAAGCACCTGCTCATCTGGCAGGCGGAGTGGTCCGACAAGCTCGCGGCGGCCCACGGGCAGGAGCTGCGCTTCGTCACCGACCCGTGGTCCTTCTTCGCCGGGCGCATCGCCAGCGCGGGCAAGGCCGAGGCGGGCGTGAACAACGACGGCGGCCGGAAGAACGTGCACTACGCCTTCGTGCCGGAGGACGGGATGGACGCGGTGGCGACGCTCGGCGCCCTGCCCATCACCTACGCCACGGCGGACGCGCTCGCCAGCCGCTACGACAACGGGAAGACCATCACCTGGCCCAACGTGAAGCGCGTCACGTACGAGTTGCAGGACCTGGCGGACATCCTCCCCACCCACTGGCAGTTCGGCGGCTACGCCACGCACTGGCTGGACACGTCGCCCATCGACTTCTACCTGGAGAGCGCCATCACCAACGAGGCGGGGCTGGCGGAGGTGAGCCCGGGCATGCAGCGCTTCTTCCCCCAGACGCGCGACATCGAGAACGAGGACGACCGCGAAGGCTACATCGCCAAGAAGTGGCTCCTGGGCACCTTCGAGCTGAACGACAGCGCCTCCGACTTCGGCGGCGGTGGCTCCAACGCCTTCCACGACAACGCCTACGCCAGCACCGTGGTCGACTCCCGGGGACGCACCCGCGCGAGCGCGAGCGGCTACCCCACGTCCGCCCGCGCGTTCTGGTGGCAGCACGACTACTTCGTGCACTCGGGCGTCGCGGACTCGACGGACGGCGTGGAGCAGGGCTTCTGGTTGCCGGGGGGCTGGTACCTCCCGGAGAACGGCGGCTTCGACGGCCGCTGGGTCCAGCTCTTCGACGACCGGCCTGGGTTGGAGTCCGGACAGCGCTAGCCTCGGCCCGGCTCACGGTGGGAAGGCCAGCACCGCGCGCACCGGGTAGTGGTCCGAGCCTCCCGTTCGCAGCACCTTGGCGTCGGACAGCGTGAGTCGCCGGGCCAGGATGTGGTCGATCTCCACAACGGCGGGGAGCATGGATGTCGCTCCCGGCCAGGTGGCGCCACACTTCGCTTCCAGCCCGTCGCAGGCATGGTCGAAGCCCGCCGCGGCGAAGGCCTTCATCGCCTCGCCGGAGCGCTCCTCGTTCATGTCGCCCAGCAGCAGCAGCGGCCCCTTCTCCTTCGCGTACCGCCGCACCAAGGCCTCGCCCTGCTTCCCGCGGAGCACCGCGTTCTTCGCCATGGACTGGAACAGGTCGTCGTCCTTGGCGTGCAGTGCCCCCGGCGCCATGAGATGGACGCAGGCGACCTTCAACCCTCGCCGGCCGACGCGCACCTCCGCCTCCAACCCCGGCATCCGGTGTGGCTTCTGCGCGAACGGCTCCGCGCGCGTCACCGGATACTTGCTGGCGATGCCCATGCCCCAGGTGCCCTTGCGAGGCAGCAACCTCGTGTGGGGGTACTTCGCCCCGAGCCGCTTCCGGAACGCGTTGGCGAAGCGCGGCGTCAGCTCCCGCAGGCAGAGGATGTCCGGCGCCTCCTGCTCGATGACGTCCAGGGACCTGCCCACCTCCTCCTCCGACGCGGAGTAGAGGACGTTGTAGGTCATGACCCGCAGGGGCTCGCGCGGCTCGGGGACCGCGCCCCCCACCACGGCGATCAACAAGGGCGCTGCGAGGCAGGAAGGCCACATTCCAGACAGGGTCAGCAAGACAGGGGCCAGGAAGACCGTGTCCGTGACGCCACACCCGTGGAAGCCCCGCGTGTAAATCGCCGCGAATAACACCCGGTGCCTCGCCGCCGTCTCCAGTGCGGAGTCGAAGTGCTCCCTCCGCGGCCCGCGGGGAGCCCTCGCGGTCCGCCGTGGGGGCCGGAAAGGCATCGGTCACAGCAATGAATCACCCATGGAAGTCCGCGACGAGCCACCGTGGCTCGGGGCGCGGTGTGTTCCTCGCGGGCCTCGTCGCCCTCTCCTCGGGGTGTCAGCCAGAGCCCACGTCCGTGGAACCCCCTCCACCCGAGACGCCCGGCGCGGTCCTGCAATCCCTCGCCGCGCTTCCGACGACGTGCCAGGACATCAAGAGCCAGGTGTACCTCGCGAAGGACGGCGAGTTCGTCCTCTACTACGAGGGGAACCGGAGCAAGCCCTGGATGGCGTACTGCCACGGGATGGCGGGCACGCCGGCGGAGTACCTCACGCTCCCCGAGTCGAGCCTCTTCTCCAACGTCTCCGAGTACGCCGCGGGCGTCCACTCCCCCGGCACCACGGTCCGGACCGTCTTCCACAAGCTGCGCATCGACCCCTTCACGCTGCGCGTGCGCGCCTGGGACAAGACGTTCACGACCTCCACCGGAAGACTCACGCACGCGGGCACGGGCCCCGTCGTCACGGTCATGCCCTACGCCACCGCGATGGCCTGCACCGGAGGCGCCTCCGGACGGGCGACGGTCGACCTGCGCGGCACACCGTTCATCCTGCCCTACTCCGCCTTCGCCGTGGACGGTTGGGCCCGCGCGGGAATCGAGACGCGTGAGCCGGGCGACCAGGTCGCGACGCTGACGGGCGGCGGCGCCTGCGGCTGGAACGGTCCCATCCTCACGGCGTGGGAGGACCCGCTCGACGGCGGCATCCTGCCCCTCATCTACGACACCGCCGCGCCGACCTGGAAGGTGACGGCACGCGTCTACCCCGTGGGTGGCTCGCCGACCTCCGGACAGGCGCTCGACCTGGGCTGGTTCGACATGAACCAACTCACCGTCGGCAACGACGCCATCAACGCGGTCCACGTGCCCCGAGGATGGAAGGTCACCCTCTACACGGACTCGGGCTTCCAGGGCACGCAGCACATCTTCACGCGGGACACGGACCTGACCGGCCACGTCGTCAACCTGCAGACCTCCAGCATCCACGTCGAGGCCCCGGTGACGGTGTTCACCCAGCCCGATTTCACGGGGGACTCGCGGGAGCTGCGTCCGGGTCGATACACGCTGGAGCAACTCGGCCTGACGAGCGCCACGTTCCGCTCCCTCAGGATACCCGAGGGGTTCCGCGTGACGCTCCATGCGCAGACCAACTTCTACGGCACCTACCAGGTGCTCACCCAGGACACCGACCTGGCCAGCGGAAGCTACATGGACGGGAAGGTCGCCGCCCTCTTCATCGAATCCCCCACGCAGCGCAACACCAACGTCGTCTATGGACAATGGCAGTCGTCCGGCGGCCCCCAGGTGAAACATGCGGGCAACCGCACCCTGCTCCTGAGTCGCACCGGGCCCGACGACGAAATCGTCACCATCGACCTGGAGTCGACCGCGGGTCCCATCCTCTACCTGTCGAATGGCACCGACACCCCGGTCGCCGAATCGGTCCTCGTCTCACCCACCGTCGCGCGCCTCACCGTGGCCCTGCGCAACATGGAGGGCGGCCCCTACCTCGTCGCCGGCACGAGCCAGCCGGGCAAGAGCTGCGACTTCACGGTCCGCACGGACAAGGGACGGCTCCAGTACATGGACCACCTCGAAGCCAGGCTCGTGACCAGCTTCCAGTTCATCTACGACGACCGGGGCACGGGCGCCTCCGGCAACCTCTCCGTCTGGCGCCCCGCCGCGAACGAGGCCCAGGGCTACTACTCGCTGGGCGACGTCGCCATGCCCAGCCACGGGGTGGCGCCGCGCGCCGCCTTCGTCGTCAAGGACAAGGGCTATGGCGGGTTGCTGCTCCGCCCCAAGGACTACACCCTGGTCTGGACCAGCGAGGGGACGTCCGGCGGACTCAAGGGGAGCTTCTGGCAAGCCATCCCCTACGACGGCTACACCTGCCTGGGCGGCATCGCGACCAACGACTTCTACAAGCCCGCCCTCGACGCCATGCGCTGCGTCCGGAGCGAATTCGCCGTCCAGGTCGCCTCGCACAAGGTGTGGGACGACGCGGGGGCCAAGGGCGCCAAATCGAGCGTCACCCTGCTCGAGGCCCGGACCGACGTCCCCCAGGCGCTGTACACCTCCACGCTGAGCGCCGTCGCGGGTCGCTACCTGCCCGGCCTTCCACTGCCCAAGGTCTGGGCCCTCAACCGCAGCGCGCTCGACAACCCCGAGTTCTCGGGCGGCTTCGTGGACGACTACGCCGTCATCCAGTTCGCGCCGCGCGTCTGGCTCCACTCCGACGAGTTCTTCCTGCCCTCCACGACGGAGTACTTCCTCGAGAACACCCAAGAGGTGGGCGGTCATCTGACGACGCGGATACCGCTCGGCTGCGATGACTGCACAAACCCGCCGTTCCTGCACGGGCTCGATCCCAACCAGCAACACGTGCCCGTCTACGCGCAGGTCATCCCGAGGACCGTCGCCGGGACGCCCACGAACATCACCGACGTCGTCTACTGGACCTTCTACGCCTTCAACTTCGGCAAGCATGTCTGCATCGGCGGTCGGCTCGGGGACACCTGCCTCGGCTACTGGATGCAACTGGGCAACCACGTGGGCGACTGGGAGCACCTCACGGTGAGGTTCGTCGACGGACGGCCCACGCAGGTGACCATGAGCCAGCACGGCAAGGCGCCCGTCTTCGGATACGGCGGCAAGCTGCTGCCGATGGCCGACCTGCATCCGGAGGCCTACTCCGCGCTCGGCTCCCACGGGCTCTATCCCGACGCCGCGGTGCACGAATACATGAACCTCTACAACGGCGACTCCTTGAAGGACGTCACCAACCGGGGCGCCGCGTGGAAGACGTGGGAGAAGCCCGTGGTCTTCCCGTGGCAGCCGCAAGGCTCGTTCACGGGCTCCCTCTCCTGGCTCAACATCACCGCGGGCTGGGGCAACGCGAAGTCGGGCTGTGACAACGTCGTCTCGAAGGCCTCCGGGGAGTGCATCCTCAACGGCGGCCCCGGGGGCCCCATGCAGAAGGACTTCACCCATCCGGATTACGGGGAGCTGGAGTAGTCACCCCGCAGGAATTGGCCGGGCACGGACCTCCACCAGGCGCCGTGCCCGGCCGCGCGGCACGGCAGCCTCCATGCGGCTTGCGGACCGCGGCGAGGAGTGCGAAGCCACGGCTGCCCACCGCACCTGGAGGAACCCGATGGAGCCGCTCGCCTGTGGACACGCCGCCCCCGTCGCGGGACGCGCCTGTCACCACCTGCCGAGCGACCCGGAGGCCTGCTACTTCCTCTTCTTCACGGGCCAGGGTGACGAGCGCCACGCGCTGTGCGAGGACTGCGCGCGGACGGAGGCTCCGCTCACGCTGGCGGACCGTCCTCTCTGCGCCGCGTGTCAGCGCGCCATCGAGATGCGTCTCTCCTGTCTCATCGGGACGCGTGGCGTTCCCCGGCCGCGCGTCCGGCAGACGTCGCTTCGCTTCGAGCACCGCGACCTCTCGCTGACCGCGTTCGAGGGGGCCGCGCCCCGCGCCATCGCCCCGGTGGGGACGGAGGCCCACTCGCGGTGGCTCGCCGTGGACGCGACAGGAGGACTCCTCCTGCTCGACCTCGACGCGGGCGACACGACCCGCGTCGGCACCCTGCCGCCTGAGTCCGTCACGTTGGACGCCGAGCTGGAGCTGCGCGTCTCGGACTGCGGTGGCTTCGCGGCCGTGGCCAACCGGTTCGGCTCGCGGGGCGTCGTCGTCTCCCTGCGCTCCGGCGCGGTGACGATGCGGCTGGACCGAGGGGACTACCACGAGACCCGTTGCAGCTTCTCCGTGGCCTTCTTCCAGGACGAAGGGCGCGCGCGCATCGTGCACGCGACGCAGTGGAACCGGCTCGACGTCTCCGACCCCGCCACCGGCGAGCTGCTCACGCCGCGGGGCGACGCGGTCGACAACGAGGACGGCCCCGCCGAACACTCGCTCGACTACTTCCACTGCGGTCTCACCGTCTCGCCGGACGGGGAGTGGCTCCTGGACGATGGCTGGGTCTGGCACCCCGTGGGAATCCCCACCACGCTCTCGCTGCGCCGCTGGCTGCGCGAGAACGTCTGGGAGTCCGAGGACGGGCCCTCCCGCCAATCCCTGCGCGACATCCCCTACTTCTGGGACGGCCCGAGCTGCTTCCTCGGCCCGAGGACCCTCGCGTTGTGGGGGCTCGGCGGCGACGTGGACCACCTGCTCGACGCGGCGCTGCTCTTCGACGTCGAGCGCGGAGCGCTGCTGCGCTGGTTCCCGGGACCTCGCGGTGAGTTCCGCGGCGACGGGACCCGCTTGTTCGCGAGCGCGGCGGACACGGGCACGCAGGTCTGGGACTCGGAGACAGGAGAGCGGCTCCACGAGGAGCCTGGGCTCGTGCCCACCGCCTGGCACCCCGGGGCGCGCTGCTTCCTCACGGTGCGCGACGACGGGACACTGAGAGAGAGCCGGCTGTCCGGCGCGTAGCGTCCCCCACGGCGCCGACGCCTCCGTGGAGGACGACACGCTCACGACGCGCGGAGGCTCCCCGCGCGTCGCGCGCTCACGTCACTGCGGCATCGGCTCGAGGGTGATGGAGCCGACGTACGACGGGTGCTCGGGAGAGCAGGAGACCCCCGCGCTCGCGTCGATGACACGGCCGGTGAGCACGCGCTCCCCGCCATCCGGCAGCGTCACCCGGAGCGGATAGGACGCCAGGTCGTCACCCGCCTGCGCCTGCGCCGGCTCCAGGCTCACGCTCTTGCGGCACAGGTCATACGTGCCCATCGGCGGCTCGCCGTCGATGCCCCAGCCCACGACCTCGAGGGTCCGGCCATCCGCCTCGGCCCCCTCGCCCGCGGAGAGGCCCTCGTGGCCGTAGTCGATGAGCATGCCCGTGGGCATGCGGACGATGAAGCCCTCGTCACCACCACCCACGGAGCCCTCCTCGGACAGCGGGCTCTTGCAGGTGCCGGCGCTGCAGGTCT
Organism: Myxococcus dinghuensis; assembly: GCF_024198235.1. GTDB lineage: Bacteria > Myxococcota > Myxococcia > Myxococcales > Myxococcaceae > Myxococcus > Myxococcus dinghuensis. Next base: position 157,819 of record NZ_JAKCFB010000021.1, on the reverse strand, counting down.
TCCCCGCGCCGCAGCGGTTGCCGCAGCAGCCGCAGTTGGTCGTGTCCGTGTTCGCGTTCACGCACAGGCTGCCGCACAGCACCAGCGGGGCCGGGCAACTGCCGGGCACGCAGTCGTAGCCACCGGCGCGATTCACGCAGCGCTGACCGGGCTGGCACGTCGCCGTGCCGTTGGTGCACTCGTTGATGTCATTGCAGGTGCGGCCGTCGCCCGAGTACCCCGCCTTGCACGCGCAGGTGTAGCTGCCCTGGGTGTTCGAGCAGGTCGCGTTCGCGGAGCACGTCGCGGTGCCGTTGGTGCACTCGTTGACGTCGTTGCAGGTCCGGCCGTTGCCCGTGTAGCCGGACTTGCAGGTGCAGGAGTAGCTGCCCTGGGTGTTGGAGCAGGTCGCGTTCGCGGAGCACTGCGAGGTGCCGTTGGTGCACTCGTTGACGTCGGTGCAGGTCCGGCCGTCACCCGCGTACCCCGGCTTGCACGCGCAGGTGTACGAGCCCGGCGTGTTGGTGCAGGTGCCGTTGGAGGAGCACGTCGCGGTGCCGTTGGTGCACTCGTTGATGTCATTGCAGGTCCGGCCATTGCCCGTGTACCCGGCCTTGCACGCGCAGGTGTAGCTGCCCTGGGTGTTGGAGCAGGTCGCGTTGGCGGAGCACGTCGCGGTGCCGTTGGTGCACTCGTTGACGTCCGTGCAGGTCCGGCCGTTGCCACTGTACCCCGCGTTGCAGGTACAGGAGTACGAGCCCGGCGTGTTGGTGCAGGTGCCGTTGGGGGAGCAGGTCGCGGTGCCGTTGGTGCACTCGTTGATGTCGTTGCAGGTCCGGCCGTTGCCCGTGTAGCCCCCCTTGCACGCGCAGGTGTAGCTGCCACGGGTGTTGGTGCAGGTGGCGTTCACGGAGCACTGCGCGGTGCCGTTGGCGCACTCGTTGATGTCGGTGCAGACGCTCGGCTGGCCCTGACAGGTGAAGCCGGTCTCCACCTGGCAGGTGCTGCTACAGCCGTCGCCGGACGTGCGGTTGCCGTCGTCACATTGCTCGCTGCCGGTCACCCGGCCGTCGCCGCACAGGGGACCCGTCGCCTCGACGGCATCGACCATGTAGATGGAGAGCAGGCCGCCGCGCAGGCGCACATACCGATAGGGCGTGGAGTTGGTGTAGGGGACGAGCGTGGAGAAATCACCCAGGCCCAGGTCGAGCAACTGCGCCTGACCGGTGGCGATGATGCTCATGTCGGCGCGCAGGAACTCCACCGTCGCGATCAACGCCACGGAGAGGCCCCGGTAGTAGATGCGCAGGGGGCCGGTGCCCTGGTCCGTGCCCATGTCGAGCACCAGTGAGCCCCCGAGCACCGCCAACATGGTCGCGACGTTCCCGTCCGGAGCGCCGACCGCGTTCTGTGGGTTGAGGACGGCGGTGACGCCCCCTTGCGCCACGGCCTTGGCGTAGGGGTCCGCGACCGCGAGTTCCTCGGGCTTCGCCTCGTCTCGCAGCTCCGCCGCGGACTCATTCACAGGCAGCCCGTCCTCGCCTTCAGGACTGACACCACACGCGCCCAGGATGGAAATCGCCACGGCGGCGAACAACAGGCGCCATTCCGTGGCCACTCGACTCACCTTCATGTCTCGCTCCATTTGTATCGAAGGATGTGACGGAGCCACGACTCATGGGTTCACCGCGGTCATCCGTCGAGACACATGGAAGGCACGGGGTCTGCGTCTGGCTCGGCGCCCATGCGTGAGAACACGCGGGCACGTGAGCCATCCGACAGGCATTGCGTCAGGTAGCACCGCGGAGGGAATCAGCCGACACCCGCCCCGGCCACGGAGGCAATCCCCGCAACGGTCCAGGCGGCACGCGCATGGCCGCGACACGTGGGAAAATACGTAGCACCGGGGTCAGCCGGCATCGTCCTCGGGGTCCGGAGCCCGGTAGCGCGGGTGACAGGCGGCGGACCGCCGGTCGCTCGACCAGGATAAGGTGGCGCCCATGCATGGTGCATCGAACGGTGCGGTGAAGGCCCTCGCGGCGGTGGGCGCGGTCGGAGCCCTGGGGTTCCTGCTCACGCTGGGCGAGCCACAGCGGGGACTCCGGCTGGTGACGAAAGCCCTGCCGATGCTCTGCCTGCTCGCGTGGATGTGGCCGACGCGGACACGCTACGCCCGCTGGATTCTCGCGGGGCTGGGGCTGTCGCTGCTGGGAGACGTGCTGCTGGAGCTAGGGCCGGGATTCTTCCTGCCCGGGCTGGGCGCGTTCCTGCTGGCGCACCTGGGGTACACCGTCGCGTATCTCCAGGCGACGCGGGCGCCGAGCCCCGGCAGGGCGCTGCCGTTCCTCGTGCTGGCCGTGGGCGCCAGCGTGCTGCTCCACCCGTGGCTGGGGGAGATGACGGTGCCGGTCACGCTCTATGTCGCCGTCATCTGCACCATGGCGTGGCGCGCCGCGGCCTTGATGAACTCCGCCGAGGTGCCTCGACAGCGGCAATGGACCGCCTTCGCGGGGGCGCTGCTGTTCGCCGCGAGCGACGGGCTGCTCGCCATCAAGCTCTTCGTCCGTCCCCTGCCCGGCGGGAGCTACGCCGTCATGCTGCTGTACTGGGCCGCGCAGTTGAGCATCGCCTGGTCGGCGCGGGAGCCCCGGGAGGCACCACTGGAGGCCCACGCGCCCACGGCAGCTTGAACCTTTGGGGCAGGCGTATCAGTGATACGGGAAAAGCGAGACTCGGACCGGATTACTCTCCGCACATGGTGTACCCGTATACTTCTGGATTCCTCACTCGAAACACCAGGAGGCTTCCATGTTGCGGATGATCTGTGTGGTGGCGATGTGCGCGTTCGGGCTCACGGCGTGCGGTTCGGGTCCCGACACGGCGGGCGATGAGCTCGGCAGCACCGAGCAGGGGCTCGCGTGCGAGTACGGCACGGGCGCGTGCCCGGGCACCACGGTGTGCGCCTGGTTCCCGGACCAGCCGGACGAGGGCCTCTGCCGCCCCGCCTGTGTCAACGGCGCCTGCACCAACGGTCAGACGTGCTGCACTCAGCGCACTGGCGCGCCGTACTGCAATAGCGTCTGTTTCTGAGGGTTGTCGACGGTGACAGCCAGGAGGCCCAGGGTTGGAGCCCTGGTCCTCCCAGTTCAACGTCGAGATAGACTGACCGCCGTCGCTCGCAACCTACGGACGGGCCCTGGCGAATTCTGGACCAGCCCATTGGCTCGGACGGATATCACTCCAGCCAGTCAATGGTCATAGGACCACTGCCAGCTGCTGCGCACTGGGTATTGGCAAAAGACCGACAATCGCCACATTCCTTCCACGCCAGATGGTACGTATTGTTACAACAAGTAACACTGCACCAGCGCGCGGTGGGCCTGCACGACTGCACCCTCCGAAGAACACACTCCGCAGCGGCAGCGACAGGCTCATCCTCGGAGGAGGCATTCATCAACTCCTCGATCCGGCTGTCAGCGGCAGCGGGAGTGGCGTGCTCCTCCGGCAGCGGGCCTCCGCACGCGGCCAGCAGCATCACTCCCATCAACAGGGCACAACGGCGCAATCCCACGACGGACATGGGTTCTCCTCTTCGCTTTCTGGGTGATTCCTCTCCGGGCTCCCGAAAGAGGCAAAAGCAGTAAACGCCCAATCCCTCCCAAATGCAAGCCCATGACCGAATAGTCATTGCCTGAGGCAACCATCTCCTCTCCGGCCCGCCTCATCCTACGCACTTCCCACTAGATGCCTGAGGCAACAATCTACCACCCAAGACTCCCAATTCATTGCCCGAAGCAACCACATCCACGTCCCGGGCGAAGCTCCTATCCACGAGGAGGGCGGGGCGAACCGGCAGCGGCGCGCCCGCCGTTCAGACGAACGAGCACTGGCGCGAAGGCCGCACGGCGCTCGACGCACACCCGCTCCGCCCATGAGTCCGCGGCCCCCTGGACACCAGCACCAGGAAGGCCCTACCTCCGATCACATCACTGAGAATGCTCCGTGGTGCGCGCTCCAACACCATCCAGACCGCAACCGCGCTCGACGCCCCTCCTGACGCGACGCGTCCCATCTCGAGGCGCGACATCCGCGTCAGTCACGCGGCGCGACCCTGCCCCACCCGCCGCGTCCTCGTGGAATTCTGAGGTCCGCCGTCCACCTGGCTACCGCTGCCACCCTGAAACCGCCCAAGGCATCGTGATTGCACTGGAGCCACCACGCCCCGCTCGAGGCAGGCCGACCCGGCCGGGCACACGGTGACCTCTCTCATGCCACCGCCAAGGAAAGACCCATGCGTCACGCCACCGCTACGTCCGCCGTCCTCCTCCTCATCCTCCTCTGCGCGGCCCCTACCGCCCACGCCGAATCCGAAGGCCTCAAGCTCACCGTCGGCGCCCGCGCTGGCTACGGACTCCCCACCGGCCTCGTCCGCGGAGGAGAAGGCCACTACGACGTCCGCCTGAACAAGGTCGCGAAGGGCATCATCCCCATGCAGATCGACGCGGGCACGTTCCTCGCCTCCCGCATCTACGTGGGCGCCTTCTTCCAGTACGCCAAAGGACTCGCCGCCAGCGAGTGCCAGGGCGAGTGTGGGGTGAGCGCCATGCGCTTCGGCCTCGCCGTGAGCTACCACCACCCCTGGTCGGAGGACCTCAGCCCGTGGCTGGGCGTGGGCGCGGGCTACGACATCCTCGACGCGGACCAGATGCCCTCCGTGATGACGGGCAAGCTGGAGCGCGTGGACGCCACCTCCAAGGGCTTCGAGCTGGGCAACGTCCAGGCGGGCCTCGATTTCCGCCTCGCCGGCCCCGTGTGGTTCGGCCCCTACGTCACCGCCACCCTCGCCCGGTACAAGGAGCAGGATCCCCGCGACCACTCCTGGTTGATGGGCGGCCTGCGGCTGATGGTGCGGCGCTGAACCTCATCGACGGACAATCCCAGACGCGCCCCCACCTCGGCTCCCGCTGAACATCCGAGGCGGGTTTGACGCTCCGTGCGGGCATTTCATACCCTCGCGCAGCGAACGAACCCGAGGGCTCGTTCCACCCGTGCACGGTCTCACCATCGCGTCCAGGGAGGTCATCATGAAGGGTGTGTCTGTCAAAGGCGGTCTGGTCTTCGCGCTCCTGATGCTCACGGCCTGCGGCGGCGTCGACGACGCCACCGGCGCCGAACAGCCGCTCCCCGAGGAGACCCGCAGCGAGGAGGGCGCGCTCGCCCCTGGCGACTGCATCTTCTATCGCTGCCCCGTCACCGGACGGACGTTCAGCGGGAGGACGGACTACGAGGCCGGTCACCGGTGTGGGCTGAACTGCACCCAGTCCTGTACCTTCGTCGAGAACATCTGCGCGTAGTCCGGACGTCGGCAAGGCCTGTCCCGCGGGCACCTTCACGAGGCCCGCGGGAGCGGCTCCGGCTCAGGTGGACTTCGCCAGCTCGGCGTCGATGGCCTGGAGCAGGCGCGGGTCATCCGCCGTCACGTCCGGCGTGAAGCGGGCCGCGACCCGACCGTCCCGGCCGATGACGAACTTCTCGAAGTTCCACTGCACCTCCGGCTTCGGGTTGGCCTCGATGCCATAACCCTTGAGGCGCGCGCGCATGGGGCCCTCGCCCGTGGCGTCGGGCACGGCGCTCGTCAGCGCGCGGTACAGCGGGTGCTTGTTCTCACCCACGACCGAAATCTTGGAGAACAGCGGGAACTTCACGTCGTAGGTCAGGGAGCAGAAGTCCTTGATCTCCGCCTCGCTGCCCGGCTCCTGGCCCATGAAGTCGTTGGCGGGGAAGCCCAGGACCTCCAGCCCCTCGGCGTTCTTGCGCTCGTAGAGCTTCTCCAGTCCCTCGTACTGCGGCGTCAGGCCGCACTTGGAGGCGACGTTCACCACCAGCAGGACCTTTCCCTTGAACCGGCCAAGGGACTGCTGGGCTCCGTCGATGGACTTCAGGGGGATGTCATAGAGGTCGTGGCTCACGCGTCGGCTCGCTTCCTGAGGGGGAATGACGCCCCACAGTAACAACCCGACCTCGCGCGCCCCACCCGAATCCCATCCCCCCGAGGTTCGGAAGGATACACTGCCACCGTGACCGACACGCTGAGCACGCACCTGGATGGCGCCCTGGAGGCCTTCGAGCAACACGACGAGGAGCGGGCGCTCGACCTGCTCGTCCAGACCTGGCGGTTCATCCGCGAGGAGCGCCTCGCGCGACTCATCGAGCGGCTGTCCGACCGGCTCACCTCGGGCCTCCACCTCCCGGACACCGCGGAGGTGTCACTGCGGGCCTCCCGGCGCAAGATGCTCGACCTGCCCCTGCTGCGCGGGGCACTCCAGCAGGCCCTGTCGCTCGGCCACGCCGCGGCCGTGGCCCACTGGCTGGAGCAGTTCCGTGAGTGGCCCGGCTCTCCGCAGCTCCAATGGCCCGCGGATCCCCGGCTGACCTTCACCCTCGTGGACGTGGCGCAACACCCCGTCGCGGCCACGCCGATGGTGGCGCAACCGCTCCTCCAACTCCTCGAGTCCTCGGCCGACATGCGGGTGCTCGACCGACTCCAGCGACTCTGGCGCACGCCCGAGGCCGAGCCCCGCGACATCGAGGAGCGGAAGGTCCAGTTGCGGAGGACCGCCCTCCTCGAGCGCATCCAGGCGGTCCACCCGCGCGCGCCTGGCCCGGAAGCCACCACGCGCCTCGAGGCGTGGGAGAACGCACTCACCCAGCGCGAGACCCGGGAGGCCACGCACGCGCCCCTGCGCGGGGAGCTGCTGGGACGTGTGTTCGCGTCACCCGAGGACATGTCCGCGCGGCTGGTGCTCGCGGACCATCTCCAGGAGTCCGGCAATCCCTGGGGCGAGCTCGTCTCCGCGCAGTTGATGCCCGGCGCGTCCGCCGAGCGCATCGAGCAGCTCATCGAGCAGCATGGCCTGTGGTGGGAGGCCCCGCTCGGGCCCCTCGTCAAGCGGGGCTCCACCCGGTTCGAGCGAGGCTTCCCCATGGCGGTGCGCCTGAGCACGCGCGTACGGCAGGCCCTCGCCGAGCCCGGCCCCGAATGGAGGACCGTGCGGGAGATCGACACCCTGGGCATCAGCACGCCCGAGCTGGCCAGGTGGCTGTGCCATCCGAACCTGGCCAACGTCACCACCCTGCGGCGCGTGGCACCCGAGCTGGCGCGAGCGCTGCTCCGCCATGCGCCCCCGGTGCGCAGCCTGTCCCTGGTGGGCTCGCTCACCCAGAAGGACCCCACGCTGCTCGCGCAACTGGCCGAGCTGCCCCGGTTGACCCACCTGGTCCTCCACACGACGGCGCCGGAGGATGTCCAGCAGTGCGCCCTCTCCCCGCTCGCCCCGCGACTGAAGCGCTTCGAGGCGCGCGCCGTCGACGCCTGGACCCTGGTCCTCGCCCCGGAGCGCGAGCAGCCCCTGCGCGCGACGCTGGTCCACGGCCAACATGTGGAGTCGCTCGCCCAGGCCCTCCGGGGCGCGATGACCTTCCGCGCCCCGCGGGTCCACATCCGTGGCGCCCACCGCACGGACCCACGAGGTCAGGGGATGCTCCGCGCGGCCGTGGCCCCGCATCCGAACGTCGTCTGGAGCTGAGCCGCCGTCAATCCCACACTCGGGGGGACGCACGCGACCTGGCATCTCCCCCGGTCAAAGCCTGACAGCTATCCTTCCGGTCCCTCGCGCGCCCTGCGCCGTCCTCCCGCGACGCGAGGGTCCACCGAAAGGATTCACGCCATGTCCTGGAGAGCCCTGCCCTGCGCCGTCCTCCTCGCGCTGAGCGCCTGCTCGGATTCGCCCGACCCCGAGCCCGAGCCGCGCCGCCCCTTGAAGGCCGTCCTCTTCCCCTACATCCCGGACTCGGGGAAGGACCAGTTCGCCGGACTGAAGCAGCGGCTCGAGGCCGACTTCGAGGCGAAGCACGCGGACATCGACCTGGAGGTCGTGTTCGACTTCAACCTGGATGTCTATGACCTGGACGAAGGCGGCGCGCTGAACACGCTGCTCGGCGCTGGCGACGGCGCGGCGCAGGTGGTGGAGGTCGACACGCTGGTGCTCGGCTCGCTGGTGTCGAAGGGCTGGGTCCAGCCCGTCCGGGTCGACGCGAACGCGGTGCACCCCGCCGCCGCCGAGGCCGTCCAAGTCTCGGGCGAGAGCTACGGCGTGCCCACCTACCTGTGCACCAACGTCGTCTACTCGCGGAGCACGAACATCCGCTCCGCCACGGACAGCACCTCCCTCGTCCGCATCCTCGACGAGGCCGCACCGGGCAAGCGCCCCCTGGCCACCAACCTCGACGGGAGCTGGACGCTGCCGTCCGCGTACCTCGACGCCTGGGCCGACACGCACCCGGGCTCGGCGCTCGCGAGCGCCGTGTCCCTACCCCTGGACACTTCCGTGGTGGAGGCCTTCTCCGCGGTGGTGGAGAGCTGCGCGCTCGAGCCGGGCGTCAATCCCTGCATGGACGGCACCTACGCGGACAACACGCTGCCGGAGGAGGCCTTCGCCACGGAAGCGGCCAATGGCTTCATGGGCTACACCGAGCGCCTGTTCTACATCCTCGCGGCCAATCCCAGCATGGCGCTCCCGGAGGTCATCTCCGTGCCGCTCGGCGCGGGCTCCTCGCCCACCGTCTTCGTGGACGCGCTGGTGCTCAACACGCACTGCACCGGGACGTGCGCGCAGGACGCGCGCGCGTTCACCGACTTCATGAAGGACCCGGAGGTGCGCACCCTCATCGCCTTCAGCCAGGACGCGCCGCGGGGCAGCACGCCCCGCTACCTGCTCCAGGCGAACCGCGCCTTCTACCAACAGGAGCCCGCGCGCTCCGACCCCATGTATCCGAAGTACGAGGCGCTCCTCCGCAACGCCCGGCCCTATCCCAACCAGGGCTTCCCCGAGAACCGCAAGGCGATGCAGGCCGCCCTGCTGGAGAACCTCCAGTAGGACCGGAGCGCTGGGTCAGCGAGGCACGTCCACGGACGTGCCCGCGGGGGCCGTGCGCGCGAGCGCCTCGCGGAAGCGGCCCTCGCGCTCCGCCACGCAGACCTGGAAGCCGTCCAGCACGCCACAGGTGACCGCGTCGCCCAGCCGCCGGAACAGCGCCATCCGCGCAGGGTCGACGACGTAGATGGCGTCGCGCGCGAGGCGCCCCTGCTCGACGTCCGTCTGGAGGGTCTGGCACACCTCCGTCACCCGCGCCTCGCTGACGCGCGCGGGATAGCCGCTGTTCGTCGTCAGGTGTCGCCGGTAGGCGAGGTCCGCGAAGAGCACGGAGTCCCGCTCCGAGAAGCCGCTCCTCGCGCAGCGCGACTCGGAGAGATGCACGTAGGTGGGGAACAGGACGACGTGACGGTAGGACGCATCCACCTGCGCCCACTCCGGCGCCTGGAGCCGGGGCCAGGGCGCGGGCGTGAAGTGGTTGCGCGTCCAGAGCTCCCGCGTGTCCAGCGCCTGGAGCAACACCACGCCCAGCAGCAGCCCCGACCCCAGCGCGGGGCGCTGCCGCCACCGGGCCAGCGTGAGCGCGAGCAGGCCCGTCACCACCGCGTAGTGCAAGGGCCAGATGAAGCGGCCCGACGCGCGCACCGCCCCCAGCAGGGGCGCCAGCGGCGAGAACAGCTTGCGCAACGACAGCACCTTCACGCCCGCCACCGACAACACCGACGAGAACGCGAGCAGGGCCAGCAACAGCACGCACACCACCAGGGGCAGGTGCTCGCGCAGCCGCGCCTTGCCCCACGCCCCCAGTTCCTTGGGCGTCCCCAGCGCGACGAGGACGAGCACCAGCACCCCCGTGCCCAGATAGCCGAACCCCTCGTACTGCCCCGGCTGCGTGCGCAGCCCCGGCACCAGCCAGGACCAGTCCATCGCGTTGACGAGCGTGAGCAGGTCCGCGCTGAAGAAGCCGAAGCCGTGCGAGCCGGCGCTCACGCCCTGCCCCACGTAGCCCAACAGGAAGAAGAGGCCTCCGGACACCCCACCGGCCACCACCAGGGCCCCCGCCGCCGCGCGCCAGGACAGCAGTTGCTCACGCCACGCCAGCCGCGCGAGCAACGCGACCCCGAGCGCGAACACCATCACCGACAGGTAGGGGTGGATGCCCGAGGCGAGCACGAGGACGACCAGCGCCTGCGCCAGGGACCTCCAGGCGTCGCGCGCGCTGGCGCGCGGCCGCAGGTGCAGCCAGAGCATGGCGGTCAGCAGCCACTGCGCGCACAGGGTGTCGTGCCCGGTGCGGAACAGCAGCACCGGCGCCAGGAAGAACAGCGCCCCACCGAGGACCTGCTGCTCGACGCGGGAGGTGAACAGGCTCGTCAGCCGCGCGCCCAGCCACCCCTGGAGCATGAAGCACAACGCCAGCCAGGGCCCGATGAACTGGAAGTCCCGCGGCAGCCAGGGCGAGAACGGCTTGAGCGCGATGGAGACCCAGGGGTTCGCGTCCGCGAAGCCCACCGTCATCGGCAGTGGCGTCAGCAGGCTGGGCGTCCGGCCCAGCGGGAACGCCCAGGGCGCGTCCCGGAAGTGCATCCAGCCGAGCGTGTGCTGTGACAGGTCCCCGCCCAGCCAGTCCAGGTTCGTCGGGTCCAGCGTGGGCCCGCCACCCACGGCGAGGTACCAGAGCAGCCCCAGGAGGGCCGTCACCCAGGGGGCGAGGCCGGCGCTCGGCGCGGGGACGCTCGGGGACTGAAGGGGGTTCTCGTTCGTCGCCACCGGCACGGGCTCCCAGGTCGCCGCCGGGACGAAGGGCTCCCGGCGCCGTGGAGGCCGAGCCATATCCTCTACGTCGCGTCCTCGCCAGCCCCGGGGCGCCCCGCGGAGCCCTCGCGGCCCCGGGACGGACGGCTCGGAGGCGGGAGGCCACGGCGCGCGTCTCACCGCGGCCTCCCGGACTTCAGTCGCGAAGCACGGCCATCCCTACCGCTGGAAGAACGACGGGGTGAACGCGTTGACGGGCTCGCTGTCCACGAGGTTCTTGTCGTCCAGCTTCTCGGGCGTGGCGGTGTCCGTCGTCTTCTCGAGGATGAGGCCCCTCACGAAGGTGGTGAACTCCGTGGTGCCGCCGTCCGTGCCGGCGTCGGTGCCCCCGTCCGTGCCGGCGTCGGTGCCGCCGTCGGGGAGCGGATGAGGCGGGTCTCCCTCGCCGCTGCAACCCGTGTAGGCCAGGGCCGTTCCCAGCGCCAGCACACAGGCCATTGCTCGGAGCTTGCTCATGGGCTCACGTCCCGTCGCCATTGGCGCCCGCGTTCGGCGTCGTCAGGTAGGGGAAGACGGCGTCGAACTGGGACGCATCCTGGAGCACGGCGTCGTGGAAGGGGACGTTGCGCGCGGGCGCCTGCGTGTCGTTGGCCAGCAGGTAGCCCATGGACACGCGCAGCGCCACGTCCACCACGTCGTCGCCGGGGCGACGCCCGTTGGGGAAGCCCGCCGGGTCGCAGCCCGCGTTGCCCAGGGTGAGCTGGCCGTTCACGAAGCACGCGGCGGCGCCCAGGTTGTTCTGGCCGCTCTTCGCCGTCGCCGGCAGCGCGGTGTTGAGCCGCTGCATCTCCGCCACGGAGCCGTTCGCGTTCACCCCCGTGACGCCCGTCAGGAACGCCGCGACCAGGTCGGTACGAGGGAAGACGGTGGGGGCCTTCACCCCGGCCCCGCCGAAGAGCAGCTCCAGCACCGCGGGCAGCGTGGGGTGGGTGACGTAGTCGGCGAACTGGGCGTCGTCCTTCGGCTCGCTGGCGTTGAAGCGGTCCTTGTCCTTGATGCCGATGACCACCTCGTTGACCAGGGGCATGCCCAACCGGCTCACCTGCGTCCACGCGCCGCCCTCGCGCGAAGGCGTGGTGTACGTGGCGGCGGGGTTGACGGCGCGGGCCTGGCGCACGCTGGCCGTCGTCCATCCGCCGATGACGCTCTGGGTGCCCGCCTTGAGGCAGGAGATGGGGACCTCGAGCGCCAGCGTGGTGACGTTCTTCTTCGCCAGCGGGTTGGGCACGGCGCCCCGGGCGCTCGGGTCGGTGATGACGGCCGGCGGCGCGTTCACCAGGTCGAACACGGGGCCCAGGTTCACCGCGAAGGACTCGCGGCGCTGGCCCACGAACATCCGGCCCACGCCGGTGCACCCCGGGATGTTCACGTTGTAGATGTGGTGCTGGGCGTAGGACTCGTAGGCGGCGGCGTTGCCCAATGACTTGGTGCCCACGTAGTCCGCCGGCTTGGCGAACGTCGTGCTCCCGCCCGCGGTGTTCGTCAGGTCCTGCGCGGTGCCCGACCGGCGCGCGCCCCGCACGACCTTGACGGAGTAGTTCTCCTGGACGTTCTGGTTGCCGCGGTTCGCGAAGGTGATGGCCCCCACGTTGGTGAAGGGGACGGACACGTTCTTCTGATTGCCCGCGGGGCCCACCGGCAGCGTGATGCCGTTGGCGCCGTTCAGGTTGTTGGTGAAGCGGAACTGGAAGGTGATGTCCTCGATGGCATCACCGGAGTTGTCGATGTGGATTTCATAGAGCGCGTCCGGGTCCAACGAGAAGTAGTTGGGACCGCCATACGCGTCCTGCAAGGGCAGGTAGTTCGCGATGAGCGTCACGGAGTCCTCACGTCCCGCCTCGTAGCTGCGGAACATGTAGAAGTCCGTGGCGTCGACCTTGGGCATGCGGGTGATGAAGGGCGCTTCCCGGTGACTGGAAGCGTCCGCGGCGGGAACGGCGAGCGCCGCTGCGAGCGCCATCGCGCCCGCGAGCTGTCGTCTACTCATGAGGTGGGTCTCCACTGCGTCGGGGTATCGACCGCCAGCGGGCACCTCGCGTGCGACGCCATCAGCGGTCCTCCTCAATACGGCGGCGGGAGGAGTTTGGATGGCTCACACCGGAAGGACGCTCACGCCCAGCACCCGCTCCGCCAACCACACACAGGCGATGAGACCGATGACCGCCGAGCCCCCCACCAGCACCGCGCGACGGTAGAGCGCCGCGCGACGGAACGCGTAGGCCACCGGGAGGAACGCCGCGACACACACGAGCTGCCCCAGCTCCACGCCCACGTTGAAGCCCAGCAGCGCCGCCACGAGTCCGCGCGTCGGCAGCCCCACGTCGGCCAGGACGGACGCGAAGCCGAAGCCATGCAACAAGCCCAGGACGAAGGCCGCCGTCCAGCGCGTGCCTCGGAGCCACGGGACGACGTTGTTCACCGCCGCGAGGATGACGCTCGCGGCGATGGCGGACTCCACCCACCGCGACGGGAGGGACACCCACCCCAGCGAGGCCGCGCTCAACGTGAGCGAGTGCGCCACCGTGAAGGCGGACACCACCTTCACCACGTCGCGCAGCGCGGGGCCGAAGCGGGCCACCGGCTCCCAGCCCTTGCCCGGCGCCCGCGTGAGCACCGAGGGCAGCAGCAGCGCCAGGAGGAACAACAGGTGGTCCAGCCCCGCCCAGATGTGCTCCACCCCGGAGCGCACCATCCCTCCGAAGTGGCTCCACGCGGACAGCGTCTCCAGCGGCACGTCCACCGCGTGGTGGTCCGCGGACAACACCAGCGTGCCCTGCCCCGTCTGGCTCGCCACCTGGACGAGCCCCCGGTGCTGCGGGTCCCGGTCGAAGAGCAGCGTGTAGTCGAGCCGCAGCACCGCTGGCGCCATGGGGCAGCGCGCGGTGAAGGTCAGCACCGCGTAGGCCCCATCCGAGTGGTGGACGACCTGGAGGTCCTCCCCGGTGCCCAGTGGGCAGGGGGCGTCGGGCGTCCCCACCGACAACCTCGCGAGGACGTGGCGGAGGATGTCCGGCCGCCGCGCGCGCACCTCGCCCCAGGTCAACGCGCCATCACCGTCCGCGTCCAGGCCCAGCACCGCGTCCAGGTCGCGCAGGGCCACGTCCCACCGGCCGCTGAACCCCTGCTCCGCGCGCTCGAGGCGCAGATAGCTGTCGCTCGGCTTGTGGGCCAGCGCGACACACGGCAACAACACGAGCACGGCGAGCAGGGGCTTCATGGCGCGGCCTCCTCCAACTGCCTGGCCAGGGCGACGAGGCCCGGGTCCTCGCAGTCCGTGGATGCGAGGAAGTCGAGCGCGGGGCGCGCGGCCTCCGGTCGCCGGGCCGCGAGCGCGGCCTCCAGGAGCACGCGGACGTCCCAGGGCTCGCGCTGCACCCGCCAGTTCTCCAGCGCGAGCGACAGCGCCTTGTCGGCGTCGCGCTCCACGTGCAGCGCGAAGCGGGCCTCCTCCCGCGCGTGCAGGCTGTCACCCCTCAGCCGGCTCGCGGCGTGGCGTGCGGCGAGCTCCTCCGCGAGCACCCGGGCCTCCGGGGTTCCCAGCGCCGTCTCCGCGAGGACGCGGCGCAGGAGCTGCCCGTCGTCCTGGGAGTGGGCCTCCATCAAGCGGGCCACCTCGCGGGGCCGGCCCAGGTCCAGGAGCAGGTCCGCGAACGCGGCCCGGGTGTAGGCGTCGTCCGGGTCCGCCGACAAGGCCTGCGAGTAGAGCACCTCCGCGCGCGCCACGTCCCCCGCGCGGGCGGCGGCCTCTCCCAACGTGGACAGCCCCCAGGCCTGCTCCCGGGGACTCGCCGCGCGCGCACGCGAGGCCAGGACCTGCGAGAGACGCGCATACGCGCGACGCGAGTGGCCGGAGAGGCTGTCCACCTGCGCCCGACACACGGCCGCGGGCAGCTCGCCCACCAGGGCCTCCAGCGGGCCACAGCTCCGCGCCGCCTCGGCGTGGCGTCCCCGGACCCCGAGCACCACCGCGCGCGTCAGCCAGGACTGGGCATCCGCCGGGTCCTCGCGCACGGCGGCCTCCAGGTCCTCCAGCGCGGCGTCGAACTCGTGGCGCCCCTGTCGGATGGTGGCGCGCAGCAGGCGGACCTCGTGGGGCGGCTCGGGCGCGTCCCACCACGGCCCGAGCGCCGCCTGCGCCCAGCCCAGGTGTCGTGGGTCTCCCCGCGCGCGGCCCGCCTCGACCTCCAGCCGGGCCAGCCGCGTGGCGAGGTCGAGCTGTCGGGGATTGGCATCCAGCTCACGGCGCAGCGCGGCACGCTCGCGGGCGCGTGGGTCGGTGGCCGTGGCGGGCACCCGCTCGAGCACCTGCGAATCCGAGCCCGGCGTGAAGGGCGTCTCCCCTCCCGCCGCGCCGCGATTGCAACCCCATGCCAGCGCGAGCACGAGGCCCAGGGGCTTCCACCAGGGGCATCCACCGACATGCGTGAAGGGCTGCATCGCCGCCCAATACGGACCCATGGGCCCGCCTGGATTTCATCGTGAATTCCAACACGACCCCATCCCGCGTCGCGGCGCGCCCCACCCTGGCGTGACTTGCATCAGGCCCCGAGGCACGACGTATCCTTCGCGCACGACTCGAGTTGTGGGGAGGTCACCATGAAGTGCTTCCTTGGCGCGGTGGTGGTGTTCGCGATGTCGACGGGCTGCGGCGGCCCGGAGGTCGAGCAGACCCATGAGGCGTCCTCCGAGAGCGCGCTGCCCCCGGTGAAGAACAACGAGTGCAGGGTGCTGTGCGACACAGGTCCCAACACGGGGGCCAGCGGCCAGACCACCGTCCCGACCCTTCAGGAATGCACGGCCTTCGCCTACTCGGTCTGCGACGCGTCCGCCGGCGGCGCGGGGTACTTCTGGTACAACGGCCAGCAGTACGCGTGGTGAGCCGGGCCTCCGGCGCCCCGGCATGAGCGTCCCTCCAGGACGCGAGGGCGTCCCCGCGCGACGCATGCGCCGCGAGGACGCCACCTGAAGTCCCAGGCAGGACACGCGCCACGCCCCCTGGCACGCGCGTCGCAATCCCGAGGCGGTCGTACCCGCGCGGGTCGGCCATCCGCCGACCTCGGGAGGCGCGCATGTTCTGGAAGGTCATGCAGGTCCTTCGCTACGCGAAGGAGATCCGCATCGGAGTGCAGTCCTCCAAGGCCCACGGCCACGCGAGCGCGGGCGTCTCCTGCCTGGACCGCATCATCGACCTGGGCTTCGAGGGCCGCATCGTCGTCGTCTACGAGGACGGCTGCGCCGCGAAGCTGGTCGACCTGCTCAAGGGCTTCAACCCGGAGGCGGAGGGCCAGACGCTCACCTATCGCGGGAACAAGGTCGCGCTCTACAGCCTGTCCCTCTTCGGCTCCAGCGAGGGCTGGGGGCCGCGCCAGTCGGACGCGGTGGGCATCGTCGCGGCGGCGGACCACCACCTGGAGGAGTGGCCCCAGCGCCTGCGCACGGACGTGGTGCTGGTGCTCCAACCCTTCGACTGGGGGGAGCGCCACCTGGTGAGCGAGGTCCTCGGCTTCGGCGCCAACACGGTGCCCATGCCGGGCCTGCCCACCTACTTCCTGCGCCAGGACTGGCGCACGAAGGTGATGCCCGGCAAGAGCCCGAGCGCCCTGCGCAACTTCCTCATGTCACAGCGCAACGAACGCTTCGACACGCTGCGCGCCGGAGGCCTGGAGCAGGTCCTCCGACTCCAGAGCCAGAAGCAATTGCTGATGCTGCCGATCTACGGCCTCCACTGGTACGACGCGTGGAAGGTCGACATCTCCCCCCAATCGGTGTTGTTGAACATCGTCGGGGCCTCCATCGCGCTGCGGCAGATGCTCGCCAATCACCGCGTCAACCCGGTTCCCTCCATCGCCATCTGCATCTTCGGCGAGACGACCGCGACCTCCCAGGAGGCGGTCGAGGAGATCGCCAAGATATTGGGCAACCCCAAGGTCCGACGCGTGAGTCTGAAGGCCGTGCTCAGTGACACCTTCGACCGGCCGGGCATCTATGTCGTCGAATGCGGCTTCGCCCCCACGGATGTCTTCCGGTATGTGATGACCCAATCCCTGCTCCCCGTGTTCGTCGAGGGAGCCAACAGCGTCAACGACGCGCACCAACTCGGGATGCCCTACCTCTCCGTGCGGCACCTGCGCACCACCGACTACCCGGAGGTGCCCGGGAACATCACGACGACGGAGAACCAGTCGTTCACCACGTCCAAGTGTCGCGCCTGGCTCGACGCCCTGAGCCGCGCGTTGGTCCGAGGTCCGGAGGGCCTCGCGCTCGACGAGCTGACGGTCGCCGCGCTCCTGAAGGACGTGGACCCCCACAGGACCGTGGGAACGCTGCGCCCCAAGGACTTCCTCCAGGTGATGGAGAACCTCGAGGAAGTCGCGGGCGACACCGAATGGGGCTTGCTGAAGACGGCGCTCAGCTACGTGCTGTTCACGTTCCAGAACCAGGAGCAGACACAGAAGCAAGAGATGGCGCTCCAATACAAGGACATCCCCGTCGGCAAGTTCATCTGCGGAACCATCCTCAGCGCGGGCCAGATGGCGTCCTGGTACTTCCTGGGCGACTTCCTCCTCCAATCCGTCACCGGGAACGGCTGGGTCCGGCCGTACTTCAAGAAGGTCACGGAGTTCGCCACGAACCAGGTGAATGACCAGGTCTCGCGCGGGCTGGAGTACTACCACGACGCCCTGCGCTTCCGCAGTGACGTCTGGTACATGCAGAAGGTCCAGCAGCTCATCGCGGAACACGAGCTCAAGGAGCTCCAGCGCCGGCTCGAGGAGCTGCAACGCCTGTTGGACCAGGCGCGCGCTCCCCGCAAGCCGCCGCTCATGCTGACCTACAAGTAGCAGCCGTCATCGCGTCACCGGGCGGGCGTCAGTCCTCTCCTCCGTCGCTCTCGTAGACCGGGTCCGGGACCTCGTAACGGCCGTGGACCTGGTTCTGCGCCTGGCAGCTCTGGGTGCAGGGCGTGGCGGGCGGTGAGTTCTCGATGGCGTCCTCGCCCAGCACGCCCCCCATCCGTCCACCGGACGTGACGCGCCACACCGTCTCGCGCTCGTCCTGGACGAGCTTGGCGGCCACCTGCGGGCTGTCCTTGCCACGGATGAGGTTGGCGTTGCCGAAGTTGATTTTGCCGGTGTACGGGTTGGTGAAATAGAAGACGGCGGGACCCAGCGTGTGGACGTAGTCGATGGTCCCCGTCTCGGAGGCCAGCTCCGGTTCGAGCTGGAAGATGCCGCCCTGGGCGCAGTCCTTGGCCTGGATCTTCATCTTGAGCGTCTGGCCCTCGCGAATCAGCCGCAGCTCGCCGTCCTTGTTCTCCACGCGCAGCGTGCCGCCATCCAGCGTCGCCGTGCCGAGGATGGGCTCCTTGCGCGTGAACAGCACCGTCGTCACGCCGCCGGTGATGTCGAGCGGGTTGTCCGTCGCCTTCAGGGTGTAGTTGTAGACGCCCAGCGTCGACACATCGACGTCGAAGTCGATGTACTTGCCGCGCACCTTCAGGATTCCGTGCGACGGCAGGCTGCCGCCGGGAATCTCCACCTTGCCGCCACCGCCCACGGGCGCCCCGCTGGGGAGCACCAGGCTGAAGCCGCCGCCGGTGCAGGCGACCGAGGTGGCGGCGTGCGCGGAGGGCACGCCGAACAGCGCGCAAAAGCCCAGGGAGAGCAACGCGCCCAGGGCGCGCGGCCGAATCGAGAGACGCATGAGGAGGTCCTTTGACGGGAGGAAGGCCGCGGAGCTGGCGGCTCGAAACCCGCGCAAACACTAACGCCGTCCGTCCGCGCGCGCAAACACAATCCTGGGATGTCCGATACACGAGACACGGCGTTTCCTGAGAGAAAATTCAGCCTCGACGCAGTCGGGGCCCTCCCTGAGAAATCATTCAGCTTTCCAGGAGCGGAGGCCCCCGCTGCCTCCAATCACACACATTCCACCGAATCAAGACATCGCGCGCGCCGGCAGCTCCAGCACCACCTCCGCCCCGGTCCGCCTGTCCTGGGAGACCCAGACACGGCCGCCGTGGCGGCGCGCCACCTCGCGGACGATGGCGAGCCCCAGGCCCGCGCCGGGCGTCGCGCTCGACAGCTTGCGGAAGGGCGCGAACACCGCCTCCCGCAGCTCGGGCGGAATACCGGGCCCCTGGTCCGCGACGCTGATGCGCGCGCACGCGCCCTCGCGCCAGACGCGCACGTGGACCTCCGCGCCCCGGGGCGAGAACTTGAGGGCGTTCGACAACACGTTGTCCACCGCGCGGCGCACGCCGCCTGGGTCGAACCACGCCTCCACGCGCTCGGGCGCGTCCAGGAGGATGAGCAGCGCGCGGGACTCCGCCTCGGCGCGCGCGGCCTCCACCGACTGGCCCACCACGGCGGCCAGGTCCGCCTTCGTCCGGTCCCACTCGCCCCGCCCCAACGCGGTCAGCTCCAGCAGCTCGCCCGCGAGCAGCGCCAGTCGCTCCACTTCCCCCCGCGCGGCGCGGAACGAGGCGCGCAGCTCCTCGGGGCCCCGCTCGCGCCGCAGCGCGAGGTCCATCCGGGTCCGCATGAGGGACAGGGGCGTGCGCAGCTCGTGCGCCGCGTCCGCGATGAGCCGCTCCTGCTCCTCGCGAGCCCCGCGCAGCTTGTCGGTGACCTCCGCCAGCACGTCCCGGAGCTGGCCGATCTCATCCGTGCCGCCGTCCTGGGCGGGCGCCCGCGAGAAGTCACCCTCGCGCAGGACGCGCAGGTGCCGGGTGATGGCCCCCAGGCGTCCCGCCATGCGGCGGGCCACGACGGTCTGGAGCACCAGCAGCGTCACCGCCAGCAACCCCGCCACGGCGAAGGCCCGGCGGTAGTAGCCGCGCACCGAGCCATCCACCTGCGCCATCGTCGCGGTGAGCCGCAGCGCGTACAGCTCGCCCTGGGGTGAGCGCACGTTGACCACCGCTTCACGCACCCGCGTGCCGTCCGGCAGCGCGTGGGTCGACAGCCGGGGCGGGCTCCCGGGGTCTCCCGGGATGAGCGGCGCCGCGCCCGCCTCCAGCTCCGACACCATGGGGTGGTGCATCAGCAGCCGGCCGTCCTGGCCGAACAGCTCGCCGTGCGGCGCGAAGGGCTGGACCTGTTCGAGCAGGGGGTAGCTGGAGAGGTTCAGGTGGTCGCGCTTCTCGGTGCCCTCGAAGAGGCTGACGCTGAGGCTCTCCACCGCCGCCTGGGTCAGCAGGGCCTGGTCCAGCGCCGTCTCCAGGTCGTAGCGGAAGAGCTGCCCCGCGACGACGAGCGAGAGCAACGCCGCGGCCGACGGCACCAGGACCCCCAGCAACCACAGCCGTCGAGCGAGCGTCATGACCCGCGCGGCCCCTGCTCGACGAGCAGGGTGTAGCCCACGCCGCGCACGGCCCGGATGGTGACGTCCCCGGCGCCCAGCCGCTCCAGCTTCGTGCGCAGGTAGCCCACGTACACCTCCAGCACGTTGGGGCTGCCCTCGAAGTCCGGTCCCCAGGACTGCGTCATCAAGCGCGCGCGCGCCTGCGGGGTGCCCGGCTGACGCGCCAGCGACAGCATGAGCGAGAACTCGCGCGCGGTGAGCGGCTCCTCCTGGCCTCCGCGCCGCAGCACCCTGCGACGCGAGTCCAGCACCACCGTGCCCATCCTCACGGGCCCCCCGTGCTGCTCGTCCCGACGGTGCAGGGCCTCCAGCCGGGCGAGCAGCTCCTCGAAGTCGAACGGCTTCACCAGGTAGTCGTCCGCGCCCGCGCGCAACCCCGTCACCTTCTCCCCGGTGGTCCCCCGGGCGGTCAACATCAGCACCGGCGTCTGCAACCCCGACTCGCGCCACTGCTTGAGGACGGAGACTCCGTCCTGCCCGGGCAGGGACCAGTCCAGGAGGATGACGTCGTGATGCGAAAGCTCGTCCTGTGACAGCGTGATTCGACCGCTGTCGCAGACGAGCACCTCATGGCCCTCCTCCTCCAACCCCTGGCGCAGGAGGAGCACCATCGCCTCTTCATCTTCGACAAGTAGGAGCTTCAAGGCGGTTCACCATGAACCGACCCGGTGCACGTCGCGACGCGGAGCGGCTCGACGCCGATGAGGGGACGCCGCTCGGAGTCCGACCCGGGTCAGGTGGCTGGCAACACGTGCCGTTTCACTTCCGTGACACCGGATGACATAGAAGAGTGATTTCCAGTCAATTCCATTTTACTGGGTGAGCGGCGCCCGCCGCAACCCGCGCGTCACCGCCTGCCCGCAGGAAGGGCCTCACCGGCACCCGAGGCATCATGGGGCGCCTGTCTGACGAGCCCCCTGGTGGAGGTCGCCGCCCACGGGAGGTGCGGGACGACGGCCGCCCCGAGCGGCGGCGCGGCATCCGGCTTGGCCGCGACGACGACCCGTGGTCGGGGTGTCCGGCCGGCACCATGGCTTCCGGACCCATGCCCTGGCGTGGACGGGCGCGGGTGCCCGGGGCGCGTGGCGCTTGGTCCGCGCGCTCCCGGGCGGAACGGACACGTCCGCGCCGGAAGCCTCGTGAATCATTCAGTGGGGGGACGGCGCTCCCACCGACTCAGAAGACACACTGCGGCGTGCAGGTGGCGCAGCCCGGGTCGTTGTACAAGCACAGTTCGAAGCACACGTCGCACAGGCTGCACTGCTCGCGGCAATTCGCCCGGCAGTTCACGTCATCACAGAAGCTATAACAGTACGACAGACAGGGCGTGAGTGGCTGACCGGCCTCGGACTGCTCCACGGGTCCGGTGGGCTCGGCGCCCGTCTCCGTGGGCCCACATCCCGACAACGACAGTCCAACCACAGCCAGCAGAACGGCGGACCAACGCTTCATGGGGACATCCTTTCGTGAGGGAGTCGGCAAGCATTCTGCGCGCCTCTCGAAGGGGCTCCGGCGAGGCGCCCCACAAAGACAGCTCAACTGTCATCCACCCGACAGAAGAGAGGCCTTGTCGGAGGGTCAAGCCCCGAATCTTGTGTTGTTGGTTCGGCAGGGGCACCGGGCGCGCGGGTCCGGGAAGGCGCGGACGGCGAGCGCGGCCCCGTCTGCCTCCTTCAACGTCACTCCAGGTCCCGGCATGCCGCCCCTCCTGCTGGGGCCAACATGCAGGTTCGGCAGACTTCATCCGGGTCGAGGACTAGGCTCAGCGGCTGGACCTCCATCCAAAGGAAAGTGGATGACTTCGCTCCGATTGCCAGGCCCCACCGTGTCCGTCCATTGGCTGGCCGAGCACCTGGGGCACCCTCGGCTCATCCTGCTGGATGCCAGCCTGAAGCCCTCGACGACGGCCGCCTCGGTCCCGAGCCCCGCGAGCTCCGTGCAGGTGCCTGGCACGCGGAGCTTCGATTTCGACAAGCGGATCTGCGACCAGGAGACCCCACTGCCACACATGATGCCGCCTCCTGCGTTGTTCGAGCGCGAGGTCCGCGCGCTAGGTGTTCGTCGCGACAGCGTGCTCGTCATCCATGATCGGATGGGGGTCTACGCGAGTCCTCGTGCCTGGTGGATGTTCAAAGCCATGGGGCACGAGCAGGTGGCCGTGCTTGATGGCGGCCTGCCCGCATGGCTCGAAGCCAACCTGCCGACGGAACCGGTCGGCACACCCCCCGTCGAGCCCGGGGACTTCGTTGCACAGCCGCACCCGGGGCTGTTTTGTGACGCCGAACATGTGGAAGCCGCGCTGTCGGACCCGCGGTATGTCGTTCTCGATGCGCGCTCGGAGGGACGGTTCCTGGGCCGCGAACCCGAGCCACGTGCCGGGCTGCGTCCCGGCCATATGCCCAATGCCGTGAACCTCCACTTCGGTCAGGTCCAGGCAAACGGCCGGATGCGCACCGCGGAGGAGCTCGCAGCGATCTTCGCGTCAAAAGCGGGGCGTCAGCAGAAGCTCATCTTCAGCTGTGGCTCGGGAGTGACAGCCTGCATCCTGACCCTGGCCGCCGAACTGGCCGGCTACCCGGCGCTTGCAGTCTATGATGGCTCGTGGAGTGAGTGGGGTCTGCCCTCCGCGCGGCCCGTGGTCACGGATGCCGGTCCCAGCGGGCGCACCCCATGAAGAACCGCGGCTCGAAGGGCCGTGCTGGCAGGAGTGCTACTCCTCGCGCGCTGGACACCACGCTCCGCCAGGTCGGCAGTGAACCCGAGCAGCAAGGACGGCTTCGTGAATCCCCCCGTCTATCGAGGCTCCACGGTCCTGTACTGGAGTGGCTTCCCGTCCTCACCAGACGACTCACGGCGTCCTCGGCCCCGCCTCCTCCACCGCCGCCGAGGCGAACCTCCGGAAGAAGCTGCGCTCGTTCCAATGCGGGCGCTCGGGCGTGTTCGCCACGGTGAGGGAGAGGTCCGCGAGCAACCGGACGAACTTCGCCGCCGCCTCCCGGTCCATGGGTTGGCGCACGTCATCGGAGGGCGCGTGGTAGTGCCGGGTGCTCCAGGTCTGGAGCACGCGCGCCTCGGGAGAGCCCGGCGCGTGGCCGAACTTGAAGAACAAGGCGGGCACGCCCTTGCGGATGAAGGCGTACTGGTCGCTGCGGATGAACAGCATGCGGTCGGGCTCGGGGTCCGGGACCAGCGTCACGCCATGGGCGGCGGCCACCTGCTGGAGTGGCGCCTCCAGCGAGGACTCCTCCTGCCCCATCGCCACCATGCGGGTGAGCGGGAACAGCGGCAGGAACATGTCCAGGTTGAAGTTGGCGACGATGGAGGACAGGGGCACCGTCGGCTTCGCGGCGAAGTAGCGCGACCCCAGCAGGCCCTTCTCCTCGCCCGTCACCAGCAGGAAGAGCACGGAGCGCTTCGGCTTCAACGCCTGGAGGGTCCGCGCCACCTCCAGCACCGCGGCCACGCCCGTCGCGTTGTCCATGGCGCCATTGAAGATGGCGTCCCCCTTCACCGGCACCCCGACCCCGATGTGGTCCAGGTGCGCGGTGAGCACGACGTACTCCTTCGCCAGCGTGGCATCACTGCCAGGCAGCAGGCCCACGACGTTGGAGGACCTCACCGGAGCCTGCGTCCACTCGGCCCGCGCCTCCAGCCGGGTGGGCAGCTCGAAGCGAGGGAGCGGCTGGTTCGCATCCGCCTTCGCCAGCACCTCCTTGAAGGTGTGCGGCGCGCCCGCGAACAGCTTCTCGGCGTGGCGGTTGTCGAAGACCACGCCGATCTTCAGCCCTCCGTCTTCTATCAGTGACGGGTCGGCGAAGGTCATGGCGGGTTCGAACCGCGACGAGGCGATGCGCGCCCAGGGCATCTCCTCCTTCTTCGGGTGCATCAACATCATGATGCCCACCGCGCCCGCCTCTCGCAGCACCTTGACCCGCTCCTCGAGCGAGCCGTGGTGGGCGACGAGCGGACCGGAGATGTGGGCGGGTCCTCCGTAGAGGAAGACGGCCACCTTCCCCCGGACGTCCAGCCCCGCGAAGTCGTCATGGCCCGCCTCGGGAATCGACAGGCCATACCCCACGAACACCAGCGGGGCGTCTACCTGCCCCGACTCCCCCAGCCGCGCGCTGATGAACGCCTCGCGGCCGATGACCAGGGGGATGCGCCGTCCGCCTCGGCGGAGCGCCAGCCGGGAGCTCGCGTCCACCAGCCGCCGCGAGACCAGCTCCACCTCCTGGGAGTACCCCGCCCCGGCGCCCGGCTGGATTCCCATCGCCGAGAGCTGCTCCACCACGTAGTTCGCGGCCTTCTGGTACCCCTCGCTGCCCGTCTCCCGCCCTTCCATCGCGTCGTCCGCGAGCACCCGGACGTGGCCCCACCAACGCTCCGCCTCCGGAGATGCGGCGGAGGCCAGCACGGGCAGGAGGAGCATCAGTACGACGGACAGCGGGCGACGGGACATGGGAGCCATCCAGGACAAGGGCCTGACTCCTCAACGCCCGACACGCGGCGCGATTTCCCTCCATCGCGGGTCCTGCCCGTCACCGCCGGGACCGCGCCTGTCGACAGGAGCCCCCCGGCCCCCCTCATGATTCCGCGCGCAGGGCTTGCAGCGGGGAGATGCGCGTGGCGCGGCGGGCCGGCAGGTAGCAGGCCCCCAGCGACGCGGCGGCCAGCAGGAGCGTGACGCCCACGAAGGTCCACGGGTCGTTCGCGGTGACGCCATACAGCCACCGCCCCAGCAGGTGCGTGAGGCCCCGTGCCCCCACCAGCCCCAGCCCGAGCCCCACGCACGTGCGCCGCACGCCCTGCCACAGGACCAGGCGCAGGACCTCCCCGGGCCGGGCCCCGAGCGCCGCACGCACCCCCAGCTCATGCGTCCGCTGCGCCACCGTGTACGCCATCACGCTGGCGAGCCCGAGCAGGGTCAGCACCAACGCGACACCGGCGAAGAGGCCCAGGAGCAGCGTCACGAAGCGCTGGGGGAGCAGGCCCGCATCGATGAAGGCATCCACCGTCTCGATGCCCGACAGGGGGACTCCCGCGTCCAGGGCGCGCACCTCCGCGCGCACCGAGGAGACCAGCGACAGCGGCTCGCGCGAGGTGCGCAGGATGAGCGTCAACGCGTTGAGGGGGAACTGCGTGTGGGGCACGTACACCTCGGGCGTTGGCGCGGCGCCCAGGCTGGAGTGCCGGACATCCCTCACGACCCCCACGACTTCCTTGGCCGCGTCCCCTCCCCAGCCCAGCTTCACCCGCTGCCCCAGCGCGGTGCGCCCCTCGAGGAAGTGACGCGCGAAGGCCTCGTTCACCACCACCACCGGCACGGACGTCCGGTCGTCGCTCACCGCGAAGTCGCGCCCCGTCACCAGGGGAATCCCCAGCGTCCGGAAGTAGTCCAGGCCCACGAAGCGCAGGCGCGCGCTCTCCTGCGTCGGGGGCAGTCCCTCGACCTGGACACGGGTGTCGTTGTCGCGCCCGCTCAACGGCAGCACCTCCGCGGTGCTCACGGAGAGGACGCCGGGCAACCCCCGCAGCCGCTCCTCCAGGGACGCATAGAAGTCGGAAACCCGGGCGGAGGACATGGGATAGCGCGAGGCCGGCAGGTCCAGGGCGACCGTGAGCAGCCCGCGCGCCTCGAACCCGGGGTCCACCCGTGTCAGCCGCACCAGGCTGTTGACGAGCAGCGCCGCGCCCACCATCAACACCAACGCGAACGCCGTCTGCGCCACCACGAGCAGCCCTCGCAGGCGCAACCCCGAACGGCTCCCGGAGAACGCGGCCCCCTTGAGCGCCGCGTGCAGTGCCCACTCCGTCCCGCCCAGCGCGGGCAACAGGCCACAGCCCAGGGCCGTCAGCACCGACAGCAGCGCGGTGAAGGCCAGCACCACGCCGTCGACCCCGACCGTCTCCAACCGAGGCACGTCCGGCGGCACCAGCGCCAAGAGCAACTGCGTGGTCCATACGGAGACCAGCAGGCCCGCCACGCCCCCCATGAACGACAGGAGGAAGCTCTCCGCGAGCAGCCACTGGACCACGCGGCCCCGGCTGGCCCCCAGCGCGCGCCGCACCGCCACCTCGCGCCGACGCACGGTGGCGCGGGTGAGCATCAGGTTGGCCACGTTGACGCAGCCGATGAGCAACACCGTGGCCACCGCGGCGAACAACAGCCACAGCACCGGGCGCACGCCCCCGACCAGCCGCTCCAGCGCGGGCGTCAGCCGCACCTGGTCATAGGTCGTGGCGCCCGCGTGCTCACGCGCCAGTCCCGCCGCCAGCGTGTCCAGTTCGGCCCGCGCCGACTCCACGGAGGCCCCCGGCTTCAGCCTCCCGATGGCCGCCTCGTAGCGCATGTAGCCGCGACTGGTGGGGATGGTGCCACCGTACACGCTCGGCTCCGCGTCCACCGCCACGCTCACCCAGACGTCCACCGGCTCGCGCTGGAGGGGGAACGAGAAGCCCTCCGGCATGACGCCCACCACGGTGAAGGGGCGGTCATCCAAGCGCACCACGCGCCCCAACACGCGCGGGTCTCCCCCCGTCGCGCCAGGGAAGTGCCTCAGCCAGAAGGCGTGGCTGAGCACCACCGGACTCACGCCGTCGCGACTGGCCCCCAGCCGATCCTCCTCCGGCCAGAAGGTGCGCCCGAGCGTGGGAGCGACGCCCAGCAACGGGAACAGGTCCGCGGACGCGATGACACCCGAGACACGCGTGGCCTCCCCCGCGCCCGTCATCGTGAAGCTGTTGGGTTGATACACCGCGAGCCGCTCGAAGGACGTCGTGCCCGCGCGCCAGTCCAACAGGTGGGGATAGGACACGCCCCCCACCTCTCCCGAGCGCGCCTGCTGCACGACGACCAACTGCTCCGACGACGGATAGGGCAAGGGCCGCAGCAACACGGCGTTCAGCACGGTGAAGAAGCTGACGTTGGCGCCAATCCCCAACGCCAACACCCCCACCGCCACCCACGTGAAGCCCGGCGCCCGACGCAGGCCGCGCGCGGCATGTCGCAGGTCCTGCCAGAGTCCCGCCAGAGTCACCGCCACCATTCCGCGCTCCTCGCTCCCAGTCCGTCGCCGCCGCGCGGGACTGGAAGAAGCGTGCCACGGGTCATGCACACCCGTGACAGGAGCGAATCCACACCGCCGTGACACGACTGGCCGCTTCCGGGATTGCTCCGTCCCACGCGTGGAATGCCAGGGCCTCCCGTGAGCCGCACCCGAGCCCATGCCCAGCGGGCTTCGGGGCCCTCAAGGGAAGTCGTCGTCGGACGCGGGGCCTTCGTTCCACCCGCCCCGTGGCGCCCATGAACGCGGAGCCGGAGGAGCGGCATGTCCCTCCTCGCGGTCGAGCTGGTGCGCCAGCGCGTCGTCGAACACCGAGTCACAGGTGCCGCGGAGCCGCGCCTCCAGCAGATGCGCGAGGTCTCCCGGCGCACCCAAGCGGTCGAGCACGCACGCAGCCTCCTCGGCCTCGGGCGCGGGCACCAGGTCCGTACGCGCCGCGCCCCTGATGTAGAGGTCTTCGTCGCGACGGGGGAGACGCGGCGCCACGACCGCCCGATGGAGGAGGGGACGGCTCGCCTCGGCGTCCACCAGGCCCAGCCAGTGGATGGCCTCGGCGCGCAGGAGCGGGTCGGCGGACCCGGCGGCGGTCTGTCGCAGCAACGCCAGTCCGTCATGAATGCCCTCGCGGACCAGCCCCGTGGCCGCGCGGAGCTGGACCCGCGGGTGGTCCGAACGCAGCAGCACCTGGAGCCGCGCGCGCCATGCCTCACCGGACTCCTCGAGTCCCAGCAGCCCCTCCAGGGCCCACGCCTGGAGCCACGCGCCCTCCGCGTGGAGCCAGCGCAGGAAGAAGGAGCGGTCATCCGCCATCGGCGCGCGCGCGGCGAGCCGGAGCACCTCTCCCACGAGCGGGAGGTTGTCCGGGTAGCGCTCGGCGACGAGCGCCCAGCGCAAGGCCATGGGGCGGTCGTGCTCGAACAGGGCCCGCACCAGGAGCCGCCGTGTCGGCGTGGCCACGGCGAAGGAGGAGAGGCGCTGATGGAACAGCTTGCGCGCCCCGGGCCACGTCGCGAGGAGCGACACGGCCGCGTCCAGTGGCTCCGGATGCGGCACGAGCCCCGCGCCCAGCTTCCACGCCTGGCTGTCCGTGTGGAGGTGCGCACCCAGGACCTTCAAGAGCCCCGCCTCCCCGCGCGCCTCGAGCAGGTCCTCGAGGGGCAGCAGCAACGCCTCCACCCCTCTCCGATGGAGGTCCGGATGGGACCGCAGCAGCCGGCGCTGCTCGTCGGCCGACAGCGGGTGCAAGACCCAGGAGCGCAGGGGCGTCACCTCGAGGCGACGGGCCCACCGGACCAGCAGGTCCCACACGCCCGGGCGATGTCGTTGCGCACGCGCGACGAAGCCCATCGAATCGGCGTCACCCTCCGTCCCCGACGCCTCGAGCCTCGGACGGTCCTCGTCCCACCACTGCCGGAACACGGCCTCCACGAGCCTGGGCGTGAGCGCTCCGGGTAGCAGGTTCGTCAGGAGACTCGTCCGGACCTCCGGTGGCTGGTGCCGCAACAGCTCCCCGGCGAACGCCTCGGCCTCCGGCTCGAGCGCGATGGCGAAGAACACGAGGGAGAGCGTCAACGGGAGGCGCCCGGGGGCGGAGAGCGGCGGCTCACGCCGGCCTCCTTCGTGCGCGAGCCGGACCAGCTCCTCCCGGGACAACGTCAACCGGTGCGCGTCCGTCCAGGTGGCGACGACGGCCTGCTCTCGCACGTCTGGCGGCTGCCGCGCGTCGAGGAGGATGGAGCGCAGGATGGCGTGTCGCTCGGGGCCCCTGGCGAAGCGACCGATGAGCCGGACGACCCGCACCCGGACGTCCACTTCGGGAATCACATCGAGAGACGAGACGAGTCGACCGACCAACTCCTCTCGCGAGGACCACACCATCCTGGGATGGGAAGACACATCGGACGCCGTGTTGGGACCGGTGGGCGAGGCCGGCTGCAAGAGTGCAGGGACTCCATCGACGCTAGACGGGGCGCAGGCTCCGCGCAACCGTCCTCACGGCTCCGCGCCGGCGTACTACTTGGACCAACCCGGCCCCGGGCCCATCTCGTAGTCACGACGAACCCGTTCGGCGGTGGCCACGGAGAAATCCGTGCAGCGGTCGAACGTGGTGCAGAGGCGATAGTCCCCCGACGCCAGCTCGACCTGGAAGAACCCGTCCCGGTCCGACTTCGGCGTGGCCACCTCCTCTTCCGAGGGGAGCGCCCGGACCACCAACGTCATGGACGTCGCCTCCACGTCGCAGCCGCTCGGACACACGTCATCGACGAAGGTCGTCACGCCATAGACGCCCTGGGAAATCGACACGGCGACCTCCGGGTCGAAGTCACCACCACAGGCCAGGCCGCCCAGGACCAGGGCTGAAAGGCCACAGGACCGCAGCCAGTCTTGGGAAGTCATGACACCGGAGCGTACCGCCCGGCCCGCCACGCCGACAAATCCCCGCCCTCGCCAGGCGCATGCGGGGCCCGGGTACTGCCTCCAGGCCCCGCGCGCGCGACCGCTCGACGACTAGAGCGGGCAGACCACCGGACCGCTGCTGCCACAGGCATAGCGGCTGATGAAGTAGTGGCCCAGCTCCGCGCTCCAGTACGAGTACATCACGCGGCCGTTGTTGCAGCGGATGGACGAGGTCATCACGATGCAGTGGAGGTCCTCGTTGTACTCCAGCCCGGCCTGGGACTCGCCCAGCGCGGGGGTCTCCGTGTTGGCCGCCGGCTCCTCCAGCGCCTCCGTGCCGCCACAGCCCGCCACCAGCGCGCCCACGACCAACAGCCCACTCATCGTCCAGTTACGCATGATGCCTCCAATCCAGGTGAAAAACCGGGGGCCGAATCCATCTACTCCAGTACCCCAGCTACAATAACGAGGGACCCGGGCGGGGGTCGCATCGCGCCGCGACGCGGCCCACGGATGGCCTCCTCCCGGGGGTCGGGGGTCGGGGGTCGGCGATGCGCTGGGCCATCGACCGAGATGGAGCCCGAGCCCCTCCACCGCGTGGGGACCTCGACCGGACACGAGCAGCCCCAGGTGAAGGAGTGCTCCCCTCCTCCACCGCCCCGGGCCCCTGGCGCGGGGGCTGGACGAAGGGCCCCGGCGAGCGGACGGGCTCCGCCGAACCAGGACTGAAACACAGACATGCGGGGTCTGCGTCGACTCGCGCCGCGTGAGCACCCGTCCACCTCCGCGTGGCGTCCTTCCCCGGGTTTCCTCATCCCCGGTTCCCTCTGAAATTCCCTGGAAACATGCGGCGATAGAGGCCTCCCCCTGCTTGCGCACGCCCCGCGACGAGCGTAAGAGGCAGCCCTCTCGATTCTGCAAATCAATCTCAATACCCCCTCGAGGAGTCCCCCATGAAGTATCGTGCCTGCGCCCTGGCGCTCGTGGCCCTGTGGCTTTCCGCCTGCGGGTCGGACGTGGAGACCACGCCCGGCATCCCGGCCACGCCCCGTATCGAGGTCGTCTCGCCCACGCCTGGCTTCACGTCCGAGGAGCCGGTGGTGCGGCTGAGCGGCACGGTGAACGCGCCCGGGACGCTGGCGAGCCTGACGGTGACGGTGAACGGCGGCGCCGCGCTCCCGGTGGAGGTGACGTCGGTGGGGTCCTCCGGGTCGTTCTCCGTGGAGCTCACCCTGCCCGAAGGCGACAACACCGTGCGCATGGAGGCGGTGGACCAGGTCGGGGGCAAGGGCACGCAGAAGGTGACGGTGCGCTACGCGCCGGAGTCGGAGCCTCCGCAGGTGCGGGTGGTGTCCCCGGACGAGGGGCTCGCCGTCTCCGTGCGCCGGGTGCGCGTGGAGGCCGTGGCCACGGACAACAAGGGCGTGGTGAGCGTGAGCTACTCGCTCAACGGGGGCCAGGAGCAGTCCCTCGCCGTC
Source organism: Myxococcus dinghuensis (assembly GCF_024198235.1). Lineage (GTDB taxonomy): Bacteria > Myxococcota > Myxococcia > Myxococcales > Myxococcaceae > Myxococcus > Myxococcus dinghuensis. Next base: position 126,790 of record NZ_JAKCFB010000021.1, on the reverse strand, counting down.
CCCACGGACGCCGCGGGCACGCTGGCCTTCGAGGTGACGCCCAAGCCCGGCGCCAACGCGGTGAAGCTGACGGCGCGCGACGCGCGGGGCAACGCGGGCGAGGCGACGGTGTCCTTCCACTTCGGCGGGCTGGGCACCGCGGGGGGCCTGCACAGCGGAACGCTGCGCGACGGCCGCGTCTACACCTGGGGCCGCAACAACCGGGGCCAGCTCGGACTGGGCGCGGACGTGACGGCGGACCAGAAGCAGCCGCAGGTGGTGCCGGGGCTGGAGGCGGTGACGTCCATCGCCTTCAACCAGAACTTCGCCACCGCGCTCACCGCGGACGGCAGCGTGTGGACGTGGGGTGAGAACTCGGACAGCCAACTGGGCCAGGGCGCGGCGCCGGTAGAGGGCGAGACGCGCGCGCTGGACATCACGCCGCGCTACGCGGCGACGCGGGTGCCGGGCATCAGCGGGGCGGTGGCGGTGGCGCCGGGCTTCCGCCACACGCTGGTGCTGCTCGAGGACGGCACGGTGCGCGCCTTCGGCAACAACGCGAACGGCCAGTTGGGCGACGGCACCGTGGTGGCGAAGGACTACCCGGTGGTGGTGCGGGGCCTGACGGACGTGGTGAAGGTGCTGGGCGGCTCCATGCACTCGGCGGCGCTCAAGCGCGACGGCACCGTCTGGGTGTGGGGCCGCAACGACTACGGCAACCTGGGCAACGGCGTCGCCGACGGTGACAGCCACCCGCTGCCCAGCCAGGTGCCGGGCGTGACGGACGTGGTGGACATCGCCAACGGCCGCGACCACCTCCTCGCGGTGCACACGGACGGCACGGTGTCCGCGTGGGGCCTGGACGTCAGCGGCCAGCTCGGGCTCGGCTTCATCAGCCCGGGCACCGAGAGCGCCACGCCGGTGAAGGTGAAGAACGTCACCCAGGCGCGCGCCGTCTTCGCCAACGGCAACTACAGCTTCGCGCGGCTGGCGGACGGCTCGCTGATGGCCTGGGGCCAGAACTTCAACGGCCAGCTCGGCCTGGGCGTCTCCGAGCAGACGCACCCGGAGCCCACCGCCTCGTCGGCGCAGGTGGCGCCGCTGTCCTCCATGGGCATGGGCGCCACGCACGTCATCGCCGTGCGCAAGGACGGCTCGGTGTTCGCCTGGGGCTGGAACCTCAACGGGTCGCTCGGTCCCGACGCCGTCATCGACCGCTGGTCCTACACGGACCCCATCCCGGTGACGCTGCCCTGAGTCCCCCCGCCTCCCGGCGTCGCGGTCCGCCACGACGCCGGGGAGGCCCCTCGCTCCAGGGATGCGGCGGCGTCACTCCGCCGGGAGCTTCAGGGTGAGGAGGTCATCGCCGAGCTTCAACTGGAGCGTCCCATCCTCCGCGACGCGCAGGCGGTCGGTGTCGAAGTACAGCGGCTTCGGGGAAGGAAGCCGGGACTCCGCCACGAGCGCCCCGTCCGAGCCCCGGAAGGCCTGGAGCACGACCGTCTGGTCGAGCATGCTCGTCAGGATGAAGACGTCCCGCGTCGGGTGGACCCGGATGGCGGGGGAGTCCAACCGCAGTCCCGCCAGCCGCCCCGACGCCACCGGCTTCAGCCCCCGCCGCGTGTCGAGCACCTCCCAGTCCTGCGTCCCGCAGAGGATGAGGTTCCGGTTCCGGGTGAAGGCCAACGCCTGGTGTGACGAACGCGGCCGCGAATACACCAGGTTCCCCGCCCCGTCGTAGACGAGCAACCGGAACGACGACCGCCTGCCCACGGACGTCAACAGGATGCCCACCGCGTCGCCATCCGGAGACCGGGCAATCTCCGACGGCGCCATGGGTTCGGGGAGGGGCGAGCGCCACTTCAGCTTCGCGTCGCGGTCGTACGTCGCGACGAACCAGCGCGTCGGGGTCGCCTCCGCCGCCTGTCCCGCGAGGATGAAGGCGCCGTCCGGCTCGACCGAGGCCACATGGGGAAACTGGGCGAGCTGCCCCGTGGACACCAGGGGCTGTCCCTCGGCCGAATAGGCCCGGTATTCGAAGGAGGCCCCCCCGACGTGGCTGTCGAGTGACTGCCCATAGGTGATGAGTCGATTGCGTCCGGGGTCGTGGATGAGCGCGCTCAGCCCGGGGAGGAAGAAGGTCCGTCCATCGAGCCGCACCTCATAGCCGCTTGGATCAGCGCCGCCCTGTTTCACCTTCGCGGAGAAGCGCCCCTCGCCAGACGCGGGAGGAGGTTTGCGCGCCACGACCTGGAAGGCGGGCGGAGCCTTCGGTGCGCCCGTCGTCCCAACGGCCTGCGCGGCGGCGGGGCCACCGTGAAGGAGCCCACCCACGAGGACGCACCACACCGCGAGACGCCACCATCGCTGGACCATCGCGCTCTCCCATCATCGACTTCGGGTCGGGATGGGACATCTCACGGGTTTTCCGGGTTCCTGGCGAGAATCCAGACAAGGAAGCGGAGGCAGGCGCCCCTCGCGCTCCACGGGACATCCGTTCCCGAGCGTCCGCTCGACGCGGGCCTTCGCTCGACCGGGGCATCCCGGGAGCCATGCCGCGCATCGGTGAGACGGAACAGCGCCGCCGGAGCCCGGGCCTGGGGCGCTTGCGCCACCCGGGCCCGGTCCCCCGACGGTCGGACTCGCGTCAGAAGTCCTTGATGCGGTCGGCCAGCTCGGAGTGCTCGACGAACTGGTTCACGTTGCCCTGGATGTTGGCGACGCGGCGATTGCGCTCGATTTCAGCCGAGTCGACCGCGTCCAGCTTGTTCCACTGCTTGAGGACCGCCTCCTCGTCGTTGGGGATGCCCTTGTTGTAGGTGGCGGAGAAGTAGAACATCGCGCGCGCCACGTTGCCCTTGTGGGAATCTGGCGGCTCGAAGACGGTCTTCCCGCTCGCATCCGTGCCGAGCTTGGCGCCGTCCTGGCTCCACTTCACGTTCACCACCACGCCGAACGGGAAGCTGCTGCGGCGCGAGTTGGCCTTGCTGTCCGTGGGGAACAGGTGGTGCAGGTCGCTCTTGGCCACGCCCGTGGCGCCCTTGGACTGCGGCCACGTGTGCTCCACGTTCATCACGGAGCTGCTGGGAATCTTCCCGCCCTTGATTTCGGCGTCCGTGTAGACGCACTCGACGTTGCCGTCCTGGTTCACGTCCAGGCTGGAGAAGATGAGCTTGCGGGCCTCGTTGTAGCTGACGACCTTCTTGCCGTTGGACGAGTCACGCACGGCGCGCAGCAGCGCGTCGTCGCGCAGGCCGTCGAACGGGTCGTCGGAGGGCTCCGGCTGCGGCTCCTCGGGGGCCTTCGTCTGGGAGACGATGTTCAGGCCCCACTGCTTCAGGGTGCCGACGTCGCCCTTGGCGGAGTCCTGCACCTCCAGCGTCCACTTGCCCTTCGTGGGCTCGCCGGCGAAGTCCTTCAGGTCGAACGCGCCCTTGAGGTCGTCCGCGGAGCCGCCCGCGCGGTTCGACACCACCGCCGTCTTGCCGGAAGGCGACGTCAGCTTCACGGTCAGGTCGCCGCGGTACGTGTGGGCGATGTCCAGGTCCAGCTTGAGGGAGTCGACCGTGGTGTCCTCGGCGACATCCAGCGTGCTGGTGACGGTGGAGTTGTCCTTGATGGCCGCGTTGGGGCTCGTGCTGTAGACGAGCGGGGCGCCCGCCTGCTGGGCGGCGGCGGCCTGCTTCGCCGGGACCGCCTGCTGCACGGTGGGCGTCACCGGGACGTAGACGGCACCGAGCTTCGTGAGGACGGAGGCGCTGAGCCCCTGTCCCGCCCGCGAGGGCTGGAAGTCGTTGCGAGCCGACGTGGAAGCCTTCGCGGACGCGGGGGTCGTCTCACGGGCAGTGTCGGAGGGGCGAGCGGAGAGGGGCGAGCGACGGGGGCCGACAACGCTGGTCATGCGCGAATTATCGATCACCCGGGGGTGCGGGTTGTGTCGTGTCGCAGATTTTTCACACGACCCGAAAACGTGGGAATCCGGTTTCCGGGCTGATTTTCCGCCCCGGAGGACGGTGCGGGAGCCCCGGCACGTACTCGGGGCACGCCCGGGCGTCACCGGGAGCGGAGCCCCGCTGAATATTTCGAAAGGTTTCACCGACGCGGCGTCCCGCGCGGTGCCGGGCCAGTTCCGGTGGCGTTGGAATTCGAGGCCGCCGTGCGGGACCGGGGCTCCGGAGGGCCGCTCGCGTGCGGGCCGCGCGCGCCCACGTCCAATTCCATCCACAATCCGACAGGCATTGTGCTCCGACTGGAGGGCACGCAATTCCTGGCGCATGAAGCCGGAGAACACAGCGCAAGGACAGCAACCGTCCCAAACCCTCGCGGGCGGGACGGAATGCCACACATTGATTCAGGCTGTCCGCTTCAACTCCCGCCCGCAAGGCGGGAACACGAGGTCATCCCCCATGAGCCGCATCCCCCGACTGAGCAACCCTCCGCAGTCCGCCAACTACCGTCCCCCCAACACCAACCGGCCCGCCAACCCCAACCGCCCTCCCGTGCAGGGGCCGCCCCGGACGCCGGGCAACCTCAACCCCGGAGTGCCCCCGCAGCACAACCAGGGCCAGGCCCCGGCGATGCGGCCGAGCAACCAGCAGGCCCCCGCGCTCGACATGAACAACGCCGCGACCCTCACCCACGGGATGAACCCGAACTTCGTGCGCCCCGCCCTCGAGAACGGGCGCCTGAGCTCCGCCTACGAGCGCCTGGGGCCCAACGGGAACTACCACCGGCCCGCGGACCGCAACGGCGGTGGCGCGCTCGGCGTCTACACGCGCGCCCAGGGCGTGGGGCAGGACACCTGGAGGGCGCAGGGCCACGGCGTGGGCAGCAACCCCAACAACGCGCAGTTGGTGCTCAACCCCAACCTGCTCCAGAACAACCCCAACTGGCGGGCGTCCACCACGGACAACATGGGACGCGTCCCCGGCTCCACCGCGGCGAACCAGGCGGCCCTGCCTCCGGGCAACCCGCTCCAGCGCACGCGGCCCATGTGGGCCCAGCAGACCGAGAATGGCCGCAACCAGAACTTCAACAACACCGTCGCGGGGACCCAGCCCCACCAGCAGAACGAGCAGGTCCACTGGCAGAGCATCCCGCTCAACAACGGCAACCTCCGGGGCATCCTCACCACCTCCCCGCAGACGTTCAACCAGATGATGCAGATCCCCGGCGCGCAGCCGAGCGGGCTGCGCCCGCCGAGCGCCGGCAACGGCATCCAGGGCCTGGGCACGGTCCCCGTCGGCAACCAGCGCGTCCCCGTGGTCCAGGCGGAGCCCAACTCCTCCCAGGCCAACGCGCTCAAGCTCGGCGGCATCACCGACAGCACCGGCCACGTGCGCTGAGGCGCTCCCCCGGCGGGAGGGCCCGTCACGGCCCTCCCGTCGCCCCACCGAATGCCCGCGGGTGAACAGTCAACCCGCCCGCCGAGGCAAACCCTGACATCGTCAATCCTAGACTCGCGCGGGCCTCGATTCCTCGCAGGTCCTGACAGGAGACACGCATGAAGTTGGGAATGCTCGTGGGTGGAGTGCTGTGCGCGGTCAGCGGGTTGGCCCTGGGCTGTGGTGGCGCGGACGCGGTCCAGGAGGTCGCGCCGGAGATGACGATGGAGGCGGAGCAGTCCCTGGTGAGCTGTCCGGCGGGCTACACCCCCTTCATCATCTGGGAGTGCGAGCAGGGCTGCACCTGGACGGTGAACGTCGCCTATCTGTGGTGCACCTCCACCACGAACCCGAGCGACAGCTACAACGCCGGCGCCACCGGCCAGCGGTCCTGCGGCGCCTGCTTCTGACGTCACGTCCGTGAGCGGGCCCCGCGCCACGCTCCTCCGGGGGCGTGGCCGGGGCCGCGTCCACGTGGGCTACGGGGCGTCCTCCGCCGCCGCGGCCTCCTGCTCCAACACGGCGCGGACCTCCTGGAGCGCGCGCAGCGCCGTCTTCAGGGACTCCGGGGACACCCGCCCGCCCAGCTTGTTCGCCCAGGACATCTGCCGGGCCTCCACCTCGCGCAGCCGCTCCCGCCCCGTGGGCGTCAGCGTGATGAGCTTGGCGCGGCGGTGGTGCGGGTTCTCCTGGTACTCGACCAGCCCCTCCTCCGCCAACGCGTCCGCCGTCTGCTGCACGCTCTGCCGCGTCAGCCCGATGGCGCGCGCCACGTTCGCCACCGGCGCGGGCTCGTGGTCCACCACGCCCAGCACCTGCCACCGCGCGCTGGTCAGCCCCGACGGCAGCGCGAGCCGCTCCCCCGCCGCCAGCATCAGGCCGTTGCCCCGGAAGACCTCCAGCACCAGGTCCGTGAAGGCCGCCCCGCCCGTCGTGTATCTCGCCATGGACAGCAGACTGTCACATTGACAGCCGGCTCCCCAACTTCGGACGACGCGGGGAACCCCCGGCCCAGGCTGGGCGCGTCGTCGACACGTCGCGGTCCACCTCCGCGGAGGAGTCCCCGGTCACGACCACGGCGCGCCCTGGGGCCCGGCGACAGGATGACTCGAGGACTCGCGGCCTCCACGCACCGGGGCGCGCGAGTCCTCGTGAGCGGCGAGGCTCAGCAGGCCCAGGCGCAGGTCGTGCCGCTGTTGACCGCGTTGCAGCGGCCTTCGGAGATGTTGTACGTGTTGCAGTAGTTCCAGGGCACGGTGCTGCCGCTCTTCGGCTGGCAACACGTCACCGGGCAGTTGGTCGTGTTCCACGAACACGCCGTCCCGCTCCACACCGCGTTGCAGCGCCCGGGCGAGTACGAGACGGAGTCACAGAACGCCTCCGTGTAGCCGGAGCCCGGAATCGCCGAGCAGCACTCCGGATAGAGGGCCGACTCGCTCTCCGCCAGGGCCTCCTCCGGCGCCGTCGCCCCCGCGGGGTCCACGTCACCACACCCCACCAGCGCCACCAGCATCCCCGCCAACACTCCGAGTACATTCCGCTTCATCTGCCACGCTCCCGTTGAGTGAAGACTTCACGGAAAGCGTCTTTCCACTCCACACTCCGGGTCAAGTCACGCCAGCCTGGAGCGAGGGAAGGCCGGGGCCCCCGCGAGACGAGGCCCCGGCCGAGTCACTCAACGTCGGCGTCGCCACCCACGCGCGAGCCCGAGCAGGGCGAGCAGCGACACCGCCGCGGCCGAACCGCCCGCGCTGTTGCAGCCCGCGGGCTCGGCGCCCAGGTCATCCGGCGAGACACCGGACGTCGGAGGGATGACGCCCGTCCCCGTCCCAGGTGATTCGTCGGTGGGCCCCGTGCCCGCGTCCACCTGCGGTCCTGGCGACGTCCCCGCGTCCTCCCCGGCGCCGGGCGTGCCCTCGTCCCCGGGGGTGCCGGCATCCACCGGCGTGCCCGCGTCCACGGGGGTACCCGCGTCCACCGGCGTGCCCGCATCCACGGGGGTACCCGCGTCCACCGGCGTGCCCGCGTCCACGGGGGTACCCGCGTCCACCGGCGTGCCGGCGTCGACAGGGGTGCCCGCGTCCACCGGCGTGCCCGCGTCCACGGGGGTGCCCGCGTCGGTCGACGGGGTCGTGGTGTCGAGCACGTCCGAGAGCGCGGTGGCCTGGACGAAGCCGTCGTGGAACAGGATGCCCACCGGCTTCACCGTGTCGCTGCGGTACAGGCCCAGCTTCAGGTAGTTCTTGTTGCCCGCGTACATCGTCGCGGCGTACGTCTTCGAGAGCACCTTCTTCTGGTTGTGCCACAGCTCCACGAAGCCGGTGCTGGCGTTGGAGGACCACTTCACGTGCAGGATGAACTCCTGCCACACGCCCCGCTTGAGCGCGGTGCGCCAGGGGATGGTGGAGTTGGAGTTCAACGCCATGCGGATCTCCTCGCCGCGCACGTAGAACTCCAGCGGAGGCGAGCCGCAGCACCCATCGTGGTGCCACTGCGTGAACAACTGCCAGGTGTCCACGCTCGGGAAGTCCGACGCGAACATCACCTTCCAGCGGTAGTAGTACTCGGACCCTTCCTTCTCACCACTCTGATACACGAGCTCGTTGCGGTTGCCGCTCGCGTTGATGGGGTCATCTCCCTGCTTCACCGTGACCTTCAGCGCATACTTCCCCTCGGCCACCGGGTTCGTCACCACCAGGAGCCGGTCGGAGCTCACCATCTGCTCACCGGTGTATTGCGAGCGGTTCCCCGTCTCGAAGTCCCCCCGCCACACGATGCTGGCGGAGGCGAGGGACGGGAGCAGCCACATCGCAAGCAAGCCAGGAAACAGTCTTCTCAATGGGTCGTGTCCTTGCGAAGGTTTGACAGCCAACGTTTGACACACCGTACCGCAAGGCATTCCGCGCTTCATTCCCCCGCCAGGAGCTTCCCGCCCGTCTGACAACACAGCGGACGCCCGGGCAGGGGCTCGCCTATTTGAGAAATGTTTCACGACGCAGCGAGGCGACTCGCACCCTCCGGCCGTGCCGGGGAGCGACACTCCGACTCAGTGCGTCATAAAGGAATCAAGAGGGCAGGTGGATGGGCGCATGGAGGGGGGTGTGGTGTATGGTCCCCACCCCTTCCGGCGCGCCATCCCGGTGCGTCCCGGGTGCAACCATGCTTGTCCTGCGTGACGTCCAGAAGACCGACCTGGCCGGCCTCAAGCGGCTCGCCGCCGTGCTCAACACGGTGAACCTGCCGAACAACGAGGAGACGCTCGAGAGCATCATCGACAAGTCGGTGAAGAGCTTCGCGGGGAAGGTGAAGAACCCCTTCGAGCGCGAGTACCTCTTCGTCCTGGAGGACCTGCGCAACGGGCTCATCATCGGCACGTCGATGATCATCGCCCAGCACGGCACGTTCGAGGCGCCGCACATCTACTACGAGGTGAGCGAGCGCGAGCACTACTCCGCGTCCCTCGAGCGCCACCTGCGGCACAAGGTGCTGTCCATCGCCTACAACTACGAGGGCCCCACGGAGATTGGCGGCCTGGTGGTGGACCCGCCCTACCGCGCCACGGAGGACAAGCCCGGCAAGCAGTTGTCCTACGTGCGCTTCCTGTTCATCGCCATGCACCGGCGGCTGTTCCGGCCGCGCGTGCTGGCGGAGCTGTTGCCGCCGTTGCTGCCGGACGGGCGCAGCCTCCTGTGGGAGGCGTGCGGCAAGAAGTTCACCGGGCTGACGTACCTGGAGGCGGACCGGCTCAGCCGCCAGAACAAGGAGTTCATCAAGGAGCTGTTCCCCGCGTCGGACATCTACGCGTCGCTGTTCCCGGAGCGCGTGCAGAAGGTGCTCGGCGAGGTGGGGCCGCAGACGCGCGGCGTGCAGCGCATGCTGGAGCGCATCGGCTTCCGGTACGTGGAGCGCATCGACCCGTTCGACGGCGGGCCGCACTTCGAGGCCAACACCGGCGACGTGTCGCTCATCCGCAAGTACCGCACGCTCAAGCTGGCGGAGGCGGACTTCGAACTGGAGGGGGACGACGTGCTCGTGGCCTTCGAGAAGGACTCCGGCCGCAACCGCTTCCGCTCCGTGCGGTGCATGGCCCGGCTGGACAACCAGGTGGTCTACCTGCCCGCGCGCGCCAAGGAGATCCTGGGCGCGGAGGCGGGCGACAAGCTGTCCATCATCCCCTTCGAGTAGGCGCGCTCACGGCCGGCGCACCACGCGGTGCGCCCCCCGCAGCAGCGCCAGCCACCGCGCCCCCGCCTCCAGCGCCGGCCCTCGCGCGTCCTCCAGCGCCAGGGGCAGGTGCGTGTCCGGCAGGACGGGGTCCAGGGACGTGGGGTCCAGGTCCAGCGTGCCGCCCCCCTGGAGCGCCACGCGCACCCACGCATGGGGCCGCGCCGGACCGCCGTCCACCACCAGCAGCCCATGGACGAGCGCCACCGTCACGCCCCGCTCCCGCGCGAGCGCCGCGAAGCGCAGCGCATGCGCCAGACACCCGCCCGCCTCGCCCTCCCCGCCCTCGCGGAAGTCCGCCTCGCCCGGGCCCTTCTCCGGGAACGCCGCGTGGACCCTGGCCGCCAGCGCCCGCGCCGCGCCCGCCTCCCACGCCGTCATCCCCTCCCGCCGCGACGCCACCGGCAGCGGCGGCTCCAGCGCCAGCGGCCCCGCGTCCCCCTCCACCGGGAGCCCCTGCGCGAAGAAGTCCGGGGGCGCGCGCAGCCGCTCCCCGGGCGCGGCCACGGTGAAGCGCGACTCGCCCAGCTCCAGCACCTCCATGCGCCCGCGGGCGTCATAGCGCGCGCGGAACGGGGCCCCCATCAGCGTGCCCTCCACCCAGGGCGCCGTGCCCCCGGTGACACAGTGCGCGCCCTCGCGGCCGGACAGCTCCTCGCGCGCCGTCACGCAGCCCGGGGGAGGAGGCCCCCGCCACAGCCACAGCGCCTGGGGCCACGCGCCGCCGCCCTTCACCCGCCCCGCGTCGTCCACGTCCAGGGAGGCCTCGCGCCGGCGCTCGCCGTGGGTGCCCGCGCGCGTGTGCAGGTGCCGGCTGGCGTAGGTGAAGCGGCCGGGGCCCCGCGTCAGCGTCACCGTGCCCACGGGGATGCCCCGCCAGGAGAAGACGAAGCGCGCCTCCTCGACGGGCGCCGGGGCCGGAGGGCCCTGGGGGGTGGACTTCACCGGGAGCGCGAGGACGGCCAGGAGGGCGAGCAGGGATGACACGAGGCCCCCAGTGTGCGGCGTTTTGAGGACCGGCGCGAGAAGGCGGAGTAGCCTCCCCGTCGTCCATGGGCGCCAAACGGTACCTCTTCGCGTTCGGCCTGGCGGCCGGTGTGCTTTCAGCGCTCGTCCTGGGGGGGGTGCTCCAGTTGGCGGGTGGGCAGCGACTGACGACGTCCTCGTGGACGGCGCTGCTGGTCGCCACGCCCACGCTGTACCTCGTCGGCGGCTACCTGGCGTGGTTCCGCTGGGCCGCGATACGGCGGCTGACGCGGCGGCGCGTCATGGCGCGGCTGGCGGAGGGCGACCTCACCACCACGGGCGGCCCCCGCTACGAGGGACACGAGGACGTGCGGCGCCTCGTCCTGTCCCTGCGCCGCGCGCTGTCCCAGGTGCAGCGGGTGACGGCCAACCTGCACCGCACGAGCAACGAGGTGAGCGAGCAGGCGGACGCCCTGCTCGAGGCCGCGCGCCGGCAGGGTGGCGCGGTGGAGCGCACGCTCGAGTCCGTCAGCGGCATGGGCACCAGCCTCCAGGTGGTGGGCAAGCGCGTCCACCAGTTGGAGGCCTTCGCCGTGGACACCACGGGCTCGCTGCTGGAGATGACGGAGCGGCTGGAGCAGGTGGTGGACGGCCTGTCGCAGGTGAACGACTTCGCCAGCCGCACCACGGCGCTGATGCAGGCGATGAGCGAGCGGCTGGCCAACATCGCCTCCTCCGGTGACGAGCTGGCGCGCTTCGCCAGCGAAGCGGAGGACTTCGTGTCGCTGGTGGAGGGCGGCATCGACTCCGTGCGCCGCCGCGCCAACGAGACGAACCAGCTGGCCATGGCGGTGACGGCGACGGCGGAGCGCGGCGAGGTGCTCGTCGCCGACAGCGTCAAGGGCATGTACCAGGTGGAGGAGACCATCCGGAAGGCCGCGGAGCTGATGGGCACCCTGGGCGCGCGCTCCACGGAGATTGGCCGCATCGTCGACGTCATCCAGGAGATCGCCGACCAGACGAACCTCCTGGCCCTCAACGCCGCCATCATCGCCGCGCAGGCCGGCGAGCACGGCCGCCCCTTCGGCGTGGTGGCCAACGAGATTCGCAACCTGGCCGAGCGCACCACGCGCTCCACGCGCGAGATTGGCGCCATGGTGTCCGGCGTGCGAGACGCCGTGCAGACCACGGTGGCGCTGGTGAAGGAGGGCCGCGAGCAGGCCGGCACGGGCGTGGCCATGGGCGACCGCGCCACCGAGGCGCTGGTGGAGATCCGCACCATCACCCAGCGCACCTTCAGCGCCGTGGAGGCCACGGTGGCGGAGACGCAGCGGCTGGAGGCCCAGGGCGCGACGGTGGTGGAGGCGAGCCGCCGGGTGGCCCGGCGCGTGGAGGACGTCACGCGCATGGCCATCGAGCAGGCCGGGCACGCGCGCGAGCTGGTGCGCCAGACGCACGAGATGGCGCGCGTGGGCCACACCGCGTCGCAGAAGGCGGAGGACCAGGCGCGCGCGGGCCGCGAGCTGTCCGACAGCGTGGTGCGGCTGAGCGCCTCCATCGACGAGCTGCGCAGCGCCAACCAGGTGCTCACCAGGGCGGACGCGTCCATCCGCGAGGAGGTCGCGCAGGTGCGCGAGGACGCGCGCCGGGTCATCCGCATCGGCGACGGGCTGACGCGCACGGTGGACCAGCTGGGCCACGAGGCGCTCGGGCTGGAGACGGAGGTGTTCCGCTTCCGCCTGCCGCAGCCGCGCGTGGGCGGCACGCTGCGCGTGGTGCTCCACCAGGCGGCCTCGCTGCGCAACCGCCAGGCGGTGGACCCGCTGTTCAGCGTGGAGAACCAGTTGTCGGAGCTGACCGCGTGCGCCTTCTCCGGGCTGGTGCGGCTGGCGGACGGCGGCCTGGAGCCGGACCTCGCCGAGCGCTGGGACGCGGACCCGTCCGCCCGTCGCTACCGCTTCTACCTGCGCCGGGGCGTCACCTTCCACGACGGCGCGCCCCTGACGGCGCAGGACGTGAAGCGCCACCTGGAGCGCCTGTTGGACCCGGCGGTGCGCTCGCCCGACCGCAGCCTGCTGGAGGACGTGGAGGGCGCGACCGAGTACGCCTCCGGCATGGCCCGCGAGGTGACGGGCATCGAGGCGCTGGACGACGCGACGTTGGAGATCCGCCTGCGCGAGCCCAAGGCCTTCTTCCTGCACCTGATGGCGCTGACGCCCACGGCGGTGGCGCGCGTGGACGCGGGCGGGCGGCTGGTGGGCACCGGCCCCTTCCGGGTGATGGCGCTGGAGCCCGAGCGCGTGGTGATGGAGCGCAACCCCGCGTACTGGCGCACCGGCGCGCCGATGCTCGACCGGCTGGAGTTCCAGTTGGTGGACTCGCGCGAGGAGGCGGTGGGGCGGCTGCAGCGCGGCGCCGCGGACCTGGTCTCGTTCCTCTCCGCCGAGCACGTCGAGGTGCCGGGGCTGGAGTCCTTCCAGGTGGTGGCCAGCACCACGCCCTCCACCGCGTTCGTGGCGCTCAACTCGCGCGAGTCGCCGTATGACGACGTGCGCGTGCGGCGCGCGCTGCGCGCGGGCATGGACATCGCGGGCCTGGTGGAGCAGTTCCATCCGGGCGCCCGGGTGGCGCGGACCCTGACGCCGCCGGAGCTGCTGGGCGGCGCGGAGGTGAACCCGCAGCCCGCGCCGGACCTGGCGCTCGCCGAGCAGCTCCTGCGCGACGTGGGCCTGCGCCGGCTGCGCCTCACCCTGCACCACCCCACCGGCCGCGACACCTCCGCGGAGGACGCCGTCCTCTTCCGCCCCCTCATCCAGGCGGGCCTGCTGGAGCTGCGGCACGTGGTGATGCCGCCGGAGGAGTACTCGGCCCGGCTGCGCGAGGGGAAGATTCCGGCGTTCCGCACGCTGTGGCTCGCGGACTTCCCGGACCCGGACACCTTCCTGCACTTCCTGCTGAACTCGAGCGCGCAGACGGTGTACCCGCTGGGCTACCGCAACACGGAGCTGGACCGCATCACCTCCGAGGCGCGCGTGTCCATCGACCCGGAGCTGCGCCAGCAGCTCTACATCCGCGCCGAGCACCTCTTCCGCGCCGACTGTCCGCTCATCCCGCTGTACCACGACCGCATCCACGCCGCGGCCACCACGTCCGTGCAGGGCCTGCGGCTGCACCAGGCGCCGCCGCAGGTGCGCTTCGAGGACCTGTGGGTGGACCCGAACGCGACGGCGTGACTCACGGCGCCCCGCGCCGCGTCCCCGCGCCGGTGGCGTGGCGCTGGGGCCAGCCGCGCGTCTCCGCGAGGACGCCCGGCCCCATGGCGTAGGACTCCAGTCGCCACACGCCCTCGCGCTCCACCACCACGAGCAGCTTGCCCGCGAAGAACGTCGCGCCACCGAACGTGGGCCGGCCCGGCAACGGGCACGCGCTCACCTTCTTCCCCTCCGAATAGACCTCGAACCACACCTGCCGCCCGTCCCGCCGGAGCACGTCCACGAGCAAGCCCACCTGGCCCCGCTGGAGGAGGGTCGCCTCCCGCGGCGTCCCCTCCAGCGACTCGAAGGGCAGCACGTCCGCCTCCCACACCCCACGGCCCGTGTCCGCCGCCACCCCGCGCAGGACCAGGCGCTCCTCCTCGGGCTGGCACGGCACGCCATCCGTCCGCGCGCACGCGCGAGCGAGCAGAAGGGCGCGCGCGGCGCCCTGCTCCTCCGCCGCGAGCAGCACGGGCTCCGCCATGGGCGCGAGCGTCCGCGTGCCTCCATCCCAGTCCACCTCCGCCTTCGTCACGACCCCGCCATCGAGGAACACGGAGGTCCGCGCCCCCACCAGGAGCTGGTCGTCCGACACCGACAGCGACGCGAGGCCCGCGAGCGGCCCGGCGTCCTCGAGCGTGACCACCCGCAGCCCCGGGCCGCCGTCCGCGCCCGCCGTCACCACCTCCGCGCGCTCCAGGAGGCCATCCACCGTGTAGCGGTAGGCGACATCCGCCGGGTCCAGGCCGAGCCGCGTCTCGCCGTGCCAGGGCTCGACCGGGCCCGCGTAGAGCACGGTGCCCGCATCCCCGTGGCCATCGAGCCAGACCCAGCGCTGGCCCTCCGGAGGTGGAGGCGACGCGCCGCCGTCCTCGCCCGCGTCGGCGGCCTGGCTCCAGGCCACGCTCGCCACCACGTCACCGGTCGACGTCAGCGCGACCTGTCCGGCGCCCACCACGCCCCGCCACGCTCCCGCGCCCTCGGGCGCGCCCAGCGCCGTCCACGAGGCCTCCCACTTCCGCGCGCCCGGCGCGCGCGCGGCGTAGGCCTCCAGCCCCTTCGGTCCCCGGACGACCACGCCCGCGTCGGACACCGCCAGCAGCGCGCGCGGCGCGTCCTCGGGATAGGGCGCCGCGTAGCGCAGCAGGCCCCCCTCCGTGAAGGAGACGAGCCGGCAGCCCGCGTCCCCGCCACACACCGAGGTGAAGAGGGTGCCTTCGTCGACCAGCAGCATGGGCGCGTCCCCGCCGCCCGAGGGGATGCCGCCCAGGTCCTGGGAGAAGTCCGCCTCGAAGTCCCCGGGAGGGGGCCTCGTGCAAGCGCCGCCCTGACACTTGCCCACCTCCTGACACGCCGTGGCGGGCGCGCACACGGTGCCCTCCGGCGTGTCGAACGCCTTGCACGAGCCCCCGAAGCAGAGGAGGGACTGCTCGCAGTCCATGGCGCCACAGCGGACGAAGTCCGCCACGTCCACCTCCTGGCACCCGTCGTCGCGGTCGCACAGGCCCACCTTGCAGGGGTTGTTCGGGTCGGGGCAGACGACGTCCGTGCGCACGCAGCCGAACTGCGGCGAGCACGCGTCCACCGTGCACGGGTTGTCGTCGTCGCAGGAGCGCGGCGAGCCCACGCACGCGCCGGACTCGCAGCGCCCGTCCACCTGGCACCGGCTCTCCGGGATGCAGGTGGCGCCCTCGGTGAGCGGCGTCTCGACACACGTCCCCGATTCGAGGTCGAAGCGGGACGCGAAGCACGGCCCGGACGGGTCACACTTCAGCGGGCGGACGCCCTGCCCCTTCAGTCGCACGCTCACGCTGCTGCCGGCGCCCCGGAGCACGAGCTCGCCCTCGGCCGCGCCATGGCCCGCGAGGAACGTCACCTCCACCACCGTGGAGCCGCTGCCGGGGACGCTCACCTCCGGCGTCGTCGCGGCGAAGGGAGACTCCGCGGACGCCTGGACCTCCGTGGTGGCGCGGCCGGTGGCCACCAGCGTCACCTGCCGCGTGCCCCGCTCGCCCTCCAGCACGCGGCCGAAGTCGACCTCCTCCTCCTGGGGCCGGAAGCCCAACCGGGCGTTGCCCAGCCCCGGCTCGTCACCACAGCGACACCCCGCCACGGACAGCACGAGCACGACGAGCAGAGGACTCCAGGAACGAGCGCGCTGAGCCATGGGCGAGACTCAAGCGCGCCGAGGCCAGGACACGCAACGCTCACCTGAGACGGCGTCGTCCCGGTGACTCAAGGCTCGGGGGCCGGCGCGCGTCGCCGAGCGAACATGCGCACCAGCGCCGCCACCACGCCCACCGCCACCAGGCCGATGACCGCGTACTGGTAGCGACTGACGAGCAGCGTCAACTTCTCCAGGTTGCCACCCACCGCCGAGCCCAGCGCCAGCACCAGCGCGGTGTGCGCCATGGCGGACACCGCGCCCAGGCCGAGCACGTTGACGCGCGGCATGTGCGAGGCCCCCGCGGCGACGAAGATGAGGCCGCGGATGCCGGGGAGGAAGCGGTTGACCAGCAGCAGCCAGGGCCCGTTGCGCCGCATGCGCGCCTGGACCTCCGCCAACCGCGCGTGGGTGATGCCGAGGAAGCTGCGCTCGGGCTGGGCCTCGAAGCGCTTCACCAGCCAGCGGCCCACCGCGTAGTTGATGGCCGCGCCCGCCACGCTGCCCGCGATGACGACGAGGAACACGAGGAACCAGGGCTGCGTGCCACGCACCGCGTACACGCCCCCCAACAGGGTGATGGAGTCCCCGGGGAACGGGGGGACGACGTACTCCAGCGCCGCCGCGAGCCCGAGCACCAGCAGGCCCAGGGGCCCCAGCGCGCCGATGATCTGGTCGATGTACTCCACCATCCGCGCGCACGTCCTCCCGAGAGCCGAGCCACAGTCATAAGGCACCCCTGGCGCGAGCGAAAGCACCCGTCTCCGATGGTCAACAGAGGGGACGCCCGAGGCGCCTCTGCCGCGTCGGCCATGCTCCGCTCCACCATGATTCTTCCGCGCCATTGGGATGCGCTGGCCGCCACGCTGAACGTCGTGGACCTCGAGGGGAGTCCCGAGGAGGCCTGGCGGTTCCTCGTCTACCGGGGCTTCGCCGTGGACACCCCGGAGGGCGCGCGGCGGTTCATGGACGTGGTGAACGAGAGCCTGTCGGAGCAGGAGTCGCCCGTCGGCGCCGTGGGGCCCCTGCTCCGCCGGATGGCCCACGAGCGGGGACAGGACACGCGTCATCCCGCGGACCCGGAGGGACACGTCTCGCGGAGGCTCTGGCGTTTGTGGCAGCGCAGGAACACGTCCGCGACTCCCCGCGCGGCGTGAGCGTGACGAGCGCGCGGCCCGTCACGTCGTGCTCAGGCCCGGAGGCTCGCGGCGAGGAGCGCCAGCGTCGTGCCCCCGGGGCGCAGGCACGCCAGTCCCAGGCGTGAGGACGAAGAGGGACGCGACGTGGTGACGGTGAAGCGGAACCAGCGGCACGCGCCGGCCTGCTGCTCGAGCACGCGCCAGTCGCGGGGCTCTCCCGCGACGCCCATCAGCCCGGCCAGCGTGCGCCACGTCGCGAGGCGACCGTACGCGGCCCCCTGGGCGCCGACCCACCCCTCCGCGCCGAAGGCGGCGCGCGTGAAGAGCGTGGCCACGACATCCTCGGGCCCCTGGCGTTCGCAGCCGGGGTCATCCGTCGGGACGAGGCCCCCCAGGTCCGCGTCCTCGAGGAAGGCGGCGAGCAGGTCCGCGCCCATCCCGGGCTGAGGGGGGCGCAGGGAGAACGCGCGGCGGAAGTCCCGCGCCGGAGCGACGTCCTCCGCCCAGGCGTCGATGATGGCCCCCGCGGACGCGGGGAGCGGGACCTCCTCGGGCGACCTCCGGGTCCTCGGCCCCAGGGGGAGCGTGTCCTCCTCGTCCGCGTCCCCGGCGCGGGCCGAGGCGAGGTGCGCCTGGAGGTCCCGCAGCGCGTCCTCCACGTCCTCGACGCCCAGCAGGCGGCCCAGGGACGACTCCCAGCGCCCCCGGCGCAGCGGCAGGAGCGCCAGGGGATGGCCGCCCTCCACCAGTCGGGCCCACAGCTCGCGGACGGCGGGCTCCGCCTCCAGCGACTCGCCGCGCAGGACGAGCTCCTGCACGTAGCAGGCGAACAGCTCGGTCAGGTCCCGCGGACCGCTCCGGAGTGGGAGCAGCGCGCGGAGGACGGGCGTCGGGTTCCAACGCGCGAGCAGCCCCGCGAGGTCCCGCTCCCGGCGCGCGGCCGAGTGGGTGCCCTGGAAGCGCGCGTCCCGTGGCTGGCGCGCGATGTCGAGCAGGGCCCGCGCGCTCTCGACGCTCGCGCGCCGGGCGAGCGTCTCCTCGATGTGGTCGGAGAGCGCATGGAGTCGGCCTCGCGCCTCGGCGGACGTCGCGGGCAGCCGCGCCTCCACCTCTCCGGCGAGCGCGACGAGGGTGGAGAAGTCACCCCGTTCCGCCCGTTCCTCGACCTTGTTCCGTGCGTCCTGAACATCGACGCCGGAGGCGACTTCCTCGAAGAGAGCGCTCACCGTCGAACCCATGGCGACAGCCTACAGACAATGCGGTCAGTGCTGGAATAGCGGGTTTACACGACCTCCTGAGGCACGTGGGACATGGGTGCCGCGAGGCGTTGGTTGGCGGTGGGTGACTCAGGGCTCCTGCTCCGAGGGTGGGAGACAGTCCTCGAAGAGTTCATGGACGCGGTCGAACCACTTCACCACGGGCCGCCAGTCCGCCGGGGGGCGGCTCCACCACTCCAGGCGGAGCGAATGGAAGGCGGCGCGCTGCTCCAGGCCGAACCGGACTCCGTCGAGGGAGATCCCCAGGGGCCCGAACGACATGTTGGGGACCGGGAGTTCCCGGCCCTCGGCCTCGAGTTCCCACCAGCGCTCCGAAGCGACGGGGGCGTCGGCCGTGAGCAGGCGCGGCTCCTTCGCGACCCTGTGTTGGATGACGCCCCCCGGACTCATGGACCGTTCGACTTCCCCGTGCCGGGTCCAGGTGACTCGACGAACGAGGAACCCCGAAGCGAGCTTCGAGGCGTCCTTCCAGAGGAGCCAGGAGCGGTACTGCCCCAGGCTCCGGTACTCCCAGATGCGCAGCCATGGCGTTCCCCGGGGAAGTGCTGGCGCCACGTCCTGCGGGGACTCGAGCGCCGCCATCGCCTGCTGTTCGAGGCGACGGTTGCGCTCGTGGAATGCCTCGTCCTGGTGTGTCGACATCATGGACCTCCGGGGTGGACCGCCCGGGAGTGGACGGTAGGGCCATGCTCGGGACGGCCCAGCGCTCCCACGCGGCCCCATATCCCCTCCTGACGAAGCGGGCCAGGAGCGCAGCCGTCAGCGCGCGGGCGTCGGCGTCGCGGCGGGTTCGTTCGCCGGATAGCCGAACCCCATGCCCTCCTCGTTGAGGGCCATGTGGCTCTCCCGCCGGAACTCCTGGTAGCTCCCTCCCGCATCGCGCACCGCCTGCTCCAGCGGGTCGTCCGTGGTGCCGTTCTGGAAGAACACCATCGCCGGCACCGGATGGCCCTGCCGCTGCTGCGCGCGCACCCAGTCGCCCAGCACGGCGTCCACGTCCCGCCGGGTGTCTCCGGAAGGGTCGAGCGCGACGTTGACGTTGTAGAGGCAGTCCAGCAGCACCAGCCGGTCCGCCTGGAGCGAGTCCGGGTCGTTGAGCACCGACAACGCCAGCGCCGCGCCGCCGCGGGAGTGCGCCGACACCACCCGCTCGCCAATCGGCATGTCCCCGGGCCGCGTCCCCGGATACGCCACCGCCAGCGCGTCGTTCGTCGTCCGTGCCACGTCGATGGGGCCGCTCAGCCGCCACCCGCCATGACTCCCCGTGCTCTCCGGGTGCTCGTCCTGCGGGTTCGTCACCGTCTCCGGCAACACGAAGATGGGGTCCGGGTCCGTCGACGCCCAGATGCGGTCGATGGCCGCCGTCGTCCCCGCCGCGTCCGGATGCCCTCCCACCGGCGAGCCCAGCCCGTGGTAGTGCGTCTGCACCGGCCGGTCCTTCGTGGGGTTCGCCGCGAAGTCCGGCGGCACCAACACCAACACGGGCTCGTTGCCGTTGCCCGCGCTCGTCGTGAGCACGATGCGCGGCGGGTCCGCCCGCTTCATCCACGCCTGATACGTCGGGTTGTTCACCGCCCGCGCCAGCGTCTCCCCGTACCGCACGAGCTGCGGGTCTCCACTCTGCTTCAGCGCGTCGATGGTCGCCTGGGCCTGCGCCGGGTTCGCGATGAGCGCGCCCACGTCGAGCGGCTGCTTCCGCGGATCATCCGACGGCGTCGGCGTGCCCACCTGTGTCGGCGTCGCCACCGGCGTCGGCGTCGTGGCTTGGCGGACGTCGCGCCCTCCCCCCAACGCCATCCGCCCCAACCCACCCGAGCGCAGCAACTGGTGCACCGGCACCGCCTCCCCGCCGCCCAGCCGCGCGTCACGCTCCGGCCCCCGCCGCAGCGCTCCCTCGTCCAACTTCGGCCCGGCGGTCCGAGCACCGCCTCCGAAGCTGTCCAGCCTCGCGGGCGACGCCGCGGTGGTGACGGCACCAGACCGGACCGCCCCTGCCTGCGACTGCGACGACTTGAGCACGGGCGGCGGAAGGAACACAGCCGGCTTGCGAATCTGCGTCATCGTGAGGTCCCCCTGGGTGAAGCGCGAACATCCCCAGGCTAGACAACCCGCGTCGCCGCGCCCTTGCGCGAGCCTGACAAGCGCTTGCGCCTGCGCGACACGGGACTCGGCCGCGCCTCACGCGCGCTGCGGGAGCAGCCTCCCCGTCCTCGACACGGCCCACCCGGGCCGCGGAGTCACGAGGTGGGCGCGGACACCGACGGACCCGGAACCGGCATCACCGTGCCGCCGTACTGCGTGGCCGCCAGCGTGCCGCACGCCGCGCCAATCTCCTTGCCACCGGAGTACCTCCGCGCCACCGGCGCCTTGAGGATCTGCAGGTGGTCCCGGAACGCGCTCAGCTCCTCCGGCGTGGGCGGCAGGTACTTGCCTGTCGGGTCCGTCACGTCGATGAGGTCCACCTTGATGGGGATGCCCTCGAACGCCGCCTTCAGCGCCTCCGCGTCCTCGCGCTCCAGGTTGAAGCCTTGGATGGCGACATACGCGATCATCGCCCGCTCGCGCCGCACCTGGCTGTACTCGCGGATGGCCTCGATGAGCTCCGGCAACGGATGCGTCTTCTCGATGGGCAGCACCTGCGCGCGCTTGGCGGCGATGGCGCTCGTCACCGAGAACGCCAGCCGGTACGGGTGCCCCTCGCGCGTGTAGCGGCGGATCGCCGGCACGTGCCCCGCGGTGGAGAAGGTGATGGCCGTCCCGGCGATGGAGAACCCCGCCGGGTTCGACAGGATGCCCGCCGCGCGCAGCGTCTCCTTGTAGTTGAGCAGCGGCTCCCCCATCCCCATGAACACCACGCCCCGCACCGGCCGGTCCGCCTCCGCCCGCACCTGCAGCACCTGGTCCAATATCTCCCAGGTCTGGAGGTTCCGTTTGAAGCCCAACTTCCCCGTCATGCAGAAGTCGCACGCCAGCGCACAGCCCACCTGGCTGGAGACGCAGATGACGTACTTCTCGTCGAAGATGGGGATGCGGACGGCCTCGATGCGCCCGCCCAGGGGCGAGTCGAAGAGGTACTTCACGAACCCGTCGTCCGCGCGCCGGCGCTCCACCACCTGGAGGCTCGGCATCTCCGCGTGGGCCCGCAGGTGGTCCGCGACGCGGCGAGGCACCTGGGGTGAATTGGCCACCGCGTCCACCGTACCCCGCCCGTGGGCGAAGACGGCCGCGAACACCTTGCGCACGGCGGTGGGCGAGGGGGAGAGGGGCGCGAGCGCCTCCTCCAGCTCCGGGAGCGACAGTTGCTTCAGGTTCACGAGGCGGACTTGATCTTGGCGCGCAGGAACTCCGTCAGCTTCGACGAGACCTCCTTGGGCATCCGCGCCGCCAGCGCGCGCTTACACAGGCCCGGCGTCGCGCGGTAGGTGGCCAGGAACTCCTCGCAGGGGCTGCACCCGGTCAGGTGCTCCTGGAGGTGCTTCGCCTCCTCGGGTGCCATCTCCCCTTCGAGGTATTCCAGCAGGAGGTTGATCGAGTCTTTACAGGTGTACATCCGAACCTCGGCTGGCTGCGGCGCGCCTTCTCGTGCTCCCATCGGAAGATGCGGAGCCCCCCGTTCGCGTTTCACGGGCCGCGATTGTCGCGGTTGTAGAAGGTGTCGATGGCTTCCCGAAGCGCGAGTCGGGCCCTGTGCAGACGGCTCTTGATGGCGGGAATGGAGTCCCCCGTCACCTCTGCAATCTGTTCGTAACTGAGCCCGTCCACGTCTTTCAAGAGGAAGACCTCACGATAGCCCTCGGGGAGCCGGTCGGCCGCCTGGCGGATGGCCTGCCCCAGCTCCGCGTCCAGCGCCTTCTCCTCGGCGTCCCGGCTCCAGTCGGTGACGGGATAGTCGGCGAGTGTACCACGGGGCGTGAATTCCGGCCCCTGCAGCTCCGCCTCCGCGGCCTGGGCCACCCGGCGGTGGCGCAGGCGCATGAGCGCGTGGTTGGCCGCGATGCGGTGGACCCAGGACCCGAAGGCCGCATCCCCGCGGAAATCCTTGAGATGTTGGTAGGCGGACAGGAAGGTGTCCTGGGTGATTTCGGCGGCGTCCGCCTCCGAGCGCGTCATCCGCAGGGCCAGGCCGTAGACCTTGTCCTGGTGCGCCTCCACCAGGGCCTCGAAGGCGGACATGTCCCCGACCTGGGCCCGGGCGAGGAGCTGGCGATCATCTTCCGTGGCGACCTCGTCGGACATGGCGGGGCGCACCCAACCAGCCGGAAGCGCCTTCGTCAAGGCCGGTTGCGAGCCCTCGGCGCAGGCCGCTTGCTGACGTGTTGACTGTCCCGAACCCACAGTCGGAAGGGTTCGGCGGCCCACGCCCCCGCGTAGTCCACGCCGATGCGCGGCCCGCGCTCCACCCGGGACGACGACACGGGGATGCCGGGCAGCAGGTGCAGCCCGGGCGACTGGAGGTCCTCGCGGTTGTGGCCGAGCGTCAGCCCCAGCGCCTTGCACAGCCGGCCGGGGCCATCCGTGCGCGCGTCCACCTCCAGCCCCTCCACCGGCTCCACCGCGCGCACCAGCACCGCGGCCCCCACCCCGGGCGCGTCCGTGACGACGTTGAAGCACCGGTGCATCCCGTAGATGAGGTAGACGTACGCGCGCCCCGCCGGGCCGAACATGACCTCCGTGCGCGGGGTGAGGCCCTTGGACGCGTGGCAGGCCAGGTCGTGCTCGCCGATGTAGGCCTCCGTCTCGACGATGCGCCCCACCCGGCGCAGGCCGTCCTGGACGACCACGAGGTGGGTCCCCAGGAGGTCACGGGCTACCTCCAGGGCGGGGCGGGCGTAGAAGGAGACGGGCAGCGGACTCACGGTCGGATTGTACCGGCCAACAGTCGGCGGCGCCCAGGCCGGGGACATCGTCCGCCAGCGGAAAGCACCACGGCACATCGCGGCATCGCGGCAGTTCACTCCGGGGCAGGGCTGGGGCAGATTGCGCCGCACCATGTCCAACCACGGCCGGCTCTCCGGTCTCCTGCTCCCCCTGTTCTCGCTCCGCTCCCGGACGGACTTCGGCATCGGCGACTTCGGCGCGCTCGACGGGCTGTTCGCCTGGATGAAGGCCGCCCGCCAGCGGATGCTGATGCTGCTGCCGCTGCTGCCCACCGCGCCCGGGGACTCGAGCCCGTACGCGACGCGCTCGGCCTTCGGTCTCAACCCGCTCTTCATCGACCTGCACCAGTTGCCGGAGTTCATCGCCTCCGGCGGCGAGGGCGCGCTGTCCGACGCGCAGCGCCAGCAACTGGCCGAGGCCCGCGCCGCGCCGCGCGTGCGCTACGACCTGGTGTTCCCCCTGAAGGACGCGGCCTTCGCCCGCGCGTTCGACCACTTCGAGGAGCACCACTGGGCCAGCCAGTCCGAGCGCGCCCGCGCCTTCCGCCAGTGGCGCGCCGCCCAGGGCGAGTGGCTGGAGAACTACGCCCTGTTCACCGCCATCAGCGAGCAGGAGCAGCGCCGCGCCTGGTGGGAGTGGCCGGAGCCCCTGCGCACGCGCGAGCCGGAGGCGCTCGCCGCCAAGGCGTCCGAGCTGGAGCGCCGCGTGCGCTACCACGCGTGGCTGCAGTGGGTGGCGGAGCAGCAGTGGGACGCCGCGCGCGCCCGCGCCGCCGAGCACCAGGTGCTGCTGTGCGGAGACGAGCCCTTCATCATCGGCCAGGACAGCGCGGACTGCTGGGCCTACCCCACCATCCTGCGCCGCGACGCGCGGCTGGGCGTGCCGCCGGACGACTTCTCCGCCACCGGCCAGGACTGGGGCCTGCCCTACTTCGACTTCGCCGCCATGCAGAAGGACGACTACGCGTGGCTCAAGGCGCGCGCGAAGAAGGCGGCCAGCTACTACGACCTGCGGCGCGTGGACCACGCGGTGGGCTACTTCCGCCAGTGGATCCGCGACGAGCAGACGCCCACCGGGCGCTTCATCCCCCCGGACGAGCAGAGCCACCAGCGGCAGGGCCGCAGGCACTTCGAGCTGCTGTCCGAGGGCGCCGGCATCGTCGCCGAGGACCTGGGCGTCATCCCGCCCTTCGTGCGCCACATCCTCGCGGACCTGAAGCTGCCCGGCTACCGCGTCATGCGCTGGGAGCGCGACGACCACGTCTACCGCGACCCGCACCACTTCCCCGCCATCTCCCTGGTCACGACGGGCACCCACGACACGGACACGATGGTGGAGTGGTGGGAGGGCGCGCGCGACGACGAGCGCGCCGCCGCCGCCCGCGCGTGGCCGGAGCTGCACGGGGTGACGGTGACGCGCGAGGTGACGCCGGACCTGCTCCGCGCGCTGCTCGCCGCGGCGCTCAACGCGTCGAGCGAGCTGTGCGTGCTGCCCTGGCAGGACATCCTCGGCACGCGCGACCGCATCAACCTGCCGGGCTCCATGAGCGACTCGAACTGGGCCTATCGCATCGCCCAGGACACGTCGTCGCTGCTGACGGAGCCGCGGACGCGCGAGGCCGCGGAGCGGCTGGCCTGGCTCACCGCGTCCGCGCGGCGCTGAGCGGGCGCCCGACACGGCGAAGGCCCCGGCCGGGAGCGGACCTCCCGGCCCCGGGGGCCCCGCGGGGCGTCACCCCGGTCCGGAGCCCCTCCACTTCATCAGTCGATGCACTTCACCTGGCCGGGGAAGCCGTCGAAGATGGCGCAGCGGCGGTTGGAGTTCGCGCACTCCAGCCGCTCGCAGATGTCGTCGGTGATGCACAGCGGCGGGGAGCGACCGAAATCGAAGAACAACTCCGCGCAGAACTCGTAGGCACCGGTGCAGCCCACGGAGCTGCAGTACGGGGCGTCCGCCAGGCTCTCGCCTTCCTTGAGCCGCACGACCTCGTCCTCGTCCACGCCGCAGGCGGAGCCGAGCGCCGAGAGCACACCGAAAACCAGGAGCCGCATTCGCCGGGACTGGACCATGGGGCCCAATCTGGCGCACCTCGGCCCGGCTTGCACGCGACTCTCCCCGGAGGGCAAGGACCAGCGGACACACGCGCCGGCGCCGGGACGTTGGAATGCGACAATGGCGGACGAACGTCCACCTGGAGACGCGTCAGACGCTTGCCTTCCGGGTATGAACACCCCGTGGCCGTCGACCTTCTCCGAATCCTCCGCCTCGCCACGCTCGCCGTGCCCCTGTGGCTCACGGCGTGTGCCACCACGTCCACTCCGCCCCCGGGTCCCAAGGTCGTCAGCCTGGACATCGAGGGCACGAAGCAGGTGAAGAAAGGGGCCATCAAGGACCGCATCCTCACCTCGGAGACGCCGTGGTGGGCGTTCTGGCCCTTCGGAGGGCCCCACTACTTCGACCCCAACGCGTGGCAGGCGGACCTGCGCCGCATCGAGCGCTACTACCAGGCCCAGGGCTTCTACCAGGCCGAGGTCGTGAACAGCGACGTGAAGCAGGAGGACGGCAACGAGGTGGCGCTGTCCGTCCAGGTGAGCGAGGGCGAGCCCACGCGCATCGGGGACATCACCGTCACCGGCCTGGAGGCCCTGACGCCGGAGCACCGCGAGCGGGTGGAGGCCAAGCTGCCCCTCGAGAAGGGCGACGTGTTCCGCGAGGGCCCCTGGGAAGAGGTGAAGGGGCTCATCCAGGACCGGCTCAAGGACCTGGGCTACGCGGAGGCGGAGGTGACGGGCGAGGTGCAGGTGGACGTGGAGACGCGGCTGGCGAACGTGCGGCTCGACGCGAAGCCGGGGCTGCGCTACCGCTTCGGCAACACGTTCGTCGCCACGGACGCCAACCCCCAGGTGCCACCGCGCCGCATCATCGAGCAGGTGCAGGGCTCGCTGAAGAAGGGAGACTGGTACAGCGAGACGGCGCTGGCGGACGCCCAGGCGCGCGTGTTCCGGATGGGCGTGTTCGGCGCGGTGAAGGTGAACCGGGGCGCGCCGGACCGCGAGTCCGCGTCCGTGCCGGTGGTGGTGGACGTGCGCGAGGCGCCCTTCCGGTCCGTGCGGCTGGGCGGCGGTGTCGGCGTGGACGCGGCCCGGCAGGAGGGACGCCTGCTGGGGGAGTGGACCCACCGCAACTTCCTGGGCGGCCTGCGCCGCGTGACGGTGCGGGGGCGCGTGGGCTACGCGTACATCCCCAACATCCTGTCCTCCACGAAGCACGG
Organism: Myxococcus dinghuensis; assembly: GCF_024198235.1. Lineage (GTDB taxonomy): Bacteria > Myxococcota > Myxococcia > Myxococcales > Myxococcaceae > Myxococcus > Myxococcus dinghuensis. The sequence goes on along the minus strand of NZ_JAKCFB010000021.1, from coordinate 100,254 downwards.
CCCCGTCTTCGAGGTGACGGGCGAATACGAGCAGCCCCGCTTCCTGCTGCGGGACCTGCGGCAGCAGTCGTCCATCACCCTGGAGAAGGGCCTGGAGCAGGCGTACGACTACTACGGGGGCCGGCTCCAGACGGGCGTCATCTGGCAGCCGCACCGCAGCTTCTCCGTCTTCCCGTCCTACAACCTCCAGATCTACCGGCTGTCGGGGCGCGTGAGCGCGGACTCGCGCGTGCCGCCGGTGGTGCTCGGCTGCCCCGCGGACCAGACGCAGTGCAACGTGGCGCTGAGCTTCCTCGAGGTGGCCTTCGCGTGGGACCGGCGCGACGACCCCATCGAGCCCCGGGACGGCTTCTACCTGAGCCTGTCCGTCCAGAAGGGCGGCGGCATCCTCCAGGGTGACTTCACCTACGTGCGCGTGTTGCCGGACCTGCGCTTCTACCGCTCGTTCGGACAGGACCGGCAGGTGGTGCTGGCCGCCAAGCTGCGCCTGGGCACGCTCAACCCCGCGAACGACACGCAGAGCTCCATCGTCACGCGCTTCTTCTCCGGCGGCGCCACGTCCATGCGCGGCTTCAACGGCCAGCGCCTGTCGCCCATGGTCGCGCTGCCCAGGACGGAGGACCTGGACGGGGACGGCGTGCCGGAGACGACGCAGACCTCGGAGTGGGACACGGTGCCGGTGGGCGGCAACAGCCTCTTCGAGTCGTCGGTGGAGCTGCGCTACCAGCTGTCCAGCAGCATCATGGTAGCGGCCTTCTGGGACTCGGGCCTGGTGGGCGTGGAGGGCTTCGAGCACCGGGGAGCGCCCACGCTGTTCGGTCCCGACCACTACCACGCGGTGGGCCTGGGGCTGCGCTACCTCACGGTGGTGGGCCCGGTGCGGCTGGACCTCGCGCGCCGGTTGAACATCGGCCGGGGATTGCCCGTCGCCACGCCGGGGTACATCTATCCCACTGCCGGTGGCTGCTTCGGCATCGGCAGCAAGTGGAAGCAGGATGGCCCCACCTCCCGCTCGGACACGTTCGCGGGAGCGCCAGACGGACAGTGCGCGCTGCACCTGTCCATTGGAGAGGCGTTTTGAGCGCGCGACGCTGGGGGCGACGGCTGCGGTGGGGGGCGCTCGGGCTCGTGGCCCTGGTCGTGCTCGTCGTGCTGGGCGCGCTCACCTGGTTGACCTCCTCGCCCGGGGAGGCGTTCCTCGTGAGCAAGGGGCTCGAGCTGGCGAACGAGCAGTTCTCCGGCCGGCTGGAGGTGGGCGCGCTGGACCTGACGCCGCCGGGCGCCGTCCTCACGGGGGTGAAGCTGTACGACCCGGAGGGCGAGCTGGTGGCGGAGATTGCCCGCGTGGAGGCGCGCGTGCGGCTGGGCGGCCTCTTGAGCCAGCGGGTGGACCTGACCGAGGTGCGCGTGGACGCGCCCCGGCTGTACCTCGCCCAGGACGAGCGGGGCCTCAACCTGTCGCGGGCCCTCGCGCCCCGGGTGCCCAAGCCCGAGGAGCCGCCCTCCCCTCGCGGCAAGCTGCGCGTGGAGGCGCGCGACGTGGTGCTGACACAGGGCTACGTCGACTTCCGGCAGGAGCTGGAGGACGGCGGTGAGCGCAGGGCGCGGCTGTCGGCGCTCGAGGCGCGCGCCTCCGGCCACTTCGCGGCGGCGACCCAGGGCGTGGGCGCGAAGCTGGAGGCCACCGCCGCGCTCGAGCTGCCCACGAAGGGGCCGGTGCGGCTGCGCGTGGAGGGCGGCGGCGAGGAGGGCGACCTGCGCGCCACGCTGGACCTGGAGGCCGCGGGGCTGGTGCTCGACGCGAGCGGCGCGGTGAAGCTGCCGCCCGAGCCGCCTCCGGGCCAGCCGCCCACCGCCGCGCTGACGGCGGAGCTGGACCTGCGGCGGCTGTCGGTCCCGCCGGAGCTGGTGCGCGGCTTCGCGCCGGAGTACCCGCTGCGCGTCCCCGTGTCGCTCGAGGGCAAGGCGGGCCTGGCCGGCGACGTGGCGCGTGTCACCGCCCAGGCGCGCGCCGCCGACGCGAGGCTGGACGTGGACGGGGACCTCGACCTGGAGCACCTGCGCACGCGCGGCGTGACGGTGAAGGCGCGCGACGTGGACCTCTCCGCGCTGCTGGACGAGGGCCCGAAGACGAACCTGTCCGCGGACCTGAAGGCGCGCGGAGGTGGCACGCGGCTGGAGACGCTGGACGGCGAGGTGGACCTCACCGTGTCCCCGTCGCGCTTGCTGGGCCAGCCGCTGGGGCCCGTGGAGCTGCACGCGCGCGCGAAGGACGGCCAGTACACGCTGGAGCGGTTGCTGGTGCTGGTGCCGGGCGCGTCGCTCCAGGCCAGGGGCGTGGGCAACCTGGACGCGCTGCGCGTGGACGCGAGCCTCTCGGCGGGCAACCTGGCGCTGCTGTCCAACGCGCTGACGAAGCTGCTCCCCGGCGCGGTGCCGCCGCTGGCGGGCAGCGGCACGCTGGAGCTGCGGGCGGAGGGGCCGCCGCGGGCGCCGGCCGTCAGCGCGGAGGGCATGTTCACCTCGCTGGTCTACGGCGACATCGCGGTGCGCAACCTCACCCTCGACGCGAAGGTGCCGGACGTGACGCGGCCCTTCACCACGGACGCCACGCTGCTGGTGGGCTCGCTGCACGCGGGCGGGCGCGACTTCCGCGACCTGTCCGCCACCATCGCCACGGACGACCGGAACCTGGAGGCCACCGTGCGCGCGATGCATGACGCGCCGCTGGGCCTCATGCTGGGCGGCGTGGTGGACGAGGACGGCCAGGGCCTGGCCGTGCGGACGCTGACGCTGTCGTGGCCGGAGGCGACGTGGAAGCTCCAGCGCCCCACGCACGTGGGCTTCGGCGGGGGCCGCGTGGCGGTGGAGCCCGCGCTGGTGCTCTCCGCGGGGTCCCAGTCGCTCTCCGTGGTGGGGGCCCTGGCGGGCGAGCAGCTCACCGCGCGCGTGGAGCTGGACGGCGTGGACCTGGGGCTCCTGCCGCGCGTGGCCGTGCCGGAGTCGTTGGGGCTGGGCGGCACGGTGACGGGCTTCGCCGCGGCGACGGGCCGGCTGCCGAGGCCCGACGCGCAAGCGCGGCTCCAGTGGCGGGATGGCCGGGCGAAGGGCTACGAGCAGCTCCAGGTCCTGGTCGACGCGCGCTACGTGAAGGACCGCGCCTCGGGCCGGCTGGAGGCCAGCCTGCCGGTGGCGCGGCTCGGCGCGGACTTCGACGTGCCGGTGCAGGGGCTCCTGCGCCGGCGCCGCGACCCCATGTCCCTGAACGTGAAGCTGGAGGACGTGGACGTGGCCGGGACGGTGAAGCTCGTCGGCCGCGAGGACCCGGTGGGCGGCAGCGTGTCCGCGCAGCTGGAGGTCTCCGGCCCCGCGCGCGAGCCGAAGGTGTCCTTCGTGATGCGCGGCCGGCAGCTCACCTATACGGCGCCGCCGCCGGGCTTCTCGCTGAAGGACCCGCTGGACCTGGAGCTGCGCGCGGCGTCGGACCGCGAGGACGACACGCTGGACGCGCGGCTGGACATCCAGGGCCTGGGCTCGCAGACGTATGTGTCGCTGCGCACGCCCTTCACGCCCTCCGGCCTGTTGGCGAATCCCCCCACGCTGGAGACGCTCCTGACGACCGTGCTGGACCTGGAGGCGCGCGTGGCGGACCTGCCCCTGGCCTCGTTCGAGGGCGTGGGTGGGCTGGAGCAGGCGGGCGGCACGGTGTCCGCGCAGTTGAACTTCACCGGCTCCGCGCTGGTGCCCCAGGCCCGCCTGAACGTGACGGGCCAGGCGCTCACCGCCTACGGCCTGCCGCCGGTGGACACCCAACTGGGCGTCGTGGGCACCGACAAGAACGTGAAGGTGACGCTCGCCTCGCAGCGAGACGACGGGCCGCTGGCGCAGTTGGACGCCACGCTGGACGCGCCCCTGGGCGCGCTGCAGGACCGCGAGGTCTACGGCCACATCCCCTTCCAGCTCAAGGGGCGCCTGGGGCCGGTGGACCTGCAGCACCTGCCCGGCGTGGCGAAGGCGCGCGTGCAGGGCGTGGGCACGCCCCGGGGCAAGGCGGCGCGCGGCATCCAGGGCGTGCTCTCCGTGGAGATGGGCGCGCGCGGGACGCTGGACACGCCCCGGGTGGAGCTCACCGCGGGCGTGCAGAAGCTGGGCATGGGCGACCTCGCGCTGGGACAGGCGCGGCTGCACTACGGCTACGCGGAGGCGCGATCCGCGTTCGACCTCCTGCTCACCTCCCCGTCGGGCGGCACGCTGCTGGTGGACGGCGGCCTGCGGATGGACGTGTCGCTGCCGGCCATCCAGCGAGGCCTGGAGACCGCGAAGGCCCCCGTGGAGGTGAAGCTGGAGGCGCGCGACTTCGACCCCACCTTCCTCTCCGGCTCGGTGGAGATGCTGCGCAGCATCGGCGGGATGATTCGCGCGGACGCGAAGCTGGACGGCACGCTCGGAGCGCCCGGCTTCCAGGGCCGGCTGACGTGGCGGGACGGACGGCTGGGATTGATGGGGCTGGGCGAGTACCGCGAAATCCAACTGGACCTCGAGGCCAGCCGCGAGAAGCTCGCGGTGAAGACGCTGTCGGCGAAGGCCGGCGCCGGAACGCTGACGCTGGAGGCGCCCCTGACGGCGACGCGCAACGGCGCGGGCGAGTTCGAGCTGACCTCCGACAAGGCGAGGCCCTACCCGCTGGTCGCCCGCAACTTCCCCATCATCTACGACGACCAGTTGATGGCGCTGCTCAGCATGCGCGCCAAGGTGGAGGGCACCCTCACCAACCAGCTCGTCAACCTGCGCAACGTCTCCATCCCCGAGGCCACCATCGAGCTGCCGGAGGTCAAGCGCAAGGACCTCCAGGCGTTGGAGCGGCCCGACGACATCGTGCTCGTGCGCAAGGGCGTGCCCATCGAGCGGCGCAGGCGCCGGCAACAGCAGCTCCCGTCACCGGGAGAGCCCACGCCGCAAGCGCAGCCCCCCTCCGCGGAGGCCACGCCTCCCCCCGCGGTCGTCGCCACCGGCGGCAGCGGCGAGGAGGACACGGACGAGGGCGAGGGGAACGCGCGTCCGCGCAGCTATTGGATCAACGTGAACGCGCCCCGCAACCTGTGGGTGAAGGGCTCCGACCTCAACGTGGAGCTGGGGCTGTCCGAGGACTTCCGCGTCGAGTACACGGACACGGCGCGCTTGTTCGGGCAGGTCCGCGTGCTGCGCGGCCGGGTGGACGTGCTGGGCCGCCGCTTCGACGTGCAGCGCGACAGCATGGTGAGCTTCACCGGCCCCGCCGCCGTCCCGTACATCAACGTCACCGCCGAGCACCGCAACGAGAGCGCCAACGTCACGGTGTTCGTCACCATCCGTGGCCAGGGGCGCGACATCACCCTCAAGCCCACGAGCGAGCCGCCACTGCCGGAGTCCGAAATCTACACGCTGCTGGCCACCGGCCGCCGCACCCTCGAGCGCGGCTCCGGCGCGTCCATGACGGCCAGCGCCCAGGCGGCCTCCGTGGTGGGCTCGCTCGTCGCCAACGAGGCCCGCAAGGCCCTGGCCGCGAAGCTGCCGCTGGACGTGCTCTCCATCGAGGCGGGCGGCGCGGGCTTCGCCGGCACCAAGCTGGAGGTGGGCACCTACGTGACGGACAAGATCTACGTCGGCTACACCGGCCGCGTGGGCGCCAACATCCAGCAGGGGGAGAACTCCAACGCGGTCCGCTTCGAGTACCAGTTCAGCCCGCGCTGGAGCCTGGAAGGCCAGTATGGCGACGCGCGCTCGGGCGGCCTCGACCTCATCTGGAGCAACGAGTACTGAGGCCGCCCGCGGTCATCCCCGGGTGGGGACTACAGCGCGTACATCTCGAAGCACGCGCCCACCGGGCCCGCGCCGCCCTGAGGTGCCGCGGGCGCGCTCACCCAGCCGCCCTCCACGCCGCACTGCTGCCAGGACTGGTTGGAGGCGGACTGCACGCAGGTGCGCGCGGGCACCGAGCGCCCCAGCGTCACGGACGAACACCACGGCCAGGACTGGGTGCAGTTGCCGGGCTTCGTGGTGCTGCCCGCGGTGAACACGCCGGAGACACACTGCCGCCACATCGCGTCCGACGAGCTCTGCACGCAGCCCAGGTCGGGCACCGTCGTGCCCGCCGTCTCCGACACGCAGCCCGCCGACGCGCTGCCCCAGTCGAAGCCGCTGTCCGCGTAGCGGTGGTAGACGACCGCCACCAGCGACGAGCCGCCCACCGTGGCGCGGCCACACTGCGTCGCGTACGCGCCCACCCAGGGGGTGTAGGTGTAGAGCGCCGCCGTGGCCTTGTTCGTCGGCGTCGCCGTGCACGGGTCCAGCGTCGCCTTCGCCGTGCCCACCTTCCACCCGGACACCGTGGCGCGCCCCGCGTCCAGGTCCGTGAAGTAGCCTCGCAGCTTCTTCGCCGAGCATTCGACCTGCTTGCCGAAGCCGGTGTATTGCGCGTCGCACCCGCTGCCGTCCGGACAACCACAGCCGGTGGCCTTGGCCAGGTTGGTGGAGGTGCCGCTCTGCACCAGGCTCGACTCCACCTGGATGCGCGCCAGCATGTACACCGGGCTGATGCCATACGCCGTGGAGCGCTCGACGATGAGCGTCGCCGCGGACTTGTTGGCGAAGGCCGGGTCCTTGTACGTCGCCAGATACGAGCCCTGCTGCTCCAGGAACGCCTGCACCTTCGCCGCCGTCACCCACTGGTGCCCCAGCAGGTGCGAGTCCTCCAACAGCCGGTGCATGTCGTACTTCGTCGTGGCCGCCTGGAGCACCTCACCGGTCAGCTCGTCGATGACCACACCATCCGACTCCTCCACCGGACCACAACCCACCGCCAGCAGCAGGGGCACGGCCAGCCACCACAGTCGCGTCTTCATGCAACGTCCTCGAGGGGGATTCGCCGCGACCGAGGAGCGGACCGAACCACCCAGCGGGCGCGGCTTGGGGGGAGCCGCATCGTCTAGTCAGGGCGGCAGGAATGACTCAAGCAATTCTTGACATGAAAGACTAACATACATTTATCGCATACCTGGATGAGGCCCCCCGCGGGCCGAGCGCGAGCACGTGCGTGAGCTGGAAGGAGTACCCTCTTCGTCCCCATGCGCCATCCCTCCTCCTCCCCGTGGCCGCAGTGCGTTGCGACTCTCTCCCTGGCCCTGGTCGTGCTCGCGAGCTGCGGCGGCGGCGGCGAGAAGCCGCCCACGGGAGGCCCCGATGGTGGCGGCGTTCCGGATGGAGGCTCGCCGGATGGAGGGCCTGGACCAGGGCCGTCGGGCTGCCTGAACGGGCCCTTCCTGACGTCGCTCCAGCGGAACCACCTGCTGGTGGGCGCGCAGATGGAGGACAGCACGGCGGCGAGCGCGCCCTTCGACGTGCACTACCTGTACATCGCCGGTGGCCTGTTCGATTCGAACGACGCGTGCAACTCGTGTCGCAGCAACTGCACCAGCAGCGGCACCACCTGCGCGCAGGGTGGCTGCGCGTGGTGGGGGTGCTGGCAGGACGTGTCGCAGGCACCGGGTGACTACGTGCGCGGCTTCTCGTCGCGCGCCACGGGGCGTGGACAGCTCCCGTTCATCACCTACTACCAGCACCTGCTGGGCAGCGGCGTCGGCGAAGGGCAGCAGCAGGTGGGCGCGCTCAACAACCTGGGCTTCATGCGCCGCTACCTCGCGGACTGGCGCTTCACGCTGAAGCAGGTGGGCACCACGCGCGCGTTGCTGCACATCGAGCCGGACCTCTGGGGCTACCTCCAGTTCTTCTCCAATGGAGACCCGCGCTCGGTGCCCGCGCAGGTGGCCACCGCCAACAGCACCGACTGTGGCGCGTTCGAGAACAACGCGGCGGGCATGGCGCGCTGCATGGTGGCCATGGCGCGCAAGTACGCGCCCAACGCGAAGGTGGGCCTGCACGCCAGCCCCTGGGCCACGAAGCAGGACGTGTACCTCAACGAGAACACGTCCTTCGACGTCGAGGGCGAGGCCCGCAAGGTCGCCGACTTCCTGTTGGCCCTGGGCGCCGCCGACACCGACTTCGTGGTGGTGGAGGCCTCCGACCGCGACGCGGGCTACTACGACAGCATCGGCGAGGCCACGTGGTGGGACGCCAACAACACCTCCCTGCCCAACTTCCGTCAGGCCTTCACCTGGGCCCGCGCCCTCTCCGAGCGGATGCAGAAGCCGAACTTCTGGTGGCAGCTCCCCGTGGGCAACATGAGCCTTCCGAACACGAACCAGCGCTGGCGCGACAACCGCGTGGACTACTTCTTCGCGCACGCGGACGAGGTCGCCGCCGCGCACGCGGTGGGCTTCTCGTTCGGCGCCGGCGAGGGACAGCAGACGTCGCCGGAGACGGACAACGGCAACCTCGTGCGCCGCGTGCGCCTCTACGACGAGACCGGCGGACAGGGCGTCTGCACACCGTAGGCGTCGCGCGCCCCGCCGCTCAGAACAGCCGGGAGAACGAGGGCCGTGCCTGGGGGCGCGGCGTCCACCGCTGCCCATCGCGGGGCAGCCAGAGCAGGTGGAAGCGGGCCGCCCGCCCCTCGTAGCGCACCCCATGCTCGCCGCGGGCCAGGCGCACCTCGGCCCGTGTCACTCGCGCGCCGTCGATGAACAGCGCGCCCTGGTCGAGGGCGTCGGCGGGCTCGACGAAGTAGCGGGCCTCTCGCACCGCGAGGAAGCGGTCCTCGAGCACGCCCGTCCCGGGGACGTCGTATCGCTGCCCCCACAGGTGGAGGTCGCCGTCGAGCGGCTGGTAGTGCCTGTCCAGGAACCGCCGCAGCGCGGGTGGCAACCCGGAGGTCCGCAGGTCGTCCACGCGCAGCACGCAGCCACTCGAAACGAGCGCCTCGGGCACCTCGCGGGAGAGCACGTCGGGGATGGCGCCGCGCAGGTAGGCGTCCGTGTAGAAGTAGAAGTGCGCGTGCGGGCGGCTCACGTAGCCGCCCGAGTTGTCGTAGACCACGTCCTCCGGTCCGGTGAGCGTCGCGATGCGCGCGAACACCTCGCGCTGGCGCGCGTTGCCATCACCCGCCAGCAGCTGCTCCAGGCGCCACGCCTGCATCCCCACGAGCACCACCAACGCCGTGGCGCAGGCCGCGCGAGCCCAGGACACGCGAGGCGCGGCCACGAGCCACAGGGCGCCCCGCGCCATGAAGGGCGCGAGCACACCCAGGAAGGGCAGCAGGCTGTACGGGAACGGCGCGCGCTGCAGCGCGAACGAGCCGAACGTCGCCGGCACCGCGAGCAACAGCGGGAGGTCCGCGTCCGCCCACCGCGAGGGCCCCGAACGCCACCACGCGCGCAACGACACGGCGAAGCCCAGCGCGGCGAGCAGGAGGAGCCAGGACTGCTCCTCCGCCACCGGGCCCAGGTACTCGGATGCCGGGAAGCCCGGGTAGCGCTGCTGGTGCTCCGCGGCCCAGACGAAGCACCACTGCCACCACGCGCCCCATGACGCCGTCGCGGTGAGATAGGCCGCCACGCTCGCGAGCCCCAGGCCCAGGCCCGACAGGAAGCCCAGGGGATGGCCCACGAGCGCGGGCACCCGCCCCCGCCGCAGCGCGATGTCCACCGCGAGCACGACCCCCACGAGCCCACCGAAGAACAGCACCTTCTGCGAGGCCCAGACGGCACCGACGAGGAGCAGCCCCCCGGCGAAGCCACGCGCCCTCGTGGACGGCCGCATCGACAGGGCCGCCAGCGCGCCCAGGAACAACGCGGCGGCCAGCGCGTCCGGACGAATCTCCGTGGCGAAGCGCGTGAAGGGCGTCAGGGCGAGCAACAGCAGCGGCGCCAACCACGCGGCGGGGCGCCCCTCGCGCCGGTTGAGCAGGGCCACCGCGCCACACGCCCCCGCCAGGGGGACGAGCATCGCCGCGCGCAACGCGAGCACCGCGACCGGCGCGTCCCCGACCCCCCAGAACAGCGGCGCGAGCACCTGGTAGACGAACGGGAAGTGGACCTCGAAGAAGTCCCGGTACGGCACCTGCCCCCGGGCCACGAGCCACGCGGCGTGGGCGTACTGGAACTCGTCGATGCTGAAGGCCTTGTGCAGCGCCAGCCGCACCGCCTGGAACGCGAACCCGAGGAGGCTCGCACCCAGCCCCCACCGCAGGACGCGGCCTCTCCATCCGTCCGTCATCGGCGCCCTCATACCGCGAACGCCTCGCCGCCTCCGCCCTCGTCACGACCTGGGTGGGGTCTGAATCACCCTGCCGCGAATTTTGATAAAAGAGAATTCTTTCGACCCTATTGTGCCTTTCAAGGTTTTCGGATATCTCTTTCTTTACCCTGTGGACACATGGGGAGCGGGCCGCCCCCCTCATCTTCGATGACTCCTCCAAGTTGGGGGCGGCCCGTTACGCACAGGTGAGTGGGGTGCGTACCCCTCCCGTGCGAACCGTCTCAGCGATCCATCCGCTTGCGGGAACGGGCCCGGGCCGCGTCCAGCGCGGAGTCCACGCCTCCCTGCGCCGGACGCGTCTCCTCCGACGCAGCAGGCGACGTGGCCCCGGGGGTGGTGGCGGTGGGCGCCTCGGTGTCCGAACCCGGGGTGGCGCCAGCGCCCTCGCGAACCCGGGGCGGCGCCGGCGCCAGGGCGGGGGACGCCATCCCGGGCGTGCTCGCCGTCGCGGGCTTGCGCAGCCGGGGGCCGGAGAGGAAGCGGCGCACCGCGACCTCGGCGAGGAAGAGGGCCAGGGCCAGGGCCACCAGCCAGGGAGCCAGTTGCCGGGAGCCCTCGGACTGCGGCGCGTCGTCGAACAGGCCCGTCATCGACAGTCGCTCCACGCCCCCGCTCACCCCCGCGAGCGCGCGCAGCAACTGCTCGCCCTCCTTCGGTCCTCCGGGCTCGAACTCCGGCGCGTAGGGCAGCGCGACGGGCGGCGCCCTCAGCGCGCGCGGGCCCACGCGCACCACCGGGTGCCAGGTGCCGCTGCCCTCCAGTGGCACCTCGGCGACCAGCCGGTCCTCGTCCTCCCAGCGCATGGGCAGCTCCGCGCGCGCGGGCCCGCCGTCGCCAGGCAGCAGCACCAGCGTCGGCAGCGTCCCCGGCAGCGGCTCGCCCGGCGGCAGGTCCAGCGTCACGCGCAGCAGGTGGCCCCGGCGCTCCGAGCGCACCACCGCGTCCCCCAGCGGCGAGGCCCCCGCCGCGGCCCAGCGCACCATCGCCTCCAGCGTCGAGCGCAGCGCCCGCCACTCGCGCAGCTCGCCGGTGTAGGGCCCGTCCACCTCGGCGGTGAAGGCCACGGCGCGCCCGGCGCCATGCGGCCACAGCGCGAGCACCGGGGCCGTGTTCCCGTCGAGCGTGCGCAGGCCCACGCTCGCGCGCGGCTTGAGGTACGTCAGGTTGTAGCCGCCCACCTGCGGCAGCCCCTCCGTCGGCAGCCGCCCGAGCAGCGACAGGTCCGGCGCCGCCTCCAGCGACGCGGGCTCGTCCACGAAGGTGGCGCGCGCCACGGTGAGGGCTTCCTGGCTGAAGATGCGCGGCAGGCTCGTCGCATCCTCCGCGAAGTAGATGCGGCCCTTCCCGCGCCGCGCCACCTCGCGCAGCAGGTCCGCGTCCGAGTCCTTCGGCGACCCCAGCCCGATGACGGACACCGTCACCGACGCGTCGGCCAGCGCCGCGAGCGTGCGCAGGTAGTCGTCCGGCTCCTCGGAGTCCGCCGCGTCGGAGAAGAGGAGCACGTGCCGGGTGGCCTTCTGGCTGCGGAGGATCTGCTCCTTGCCGGTGCGCAGCGCCTCGCCCACGTAGATGCCGCCGCCTCCGCTGAAGCCCCGCGCCACCTTGCCCAGGGGCAGGCCGTCCTCGACGGGGCTGAGTGGGAAGATTTCGTGCGGCGCCGTGTCCACCATGTGGACGGAGGCCTCGTCCCTGGGGTTGAGGAGCGTGAGCGCGGACACCACGCCTTCGGCGGCCAGCTCCATCTTCGTCCGCCCGTCCGGCACCGTGGCGCCCATCGAGCACGAGCAGTCCATCAGCACGCTGATGGCCACCGCCGCGCGGCGCTGCTCCTCGCGCATCTCCAGGGACACCGGCAGCACCGGCTCCAGGGGCGAGCGCCGATAGCCGCCCTCGCCGAAGCTCTCGCGCCCGCCCGTCATCACCAACCCGCCTCCCGCCTGCTCCACGTAGGACGCGAGCGCGTCGAGGCCCGGCTCGCCCAGGAGGTTCGCGTCCACGTTCTCCAGCACCACGGCGCCCACGCCCTCCAGGTCGTCCAGGGAGACGCGGAAGGGCGCGCGGACCACCACCTGCATCCCCGTGTCCCCGAGCACCTTGGCGAGCGTGCCCTGCGGCTGGTGCGTCAACAGCAGCACGCGCCGAGGCCCCTCGACGCGCAGCACCGCGAGCCCCTGGTCGTTCTCCCGGACGCCATCCCCCGGCGCCTCGACCGTGAGCCGGTAGCTCGCGAGGCCCTGCTCCTCGACGAGGTCGCGCAGCGGCAGCACGTTCGTCCCGGGCTGGAAGTCGAACGGCCCCTTCACCAGCACACGGCCATTGCGCTCCAGGCGCACGGTGCCCGTGACGGCCTTCGACGCGCGCACCGTGGCGGAGAACTGGAAGGGCTCGCGCACGCTCACCGCGGCGGGCACGTCCACGGAGACCACCGCCACGTCCAGCGCGGGCTCCGGCCGGGCCAGTTGCCGCCAGTCCACGGCGATGCCTCGCGCGGCCAGCCGTCGGGCCGCGCCGCGCGCGTCCGAGCCCGTGGCCTTCCCGTCGGACAACACGAGCACGCGCCCCAGGCGCTCGCGCGGGATGAGCGCGTTCGCGGCGTCGAGCGCCGAGGACAAATCGGACGCCTCCACGTCCACCGGGCGCGTGAAGCCGCCGAAGCCCCCCGTCGCGGACGGCGGGCGCTCCACGCGCGCCTCGCGGCCGAAGGTGACGACGCCCACCCGGTCCTCCGGGCCCCGCTGCGACTCCACCAGGGCGACGAGCTCCTGCGCCGTGCGGTCCACGTCCGTCGGCATCGACGCGGAGCGGTCCACCACCACCACCACGTCGCTGCCCGCGTCCGCCAGCTTCAGCCGTGGCCCGGAGAGCGCGCCGACGACGAGCACCAGCAGCGCCGCCCGCATCCACATGGGCGGCCCCGGCCGCCGTCCGTACTTCCAGAGGAAGAGGCCCAGCGGCAGCAGCAACACCCAGACCTGGGGGAGCGAGAAGGTCATCCCCCCCTCCTCGTGACGTAGAAGTCCGCCAGCAGCGCGGACAGCAACAGCACCAGCGGCCACCACGCCCGGTCCGAGTCATGCGGGCGCGCGTCCTCCGAGTCCACCTCGCGCGCCGCGACGTCCACGCTCCCGCGACCGCGCAGGTCCGACTCGCGCGCGTCCAGGGGCAGCACCACGGCCGTGTCCACCGCGTCTCCCTCCCGCTCCAACACGAAGCGCCCGGGGCCCGCCGGCGGCGGCAGGCCCACCGTCCCCGCGCCGAACACGGGCCTGCGCCCGGAGGGCTCCACCAACGTGTAGCGCGCCCCGGGCTCCGTCACCACCTCCAGGGGCTCACCCAACAACAACTGCCGACGCGTGAAGCCCTCGTGTGTGCGACGCGCCTGGCGCACCACGTTCGCCAGCAGCACCGGCCACGCGGACACGCGCTGCACGTTCGAGCGCGACAGGTCCACGTTCACGTGCACCCGACCGTCCTCCTCCTCCGACACGAGCACCGCCTCCCCCGCCGTGACGAGCGGTCGACCCGGCGGGTTCGTCCCCGCCGTCCACCGCACGCCCGACAACTGCACGTCGTCGAGGAGCGGGTGCCCCTTCTCCGCGAAGAACGGCCCCACGAAGCTGCGGGGCGTGCCCGTCGTCCCCACCGTCACGCGGGCATCCGTCCCCTGCGGACCGAACAGGAGCACCTCCCGCTCCTCACCCGCGGCACCTGGCGCCACCTCCGGCGTGGACTGGAGGAAGCGCTCCAGCGCGTCGCGCTCGGGGGCCCCCAGGCCCTGCGCCAGGCGCACCTCCAGGGGACGCGTCCCGGCCGCGGGCAACGTCACGTGTCCGTCCTCGGGCAGGTCGTCGTCGGGCAGCGACACCTCCACGTCCCCGGCGCCCTGGAAGGTGAGGCGGACCGTCGCGGTGCCCTCCTCCGGCAGGGCGACGTGCTCCACCCGCGTCGCGCCTTCCTTCGCGCCCACGCCGGGCAACGCACGGACCTGGAGGTCGACCGACGCGGGACCGCCGCCGAAGCGCGCCACCCAGAGCGTCACCGTCGTCTCCCGCCCTTCGTCCCTGCGTCGCGCGGAGACGAGCCCCACGTTGTCGCGCGCCACGCCCAACGCCGTCCACCGCAGGGATGGCGGCAACACCAGCCCCTCGCGAGGCGCGACGTCCGTGAAGAAGGCCATCGGCCTGCCGCTCCCGGCCAGCTCCTGCGCCCACAGGAGCGTGGGCATGGGGTCGTGGTCCGCCCCGCGCGCCTGGAAGTCCTCCAGCGAGGCCAGCGCCTTCGAGGGCTCCGCCTCCGGGCCCGCCAGGAGGCGCGGCGAAAGCCCCGTCGCGAGCACGGTGACGTGCGTGGCCCCTGCCTCCTCCACCCGCTTCGCCGCCTCCCGCCGCGCCCGCTCCAGCACCGTCGTACCGTCGGGGCCTCGCGCGGACATGGACAGGCTGCCGTCCACCACGAGCACCAGGTGATGGCGCCGCGCGGGCTCGGCCAGGCGCACGTCCGCCAGGAACAGCGCCGCCGCCACCACCGCGAGGGCCTCCAGCAACAGCGACGACTCGCGCGTGAAGCGCTCCCACCGGGGCCCCGCCTCGGCGCGCGGACGTGGCGTGCGCCACAGGAACAGCGCGCTCACCACCACGGGCTTCTGACGGCGCCGCAGGAAGTACGCCGCCACCAGCGGCACCAGCGCGCCCAGGGCCAACAAGCCCCACGGGAAGCCGAAGCTCACGCGCCACCTCCCGCGACGAAGAGGGGCCGCAGCGCTCCCGCCACCAACGCCTCCAGCGGGTGCTCCGCGGACGCCGTCAGCAACGTCCCCCGGGCCCGCAGCGCCGCGCCCCTCAAGGACCGCTGGTGCTCGGTGAACCGCCGCGCGTACGCGGCGAGCACGTCCTGTGTCAGCAGCTCCTCCAGCGCCGCGCCGCTCTCGGAGTCCACCAGCCGGGCGCCCTCTCCTCCCGAGGGCGACAGGTCCTCCGCGTCCAGCACCTGCGCCAGGAAGAGCCCCGCCGCGCCCCGCGACAGCCGGGCGCACAACGCGGCGAGGTCCGCCTCGAAGAGGAAGTCACTCACCACCACCCGCAGGCCACACGGACGCGGCGGCGCCATCCGCCCCAGCGCGGCGACGAGGTCGTCCCGCGCCTCGAACTCCAGCGCGCGCAGCGCCGCGCGGCACGACGGGCCCTGGACCTGCTCGCCGCGCACGCCCGCCACCCGCAGCGTGGGGCTCAGCCCCTGGCGCGCGGCGACCTCGCAGACGAGCAGCGCGACCTCCCGCGCGCACGCGCCCTTGCGCTCCGACAACGCCATGGAGCGAGAGGCGTCCACCACCACCTCCACGCGAGGGGACACCTCGTCCTGCCGCACACGGAGGATGAGCTCGTCGGTGCGCGCCACCGCGTTCCAGTCGAGCTGCCGCAGGTCGTCTCCAGGCTGGTACGCGCGGAAGTCGTGCAGCTCCATCGAGCTGCCCGTGGACGCCGCGCGCACCTCACCCACGCGACCCCGGTGCGGCACCCGGGGGAGCGCCAGCGACAACCCCGGCGCCAACCGCGCCACGGCGGCCTCGTCCAGACGACGGCTCACGGCTGGTGGGCCTGCCTCTCCCGCTCGACGAGGACCCGGTCCGCGGCGAACACCGCGAGGAAGGTCACGCCCATCAGGAACTGGAGCAGCCCCCAGGTCATCTTCGGCCCCCCAGAGGTCTGCGTGCCGAAGTTCACCGTCCCCACGAGCGGATTCAGGAGATTGATGAGCGGGTCGTCCGCGTCCACTCCCACCAGCAGGGCGAGCAAGGGGGGCAGCGCCGAGCCCAGGACCACCGCCAGCGCGAACAACACCCGCACCGCCACGGGGGACGCGGCCCTGTTGGAGCGCGGCAGTCGCCCCATGAGCAATGCCCCGGAGAGATAGAGGAGGCCGTACAGGGGCAGCGCCGCCATCGCCATGCGCATGGACTCCGCGTTGTACGTCACCATCCCCGACTGGGACTGCAGCACCACCCAGGCCGCGCCCCAGAGCACCAGCAGCAGCACCGTCAGCCGGAAGCCCCGGACCGCCCCGGGACGGAGCAGGCTCCAGGGGCGTGTCGCCGCGCGCAGCGGGCGGGCCTGTCCGTCGACGTCCGTCGCCACGAAGAGGCCCACGACGCCCAGTTGCAGCGCCCCCGCGACGCCGAAGGCCTCGGCGACCGCATGGCTCCGACCCGCGAACCACCAGACGGCGCCCCCTCCGACGAGCCCCAACAGCCACTGCGCCCCCCACGCGAGACGCGGGCCCCGCGAATAGTTCTCCGTGGGGAGCGACAGCCGCGCGACGGCGGTCTCGAACAACAACCATCCGTGGGTGAGCATGACCATCAGCGCCGTCGCCAGGCCCAAGCCGAAGTCATCGTCGCGCAGGACCCGGTCGCCCGAGTGGCCGAACATGAAGGAGATGCCCACGCCCTGCCCCAGCGCGACCACCAGCACCGCCAGCAGCATGAAGTGGACGAGGGCACGCCCCATCCGCCCATCCGCCAGCGTCGCGGCGCAGACCGACACCAGCGTCAGGAAGACGAGCCAGGCCCCGCCCAGTCCCAACACGACGAGGACGGACGGCAGGGAGATGCCGTTGAGGTAGTAGCTGAAGAGGAGGAAGGGCCCCACCGCCGACGCGTACAGGGCGGCCTGGACGAGGAAGGACGACACCTTGCCCCGGAGGATGCGCCGGGCGCCCAGCCCCGTGAGCACCAGCAACACCCACGTCTCCTCCTCGCGCTCGCGCGCCAGGGAGCGGTACGCGGTGTAGGGGATGACGAAGAAGTGCACCACGGACAAGCAGCAGAAGAAGGCGAGGAAGAAGTCCCGACCCGCCCGGGAGAAGTCGCGCGCGTCCTGGCTCTGCACGTACGCCAGCAGCGCCAGCAGCGTGCACGCCATCAACATCAGGCCGAAGCACACCCAGAACACGCGCGTGCGCAGGCCCTGGCGGATCTCCTTGATGACCAGGGGATTGACGCGGTCCGACCACTGCTCCCACCGCGACGACGTCACCGCCACGGGCGCCGGGGCCACCTCGGCGGTCTGCATGGGGGCGCTCACGCCAGCCTCCCCTGCGTCACCGTCATGAACGCATCCTCCAGGTTGCGCTCCCGCGTGCCGAAGGCGCACACCGGCAGGCCCGCGGAGACCAGCGTCGCCAGCAGCGCCGCCGCCGCCGCGTCCATCGCCTCCGTCCCCGCGCCCGACGCGAGCTCCACGCGCACGCGCAAGCTGTTGCCGTCCCGCGTGACGCGCGCCACCTTGGGCTGCTCCAGCAGGAGCCGCTCCGCGCGCGCCCACGCCGCCTCGCCCTCCGCGCCCACCGCCAGCCGCACCGTCAGCTCCAGCTCCGCGATCCCCGCGCCCTGGCGGAGGATGTCGTCCACCCGGCCCGTCGCCAGCAGGCGCCCCTGCTCGATGATGGCGCACGTGTCGCAGATCTCCGCCAGCTCCGTGAGGATGTGGCTGGAGATGATGACCGCCTTGCCCTGGTCCGCCAGCGCGCGCAGCAGCTCGCGCAGCTCGATGCGGGCGCGCGGATCCAACCCGTCCGCCGGCTCGTCCAGCAGCAGCAGCTTGGGGTCGTGCAGCAACGTGCGGCCCAGCGCCACCCGCTGCCGCATGCCCTTGGAGAGCGACGTGGCGAGCCGGTCCGCCAGCGGCCCCAGCCCGGTGAACTCCATGACCGACGCCACGCGCTGACGCCGCAGCGCGCCCTTCAGCCCATAGGCCCGCGCGAAGAAGTCGAGGAACTCCGCGACGGTGACGTCGTCATAGGTGCCGTAGCGGTCCGGCATGTAGCCGATGAGCGGCCTCGCCCGGTCTGGGGCGTCCACCAGCGAATGGCCGTCCAGCAGCACGGTGCCCGTGGTGGGCACGTCCAGCGTGGCGAGGATGCGCAGGGTGGTGCTCTTGCCCGCGCCGTTGGGCCCGATGAAGCCCAGGATGCTGCCCGCCTCCAGCTCGAACGACACGTCGTCCACGGCGCGCAGCGCGCCGTAGTCGCGCCGCAGCCCCTTCACCTCCAGCAGGCTCATCGCCGCTCCTCCCTCACGGTTCCCCGCACCAGATGAACCCCCTTCTCCAGCGTCGTCTCGAGGTCCGCGGTCGGCATGGGACCGGGACCGCTCAACCGCGCGATGAACCCGCCCTCGGGGAGCTCCGCCCGGAAGGACTGCTTGTCGTGCGTCAGCCGGGAGGAGACGTCCGGCTCCAGGGACTGCGCCACCAGGGCCGCCGCGGGCTCGGCATCCCCCGGCGGCTCCGACGCGCCCAACCGGCCCTCCTCTCCATCCTTCATCGGGGGCAGCTTGCGCAGGGCGCCGCGCCACCGCACATAGCCCTCCTCCACGGGCGCGCCCAGGGCGTTCTGGACGCGGTCGTCGCCGAGCACCACCAACCGGGCCCGCGTCGGCCGCACGGCCACCTCGCCCCACTCGCGATAGGTGCGCGCCGGCAGGAAGCCCATGCCCAGGTGCTGCCCGTTCGTCCAATCGAGCTCCGCGGTCTCCTCGGTGGAGGAGGGCGGGCCCACCAGGACCGAGGTGCCGGTCAACCGCACCGAGTCGTGCGAGAGGTTCGCGTACCAGGCCCCCACGCCCACCGTCACCGCCCGGGACCGCGCGTCATCCAGCCACGTCATGCTGTAGCGCGCCGTGTGCGTGGCGAAGCCATCCACCAGCACCGACCAGGAGATGAGCAGGAGACAGGTGACGAGCGACACGGACGGGATGACCACGAGGACGGCCGTGGGCCCCCGCCGCCGCGCC
Source organism: Myxococcus dinghuensis (assembly GCF_024198235.1). Taxonomy (GTDB): domain Bacteria; phylum Myxococcota; class Myxococcia; order Myxococcales; family Myxococcaceae; genus Myxococcus; species Myxococcus dinghuensis. The sequence goes on along the minus strand of NZ_JAKCFB010000021.1, from coordinate 81,275 downwards.
AGCATCCACGCGCCCGGCCCCACCACGGCCACGAAGGTGAGGATGAACAACAGCAGGCGCCCCACCGGGGCCCTCGCGCTGGACAGCAGGGAATCCTGGCCCGCGGGAATCCAGGCCCCCGGCATCGTGTCACGCCCCACGCTCAGGGGGCTCACCACGCCCCGGGAGGGCTCCTCGCGGTCCAGCATCTCCTGGAGCTTGGGCAGACAGAACTCGACCGGGGCCTTGCACGCCCAGAGCTCGCCGAAGCCGTAGAGCGCCGGGGAGGGCCCCAGCTCCCCCGACAACAGCGGGAGATGCTCGCGCGTGCGCGCGAGGGGCTGGGTGAACAGCACCCGTCCTCCCGTCAGCACATGGGCCTCCAGCACGGCCCAGAGGTCCGCCGGAATCGACTCGGGCGCCACCGTGACGGCCACCGCGTTGAAGCCCAGATAGGAGGCCAGCTCCCGCGGCGCGTCCTTCACGTCGACGAAGCGCGCGGCGAAGTGTGGCTCGTCCTCCTCCCCGGCCTTCGTCAGCCCGGTGGCCCGCTCGAAGTCCTCCGTCCCGCCCAGCACCAGCAGCGCGCCACCGCGGTGGTCGTCGGAGTACACGTAGCGACGGATGGCCGGCAGGCCCGGTGACTCGACGGAGAGCTCTCCCGAGCTCAACACCTCCGGAACCGGGAGCCACACGACCACCCGCTGATGGGGCCCCACCTCCACGTCGCGAGTACTGCCTCGCTCGGGCTGCGAGTACGTGGACTGGAAGCGCACCCGGACCGGCAGCGGCCTCGCGCCGGTGTTGTTCACCACCACCTGGAACGAGGTGAAGCCCCACGGCGGACGCAGCGCCGACATGGTGAAGGTGGCGCGCAGGGAGCCCTCGGTCGCCGTCTCCGTGGAGGCGCTGGAGACGCGGTAGCCGTTGGGGGCCTTCTCTCCGGACACCGTCGCCACCGAAGCGGCCTTGTGGGTCACCACCATGCGCGGAGGCGCGGGCGAGGTCGCGAGCGCGGGCGCCGCCCCCAGGAAGAGGACTCCCAACGCGACGAGGAGCGCGCTACGCACGAGGCACCTCGGGCACGGCCGCCAGCAGCGCGGCGACGACGTCCGTCGAGGACACCTTCTCCAGCGAGGCCTCGTACGCCAGGACGAGGCGGTGGTTGAGCACCGCGGGCGCGGCGGCCACCACGTCGTCGAAGCCCACGTTGGGGCGCGCGTTGAGCAGCGCGCGGGCCCGACCCGCCGCGGCGAGCGCGAGCGCGGCGCGGGGGCTCGCGCCATAGCGGACGAAGCGGCGCACGGCGTCCGGCGCGGAGGGCTGACGCGGGTCGCTCGCCTCCACCAGCCTCCCGATGAAGTCCGCCACCGGCCCGGGCAGGTGGACCCGGTCGGCGGCGGAGAACAGCCGCGCGAGTCCCGCCGCGTCCAGCACCGGGGACAGCTCCGGCGGCGCGCCGCGCACGCGCGTGGTGAGCAGCGTGCGCAGCGTCTTCGCGCCCACCGGAGGCACCTGGACGCGGAACAGGAAGCGGTCGAGCTGCGCCTCGGGCAGGGGATAGGTGCCCTCCAGCTCGATGGGGTTCTGGGTCGCCAGCACGAAGAACGGGTCCGGCAACGGGCGCGTCTGGCCCAGCACCGTCACGCTGCGCTCCTGCATGGCCTCCAGCAGCGCGGCCTGCGTCTTGGGACTGGAGCGGTTGATTTCGTCCGCCAGCACCAGGCTCGCGAAGAGCGGGCCCTCCCGGAAGACGAAGTCGCGCCGGGCCTCGCCCTCCAGCACGTAGGTGCCGGTGATGTCGCCGGGCAGGAGGTCGGGCGTGAACTGGATGCGGCGGAAGGGCAGGGACAACAGCCGCGCCAGCGACTTGCACAGCTCCGTCTTGCCCAGGCCCGGCAGGCCCTCCAACAGCACGTGCCCGCGCGCGAGCACCGCGACGACGACCTGCTCGACGACCGTGGTCTGGTCGAGCAGCACCGCGTTCAAGCCATCCTTGAGACGGGTCGCCGTCTGCGCCGCCCCCTGTGCCTCGGCGGGACTCAGAAGCTCCGCTGCCACGTGTGTTCTCCCCTTCGAGGACTACCGACCACCAAAGTACCGCTTCACGACGTCCCGATTGCGCGGAAGCAGCGGCTGCGCGCCAGGCCCCGCCGTCCCCTCGCCCTGGGCCGCCGTGCCCTTCGCGCCGGCCGCGCCCGCGGGTCCCGCGCTCCGCTGGGGGTCCGCCGCCTCGAGCCCCCACAGCTCCCCCGCCTCGCCTCCCCGTCCCTCCGGCAGCGGCTGGAACGCGAGGCGGTCCGGGTCCATCTCCGCCTCCCCGCCGAACACGAGCGACTCGTGCCCACCCTCGCGCCCGGGCGCCCCCGTCCCCTCGCGGGCGCCCCGACTGGCGTGTCCCCGCGACGCGCCACGCCCCTGCTGCCCCTCACCCTCGCCCTGGCGCCCCTGTCCCTCGCGCCCCTGCTGACCCTGTCCCTCACGCCCCTCCGCGCCCTGCTGGCCCTGCCCCTCGCGCCCCTCCGCGCCCTGCTGCCCCTGTCCCTGGCGCCGCGCCGACGCGCTCCGCTCGCCGGACCGGGACTGCCCCTCCTGCTCCCCGAAGCGCCGCTCGAGGGACTGCTGCCGGCGCTCCAACGAGCGACGCAGGTCCGCGACCTGGTCCACGGAGCCCGAGGCCTGCGCGCGCGCCCGCTGCCGCGCCTCCTCCTGCCCCTCCGCCCCCTCTCCGTCGCCCCGCGCCCCCGACTGTCCGGGCCGCGACGCGTCGTTGGACGCCTGCCCCGGGCCCCCGCGTTCCGTCTGCTCCGGGGGCTTCGCGTCCAGCGCCATGAGCGCGCGCTCCAGCGATTCGCGCTCGCGGTTGGCCGCCTCCGCGCCACCGGCCGCGCCCAGCGCCTCCTCCAGCTCGCGCGCGGCCTCCGAGGCCCGGGCCAGCTCCGCGGCGGCCTCCGAGGCGCGCTCGGCGAGTCGACGCTCCAGCGAATCGGCCGCCTCCCAGTCCGTGGCGTCGAAGCGCCCCGCGGCCACCTCCTCGGAGAGGCGGCGCAGCTCGTCCTCCAGCGCCTCGCCCAGCGGCTCCTCGCGCGCGAGCGCCTCCGCCTGAGACTGGACCGCGTCCACCTTCGCGGCGGCCGCGGCGTGGACCTTCCGGGGCCCCTTCACGGGGGGCAGCGGCAAGAGGAAGCCGACGAGCAGGAACACCAGCGCGCCGGCCACCGCGCCCACGGGGCGCCGCCACTCCACGTCCGGTGGCTTCACCGTGCCGGCGAGCTGGTTGACGGCCAGCTCCCACTCACCCACCGGACGCTCCAGCCGCGTGAGCAGCAGTCCTCCCGCGTTGGCCGAGCGGTCCGCGAGCACGGCGGCGTGCTCCAGCGACACGCTCACCCCGCGGGCCCGCCAGCGCCACGCGGCGCCCCCCAGCAGCACCAGCGGGGCAATGCCCCAGACGGCGGCGTCTCGGAACAGCAGGCGGGCCAGGACACACGCGGTGGCGGTGGCCCACACGGGGGCGATGCCCGCATGCGCCCAGGCCACGGCGTTGAGGCGCCGTTGCACGCGTCGCACCGGGGCGAGCACCAGGGCCTGGAGGCGGCGTTCGTCGCTGGCAGCCATGTCGAAGGACCAGTGTCGGACACTCGGACCGCCCCCACAAGCGACGCGGCGCCGGACCGTCACCACCTCGGGTCGGACGGCCGCCTGTCCTTCATGAACGGTCGCCCGCCCTGCCCGCGCGCGCGGCCCTCCGCTTCACTGCCATGAACTGAACGCGCGGGCGCGGGGTCGGAGTTGCCCTCGTGTCCTTCGACGTCGGAAGGTCGTGCATCGCGGCCACGCGAGTCATCCCCGGGGGGAGCGCATGTCGACACGAGACGGCAGACCGAACGAGCTGCACCGCGCGCGCAAGGACTTCAGCGAGTCGGTCCGCAAGACCCGCGGCAACCAGGTCGTCCAGCGCACCGCGCGCTCACGCGCCGCGCCGGAGCTGTTCGGACCGGCGGACCAGCTCCAGACGCCGGACTTCCTCACGACCCTCTCGATGATAGAGCCCGTGCCGGAGCCCTCGTGGCGCGCCGGCATGGGCGCCGTCCCCTACGACGGCGGCGCCACCTTCCGCGTCTGGGCGCCCCACGCGCAGCGCGTGCAGGTGGTGGGCGACTTCAGCCACTGGCACGCGGTGGAGCTGGCGCGCGAGCCCTCGGGCAACTTCTCCCGGGACATCCCCGGCGCCAGCAACGGCCAGCAGTACCAGTTCATCATCCAGGGGCGCTACGGCGACTGGCGCTGGCGCAACGACCCGCGCGCCGCGGACGTCACGCACTCCACCGGCAACAGCGTCATCCTCGACCACCGGGACTTCCTCTGGCGCTACGACCACCACTTCCACATGCCGCCCTTCGAGGAGGTCGTGCTCTACGAGCTGCACGTGGGCACCTTCAACGACTCGCCGGGCTGGGGCCCCGGCCACTGGCTGAGCGCCATCGACAAGCTCGACTACCTGAAGGACCTGGGCGTCAACGTGATGGAGCTGATGCCCTCCGCCGAGTTCGCCGGCGACTTCTCGTGGGGCTACAACCCCACCTTCCCCTTCGCGCCGGAGAGCTCCTACGGCACGCCCAACGACCTGAAGCGCTTCGTGGACGAGGCGCACCGGCGCGGCATCGGCGTGGTCATGGACGTCGTCTACAACCACCTGGGCCCCAGCGACCTGCCCCACTGGGACTTCGACGGCGAGACGTTCGGCAAGGGCGGCAGCTACTTCTACACGGACTGGCGCGCGAGTACGCCCTGGGGTGACACGCGCCCGGACTACGGCCGCCACGAGGTGCGCGACTACCTGCGGGACAACGCGCTGATGTGGCTGCGCGAGTACCACATGGACGGCTTGCGCCTGGACGCGACGAAGGAGATCCGCACCGCCAGCGGCGTGGACAACCCGTCCGGCTGGGAGCTGCTGCGCTCCATCTCCGAGGCCGTGAAGCGCGAGTTCCCCTGGAAGCTGCTCATCGCCGAGGACATGGCCGCCGACCCCGCCCTCACCCACCCGCGGGGCGCGGGCTTCGACACGCAGTGGGACGCGGCCTTCGTCCACCCGGTGCGCGCCGCGCTCATCGCCCCGTTCGACGAGTGGCGCGACCTGAACGCGGTCCGTGACGCGCTCTGCTTCCGCTACAACGGCCAGGGCACCCAGCGCGTCGTCTTCACGGAGAGCCACGACGAGGTGGCCAACGGCCGCAGCCGCCTGCCCACGGAGGTGTCGCCGTACAACCCGGGCGACCTCCTGGCGAAGAAGAAGGCCCTGCTGGGCGCGGTGCTGACGCTGACCGCCCCGGGCATCCCCATGCTCTTCATGGGCCAGGAGTTCCTCGAGGACGGCCACTTCGACGACGGCGACCCGCTCGACTGGTCGAAGGCCGGGTGGTTCGCCGGCATCCTCCAGGCCCACCGCGACCTCGTCCACCTGCGCCGCAACTGGCACGACACCACCGCGGGCCTGCGCGGCGAGCACATCCACGTCTTCCACCTCAACCACGAGGACAAGGTGCTGGCCTTCCACCGCTGGCAGCACGGCGGCCCGGGGGACGACGTGGTGGTGGTGGTCAACCTGGGCCACCGCGCGTTCACCGACTACGGGCTGGGGCTGCCCTCGGACGGGTGCTGGCGCGTGCGCTTCAACGGCGACTGGCGCGGCTACTCGCCCGACTTCGGCGACACCTCCGTCCACGACGTGTGGGGGCAGTGGGACGCCCAGGACGGCCTGCCCGCACGAGGGAGCGTGTCGCTGGGGGCCTACAGCGCGGTCATCCTGTCCCGCGACCGCTGATAGAACCCGGGCCAGGATGCTGCTCGCCCGACCTCCCGACCTGGCGCCGCGCGCCCCGTGGCCGGACATGCCCCTGGTGGTGTGGCCGGCCGCGCTGGCGCTGTGGGGGCCGGGCGACACGTCCTCGCGCCACGCGCACCACGCCCTGCACCTGGTGTTGCGCCGCGAGGGCACGCTCCGTGTCCGCGCGCAGGGCATGGGCTCCGACACGCGCGCCGCCGGCGTCCTCGTGGGTCCGGACGTCCCGCACGCGCTCGACGCGCGGGGAGGCGAGGTCCTCCTGCTCTTCGTCGAGCCGGAGAGCCGCGACGGGGAGCGGCTGCGCGCCGCGCTCGACGCGTCCGTCCGGCTGTTCGACGAGCGCGAGCGGGACGCGCTGCTCGCCGCGCTGCCTCGCGCGGGGCCCTGGCCCCACGACGCCATCGGCCCCTGGATGGAGGCCACGCTCGACGCGCTCGCGGGGCCGCCGGGGGCGCCGCCGCCCATGCACCCCCGCGTGCGCAAGCTCCTCCAGCACCTGCGCGCGCCCTCGGGTCCGGAGGACACGTCGCTCGAGGCCCTGGCCCACGTGGCGGGCCTGTCCCCCAGTCGACTGATGCACGCCTTCACCGCGTCCACCGGCGTGCCCCTCCGGCCCTATCTGCTGTGGCTCCGCCTCCAACGCGCCGCGGGCGCCATCGCCGCCGGACGTCCGCTGGGTGAGGCCGCCCACGCGGCGGGGTTCTCCGACTCGGCGCACCTGACCCGCACCTTCCGGCGGATGTTCGGCACCGCGCCCTCGCTCCTCCAGCGCAACAGCCCCCGCGTCGGCGCGCGGGCCCGGCAGGCCCCTCCCCGCTGAAGGCCCGCCCCCCGCCCCGCCCCCCACGTCACGGGGGCGTGACGCCGCGGGGCCCTCCGGGCGTTCAATCGCGTGCGAGCCCTGGCCCGCATGATTAGGCTCCCGGCCCCATGCACTTCCGTCATCTCGGTCGCAGCGGTCTGGTCGTCAGCGAGATCTCCTTCGGCAACTGGCTCACCCACGGCTCCCAGGTGGAGGAGGAGGCCGCGCTCGCGTGCGTGAAGGCCGCGCTGGACGTGGGCATCACCACGTTCGACACCGCGGACGTGTACGCGGGCACGAAGGCGGAGGCGGTGCTCGGCCGCGCGCTCGAGGGGCAGCGCCGCGCGGGCTATGAGCTGTTCACCAAGGTGTTCTGGCCCACCGGCCCGGGCCGCAACGACTGGGGCCTGTCGCGCAAGCACATCCTGGAGTCCATCGACGGCTCGCTCGCGCGCCTGAAGACGGACTACGTGGACCTCTACCAGGCGCACCGCTTCGACACCGCGACGCCGCTGGAGGAGACGATGCTGGCGTTCGCGGACATCGTCCGCCAGGGCAAGGCGCTCTACATCGGCGTCTCCGAGTGGACGGCGGACCAGATCCGCCAGGGCGCCGCGCTGGCCCGCGAGCTGCGCGTTCCGTTCATCTCCAGCCAGCCGCAGTACTCCATGCTCTGGCGCGTCCCGGAGGCGCAGGTCATCCCCGCCTCCGTCGAGGAGGGCCTGGGGCAGATCGTCTGGTCGCCCATGGCCATGGGCGTGCTCACCGGGAAGTACCTCCCGGGCCAGCCGCCCCCGGCGGGCAGCCGCGCCACGGACCCCACCGGCTCGCGCTTCATCGCCCGCTTCATGAAGGAGGACGTCCTCACCCGCGTCCAGCAGCTCAAGCCGCTCGCCCAGGAGGCCGGCCTCACCATGGCCCAGCTCGCCGTGGCCTGGGTCCTCCAGAACAAGGCCGTCTCCTCCGCCATCATCGGCGCGTCCCGGCCGGAACAGGTCCGTGACACGGTGAAGGCCGCGGGCGTGAAGCTGGCGCCGGAGCTCCTGCGCCGCATCGACGACGCGCTCGGCCCCATCATCGAGCGCAACCCCGCCCTGACCGAGACCCCCGACCGCGGCCGCTAGGCACCCGGGGGCCCGAAGGGAAGCGGACGGCCGGGGATTTTTTCTGTTTCAGCCCCGGCCCCCGGGTGGCCAGGGAGCCAACAAGCCGGCCGTTCCATTTGACTTTCAGAGCGGACGGAACAAGAGATGGGCGCGCGAGTTGGCCACCGGGTTACGCAACCCGTCACCCACTTCCACCCAGGCTTCCCTTCATGACGCTTTCCCTTCTCCTGGCCCAGGCAGGGCAACCCGAGCTCGGATGGTTGAGCAGCAAGTTGCTCGGCGTGACGCTCACCTCCGCCGAGTGGGTGCTCTGGATTCTGGTCGTCCTCTCCGTCGTCTCCATCGCCATCATGCTGGAGCGCGCGGTGTACTTCGCGCGCCACCGGCTGCCGGACTCGGAGGCGCTGGCGGTGCGGCTGGCGCGGGGTGACTTCGAGGCGGCCCGCAAGGCGGTGGAGGGGCGCACGGGCATGGAGGCCGCCGTCATCCGCGAGGCGCTCGCGTCCTCCACCCAGGGCGCGGACACCGTGGAGCAGGTGATTGCCTCCACCATGGCGCGCGAGCGGCCCCAGTACGAGCGCTTCCTGTCGTTCCTGGGCACGCTGGGCAACAACGCGCCGTTCATCGGCCTGTTCGGCACGGTGCTCGGCATCATCAAGGCCTTCCACGACCTGGGCTCGATGAGCGCCAAGGGCGCGGCCATCCAGCAGACGGTCATGGCCGGCATCTCCGAGGCGCTCGTCGCCACGGCCGTGGGCCTCGCGGTGGCGATTCCCGCGGTGGTGGCCTTCAACATCTTCAACCGCCAGCTCAAGACGCTCACCAGCCGCGCCAACGCGCTGGGGTACGCGCTCGTGGGCAGCCTGCGCGCCGAGGGCCGCACGCCCGAGTCCGCGCCGCGCGCCGCGGAGGGCCGCTAGCCCATGGCCGGAGGCGCCCAGCAGGACAACGACGAGGAAATCACCGGCATCAACGTCACGCCGCTGGTGGACATCGTGCTGGTGCTGCTCATCATCTTCATGGTGACCGCCAACTTCATCGTCCGCGAGACGGTGGAGGTGGACCTGCCCCGCGCGGCCAACGGCGGCGAGACGGTGCAGGGCCTGGTCAACGTGGTGCTCGACAAGCAGGGCAAGCTCTACTTCGACGGCGCCGAGGTCAGCGAGGCGGACCTGTCGAGGAAGGTGGCGGAGGCGGTGGCCAAGGACAAGGACACCCGCGCCATCATCAGCGCCGACCAGACCATCGCGTACGGCCAGGTGATGCGGCTCATCGACACCGTGAAGGGCCAGGGCATCGCGAAGTTCGCGCTCAACATCGAGAAGGACGCGGCCCCCGCGGCCGCGCCCACCGCGCCCTAGAGGCACGCGAGGCGTTCCGGACATGAGTCAGGCGGTGGTCGACGACAGGGTGCTCCTCCCGCGCCGCGAGCGCTCGCTGGTGGTGGTGGGCGTCTTCCTGCTCGCCTCGCTCGTGCTGCACGGCGTGGGCTTCTGGTACCTGAGCCACGTCGCCGAGCGTCCGCGCCCCGCGGCCCAGCGCCCGGTGGAGCTGGTCATGGTGGAGGTGCAGAAGCCGCCCCCGCCGCCTCCTCCTGAAGAGAAGAAGGAGGAGCCCAAGCCGCCTCCGCCCAAGCCCAAGGTGGTGAAGCCGCCGCCGGTGAAGGTGGCCGAGGCCCCCAAGCCCCAGCCGCCCCCGCCCGAGCAGGCCCCGCCGCCGCCCAACGAGCCGCCGCCCACGCCCCAGGCCAAGCCGCCTCCGTTGGTGGTGGGCATGACGATGTCGTCCACCACCAGCGCCGGCAGCTTCGCCGCGCCCGTGGGCAACACGTCCTACGGCAAGGTGGACGGCACCGCGAAGGACCCCAAGGACGTGAAGGGGTACTCCGCGCCCAAGTACACGCCCATCTACCAGGTCGACTCCGAACCCTCCGTCGCCTCCGAGGTGAAGATTCCCTACCCGGAGGAGGCGCGGCGCGCCGGCATCGAGGGCACGGTGACGATGTCCATCACCATCGACCACGAGGGCCGCGTCGTCGCCGTGAAGGTGCTCTCCGGCCCGGGCTACGGCCTCAACGAGGCCGCGCGCGACGCCATCAAGCGCTTCCGCTTCAAGCCCGCCATCAAGGGCGGCGAGCCCGTCTCCACGGAGATGAAGTACTCGTACACGTTCCTGCTGGACTGACGCCGCGCCCGCGCGCTCACTGCGACTTGAGCGCCCGGCGCATGATGTCGCGCAGCGCGCACAGGTCCGGCTCCGACAGCGACGCGATGGACTCCGGCGGCTCCGCCAGCCGCTCCAGGAGCCGCTCCCGCAGGGCCACGCCCGCCTCCGTCAGCACCAGCATCTTCACGCGCCGGTCCTGCTCGCTGCCGCGCCGCTCCACCAGCCCGCGCGCCTCCATGCGGTCCACCAGGCCCGTCACGTTCGACGCGTCACACGACAGGTAGTTGGCCAGCGTACTCATCGCCAGCGGGCCCTCGCCCAACTGCCGCACCACGTGCGCCTGCACCGGGGACAGCTCGAACTCCGCCGCCAGCGCCGGGAAGTTGCGCATGTGCGCGTGCATCAGCTCGAACAGGAGCGTCCACGCCTGTTTGGACAGGGGCTCCGCCTGCTCGCCCTCCGCCCCGGAAGGCTGTGGTCTGCCACGACGCTCCACGTCCTCGCTGCTCGAGCTCATGACCCACATGGTAATTCGCCCCGCCCACCTAAACAATTGACTTCATCAACTATTGAGGGCTACTACATTCCGGAGCTTCCAAAATAGAACGTCATGGCCTATGTGGGGGCCCCGACCGGACGACAGGACAGCGGAAAGCCATGCGGCGGTGGATGCCCTTCATAAGAGCCGAGGCAACGGATGGCGCGGGAATCCTGCCGCTCATGACGCACCCTGACCAGAAATCCGGCCGACCACACGCGAGTCACAACCCGTAGCAAGTCCATCACGGACGCAAAGGGCTCGCGCCGGCGCGAGCTCCGAGGAGGCAGAGGCGGTTATGAGCTCACTTCTGGCGTTGACCCTGGCGGCCACCCTGGCCGCGGCACCGCCCCCCACGCTGACACTCGAGGACGCCCTGGTCCGGGCGCGCAAGGAGAACCTGGACCTGAAGGCGGCCCAGGCGCGGCTGGAGCAGGCGGACACCGCTTCCCGCAAGGCCTGGAGCGGCTATCTGCCCAGCCTCACGGTCAGCGGCGCCATCATCCGCAACTCCGACGCGGCCATCATCCCCGCCGGCACCATCGCGCCGGTGGACGTGGTCATCCAGCCGCTCATCCAGCGGCAGATTCAGGTGGAGGCGCGCCAGGCCATCATCGCGCCGCAGCTGTGGGCCACCATCCAGGGCGCGTACCAGAGCGAGAAGGTCGCCGCGTACAACGTGGAGCAGGCGCGGCGGGAGATCCTCTTCGGCGTGGCGCAGGCGTACTACGGCGCGGCGGCGCAGGCCCAGGCGGTGGTGGTGCAGGAGCGGCTGGTGGACCTCAACGCCGCTCGCGCCAAGGACACCAAGGTGCGCTTCGACGCCGGCACCGTGACGCGCGTGGCGCTGCTGCGCGCCGAGCAGGACCTGTCGCGCGCCGAGCAGGACCTCATCCGCGCCCGCAACGCGCTGGCCTCCGCCAAGCTGGTGCTGGCCACGCTGCTCGCGCTGGACAACCCGGAGTTCGACATCACCAACCCGCCGGAGCCGCAGGTGCCGGTGAAGACGGACTCGGACGTGCTGGTGCAGCGCTCGCTGGAGAACCGCGCGGACGTGGCGGCCACCCGTGAGGCGGTGGAGCTGGCCCGGACGAACAAGCGCGGCGTGTGGTTCAGCTACCTGCCCACGCTGGGCGTGACGGGCACCTACCGCGCCGCCAACGCCGCGGGCTTCACCGGCCAGTCGGACCTGTGGCTCATCACCTTCGGCGCCAGTTGGACGATTTGGGACGGCGGCCTGCGCGAGGCCAACCTCACGGAGGCGTCCGCGCGCATCGTCGAGGCCCAGGCCAACGCCCGCAAGGCGGAGCTGACGACGCGCGAGGAAGTGAAGCGCTCGCAGCTGGACCTGGAGAGCGCCCTGGCCAACCGCCTCAAGGCGGAGCAGACGGTGGACCTGGCGCGTGAGTCGAACCGCCTCACGGACGTCTCCTTCAAGGCGGGCGTGGCCACCTACCTCGAGGTCGCCGACGCGAACACCGCGCTGACCAACGCCGAGATCGGCCTGGTGAGCGAGCGGCTGCAGGCGAGCGTCGCCGCCCTGCGCCTGCTGCGCGCGGTGGGCGCCTTCGAGGCGCGTCCGCTGGACTCCGACCTGAAGGATCCGAACGTGGCGCCGCCGACCATCCAGCCGGTGCCGGGCGTCACGGGCACCCAGCAGCAGCCGGCGCAGGAGCAGGCGCCCCAGCAGCAGCCCGCGCCGCAGCAGTAGCTCACGAGCCCGGCCGAGCCCGACGCCCTTCCTCCAGGCGTCGGGCCAGCCGCCCCTTGGGGCGCGTGTCCCGGGGTGCTTGTGTGCCCCCGTCGCCAGCCCCACCCTCGGAAGGAAGGCCGCTGAACCCTTTTTCCGAGGAGGACGACATGGCGGGAGGACAGTGGGGCAACTGCAAGGGTTGTCGCTATTTCGGCAGCAACAACCCCAACCCCGGCGACAACGAGACGCAGCGCTGCAACCAGCAGGAGCTGCGCGCGTTCGACCTGAAGGTGTCGGGCGCCAGCGGGTGCAACGCCTTCGAGGCCCGGGCGGGCGCGGGCGCGGCGCAGTACCAGGAGCCCGCCCAACCGGCGCACTGACACCCGGTTCGACGCGCCCCGCGTCCCCGGCATCCGCTCAAGGGGTCACTCGGGGCGCCATCCCCTCCTGCGCGTGGGACGTCGGCGACAGCCGCCCCACGCCGGGCCAGAAGCGTCCCACGCGCGACGCATAGGCCGCGTAGTCCTCCCCATGCAGGCGCAGCAGGTGGGCCTCCTCCAATCGCACCTGGAGGGAGACGAGCAGCACGTAGTCGACCCACGCCATCACCGTCCACGCGCCCGGCGTGACGAGCGCGACGCCGGTGACGACCCACAGCATGCCCGCGAAGATGGGGTTGCGCACGACGGTGAACAGGCCGCGCGTCACCAGCGCCGTGGGCTCGCGGTCGATGCCGATGCGCCACGAGGCCCCCATCTGCACCTGCGCGACCAGCACGACGCCCAGCCCCGCCGCCACCAGCGTCCAGCCCGCCCACCGCACCGCCTGCGGCACGGCCCACAGCCCCAGCCCCGCGCCGCCCGTGGCCGCGTACAGCGCGCTCCAGGCCGTCATCCCCAGGACGAACACGCCCATGGCCACGCCGATGAGGCGCTGGAACGGGTTGACGCGTTGATGCAGCACGAAGGCGGAGCCGCCGCCGCGCCGCCGCAGGCGCAGCGTGGGCAGCACCATGGCGAGGAAGAGGAAGGCGAGCGTGGCGCTCGGCAGCGCGACGCGGTGGAAGGTGTGGGCGTCCATGAGAGGCCTCTTCGGGTCCATGGGACGACGGGGGAAAAGCCCCTCGCGTCCGGTGTCGCCCAGGCTGACGCCGCCGCGCGCGGGGCATTACACCGACCTTCGCCGTCGACTCCGGCACCGCGCCCCGGGGACTACTCCTCCGCGACGTCGCCCACGCGCGGCAGGTCCGGCCCACAGGTGCAGTCGACACAGCCGTGGGTGCAGCAGGTGCCGCACAGCGCGATGAGGCGCTTGCCCAGGGCCTGTCGTGCCCGGTGCAGACGCACCGCCGCGTTGTTCGCGGTGAGCCCCTCCTCGCGGGCATAGGCGGCCACGGGCGTGCCCTTCAGGTCCACCTCCTGGAGGATGGCGGCGTACTCGGGCTTGAGCGTGTCCGTCAGGCCCGCCACGCACGCGCACACGCTGGACTCCCACGCCTCCACGTCCTCGGTGGAGCGAGGCGCGTCGGCCCCCTCCACCTCCAGGGCGCGCTCCTCGCGCGCCGCGCGGCGGTGGCGGTCCACCAGCACGTTGCGCAGCAGGCGATAGAACCACGCGACGGCGCTCTCCTCGTCGCGCAGGCCCCCGCCCTTCTCCAGGCCCTTCACCAGGGCGAGCTGGAGCACCTCCTCCGCCTCCTCCGGGCTGCCCACGCGCGGCGCGAGGAACGCGAGGAACCGGCGGCGCTGCGCCACCAGCTCCTCGATGACCCGAGGCTCCAGACCCATGCCGCCCCTCAGCCTCCCACCGCCTCGCGCACGAGGGGCACGGCGGCGGGCGGCTCGGCCACGTCGACCGCGCCCTGCCGGAAGTAGATGCGCTCCATCAGCCTGCGCTGGTGGACCAGGGGCTTGTCGTACTTGTCCAGCCGCATGCCCTTGTGGCTGTACGGCGTGTCCGCGACGGTGGGGATGAAGCGCGCGTCGTCACTCACCTCCCACCACGTCAGCAGCATGGCCACCCGGGCCAACGCCGGCAGCAACGGCCGCATCAGCGCCACGGGGGTGCGCAGGAAGGAGAAGACGTGCAGCCGCGTCGTCTTCGCCGTCTCCGGCACGAAGAAGATGTTGGCGCGGGTGACGAAGGGCCGCACCCGCCCGTCGGGCGCCTCCCAGCTCACCGTGTACTGCGCATGCACCGGGTCGAAGCGGACGACCCACTCGTTGCGGAACCGGTCGCCGTCGCGCACGCCGAGCAGCTTCATGAGCGGCGCGGGCCGCTGCGGCGCCAGATACGACACCTCCGTGTGGTCATCCAGGTTGCGCGCCTCGAACTCCACCTCTCCCGCGTGCGGGTCGTCCCAGCCCAGGCGCGTGTGGACGTAGGGCGTGTGCTCGTCCTCGCTGAAGTTGTCGAGCGCGACGTGCAGCGGCGCCTCGAACAAGGAGGAGAAGCTGCCGCCGAAGACGTAGTCGTCGCCCCCCAGCTCGGGCATCGCCGACGCGGGCGTGTCCCGGTGGGCCAGCCACAGATAGCCGTGGCGCTCCATCACCTGGAAGCTCTTCACGTCACAATGTTTCAGGTCCGGTTGGCTGGGATTGGAGCCGTGGCCCTGCGCATCGAAGCGCCACCCGTGATACGGACACTGGAGCCGACCATCCCCACGGACCTTGCCCTTGGACAGGGGCGCGAACCGGTGGGGGCACGCATCCGCGAGCGCGGCGGGCCGCCCCGCGGCATCCCGGAACAAGGCATAGGAGAACCCCGCCACCTGCACTCGCACGGGCTGCTTTCCGAGCGCACGGGCCGGGAGCACGGGATGGAAATGCCGGATGACGTCGGATGGTGGCTCCATACCTGGTGAGTATATCCAGGACTCATGCCAGGGGAGGGAGCAGCTCCACCAGGCGTCTCAGGTCCGGCTGGAGCTCGTCGGGCGCCTCTCCTCGAAGCTCCTCGACCGGATGGGTCCCCCAGGTGACCGCGTAGGTGCGCAGCCCCGCGGCCCGGCCCGCACGCAGGTCCAGCGTCGTGTCACCCACCATCCACAATCCTTGCGTGCCCAGCGCAGAAAGTGCGCGTCGAATCACGTCCGGTGCGGGTTTGTGCGGGAAGTCGTCCGTGCCCTGGACGTGGTGCAACAACCCACCCAGGCCCACCGCGTCCACGAAGCGCCGAGCCATGTCGCTGCGCTTGGTGGTGGCGACGGACAACAGGTAGCCGCGCTCGCGCAGCGTGCCCAGCGCCTCCTGGACGCCGGGATAGGGACGTGAGCGATTGAGGAAGTTGCGCGGGTAGTGCTCACGATACACGGCGCAGAGCGCCGGCACGTGCTCCTCCGCCGCGAACTGCCGATACATGACGTCCAGCGGATGGCCGATGTGGGCCCGCACCTGCGCGTAGGTGGGCGCCGTCAGGCCCCGCTCCGGGAACGCCTGCAGGAAGGTGTCGATGATGTCCGGCAGGGAGTCCACGAGGGTGCCGTCGAGGTCGAAGAGGATTCCGCGGAGGTCGTTGCGAGGCATGCCCGCGTGCATACGTCGTCCGGTCCACACATGCACGGCCGGAGCGTGGCCCGCACGACGGCCCGCCCCTCTCGCCTGCCCCTCCCTCCTCGCCAGGGGCGGCGGGGGGCGCCTGGATGCCTACCTTGGTGGAGCGTGGTGGAAGACCACGATGGGGCGGGTGGATGAGAGGGAGGGGGTCGCGCGCAACGGGACGCTGTACCCAGGAGCCACGCCATGGCGGCCCGCCGTGCGCCCCAGGGCTGCTCCTGCTGGCGCTCCTGCTCACGGCCGCCAGCGCGCGCGCCCAGGCGGAGGAGGAGGAGCCGCCCCCCCGTCCCGCGGACGCCCCCACCATCGAGTCCGACCGTGAGCAGTCGCGGGAGGTCCACCCCTGGCTGGCCCTGGGCGAGGTCACCGCCATCAACCTGGCCGTGTGGCTCTACGACCGGACGATTGGCCAGAAGGAATGGGCGCGGGTGACGCTCGACGACTGGGGAAACAACCTGCGCACGGGCTTCGTCTGGGACGCGGACGACTTCTCCGCCAACCAGTTCGCGCATCCGTACCACGGGGGCCTCTACTACACGGCCGCGCGGGACAACGGCCTGCCCTTCGTGGCGTGCCTGCCCTACACCCTGCTGGGCAGCGCGCAGTGGGAGCTGTTCGCGGAGAACGAGCCGCCCTCCATCAACGACCTCATCAACACCTCCATCGGCGGCATGGCCATGGGCGAGGCCCTGTATCGGCTGTCCAGCATGGTGCTCGACACGGAGGCCACCGGGCGCGAGCGGTTCGGGCGCGAGTTCCTCGCGGGCGCCATCAGCCCGGTGCGCGGCATCAACCGGCTGCTGCGCGGGGACTCCTTCCGCAAGGAGCCCACGCCCGCCGAGTGGTGGCCCCTCGACTTCGCCGGCTGGGGGACCCTGGGCTACCTCAACCTGGGCGACGGCAAGCTCCTGCGAGAGACCAAGAACCAGTTCTTCGCCCAGCTCTCCCTGCGCTATGGCGACGCGTTCACCGGGGACATCCGCCGCCCGTTCGACGCGTTCGAGGGCCACGTCCAGTTCACCACGCGCGAGAACAGCCTCGTCAGCCATGCGCGTCTGGCGGGCGTCCTGGTGACGCAGTCCCTGAAGCGCTCCGAGGAGGACAGCCTCCGCCTGGCGCTCGTCCAGCAGCTCAGCTACGTGGACACGCTGGCCTACGAGGTGGGGGGACAATCCCTGTCGGCCGTCCTCATGCAACAGCACCGGCTGTCCCGGAGCACCCTGCTGAAGTCCTCGCTCGGACTGGAGGGTCACATCCTCACGGGCATCTCCAGCGAGCACAGCGGCGAGGGGCGCAACTACGACTACGGCCCGGGCGTGGGTCTGGAGGGGCGGGTCATCTACGGACGGGACTCCTGGGACATCGTCACGCTCGAGGCGGGCATCGCGCGCGTGGTCATTCTGGACGGCGCCGGAGGCACGCACCAGATTCTCACCGGGAGGGCGCTGCTCGACTTCCCCGTGGTCGACCGGTTGGGCCTGGGCACGGAGCTGAACCTCTTTCAGCGCCACAGCCGCTTCGACTACTTCCCGGACGTGCGGAAGGAGACCTACGAGCTGCGCGTCTTCTTCTCCATCCACTGAGGTGGAGCCACAGGTCGTTGCGCCAGGCATCAACCATGTGACTTGTGCATTCACATTTCTATAGTCTCCGGCGTCGATGACCGACCTCGACACCGCCTCGACGCTGGATTTCCTCAACACGCGCTACGCCGAGCACCTGGCCCACGAGCCCCGCTTGCGCGTCGAATTCTTCCTGGGCGGCGAGGACTTCGACGGAGCCCTGGCCATCCGGGTCTTCACCCTGGACGCCAACGGCGCCATCCAGGACCTGGCTGAAGGCAGGACCCCGCTCGCGCTGGAGCAACTCCCCTCGCGCGGCCCGCGCCTGGACGCCTTCTGCTCCGCACACGCGAGGATGGGGATCGCGAGCCTGGACGCGCGGCTCGGCGCCTTCGGCGACCTGCTGGAGACCTTCTCGCACGAGATCCTGCTGAACGACCGGCTCCAGTCGACCGACGACTTCCTGAAGGCCATGAAGAAGCTGACGAACTTCGACATCCTGTCGGAGCCCGACCCCGAGCACCGCGTCGCGAGGAGGGACCTCGCGAAGAACCTGACCGGGGAGCGGCCCGCCCTGTTCAGGCTGCTGGAGTCCGCCACCCCCGCCGAGACGGCGCTCGATGACGTGCTCGACAGGGTCCGGGAGGAGCTGGGCGCCCTGACGCCCGAGCAGCGGGCCGACCTCACCCCCTGGCTCATCGTCACCTTCGACGACCTGCTCGGGTGGATGCCGCGAACGCGAGCCCGCCCCGACGACATCCAGGTCCGATACAAGGGCAAGCGCGTCTTCTACAAGGCCACGGTGGCGCAGGAGCTGGGACGGTTCTACGAACAGTGGACCGGCATCCCCCTCGTCCCCACGAAGCAGATGTAGGCGCGCCCACCGCCTCGAAATCGATGGACCGCTGCAGCTCCCATCCGATGTGACACCGCACCATGCCCGACTCCGCTCTCGAGCAGACACTGACCTCCCTCGCCGCGCGGTACACAGACGCCCTCGGCGTCGACTCGGCCCTTCGGGTCTCGTTCTTCGTCGATGACGACGGGGACCTGTGCGTCAGGCTCCTCGTCTACGACGACGGTGCCCTGTTCGACGGCTGTGACTTCGCCTGGGGCACGCCCCTCGACCAGCTCGACCTCCAGAGCCCTCGCGTGAACGCGTTCCTGGATGCGCACGTCCAGTTGTCGCGGGAGCTGGTGGACCTGGGCGAGCCCGACAGCCCGCTGGTGCAGGAGGGCTTCGCGAGCGACCTCCTCGACGATGCCAGGCTCCAGACCTCCGGGGACTTCCTGCGCGCCATCAAGGAGCGCATCGACTTCGCCCTCCACACCGAGCCCGAACCGGAGGCCCGGCGGGCGCGCCGGAACATCACCGAGGCCCGGAAGGGACCCCAGCCGCGCCTGTTCACCTTCCTGGAGTCCGTCACGCCCGACGAAATGGTGCTCGAGGACGCCCTCGACCACCTCCACGCGGAGCTGTCCGCCCTCGACGCCGAGCAGCGGGCCGAGGTCACTCCCTGGCTCATCGGCACCTTCGACCTGCTGAGCGCCTCGCGCCACCTGGACACCCAGGTCCGGCACAAGGGCAAGCGCGTCTTCTACAAGGAGGCGCTGGCCCTGGCGCTGGGTCAGGTCTACGAGCAGTGGAACGGCATCCCCCTGGTCCCCACCCGCGAGATGTAGGCGTCCGCGCCCGTCCTTCCGGGGATGCACGGCCCGCCCCGCGTGAGCACCTTGCGGCCCGGTGGTGTGGCTGGCGGCGGGAGGGGCGATGGGGCGTGGCGAGCGGCTTGGGCGGCTGGGCATCGTTCTCTTGTGGACGCTGTGCGCCCAGGCGCCGGCCTGGAGCGCGGCGCCCCGGAAGACGGGCGCCAGCTTCATGGCGGTGGACCTCACCCGGCCCGCCCCCGGACGCCCCAAGCGCTTCACGCGCGAGTGGTTCGTCAGCCCCAGCGGCTCGGACCAGGCCGCGGGGACGAAGCAGGCGCCCTTGCGCACCATCGGCCGCGCCGTGCGCTCGGTGGGCCCCGGGGAGGTCATCCGCGTCGCGCCCGGGGAGTACGCCGAGGGCGTCGTCATCGACGGCGCGGTGAAGGCCGGGCGCGAGGACGCCCCCATCACCCTGCTGGGCGAGGGCCAGCCCCGCATCGTCCCCGCGAAGGGCGGCGGCACGCTGGTGCAGGTGCGCAAGCCCCACTGGATTGTCGAGGGCTTCGACCTCGACGTGCGGGGCCAGCCGCGCTTCGCCGTCCTCTTCGCGGGGGACACGCGGGGCTCGGTGCTCGCGAGCTGCCACATCCACCACGGCTCGCTCGGCGCGGGCGTGGCGACGTTCGGCGGCGCCCGCGACGTGCTCATCACGAACAATCACATCCACCACTTCCAGCGGCGCCCCGGAGGCGACTCGCACGGCGTCGTGGTCCAGGCCACCTCACGCGACATCACCGTGCGCGGCAACGACATCCACGACAACTCGGGCGACTCCGTGCAGTGCCTCCTGCCCGACAAGCCGGACGAGGTGCCCGCCCGGGGCCTCGTCATCGAGGACAACCTGCTGCACGCCAACGGCGAGAACGCCGTGGACATCAAGACGTGCCAGGGCGTCACCATCCGTCGCAACACCATGCACGGCTTCCGCAAGTCCCCCACCTCCGCTGGCGAGGCGGTCGTCATCCACTTCTCCGCGCGGGACGTGCGGGTGGAGCACAACCTCATCTACGACTCGGGGCGGGGCGTCGCCGTGGGCGGCTCGCGCGAGGGCGACCAGCCCAGCCCCGTGCACGTGGTGGTGCGCGGCAACGTCATCCGCGACATCACCCGCGCCGGGGGCAGCGACGGCGCGGGCATCCGCGTGGAGAACTCGCGGGACGTGCGGGTGGAGGACAACGCCATCGACCGCACGGAGGGCTACGGGATGATGCTCGGCCTGGGCTCCAACGGCGCGCCCAGCGAGGACCTGACGGTGCGCGGCAACGTCATCCAGGGCCGCCACCTGGTGCGCCTGGGCCAGCACCGCCCGGGCCTGAAGATGGGCCGCAACCAGTACGGCCCGGGCGGCCTCTTCAAGGTGGACCCGGAGGAGATCTCCAGCATCACCCGCTGGAAGAAGGCCTCCGGCGTGGACGACGAGTCCACCGAGCTGCGCTGACGCGTCCCCCCGCCCGCGCCTGGGCGGAGGGACACTCGCCCGGGCTCAGGGCGTCTCGTCGGAGGGCACGTCCCCGGTGAGCACGCAGATGAGCGCCACGGGGTCGCACTTGACGGGGAACAGCGGGTTGATGCCGGAGCCGCGCAGCCGTCCCACGGAGAAGTCCGGATACGGGTCGCACTTCGCCTCGTCCGGCTTGCCGCTGGTGGCGCAGCCCACCACCGGCCAGATGCCCTTGGCCTGGTAGCGCGCGGTGCAGCCATTCTCCGTATAGGTCAGGTCCGCGACGAACTGCGTCCCGGGGATGCCGGGCGTGTTGTAGATGCGCAGGTTCGTCCACGCGTACTCGAAGCTCTGCGCGGGCAGCGTGTCGGTGGCGGGCACGTCCAGGCGCGTGGACGTCAGCTCCGGCACGGCGCAGAAGTGGTCCGCCCCCGGCGACTCGGAGGCGAACGCGCCCACCGAGTACGGCGTGTGCCCCGGGTCCGTGTCCGGGCGCTCGTCGAAGTCCTCCAGGAGCCGCCCCATCCGCGCGCTGCGGACGGCGACGGTGTCCGGCGCGTCCGGGTTGGAGCTGTAGTACTTCTGCAGCCCGACGGGCTCCGGCCGCAGTTGGGCGCATTGCAGGTCCGGGTTCTGTCCGGGCAGCAGCGTGTACACCGTGGCGAACGAGCCGATGGAGCCGTCGCTCACCGCGCGCGCCACCACACACTGGGCCTCCGGGTCCTCGCCCGTACAGCCCGCCAGCGCCAGCACCGCGACGCCCAGGCCCATCCAACGCATCGTCATGTTCCGTTCTCCTCTCATGGTGGCGGGCCTAGAAGGTCAGCTTCGCGCCCAGGCGGATGGCGCGCGGCGCCTGGTATGCAATCGGGCGCTTGAAGTTGGGGTTGATGTCCGCGGGGGTGATGGGCTTGTTGGTGGCGGTGGAGATGACCTTGCAACCCGGGTTGTCCGCCGTGAGGCACGCCGTCAGGTCCTCCGGCTTCCCACCCTGCTCGATGGCGTAGACGCGCGTGAAGGTGAGCGTCTGGTCCACGGCCGTGTACTGCTGGAAGTTGAAGAGGTTGAAGACGTCCAGCGACAGGCCCACGGTGTAGTCGTTCGACAGCTTCTGGTTGAGGCCCACGTGGGTGTCGAAGTTGTGGACCCACGGCAGCCGGCCGGCGCTGCCGCGCGGCAGGATGAACGTCTCCGAGCCGCTGCGGCGCGGGTGCGCGCCCAGGTAGTTGAGCGGCGTGCCGGAGCGGGTGCGGTAGCCGCCGCCCACGTTGAAGCTGGTCAGCTTGCCCAGCCGGAACTCGCGCGCGCCGAAGAACTTGAACGAGTGCGCGCGGTCCCCAGGCAGCGGGCCGTCGCGGTTGGTGGTGAGCGACAGCAGGTCGAAGTCGCGCGTCAGGTTGGGCGACAGCTGGCCGGTGTCCGCGCGGAACAGGCCGGAGTAGTTGCCGCGCAGCTGCGACCACGTGTAGCTGGCCTGCGCCAGCCAGCCGTCGGAGAACGCCTTCTGGTAGTAGACGTTGACCGCGTCGTACTTGCGCTTCGCCTCCGGGAAGTCGGACGAGTACCCCTTGCCCGGGTTGCCCAGGAAGAAGGTGTTGCCGTCGTCGCGGCTCATGTCCTCGATGACGTCGTTGAGGACGCGGCGGGTGTACGTCACGCCGAAGCGGCCGAGCAGGATTTCGTACTCGCCGCCCAGCATGATTTCGTCCGCGGACTGGGCGCGGATGTCCGGGTCCACCGGCACACGGTCTCCGCCCTGCGCGTCCCAGACCTGGTTGGGGCTCTCGCGGTTGCCGATGGGCTGGCGGTTGACCGGCGCCACGCAGTCCGTGAGCAGCGAGTTGCGGTCATTGGGGTTGCACGGCGGCGCGTCGTAGGTGGCGGACAGGAGCTGCTGCTGCGGGAAGGACAGGTCCGCCATGTCCAGGGGCACGTTCTCGAAGAAGCGCGCGTAGTTGACGAAGAGCTTGGAGCGGCCCGACTGCGTCGGGTCGTAGATGACGCCCACGCGCGGCGACCACTGGTTGGGCAGGTGCAGGCCCACCTTGTCGTCCAGGCCCCACAGCGTCTGCACGTCGTAGCGCAGGCCCGCGTTGAGCGTCACCTTGTCGAGGATGGACCAGCTGTCCTGCACGAAGCCGCCCACCGTCATCGACGTGGACGTGCCCTCCTTGCTCGCGAGGAACACCGGCTGGTCCGGCCCCTCGAGGTAGCCGTACTGGTTGAGGGTGAAGAAGCAGTCGCCGCCGGTGCACTCCTGCCAGGGCGTGCCGCCGGTGCGCGCGCGGTTGTTGTAGAAGCTCATCCGCTCCGCGTCGAAGCCCGCCTTGATGATGTGGTGGCCCAGCGCCTGGACCAGCAGCGTGCCCATCACCTTGCCCTGGACGCGGTTGAGCTCCTGGACGCTGATGGTGCCGGGACCGCCCGTGGAGTAGGCCGTGACGGGACAGCGCAGCGACTGCTCGGCGGGCGTGGCGCCACAGACGGACGGGTCCGGCAGCACCTCGAACTCGGTGATGGAGTGCGGGCCCGGGTTGCGCGTGCGGCGCCAGGCGATGTTGGAGCGCCCGGCCAGCCCCTCCGCCGACCCCAGGCTCGAGCCGTCCGACGGCAGCGTGTCGTCCGTCTGGTGGTGCCAGCCCAGCGTGGCGTCCACGAGGAACTTCTTGTCGAAGAAGGACGAGGACTGCTTGGCCACCACGTCGAGCACGCCGTTGGTGCGCTTCGTGGCGATGGAGTCGTAGGAGCCCTGCACGTACGCGGTGCAGGACAGGCCCAGGCAGACCTCCGGGTCGCCGTCGTCGCTGAAGGCATACGAGCCGTCCCCGCCGGAGAAGCGCGGCGTGCCGAAGACGGAGACGGACAGGTTGTGGTCCGGGGTGAAGAGGTACGTCAGCTTGGTCATGTACTGCACGCTGCGCTCGTCGGCGAAGCGGCTGGTGCGTGTGCCCTCGATGGGGTTCACCACGGTGAAGCCCGTGGCCGGGTCCTTGCGGCGCGCGCCCACGGCGGAGCAGCCGTTGGCCGGGTCGACCTCGTCGCACAGCTCCAGCGCGCTCAACTGCCGGTCCACGCGGACGCGATTGAACGACGGCGCGACGCCCACGTAGAACCAGAGCTTGTCCTTGAGGATGGGGCCGCCCAGGTCGAAGCCGAAGTCACCCTGGAGCCAGGGCTTGCCCTGCGCGGAGATGACGCTGCCCTCCTGGCGGATTTCGGTGCCGTCGCGCTGCAGCGAACCCGGCGCCATGTTCGCGAACACCGAGCCGTGGAACTCGTTGGAGCCCGACTTGGTGACGACGTTGAGCACGCCACCCGTGGAGCGGCCGTACTCCGGCATGTAGCCGCCGGTGATGACGTTGACCTCCTGCACGAACTCCACCGACAGCGGCGTGCCCAGGGTGCCCACGCTCGGGTCGTTCACGGACAGGCCGTCCACGACGTACTGGCTCTCCGGGGAGCTGCTGCCGCTGACGCTCACGCCGTAGCGGTCCTCCGTCGCGCCCGGCGCCAGCTCCGCCAGCGACTCGAAGGAGCGCGACGCGGAGCCCTTCGTGCCCGGGCGGATGACCGCCACGTTGCGCAGGAAGTCCGCGTCCACGCTCAGGCCCTGCGTGCTGGAGCCCATGTCCAGCGTGGGCGCCGCGCTGATGGAGATCTCCTCGCCGAACGACGTGGGCAACAGCTGGATGTTGACCCGGATGGTCCGGTCCACGCGCAGGACGATGTCCGACCGCACGTAGGGCTCGTGCCCGTCACGCTCCACGCGCAGCGTGTACGTGCCGGGCGGCAGCTGCGGGATGCGGTACAGGCCACTGGCATCCGAGACCACCACCCGCTCGCCCTGGAGCTTCGGCGAGGTGGCCGTCACCACCGCGTCCGCCAGCGGGCGCTTGTCCTCCGCGCTGGTGATGGTGCCGGTGATGACCGAGACGCCCTGCGCGAATGCCCCCGCGCCACAGAGCAGGACCGCGAGACACAGCCCGCGAGCAAGACCCACACGTATGGACAAAGCTGACTCCCTCCCTTGAACCCGGGAGTCACTCTGTCTCAAGACACGAGAAAGCAACAATCCCCAATTAGACAGTGCAGCCGGCGACCCGGGTTCAGGTCGCCTCGGGGGCGCAGGCGGGGGTGCCCATCTCCAGGGAGCGGTCGAAGGCCAGCCGCAGGAAGGCGTCCAGCGGCGCGCGGTCCTTCATCACGCGGCTGCGCAGCACCGCGCCCTCCCAGGCGCCGAGCAGGAACGTGGCGAGCATGGCGGGCGCGACGTCCGGGGCCACCTCGCCTGCGGCCTGCGCCGCTTCCAGCACGCGCTCGATGCGCGCCGACCACTGGGCGAAGGAGGCGGCGACCCGCTCGCGGATGGCGGGGCTGTGGTCCGCCAGCTCCGCGGCGAAGTTCGCCAGCAGGCAGCCGCACTCGAAGCGGCCCGCCACGAGCGTCTCCACCTGCTCCGCGAAGTACGCGCGCAGCCGGCGCAGCGGCGTCAGCGACGTGTCCTCCAGCCGCGTCCACTGCGCCTCACCCACCTGCATGTAGTGGTCGACGACGGCCGCGCCCAGCGCTTCCTTGCTGTCGAAGTGGTTGTAGAAGGAGCCCTTCGGCACCCCGGCGGCATCGGTGATGTCCTGGACGCCGCAGCCGTTGAAGCCCTGCTGACGCAGCGTCTCCAGACCGGCGGCGAGCAACCTGTCGCGAACGCTGGCTCTTGGCATCCCTCCCCTTTTAGGGCCCTCCCCCGCGGGCGTCAAAAGCGCGCGCCCACGCGCGGCAACCTCATGATTCTCCAGATGTTTTCAATGAATATGACCGGTCATCTTGAATCCAGGGGAATCGCTCGCTAGCTTGCCCTCCGGCGGCCGTGGCCGAGGGTTCTCTCGCCGCCAGGAGCGGGGACATGAGCAAGACGAGCGGGTCGGACCGGATTCGGGTGGGCATCATCGGGGCGAGCACCCCATCGGGCGGGTCGACGTATGCGCATGGGGGCTGGGCGACGTCTGCGCACCTGCCCGCGCTCCAGACCTCGCCGCGCTTCCGCGTGACGGCGGTGAGCACCACGCGCCAGGAGAGCGCGGCGGAGACGGCGCGGCGCTTCGACGTGCCGCACGCCTTCTCGAGCTTCGAGCCGCTGGTGGAGCACCCGGAGGTGGACCTGGTGGTCGTCTCCGTGCGCGCGCCGGAGCACGCGCGGCTGGTGCGCGCGGCCCTGGCGGCGGGGAAGCAGGTGTTCTGCGAGTGGCCGCTGGGGGTGTCGCTGGCGGAGACGACGGAGCTGACGGAGCGAGCGCGGGTGGCGGGGGTGCGCACGGTGATTGGCCTCCAGCGGCGACAGGCCCCGGGGGTGCGCTACCTGCGCGACCTCCTCCAGGAGGGCTACGTGGGCAAGGTGCGCTCGGTGACGCTCCAGGTCCGCCTGTCGTTGCTCGGCCTGAAGCGGCCCAAGGCCTCCGCCTACACGGCGGACGCCGCGAACGGCGTCAACGTGCTGGCCACCATCACCGCGCACTTCCTCGACACGGTGCTCGCCGCGGTGGGCGACGTCGACAGCGTGTCCGGGCTCGTCGCGCGGCAGTTCGAGCACACCACGCTGGTGGAGACAGAGGAGGTCATCCCCGTCACCGCGCCGGACCAGGTGCTCTTCCACGGCACGCTGGCGAGCGGCGCCGTGCTGTCCGCCCACGTCGAGGCGGGCAAGCGCAACGGCGGCGTCATCTCCTGCACCATCACCGGCTCGGAGGGCGACCTGGTGCTCTCGCAGGACCTCACCGTGTCCGGCGCGCGCGGCGACGACCAGCCCCTCGCCCCGCTCCCCACGCCGGAGCGGTACGTCTCCAGCCCGAAGGGCGCGCTGTCCGACGACGCGCACCAGATGGCCCTGCTGTATGCCGCCTTCGCCCGGGACGTGGACGCGGGCACGTCGCTCACGCCGGGCTTCGAGCACGCGCTCGCGCTGCACCGGCTGCTGGACACCGTCGCGGAGTCGTCGCGCACGGGCCAGCGGCTCCCGGTCCGCTGAAGCGGCACGCCGGCCCCCGTCCCGCGGACGCCGGGAGGGGGCCACACGGCGGAAGTCCTGCCGCCCGCCGCGCGGCCGGGGGTGCATCCCGCGCCCCTCGGGGGCCACGCCCTGGTCTATGCTGCGCGCTCCGTGGACGCACCCGCTCCCTCACCCTCCAGCCGGCGTCGCCTGCTCGTGCCCGCCGTGGCCTTCGCCGCCGTGAGCCTCACGGGCGCGCTCGTCACGCTGCACGTCCAGGGACTCCTGCCGACGACGGTGCCCTCCGGCGACGAGCCCTTCAACTACCTGGGCTACGAGAAGGTGCTGCGCCACGTCCAGCCGGACGGCGACGTGGACTTCTCGGCCATGGGGCGTGAGCGGCGGGACCTGGACCGCTTCGTCGACTCGCTCGCCACCTTCTCCCCGCACATCCGGCCGGACACCTTCCCCACGGCGGAGGATGGGCTCGCGTACTGGCTCAACGCGTACAACGCGCTCGTCCTCCAGCAGCTGGTGGATGGCTATCCGTATCTGGAGAGCGTGGAGCAGCCCTGGCTGGGGCGCTTCTTCTGGGGGCGCGCCTGGCCCGTGGGCGGCACGCGGATGACGCTGTACTCACTGCGCCACCGGGTGCTCGGGCGCGAGTACGCCGACCCGCGCGTCCACCTGGCGCTGTTCGACGGCACGCGCGGCGGGCCCCGGCTCGACGGCTCCCACTTCCAGCCCGAGTTCCTGGACGCGCAGCTCAACGAGGCCTGCCGCCGCTTCGTCGGCGACAAGCACCACGTGCGCCTGGACCGGGACACCGTCCACCTCGCGCGCCTGTTCGACACCTACCGCGAGGACTTCCTCGCCGCGCTCCCCGAGGGACGCCGGGGCAACGTGCTCCAGTTCGTCTGGGCCTTCCTGCCGGACGCCTGCGAGGAGCGGCCCGGCTGCGACACGCGCAGCGACCTGGACCGCGCCTGCGGCCCCAAGCTGGACAAGTGCAAGCTCGTCTTCGAGAAGGAAGACCCCACGCTGCCGGACGCCGCGGAGCACCCACCGCGCACCAGCGGGCGCTGACGCCCCGTCACGCCGGCAAGCGCTCGCGGGGGCCCGTCGGAGGCCCGCGCTCCTCGCGGCCGAGCGGCGGCGCGGCCTTCCGCTCTCCGCGCCCGCGCAGCCACTTCTCCAGGCCCACCACCGGCACCACCACCGCGCCCACCAGCACGGAGAAGGCGATGGCCTCCAGGGACAGCGGCGCGGTGCCGAACACCTCGCGCATGAAGGGCACGTACATGAGGGCCAGCTGGAGCAGCACCAGCGTGCCGATGCCCATGAACACCGCCGGGTTGCTGAACAGCCCCACCTTGCGCAACGAGCCCGTCAGCGTGCGGCACATCACCATGTAGAAGACCTGGAAGCTGATGACGGTGTTCACCGCCATCGTCTGCGCCTCGGCCAGGGCCCGCGCGTGGCCCACGTGCGTCGACGCGTGCGTGTACTCCCACAGGAACAGGCCGATGCCGCCCCCCGCCATGAGCAGCGCGACGAGGCCCGTGCGCATCACCACGAAGTGGCTGAGCACGGGCTCGTCGGGGCTCCGGGGCTTGCGGCGCATGATGTCCGACTCGCGCGCCTCGAAAGCCAGGGGCAGCGCGAGCGACACGGTGGCCACCAGGTTGATCCACAGCAACTGCGTGGGGAGCATGGCCATCAGCGGCACGCGCCCGCCCCCGAAGTCCTGGATGGGGAAGAAGGCCACGCCGAACAGGAGGATGAGCGCCAGCCCCAGGTTGGTGGGCAGCACGAAGGCCAGGGACTTGATGAGGTTGTCGTAGACGCGCCGCCCCTCCTCCACCGCCGCCGCGATGGAGGCGAAGTTGTCGTCCGTCAGGACGATGTCCGCGGACTCCTTCGACACCGCCGTGCCGGTGATGCCCATGGCCACGCCGATGTTGGCCTGCTTCAGCGCGGGCGCGTCGTTCACCCCGTCCCCCGTCATCGCCACCACGTGCCGGCGCCGCTGCAGCGCGCGCACCAGCCGCAGCTTGTGCTCGGGCGCCACGCGGGCGAACACGTTCGTGCGCTCGGCCACCTCGAGGAGCTGGTCGTCGTCCAGCGTCGCCAGCGTCGCGCCCGTCAGCCCCCGCGCTCCCGGCGCGTGCAGCCCCAACCGGGCGCCGATGGCCTCGGCCGTGGCCAGGTGGTCGCCGGTCATCATCTTCACCACGATGCCGGCCTCGTGGCAGGCGTGCACCGCCGCGACGGCCTCCTCGCGCGGCGGGTCCAGCATCCCCTCCAGGCCCAGCAGCTCGAGGCCGCCCGCCACGTCCTCCACCTCCAGCGCCGCGTGCGACGCGGGCAGCCTGCGCGAGGCCACCGCCAGCACCCGCATGCCCTGCCGCGCCAACCGCTCCACCTCCGTGGCCACGAGCTCGCGAGCGGTCTCCGGCCGCGGCACGCAGCGGGGCACGACGACCTCCGGCGCGCCCTTGAGCAGGAGCAGGCGCCCACCCCGGCCATCGTCGTGCAGCGTGGCCATGTACTGGTTCTCCGACTCGAACGGAATCGCGTCCACCCGGCGGTAGCGGGCCCGCTCCGCCTCGACGTGCAGGCCCGCCTTCTCCGCGGCCACCACCAGCGCGCCCTCGGTGGGGTCACCCGTCATCTCCCAGGCCCCCTCCGCGCCGCGCAGCGCGGCGTCGTTGCACAACACGCCCGCCAGCAGCAGCGCCCGCGCGTCGTCCGGCGGCACCACGGGGTTCATCACCTGCTCACCCCGGCACAGCACGCCCCGGGGGGAATGGCCGACGCCGGTGAGCGCGTAGCGCGCCACGGGCGTCCACAGCGCCTGCACCGTCATCTCGTTGCGCGTCAGGGTGCCCGTCTTGTCGGAGCAGATGACGGTGGTGCTGCCCAACGTCTCCACCGCGGGCAGCTTGCGGATGACGGCGCGCCGGGCCGCCATGCGCTGCACGCCGATGGCCAGGGCGATGGTGACGATGGCGGGCAGGCCCTCCGGGATGGCGGCCACCGCGAGGGTGATGGCCACCACCACCGCCTCGCTCAGGGGATAGCCCCGCCACACGCCCACGCCCAGCAGGACGAGCGACACGGCGAGGATGGCCACCGTGATGACCTTGGCGATGAAGGCCAGCGTCTTCGTCAGCGGCGTCTGGAGGTCGGTCGTGTCCCGCAGCAGCGCGTTGATGCGGCCCAGCTCCGTCGCCCCGCCGGTGGCCACCACCACGGCCAGGGCCGCGCCCGACGTCACCAGCGTGCCGCCGAAGACGAGGCTCGCCCGGTCCCCGACCTCCGTGTCCTCCGCCACCGGCGTGGGCCGCTTGGCGGAGGGCACCGACTCCCCGGTGAGCGCGGCCTCCTCCACCTGGAGGTTGCGCGAGGACAACAGCCGCATGTCCGCGGGCACCTTGTCGCCCGCCGCCAGCGACACCACGTCCCCGGGCACCAGCTCCGCCGCGGGCACGGCCTTGCGCGCCCGGCGCACCACCGTGGCCGTCTCCGGCACCATGTGGCTGAGCGCCTCGATGGCCTTGCTCGCGCGGAACTCCTGCACGAAACCGATGAGCGTGTTGAGCACCACCACCACCGCCACCACCAGGCCGTCCGTCACCTTGCCCATGACCACGGCCAGCACCGCGGAGACGATGAGCACCCAGATGAAGGGGCTGTTGAGCTGCCGCCACAGGAGCGCGAGCGGCCCCTCCCGCTTCTGCCGCTCCAGCACGTTGGCGCCGTGACGCGCCAGGCGCTCGCGGGCCTGCTCGTCCGTCAGCCCCTGCGCCCCGCTCCCCAGGCGCCCGAGCGTGGCCTCGGGTGACAGCGCGTGCCAGGCGACGCCCGGGGAGGGCGCGCCGACCGTCCCACTCGATGAGCCGGGTTTCGAGGGAGCCATGGGCACTCCCGCAAGCTATGTCCGCGTCCGAGGCGAGCCAGCCGGGCGTTCGTCCAACCTCACCCACCGCCGCTCCCCATGGGAGCGTCGCGCCGCGTCGAGCACGCATTGGGTGCGCCAGCCATCCTCCAGCGTGGCCGCGTCCTCGACCTCGCCGCGCCCCTCCCGCAGCGCGTCCGTGAAGGCCCGCGCGTAGCGCCAGAAGCCATGCGCCCACTCGTTGTCCGGCAGGCCCGGTGGCAGCGCGGGCTCCTCGGGCAGCGCCACCTGCTCCCAGGTCCGGCTCCCCACGCGGGAGCACCACAGCTCACGCCCCTCCACGCGCAGGCCGCCGCGCTCGCACGACACCTCCAGGCCGTGCACCGGCTTGCCGGGCGCCACCGAGGACAACGCCACCGACGCGTGGACGGGCCCGAAGCGCAGCAGCAGCACCGCCTCGTCGTCGCTCGTCACCCGCCGCGCCCTCCCGGTGAGCGGGTCCATGCGGGAGGCGACGTGCGTGGCCAACTGCCCCAGCACCTCCTCCGGCTCGCGGCCCAGCACGAAGCGCAGCGAGTCCACCGCGTGCGAGCCCAGCGCGCCCAACAGCCCTCCCCCGCGCGCCGCGTCCGACCACCAGTCCCACGGCCGCTCCGCCGAGGCCCGGTTGTCGTTGCGGTAGTAGACGTGCGCGCCCCGCACCGCGCCCAGCTCCCCCGAACGCACCCGGTCCCGCATCCGCCGGCGCGAGGGGAGGAAGCGCAGCTCGTGGTCCAGGAGCGCCAGCAGGCGCCGCTCGCGCGCCGCGCGCCACATGGCCTCCGCCTCCTGCGCGTCCAGCGCCGTGGGCTTCTCGCACAACACCGCCTTGCCCGCCGCGAGCGCCGCCAGCGTCATGTCGCGGTGCAGGGCCGGGGGCGTGGCGATGCAGACGAGGTCCACGTCCGGCCTCGACACCAGCGCGCGCCAGTCCGTCGTCGCGTGTGGCACGCCCAGCTCCCGCGCCGCCGCGTCGGCCCGCTCCGGCCGCTCGCTCGCCAGCGCCGTCACCTCCACCCCGGGGCAGGCGCGGAAGACGGGCACCTGCGTGCCCCGCGCGAACCCCGTCCCAATCACGCCCACCCGGATGGTCCGTGCCGCCATGCGTGTCTCCCAGCGCAAGCGCCGCGCCCCTCCACCCTGCGGCAATTCCCGCCTCCACCGCCACGTCGCCCCCCGGCGCCCACCCCCCAATTCCCAGATTCTGACGGACGGAGCGGGCGCCCTGATGACTTCCGGAAAGCGGGCGGGCCCGGAGTCCGGCTGGACGCCCCCGACTCAGGCGTCGCCGCCGCGCGAGCCCTCCGCCACCTTGCGCAGGAGCGCGCCCGTCGCCGCGTCCGCGGGGAAGAACGACTCGATGGCCAGCTCCGCCAGGGTGATGTCCACGGGCGTACCGAACACGGTGGTGGTGCTGAACAGCGACAGCACGCCGTGGCGCGTCTGGAGCCGCAGCGGGATGACGACCCCCGCGAAGTCCGGCCCCTGCGGGCCACCGTGCGACCCGGCGGGGATGGGCATCGCGCGCAGCTCGTCGTGCAGCGCCGCGAGCCGCGCGTCGCCCGTGGTGTCCACCTGCCGGCTCAGCCGACCCAGGACGTGGGTGCGCCACTGCTCGAGGTTGAGGATGCGAGAGCCCATGCCGTCCGGATGCAGGCTCAGGCGCAGCACGTTGATGGGGGGCTGGAGCAGCTCGGGGGGGATGTCCGCCATCAACAGGCCCACCGCGCGGTTCATGGTGACGAGGTTCCAGTACCGGTCCACGGCGAGCGCCGGGTACGGCTCGTGGCCGGAGAGCACCAGCTCCACCGCGTCTCGCGCCGCGCGCATCTGCGGGCCCTCCAGCTCGCTCTCGGAATAGACGGGCGCGAAGCCCGCGGCCACCAGCAGCGCGTTGCGCTCGCGCAGCGGGACGTCCAGCTCCTCGGCCAGGTGCAGCAGCATCTCCCGGCTCGGCGAGGAGCGCCCCGTCTCCAGGAAGCTCAGGTGTCGGGCGGAGACCTCCGCGCGCAGCGCCAGGTCCAGCTGGCTCAGGCTGCGGCGCTGGCGCCACTGGCGCAGCAACTCTCCCACGGGGCGGCTCGGCGTCATCATGATGCCGGAACCATAGGAACGCGGGGGAAGGGCTCCAATTACCTCGCGCGTAATCGACTTCGATTCGTCCGGCGCGCACCTTGGGTCCAACACGGCGCACGGAGGTCCGGGCGCCGGCGGTCCCCACCCGAAGTCCCGAGGAGCCACCCCATGAACGCCGTCCCCTCGTCCCGCACGCTGTTGGGTTACGCCCTGCTCACCGACGGTCTCGCCACCGGCGCCACCGGCGCGCTGGGCCTGTTCGGCGGCAACGCCCTGAGCGAGTGGCTGGGGCTGAGCCCCGCCCTCCTGCGCGGCGCGGGCGGAGGCCTGCTGCCCTTCGCCGCGCTGCTGGTGTTCCTGTCCCTGCGCCCGCTCGCCCCGCGCGCGCTCGTGTGGGCCATCATCGCCATCAACGTGACGTGGACGGTGGACAGCTTCGTGCTGCTCGCCAGCGGCTGGGTGCAGCCCACGGTGTGGGGCCAGGCCTTCGTCGCGTTCCAGGCGCTGGCCGTGGCCGTCTTCGCGGGCCTGGAGCTCATC
This sequence comes from Myxococcus dinghuensis, assembly GCF_024198235.1. Classification (GTDB taxonomy): domain Bacteria; phylum Myxococcota; class Myxococcia; order Myxococcales; family Myxococcaceae; genus Myxococcus; species Myxococcus dinghuensis. Next base: position 48,340 of record NZ_JAKCFB010000021.1, on the reverse strand, counting down.
GGCCTCAAGCAGGCCCGCGTGGTGCCCGCCTGAGGCCGTCACCCGCCCGGGGGCGGCGGCGCGGGGCGCTCAGAGCGCCTTGCGCACCGCCTCCAGCGCGGCGTCGTAGTCCGGCTCGTGCGTCATCTCCGGGACGATTTCGCGGAACACCACCTTGCCGTCCCGGTCCAGCACGAAGGTGCTGCGCGCGAGCAGGCCCAGCTCCTTCATGTACACGCCGTACTTCCGCGCGAACTCCCGGTCCTTGTAGTCCGACAGCACGCTGACGTTGTGGATGCCCTCGGCCGCGCTGAAGCGGTTGAGGGCGAAGGGCAGGTCCAGGCTCACGTACCAGACCTTCACGCCCGGCCCCATCTCCGTCGCCTGCTTGTTGAAGGTGCGCAGCTGGATGGCGCACACCTTCGTGTCCACGCTGGGCGACACGCTCAGCACCACCACGTTGCCCTTCACGTCGGACAGGTGCACCGCGTCGCTGGCATTGAGCCCCTTGTAGACGGTGAAGTCCGGGGCGACGTCGCCCTCCTTCACCTCCTGCTCGCCCTCCAGCGTCACCGGCTGCCCGCGGTAGGTGACCCTGTTCTTGAACTCGGCCATGCCTCTCCCCTCTCACGTCACGCGGCCAGCAGCGCCGCACCAATGAGGCCGCTGTCGTCGCCGAGCTCCGCGTCGGCGATGAGCAGCCCCTCGCGGGACGTCTGGGACGCCCACGCCCGCACACCCTCCAGCACCCGCCGGCGCAACCCCGGGCAGTGGTTCAGCACCCCGCCTCCCAGGATGAGCCTCGCTGGATTCAGCATCGTCACCTGGTTGGCCACCGCCAGCGCCAGGAACTGCGCCGCCCGCTCATACACCTCCCGGGCCTGCGCGTCGCCGGCTTCCGCCGCCTGCTCCAACACCAGCGGCGTCAGCGTCGTCGCGTCGCCCTGGGTGAGCGCCGTCAGCCCCGGGGACGTGCCGGCCACCAGCAGCTCGCGCGCCTGCGCGATGAGGTTGTGCCCGCCCGTGTACGCCTCCAGGCAGCCCAGCTCGCCGCAGCCGCAGCGCCGGCCACCCGGCACGACCTTGATGTGGCCCAGCTCGCCCGCGACCCCGCCCGCGCCGTCCAGCAGCCGGCCCCCGGAGATGATGGCGCTGCCCACGCCGGAGCCCACGAAGACCACCAGCAGGTCCTGCGCCCCGCGCCCCGCGCCCGCGCGCAACTCACCCCAGGCCGCGGCGGACAGGTCGTTCACCACGCGCACCGGCTGCCCCAGCCGCTGGGTGAGCAGGTCGCCCAGCGGCACGTTGCGCCAGCCCAGGTTCGGGGCGACGGACAACACGCCCGAGTCCTTGTGGATCTGCGCGGCGGCGCCGACGCCGCACCCGCCCACCACCACGCCCGCGGACTTCACCGCCGCGGACGCCGCCTGCGCGATGGTCTCCACCACGCCGGACGGGCTGCGCTCCACGAGCGCCACCTTCGACGACGCCAGCATCTTCCCCGCGCCATCCACCACGGCGGCGCGGGCAAACGTCCCACCCAGGTCGATTCCAAGCGTCGGCATGGGAGTGTCCTTTCTCAGACCTTCACCCGGTCCACGAGCTCCGTGACGAGCGCCTCGACTTCCTTCTGGCGGCCCTCCTCCTTCAACGCCCCGTCCGGGGTGAAGGCTTCCGCCGCCCGCGCCAGGTGGAACTGCGTGGGCAACACCAACGAGCCCACCGCCATCATCACCTGCCGCAGGTGCGGCTGCATGCGCGCGGTGCCGAAGGGTCCGGGGCTGGCCCCCATGACGGCGGCCCACTTGCCCTTGAACAGCCGGCCCGGCGGGCGGGAGGCCCAGTCGATGGCGTTCTTCAAGCCCCCCGGAATCGACGAGTTGTACTCCGGGCTGGAGATGATGAACGCCTGGGCGTTGCCCACGCGCTCGCGCAGCGCCACCACGGACGCGGGCAGGCCCCGCGCCTCCACGTCCCCGTCGTACAGCGGCAGGTCCAGCGCCTTCGAATCCAGCACGTCCACCTGCGCGCCCAGCTCGCGCGCCTTCTCCACGGCCACGTTGACGAGCAGCTGGTTGAAGCCACCGGCGCGCAGGCTGCCGCTGATGGCGAGGATGCGAGGACCGCCCATGCTCACCCTCCGACCTCGCGCTGGACCTTGGCCACGGTGCCCTCGATGAGGGCCTGGATCTCCTTCAGGCGCTCGGGCGTGTTGGCCTCGAAGCGCAGCACCAGGATGGGCTGGGTGTTGGAGGCGCGGATGAGGCCCCAGCCGTCCGGGAACGTCACGCGCACGCCGTCCACGTCGATGATGTCGTGGCCCGCGGCGCGCAGCGTCTCCGTGGCGCGCTTGACCATCTCGAACTTCTTCTCCTCCTTGGTGTCGAAGCGCAGCTCGGGGCTGGCGTAGGTCTTCGGCACGTCGGCGAGCAGCCCGGAGAGCTTCTGCGGCTCGTGGGTGAGGATCTCCAGCAGGCGCGCGGACGAGTACACCGCGTCGTCGAAGCCGAAGTAGCGGTTCTTGAAGAAGATGTGGCCGCTCATCTCGCCGGCCAGCTCCGCGTGCTCCTCCTTCATCTTCGCCTTGATGAGCGAGTGGCCCGCCTTCCACATGACGGGCTTGCCGCCGCGCTTGGCGATGTCGTCGTACAGCGTGTAGCTGCACTTCACCTCGCCGACGATGGCCGCGCCCGGGCTCTCCTTGAGCACGTAGCGGCTGAAGAGGACCATCAGCTGGTCGCCCCAGAGGATGTTGCCCTGGTCGTCGATGACGCCGATGCGGTCGCTGTCGCCGTCATAGGCGATGCCCACCTCCGCCTTCTCGCGCTTCACCGCGGCGATGAGGTCCTGGAGGTTCTCCACCACCGTCGGGTCCGGGTGGTGGTTGGGGAAGGTGGCGTCCATCTCGCAGAACAGCGGGACGACGTCGAAGCCCATGCTCTCGAACAGCGGCACCGCGATGGCGCCGCCCGTGCCGTTGCCCGCGTCGATGACGATGCGCATCCCCTTGCGGCCCACCTTCACCGTCTGCCGGACGAAGTGGTTGTAGGGGGTGATGATGTCGAACGGGGTGACGGAGCCGGGCGTGGCGGACACCACGAAGTCGCGCGCCTCGATGAGCTTGCGCAGCGCCTGGATTTCATGGCTGTGGAACGTCGTCTTGCCCGCGCCAATCTTGAACCCGTTGTACTCCGGCGGGTTGTGGCTGCCGGTAATCATGGCCAGGCCATCCACCGGCAGGGTGTTGGCGGCGAAGTAGGTCAGCGGCGTGGGCACCACGCCCACGTCGAAGACGTTGAGGCCGGTGGAGGTGAGGCCGGCACAGAGCGAGTCGCGGAACCGCGTGGACGACTCGCGGCAGTCGCGACCCACGACGATGTAGCGGCCGCCCTGGCGCCGGATGATGGTGCCCAGGCCCTTGCCCAGCAGCTCCACCACTTCGGCCGTGAGGTCCTTGTCGACCAGACCCCGGATGTCGTACTCGCGGAAGATATGCGCGTTCATGAAGGTGTCCCGCCCTCCGTGAGCCGGAAGGACTTAGAGGGGGGCGGACTCTACACGAGCGCGGGCCCTCCCGGCACCCATCGGACACCCGGGGCCGACTGCTGAACGGACTCCCTCCGACCCAGGGAGGAGCGGGTCCCTGGGGTGCCAATCAACCCCGGGTTCCACACGCTTCCGCCCGCTCGCCGGGCATGCGACGGGTCGAGGACACCCTCCATCGGGTGGGGCGCGGAGGACGCATGTGACGCCCCGTGACGGAGCGTCCCACGGGACTCCTCCGCGCCGTGACGTCCGCCGGGCCCGGCCCGGCTCAGAACGACGCCGTGGCGCCCTCCTCCACCGGCTCCGCGGCGCGGGCCCGCGCGCGCAGATTCTCATAGTGCCGCAGCCAGGGGGTGTTGAGCGGGTCCAGGGACAGGGCCTCCGCGTACCGCGTCAGCGCCTCCTCCAGCGACTGGCCCACCTCCAGCGCGTGCCCCTGAGTGAAGAGCGCCCGCGCGCGGCGCTCCGCCAGCGGCCGGGCCTCCAGGTACGCCTTGCGCAGCGGCTCCACGCGCTCGTCCGCGAGCCCCGCCTGCACGCACCGCGACACCCCCGCCAGGTTGCCGCGCACCGCATCGAAGCCCACCCGCGACAGCGGCTCGCCCAGCGTCCTCCCCGCCCGCTCCACCTGGCGTCGCAGCGCCTCCAGCGCCCGGCGCTGCCCGGTGGGCAGGGCCCGCTGGCCCAGCGCGCCCAGCCGGCGCAGCACCGCGCCCACCCGGCGGCGCACGCCCTCGAAGTCCTCGTCCGGCGCGGCGCCCAGCAGCGCGTACGGGTCCCTCACCACCACCGCCGCGCGCGACAGGAGCCGCGCCAGCTCCGTGTCCGGCACCGGCTCGTCATCCAGCATCCCGCGCGGCACGCCTCGCCGGCCCAGCGCCTGGCCCAGCAGCCCCCGCGCCGACTCGCTCGCGAACTGCACGCACAGCCCGGCGGCGCCGTCCCACGCGCGCGCCTCCTCGCCCGTCACGTGGCGGACCACGTCCGCGTCACACGCCACCACGCGCCCCTCGAACGTCAGCTCCACCGGCACCTGCGCGGCCAGCGGCGGCAGCGGCCCGGCCCAGTGCGCGAAGAAGCCCTCCACCGTCACGTCGCCCGTCGCCACCGGCACCAGCTCCGCGTCCGTCCCCAGCCCCAGCCGCACGCCCAGCCCCGAGGGCGCCGCCACGCGCGGCCCGGACACCGGCGCCTCCGCCTCCACGTACCCATGCGCGGCGTCCAGGAGCGCCACGTGCAGCGGCGTGGCCCCGTCCTCCGGCACCACGTCGCCGAAGACGGAGAGGGTCCCCCGGGACGTGCGCGTGCGCGCGGACGCCCGCGCCCCGAACGCCGACAGCGCGGCTCGGAAGTCCTTCGCCGACGCGAAGCGCTCCGCCGGCCGCTGCGCCAGCGCGCGCAGCAGCACCTGCGAGAGCGCCTCCGGCATGCGGGGGTTGAGCTGGTGCGGCGACACCGCGGCCACCTCTCCCACCCGCCCGAAGCCGAACGGCAGCCGCCCCGTCGCCAGCAGGTAGCCCACCACGCCCAGCGCGTACAGGTCCGCGCGGCCATCCACCACCTGCCCCGCCCACTGCTCCGGGGCGATGAACGCCGGCGAGCCCACCACCATGCCGCACGCGCGCTCCGCCTCGGAGAGGCTGGCGGACAGCACCGCGCTCGCCCCGAAGTCGAGCAGCTTCACCTGCCGCCACCCGCGCGCGTCCCACCCGAGCACCAGGTTGTCCGCGGACACGTCCCCGTGCACCAGCCCCCGCGCGTGCGCCGCCTCCAGCGCCGCCAGCGACTGGTCCAGCAGCTCCACCACCTCCGCGGGGGCCAGCGGCACCGGCAGCCGCGAGAAGCGCTCGCCCTCCGCGTACTCCATCAGCAGGCACGGCAGGCCGCCCGGCCCGCGACGCGCGTCCAGCACGCGCGCCACGTTGCGGTGGGTGAGGCCCCGCAGCGCCCGCGCCTCCGCCAGGAAGCGCGCGCGCACCCGGGGGCGGGAGGCGAGGTGGGGATGCAGCACCTTCACCGCGAAGCGGTGGCCCGTGGGCGCGTGCTCGGCCAGGTACACCGTGCCCAGCGCGCCCGAGCCCACCACCGACCGCAGCAGCAGCGGCCCGTGCCGCTGCCCCTCCAGCGACGCGGCCCGCGAGAAGCTGCTGGGACAGGAGATGCCCGCCGGGTGCTCCACCGCGCAGTGCCTGCATGCCATGTTCGCCACCGCCCTGCCGCCCCTGGATGGGGCGGGCGGACCCGGCTCTGCAACGGGCGTGCACCCCCGACTTCGTCCTCGACCGGACAGCACAACCTCCCACCGGACCGAGAACCCCGACAAACCCGTCACCTCGTCCCGGTAGAAGTTTCAGCCCCGCGCGTGGAAGTTTCTCCAGCGCACACTGACGCCCGCGAGGCCTACAGGTACTTCTGGAGCTTGCGGGCCTTGAGCGCCTCGACGACCTTGCGCACGTCCTGGCTCTTCTCGCGCGGCACCACGAGCACCGCGTCGCCGGAGTCCACCACCACCACGTCGGACAGGCCCACCACCGCCAGGGGCCGCTCGTCCGCGAGGATGACGCAGCGCTCGCAGTCCACCACCACCGCGGAGTCGCCGGACACGACGTTGCCCTTGGCGTCCGCGGGCCGCACCTCCGGGATGGCCGCGAACGAGCCCACGTCCGACCAGCCGAAGTCGCCCGGCAGCACCGCGATGTTCGACGCCTTCTCCATGACGCCGTAGTCGATGGAGATGGACGGCAGCTTGGGGAACACCTTCTTCAGCACCGCGCCGAAGGTCCGCTTGCCCACGGCCTGCTGGAGCGCGGCGAGGCCCTTCTTCATCTCCGGCATGTGCTTCGCGAAGGCGTCGAGGATGACGTCCGCGCGGAAGACGAAGATGCCGCCGTTCCACAGGTACTCGCCGGAGGACACGTACTGGCGCGCCGTCTCCAGGTCGGGCTTCTCCTTGAACGCCCTCACCGCCCGGCCGCCGCCGGAGAGCGCGTCCCCCACCTGGATGTAGCCGTAGCCCGTCTCCGGGCCGTGGGGCTTGATGCCCAGGGTGACGATGTGGCCGCCCTCGGCGATGCGGGCGGCCTCCGCCAGCGTGTTCTTGAAGGCCGCCACGTCCGCCACGTGGTGGTCGGAGGGCAGCACCACCAGGATGCCCTTCGGGTCCCTCGCGGCCACCACCACCGCGGCCAGCGCGATGGCCGGCGCCGTGTTGCGGGCCACCGGCTCCACCAGCAGGTTCCCCTTGGGCAGCCCCTTCACCAGCCTCGCCGCGTTCTTCGCGTGCTGCGGACCGCACACGATGAAGGTGTTCTTCACCGGCGACAGGCCCTTGAGGCGCGAGGCCGTGTCGGTGATGAGCGGCTGCTTGGAGGCCAGCGGGAGGAACTGCTTGGGACGCGCCTGACGCGACAGCGGCCAGAAACGCGTGCCGGAACCACCGGCCATGATGACGGGGTAGAGGGCCATGCGGGGTACGACTCCTGCGAGCCGGCGAGGCAGCCGGCGTATGCCCACCAGGGCGCTCCCGGTGGATGGCGGCGCACATTACCGTTTCGGCCCCGCCTGGAAAGAGGGGTTCCCGTCGCCCGCCCGCCCGCCCCCCGGACGATGGAGCGGCCGAAAGCGGCGGGAGTTTTGACCCGCCCCCAAAAAGCCAGTCTCATGCCGCGCTGTTGGACTTCCTCAAGGCCAGAACCACCGGGCTGACGCTCGCCCTCGCCGTCGCGTTGGCGTTGGGGCTGTCGCTCGCCCCGATTCCCGAGGCGTGGCGCCCGCTTCCGAGCCTCCAGCGCGCACCATTGAAGCAGCAACTGGTTGCGCTGGTGGTGCCCGCGTCCTTCACGGGCAAGCGCGCCACGCGGCTCCCCGACGACGCGGCCACCGCGGGGACGGGCACGACGACCACCGCGCCCCCCCAGGGCGAGGACGAGGAGCCCGACAGCGGGACGGCGGTGGCGGAGCTCCCGCCCGACCTGCCGGTGGTGCCCAGCACGCCCGGCATCGGCCTGGAGGAGCTGAGCGCGTCCACGCTGGCGCGGGCCATGGAGCTGGAGGCGCTGCGCGAGCGGATGAGCGCCCAGCACGTGGACATCGAGCTCAACTGCCGCAAGGCGCGCGCGGACGGCGCCTGCGAGGAGGACGGGCTGGCCCCCTTCCACCGCGCCCTCTCGGAGCTGCGCGCGGACACCCGCCGGACGCCCGTGCGCGTGGTGCACCTGGGCGACTCGCTGGTGGCGTCGGACTACATCACGGACGTGGTGCGCGACCGGCTGCAGGAGCGCTTCGGTTCGGGCGGCAAGGGCTTCCTCTTCATCACCCGCCCGGCGAGCGCGGGCCGGTGGACGCGCTCGGGGCGCGGCTCGGACGGCTGGGAGATTGCCCGGTTGGTGGACACCAAGTGGCCTCGCGACCGGGTGGGTTGGACGGGCGTGGCCTTCACCTCCGGCGGCGGCTCGCAGAGCACGCGCTATGACGTGGAGGGCTCGCGGGTGGCGGAGCTGTTCTTCCTCGCCCAGCCCGCCAGCGGCGCCGTGCAACTGTCCGTGGATGGCCGGCCGCTGCAGAAGATCCAGACGCGCGGCTTCTCCAAGACGAAGTCGGAGGCGGCGTTCGCGCGGGTGAACCTGCCGGACGGCGCGAAGACGCTGACGCTCAGCACCTCCGGCAAGGTGGAGCTGCACGGCGTGACGCTGGAGACGGGCACGCCGGGCGTCATCTACGACACGGTGGGCCTGTTGGGCGGCATGGCGGAGGTGTACCTGCGCGCCCAGCCCGCGGCCTTCCGCGCGCAGCTGCGCCAGCGCAAGCCCTCCATGGTCGTGCTGATGGTGGGCGGCAACGAGGCCTTCTTCTACTCGCGCGAGCGCACCACGCTGGACGACGTGCGCGCGCAGATGAAGGAGCTGGTGTCGCGCGTGCGCGCCAACGTGCCGGACGCGGCGTGCCTCGTCATGTCGCCCATCGACGCGGGCGTGCGCACCATGGGCGGCGAGCTGGTGCCGCGCCGGGGCTCGAAGGAGGTCTCCGACATCTTCCGCGAGGAGGCGCGCCTGGGTGGCTGCGCCTTCTGGGACGCGTACACCGCCATGGGCGGCGAGGGCGCGGCGCTGCGGTGGCTGGAGGCCGGGCTCATGCTGGAGGACCTGGTGCACCCGCGCGCGAAGGGCTCGGACCTGCTGGGCCACCTCTTCGACCTGGCGCTCCAGCGCAGCTTCGCGAAGTCGCGCGCGCCGCTCGTGCCGGTGGCGGACACCCCGGGCCTGCGGGACGCGGACACCGCGCTGACGAAGACCTTCGCCCGGCTGCGCCGCCGCGAGGAGGGCGAGTCGCTGCGCGTGGGCATCTCCCAGTTCGGCGCCTCGCACACGGCGGCCCACTCCTTCACGGACGCGGTGCGCGAGGTGCTGGCCAGGCGCTTCGGCGACGCGGGCCGGGGCTTCATCGCCGCCGGCAAGGCCTCTCCCCGGCTGGAGGGCGCCAAGGTGGCCCGGCAGCTGGAGGGCGACTGGAAGGTGGAGGACGCGCTCGAGGCGCCCCCCGGTGGCCTGTGGGGGCTGACGGGCATCCGGGCCGTGGGCGCGCCGGGCGCCAGCCTGCGCATCGAGTTCTGCAAGGGCTGCGCGGAGGCGAAGGAGCCCGCCGGGCGGCTGGACCTGTACGCGATGGACGTGCCGGAGGTGGCCTCGCCGGAGATTCGCGTGGACGGCGAGGCGCTCCCCCCGGACGCGCCGCCGCCGGAGCCGCTCACCACGCCCACCGTGCGCATCCGCTCCTTCCCCGTCACGGGCCCCGCGCACAGCGTGGAGGTCGTCGCGCCCCAGGGCGGCGGCGCCACCGTGCTCGGCGCGGCGCTGGAGTACGACACGCCGGGCGTGGTGCTGGACGCGCTGGGCCTGCCGGGTGCCACGGCCTTCACGTTGCGGGACATGGACGCGGCGACGGTGGACGCGCAGCTCGCCTCGCGACGGCCGGACCTGCTGGTGTTCTGGTACGGCACCAACGAGGCGGGCAAGGCGGACCTGGACGCGGCGACGCTGCGGCACGACTACGCCGCGCTCATCACCCGCCTGCGCAAGGCCACCAACGCCGAGTGCCTGCTGCTGGGCCCCACCGACCGGCTGGAGAAGGACGCGAGTGGCCGGTGGACGGAGGCGCCCGCGCTGGCCTCGGTCCTCGACACGCTGCCCCGGGTGGCCAAGGACGCGGGCTGCGCGTACTGGTCTGCGCGCGCGGCCATGGGCGGCGAGCGGGCCATGCTGCGCTGGCAGCACGCCCAGCCGGTGCTCGGCAACCCCGACGGCGTTCACCTGACGCCGGAGGGCTACGCGCGGCTGGCGGGCGCGTTCGCGCGCGACCTGCTCACGGCCTACGAGGCTCGCAAGAAGGGCGAGCCCACCGCGCGGATGGAGGGCAACTGACGTGCTGTCCCACAGCCTCCAGTACCTCGTCTTCGTCATCGCGGTCTTCGCGCTGTACTGGGCCGTGCACCGCCACTACTGGCCGCGGCTGCTGACGCTGCTCGTCGCGAGCGTCTACTTCTACGCGGCCTTCACGCCCTTCCCGCTCATCATCTTCCTGGTGGGCGTGACGGTGGACCACCTGCTGGTGAAGGGCATGGCGCGCTGGGAGTCGCCCGGCGTGCGCAAGCTGCTCGTCACGCTGTCCGTCGTCTCCAACCTGGGCCTGCTCGCGGGCTTCAAGTACCTGGAGATGCTGCGGCAGACGGCGCTGGCGCTCCTGGCCCCGTGGGGCCTCGAGGTGCGCACCGAGCCGTTCAACCTGCTGATGCCGGTGGGCCTGTCGTTCTACGTCTTCCAGGCCATCAGCTACACGGTGGACGTGTACCGGGGCAAGGCGAGCGCCGGGCACAACATCCTCGAGCACCTGCTCTACATGCTGTTCTTCCCGCGCGTGGTGAGCGGGCCCATCGTCCGCGCGTCGGACCTGATGGCGCGCTTCGGCGACGTGCCCACGCTCACCCCGGACGACGGCGGGCGCGCGATGTTCCGCATCGCCGTGGGCCTGGTGAAGAAGCTGGTCATCGCGGACGTGCTGGGCAGCGGAATCGTGGACCCGGTGTTCACCGCGCCGGAGAAGTACGCGTCGGCCGAGTGCATCGTCGCGGCCATCGCCTACACCTTCGAGCTGTACTACGACTTCTCGGGCTACTCGGACATCGCGCTGGGCGTGGCGGCGCTGTTCGGCTTCAAGTTCCCGGAGAACTTCAACCGGCCGTATCTGGCGAAGAACCTGGGCGAGTTCTGGAACCGGTGGCACATGAGCCTGTCCACCTGGCTGCGGGACTACCTGTACCGGCCGCTGGGCGGCAACCGCGTGTCGAAGCCGCGCGTGCTGTTCAACCTCATGACGGTGATGGTGCTGGGCGGCCTGTGGCACGGGGCGGACTGGCGCTTCGCGGTGTGGGGTGGCGTACACGGCGTGGCGCTCGGCGTGCTGCGCTGCTGGGAGTGGACGGTGGGCAAGGCGGAGAAGCCGGGCATCCCCCGCGTGGCGGTGGGCATGCTGGCGACGTTCACCATCGTCGTGCTCACGCGCGTCGTCTTCCGCGCGCCGGACCTGACCCACGCGGGCGAGTTCTACGCGCGGATGATGGCGGGCGTGCCGGGCATCGCCAACGTCAGCCCGCTGGTGTGGGGAATGCTCGCGGCGGCGGTGTTCTTCCACGCCACGCCCATGAAGCTCTACACCACCACGGCGGAGCTGTTCGTCCGGATGCCCGTCCCCGTGCGCGCCGTGGCCCTCGTGCTGCTCGGCCTGGGCATCCGCCACCTGTCCGCGGTGGAGACGCGCCCGTACGTCTACCTCCAGTTCTGACCCGGAGCCGCGTGGCCCGGGGAGGCATCGCGGCGGCGCCAGGTCTCGTCACCTCGCCGCGTGCGCGGATGCGGCCCCACTCAGGACAGGAGCCGAGCCCTCGTCGGGACGACGCACATGACACGAGCGACCCAGAGGTCCATGACGACGGCGGCGTGGCAGGGCGTGGGCATGGCGCTCTACCGACAGGGGCAGTTGGACACGGGTGAGCACCACCACCCCGCCTTGCAGTTGCTCATGCCCCTGAGCGGTGGCGGCATCCGAGGCCGCTGGAGGACCAGCGGGCGCCCCCTGGACCTCCGCCTGACGCGAGACGAGGTCTGCATCGTCGGCGCCGACCTCCCTCACGCCTTCGCCTGGAGCGGCGGCGTCCAGGCGACGTCCTTCTTCCTCGAACCGCGACGGCTGGCGGTACTGCACGGTGCGCCCGGGACGGAAGAGGCCCTGAGGAAGCTGGGCCCGTCGAGGATGCGCGACCCGCTGATTCGCGAGTTGCTGCGGGCCCACGGCGAAGCCCTGGACGAGGACGGGCCCCCGTCCCGCCTGGAGGTCGAGGCCCTGGCCACGGTGCTGGCCTCGCGGTTGTTGAGGCTCGATGGACAGCGCCTCCGCGCCCGGAGCCCCTCCGCGGCGCTCGCGACGTGGCAGCTCCGCCGCGTCATGGACTTCGTGGAGGCCCACCTGGAGGAGGCGCTCGGCCTGGAGTCGCTCGCCGCGGTGGTGGACCTGAGCCCTTCGCACTTCACGCGGAGCTTCAAGCGGGCGACGGGCACCACGCCGCACCAGTTCGTCCTGGCGCGGAGGCTCGAGCGGGCCCGGGAGCTGCTCCTCACCACACCCCACCCGCTCGCGGACATCGCGCGGCGCACGGGCTTCGCGAGCCAGAGCCACTTCACCGCGCTGTTCCGCGCCCGTTTCGCGCTGACGCCCGCGCGCTTGCGCAAGGCCGCGGTGGAGCCACCAGAAGGCGCCTTCACGACAAGGACGGTCGGAAGCGGATAGACGCCGCCTCGCGCGGTGGTCGAAGGTGCGGCGCATGTCCCAACCTTCGCGCCCCGTCGTGGACGTGGCCCTCGCCCGCCGCATCGAGCGGGCCCAAGCCGAGCAGAACCGCAGCGCCACGCCCGCCCACGGCATCCTCGACGTCGCCGGAGGACGGGCCCTCTTCAACGGCCCTGGCTCTCCGCTCACGCAGGCGCTCGCCCTGGGCCTCGACGAACCCGTCGACGCGGCGATGCTCGACCGGCTGGAGGCCCACCTGGGGCAGGGCGGCGGGCCCATGCCCATCGAGCTGACGCCCTTCGCCCATCCTTCCCTCGCCCAGGAGCTGGCGCGCCGGGGCTACCGCGTGTCCGAGTTCCAGCAGGTGTTCGCGCGCGCCCTGCCCGGAGCCCCGCTCCCCACCGTGGGCGCCGAGGCCCGTCCCATCCGCCCGGCCGAGGCCGCGCTGTTCGCGCGCACGGTGGGACAGGGGTTCCTCGGGCGCGAGGAGCTCACGGACGACGAGGCGGCCCTCATGTTGTCCGCCGCGACGATGGCGGGGACCACCTGCTTCCTCGCGTGGGCGGACGGCGAGCCGGCGGGAGGTGGCACCGTGGCCGTCCACGACGGCGTCGCGACGTTGTCCGGCACGGGCGTGCGCGAGCGCTTCCGGGGACTCGGTCTCCAACAGGCGCTCATCGCCGCGCGCCTCGCCTGGGCCCTCGACCGGGGCTGCACGCTGGCGTCGAGCAGCACGCACCCGGGCACGCCCTCCCAGCGCAACATGGAGCGGCTGGGGTTCTTCGTCGCCTACCCCAAGGTGGTGATGGTGCGCGAAGCGCCCGGGGCCTAACGAGGCGCGCCCAGCATCGACTCCACGCCGGGCACCTGCGCCACCTGGTTGAGGAAGTCGCGGAGGATGCGCGCGGTGGCGCCCCAGATGACGTGGGAGTCGTACGTGTAGAAGTACAGGTCCCGCTCCGCCCCGAGCACCTCCTTCTTCTCGATGCGCAGGATGGCCGGGTCGAGCAGGTTCAACAGCGGCACCTCGAGGATGAAGGCCACCTCCTCGGGGCTGGGGGCGTACTTCCCGTCTCCGGGGATGACACCGACGAAGGGCCGGATGCGGTACTGGGAGATGGTGGGCACCTCGTCCAACATGCCCAGCACGCGCACGCCGCGCCGGTCGATGCCCAGCTCCTCCTCCGTCTCGCGCAGCGCCGTGTGCAGCGGCGTCAGGTCCTCCGCGTCACGCCCGCCGCCGGGGTAGCTGTACTGGTTGGCGTGCGTGCGCAGCGTGGCGGGGCGGCGGGTGAAGAGCATGTGGGGCACGCCGTCGCGCTCGAACAGCGGCACGAGCACGGACGCCTCGCGCAGCACGAAGCCCGGCAGGTCCACGTCGCGCGCGGGACGCGACGCGAGCCGGGTCTCCAATGCCTGGAACAGCGCCTCCACGCTCACGACCCATGCCCTCCCGCTAATCGTTCAACTGCTTCTCGACCGGCGGCTCGCCGGGCGACTTCGCGGTGTCCACGTTCTCCACGCCCGACATGGGCTGGAGCACGTTCGCCTGGAGCAACCCCAGGAGCAGCAGCCCCAGCGCCACGCGGTACACCACGAACACCAGCGTGGTGCGCGAGCGCAGGTAGTTCAGCAGCCACGCGATGGCCGCCATGCCGGAGGCGAACGCCACCAGCGTGCCCACCCACAGCGACACCGCGGAGGGCCGCTCCGTGGCCTCCAGCAGGTGCTTGAGCTCGAAGATGCCGGCCAGCGTGGTGGCGGGGATGGAGAGCAGGAAGGAGTAGCGCGCCGCGTCCTCGCGCTTGAGGCCCAGCGACAGGCCCCCGGTGAGCGTGGTGCCCGAGCGCGACGAGCCCGGGATGAGCGCCAGCGCCTGCCACAGGCCGATGAGGATGCCGTCCTTCCAGCGCATGTCCGCGAGCGTCCGCTGGTGCGACGCGCGCTTCTCCACCACGAGCAGGATGAGCGCCAGGACGATGAGGCTGCCGGAGATGACGTAGAGCGAGCGGAACTGCGTCTCGATGACCTTCTTGAAGGCCAGCCCCAGCAGGCCGATGGGCAGCGTCCCCACCAGGACGAACCAGGCGAGCCGCGACTCGACGGTGCCGAACGGGTCCTTCTTCAGGAGCTGCCGGAAGAACGCCGCCGTCAACGAGACGATGTCCTTGCGGAAATAGATGAGGACCGCGGCGACGGTGCCCAGTTGGATGACCGCCGAGTACGCCGCCCCCGGGTCCTTCCAGCCGAACAGCTCGGGGGCGATGCGCAGGTGGGCGGTGGAGCTGATGGGGAGGAACTCGGTGAGGCCCTGGACCAGGCCCAGGACGATGGCTTCGAGGAGGCTCATAGGCGCGGTCCCCGGATGTATGCCCGGAGACCTCCGCCAGCAAGAGCGTTCCCGGATGTGTGTGCTGACGAGCACGCGGTCCCCGCTCCGGGTAGGCTCCTCTTCGCGACATGCCCCCTGCCCCACCCTGCCCCTGCTGCTCCGGCCTGCGCTACCGCGAGTGCTGCGCCCCCTTCCACCGAGGCGAGGCCGAGCCCCCCGACGCCGAGCGTCTCATGCGCAGCCGCTACGCCGCGTTCGCCCAACGGGAAGCGGCCTACCTGTGGAAGACACTCCACCCGGACCACCCCGACCGCGCCCGCCCCCAGGAGGAGGTCATCCGCGAGCTGCGCGACTTCGCCCGCGCCCACCAGTACCCGAAGCTGGTGGTGATGGACCGCAGGCCCCCGGACGCCCAGGGTGTCGCCCAGGTCCTCTTCTTCGCGAAGGTGTTCGAGAAGGGAAAGGAGCGCTCCTTCGTGGAACGCTCCTTCTTCCGCCACGACGGCACCGGTTGGCGCTACCACTCCGGCGACGCCCGCTCGCCCCGCGACCTGGCCGTCCCCCCCGAGTCGCTGACCCTCGAGACCTTCCCGAAGTGAGCCTCCTCCCCCAGGAGCACGATGTCCCCGACGAAGCACGCGCTGTCGTCCCTCGTGGAGCCCGCGAGCCGGGGCGCGTGGAGCGTGGTCCTGACCGGCCTGCTCGACGCCTGGAGGACCGCGCCCCACCGTGAGCTGGCCGACCGCGTGGTCGCCGTGGGACGGCTCGCGGCCGGCAGGCAGCACACGCCCGTCGACTGGAAGACGGTGGGGACGAAGCCGGACCCGGTGGCGCTCTCGGCGCTGCTCCCGGCGCTGCTCGACAAGGGTTCGGTGCAGGGGCGCTCCCGCGTCGAGGCGCTGGCTTCGTGGCCGGAGGACCCCCGCATCGACCGCTGGGTGGCCCAGCTCTTCGTGGAGCCCCCGTTCACCAGCTCGGGCGCCCGTCCGTTCTGGACGCGGCTGGCACCCCTGGCGCGGCGCATCCGGGATGCAGAGGCGGCGCGGGCGATGCTGAAGGCGCGCGACGGCTACGACCCGGACATCGGCCACGAAGCCTTCTTCGCGGGGCACGTCGACCGCATCCGGGACGAGCTGCTCGCCGCGACCGACGCGCCCCTGTCCGACGAGGACCAACGGGCGCTCGCGGCGCTGGACCAGGTCCTCCAGGAGGACACGTCAGGGCGCACCCCCGCGCGCGCCGTCGACGCGGACGCGCTGCTGGCCCAGGTGCTCGAGAAGCCCGAGGACGACGAGCTGCGCGCGGTGCTGGCGGACGTCTTGCTCGAAGCGGGCCACCCTCGGGGTGAGCTGCTGTCGCTCCAGCTCGCGGCCCGTGAGCGCACCCTCACGCCCACCGAGCGCAAGCGGGAGAAGCAGCTCCTCCAGGACTCGCGCGCGGAGCTGCTCGGCCCGCTCGACGCGGCGCTCAAGCCGGAGAGCACCTTCTCACGAGGGTTCCTGTCGCGGGCCGTGCTGAAGCAGGGCAACGCGACGTCCATCGCGACCGCCATCGCGAAGAGCGTGGGGCATCCGCTCTGGGCCACCGTCGAGCACCTCGAGGGTCGCGGCGACCGTGACGTCACCTTGCATCCGGTCATGAAGGCGCTGCGCTCGCTGGCCCACAGCGACCTGGGCCCCGTGAAGCTGGCCCGGCACCTGCCTCACCTCGAGTCCATCGTCTGCCGGTCCCCCGAGGATGGATGGGCCGAGGTCATCCAGGACGAGAAGGCATTCCCCCGGCTGCGAGTCCTCGACGTGCCCGTGTTCACGCGGCAGCTGGAGGCGATGCTCACCTCCCCCCTCATCGCGAGGCTGGAGCAATTGCAGGTCCGCGTGCAGGGGCTCCACGGGCCTGACGCGGCGACGGAGGTGACCGCGTTCCTCCACCTGCTCGCGAAGCTGAAGGTGCCCGACGTCACCCTCCGGCTGGTGCGTCACTCCGAGAAGGACTGGAGCAGCGGCTTCCGTTTCACGCGGGATGCCTCGGGGCGGCTCACCGTCCAGGTCTTCACCACGACGATGAACGACGCCTTCGAGGCGCTCACCCAACGGGACGTGCTGCGCGGCCTCGATGAGCTCGCGAAGCTGCGCCCCGACCAGCTCATCGTCGCCCACCAGTGGGTCACACCCTTTCGCGACGCGGTGGAGCAGCGCGCTCGGGCGATGGGCGCGACGTTCGAGGAGCCCTCCACCGGCAAGCGCGCCTGAGCCCCGGCCCGCCTCACGCGTTGGCGGTCACCACCACCGCGCGCTCCAGCCGGTTCGCCGCGAGGTCGTCGCGGTGGACCAGCACGTAGACCCAGTTCGTGCCCCAGTCGAAATCCGCCGAGCGGTCGAGGTCGATGCGCCACAGCATCTCGTAGGCACCGAGCGGCTCCCTGCGCCCGGGCACCGGCCCGAGGTCCTCGAGCCCTCCGCTGACGTGCCCCAGCAGGCGATGACAGGGCTCCGCGCCCCACTCGTCCTCGAGGAAGCCATGCGGGGTCCACTCCATCCAGGCGTCGAGGAGCTCCTCGTCATCGGTGGGAAGAGGCGCCATCCAGGCCGGCCCCCCTGGGAGCGACAGCCCCGGAGCGAACACCATCCGCGCCTCCCACCGCCCCACGGAACGCGGAGTCACGACGGAACGGGCCCGCACCTCGGACGGCTCCGGATACCAGCGCACGCGAAACGCGGGCGCGCCGAACCGCGTCTCCACCAGGTCGAGCGCGAAGAGTCCCTGGGCGGGCATCCCCGGCGGCGAATCGCGGAGTTGCTCGAACTGGACCTGCCCGAGGAAGCGGTGGTCCTTCCAGGACAGGTCCGCCTCCTCGACATACGGCACCCCGCCGAACTTGCTGTCGAGCACGCCGAGCACCGGACGCGCCGCGCGCATCCCGCGCAGCCGGTGGAGCAGCGAGGGCTGCAACGGGGACGAGGCCACGCGCTCCGAACGCACGTACGCACAACCACGCGGGGCATCCGCGAGGAATCGCTCGACGTCGCGCGCGAGGGAGGGAGAGCGGGAGCGCAGCAGCGCCCTCAACTCCGGCGGAGGAACAGGAACGGGCCACATGGCGATGACTTCTCCCTGCGAAACGGCTCCAGGCGAAGAAGGCACCCTAGCATCGCGTTCCGACAGCGAAGCGCCGTGGCCCCGCTCGGCGGCCACGGCGTCCATGCTCGAGTGTCGAGCCACGCCTCGCCGCCGCATCAGTCGGAGCCGGGCAGCCCGGGGCAGATGCCCCCCTCATCCGTGGGGTCCGGCGGCGGCTTGTCGCCGATCTCCGTCGGGTCCTTGCCGCCTCCGGGTCCCGTCGGGATGAAGGGCCCCGACGTCTGCGCCACACCGACCACGGGCGCCAGGACCACGGCCAGCATCCCCCATGCCTTCCATCGCTTCGCCATGACCACTCCCTCACCGCGAGCCGGCCCCCGCCTCTCCACCTACGAACGCAACCGCGCATCCCGGTCGTCGCCGCGCGCCAGCCTCCGGCCGCCTCCTCGCCCGCCGCTGGAATCGCTGGCGCCCCACCCTCCCCACCATTACTGAGTGAATTCCGGAACGCGTCGCGTTCCATTATTGGTCCGGCGAGCGGACAGTCTGGCGAGGAGCGAGTCGATGGCGTCGAAGGTCGCGAGCGAGGGTCCGGCCCGTCCGGGGCGTCCTCGCGACAGCACCCGGGACGCGGAGATCCTCACCGCGGCGCTCGAGGTGCTGGGCGAGGTCGGCTACGAGCAGCTCACCATGGAGGCCGTGGCCGAGCGGGCACGCGCGGGAAAGGCGACGCTCTATCGCCGCTGGGACTCCAAGGAGGCGCTGACCGTCGACGCGCTCGCCTCACTGACCTCGCTCGAACCACCGGATGGGGCGGGCGTCGGTCTGCGCGAGGACCTGCTCGCCGCCCTGGGGCATCCCGGTGGGGCGCGGACGCAGATGCTCCAGCGCGTGCTCGGCGGCATGGTCTCCACCGCGTGTGGCCACCCGGAGCTGGCGACGGCCTTCCGCAAGGAGTGGCTCCAGCGCCAGCGACAAGCCCTGCGCCGCGCGCTCGAGCGTGCCGAGAAGCG
Source organism: Myxococcus dinghuensis (assembly GCF_024198235.1). GTDB lineage: Bacteria > Myxococcota > Myxococcia > Myxococcales > Myxococcaceae > Myxococcus > Myxococcus dinghuensis. The sequence continues at coordinate 29,557 of NZ_JAKCFB010000021.1, read as the reverse complement.
CGGCGAGCTTCCCGCCCACCGACTGCGCGCCTTGCTGTCCGGAAAGTGTCCCCCCGTGCTCGACGTGGGGCCCGCGCTGCTCTTCCACCGCTGCCTCATGTCGGGGCAGCCCATCACCGACGGGAGCATCGAGGACGTCGTGGACCACGTCCTGCTTCCCCTCATCCGCTCCGGCCAGGAGACCCCATGAGCATCCCCCTCTCCGTCCTCGACCTCGCCCCCATCGGCTCCGGCTCCAATGGCGCCCAGGCGCTGCGCGACAGCCTGCGCCTGGCCCAGCACGTGGAGGCGCTCGGCTACCACCGCCTCTGGTACGCCGAGCACCACGGCATGCCCGGCATCGCCAGCTCCGCGCCCGACCTCGTCATCGCCCACGCCGCGCAGGTGACGTCGCGCATCCGCGTCGGGTCCGGCGGCGTGCTGCTGCCCAACCACTCGCCGCTCGCCGTCGCGGAGCGGTTCGGCATCCTCGAGTGCCTGCACCCTGGCCGCATCGACCTGGGGCTGGGCCGCGCGCCCGGGGGCGAGCCCGCGACGACGTACGCGCTGCGCCGCGACCCGCGCTCCGCCGAGGAGTTCCCCTCCGACGTCCAGGAGCTGATGTCGCTGTTCGCGGGCAAGGCCGCCGGGGAGGGCGCCTTCAGCAGCGTGAAGCTCGTCCCGTGCCCGGAGAACGCGCCGCAGATCTGGCTGCTCGGCTCCAGCCTCTTCAGCGCGCAGCTCGCGGCCGTGCTGGGCCTGCCCTTTGCCTTCGCGCACCACTTCAGCCCGCAGAACACCCTGCCCGCCGTGCGCATCTACCGCGAGCGCTTCGCCAAGGCGGGCCACGCCCACGCCCCGCGCGTGCTGCTCGCCGTGGGCACCGTCGCGGCGGACACGGAGTCCCGCGCGCGCGACATCGCCAGCTCGCTGGGGCTCACCTGGGTGCGCATCCGCACCGGCAAGACGGGCCCCCTGCCCTCCGTGGAGGAGGCGCGTCAGTACCCCTGGACTCCCGACGAGCGCGCGGTGGCCAACGACTTCCTCTCCACGCAGGTCATCGGCGACGCGGCCACGGTGCACGAGGGGCTCTTGCGGCTGGCCCGGGAGGCCCAGGCCGACGAGCTGATGCTCAGCACCATGGTGCACGACCTGGAGGACCGCATGCGCTCCTACCAGCTCGTCGCCGAGCGCTTCGGCCTCACCAGCGCGCCCCGGCCCGAGGCCCGCTGAGGCCCGCGGCGACTCAGTGCTTCAGGAGATAGCGCGCCTCGAAGCCGGCGAAGAGGTCCAGGTACTGCTCCAGGTAGCGGGTGAGCAGGAAGTGGCGCTTCACCGATTCGCGGCCGCGCTGTCCCAGCCGCTCCCGGAGCCGCGGGTCCTTCAGGAGCTGGACGATGCGCTCGGCGCACTGCTCCACGGAGTCGACCAGGAAGCCGTTGTGCCCGTTCTGTATCTGGTGGCGGATGCCGCCCACGTTGCCGCCGATGACGGGGGTGCCCTTCCACATCGCCTCCGCCACCGTGAGCCCGAAGCCCTCGCGCAGTGACTTCTGGACCACCACGGCGGCGCGGCGCTGGAGCGCGTTGACGAGCGCGGTGTCCTCGCGGATGAGCAGGATGACGCGCTCCTCCTGGTGCTTCAACAGCGCCTCGTAGACCTCCTGGCCCTCCGGATCGTCGTTGGCGATGTTGCCCAGGAGCACCAGCGTGCAAGGCACCTCGCGGCGCGCCAGCAGGAAGGCCCGCACCACGCCCTCCGGGTCCTTCCACCGGTCGAAGCGGGAGACCTGCACCACCAACGGCAGGTCCGTGGGGATGCAGTAGCGGGCCAGCCGCTCGTCGATCTCCGCCTCGGTCAGGTCGCGGTTCTTGATGCAGAACGGGTCGATGGCGGGCATGAAGAAGCGCTGGGGCGTCTTCAGCGACTGCGCGTACTCCGGCACGCTGAAGACGGCCGCGTCGTAGTCCTCGACATAGGGCCGCAGGTAGTCCCAGAGCTCCGGCAGCGGCTGGGACAGGTCCACGTGGCAGCGCCAGATCCAAGGTCCCCGCTTGCGGCTGTGCCGCACGAGCGGCAACGGCTGCGGGTCGTGGACGATGACCCGGTCGTGGTCCAGCAGGTTGCGCACCGCGTTCTGGTAGACGACCTCTTCATAGATGCGCCGCTTCATCCGCGTGAAGCGGAGGCACCCGCCCTGCAACGCGTTGTGCATCTTCTTCGTGATGCTGAAGAAGTCCGAAGGCCCCTGGATGGCGCGCCACTCCGTGAGCAACCCCACGCTGTTCATCAACAGCGTGAGCGGCGACAACAGCTCCGCCACGCCACCGCCGTAGTACGTCGAGTTGACGTGGGCCACCCGCAGGTCCTGGAGCGGGCGGGCCTTGTCGAGGATGCGCTCCACCGCCTCCTCGCCGATGAACGGGGCGTAGTCCTCGACTCGCACGAGTCGATGTTCACTGGAGGGAGGCATCGTCTCCCGAGCGTGTCCACCCCCGCGCCGTCCCCCAAGGGCCCCTCGCGCCCCGTGAGTCCGCCTGTTCAGAAGCGGAACCCCCGACACCACTCGCGCGGCCCCGAAGCCACGCGGGGCGTGGCCCTCAAGACACGTCGGAGACCGGCACCGCCCACCTCGTCCCAGGGAAGCTCGGGGACAGGCCATGTGGCCCACGCCTTGCTCCCACATACGCGCACGTGGGCGGCCCCTGTTCCGAGCCCACGCCCACAGGAGCCCGACATGTCGAAGTCCCCGCGTCTCCAGCGCCTGCGCGCCGGCCTGCTCACCACCGTCCTCCTCGCCTGGGGGAGCGCGCTCGGCGCGGCTCCCGTGAAGCCCGCGAAGGCACCGCCCGCGCCGAAGCGCTGCTTCCTGCTGATGAACCTGGAGACGCGCGAGGTGACACGCTCCGACGAGGCCCTGTGCGCGACGCGACTGCCGCCCGCGTCCACGTTCAAGGTGCCTCATGCGCTCATCGCGCTGGAGACGGGCGTGGTGGCCCACGTCGACGATGTCCACACGTGGGATGGGACGAAGCGCGGGGTGGAGGCCTGGAACCAGGACCAGACGCTGGACACCGCGATGCGCCGCTCCGCGCTCTGGGTCTTCCAGGGCACGGCGAAGAAGATTGGCCGCGCGCGCATGGAGGCGTGGCTGAAGCGCTTCCACTACGGGACGGAGGACGCGTCGGGGGACATCACCCTCTTCTGGCTCGGCGGGCCGCTGCGCATCTCTCCGGAGGAGCAGCTCGACTTCCTCGCGCGCTTCTATCGCGACGAGCTGCCGGTGCGCCCCGAGGTCTCCGCCGCGGTCAAGGCGATGCTGGTGCACGGCCCCGACACCGTGGCCAGCGTCCGCGCCGGCATCAACCAGGGCGGGCCGTGGAAGGACGGCGCGGTGTTGAGCGCGAAGACGGGCTGGTACACCCACAAGACGGGGGACGTCACCTGGCTGGTGGGGCACGTGTCGTCGCCGAAGGGGCGCCACATCTTCGTCAGCGCGGTGCAGTCCCCGCCCGGAGAGAGTCCGGCCCAGCCCCCCGCGCTCGTCGCCGCCATCGACGCGCTGAAGGGCCACGGCCTGCTCTGAGTCCGGGCCCCGGCGCCGCGCTCAGGTGCCCTCGCGCCACGCGGCGAGGTGGAGCGCCTGCGCCTCGGTGAGCGTGTCGCACTTCAGGCCCAGGCTCCGCAGCGCGAGCCGGGCCAGCGTGTCCTCGAGCGCGGGCGGGACGGCGTGGACGTCTTTCGTCAGCGTCCCCGAGTGCGCCGCCAGCCACTCGGCCACCAGCGCATGGTGGGCACAGACCACGTCGCGAACGCCGCGCGCGCCAGCACCCTCCTGCTGGAGCGGGCGTGCCTCGGCGAGCACGATGAGCCGCCTCCCGCCCTCCAGCGTGTGCTCCGCCACGCCCGTGTCCACGTCGACGCGCTGTCGGGACAGCCGCGCCAGCGCCTCCACGTCCAGCGCCGCGCGATGGGCGCTGGCGTTCACCACGACGGCGCCGTCCTTCATCTTCTCGAAGTGCTCGGCGCGGAGGACCTGGGGCACGTCCGCCGTGACGATGAGGACGTCCCCGCGCTTCGTGGCCTCGCCCAGGGGCAGGACGCGGAAGCCCTCCATCGCGGCCTCCAGCGCGGCGACGGGCTCGAACTCCGTCACCACCACCTCCGCGCCCAGCGCGCGCGCCTGTCGGGCCACGCTCCGTCCGGTGTCTCCCAGGCCCACGACGACGAACACGCGGCCCGCGAGCGACCTCCGGGTGGCGCGCAGCACCCCGTCCATGGCGGCCCGCGCCCGCCCGAGCCCCGCGTCGAACAGGCGCCACGTGCGCGCCTCCCCTACCGCGACGACCGGATGGCCGAGCACGCCGGCCCGCGCCAGGGCCCTCAGCCGGTGCGCTCCGGTGGGGGTCTCCTCCGTGCTCCCCAGCACCAGGGGCAGCAGCTCCCTGCGCCGCGTGTGCAGCACGCCGGTCACGTCCGCGCCCTCCTCCAGGACGAGCTGCGGCCGGGTGTCCAGCAGCGCCTGAACGTGGCGGAGGTACGTGGCCGTGTCCTCGCCCTGGAGCCCATAGGTGGGGATGTCGTGGTCCACCACCAGCGCGGCGGCGACGTCGTCGCGCGTGTCCGCCGGGCGAGAGGCGCACAGGCTGACGAGGGCGCCTCCCGCCTTCAGCGTCACCGCGAGGTGCGCCGTCTCCACGGTCAACGGCAGACAGGCCGCCACGCGCACGCCGTCGAGCGGGGCCTGCTTCGCGAAGCGCTCCTGGACCGCGCGCAGCACGGGCAGGTCGCGCGCGGCGGCCTCCAGGCGCTCACGCCCGGCGTCGGCCAGCGCGACGTCGCGGATGTCGTTGGAGACGACGAGGGAGGGTCGAGCCTTCTTCGGACGGACGGCCTTGGCCATGTGCGCGAGGGTCCTCGGACGCGAGCCGGGAAACGAAAACGCGCCCGCCCCTCGTGAAGGGACAGGCGCGTGGGCGGCGGAGGAGCGCGCACCGCGAAGGGCGCGCGCCCACCGACGCGGAAACTCAGACGGCCTTCAGGCGGCTGCCACTGGTGGGGGCGCTGGCGGCATCCTTGAGCGCGTCCTTGCGGTCCGTGCGCTCCCAGGTGAAGTCCTTCTCCGTGCGGCCGAAGTGACCGTACGCGGCGGTCTTCTGGTAGATGGGCCGCAGCAGGTCCAGGTGCTCCGTGATTTCGCGCGGCTTGAGGCCGAACGTGGCGCGGATGGCCTGGGCGATGCGCGCCTCGGGCACCGTCGCCGTGCCGAACGTCTCCACCATCACGCTGACCGGCTCCGCCACGCCGATGGCGTAGGACACCTGCACCTCGCAGCGACGGGCCAGGCCCGCGGCCACGACGTTCTTGGCGATGTAGCGCCCCATGTACGCCGCGGAGCGGTCCACCTTCGACGGGTCCTTGCCGCTGAACGCGCCGCCACCGTGACGGCCCATGCCGCCGTAGGTGTCGACGATGATCTTCCGGCCGGTCACGCCCGAGTCGCCCATGGGGCCACCCACCACGAAGCGGCCCGTGGGGTTGATGTAGAACTTGGTCTTGTTGTCGATGAGCTTCTTGGGCAGCGCCTTCGCGATGACGTCCTCGCGGATGGCCTCCTGGATCTTCTTGTTGGAGACGTCCTCGGAGTGCTGCGTGGACACCACCACCGCGTCGATGCGCACCGGGCGGCCTTCGCGGTACTCCACCGTCACCTGGCTCTTGCCGTCCGGGCGGATCCAGTCGTGCTGCTTGCGGCGCACGTCCGCCAGCTTGCGGGTCAGCGCGTGGGCGTAGTGCAGCGGCGCGGGCATCAGCTCCGGCGTCTCGTCGCACGCGAAGCCGAACATCATGCCCTGGTCACCGGCGCCCTGCTCCTTCTTGTTGTCCACGCCCCGGGCGATGTCCTGGCTCTGGCCCTCGATGGCCACCATGACGCCACAGGTGTTGCCGTCGTAGCCCATCGAGCTGTCGGTGTAGCCGATGCGGCAGATGGTGCTGCGCACGATGCGCGGGATGTCCACGTAGGTGTTCGTCGTCACCTCGCCCGCGACGATGGCGAGCCCCGTCTTGACGAGCGTCTCCACCGCGACGCGCGCCTGCGGGTCCTTGGCGATGATGGCGTCGAGCACACCGTCGGAGATCTGGTCGGCGATCTTGTCCGGGTGGCCCTCGGTGACGGATTCGGACGTGAACAGGAAATCGGTAGGCATGTCGGCTCTGTGTGCAGAGGGGGGCGCCGTATGACGACGCATGACGCGGCGCATACGCGGTATGTCGCGCGAGGGTCGGACACTAAAGTGTGGTCCTAGGGGAGTCAAACGCCCAAAGGGCCGGATTCATTCGCCCAGTGGACGTCCACGGAGGGCAACCGGGCGGGCCACGGAGGAGCGCCTCGTCACCCGCCCGTGAATTTCGCGAGGCAGGGGGCGTTCTCCTGGGCTAACAGAACGCCGAGCATTCCCTCTGGAGAACCGCCCGACATGAACGCCCGCTTCCGTACCCTCTCCTTCCTGGCCGCCCTCTCCCTCGCCGTCCCCGCGCTCGCCGCGGCACCGAAGGAGGACGCGGTCGCCAAGCCGGTGAAGACGGTGGTGCAGTCCGTGCGCTACGAGCGGGACGCCGCCGCGCTCAAGCTCTTCGGCGGCGAGGAGCAGGGCAAGTTCCTCCTGGGTGAGTCCTGGGCGAAGGGTACCGACGAGCAGCGCAAGGAGTTCGTCACCCTCTTCCACGGCCTGTTCGCGAAGATCGCCTTCCCCCGCGTGCGGGAGAACTTCAAGAACCTGGACTCCATCACCTACGAGCCCGCCCAGGTGACGGGCGGCGACGCCACGGTGGACTCCACCGTCTTCATCAAGCACCCGCTGAAGACGCAGGAGATGAAGCTGAAGTACCGCCTGGTGAAGGACGCCACCTCGTGGAAGGTGGTGGACGTGACGGTGCTCGGCTCCTCCATGCTCCAGGACATCCGCGACACGCAGGTGCAGCCGCTGCTCCAGCAGGGCGGCTGGGACCTGCTGCTGGGCCGCATGCGCCAGGAGCTGGCGAAGAAGTAGTCGCCGCACCCGCCTCCGCCGGCCAGGCCACCGGGCCAGCGGCCGTCGGAGGGGTTCCGAGGGGGCGATGCCTGGCGTAGGCTCGCCCCTCCCCCGCAGTCCTGGCCGAATGACCGTCCCCCTCCCCGCCGCCCAGCCCACGCCCTCGCGCGTCCACCATGGGCCCTCCGAGAGGGAGGTGGACGCCTTCTGCGTGCAGTACGCGCCGCGCGCGCCGGGCCACCCCGCCGTGAGGGACCTGTACCGGCTGCTGCGCGACCTCCCCGAGGAAGGCCTCGAGGCGCGGCTGGACTGGGTGGAGCGCTGGGTGGAGTGGCTGCGCGAGCGCATCCCCGCCCACGGCCTGGGGGACGACGCCGGGGAGGCCGGCACCTCCGCCCCCGACTCGCGCCTGGCGCTGATGGTCCGCGTGCTCGAGGGAGAGCCCGCGCTGCGCGCCGGCCTCACCCACCTGGTCTCCGCCGTGTGCGACGGCAGCCGGGGCCTGAAGTTGTTCTCCCAGGTGGGCCTCCCCGCGGGCCAGGGCTTCCTGTCGGAGGCCTCCGACCGGCTGGCCCGCGCGCTGCTGCCCGCCCCGCCGGAGCCCACGAAGCTGTCGGAGCTGCTGCCGCGTCTGTTCCCCTCGCAGGAGGACGCGGCGTGGCTGGCCGCGCTGTCACCCGCGCTGCTGGCGAAGCTGGCGCAGCTCGTCGGCGAGCCACGTCCCCCGGCCGTCCTCCCGGCCACGCGCGTGCGGGCGGACCTGCTCGACGCGCTGCTGCTCCTGGCGGTGCAGACCGCCGCCCTGGGCCTGACGGAGGACGTGCGGGACCGCGACCCGGAGACGTCCTTCCGGGCCTCGCCCTTCCTGCGCCTGCGCCTCACGTGCGACGCCGTGCTGGCGCGCGACGCGGCGCCGGACACGCTGCGCGACGTGGGCACGTGCGTGGGCGACTGCCGGCGCGTGGTGGCGAGCGTGTCGCAGCACCTGGAGTCCGCGGGCGTCAGCGTGGACCTGGTCTACCGGCTGGAGCGCATCCGCCGGGGCCTGGAGCGCATCGAGGCCATCTGCCGCGTGCTGGGCGCGCCCCGGGGCGAGCCGCGCTGGCGGGAGGCGCTCGCGCTCCTGTCGGACCTCCTGCGCCGCGCGCACGCGGACCGCTCCGTGCTGGAGCTGGTGCGGCGCAACGTGCGGATGCTCGCGCGGAAGATCATCGAACGCGCCGGTCACTCCGGCGAGCACTACATCACCACCACCGCCGCGGAGTTCCACCGCATGGTGGAGTCGGCGGCGGGCGGCGGGCTGGTGACGGCGGTCGCGGTGACGCTCAAGTTCGCCATCGCCGCGGTGGCGCTCGCGCCGTTCTTCGCGTGGCTGGCCACGGGCCTCAACTACGCGGTCGCCTTCGTCCTCATCCAGGCCTTCGGCTTCACGCTCGCCACCAAGCAGCCCTCCGTGACGGCGGCCACGCTGGCCGGCGCGGTGAGCGAGGGCGCCCGGGGCGAGCGCCTGTCGAGCCTGGTGGAGCTCATCCCCCGCATCACCCGCTCGCAGTTGGCCGCCTTCGCCGGCAACCTGGGCTGCGTGGCCCCCGCCGTGGTGCTCATCGCCCTGGGGTGGCAGGCCCTGACCGACCACGCCTTCCTGTCCGAGGCCAAGGCGCAATCCACGGTGGCCTCGCTCCACCCGTGGAGGAGCCCCACCGCGGCGTACGCGGCCCTCACGGGCGTGCTGCTGTGGGCGTCCAGCGTGGCCGGGGGCTGGCTGGAGAACTTCGTCGTCTACCGCCGGCTGCCGGAGGCCCTGGCCCACCACCGCGCCCTGCGTCACGTCCTGGGCGACGCGGGCGCGCGCAGGCTCGCCCAGGGGCTGCTGCACGCGGCGTCCGGCCTGGGCGCGAACGTGACGCTGGGCTTCCTGCTCGGGCTGGTGTCGGTGCTGGGGCGCTTCATCGGCCTGCCCCTGGACGTGCGCCACGTCACCTTCGCGCTGGGCCAGTTGGCCATGGCCGGCTGGACGCTGGGTGCGGACGGGGTGCTGCGACCGGAGTTCCTGGCGGCCCTGGGGGGCGTGGCCCTGACGGGGCTGCTCAACTTCACCGTCTCCTTCTCGCTGGCCCTGGGCGTCGCGGCCCGCGCACGCGACGTGCCCTCCGGGGAGGCCCTGCCCTTCCTGCGGGCCGTGGCGGCCCGCTTCCTGAGCGCCCCCCGCTCCTTCCTCCTGCCGCCCCGGGACGCCCCCCCGGCCGCCCCCCCGCACCCCGCGAGCGTCCCCACCCACGAGCCGCCCTGAGGCCCGGCGAGGGGCGTTCCAGCCACGCTGTCACGGGGGTGTCAATGCTTCCCGGCGCCCGCGTGGAGGAGGGGCCTCGACCAGGAAACCAGCCGAGCGGCCGGGCCGCGCTTCCGGGGGAGCGCGTTTGCCGGTAGGGTCCCCGCCGCATGAGTGGCGCCTCTCGCAACCCGAACTCCCATTCCCGCCTCGCCTACGCCTTCGCGGAGCTGTTGGTCCGCAAGCCGGGCACCATCCTGGTCGTGATGTTGACGCTGCTCGCCCTGTCGACCTGGGCGACGCTGCAGCTGCGCATCAACTCGAACCAGCTGGACCTCATCTCCCAGGACCTCCAGGAGGTGAAGGACGTCAAGCAGGTCATCGACATGGTGGGAGGCAGCGGCTTCCTCATGCTCGCGATGCGCTCGTCCGACGAGGCCGCGATGAAGAAGACCGCGGACGACATCGCCGGCATGCTCCAGGCCGACAAGGAGAACGTCCGCACCGTCTCCTACAAGCTGCCGGTCGAGTTCATCCAGCAGAACATGGTCCTCTTCGTGAAGACGGAGGACCTGGTCGAGGGCAAGCGCCGCATCATGGCCTTCCTCGAGGACAAGCTGCGCCGCAGCAACCCCTTCTACATCGACATGGGCGCCACCAAGCCCGTGGAGCTGAACCTCCAGGACCTGGTCGACAAGTACTCCTCCGTCGGCAAGAAGAGCATCCGGGACGACTACAACATCTCCAACGACAAGAAGATGTTGCTCATCCTCATCAAGCCGATGTGGGACACGACGGAGATCGGCAAGACGAAGGAGTACCTGGACAAGCTCAACGGTGACCTGGCGGCGTACTCCGCGAAGCCGGGCAACGCGAAGCTGGTCGAGGACTACCAGAAGATGGGCGACGGGCAGACCATCGCCTACGGCTACACCGGCTCGTACAAGACGACGGTGGACGACTCGTTCGCCATCGAGGAGTCGCTGCAGCCGGTGACCATCATCGCGCTGCTCTCCATCTTCGGCATCACCATCGTCTTCTTCCGCAAGCTGGCGCCGACCTTCATCGTCGTCAGCGGCACGGTGATCGGCACGCTGTACACGCTGGGCTTCACGTACGTGACGATCGGCGAACTCAACATGATCACGTCCATCCTGGGCGGCATCCTGATGGGGTTCGGCATCGACTACGGCATCCACTTCACCTTCCGCACCCGGCTGGAGCTGGGCGCGGGCAAGCCGTACGACGTGGCCATCCGCGACGCCTTCGTCAACGCGGGCCGGCCGGCGCTGGTGTCCGCGGTGGTGACGGGTGGTTCGTTCTTCGTGCTGATGGTCAGCGAGTTCCGCGGCTTCAGCCAGTTCGGCTTCCTCGCGGGCTGCGGCACGCTCATCCTCGGCTTCACGTTGTTCCTGTGGAGCGCGTCGCTGCTGGCGCTGGTGGGCCGCATCAACCCCGAGTGGCCCAAGAAGCTCATCGGCGAGATGAAGCCGCCGCCGGTCAACTCCGCCCAGGGCCAGGAGCTGCGCATCCCCCGCCCCGGCCTGGTGCTGGGCGTGAGCACCGCCATCGTCGCGCTCATCTGCGCCGCCGCGGTGCCGTGGGCCGGCACCGGCGAGCCCCCCGAGGGCAAGCTGGGCTTCCTCGACCGCGTGAAGCACGGCGTGGGCTTCAACTACAACACCCGCGCGCTCATCCCGGACGGCATGTCCTCCGTGCTCCTCCAGGATGAGATCAACGTCCGCTTCAACATCTCCAGCGACCCCATGGCCGTCTACACCCGGGACCTGGACGAGGCCGAGGGCGTGTACCGCGAGCTGACGCAGAACGCGCACAAGTACCCCTCCATCGACCAGGTGGTGAGCATCTTCACCTTCGTGCCCCCGGCGCAGACCGCCCAGGCCAACGAGAAGGTGCTCATCCAGTGGAAGGAGGAGATGAAGAACCTGGAGGCGCGGGGCTTCTCCATCGCCGCGCTGCCGCCGGAGATGCAGGAGAAGGCGGAGTTCTTCATGAAGGTGTTGGACGCCAAGCCCTTCGACGTGCACGGCGTGCCCGCCAACTACAAGAGCCAGTTCGAGAACCTGCCCACCGCGCAGAACAAGGGCTACCTCACGTTCATCTACTCGAGCGTGGACCTGTTCGACGGCCAGAAGATGATGCAGTTCGCGGACGAGACGCGCGACATCCCCGTCACGTACTACCCGGGCCGCTACGACAAGAACGACTTCGACCCGGCCACGCCCACCGCGCAGAAGGAGTTCCGCGCCGCGGGCGCCACGCAGCTCTACGCCAAGCTGGCGCGCATCGTGTTGTGGGACGGCAAGGTCACCGTGGTGCTCACCGCGCTGTGGATCCTCGCGATGCACTTCCTGGACTTCCGCAACGTGAAGCTGGCGCTGGCGTCGGTGATTCCGCTGGGCGTGGGCGTGGCGATGATGCTGGGCATCATGTCGCTGACGGGCCTGCGGCTGAACTTCATGAACATCATCATCCTGCCCATCCTCCTGGGCTTCGGGGTGAGCCACGGCCTGTACTTGTTGCACCGCTTCCTGGAAGGCACGTCACCGCTGGTGGCGCTGCGCAGCGTGGGCGCGGCGGTCGCGTCCTCCACGCTGACGGCGGTGGCGGGCTTCGCGGCGCTGCTGGCCGCGGCCCACAACGGGCTGCGCTCCATGGGCATGGTGGCCTGCATCGGCCTCATCACCACGCTGGTGGTGTCCTTCACGGTGCTGGCCGCGGTGATGCAGCTGATGCATGACCGGCGCAGCCGCGAGTCGACCCCCGAGGGAGGCCTCCCGCAGGCGCCCGCGGGCGAGGGCGACTCGACGCGCGCCGCCTGATTCGAGTGACGAGGCTCCCTCCATCCTCCGGAGGGAGCCGGGAGAGGGACATGACGACGATGCGATGGGCGCCCCTGCTCGGGCTGGGGCTGTTGGCGGGCTGCTCCGCGGTGAAGCACCACCGCGTCCGGGACGACTACGCGCAGGTGGACCGCCAGCAGGTGAAGCGGCTGGTGGTGGTGACGCAGCCGCTGCCGGACGGCAAGCGCCCGGTGGGCGACCTGTGGAGCCTCATCGCCCGCCAGTGGGTGAACCAGAACCGCGACTTCATCGTGAAGGACAACGTCGCGCAGGACGGCCGCCCCGAGGACCTGACCTTCCGGGCCCAGTGCGTGGAGGGCGTGGAGGGCGTGCTGTGGCTGGACCCGACGCTCGAGCTGGTGGGCGGCGGCGCGGACGCGGCGGTGAAGGCGCAGTTGGTGCGCTGCCGTGACGGCGAGGAGGTCTGGTCGGCGGAGGCGGCGGGGAGCTGGGGCTCCAAGGACGAGGACTACGCGCAGCGGGTGACGCAGTACAGCCAGGAGCTGGGCGAGGGCGTGGCGCCGTACGTCGTGCCCACCGCGAAGCTGCTGGGCGCGGTACTGAACACGTTGCCCAACCCCGAGCTGACCGAAGCGGACAAGGACGAGAAGATCGAGCTGGGCGAGTAGTAGCGTCCCCGGCCGTGGACGAGATCGACATCGTCATGCGGCTGGGGCTCGCGACGCTCCTGGGCGCGGTGCTGGGCCTGGAGCGGGAGCTGCGCGGCCAGGCCGCCGGGCTGCGCACGCACATCCTCGTGTCGCTGGGGGCGTGCCTGTTCACGTTGTGCAGCGTGATGGTGGAGTTCTCGCTGGAGGGCCGGCCGCCCCACGGGGCCCAGGCGGACGTCAGCCGCATCGCCAGCCAGGTGGTGGTGGGCATCGGCTTCCTCGGCGCCGGCGCCATCATGCGGGACCGGGGACAGGTGAAGGGGCTGACGACGGCCGCGAACCTGTGGCTCACCGCGTCCGTGGGCCTCTCGTCGGGGCTCGGCTTCGCCTTGACGGCGGCCATCACGGTCGCCATCGCCCTGCTCGCGCTCCTGGGGCTGCGCCCCGTGGAGCGCGCCATCCACCGCTACCGCGTCCGCAAGGGGCTGCACCTGGATGGACAGGGGCAGGGGCCCGTCTCCCGTAACGCGGACGAGTTGGACGGCTGAGCGCGGACTGGAGCGGCAGAGGACGTCGCGCTCAATGCCGGGGCGCGGCCCCGTCGTCGGCCGGCAGGACGCCCAGGGCGCCCGTCAGGTCATGCCCCAGGGCGACGGGGGCCCGCTCGGACAGGTCCCCGCGCGCCTCCCGCACCTCCGGCCGTACGGAGGGCAGGCGGGCCAGGTCCTCGCGCAGGTAGACGTCTTCCCCGTCGATGTCCGTCACGTCCGAGAACGCCAGCCGGCACTCCCGGACGAAGAAGGCGCCCTTCTCGACGAAGAAGCCCCCGGCGTCCACGCGGGTGATGAGGCCCAGGTTCTCTCCGTCCCGGTCCCTCGCGACCATGCCCTTCCGGATGTCCGCTGGATTGAACATGCCCTCCTCCCAGGTCGGGCTCGACGCAGCCCGGACCTGAAAGCTGGCCATGGCGCCCCGCGCCGGCTCCAGGGAGGCCCGCTGGATGGCGGGCCGGCGAGCAGGCACCCGCCGGAAGTCCTCCCGGCGGGCGGGGTGCGCGCCCTTCAGCCCGTGGTGCGGCCGGAGGGCGGCGTCGACAGGGGAGCGTCCTCCGCGGAGCCCCCCTGCTCCGGCGTCTCGAGGAAGCGCCGGTCCATCTCCGTGCGCACGAAGCGTTCGATCTCCTCCGCCGTCGTCAGCTCCATCGCGTCCTTCAGGAGCTCCGCCGCGTCCGCGCGGCGCACCCGCCGGATGAAGCGCTTGACGGCCGGAATCTGCCCGGACGTCATCGACAGCTCGTCGAAGCCGAGCGCCAGCAGCACCAGCGTGTAGAGCGGATCTCCCGCCATCTCCCCGCACATGGACACGGGGATGTTGGCGGCCTTGGCCGCCCCCACGATGCTCTCCAGCATGCGCAGCACCGACAGGTGCAGCGGCCGGTAGAGGTAGGCCACCTCGCGGTTCTGGCGGTCGATGGCCAGCGAGTACTGGATGAGGTCGTTGGTGCCGACGGAGAAGAAGTCCGCCTCCTGCGCCAGCCGGTCGGCGATCATCGCCGCGCTGGGCGTCTCCACCATGATGCCCACCGGGAAGCGCTTGCCCACGGGCACGCCCGCGCGCCCCAGCTCCGTGCGGCACGCCTCCAGCTCGCTGCGGGCCTCGCGCAGCTCGCTCACCCCGCAGATGAGGGGGAACATCAGCCGCAGGTTGCCGTGCACGCTGGCGCGCAGCAGCGCCCGCAGCTGCGTGCGGAACAGCTCCCGGTTGGACAGGCAGTAGCGGATGGCCCGCAGGCCCATCGCCGGGTTGGGCTCCTTCTCGTGCTTCGTCTTGCCCGGCACCTTGTCGCCGCCCAGGTCCAACGTGCGGATGGTGACGGGGCGCCCGCCCATGGCCTCCAGCACCTGCCGGTAGGCGCGGTAGTGCTCCTCCTCCGTGGGCGCCGTCTTCCGGTCCAGGAACATGAACTCGGTGCGGTACAGGCCGATGCCCTCCGCGCCGTGCGCCAGGAGCGACGGAATCTCCTCCAGGAACTCCATGTTGCCGTTGAGCCGGATGCGGAAGCCGTCCGTGCTCACCGCCGTCAGGTCCTTGGTGGCCAGCGCGAGCTGCTCGGCCTCCTGGTGCCGGCGCTGCTCCTCGCGGAAGCTCTCCAACTGCTCGTCCGTGGGGTTCACCAGGATGATGCCCCGGGTGCCGTCCATGGCCACCAGGTCGCCCGGGGAGATCTGCTCGCTGGCCCGGCCCGCGCCCACCACGGCGGGCGTCTCGCGCGCCCGCGCGACGATGGCCGTGTGGCTCGTCTGCCCGCCCAGGTCCGTCACGAAGCCCGCCACCCGGCCGCTGCGGGCCATGAGCGCCGCGTCCGCCGGGGGCAGGTCGTGCGCCACGACGATGGCCTCCGCGGGGACCTCCACCTCCTCGTCCACCACCTGCCCCATGAGGTTGCGGATGATGCGGTCCGCGACGTAGTCCACGTCCGAGCGCCGCTCGCGGAAGTACTCGTCGGGGATGTTGTCGAAGAGGTGCTTGATCTTCCGCGCGACGCGGCGGACCGCCCACTCGGCGTTGATGCGGTCCTCCACGATGAGCTGGTTGACCGCGTCCACCAGCATGGGGTCGTGGAGCATCAACCGGTGCGCCTCCAGGATGAGCGCGTGGTCGCTGCCCTCGGTGCGCGTGATTTGTTCCTTGAGCTCGGCGAGCTGACGGTCGGACAGGTCCACGGCCGTCTTCATCCGCATGCGCTCGGGCTCGACCTCCGCCTCGGCCAGCCGCAGCTTGGGCGTGCGGATGCGCTTCCTGTCCAGGATGAAGGCGTGGCCGACCGCCACGCCAGGTGACGCGCCGATGCCCATCAACCTCAGTGTGGGGGTGGCCTGGCTGCTCACGTTCGGTTCTTCCCTCCCGGACCTACCGCGTTTGCATCTTCACCTGTCACTTCGACTCGCCAAAACGGTCGGCGATGAGCTTTGCCAACTCCTGGAGACACGCCTCGGCGTCGTCCCCCTTACACGTCAGCGTCACCTGCACCCCCTGGGCCGCCGCCAGCATCAGCACCCCCATGATGGACTTGGCGTTGGCGCGCTGTCCCTGCGCCTCGATGAGGACGTCGCTCTTGAAGCGGTTGGCCACCTTGACCATCTGCGCCGCCGCCCGGGCATGCAGCCCCAGCTCGTTGATGATCTCGTATGTTCCCTTCGCCTCGGTTGCCATCGCGACTCCTACCTCTCGTCTCTAAAGGAAGGCCCCCGCCACGCAGGCCAGGAGCGCCGCGAGGTAGAGCACCACGTAGTTGGGCACCCGACGGCTGACCAGCACGTAGGATGCAACCCCCAGGGCCAGGCACCCCGCCGCCAGCAGGGGCGCGTGCGCCCCCCCCGCGTTGGCCCCGAACGACACCGCCAGCCACGCCGCCAGGCCCCCCGCGCACACCGCCGCCACCGTGCGCAGCCGGGCGCCCCGCGCGGGCAGGTTGGCCCGCGCCACCGCCTCCACCAGCCGGTCCCCCAGGGTGAGCCCCAGCCAGTACAACCGCACCCGGAGCAGCACGTGCACCAGGTTGTACAGCACCAGGAAGGCGGGCACCGCCCACAGCCCCAACAGCGGCACCAGCGCCGCCCCCACCGCGCCCGCCGCGGGCTTGAGCGACAGCCAGAAGAAGCCGTCCCCCAGCGCCGCCAGGGGCCCCATCAGCGCCGCCTTGAAGGCCACCACCCGGTCCGGGGCCTCCTCGCCCCGGGCGATGCGCTCCTCGTGGAAGACCACGCCCCCGACGATGGCCGCCGCCACGTACGGGTGGGTGTTGAAGAACACGAGGTGCCGGCGCACCGCCTCCTCGCGCGCCGGGCCCGCCGCGTACAGCCGCTCCAGCGCGGGGAACACCGCGTAGGCCAGCCCCAGGTTCTGCATGCCCTGGGGGTTCCACGACGCCTGCAGGAACAGCGAGCGCAGGAAGACGCGCAGCAGCACGCTCCGCGGGAGGGCCGTCTCCGCCGCGCTCATGGCCGCTCCAGGAGCAGCGAGAGGACGATGGCCACCGTCACCGCCGCGGCGCCCAACGCCGCGTAGAGCGGGGCGCGGCGCGCGTGGCTGCCCTGCGCCGCGATGGCCGCCGCCACGGACGCCATGGCCGGCCACGCCCACGCCAGCCCGCGCACCAGCAGGTGGGGCAGCCGCTGCAGCACCGGCTCCACGAAGAAGCCCGCCAGCGCGCACAGCGCCGTCAGCACGCCGTACAGCGCGAAGTGCGGCCACATGCCCCACAGGTTCTGCCGCATGGCGCGCGTCAGGTTGCCGGCCTCCGCGGAGGCCAGCGCCACGCGGGCCAGCCGCGCCGTGTAGCCCTCCAGCAGCCGGTCCGCCCGCCGCCCCACCCGGCCCATGCCGATGAAGAGCAGCACCGCCAGCGACCAGATGGCGGGCGTGGAGCCCGCGCCGGACGCCGCCGTCATCGTCGCGGCCGCGGCGCTCGTCGCGGTGGCCGCCAGCGTGTCGTTCTCCGGCAGCGCCGCGCCCAGGTTCGCCGTGCCCAGGAAGAACAGCTCCAGGAGCAGGCCCACGGCCAGCCCGGAAGGCACGTCGTTGAGCAACAGGCCCATCACCGAGGACGCGACCAGGGGGCGCGACATCATGGCCTGGAGGAACGCCTTGCGTTCGACGGCCACCAGTCCGCCCCACACTCCCGCGAGCGCCACCTGGACCCAGACGACGCTCACGCGCTCACCCGGCCTTCGTCCACCGCTCGGTCAGGTCCGGCAGCTCCACCGGCTTCTCCGCGGGCACCGCGCGCGCTTCCACGCGCACGCCCTGCTCCGCCATCTGCTGGAGCGTCTTCAGCTCCGCCTCCGCCAGGAACACGGACGGCGACACCTGCCGCCGCCCGGTGCCGAAGTGCACGTTGCCCAGGTTCAGCTCCCCCAGGCTCAGCCCGTGCGCGTACGCGAAGGGCACGGACGCCACGTCCCGCAGCAGCACCAGCGTGCGCACCCCGTCCTTCGACAGGGCCGCGAAGTCCACCTGCGACAGGGGGAGGATCTGCACCTCGATGGCGCTCTGCACCGCCAGCGCCATGGCCGCGCGGATGAGGGGGCTGGACGCCGCCTCGTCATCCGCGACGACGACGCGGGCGACCTTGAGGAAGGGCAGCCAGGCCTCGACGACCTGGCCGTGGATGAGGCGGTTGTCGACGCGGACCAGGGTGATCACAGCAGTCTCGAATCGCCGACCCGCGTCGGTCCGTCAAGTTCGCGGCTGCTGCTGGGCCTCTCGAAGCAGGGCGGACGCACAGGTGATGTTGCGCTGACCATAGGAGGCGAGCTGGTTGGCCATCTCCGGAAGGGTGAGGGACTCGGAGCGGAGGGAGTTGGCCTTGAGGAGCATGGGCAGGTTCACCCCGGCCAGCACCTCCAGGTTCATGCGCTGACACATCATCAGCGACTCCTTGCAGGGCGTACCGCCGAACAGGTCGGCGAGGATGATGACACCCTCCCCGTCATCCACGCGGGACACCGCCTGCTTCATCTTCGCGCGGAGGTCCTCGACGGGAGTCCCCGGCTCGATGTTGCAGGTTGCCACCGCGGGGAGCTTCCCCACGATCTGTTCCGCGGTGGAGACCAGCTCCTCCGCCAGACGCCCGTGCGATGCGACGACGAGGCCGACCATGTTCACTCCTGACCAACCCCCCGGAAAGCTGCGTCCTACGCCTGAACGTCGCGTTGCGCAACTCCGGCGAAAGTTTCCGCCCTGTTCCCCAGATAAGCTCTCACGTCCTGTGTCGAAAGGTAAGACGCCAGAGCCCCCCGTGCCCGAAATTTCGGGTCCGGCCGCGCCCAGGGCTGTCGCCTGCCGGACGGGGGAGCGCCCTCGCTTCCCCCACACCTGATTGGATGCATCCGGCGTGGGGGAGATGCACCCCACCGTCGCCTCTCGCTTCTCGAGAGCCGCGCCCGCCCGCAGGCTCGCCCCTCCCTTCGGGGCATGCTTGACTGGTTGCCCTGGGCACGCCGGGCCCACCCTCCGGCGACGCGTGGGAAGGACTTCATGACGAGGAAGAAGCCGCTGCAGCAGGGGGATTCGGTGCCCGACGTCGTGCTGAAGCGCTCGGACGACCAGTTCGTGCACCTGCACGAGCTGGTGGGCAAGAACGTGCTCGTCATCTACTTCTACCCGCGCGACGACTCACCGGGTTGTACCGTGCAGGCCTGCGGCCTGAGGGACCAGTACGAGGACTTCGTCGCCGCGGGCGCGGAGGTCATCGGCATCAGCAGCGATTCGACCGCCTCCCACCAGGGCTTCGCCGCGAAGCACCGGCTGCCCTTCACCCTCCTGAGCGACGAGCAGGGCACGGCGCGCGCGGCCTTCGGCGTGGCCCCGTCCTTCCTCGGCATGCTCCCCGGCCGCGTCACCTTCGTGGTGGACCGAAAGGGCGTCGTCCGCGACAGCTTCGAGTCCCAGATTCGCGTGGGCGAGCACGTGCGGCGCGCCCTGGAGCTCGTCCGCAAGCTCGCCCAGGAAGAGGCCGCCTCCGCCGCGCGGTGACGTCACCCGGCGCGGACCGCGCGCACGCAAATGCCGCGTCCGCGCACCGCCGTCCCAGGCGCGGAACAGCACCAGGCGCGCCAATCCTGCGCGCGCCTCGCGCCCCCCATCTCTCTTCGCGCCGCAACCCCGCGATACCCCGAGGGAACCTCGCGCGCGTGGGGGATGGCCCATGCCTTGCTCATGTGTCCGGGTGCGGCGAGACATCCCTCGCCGCACACCGGAGCACGTTCATGATTCGAAACAATGCGCGTGAGAGCCTCTACGACATGGGCATCATCGCCCTCTGGCCGATGATGCTCGGCTACGCCGTCACGCTGGTGGCAATGCTGGTCGCCTACGCACGCCCCTGAAGCATGACGCGTCGGGCCCTGGACGGGATTACCGGGGAGCCGCTATAAGCAGGATTACGCGACAGGGCCGCATTCTTCGAATGAGCGCCCGTCGCCACTCCGCGTAGTGACTCCCCCAAGCGTAGCCCCCCGAAAGGAAGTCCCCGACATGAGCCTCAGCTCAGGTGGTCGTCTGAATTGGATTGTGGGTGCCGTGGTCAGTGTGTCGCTGCTCGGTGGCTGTGGCGCACCGGATGAGCAGACGCAGGATTCAACGCCCGTGCAGGGCGAGACGGCGCGTGACGCCATCGCCGGCGACGTGAAGGTCACCCTCTCCGTGCCGCGCTCCTCGCTGGCCGCGCGCGAGGCGGTGATGGTGAGCGTGACGCTGACCAACGTGTCGAAGGACACCGTGCGCCTGCTCAAGTGGCACACGGCGGCCGACGGCCTGAAGGAGGACCTGTTCGCCGTCACGGTGAACGGCCAGAAGGCGGAGTACAACGGCCGTCACTACAAGTGGGCCACCCCCGTCGCCAGCGACTTCCTGCGCCTGGCCCCGGGCGAGAGCGTCTCCCACGACGTCGACCTCGGCGCCATCTACGACCTGTCCGTGACGGGCGCGTACAGCATCCGCTACGACTCGGACGGCCATCACTCCGACGTCGGCCACGAGGGCCTGTCGCAGCTCCGCTCGGACGCGCTGGCGCTCTCCATCGAGGGCCGCCCGTTCGTCCACCCCGTGGCGGACTCGACGGGCGTCGTCACCGCGCAGGCGCTGAGCACCTCGAGCTGCACGGGCTCGCGTCCGGCCGCCACGGTGACCACGGCCTTCACCACCGCCCAGAGCATGACCAACGGCGCGGTCACCTACCTCAACGGGACGATTGGTCCCCGCTTCTCCACGTGGTTCGGCACCATCAACACCACGAACGTCAACCTCATCAAGACGCACTACGCCGCCATCAAGACCGCGTTCGACACCAAGTCGGTCATCGTCGACTGCGCGTGCTCGGACAGCGCGTACGCGTACGTCTACAAGAACCAGCCGTACCGCATCTACGTGTGCAACGCCTTCTGGAGCGCGCCCATGTCGGGCACCGACTCCAAGGGCGGCACCCTCGTCCACGAGATGAGCCACTTCACCGTCGTGGCGGACACGGATGACTGGGCCTACGGCCAGAGCGCCTGCAAGAGCCTCACGAGCTCCAACCAGACCCGCGCCCGCGACAACGCGGACAGCCACGAGTACTTCGCGGAGAACACGCCCGCGCAGAACTGATGCGGCCTTCGTGACGACGACGTGAAGCGAAGCGGGGGCGCGGTCGAGCGCCCCCGTTTTCGTTCGTGGGCCAGGCCCTCACACCCGCGCGTGTTCCCGCTCCCGCGTGTCTCGTCCCACGTCCGGACACTCCGCGGGCCCGCGCGACGGGCGCCTCCCTCGGGCCACGCGTCGAACCACGCTGGCCCACGCCTTGCTCATGTGTCCGGGTGCCGCGAAACACACCTCCGCGGCGAACCGGAGCAAGTCATGAACGACCAGCGTGAGAGCCTCTACGACACCGCCATCCTCGCCCTCGGGCCGTTGATGCTCGGCTATGCGGCCACCCTCGTGGTGCTGCTGGTGACCTACGCGCGGCCCTGAGTCGCGCTCGCGGTGGGTCGCCCACCCGCCACGCGTCCCGTGACAGGCCACGGCCGACGTGATGTGAAGGCCCCTCAACCATTCCGGCGACCCGGGGCCGTGACGCCCCCGTCGCCGCCGAGGGCGGGAGTCCCACACATGACACGCGGACAGATGGGCCGTATCGCGCTGCTGGCCATGGCCGTCGCCGGCGCGGGTTGCGCCTCGAAGCGGGAGGAGACCCGGGCGGAGCCCCAGGCCCCGCAGGAGACCGAGGCGGCCGAGTCCCCCTCCACCAACGAGGCATCCCCCATGGCGGCACGACTCTCCTGCGCGATGAAGGTGCCCTCGAGGTTCGTCGCGGGCGGACCGGTGCAGGTGTCCTTCAGCGTCACCAACACGTCCAGCCAGCCCTTGTACGTGCTCACGTGGAACACGCCGCTGGAGGGCCGCATCCTCAACGACATGTTCGAGGTGTCGCGCGACGGCGTGGAGCTGCCGTACCAGGGCCCCATGGTGAAGCGCGCGCCGCCCACCGCGGACTCCTACGTGACGGTGGAGCCCGGCGCGACGGTGACCCGGGAAGTGGACATCTCCCAGGCCTACGGCGCGACGACGCCCGGCGCGTACACCATCACCTTCCGGGGCGCGCTGATGGACGTCACCCCCGACAAGGCCAAGGCCCCGCCGGCCGACGGCGACTACAAGGGCGTCGACGTGAAGTGCGCGCCGGTGGACACGACGCTCGCCGCGAAGTGAGGCGCGCCTCGCGTCACAGCGCGAGCACGCCCTGCACGGACTCCATCATCTTCACGCGCCGCTGGGTGACCGGGCTCGAGCCATCCAGCAGCGCGGCCGTCTCCGCGAGCACCTGCTCCAGCGGGTAGCGCTTCACGTACGGGTCCGGCGTCGTCTGGCCGCCGGGCACCGTGGACTGCCAGCCCACCATGACGTCGGTGACGCCCTCCAGCGCCGCCTCCACGGCGCCGAAGGCGAGCCGCCCGGCAATCATCCGGTCGTGGTGGGTGGGGCCGCCGCCGCGCACCAGGTGCCCGAGCACCACGCCGCGCGCCTCCACGCCCTTCATGTCCTTGATGCGCTCCTGGAGCCGGGAGACGAGCACCTGCGTGGGCAGCTCCACGCCCTCCGCCTTCAGCACCAGCACCCGGCGCTTGGCCCGGCCCTCCGCCAGGTTGCGCCGCACCAGGGACTCCAGCGCCTGGAGGATGTCCGCCTCGCCGCGCCCCTGCTCGCGGAAGAGCACCGCGTCCGCGCCCGCGGAGACGGCCGCCGCCATGGCCAGGTAGCCGCAGTGCCGCCCCATCACCTCCACCACGAACGCCCGGCGGTGCGCGCGCGCCGTGTCGGAGATGCGGTCGCACGCCTCGACGATGGTGTTGAGCGCGGTGTCCACGCCGATGGCGGACGCGCTGCACCCGATGTCGTTGTCGATGGAGGCGGGGATGCCCACCACGGGCGTGCGGCACTCGCGCGCCAGCAGGTGCGCGCCCGTCAGGCTGCCGTTGCCGCCGATGACGACCAGCCCCGCCAGGCCCTCCAGCCGCCGCGCCGCCTCCGCGCGCCCCTCCGCGGTGAGGAAGCGCTGGCTGCGGGCGCTCCCCAATATCGTCCCGCCCAGGTGGCCGCTCGCGTCCAGCTCCGGCTCCGGCACCAGCGGGCCGCCCTCCCCGTCCACGCGGGTGAGCTCCCGGAAGCGCCCCTCCATGAGCCCCTCGTAGCCGAACTCCACGCCCAGCACGCGGACGCCGCGCACCGCCGCCACGCGGACCAACGCGCGCAGCGCCGTGTTCATCCCCGGCGAATCCCCACCGGAAGTCATCACCGCGAGCGTCCTGGACATGCAGTCTCCCGAGCGGGGCGCAGGGCCGGGAAGGCGTCGTCTCCCGGCGTGACGGGAAGAGGCCCCGTGCGGGAACCATAGCGCGGAACCGGCGGACCTCCTCCGAACCGGCTTCGCCGCGGCGCGCCACTCAGGCCATGACCAGCGCCGCCCGCTGCCGCGCCGGCCGCACGTGCACCCGGGCCCCCGCGCCGAAAGCGAGGAAGTCCTCTTCCATGCCGTCGCTGAAGATGACGCCCCCCGACGCCATCCCCGACTCCACCATCAGCGCCTGGTCCGACGTCACGAAGCCCCCCACCAGCTCCGCGCCCGAGTGGCGGCTGACGAAGGGCTCGCGCACCACGAAGGCCAGCCGCGGCTCCTCCCACGCCAGCTTCCACGTCTCGCCCGGCACGCCCCCCGTCGTCTCCGTCAGCTTCCGGGCCAGCGTGAAGACGGACGACAGCCAGCCGCTGGAGCCCGCCCCCGTGGACACCAGCACCCCGCTGGACGACTGCGCCTCGCGCCGCCCCCCGTGGCTCAACAGGTAGCGCGCGGAGACGTGGGTCCGTGCCCCGATGAACAGGTCGTTGAACGCGAGCAGCCGCTGCCCGTCCTCCAGCGCCGCCTCCGCCAGCGTGACGCGGCGGCAGCGCGCCCGCCCCTCCAGCACCCGGCGCACCGCCGCGCGCGCCCCCGCCACCTGGAACGGCAGCAGCACCCCGTCGAAGCGCTCCGGGTCCGGGTTCACGCCCACCAGGGGTTGCTCCCCCACGTACTTGGCCACGTTCGCCACCAGCCCGTCCTGCCCCGCGACGACCACCACCTCCTTGCCGGTGAACAGGAACGTCGGCACCAACCCCCGGTCCACCTGCTGCACCGGCAGCCCCACGTCCAGCGCGCCGCGCAGCGTGTCCACCGCGCGGTTGTAGGCCCCGTCCTCGTGCTCGAACTGCTGGAAGTCCTGGCCCGCGTGCTCCACGTAGAACTTCGCCTGCCGCTTGGTGTTGAACCGCTGCACCAGCCCCGCGAGCCGCGTGGGGCGGGTGACGAGGACGATCTTCTCGTACATGGTGGCCCTCCTTTCGCGGGCCTCAGCGCGGCTTGCGAGCGACCGGGGCCAGCGCCTGAACCGGGGCCGGGGCCGTGGCCGAACCGGGGCCCATGAGCGCGTGCAGCAGGTCCGGGGACACGTTCACCTCGCCGATGCGCTCCGCGTTCTCCGCCATCTCCCGGAAGGCGAGCGCGATGTTGAGCGCCGGGTCCCCGCCCCCCGCGGACGTGGCCATCAGCGTCTTCCAGTCCATGTCCCGCACCAGCGCCAGCGTCTTCTCCAGCCCGTACGCGCGCGCGTCCGCGGCCTGCTTCTCGTTCTGGCTCCAGCGCTCCATCAGTGCCGAGCGCTGCTCCTCCACCGCGATGTCGGCCGCCATCTGCGCCTCGCGAATCTGGCGCTGGCGCTCCTGCACGGCCAGCTCCGTCGCCAGCTCGCTCTCCTTGATGCGCCGCTCCTGCTCCACCGCCGCGTTGCGCCGCGCGTAGATGGCCTCGTCCGCCTCGCGCTGCAGCCCCTCGCGCGCCTCCGCCTCCAGCGCCCGCGCCATCTCCGGCGTGGGCTTGATGGAGAGCAGCGAGAACGCCATCACCTCCACGCCCAGCGCGCGCAGCGCCTCCGCCTGCCCTAGCGCCTCCTGCACCCGCGCCTCCAGCGCCTGCGCGCTCACCAGCGCCTCGCGCAGCGTCAGCCCCTGCACCACCGTGCGCGCCCGCACCTGCGCCACCTGCACCAGCCGCTCCGGCAGCTTCTCCGGGTCGTCCGACCGGTAGCGCCCGGACGGCGAGAGCGAGAAGTCCAGGAGCGCCGCCAGCTTGCGCGCGTCCGACACCCGGTACGTCACCTGCCCCTGGAGCGTCACCGCCTGGAAGTCCCGCGTCACCTCGTTGAACACGAAGGGCGCGTCCGCGCTCGACAGCGGCACGCTCACCAGCGTCGCCGAGGGCTTCCAGTAGAAGAACGAGAGCCCCGCCCCCTCCCGCACCACCCCGCCCCCCTCGAACTGCATCACGTACGTCGTCGGCGCCGCCTTCATGTACCCGATGAGCATCCGTCCACCCCCAGACTTCGTGTTCAGTGGACACATTGTTAGTGTCACACCAACACGAACGCAACATGAACCGTGCGCGGGTGGTGGGCGGCGCCCGTTCCGTCCCCCGCCGCGGGCGCGTCCGACCGGCGCCTCCGGCCAGGGCCGCGGTGACTGGAATGAGACGTGACCGCGCGCGTCATCCGCCCGGGGCACGGCCTCCTTTGGACTTCCGGACATCCCACCCCGTGGCCGGATGCGCCGCCCGTGCGCAGGGTTGCATGGCGGACCGGCCACACGGACCGCGAGTGTCGGCGGGGCCCCGGGCACCCGCCCGGGAGGTCCGGGGCGCGGCATGCGCGACCCCGTTTCGGAGAACGCAGGGCACATGAGAGAGGAGCACGCTACATACCCACCCTGGCGAGCCTCGCGGAGCCGTCTGCCGCGCCCCCGGCCTCGCCCTTGCACTCGCATGGGAAGGGAGCTGGCATGCGCATCGCGGTGATATCGGACCTGCACCTGGGCAGACGCGACGTGGCGGACCACTTCGGCCACGAGGACTCCGCCTTCGCTCGCTTCCTGCGCATGCTGGAGGGCAACTTCGAGCGCATCGTCCTGCTCGGGGACATCTTCGAGACGCTCACCTCCCGCGCCCCCGGTCACCAGGTGGAGGAGCTGGCGGCCGCCCGCGCCGCCCATCCGGAGTTGGTGCGGCGCTTCGAGCGGCCCCAGTACCACTTCATCCACGGCAACCACGACCTGGTGGCGGGCACCGTGCTGGGCGCGCCCGAGCAGTGGGTGGTGGAGGCGGACGGCGTGCGGCTGCTGTTCACCCACGGCCACCACCACGACTGGGTCATCCGCAAGGCGCGCTGGTTCTCCGAGGCCGCGGTGTGGACCGGCGCCTGGCTGCGCCGCATGCGCCTGCGCGCGATGTTCCGCATGTTCCAGGCCCTGGATGCCCGCCTGATGCCCGCGCTGCCGGACCCCGCCCGGTGCACCTTCCAGCAGTGGGCCCTGGCCCGCGCGCGCGACAGCAGCGCGGACATCGTCGTCACCGGCCACACCCACCAGGGCATGCGCGTGGAGCACGGCAGCCAGTTGTTCCTCAACAGCGGCACGTGCTCGGAGGGCCGCTTCTCCTTCCTCAGCCTGGACACCCGCGCCGGCCACTACGGACTGCACACCGGGTGGTAGCCGCCAGCGGGACGGGCGGCCACCCGCCGGCCCTCCCCCGCTCCGCGCCGGGCAGCCGCCTGCCTGGACGTTCTGCTCGCCCCCACCCCGGACCCTCGAAGTAACATCGGCGGATGTTCAGGCGGCTCACCCAAGCGCTCCGGAAGCTCACCCGGCGCATCCCGGGCGCCGGGGGCGACGTCCCCTCCGCGCGGGAGACGCTCTTCCCTCCTCCGCAGCTCCCGGAGGACCGGCCCCGCCCGAAGCCGGCCGCCCGCCGCGCCGCCGCGCGGGCCTCCCGCCCCACCCGCTACTTCGACCTGCACGACGACTTCCGCCACCCCGCGCGGCGCGAGCTGAGCGACCCGGTGGGCCCGGATGGCCGCAAGTCCGACTCCGTCTGGCTCTACACCTCCGGCACCCCCGTGGCCCCGCCCCGAGGCCGCCTCGAGGTGACCCCCGACCCCGAGGGAGCGCCGCTGGACTTCTCCCTGGCTGGCGCGGGTCTCACCCCCATCGTCCACGCGCGCGCCGCCACCGTCTTCCGCGAGCTGGCCCCCGACGACGTGCAGCTGCTCCCCGTCGACGTGGAGGGCACGCGCGAGCCCTACTTCGTCCTCGTCGCCACCCGGCTGGTCCCCTGCATCGACGACCCGGCCTGCGCCGAGGCCTCCCGCTACACCGCCGACGAAGTCCCCGCCGAGCGGGTGGGTCACTACCGCACCGTGCGGGGCCTGCGCATCGACGCCCGCAGGGCCGCCGGCGTCCGCGTCCTGCGCACCTGGGGCTGGCCCGTCAGCCTCATCGTCTCCGAGGGCATCAAGGAAGCCCTGGAGCACGCGGGCGTCTCCGGCCTGCGCTTCGCCGAGGTCACCGAGCCGCCCCGCCCCTCCCGCCGCCGCAAGGCGCGCCGCAAGTCGCGGCGGTGAGGGGTCGCCCCCCACCGGGTCGCTTGAGTTCCAAAATGTGTTGACACCCGCACGGGTCGCGAACTTGTGGGGTAGGAGGTCCGCCTGTATCTTTTCAAGCCTTACAGCTAAATCCTGAGGCGAAAGTTGGACAGGCTCGACGCGTCGCTGCCAGTTCCCGTGGAAGAGGTACACTTCGGGAAATATCGGATTCTCCAAAGGCTCGCCGCGGGTGGAATGGCCCACATCTTCCTGGCCTCCATCGACGGGCCGGATGGCTTCTCCAAGCCCTGCGTCATCAAGCGGGTGCTGCCGGAGTACGCCAGCCTGGAGGCCTTCAGCCGGATGTTCGCGGACGAGGCGAAGGTCGCCGCGCTGCTGACGCATCCCAACATCGTCCAGGTGTTCGACTTCGGGAAGATCGACGGCCAGTACTACCTGGCCATGGAGTGGATCCAGGGCCAGTCGCTGGACCGGGTGCTGCGGCACGCGTGGAAGTCGGCGTTCCCCCTGGGGCAGCGGGTGGCGGTGGACGTGGGCATCGCGGTGGCGGACGCGCTGGCGTACGCGCACGCGAAGACGCTGCCGGACGGCACGCCGCTGAAGCTGGTGCACCGCGACGTGACGCCGGGCAACGTGCTCGTGTCGCGCGACGGCATCGTCAAGCTGGCGGACTTCGGCATCGTGAAGAGCGCCGTCAACGTGGAGCGCACCAGCGTCGGCGTGGTGAAGGGCAAGTACGCGTACATGTCCCCGGAGCAGATCTCCAACCGGGAGCTGGACCACCGCTCGGACCTGTTCTCGCTGGGCATCGTGCTCTACGAGGCGTCCACGGGGCGGCGGCTGTTCAAGCGCGACACGGTGGAGGCCACCATCATCGCCGCCACCCAGGCGCAGGTGACGCCGCCGTCGGAGGTCTCCCCCGGCTTCGCGCCGGAGCTGGAGCGCATCATCCTGCGGCTGCTGCAGAAGGACCCGGAGGCGCGCTACCAGAGCGCGCGCGAGCTGGCCCTGGACCTGGAGCGGTTCCGCGCGGCGCAGAGCTGGACGTCCGGTGGCCGGGAGCTGGCCACGCTGGTGACGTCGCTGTTCCCCCCGGACAAGACGGGCCAGCACGCCACCGCGCTGTCCACCTTCGGCTCCTCGCAGGCCAGCGGCATCACCAGCGAGCGCACGCCGGGCGCGTCCTCGGCGCGGCCCGCGCCGCCGCCCCCCGAGGAGCGGACCTCCCCCACCGCGCGCGGCCCGGTGCCCGGCAGCGGTTCGCTGTCGCTGGCCCCCCTGGAGGCCGCCGCCGCCCCGCCCTTCCCCTGGGCCATCGTCGCGACGGCCGGGTTCGCCGCCCTGGCGACGGCCCTGTTCTGGTACTTCGTCGCCTGAGCGACGGCTTCATGCATCCGCGGTCCCCGGTGCGGGTGACGGGATGAAACATTCGATGAGACAGAAGACCTGGATTGCCGTCATCGTCGTCGGAACGCTCGCGCTCAACGCCATGGCCTACGTGGTGGTGCGCAAGCGTCGCGCCGTCGACCCCGTTCCGCCCGCGCCCGTCGCCACCGCCCCGGTGGCCCCGCCGCCCGTGGCCCCGCCCGCCACGCCCGAGCCCACCCCCACGCCCCGCGCGGAAGACGCGAGCGAGGGCCTGGCCCGCGCGCGCCGCGCCTCGGGCCTCGCCGCGCTGGAGGACCGCGACTACGACAAGGCCGTCAGCGAGTTCACGGAGGCGCTGAGCCTGCGCAAGACGCCGGGGGGTGACCTGGTGGAGCTGTTGCGCATCGCCACCGACCTCCAGTCGCGCGAGCACAACCGGACCCAGCAGGCCAAGGCCCCGCGGGAGCCACCCGCGCGGCAGGCCCCGCGCACCCGCGCGGCGAAGGTCGCCTCGCGCGCGCAGAAGCCGGAGGACCCGGCCGTGCTCGAGGAGGCGCGCAGCGGCCTGCTGCTGGTGACCTCCACGCCGCCGGGCCTGGTGGTGCAGGTGGACGGCAAGAACGTGGACATGACGCCCGCGCGGCTGTCGCTGCGCGTGGGCACCTACCGCGTGGTGCTCGCCCACGGCGACCGCAAGCTGACGGACGAGACGGTGGAGATCGCCGAGGACGCGGTGCGCTCGGTCAACCACGACCTGACGGAGCAGCTGGCCCCGGCGCCCGTGGCGGCGAAGACCGCCGCCGCGCCTCCGCCCGCCGTCGTGGCGGAGCCCACGCCCGCGCCCGCCGTCGCCCCGCCGGAGCCCGTGGCGACGCCCGCCGCCGCCTCCACCGCGCCCACGACGGTGGCCCAGGCCGCCGTGGCCGGCAAG
>NZ_JAKCFB010000020.1 GCF_024198235.1 Myxococcus dinghuensis | reverse complement strand
GGGCGCGGGCGTGGCCGGCTTGGCGACGGGGGGCGGCGTCGGCGCCGCGGGCTTCGCGGCCGGGGTGGGCAGGTTGGCGGGCACCTGCACCTGCACGGGCGGGGCGGCGGGCGCGGGGGGCGGGGCGGCGGGCTTGCCGGCCTTGGCGTCGCGGGCGTCCTGCTTCAGCTTCTGCTCGAACGCGGACCACTCCTCCTTGAAGTGGGAGGGGTCCGGCCGTCCCTCCTCGCGGTGCTTGAGCGAGGGGGCCCAGCGCACGGTGTACGACTCGCCGGCGTGGAAGGTGGGCGGGGGCGGCAGGCCGTACGTGGCCGGGTCGAAGAAGGACTCCTCCAGGTCGTGGAAGCCGTACGCCTTCGCCTTGCTGACGAAGTTGGGGATGATGCCGGTGGGCGCGTGGTACCCGAGGATGTGGTCGTCCTCGTCCTTGGTGACGGGCGTGAAGACGAAGATGTCCTGGGTGCGGTAGTCGCCCTTCTCGTTGAGCGGCAGCACCTCCGACAGGGCAATCGTCTTGCGGCTGCCGTCGTGCAGGCGCTCGCAGCAGATGATGAAGTTGATGGCGCTGGCCACCTGGGCGCGGATGGCGACCATGGGCAGCTCGATGCCGGACATGAGGCACAGGGACTCGATGCGGCGCAGCGTGTCCGTGGGCGTGTTGGCGTGGGTCGTCGCCAGCGAGCCGCCGTGACCGGTGTTCATCGCCTGCATCAGGTGGAAGGCCTCGCCGCCGCGCACCTCGCCCACCACGATGCGGTCGGGGCGCAGACGCAGCGCGGAGTGCAGCAGGTCTCCCATGTCCACGCCGCCCTTGCCGAACTTGTCCGGCGGACGGCTCTCGAAGGGGACCACGTGGGTCTGGTTGAGCTGGAGCTCCGCCGAGTCCTCGATGGTGAGGATGCGCTCCTCGTCCGGGATGAGCGACGAGACGATGTTGAGCAGCGTCGTCTTGCCGGAGCCCGTGCCGCCCGCCACCAGCATGTTCAGCTTGGTGGCGATGCCCGCCTCGATGAGCCGCGCCATCTGCGGCGTCAGCGAGTTGAACTTCAACAAGGAGTTGATGGTCAGCTTCTCCTTGAAGAACTTGCGGATGGAGATGGTGGTGCCCTTGCGCGCGATGGGCGGAATCACCACGTGGATACGGCTTCCATCCGGGAGGCGCGCGTCGAGGCGCGGGCGCTCCTCGGTGAGCATGCGGCCCACGAACTGGGCCATGTTGCGCGCGGCGCCGATGAGGCCTTCCTCCGTGAAGGCGGCCTCCGTCCGCGTGAGGCGTCCCTTGCGTTCGATCCAGACGTCCGTCGGACCGTTGATCATGATCTCCGACACCGCCTCGTCGTCCAGGTAGGGGAGGACGGGCTTGAGGAACGCGCGGAGCGACTCGGTGTACATCGTCATGGCGCCCCCCAGGCTAGCGCGGCTCGGGCCTTCCCCCCAAGAACCGGCCCTCTCGCCCGCTCGCCGCCCCGGGCGAAAGAGGTGGGCCCGGTGGGAGGGGGGTGTTTCAATGCCGCCCTCGTCCCGATTCCGAAAAGGGGAGGCCCGGATGTTGAAGGACTTGCTGCCCGACGACTGGAAGCACGCGCTGGGCGCGGCGCTGGCGTCACCGTCGTTCCAGGCGCTGGAGGCCTTCGTCGAGGCGGAGCGCCGCTCCGGCACCATCTTCCCCTCGGAGGAGGACCTGTTCTCCGCCTTCCGCCTCACCCCCTACGCCCAGGTGCGGGTGCTGCTCCTGGGCCAGGACCCGTACCACGGGCCCGGACAGGCGCACGGCCTGGCCTTCTCCGTGAAGCCCGGTGTCCCGGCGCCGCCCTCGCTGGTGAACATCTTCAAGGAGCTGGAGGCGGACGTGCAGGTGCCGCGGCCCAAGAACGGCTCGCTGATTCCCTGGGCGGAGCAGGGGGTGCTCCTGCTCAACGCGGTGCTCACCGTGCGCCAGGCCCAGGCCAACAGCCACGCGGGCCACGGCTGGGAGGACTTCACGGACGCCGTCATCCGCGCCGTGAGCGCGAAGCCGGAGCCGGTGGTGTTCCTCCTGTGGGGCAAGTACGCGCAGAAGAAGAAGAAGCTCATCGATGCGAAGCGCCACGTCGTCATCGAGGGCGCCCACCCCTCGCCCCTGTCCGCGCACAACGGGTTCTTCGGGAGTCGTCCTTTCAGTGCGGTGAACCAGGCCCTGGAGTCGAAGGGCCGGCCGCAGGTGGACTGGCACCTGTCGAAGTGACGCCCGCCCGCTCGGGCCCGGCGTGTCGCGGACATCGCGGGCCCGGGGAGGAGTGGTTACGCTGCGGCGCACCATGACCGCCGCCTTCCTCGCCGCCTCGACGCCGGAGCCCGTGGGCCCCGGCCGCTACCTCACCCGCTTCTCCTCGGAGTGGAACCAGGGCAAGGGGGCCTACGGCGGCGTGGTGGGTGGCACGGCGCTGCGCGCGCTGGAGCACACGCTGGGAGACCCGACGCGGCCCGTGCGCTCCTTCACGATGCACTTCTGCGCGCCGGCGGTGGAGGGCGAGGCCCGCGTGCTCACGCGCATCGAGCGCTCCGGCCGCACCGTCACCCACGCCACCGTGCGCGTGGAGAACGACTCGGACGTGCTGGCCCTGGGCAGCGCCACCTTCGGCGTGTCCCGCCCGGGCATCATCGACTACCTGGAGATGGAGCGCCCCGTCGTCCCGCCCCCGCGGGACGTGCCCAGGCTCCCGGACGACGTGCCCATGCCGGACTTCTGCCGGTTCTTCGAGTACCACTTCTGCCTGGGCGGGGCGCCGTACTCGGGGGGCCCCGTGGCGGAGACGGGCGGCTGGCTGCGCCCGCGCGACCCCACGCCCCTGGACGCCCCGCTGTGCGTGGGGCTGATGGACGCGTTCCCGCCGTCCGTGCTGTCCCGGGTGGACGGCTTCCGGCCCAGCGCCACGGTGGACTTCACCGTGCACTTCTTCCAGACGCTGCCCCGGCCCGGCCAGCGCGACGACGCCCACTACCTGCGCACCGGCCGCTCGCGGCAGGCCGCGGACGGCTTCGCCGAGGACTACCAGCAGCTGTGGACGCAGGACGGCGTGCTGCTCGCGCAGTGCCGGCAGCTCTTCGCCGTGCTCGGCTGAAGCCGCCCGCGCGCCGCGTCTGCTAGTGTCCCGGGGCGTGCGAGTGCTCTGGGTCGTCATCTCCGTCATCTGCGCGCTGCTCGCGGCGGTGGGCGTGGTGTTCCTCGTCGCGGGCGTGAAGGACCTCCTGCGGGCCCTGCGCTCGCGCCGCTGGCCCACCGTGCCCGGCACCGTCCTGTCCGCCGAGGAGGTCGAGCACCCACTCCCCGTGCCCGGCCAGCAGGAGCCCCGCGTCCACTACGAGGCCCACGTCCGCTACGAGTACACCGTGGGCCGGGTGCTGGTGGGCACCTCCTCGCTGCGCCTCTCCCAGGAGGTCCGCACCAATCCGGCCAGCGTCCAGGCCACCCTGCGCCGCTATCCGCCGGGACAGGAGGTCCGGGTCGCCTACAACCCCAAGGACCCCACGGACGCCGTCCTGGAGCCGGGGCCGCAGGCGCTCAGCTTCGTCCGGGGCGTGGTGGGCCTGGGATTGCTGGGGGTTGCGGCGGTGGTGCCCCTCATCGCCCGGTGGTTCATGGCGCGGCTGTAGGAAAATCTGCGTTCACGACGCAACTGATCCACGGCCCCCGCGACAATCCCGTCACAGCAATTCCGCGCCGACCCTGTTTCGAGGCCTCCCATGAGCGACCGTTCCTCCATCCGTCGTGGCCAGACCGCCCTGCCCCGCGCCACGCAGACCGCGCAGAACACGCCCGTGGTCAAGAACACCACCTCCGAGAAGGTGGTGAAGGACACGAACAGCGGCGTGCAGACGTCCTTCAAGGACGGCCGCCTCCAGAGCCACTTCGAGCGTGAGAAGAGCACCACGCAGAACTGGAACACGAGCTACAGCACGGAGTCCGAGCACGGCTCCTCCGGCAAGGTCTCCGGCGCGATGGCGGGCCTGCTGGGCCAGCTCCCCAAGGTCGGCGTCAACGGCGAGTTCACCAAGGGCGCCGCGGTCGCCAAGTACGAGGGTGGCTTCGGCGACGCGAACAGCGTGGCCCAGGGCCACGGCAAGGTCAGCCTGCTCGAGGCGGAGCTGAAGGGCAGCGGCGAGGTCGGCATCGAGGGCGGCAAGCTGTTCGCGCGGGGCGACCTGGACGCGAAGGCCACCCTGGTGGACGCCGAGGGCACCCTGCGCGCGGGCGTCGGCCCGGTCCAGGCGGAGCTGCAGGGCAAGGCGTGGGTGGGCGCCAAGGCCGGTCTGCACGGCGAAGTGACGGTGGACCCCATCAACGGCAAGTACGCGGCCCGCGTCGGTGGTGACGCCTTCATCGGCGCCCGCGCCGGTGTGACGGGCAACGTGAAGCTGGGCGACTTCGGCGGCGTCACGGGCCGCGCGGAGGCCTGGGCCGGTGTGGGTGTCTCGGCGCGCGCCGAGGCGAGCTGGGACAACGGCCGCTTCAAGGCCCGCGTGGACTTCGGCGCCGCGCTCGGCGTGGGCTTCAAGCTGGGCTTCGACGTCGACATCAACTTCAAGAAGATCGGCGAGGCGGTGACCAGCGTCATCGAGAAGCCCATCGAAGCGGCCAAGAATGTGCTGAAGTCCGTCGGCAACTTCTTCAAGGGGCTGTTCGGCTGATGGCGGAGACCGCCAGGTACGACGCACTGCTTGCCGCCGGGGAGCTGGACCAGGCACGCCGGGAGGCCGAGGCCGCGCTGAAGCGCAACGCCTCGGACCGGGCCGCCAAGGTCGTGCTCGCCCGGCTGGCGGCGTTCGATGGCAACGAAGCGCAGGCCGAGTCCTGGCTGGCCGGGATGGGACAGGAGGCGCCCGACGTGCAGCTGGTGCGCGCGGCCCTGCTGACCCGCCGGGGCGACGCGGGCGGGGCGCTGGCGCTCTACCGCAAGGTGACCCAGGCGCTGCCGGACCGCGCCGAGGGCTGGTTCGGTCAGGGCTACCTGCTGGCGGACGCGGGCGACAACGCGGGCGCGCAGGCGGCGCTGGAGCGCGCGGTGGCGCTCTCGCCGAAGACGGGCATCCACCACTTCCACCTGGGGCGGGTCCTCTTCGCGCAGGAGCGGCTGAAGGAGGGCTTCGAGCACCTCCAGGAGTCGCTGCGCCTCAACCCGCGCCACGGCCCCAGCTACCTGGTCCTGGCGGTCGCCCTCCAGGCCGGCGGCGAGCTGGACGCGGCGGAGGAGCTGCTCGTCACGGGCCTGAACGCGCTGCCGGACGACCCGTACCTGCTCAACGGGCTGTGCAACGTGCGGCTGGCGCGCGGCAACCTGAGCGGCGCGGTGCAGGTGGCGGAGGCGCTGGCGCGCGTGGAGCCGGACAGCCCGGCGGCGCAGGCGAACCTGGCGCGGCTGCGCATGGCGCAGGGGCGGCTGAAGGACGCGCTCGAAATCTGCCGCAAGCTCGCCTCGCGCGGGCAGGCGACGGCGCAGAGCCGCATGGTGGAGGCCATGTCGCTGGAGGCGCTGGAGCCGGTGGACATCCCGGCCGCGCTCGCCGCGTGGCGCGAGGCGGTGAAGCTCGCCCCCGACGACTGGGCCCCCGCCAACAACCTGGGCAACCTGCTGATGCGCATCCCGGAGGACGAGCTCCCCGGCGCGGGCACGCAGGCCGCCGAGGTGCTGGAGGAGGCCCACCGCCGCGCGCCGGAGCGCCCCGAGCCGGTGCTCAACCTCGCGCTGGTGCGCGCGCGGCTGGGTGACAAGGACGCGGCGCGCTCGCACGCGAAGGCGCTCCTGGCCTTCCCGCAGCTCGACCCGGAGTGGCGCGAACAGGCCGAGCGCCTGCTCAAGGCGCTGGGCTGAGACACCGGGCCACGCGCACGTCGCCAGGACGTGCGCGGGCTCGAGCCGTGTCGCGGTGTTTCACCCGAGACGTCTCGCGTGACTTCACGCGGCCACGTTCGCCAGCTGTTTCATCAGCAGGCGGATCAACTCCACCGGATGGATGGGTTTGGGCAGCAGCTCCGCGCCGTAGCGGATGGCGACGGAGAGCAGGTCGTCCAACTGCTCGTGTCCGGTGAGGAAGATGAACGGCGCGTGGCACTCCTTCAGCTCGCGCATGGCCACGAGCACGTCCGCGCCATTCATCCCCGGCATGTTGAAGTCACAGAGGATGGCGGAGATGTCCGCCAGCTCCGTCTGGAACGCGGCCTCCGGTGACTGCACCGCCATGACCCGGTAGCCCGCGCTCTGGAGGATGTCTGTCACCAGCGACAGGACGAAGAGGTCATCGTCAATCACCAGGACGGTCTGCATCGCGCGCTCTCCGGGAAAGCTCGGCGTATCCTATGAGCCGAGCCAGCCCGGTGGGTAGCGCGCGCGACGCGTGTTGTCATCGCGCGGGTGCGACGGGTCGTGATTGCCCCGGGGCCGGGGAGGGGATGAGCACGAGTTCTTCCTGCGGTGGAATCAGGTATTCCGCGCCAGTCTCGGTGACCACGGCCATCTCCTCGACGGAGAGGACGCGCAGGACGTCCGGCGCGCCGTCGTGCCAGACGAAGTAGCCGTCGAACGCGAAGACCTGCCCCGCGCGCAGGGGGCGTGTCGCCGCGCCCTGCTTCGGCTTCTCCTTGAGTCCGCCGGAGAGGGCGGGGCCCACGTCATGGGCCCAGTAGCCCACGGGGTGGCCGGTGCCGAACATCGTCATGGGCACCGAGCCGGCCTGCTCGTTCCACCCGCGCTGGGCCTTGTCCACGTCCCAGCCGCTGACGCCGGGCTTCATCGCCGCGAGCACCACGCGGCTGCCCTGCTTGCTCTTCTCCCACTTCTCCAGCGCCTCCTTCGGCGGCTGCGTCTGGCCCGGCGCCAGCACGTAGGCGAAGCGCTGGATGTCCGTGACCCACATGTTGCCCACGCGGATGCCGAAGTCCGTTTGGATGAAGTCCCCTGGCTGGATGACGCGCTCGGTGGCGTGCGAGTGGCCGCGCAGCGGGCCGCTGTTGACGTTGGGGTTCTGGTCCGGCGCCCACGCGTCGCCCACGCCCAGCTCCGCCATGCGCTTCCTGAGGAAGCGCGCCACGTCCACGTCGCGCGTCTGGCCCGGCACCACCGTGGCGTACGCCTCCAGCTCCAGCTGCGCGGTGAGCGCCGCGGCCTTGCGCAGGATGTCCACCTCCTCCGGCAGCTTCACGGACAGCCACTCGGACACCACGTCCTCGGAGGACACCAGCTTCTTGCGCAGCGCCGGCGACAGCGCCTTCTCCAGCGCGGCGCGCTGCGAGGAGGACAGCCCGTCCGCCACCGTCACGGCGGTGGACGCGTTGATGGCGATGCGCGCGGGCTTCGCCGCCGCCAGCCGCGCGGCCACCTGCGCGTAGAGGTCCATGCCCCGCTCCAGGGGCACCACCTCGTCCACCGGCGCCACCTCCCGCAGCGCGGTGGCCTCGCTGGCCGGGGACAGCGCGAACGAGCGCACCGTGTCGCCCTGCCGCAGGAAGAGGAAGGCCGCCGCGCCGCCCGCGTTCTCCCCGCCGACGTGGATGGCCAGCGGGTCGTTGTCGTTCTCCCGGCAGAACACCACCCAGGCGTCCACGTTGGCGCGCGTCATGGCCTGGGGCAGCAGCTTCTGGATGCGCTCCTTCCGGATGCGGGGCCAGCGCGGCTCGGTGGCGAGGTCGTCGCCTCCGGCGGCGTGGACGAGGGGCGCGGCGAGGAGCAGGGCGGAGAGGAGGGCGGGCCGTGCGCGCTTCATGGGGGACGAGCGTCCTTTCTGGGGGAGGCCCGCATCATGGCCGAGGTCCTCCGCCCGGGGGACGGGCCCCGTGTGAAGTCCCGTCGCGCGCGCATGGAGAAGCTCCCGGACAATCCCGGGAAGTCCTCGGACGCAAGCGTCTGCGCCGTGGCTCGTTTATGGTGGAGACATGGCCAAGAGCACGTCTCGCAAGTCCGCAGCGAAGGTGAAGAAGCCCGCCGCCCGGAAGCGGCCGTCCGCGCCCCGCCCCGCGTCGAAGAAGGCGAGGCCCGCTGCGCCGCCCGTGGTCCTGGAGGCCGAGCCCGTCTTCGACGAGGCGCCCGACGTGGGGGCGCCCAAGGCGCTGCCCGCGGGTGACGGCCCTGGTCGCGTGCTGCCCTTCGAAATCGACCCGAGGCAGTTGGAAGAGGGGCTGCGCAAGCTCCAGGGCGAGGTCAAGCACTGGGCCAACAAGGGCCGCTACACGCGCGTGCGCTTCAAGTTCCGGGGCAAGCAGCTGCTGCCGGACCTGCCGCTGGCCGCCGTCGTCGCGGCGGAGGGGCTGACCTTCTACTGGGGCGGCATCCTCCGCGCGCTCATCGCCAACGTGGTGGGCCGCAGCGTCTTCCAGGTGGAGCTGGTGAACGACGCGGAGAAGCGCGTCCACGACGGCAAGGAGGCCCTCCTGTCGGGCGACGTGGACCAGGCCCTGGCCCTGTTCCGCCAGGCCGTGGACATGGACCGCGACCTCGCCTCGGCGCACCTCAACGTGGGCGTGGCGCTCAAGCTCAAGGGCGACCGCGAGGGGGCGCTGGAGGCCTTCGAGAAGGCCCGCCAGAAGGACCCGGAGGGGCCCGTGGGACAGGAGGCCGACCGGCTGGCGACCCCCCTGCGACCGGGCGGCGCCACACGCTCCGCGTGAGCCCTTCCGGGGCGCGTTCTTCCGCACCGTTTCCGGGGCTGAAAAATGGCGCTCCGAGCGTTCAATACGGGGCGGTTTTCCGCCCCGGAGCAGCCCTTTCCGGAGCCCTCCGACCTTCAAGGCGTCGCCCCCTCGTTTCCCCTGTTGACGTAGGGAAATCCGGGGGTTACGAACGCTCCCTCACTGGACGGCGGCCCTTCGCGGGGCCCCTCCGCGACCACTTCCAGAGCTCATGGCTGACGACACCACCGACAAGCCGGCACCGCCCTCCCCGCCGCCGCCTCCAGACGGCGCGGGAGAGCTGATTCCCGTGAACATCGAAGACGAGATGCGCCGCTCGTATCTCGACTATTCGATGTCCGTCATCATCGGGCGCGCGCTGCCCGACGTCCGCGACGGCCTCAAGCCCGTGCATCGCCGCGTGTTGTTCGCGATGAACGACCTGGCGAACTACCACAACCGCCCCTACAAGAAGTCGGCGCGCGTGGTGGGTGACGTCATCGGTAAGTACCACCCGCACGGCGACTCGTCCGTGTACGACGCCATGGTGCGCCTGGCGCAGCCGTGGAGCCTGCGCTACCTGCTGGTGGACGGTCAGGGCAACTTCGGTTCGGTGGACGGCGACATGCCCGCCGCCATGCGCTACACGGAAGCGCGCATGGACCGCCTGGCCGAGGAGCTGCTGGCGGACATCGACAAGGAGACCGTCGACTTCGGTCCCAACTACGACGACTCCCTCGAGGAGCCGCTCGTGTTGCCGGCGCGCTTCCCCAACCTCCTGGTCAACGGCAGCAGCGGCATCGCGGTGGGCATGACCACCAACATCCCGCCGCACAACATGACGGAGGTCATCAACGGCACGCTGCACCTCATCGACAATCCGTCCTCGACGGTGCGCGACCTGATGGAGTTCATCACCGGTCCGGACTTCCCCACCGGCGCCTTCATCACGGGCCGCGAGGGCATCCTCCGCGCCTACGAGACGGGCCGCGGGCAGATGACGGTGCGCGCCCGGTCGGAGATCGAGACGTCGAAGAAGGGGGACCGCGAGTCCATCATCTTCACGGAGATTCCGTACCAGGTGAACAAGGCGCGGCTCATCGAGAAGATCGCCGAGCTGGTCCGCGAGAAGAAGCTGGAGGGCATCAGCGACATCCGTGACGAGTCCGACCGTCAGGGCATGCGCGTCGTCATCGAGCTGAAGCGCGACGCGATTTCGCAGGTGGTGCTCAACAACCTGTATGCGTCCACGCAGTTGGAGACGACCTTCGGCGCGGTGATGCTGGCCATCGACGGTGGGCAGCCGCGCACGCTGAACCTGAAGGAGCTGCTGGACCGCTTCATCTCTCACCGTCGCGACGTGGTGACCCGGCGCAGCCGCTACGAGCTGCGCAAGGCGATGGCGCGCATGCACATCGTCGAGGGCCTGCTCGTCGCGCAGGACCTCATCGACCTGGTCGTCTCCCTCATCCGCGCGTCGAAGGACCCGGACGAGGCGCGCTGGGGCCTGATGAACATCCTGTCGCCCGCGCTCTACGAGCACGAGCGCTTCGCGAAGCTGGAGCGCATCGACTACGCGAAGGCGAAGGCGCAGATGGAGCTGCTCGTCTCGCGCGCGCGCAACGAGGAGCCGGCGTACCAGGGGCTGGCGCACAAGTACGAGGGCTCCG
Organism: Myxococcus dinghuensis; assembly: GCF_024198235.1. Classification (GTDB taxonomy): domain Bacteria; phylum Myxococcota; class Myxococcia; order Myxococcales; family Myxococcaceae; genus Myxococcus; species Myxococcus dinghuensis. The sequence goes on along the minus strand of NZ_JAKCFB010000020.1, from coordinate 165,359 downwards.
GCTTCAGCCAGGAGCAGGCGCAGAACATCCTCGAGATGCGCCTGCAGCGCCTCACCGGCCTGCAGCGCGAGGAGCTGTTCCGCGAGCTGGTGGGCCTGGTGCGCGACGTGGCGCGCCTCCAGGACATCCTCGCCAGCGAGCGCAGCCTGCTCAACGTCATCAAGACGGAGCTGGTGGAGATTCGCGAGCGCTACGGCGACAAGCGCCGGACGGAAATCATCGGCGCGGTGGACGAAATCACCAGCGAGGACCTCATCGCCGAGGAGACGATGGTGGTCACGCTGTCGCACACCGGCTACGTGAAGCGTTCGCCGCTGTCGGAGTACCGGGCGCAGAAGCGCGGTGGGCGTGGCAAGACGGGCGCGGCGACGAAGGAAGACGACTTCGTCAGCAAGCTCTTCGTGGCCAGCACCCACGCGTACCTGATGCCCATCACCACCAAGGGCAAGCTGTACTCGCTCAAGGTGCACCAGATTCCGCAGGCCAGCCGCACGTCGCGCGGCAAGGCCATGGTGAACCTGGTGCAGTTCGGTGAGGGTGAGCGGCTGGCGCAGGTGTTGGTGACGCGGGACTTCCCGGAGGACCGCTACGTCTTCTTCGTGACGAAGAAGGGCGTGGTGAAGCGCACGGACCTGAGCGCGTTCGCCAACGTCCGCTCCAGCGGCATCATCGCGCTGGGCATCGAGGAGGGCGACGAGCTGGTGGCGGTGATGATCACGGACGGCTCGAAGGACATGCTGCTGTCCACGGCGTCCGGCATGAGCATCCGCTTCCCGGAGACGGAGGTCCGCTCCATGGGCCGTCAGGCCTTCGGCGTGAAGGGAATCACGCTGGAGGAGGGCGACGAGGTGGTGGGCGCGGACGTGGTGGAGAAGGACACCGCGGTCCTCACCGTGACGGAGAACGGCTACGGCAAGCGGACGGAGGAGGCCGAGTACCGGCAGCAGGGCCGTGGCGGCAAGGGCATCATCGACATCAAGACCACCGAGCGGAACGGCAAGGTGGTGGGTCTGGTGCAGGTGAAGGAGACGGACGAGGTGATGCTCGTCACCAACGGCGGGATGCTCATCCGCATGAAGGTGAAGGAGATCTCCGTCATCGGCCGCAACACGCAGGGCGTGCGGCTGATTGCCCTGGAGAACAACCAGGAGAAGGTGATGGCCCTCTCCAAGCTGCCGGAGGGCGAGGAGTCGGAGGAGTCCGAGACGACGCCTCCCGCCGAGGGCGGCGAGGTCGAGGCCAGCGCCGAGGCTCCGGCCGCGACCGAGCCCGAGGCCAGCGCCGAGGCCCCGGCCACCGACAGTGGCGACGAGGGTGGTGGCGACGAGGGCGGTGGCTCCGAGGAGCCGCAGGCCTGAGCTGATGGACTGACGTGAAGTCCCGGCCCCTCTTCCCCGCGTGGGAGGAGGGGCTTCTTCCTGCCGTCAGGGTCGCAGGGGCCGCGCGGAGGTCACCCGCGCCCGGGGCGGTGGTGAGCTGAGGTGGCGTCCGGAGGGTGGAGGCACCTTCGGATTGACTCCTTCGCGCGGGACGTAGGCGCCGAAACCTCGGGCCCGGAGTGGGCGCGCGTGGATGCGTCAGCACAGCACGGGAGGGAGCCGCGTCAGCCAGAAGTCTGAATGGCGGTGGCACCCTCGGATGGATTCTGTCGTCCCCACGTAGGCGCCGGAACCACGGGGCCTGGAGTGGGCGCGCGTGGATGCGTCAGCACAGCACGGGAGGGAGCCGCGTCAGCCGGAGTGTCCGGATGGCGGTGGCCTCCTCGGATGGATTCTGTCGTCCCCGCGTAGGTGCCCGGAGCCGCGGGCCTGGAGGTCGGCCTGCGCGGCGTCAGCGCAGCTCAGGAGGGAGTCGCGTCAGGTCGAGCCGGGGCACACCCACCTGCGTCACCGCCTGCGCGCCAAACCAGTTGGCCAGCTCGGCGCAGCGCGCGAGCGACCAGCCACGTAGCAGGCCGAGGGCGAAGCCCGCGAGATGGCAGTCTCCCGCGCCTGTCGGGTCCACCTCCTCGACGCGGACGGAGGGCACTTCGAGCGTCGCGTCGGCGGTGAGCACCGAGCAGCCCCGCTCGCCCCGGGTGATGACGAGACACGTGCGTGCCCGTACCGCGTCGAGGTCCAGCGCGCGCGCCTCCTCCTCGCTGGCCTTGAGCACGTGCAGATGTCCAAGCAGGTCCGCGAAGGGCGTCCGCGCGAGCGGGACGTTCTGCACGCGTCCCTCCGCGTCCAGCGCGCGCAGCAGGCTCTGCGTGTCCGCGATGACGTGATGCGCCCGGCGTGACAGCGCGACGAGCGTCTCCGGCAACACCTCACCCATGACGCCACAGGCGATGGCCACGCGCGCGTCGCACGAGATGTCTTCGGAACGGATGGGCTCGGCGCGAGCGTCCACGCGCAGCACCCGCGTGCCCTCGTGGAAGTCCGCTCGGAAGCACGTGGTGCGTGTACCCGGGACGATGCGTGGCGGGTGGCGGACGCGGTCGGCGTAGGCGAAGTCCTCGCCGGCCACGGCCACCACCGTGTGACTCACGCCCACGGCCTCGAACACGTTGGAGATGTACGCCGCGGACCCGCCGAGCGTGTGCACCTCGCCCGTCTCCTGGACCAGCACGTCGTGGCAGTAGTTGCCGACCACCAGCGCGTCCAGCGTGGTTCCAGGCATCGGGGCCGGCCTACTTCCGGACGAAGGTCGCCGGCACGGGCGTGCCCGCCGCCTTCTCGTCCATCCAGGAGATGTGCAGCACCCACCAGCGCTGGCCGTCGAAGACGAGCTGGATGTTGTTGACGCCCCGGGCGAACGGGCTGGCGTCCGGCTTGTCTCGCGACTCGTACGCGCTCAGCACGTTGAGCAGGTCTCCGTAGCCCGCGACCTGGTGGTGTGTCTCCTTCTCGTAGAAGCCATGCTTCTGGAAATACGCCTCACCCCAGGCCACGTAATCCTCGGGGGTGATGGAGAAGATGCCGGGAGGGCCGCCTGGCTTCGCGCGGTGGATGGGCACCATCCTCGCGCCCGGATAGAACAGGGAGCGGAAGCGAGGCCAATCCCGCGCCTTTCCGGCGGGGCCGCTGATGACGTCGTAGAGCGCCGTCAGCAGGGCCTCCGGTGTGCGCACGTCCTCGGGCTTCGCCGCCGGGGTGGCCTGGAGCGCCGCCTGCGTGAGCTCCATCGCGAGCTTCATGGGGTCGCTCGTCCCCGGGGCGACAGCGGGGCGCGGCGTCGCTGGAGTCGCGGCCGCGCCCTTCGTCGCGGGCGTGGCGGGTGTCGGCGCTTGCGCGAGCGCTGCGGACGTCGAGAACACGAGAACGGAGAGAAGGAGTCGATGCACGTCGATGACCTCCGATGCGTCGGGGAGTTGCCGCAATCCACGGTATGCCACGGGCCCTGCCGGACCGCATGACGCGCGGGACCGCAATGGGTGGAACCGTGCGATGGCGTCCACTAGGGTGCCCGCCCATGAAGCGACTGCTCGCGCTGATCCTGACCCTGACCTTGTCCTCGCCCGCGCTCGCGGCGGAGACCCTGACTGTCTACTCCGGCCGCAACGAGAAGCTCGTCGGCCCCCTGCTCAAGAAGTTCACCGAGAAGACCGGCATCGAGGTGAAGGTGCGCTACGGCGAGACGCCGCAGTTGGCCGCCACGCTGCTCGAGGAGGGCGACAAGACGCCCGCGGACGTGTTCTTCGCCCAGGATGCGGGCGCGCTCGGCGCGCTCTCCAGCGCGGGCCACCTCCAGGCGCTGCCGAAGGAGACGCTGGACAAGGTGGACGCGCGCTTCCGTTCGCCCACCGGGCAGTGGGTGGGCACCAGCGGCCGCGCGCGCGTGGTGGCGTACAGCACGAAGAAGCTGAAGCCGGAGGCGCTGCCCAAGAGCATCCGCGGCTTCACGGATGCGAAGTGGAAGGGCCGCCTGGGCTGGGCGCCCACCAACGCCTCCTTCCAGGCGTTCGTCACCGCGCTGCGCCTGCTCGAGGGCGAGGAGGCCGCGAAGCAGTGGCTGGCGGGCGTGAAGGCCAACGAGCCGCGCGTGTACAAGAACAACGCCGCCGTCATCGAGGCGCTGGGCCGCGGGGAAATCGACGCGGGCTTCGTCAATCACTACTACCTGTACGCCGCGAAGAAGACCCAGCCGGACCTGACGGTGGCCAACCACTTCGTCGCCGCGGGTGACCCGGGCGCGCTGGTGAACGTGGCGGGCGTGGCCATCCTGAAGAACACGAAGAAGGTGGAGGCGGCGCGCAAGTTCGCCGCGTACCTGCTGGAGACGGACGCGCAGACGTACTTCTCCCAGGAGACGCATGAGTACCCGCTGGTGTCGGGCGTGAAGACGGCCCCCGCGCTGCTGGAGCTGACGAAGGTGGGCTCGCCGGACCTCGACCTGTCGAAGCTCGACGACCTGCGCGGCACGGTGACGCTGCTCCAGGACACCGGCGTCCTCTGAGAGGTCGGACGTGACACGGCGGGCTCCGGTTGGATTGTGGGTGGCGGGCGTGGCGGTGGCCGCGCTCGCGGTGTTGCCCGCCGTGTACCTGGGCGTGCGCGCGGCCGAGGCCGATGCGCACGCCTGGGCCCTGCTCCTGAGGGACAGGACGTGGGGCCTGTTGTGGCGCACGCTCGGGCTCGCGGTGTCGGTGACGGGCTGTGCCGCTGTCGTGGCCCTGCCGCTCGCGTGGCTCACCACGCGCACCGACCTGCCGGGCCGGCGCGTGTGGACGGTGCTCCTGTGCGTCCCGCTCGCGGTGCCCACGTTCGTCGGCGGCTACGTGCTGCTGGCGACGTTCGGCGCGGGCGGCGTGCTGGAGGAGCCCCTGTCCCGCTGGGGCCTGCCGGTGCCGCCCGTGTATGGCTTTCCCGGCGCGCTGCTGGCGCTGACGGTGTCGACGTATCCCTACCTCTTCCTCGCGCTGCGCTCCGGGCTGTTGTCGCAGGACCCGGCGTGGTTGGAGGGCGCGCGCAGCCTGGGCCTGGGTCCCACGCGAGCCTTCTGGAAGGTGACGGCGCCGTTGCTGCGCCCCGCCTTCGTCTCCGGCGCGCTGCTGGTGGGGCTGTATGTGTTGTCGGACTTCGGCGCGGTGGCGCTGCTCCAGTACGACGCCTTCTCGCGGGCCATCTACGTCCAGTACGAGGGCGCGTATGACCGGACCTACGCCGCGTTGCTCGGGCTGGCCCTCGTGCTGGTGACGGCGGCGGTGCTGTTCGTGGAGACGCGGCTGCGCGGCAAGGCCGGTTATCACCGCAGCGCGAAGGGCGCCGCGCGGGTGTCCTCTCCGGTGTCCCTGGGGCGTTGGCGCGTGCCGGCGCTGCTCCTGTGCGGCGCGGTGGTGTTGGCGGGCGTGGTGCTGCCGGTGGGCGTGCTCGTCTACTGGGGCGTGCGGGGCCTGGCGGGGGAGGGGGACGCGGTGCTGGAGCCGGCGGTCGGCTCCGTGCTCGCGTCGGTGCTGGGCGCGGTGGCGTCCGTGCTGTGCGCGCTGCCGCTGGCGTTCCTCTCGGTGCGCTACCCGGGGCGCCTCTCGCTCGTGCTCGAGCGGGCGTCCTACGCGGGCTATGCGCTGCCCCCCATCGTCCTCGCGTTGTCGCTCGTGTTCCTGGGCGTGCAGGCGCTGCCGTTCCTCTACGGCACCCTGGCCATGCTGGTGCTGGCCTACGTCGTCCGCTTCCTGCCGCAGGCGGTGGGGACGGTGCGCTCGACGCTGCTCCAGCTCAACCCGCACCTGTCGGAAGCCGCCGCGTCGCTGGGGCAGTCTCCGTCGGCGGTGTTCCGGCGGGTCACCGCGCCGCTGCTGCGCCCCGGCTTGCTCGCGGGCGCGGCGCTCGTCTTCCTCACCGCGATGAAGGAGTTGCCGGCCACGCTGCTGCTCGCGCCCATCGGCTTCCGCACGTTGGCCACGCAGGTGTGGAGCGCCACCGCCGAGGGCCGCTTCGCCGAGGCCGCGCTGCCCGCCCTGGTGCTGATGGCTGTCTCCGCGCTGGGCGTGGGCCTGTTGGTGTCCCAGGAGAACGAGACGCCGCGAGGTTGAGACATCCCTGGGATGTCTTGTCTCGATGAGTCCGCTCCTGGGATGTGAGACGGATTCGTCTGTCTTGTGTCGTCGCGACGAGGGCGAGTCCAAACCCAGACATGTCCCTGCCGGAGTCCGTGCTTCCACCGCTCGCCGCCGATGCTGTCTCCTCCACCGCCCAGGCCCTGGACGAGTTCCCCGTGGGGCCTCCCTACTCTCCGGGCCACCTGAAGCAGGTGTTGAGCGAGAAGTCGCCCCGGACGTTCGACGACCTCATCCAGGTGCTGGGGAACTCGGGCAGCTCCTCGTTGGCGTTCGTGGCCTCGCTCGTGGTGGTGGGTGACCTGCCGGTCGACGGGGTGCTGACGAACGACGCGGAGACGAAGCTGGTGGTGCTGGGGCAGGTGCGCTGCCGCGCGATGGACACCTCGGGCTGGGTGACCATCCTCGGAGGGCTGGCGGTGGAGCATGCGCTCCATGGCCGGTACAACGACGACTCGGTGGAGGTGATGGGGCCCCTCACCGCGGGTCTCATCGTCTCCAACGACCACCTCATCTACGGCAAGCCGAAGACGGCGGAGCGCAAGCCGTCCCAGGGAGCGGCCTGGGGACCGGAGGTCTTCGACGCGCGGTGGGCGGCCCACGCGACGGAGCTCGCCAGCCTCCTCGTGGACGGCATCGTCGACGCGGAGGGCACGGTGGACGTGGCGAAGCTGATGGCCGCCCGGCCGCCCTGGAAGTGACGGAAGCGGAGGGCTTCGCGTCGGGCGGGAACGCGATAGGGTGCGCGGCGCCTTCGCCATGCCCCTGCTCTCGCTCGACGCACTGTCCCTTCGTTACGCCGCTGGTGGTACTCCCGCCGTGGATGGCCTGTCGCTGTCGGTCGAGGCCGGCGAGGTGGTGGCGCTGCTGGGCCCGTCCGGCTGCGGCAAGACGACGACGCTGCGGCTCCTGGCCGGCTTCGAGCGCCCCGACGCGGGCACCATCACCCTCGATGGCCGCGTGCTGGTGGGGCCGGGCACCTTCGTCCCGCCGGAGCAGCGCAGCGTGGGCATGGTGTTCCAGGACTACGCCCTCTTCCCGCACCTGTCCGTCCTGGACAACGTGACGTTCGGCCTGTCGCACCTGCCGCGCCGCGACGCGGAGGCGAAGGCGCGCTCCATGCTGACGCTGTTCGGCCTGGGCGAGTTCGGCGCGCGGATGCCTCACGCGCTGTCGGGCGGCCAGCAGCAGCGCGTGGCGTTGGCGCGCGCGCTGGCGCCGGGGCCACGCGTGCTGTTGCTCGACGAGCCCTTCTCCAGCCTGGACAGCGCGCTGCGCACGTCCACGCTTGGGGAGGTGCGGCGCGTGCTCAAGTCGCTCGGCGCGACGGTGCTGCTCGTGACGCACGACCAGTCGGAGGCCATGGCCTTCGCGGACCGGCTGGCGGTGATGCGCGTGGGGAAGGTGGACCAGGTGGGGTCGCCGGAGGCCGTCTACTCCACGCCGCGCACCGCCTTCGTCGCGTACTTCCTGGGTGGCACCAACCTGCTGCCCGGCGTGGGGTTCGGCGGGGGCGCGCGCACGATGCTGGGCAACCTGCCGGTGGCGGGTCAGGCCCGGGGGAAGGTGCTGCTGTCGCTGCGGCCGGAGGCCCTGCGGCTGGTGCCGGACACGGACGCGGTGGCCGTGGGCGGGGCCCTGCGCGCGGAGGTGCTCACGCGCGAGTTCCAGGGCCCCACGGCCGAGTTCACCGTGGCGTGTGGTGGCCTGGAGCTGGTGGTGCGTGGCGTGCCCGAGCTGCCGTTGCGGCCGGGTGACAGGGCTCGGTTGGAGGTCGTCGGCCGTGCGGGCGTGCTGGAGGACAGTCCGGATTGAGCCCGGCTGTCCTCCGAGCGTGCGGACGGCATACGCTCGGGGTGTCGCCCGGGTGCAATCACCCGGGGTCCTCGTGCGTAGAGGTGGGTATGAACATCGCAGGTCTTCGTGGCATGGGCACCCGCTTCTTCCGGTACGTGAGGGACCCTCGCGTGTCGCTCTGGCGCAAGCTGGCCGGGGTGATGGCGGTGGTCTACTTCCTGTCGCCCGTGGACGCGGTACCGGACTTCATCCCCGTGTTGGGCTGGCTGGATGACCTGGGCGTGTTGTCCGCGGCGGCGATCTTCATGGTGCGCGAGGTGCAACGCTACCGGCCCGAGCAGCCGTGGGACGGCGTCCCGCGCGACGACGAGGGGCGCGAGCGGATGCCGCCCCCCGTTCGCGAGCAGGTGTAGTCCGCGGGGCCCCGACGCGCGGGTTCTCGTGGTGTGAGTGCGGCGGACGCGGAATCATGGGGCGCGCATGAGCACGTCCCAGGAAAGAAGCGTCGTCCTCGTCACGGGAGCCTCCTCGGGGATTGGTGAGGCCTGCGCCGAACTGCTGTCGGCGCGCGGCCACACCGTCTACGGCACCAGCCGTCAGGCGAGGGCCGGTCAGCCCGCGCGCTACGCGATGCTGGAGCTGGACGTCACGCAAGAGGACTCCGTGCGGCGCGCCGTGGCGACGGTGCTGGAGCGCGAGGGCCGCGTCGACGGGGTGGTGAACAACGCCGGCCATGCCTTGGCGGGAGCCCTCGAGGACACGTCCGTCGAGGAGGCCTGGAAGCAGCTCGACACCAACGTGCTGGGCGTGCTGCGCGTCTGCAGGGCCGTGCTGCCGGGCATGCGGGAGCGGCGCTCCGGGCGCATCATCAACATCGGCTCGCTGGGCGGCGTCGTGGGGCTGCCCTTCCAGGGCTTCTACAGCGCGAGCAAGTTCGCGCTGGAGGGACTGACGGAGAGCCTGCGCCAGGAGCTGGAGCCCTTCGGCATCCAGGCCGCGCTGGTGCAGCCCGGTGACGTGCGCACCCGGCTGACGGACAACCGCGTCCGCGCGGCGGGCTCTGGCGAGGGCTCCGCGTACCATGCGGCCTTCGAGACGGTGCTGGGCATCATCGAGAAGGAGGAGCGCGAAGGCGTGCCGCCCGAGGACGTGGCGCGCTGTGTGCTGTCATTGATGGAGGCTCCCTCCATGCCCGTGCGCGTCTCGGTGGGGAAGCTCGCGCAGCGCGCGGCGGTGGTGGCGAAGACGGTGCTGCCCGCGAAGACCTTCGAAGGGGTCCTGATGTCCATGTATGGATTGAAGAAGCGGGGGTGACGTCGGGGCCGGCGCGGGGTCAGTCGTCCTTGTCCTTGCGTCGGTCCTCGATGTGGACGAAGTCGATGAGGAAGGTGGCGGCGACCACCAGGAAGGAGGGAGCGGGATTAGAACCGACCGAACATCGCGAACCCCGCGCCGTCGCGGCCCATGAGCGAGGGCGTGAACGCGACCTCCGGCGCGCCTGGCGCGTCGAAGTCCCGCGTCAGGTGGACCGCCAACCCGAGCCCGACCACCACGCCCACGCTGGCGCTGATGAGCACCCCGTCCCCATCGCCCTGGCCGCCCCCGATGAGCAGCCCGAACGCCGCGCCCGTGAGGCCTCCCAGGAAGCCACCGCCGTCGATGATGAGCATGCGTCCACGAGAGGCCTCCACCATGCGCGACAGGATGGCGAGGCTCAGCAGGCCCGCGGAGGTGGCGCCCAGCTCGGCGGCGAAGAACGTCGAGTTGTCCACGGTTCCCGTCTCGAGGATGAGCGCCGTGAGCACGGCGGCCCACAGGCCTCCCGAGTTCGCCATGGCCACCTGGCCCGCGGACGGAGACACGCCGACCGCCAGCCCGATGCCGACCCCGGTGAAGGCCGCCGCGCTCGCCATCGTCATGGCCGTGGCCTCGTTGTCCAGAAGGTCCATGGCGTTGAAGAGGGAGACGCCCAGCCAGAAGCCCCACACCGTGCTGGAGTTGACCACCGCGGCCTGTCCCGGCGTCACGCCACCGGTCGAGAGGAGCAGCGCGCTGACGGCTCCCGCGGTGCCTCCGGCGAGCACCGCGCCCGCGACTCCCTGCGCGTTGCAGTCCGCGATGGAGCACAGCAGGGCGCCTTGGGTGATGCCGTGCAGGCTCTGGACGACGGTCAGCGCCGCGCGCGCGCCGCTGGAAGGCGCCTCTCGTGAGAGGCTCGCAGCGGCGGCGCCCGCGAGCTTCGCGCCGGGTTGGAGGCGCGCTTGCGCCAGTCGCGCCATCTCGGCGGCGAACGGGTGTTGGGGACAGACGTCCTGCACCTGCTCGAAGGCCCGGAGCGCGGCCTCGTCTTCACCTTCGATGAGCGCGTCGAAGCCTTGCGCGTAGCGGGTCTCCGTCCCGGGCGCGCAACTCTCGGGGGACGCGACCAGGGGTGGTGGTGTCCCAGGAGTCGGCGCGAGCGGCGGCTCCGAAGGAGTCACGGGCTGCGTGGCGAGCACGACGTGGGTGAACGAGACGAGGAGGAGGCTGGCAAATGTCATGACCTCCACCACTCTATGCGACCCCGGGCCCTCCTCGCGTGGGATGGACCGGGGTCGGCAGTCGCGCGACGCGGCTCGTCAACGCGTGGCGAGCGTATCCACGTGCTGGCGCAGCGCGACTTCATTGCCCAGCCGGCCGTTGAGCCCGGCCAGGGGCTTCGCGGCCTGCTCGATGCGCCCGCGGGTCCTGGGCCCCGCGGCCACCAGCCACGCGATGCCCAGGGCCAGCTCCGCGACGTCCGGCGTGGAGGACAACTGGCTGGCGAGGGTCAGCAGCGCCTCGACGGCCTTCTTCACCTGCGCGCCATGCAGGGCGTGGCTGCTGGTGATGCCCTCGCGCAGCAGCTCCAGCAGCGCCAGGGCGGTGGCGCGGGCCTGTCGCACCGGCTCGGGACCCTGGTCCTTGGGGGCATCCCACAGGCCGTTGGCGAGCTGACGCGCGAGCAGCGCCTCGACGGCGCCGGCGCCGTGGGAGAGCGTGTCCTGCGGGGCCACCTCCCGCTCCTCGGCGTAGAAGGCCCCGTCGGCGGCGGGGGACTCCATGTCGACGCTGTCGTCCGACATCATGTCGATGCTCGACATGTCGACGCGCGACTCGCTCCGGGCGTACTCCTTCTGGGCCTTGGAGCCGCCACCGCCGAACAGGCCACCCAGCAGGCCGCCCTTCTTCTTCGAGGCCGTGACGGGGGCCTGCGCCGCGGGAGCAGGAGGGCTGATGCGCTTCATCGGCGCCTGGGGCCGGGACACGGGGGCGGACATCGAGCCCGGAGGCGGGGGCGGCGGCGCGATCGATGCGGGCGCGGGGGCGGGCACCACCGGGAACGAACCCGTGGTGGCGTTGCGCGACCGGCGGAGCCCTCCACCGGAGCTGGCCCCCTGGCCGAGGTCCTTCGGCGAGGACTGCTCCTCTTCCGTCTGGAACATGGCCCAGCCGGCCGGCGCGTTGACGGGGACGACGCGCGTCTCGGGCTGCCCCGAGGCGCGGCGGTCACCGGTGCGCTCCTCGACGACGACGAACGAGGTGTGGCGGGTGACGATCTGGTGGGCGACGGCCAGCTCCACGATGCGCTTCTTCATGGACTCGGCGCGGCGGCCGGTGAGGTCCGCGGCCTCCCAGCCGCGGATGCGCTCGGCGGCCCACAACTTCTCCACGGCGGGCCGGTCCGACTCGGCGGGCAGCTCCAGCGGGATGGTGAGCGCGAAGTCCTCGTTGCCCGAGCGGCCGCGCAGCGTCACCTTGCCCATGCCCGGCGTGACGTAGCGGCCGAGCAGCGTCCAGGGCACGCCGTCCACCAGGTCCGGCAGCTCGCCGGGGGCGAGCTCCGTGCCCTCGACGTCCTTGAAGAAGGCCTGCAACTGGGTGACGCGGGGCGCGAGCGCGCGGGAGAACTGGGCCACGACCTTGTCGTCGATGCGCTCGCCCGGGTGGATGAACTCCACCGCGCCGCCGGTCTGCTTCGCCATGTCGCGCAGGAGCACGTCGCTGACGTTGGTGCCGATGCCGAACGAGTACACGCGCGCCGACTTGCGCTCGGCGAGCACGGCCTGGAGGATTTCGTCCTCGTTGCCCACCTGACCGTCGGTGAGCAGCACGATGACGCCGTTGGGGGCGGCGCGGACGGCGGCCTTCATGGGCCCGAGCAGCTCCGTGCCTCCGTCGGCGTCGAGCGCGGCCACCCACTTGTCCGCGGCCTCCAGCATGCCCTGGGTGTAGGGCACGGGGTTGGGCTTGAAGGTCTTGAAGTCGCTCTGGAAGGCGAGGACGTTGAAGCGGTCGCCCTCGCGCAGGTGGCGCAGGCACAGCCGCAGCGCGGCCTGGGCCTGGGGCAGGCTGTCACCGGCCATGGAGCCGGAGACGTCCACCATGAAGATGACCTCCTGCTTGGGCGGCGCGGAGGCCATGGCGAGCAGGTCGGGGATGACGGTGAGCGCGAAGGTGCCGGGCCCGGTGCCCTTCCTGTGGGTGACGAACGGGGTGAACACGGCGCTCGTGTCGGGGCTGCGCAGGTTGAGGACCAGGTCCCGGTCCAGGGCCACCTCGCCGCGCGAGAAGCCCACGCGCAAGCGGGTGCCGCTCTCGCGGGTGAGGGTGATGGCGTGGGACGGGCTCTCCACGACGACCTCGCGGCCCAGGTCGACGAGCAGGTCCATGCGCAGGCCGTAGCTCACGTCGCCGACGGGCGGAGAGATGCGGTCCGCGTCGGGCACCTGGGCGGTGGGGTCGGCGGCGCCGTGCGCGGTGCGGTCTCCGGAGGGGGTGCCGGGGATGTAGCGCGGGGCGACGAGCGTGGGGAGCATCCACCGCACGCTGCCCTCCTCGGCGGTGACGGACTGGAGGAACTCCACCTCGATGACGGTCTCCTCACCGGGCAGCAGGTTGCCCACCTGGGCGGTGAAGACGTTGCGGCGCTCCTGGTCCAGCAGCGCGGCGCCGTGGCCCGCGGTGAGCGCGTCGTCGTACGTCTGGAAGGCCTCCTCGCGCTCCTTGACGATGCCCTCGATGCGGCGGCCGGCGCACGTCATGGAGAAGGCGGACAGGGTCCCGTCGGAGGGCAGGGGGAAGGTGTAGACGGCCTCCACCGGCTTCTTCTCGTCGTTGCGGTAGCGCTGGCGCACGCGCACGCGCGCATGGCCTCCCAGCAGCTCTCCCGTGACCTCGACGCCCTGGAGCGGAACCTGCTTGCCCTCGCGCGTGAACAACCCCCCTTGCTCGTGCTCGTTGCTCATGGCTTCTCCTTTTCCTGGAACTCTTCGATGAGGGCTCGCACACGCTCGGCGAGCGCCCGGACCTTCGCATCCGCTGAATCCGACACATGCAGCTCCAGGCCGGGGATGAGCTCCCAGCGCTGGTAGCGCGCCATGACCGTGGGACGCGGGCCGACCGCTGGCGGTGCCATCGGCGGCGACTCTTCCGACGGGGGCGGCGCGACCGCCGGTGGCGTCGGGGTGACCTCCGACTCACCGAGCTTGCGCAGCTCCTCGAGCGACAGGCGCGTCAGCTCCACCTGGATGGCGTCCAGGGGGAGGAACCGCGCCTGCAGGACCCGGATGGCCTTGAGCCGGATGAGGTGCTCCTCGCCATACACGGTGTCCGGCCCCCGGAAGGGCGGCGCGGGCAACAGCCCCCGCTGGACGTAGTAGCGCACCGTGCGTGGCGAGACGCCCACCTCGGACGCCAACTCCGCCAGCTTCCACTCGCTCTGTGTCTTCCGCGTGCTCACGAACCAGACAGTAGGACTCGACACGGATGCTGTCAAGTAGTCAGTGTCTTCATGCCAATTCGACTGTCACGGTGCCCCTCCTGACGGAGGTGTCGGGATGTCATGACACCAGGGCTGTCATGAATGTGTGATGAGGTATGACAGTGGTGGTGTTGCGTTGGGTGGGGTGGGGGTGGAACAGAGGGGGGATGAATGGCGGCTCGGAAGGCCTGGACCTGTCGTCCATCCGGTTGATTGGGACGGCGGTGACGCCGGCGGTGATGGTGTCGGCGTGCGGCATCGTGGCGACGGGGTTGGACAACCAGATTGCGCGGATGACGACGCGGATGCGGGACATGTTGCGCGAGGCGCGTCAGTTGCCCGAGGGGAGTTCGCGGCGGGAGCTGTTGGGGCAGGAGGTGGCCATCCTGGACCGGCGGCACGCCATCCTCGCGAGGGCCATCGCGCTCGCGTACACGGCGCTGTTGTCCTTCGTGGTGACGTCGCTGCTGTATCTGGCGAAGCGGCAGCTCGACATCCCGGAGGCGCTGCCGGTGATGTCGTTCGCGTTGGGCGTGTTGTTGCTGGGGGCCGTGGCGCTGTTGGCGTTGGCCTCGCTGCGGCTGAGTCGACTGGCCATCCGGCTGGAGCGGGAAGAGCTCTTCCGCGACTCACGCTCCCCGCCGCTGGGGTGACGCGGGACTACGGCATGGAGGGGTGTCTGGCGAGAATCCGTCCTTCGGGGGTGACGGCGTAGAGTTCGAACCAGTCGAACTCCAGACTGGCGCCAGGGGGCCAGCCACAGCGGTCCGGGCGGCGGTCGACACGCACGAAGTACACGCCGTCCTCCAGCCCGACGACGACGTCCAGGGATTTGGCGGAGGACTCACATTGTGTCGAGCGCTCCTTTGGAAAGCGAGACAACACCTGTTGGAGCGCCGCATGCGCCGCCAGCACCGCGGGGCCGTCGAGCGTCGCGAGTGGCCGGAGGTCCTTGGGCCACCGAATCGAGTCCGTGGCGGACGCGGACGTTCCTGCATCGGAAGGTGGGGCGGGCTTGGGAGCGGGTGTGCCTCCATCGGCCATGAGCGATGTGAGCAGGAGGAGGTGGAGGGGTTTCAGCATGGCGTCACTCCCGAGGACCTTCCGTCCAGTCGTCCATGTCGGGTTCGCAGCGAGGCGGAGGAAGCGCGTTCGAGAGGTTGCTGGGGCGCTGTGGCTGGCAGGTTGCCTTGAAGTGCCAGCGGTTCTTGTGGTCGTCCCATTGATACACCTCACCCGCGAGGTTCCATTTGTAGATGCGGGGCGTCGCGATGGGGCCCGTCGCGAGCCAGGCCCAGGCCGCAATCGGTCGTCCGGCTGAATCGTGTGCGGGTCAGCCGTTGGGAGTGACCGCATACTCCACCATCGACCAGTGTCCTTCGGGGGACTTCATCGCGGGAGCCACCCTCAAGTCAGAACTGCTCATGGGCGTACCGCAGGGATGGTTGTGCGCGAAGCCGAAGATGGGAAGGTCCCTGCCGAAGTCAGCGTCCTCGACGCCACCGAACGGTGGGTTGCACGCCCTGCGTTCTCCCGAGAGATTCCGGATGGGCCAGGACACTCGCCAGTCCTCGGGTGTCCGATAGACAGCGAGGCAGTACTCCGTCACATCCGCTCGAGGGCGGCGCGTGACCGGGTCGCAGGACTCCGATGCACCCGGGAGCCTCATGAGTGCCTTGAGGGCGGGGATGAGCAAGTCATCTGGCAGGAGGGTTGCGTCTGCTTGGACGGTGGGAACGTCTCGATGGTCCCAGGGGCCGGGGGCTACCCGGAGGATGTCGCGGCCATCCAGGGTCGCGAGTTCACTGTCGAGGAAGTAGAGCCGCGGAGACTTGCATGCCAGGACGAGCACGAGCCCGACCGTATACGAGGGAGGTCGTGTGCACCGTCGTCTCGATGATGACCGCAGAGGGGGATGCGGCATCATGTGACGGCGCACCTCGTGTGGGGTTGGCCCTCAAAGCTTACGACAACCCGCTCCCCGGGCGGTCATCCTCGTCGTGGGGGTGTCCGTTCCCCCGGTGTTCCTCGGACGTGTCGACTCCGCCGCGCATGGCGCCCACGGCGCGGAGGATGTCGAGCGGGATGGGGAGGATGGTGTGGTTGCCGCCAGTGGTGATCTCCACCAGCGTCTGGAGGTAGCGCAGTTGGAGCGTGGCGGGGTTCTGGCTGAGGACCTCCGCCGCCATGGCGAGCTTCTCCGCGGCCTGGTGTTCGCCCTCGGCGGCGATGATCTTCGCCCGCCGCTCGCGCTCCGCTTCGGCCTGTCGGGCAATCGCCCGCTGCATCTCCAGCGGCAGGTCGATGTGCTTCACCTCCACGTTGGAGACCTTGATGCCCCACGGGCCGGTGTGCGCGTCGAGCACCCGCTGGATGTCGCGGTTGACGCGGTCGCGCTCGCTGAGCAGTTGGTCCAGCTCCACCTGCCCGAGGATGGCGCGCAGCGTGGTCTGCGCCAGTTGGCTCGTGGCATACAAATAGTCCTCCACCTGGAGCACGGCCTTGTCGGCCTGGATGACGCGGAAGTAGACGACGGCGCTGACCTTCACGCTGACGTTGTCGCGGGTGATGACGTCCTGGGGCGGCACGTCCCTCGCCACGGTGCGCAGGTCGATGATGACCATCCGCTCCACGAACGGGATGAGCCACCGGAAGCCCGCGCGCTTGAGCCCCACGTAGCGCCCGAGTCGGAACACCACGCCGTTCTGGTACTCGTTGACGATGCGCACGCCGGAGAGGAACAACAGGAGCACGATGCCCACGGGAATCAGGAAGCCGAGCAACCCGACCAGGTCCGTCATGTCTTCACCTCGTCGACGAAGAGGGTGAGTCCTTCCACGCGGCGCACCACCACCTGCGCGCCCCGTCGGATGGGCGAGGGCGCGGTCGCGCGCCAGTGCTCCCCGTGGACGAAGACCTCGCCGCCCTCGGGCGACACCGGCGCCACGGTGGTGCCCTTCTCGCCCACGAGCCCGGCGTCCCCGCCGCGCTGGGGCAACCGGCGCGTCTGCGCGCTCCGCCACACGACGTAGGCCGCCGCCCCGCCGAGCACCGCGGTGGTGGGCACCACCCACGCCCACGACACGCGGAACGAGCGGTCCACGAACCAGCCCGGGTCGAAGCGGTCCACCAGGAACAACCCGCCCAGCGCCAGCAGCACCACCCCCGCGGCCCCCAGCAAGCCGCTGGTGACGAACAGCTCCGCGAAGATGAGCCCCGCGCCGAGCAGGAGCAACAGCAGCGCCCCCGCATGGACCGGCAGCGCGGACGACGCGACCAGCGCGAGCACCAGCGCCACGGCCCCCATCAATCCCGGGACGAGCCCTCCCGGATGCGCCAGCTCCACCAGGAGCCCCAGCGCGGCCATGAGGAACAACAGGTAGACGAGCGACGGATGCGCGAGCGCATGGACCACGCGCTGCGACGCGCTCGGCGAGAGCGCCTCCAGCCGCGCTCCGGCGGTGGACAGGCGGACCGAGTCCCCGTTGGCGAGCCGCACGGTGTGCCCCTGGGCCTGGTCCAGGAACTCCGCCTCGCTGGACGCCACCTGCTCCACCACCCGCAGCTGGCGCGCGGTGTCCGCGGGGACGCTGACGCTGTCGCGCACGGCGGACGCGGCCCATTCCGCGTTGCGGCCCCGCTGCCGCGCGATGCTCTCCGCGAAGGCCACCGTGTCGTTCTCCAGCTTGCGAGCCCGCTGCGCTCCCCCCACGGCCTCCGGGTCTTCTCCCGCAGGACCGACGACCGGATGCGCGGCACCGATATGGGTCCCAGGCGCCATCGCGGCCAGGTTCGAGGCCAGGGTGATGAAGACGCCCGCGCTCCCCGCGCGCGCCCCCGAGGGCCCCACCCACACGAGCACGGGAACGGAGGCCCCGAGGAACGCGCGCACGATGGTGCGCGTCGCCTCCAGCGACCCCCCGGGTGTGTCGAGCCGGACCAGGAGCGCCGAGGCCTCCATCGCCTCCGCGCGGCGGACACAGTCCGCCAGATAGGCGCCGGAGCCGCTGTCCACCACACCCTCCAGCTCGCACGTGGCGACGACGGGGGTGGCCGCTTCGGCCGCCCGGGGCGCGGACGGCGTGAGCGCGACCATCGACACCAGGACCCAGGTCGCGAGGAGGCAGGGGGCGAGGCGGCGCGCGGTCATGTCACGCTCCGGTCAGTCCCAGGAGGGACGTGGGGACGATGCCGCGGGGAGGAAGGGGCCGCGAAGTGGAGAGCGTGTCGAGCAGCCGCAGGTGGTCCAGCAGCAGCCGGGGCATGAGGAAGTGCTCGCGCACGTGCTCCCGTCCGCGCTCGCCGAGCAGCCGCGCCTCCTCGGGCTGACGCAAGAGCCGGAGCAGGGCCTCGGCGCACTCCTCCTCCGTGTCCACGAGCAGTCCTCCGATGCCCTCCGGGAGTTGCAGGGGGATGCCCCCGGCGTGTCCGCCGACGACGGGCGTGCCCTTCCAGAGTGCCTCGGAGACCACGAGCCCGAAGCCCTCGCGCAGCGACTTCTGGACGACGACATCGGAGAGGCTCTGCAGCGCGTTGACCTCGATGTTCCCCACGCCGACGAGGTTGGTGAGGACGTGGATGAGGCCGTCGTGCGCGGTGGCCGCGCGCAGCTCCTCGTAGACCTCCCAGCCCTCGGGGTCGTCGAGGGCGAGCGAGCCCACCAGGGCCAGTTGCAGGTCCGGGACGTGGGGGCGCACGCGCTGGTAGGCATGGACGACGCCGAGCGGGTCCTTCCATCGGTCGAAGCGGCTGACCTGACACACGAGGGGCCGGTGGGTGCGGATGCCAATCCACTCCAGCACGTCGCGCGCGAGCTGCGTGGGCAGGGGATGGTTCTTGGGGCTGACCGGGTCGATGGCGGGCGCGTGGACGCGCACCTCGCGGATGGGCAGCGACGGCGGGATGAACTCCGGCAGGGTGAAGATGGCGGCGTCGTACTCGCGCAGGTAGGGGGCGAGGAACTCCCAGTAGCTGGGATTGGGATGGGACGTGTCGATGTGGCAGCGCCATATCCAGCGCGCGTCGCGCAGGTCGCTGATGGCGGCGAGGACGGCCGGCTGCGGGTCGTGGACGAAGATGAAGTCGTAGTCCTCGGAGTCGGACACGAGCCGGCGCGCGTTGAGCTGCGCGTTGGCCAGGTAGATGGCCTTCTCGGACTCGGTCAGCGCGCCGGGAGCGCCCTGGAGGCCGTTGTGGATGCGCTTGGTGACCTGGAAGAAGGTGTCGTCGCCGTGGATGATCTTCCAGTCCGTCGCGATGCCCAGGTCGTTGTAGAGGGGCACCAGCGAGCGCAGGATTTCCGAGACGCCTCCTCCGTAGGAGGTGGCGTTGAGGTGCATGCAGCGCGCGCCGCGCAGGTGCTCGGCGCGGTGGAGCAGTTCATCCAACTGCGCATCGGGGGCGACGCCCCGATACATGGCGAGCGACTTCTTGCCGACGTCCACGACATCCAACATGGCCCGGGGCTCCTCCTCCTGGCGGCGGGTGTTCCCAACGCAACGGTGCACATGCCCCGGAAGCGCTTCCTGGCCGGAGGCTCGCGTGTCCGGAGGACGGAGGCCCCGCCGAGCCCTCGTCCGGACCGTCGCCCCCCGGGTGGTGGAGGGCGTGATGCGTCTCCACCTTGGTGCGCGAGGCGTGCGTCCCGAATGCCTCGCCCGAACCCGGAGAGGAGGCTTCATGCGTCGCGTCGTGTTCGTCGTCCTGGCTCTCGCTGTCGTCCCGTTGGCGTGCAAGACCACGCAGCCGGCTGGGGCGGAGCAACAAGAACCCCTCCAGGGCCCCGACCAGGTCCGGGAGCCCGTCCAGACCGTGACGGACGATCCTCCGGGCCCCGCGACGCCGCTGCCCGCCGAGCTGGATGGGGGAACGCCCGACGCCGAGTAGCGCCGGGAGCGCCCGCCGCCGCCCGCGTGGCGAGGGGGCTCACGTTCACATGCTGAAGATCTGCGACCGGGCCGCCTCGGCGATGGCGACGACCGCGGGGTGACGCAGGCGTCGCTCGACGGTGATGGCGTAGAAGCACGTCTCGATTTCGTCGGTGCGGCCGATGACGGAGCAGTTGAACTGCCGCTCCATCTGCGACTCGATGACGGAGGGCATGGCGAAGACGCCGTGCCCGCTCTGTCCGAAGGCCTGGAGCAGCGCGCTGTCGTCGAAGTCTCCGGCGATGAGCGGGCGCAATCGCTGACGCTCGAACCACAGGTCCAGCGAGCGGCGCACGGAGGACTCGTCCGAGGGCAGCAGCATGGGCGCGCCGTCCAGCGAGCGGGGGAAGTCCTTCTTCAGGTGTCGCAGGTTCTCCGCCGCGAAGAAGGACACGCCGCACTTGCCGAGCAGGTGGTTGAAGGAGCGGACGCTGACCGGCTCGGAGCTGGGCGCGTCCGCGAGCACCACGTCCAGCTCGTGCAACGCCAGCGACGCGAGCAACTGGGGCAGCGGCCCCTCGCGGCAGATGATGCGCAAGGAGGGCCCGGCCTCCAGCGCGGGTTTGAGCAACTGCTCGGCCACCAGCTTCGGGATGACGTCGAGGATGCCCACGTTCAGCCGCAGCTGCTGACCCGAGGGCATGCCCGCCACCACGTTCTTCAGCTCGTTGCCCATGCGGAAGATCTCGTCCGCGTACCGCATCACCGTGCGGCCCACGTCCGTGAGCACCAGCTTGCGCCCCTGCCGCTCGAAGAGCTTGTGGCCCAGCGACTCCTCCAGGAGCTTCAACTGGCTGCTGATGGTGGGCTGCGCCAGGTGCAGCTCCTCGCCCGCCTTGGCGATGCTGCCCGCTCGCGCAACCGTCCAGAAATACAGGAGGTGGTGGTAGTTCAGCCAGCTCATAACCATCGAGATTATCGAACTATCGCGCTCAAACTACCTAATTTTTTAATGGATGGGGGTGGCTTATCTCTCTGGGTGTCCGCGAGCGGTGGTCAGGTCAGTCGCGGAGATTTGGAGGAGGTCCATGGAAGCCGTCTCGATGAGCGTGTCCTGTGAGTCCCCTGAGCTTGAGGTGCCGGGCGAGGTGGTGGAGGCGCGAGTGCGAGAGCACCTGGAGCTGGTGCAGCGGCTGGCGTGGAAATACCGCTGGACCGGGCTGTCGCTGGACGAACTGGTGTCCGAGGGCAACGTGGGCCTGATGGAGGCCGCGAGGCGCTTCGAGGAGCGCGGGGTGCCGTTCGCGGTGTACGCCAGCCAGTGGATCCGCGCGCGCATCCGGGCGTACGTGGGCCGCAACTGGAGCATGGGCGGCGGGCGGGCGCCGTGGGTGGTGTTCCAGCTCCGCCGGGAGCGGGCGCGGCTGGAGGCCCGCTGGGGCGAGGGGCATCCCGAGGTGGAGCGCCGGCTGGCGGAGTCGCTGGGCAAGCGTGAGGAGGACGTGATGCGCGCGACGGAGTCGCTGATTCGGGATGTCTCGCTCGACGCGCCGGTGACCCAGGACGGAGAGGTGACGAGGCTGGACGTGCTCGAGTCCTCGGGCGCGTCGCAGGAGGACCTGGTGGAGCGCTCGGAGTGGGTCGCCCGCCTACGGGCGAGCGTCGAGGAGGCCTGGCCGGAGCTGGATGCCCGGGAGCGGGCGCTCGTCCAGGAGCGGATGCTGGTGGAGGACGGCGTGAGCGCGGAGCTGCTGGCTCGCCGCTTCGGGGTGACGGCGGTGCGCATCCGGCAGATCGAACAGGGGCTCCGGGCGAAGCTCAAGCGCCGGCTCACCGCGGGTCTGACGACCTGGGACGCGGAGGCGATGCCTCGGGCCGCGTGATGAGGCGTGGACGGGGTGAGAAATGCGTGCTTGACGGCCCGGGGACGGGCCCGATATGAGAGCGCGGCTTCTCGCGGTGACCCGTACGCCCAGGTAGCTCAGTCGGTAGAGCAGGGGACTGAAAATCCCCGTGTCGGTGGTTCGATTCCGCCCCTGGGCACAGCGATGCAAAGCTCGAAGGGCCCTGGATTCCACGTCCAGGGCCCTTTGCTTTTTCGCGCGTGAGCCTCCTGCTGGTGGTGGTTGGGATTGGCGCCGTGGAGGGGAGCCGGGCGGACGGCCGCGCCCGAACCGGGGTGCACCGCGCGCCCGGAGCGGGGTAGACAGTGTGCTCCGGAGGAGTGGACCGAGATGGACGCGAATGCAGTGGCGGAGCTGGAGAAGGCGGGCGTGAAGGTGGGCGCTCCGGAGCGGTTGTTCGTCGCCGCGGAGTGGCAGGACGAGAAGCACATCCTCCCCGTGGGGCCGCGCGCCCTGGTGCGCGACGGCGACCTCACGGCGCACGTCACCCTCCAGCCCATCTCCAAGCTGTGGACGGGGACCGCGAAGCCCCCCAGCTTCACCCCCTCGCCTCCGCCCGAGTACCACCCGTTCTTCATCCTCATCGAGGCCACGGCCGCCGGGTACTGCCGCGCCATCCGCAACACGGAGACGGACCAGGAGTTCGAGCGGCTCTACCGCCACCTGCTCCGCCGGCCCGACGGGACGGACCGCAACCCGCTCTTCTCGTACCTCCAGGGCGCCGCCCGGCTCTACCTGTCCCTGCGCGACGTCAGCCAGGCGGAGTTCGAGGCCGTCGTCGAGCGGCTCCGCCAGTCGGCGAAGCACCACTCGACACACGTCGGCAGCATCAACTACTTCCAGGACGTGCTCCGGGGCGTGCTCGGCGCCTGAGCCGGACCCGCCCTTCCCGGTAGGCGCCCCTTCGAGAAACTGGAATATCGTGCTCCCCCGCCCGTTCGCGGGCGTCTTTCCTCACGTCAGGAGCACGGATGTTCCGTCAGACACTCCTCTGGACGTCGTGCGCGGCGCTGCTGGTGGCCCCGGCCGCCGGCGCGCAGGCGCAGTCGAAGGCCGCCTCCAAGGCCGCCGCCACGTCTTCGTCCAAGCTCGGCGCCAACGTCGAGAGCCGGACCTTCAAGAACGGGCTCAAGGTCATCGTCTGGCCCGACCACGACATCCCCAATGTCGCGCTGTACAACTGGTTCCGCGTGGGCAGCCGGAACGAGTACCCCGGCATCACCGGCCTGTCCCACTTCTTCGAGCACATGATGTTCAACGGCGCGAAGAAGTTCGGCCCGGGTGAGTTCGACCGCGTCATGGAGGCCAACGGCGGCTCCAACAACGCGTTCACCTCCGAGGACGTCACCGTCTACATGGACTGGTTCCCGCGCTCCGCGCTCGACGTCATCTTCCAGCTCGAGGCGGACCGGCTCCAGCACCTGGCGTTCGACCCGAAGATCATCGAGTCCGAGCGCGGCGTCGTCTACTCGGAGCGCCGCTCCAGCGTGGACAACAACAACATGGGCGCGCTCGCGGAGCAGGTGCAGGCGACCGCGTTCGTCGCGCACCCGTACCAGTTCCCCGTCATCGGCTGGCCGTCGGACATCGAGTCGTGGCGCATGGAGGACCTCCAGCGCTACTTCAAGACGTACTACGCGCCCAACAACGGCACGCTCGTCGTCACCGGCGCCGTCACCCCGGCGGAGGTCTTCGCGCTGGTGGAGAAGTACCTCGAGCCCATCCCCTCCCAGCCCGCGCCGGAGCCCGTGCGCACGCAGGAGCCCGTGCAACAGGGCGAGCGCCGCGTCGTGGTGAAGAAGGTCTCCCAGTCGCCGCTGCTCCAGCTCGCCTATCACGGCCTCTCCGCCAAGGACCCCGACGCCGAGGCGCTCACGCTGCTCCTGAGCGTGCTGGGCGAGGGCGACTCCTCGCGCCTGCACCGCCGCCTCGTCGAGGAGGAGCGCGTGGCCCTGCGCGCGACGACGATGTTCACCGGCGGCTTCGACCCGTCCCTCGTCTGGGTGACCGCGGACCTGCCGCCGGGTGGCGACCTGTCCCGCGTGGAGGCGCTGCTCACCGAGGAGCTGGCCCGCGTGGCGAAGGACGGCATCACCGACGCCGAGCTGCGCAAGGCGCGCAACATCACCCTCGCCAACTTCTGGCGCTCGCTGGAGACCAACAACGGCCGTGGCTACGCGCTGGGCTCCAACGAGACCTTCCGCGGTGACTTCCGCCAGCTCTTCGACGCGCCCGCTCGCTACGAGCGCGTCACCCGCGAGGACGTGCGCAAGGTCGCCGCCCGCATCTTCGCCACCGAGCGGCGGACCGTCGGTTGGCTCGTTCCCGGCGAAGCCCCGGCCGCCACCCCCGCCGCCCACAAGGAGGCCACGCGATGATTGCTCCGCTCACCTGGAAGTCGGTGCTCGCCACCATGTTGTTCGCGTCCGCCTCCGCCTCCGCGGCGGAGAGTCCGGCCATCAAGCCCACCGCGGCCAAGCCCTCGGGGCGCCAGGGCGTCACGCTCCCCAAGGCGACGACGGTCACCCTGAAGAACGGCGCGAAGCTCATCCTCGTGGAGCGCCGCGAGGTGCCGCTCATCTCGTTCAGCGCGTGGCTGCGCGGTGGCGCGCTCGCGGACCCCGCCGGCAAGGAGGGCCTGTCCGCGCTCACCGGCGAGCTGCTCCAGAAGGGCGCCGGCGCGCGTGACGCGCGTCAGTTCGCCGAGGCGGTGGACGGCGTGGGCGGCTCGCTGCAGGTGCACTCCGGACTGGAGGCGCTCACCGTCGCCGGCCAGTTCATGTCCAAGGACAGCGCGCTCATGGTGGAGCTGCTGTCGGACATGCTCCTGCGTCCGCGCTTCACGCAGGAGGAGCTGGAGAAGACGCGCGCGCGCATGACGTCCGAAATCACCGCCGCCAAGGACGGTGACCCGCGCGCGCTCGTCAACACCTACTTCGACGCGTTCCACTTCGCCGGCCACCCCTACGGCACCGCCGTGGACGGCACCGAGGCGTCGCTGCCCGGTCTCGGCCGCGAGGACGTGCTCGGGTACGCGAAGAACCAGCTCGGCGCGGACCGCCTCATCCTCTCCGTCGTCGGTGACTTCGACGCCAAGGCGCTCGCCGCGAAGCTGCAGACGGCGCTCGGCGGCATGGCGCGCGCCGCCAGCCCCGCGCCGCAGGTGGCCACCACCGCCGTGAGCAAGGGCCGGCGCGTCCTGCTGGTGGACAAGCCGGACGCCACCCAGACGTACTTCCTCATCGGCAACACCGCCATCGCCCGGAACGACCCGGACCGCGTCGCCGCCAACCTCGCGGGGACGGTGCTCGGCGGGCGCTTCACCTCGCTGCTCAACACCGAGCTGCGCGTGAAGTCCGGCCTCACCTACGGCGCGCGCTCCTACTTCTCGCCGGAGTCGAAGCCGGGCGCCTTCGTCATCTCCTCCTTCACCCAGACGGAGAAGACGGACAAGGCCATCGACATGGCGTTGGACGTGTACGCGCGCTACCGGCAGGCGGGCCTGGATGACGCCACGCTGGAGTCCGCCAAGGCGTATGTCCTGGGGCAGTTCCCGCCGCGCCTGGAGACCGGTCAGCAGGTGGCGGACAAGCTGTCCGAGCTCGCCTTCTATGGTCTGGACTCCAGCGACGTGGATGGCTTTGCCGCGGCGGTGGATGGCACCACGCGTCAGGCCATCGGCACGGTCATCCAGCGCGTCCTGCCGCCGTCCGAGGACCTCACCTTCGTCCTCATCGGCAAGGCGTCCGCCATCCGGGAGATGGCTCGCAAGTACGGCACCGTCACGGAGATGAAGATCTCCGACAAGCGCTTCGCGCCCGCGCCCACCGAGCGCTGAGGCCCGCGCGTCTCGCGCCCCCGGCCCGACAGGCTTCGACCCTGTCGGGCCCGGGTGGGCGCAATCCCTGACATCACCTTCACCACGGACCCGCTGACCGGCGCTTTCGCGCGCTCCGGACAGCCAGGGTCCGCGGTCCGTTCCGTATCTCCCCCCGGATGGCGGAGTCGCCAGGGCGGACGTGTATGTCCTGACGGGTGGATGCCAGTCCTACCTCTTCGGGCAACGTCAGAGCCCCTGGATAGGTTTTCGCGCCTTTCAAATGGATGGGGGATGGAATGAATTGGCTGAAGTGGTCTGTGTTGGTCGGGTCGACGTGTGCGATGACGCTGGTGGGCTGTGGCGCGCCCACGCAGGAGACGCAGGAGTTCACCGGGAGTCCTTCGCAGGGCGGGCCGCGCTCCGAGTCGCCAGGCAATGGCACCTGGATGGGGGAGTCGCTGGCCGAGGGGTGCTCGGACGCGGGGACGCCTGATGACGCGGGCACGCCTGGAGACGCGGGCATCCCGAGCGACGCGGTGCTGGTGACCGACACGACGCGCTTCTTCACGTCGGTGGGAATCTCCGAGCGGGTGGAGGACCTGTCCGCGAACCCGCCCGAGCTCTACATCCCGCACGGCGCGACGTTCACCCTGCTGCTCGGCTCCGCGGTGCCGGGTGGGTGGCAGTTCACGGGTGTACCCTCCGGGCCGTACTACCTGCGCACGGGGTCGACGTACATCGTCTCGAACGCGCGCCACGTGGACCTGGGCATCAACAAGCTGGGACGTCCGGACGCCGTCTACTCGGACCTCGCCTTCACGCCGCTCCAGTTGAACCTGGTGAACATGGCGCCGTGGACGAACTCGTCGAGCCTCTTTGGTTCCAGCCTCCAGCTCGCGTCCGCACAGGTGGACCTGTATGGCGCCGTGAGCCTGCTCGACGGCATCTCCGACGGTGAGACGCGCATCCTCACCAACGACGCCGAGCTGTGGTCGAGCACGGGCAACATCCCCGTCTTCGAGGCGAGCAAGGGCGACCGACTCTACGTCTCCCAGCACAGCCAGTACCTCGCGGGAACGACGCCGGATGGCATCTCGCTGGGGTACACCGCCGTGGACCGCGCGGTGGAGGTGGGCGCCTTCGACTTCACCGCGGATGGCGTCACCCCCCTGCCGCTGGCGGGCGTGATGCAGCCGACGCGCCGGACCGAGTTCCCGCTCGAATGGCGCCTGCCGGCCTATACGAGCTGGGCCACGGCCACGCACCCGCTCGCGACCCCGTCCATCCCCATCTTCTACGCCATCCCCTCCGCGCATGGCACGAACGACGGGTGGATCGGCTACTCGGGTGAGCTGCTCACCCTGCAGTTGCCGCGCGCCACGTCGTTCAACTTCACGCAGCGGCTGCAGTTCGGAAATCCGTTCCCGTCGACCTGGGGCGTGGTGGGCATGGGCAGCTACTCGTTCCGCCTGCTGGAGACGTTGCCGAACGGCTCGGGGCAGCGCGTCAGCCTGACCGGCAGCATCGCGACGTGGGACGAGTTCAACAACTACATCGCGAGCCCCGTCCAGCCCGTCGTGTCGCCGCCGCGTTCGCTGGCCATCGACGGTGTGCCCGCCAACACCCAGCGCGAGGTGGGGTCCGCCAACCCGGTCATCTCCTGGCTGCCGCCCACCCTGGGCTCCGTCCACGCCTACCGCGTGGCGTTCCTCCGCTATGACCCGGAGGCGAACTTCATGGTCGCGGATGGTTCCATCTACCTGCCGGGCTCGGCCACCCAGGTGCGCCTGCCCCCGGGCATGTTGAAGCCGGCCAGCATCTACTACCTGCGCGTGTCCGCCTTTGACGGCCCCGGCTACGACATCGAGCGCGACCCGTTCCACTCCCGCGAGGCGCTGCCCATGGCCCGCGCGGACGCGTTCAGCTCGCTCTTCACCACGCCGTGACGTGAGCCCGGGCCCGCTACTTCGCCTGCGCGGCGCGGTGGCGGGCCTGGCACTTCTGGAACCGCGCGTCCACCGAGCGCGCGAACCACGCGGTGGTGCGCTCGCCCTTCAACTTCGGGCTCTCCAACGTCACCTGCGGGAGCTGGGCATAGGCGGGGGACTCGCCCGTCTCGTTCGCGTAGACGCGCTTGACGGCGCGGAACGTGTCGGTGGCCTCGAAGGACTCCTCCTTCTCCTTGGCGACGTCCCGGCGCACCTGCCGCTCGCTCAGCTCCGGCGCGTGGCGCTGACGGAAGGAGAGCAGGGCCTCGAGGGACTTGCTGTCCTCGGCGCGCGGCTCACCGCGCTTGTCGTAGAGCTGGAGGTCTCCGTCCAGCACGAGCGGGAGGCGCGTGAGCTGACTCACCTGGGCCTGGAGCGCCGCGTTGCGCGAGGCATAGACGCCGGCGTTGTAGTCCGCGAAGCGGAAGAGCGGCTGGGCATAGGCCGCCTCGAAGCCCATCAGCCGCGACGTGCCGAAGCGCACGCCCCCTTCGCGCGTGTACAGCGCCTCGCGCACCTTCACCGGGTCCGCGTCCTCGCCCACCTTCTCCATCGCGTAGCGGACGCTCACCTGCATCGAGCCCGCCGTGGTGACGGGGTTCAGGTCCTCCAGCCTCCGTGAGGAGAACAGGGAGCTGGCCAGGTTCATCGCCGCGAACGTCGCCGGGTACTCCTGCTCGTAGTACGCGAGCATGTCGCGGAAGAGCCGGTCCAGGTCCCGCTCGGTGCGCAGCGCGTTCAGCCGCGCATCGAAGGTCCGCTTGTGGCCCGGCGCCTTTCCGGAGAGCACGGACGCGAGCGCCTTGCGCCCCAGGGGGCCCAGCGTGTTCGCGTGCTCCTCCAGGCGCGTGCGCACCATGCGCGGCAGGTTCGGCACCGCCGGGTCCGCGTGGAAGCCGGACTCCTGTTCGATGATGGCCAGCACGGAGCACACCGCCACGGGCGTGGGGGTGACCTCCTCCGCCTCCAAGGCATCCAACACGTCCTGCGCCCAGCCCTCGCGCTCCTTCACGTGCGAGGGGATGAGCCGCGCCACCTGCGCGACGGTGAGCCTGGGCGGTGGCGGTACGACGGGCTCGGGCGCGCTCCGTGGCGCACAGCCCGCCAGCAGCGCCGCGAAGGCCCAGGCCGCGCGCCAGCCTCCTCGCCGCCGCGCGAGACTCCGCCCCGGGCCTCCGTCGTCCATCCGCTCGCCTCCCATCAGGGGAGGTTCGTTATGCCACAGCGGCGCCGGGCATGGAGCGGGCGGACGGGCGCCTCCTTCAACGGCGGATGCGCACCTCCCGGGCGACGCTGCGCCCGCCCATCAGCACGAAGCCCGCGCGCACCGGGGTTCCCTCCTGGAGTCCGCGCAACGACACGCGCCGTCCCTGTCGCAGGCCCTGGCTGCGGTCATCCAGCGCGAGCACGTAGTCGCTGCCCTCGCTGTCCCGCACGGTGATGGTGTCCCGCCCCACGCGCGTCACCCGCCCGCTCACGGCGCTGGACGCGATGACGACGTTCTCCAAGGCGCGACTCGTCGAGACCTCGGGACGGGCGGCCTGGGCCGCCTTGGCCGCGCCCTCGAACCACGCCTCGTCGTCCCGGGCCTGCACCGCCGCCGTCCCGATCATCACCCGCCCGAGTCCACCCGCCGGCTGCGCCGGAGCGCCCGGAGGCGTGGGCATGGCCGGCGTGCCCGACGTCGACGCGCCGCCCGTGCCCGCCATGCTCCCGGTGTTCGCGCCACCGGCCGGCGCCTGCGTCACCCGTGCGCTCCCCGCGGGGTCGCTCGAAGGCGCGGCGACGCCCTGGGACTTCACCTCGCCGCTCGCGCCCCTGGGAGGACCCCCGGGCGTGGTGACGCCCGTGTCGCCACTGCTCGCGACGACTCCCGCCACCTGGAGGCTGGCGGCGGACCGTCCACCACCGACCGTCGTGTCGCGTGCTTCACGCTCCTTGCACCCGGACAGCCACGCGCAGAGGCCCAGCATTCCCACCCACGCCCATCGCCTTCCCATCTGCTCACCTCGCGTTCCCAATTGGTGCTGCGTGCACAGGGGCCTGTGCAAGACGCATGCGCTCGCGAGGAACGGAAGGGGACCTGCCGGGTCGCCGCGCTTCTCCAGCGCGGGCGGCGCGGAGCGCGGACGGGCGTCGTGGGCTCAGGCCGCGAGCGCGCGTGACACGGCCCGCACGTGGGAGCGCACCAGCTCCCGCGAGGCCATCAGCTCGGTCGGGTCCGTCGGCGTGTAGCCGAGGCACAACACGACGTCGTCCTCGGGGGCCGCACGCACGCCCAGCTTCACGTAGTCCAGCATGCGCGGCACGGGCTCACCCTCGACGTCGCGGCTGAAGCGGCCGAACACCACCGCGCGCTTGTCCCGCCGGGGCGCCGTCTCCTTCAGCGCGAACAGCCGCCGCACCGTCGCGAGCACCTCCGGCCGGGCCATCATCTCCTCCGGCCGCGCCGGACCGCCCAGCTCCCACTCCAGGAGCCGCAGACACGCGCGCACGAACTCCACGTCCGTGATGACCAGTCCATACAGATACCAGTCCGCGCACGCCGCCTGGACCAGCCGGGCCTGGCCATCCGTGAGCCAGCCGAACGAGGGGCAGGTGAACGTCTCGCACACCGACGACCGGTAGACGCCGCAGTCGCGCAGGTCCACGCCGCCCGTCACCTTCGGGTGCCCCAGGCAACCCACCTGCCTGCCCTGGAAGTCGATGAAGCCGAGCAGCGGGCACACGCGCACCGCGGGGAACATGGGCGAGGCGTGGCGCTGCTCGAGCAGCTCCCGCGCCGCCTCGCCCCAGGACTCCGCGTCCAATGGCGTGCGCCGCAGCCGCGCCGTCTGCGTGGCGAGCTGCTCCGTCAGCGCCTCACGCGAGTGGTCCTGGAAGTTGTAGAGGCCGCAGCAGGCGCCACACGAGGCGCCCCCACCGGGCTGACACAGGTGGAAGGAAACCGTCACGCCTCACATCTTACGACCACCAACGATTTGTGCAGCGGAAACATACCGACAAGGGGGCCGAGGCCTCGCCTTCCGTGGAGGGCAGGCGAGCGGGCGCTGCCGCCGCGGCGCCCGGTGGGGCTGTTCAGAACCAGTCCGGTCGCATGCGGGCGTAGGAGTCCTCGCCGGTGCGGCAGAGCTGGAGGAGGTGGGGGACGCGGGGCAGCTCCGTGGCGAACCAGTACTGGGCGGTGGCCAGCTTGCCCTCGTAGAAGTCGCGGTCCTCGTCTCCGCCGCGGGCCAGGCCCTCCTTCGCGGCGGCGGCCTGCTCCAGCCAGCGCCACGCGACGACGACGATGCCGAACAGCTCCAGGAAGTCCGCGCTGTGGCGCAGCATCACCTCCACGTCCCCGGCCAGCGCCCGCGAGGCGAGCCCCGTCACCACGTCACCGACTTCGCGCAGCGCGGCCTCCAGCGCGTCGCCCCAGGCCGGGTCCACGCCCGCGCGGCGCGCGCGCTCCAGCGTGGTGCCCACCTCCTGGGCGAACGCCGCCAGGGCCGCGCCACCTCCGGCGACCACCTTGCGCCCCAGCAGGTCGAGCCCCTGGATGCCGGTGGTGCCCTCGTGGAGACTGTTGAGCTTCTGGTCGCGCAGCCATGCCTCGGGCGGGTACTCGCTGGAGTAGCCGTAGCCGCCGTACACCTGCACCGCGAGCGCGTTGGCCTCGAAGCCGCGCTCGGCGGGGAAGGACTTGGCCACGGGCGTCAGCAGGTCCACCAGTAGCGCCGCGCGCTGGCGCGTGTCCTCGTCCCGCGAGTGCGCGGCGAGGTCGGCCTGATACGCGGCGGTGGTGAGCAGCGACAGGCCGCCCTCCACGATGGCCTTCTGTCGCAGCAACATGCGCCGCACGTCCGCGTGCTCGATGATGGGCACCTGCGGACGGGAGGCGTCCTTCGTCGCGGCGGACCGGCCCTGTGGACGCTCGCGCGCGTACGCCACGGCCTCGTGGTAGGCGACGGACGCGGTGGCCACGCCGTTGAGGCCCACCATGATGCGCGCCTCGTTCATCATCTGGAACATGCACGCCAGCCCGCGCCCGGGCGGCCCCACCATCCACCCCCGGCAGTCGCCCGACTCGCCGTAGTTGAGGACGAGGCTGGGGATGCCCTTCCAGCCAATCTTGTGGATGACGCCCGCCACGCGCACGTCGTTGTCCACCAGCGAGCCACCCTCGGGCCGCCGCGTGGGCACCGCGAACAGGGAGATGCCCTTGGTGCCCGTCTCCAGCGCGTCCGTGCGCGCCAGCGTGAGGTGGACGACGTTCTGGGTGAAGTCCTGGTCCGCGCCGCTGATGAAGATCTTCGAACCCTGGATGCGCCACGTCCCATCCGGCGCGGGCGTGGCGCGGGTCCTCACGTCCGCCAGGCTGCTGCCCGCCTGTGGCTCGGTGAGGGCCATGGTGCCGGTCCACTCGCCCCGGTACAGCGGGGCCATGAAGGTTTCCTTCACCTCCGGCGAGCCGAACACCTCCATCAGGTGGGCCGCGCCGTGCGTGAGCCCCAGGTACGCGTACGCGCTGAGGTTGGCCGCCATGAGGTAGGCGCTCGACAGCGCGTGCACGGTGAGCGGAAGCTGCTGCCCGCCCACGTCGACGGGGCGCGTGGCGGTGAGCATGCCCAGCTCCACCAGGCGCGGATACAGCTCGCGCATCAGCGGATGCACGCGGACGCGGCCGTCCTCGAAGACGGGAGGCTCCGTGTCCATCCGCCGGTACGTCGGATAGAGCACCTCGCGCGCGAAGCGGCGCGTGCTGTCCAGCAGCTGGCCGAAGGTCTCGCGCGAGTGCTCGGCGAAGGCGGGCAGGGCGCAGAGTGTGGAGACGTCCAGCACCTCGTCGAGCTGGAAGTCCACGTCGCGATCCGACAACAGGGGGTTGGGGCGGGGCGCGGTCATGCGCCCGTGTTAGCAGGCCCGGCTACCAGGAGGCGATTGCATCCTCGAGGTCCAGGTCGTCCTCCTCCTGGGCGCACGTCCAGGGGGCTCGCGACGGTGTTCCGCAGTGCGAACTGGCGCGTCGTTCCGCGCGGGAGGGCCCCCGCTGTCGCGGGCCGCTCGCCGCCTGTCCCCCACAGGGACGGGACGCCGCGCTCCGGCTCCTGGGCGTGGCATCATGGCGGGGTCTTGCTTCCTCGATCCTTCGCTCGCTCGGGTTCCCGGTCCTGGGCGACGTGGGTGTTCCACACATGACAGGCGTCCCCTCCTCGAGAGGCAGACGTCCCGACGAGGACGTCCTGGGGCTGAAATTGGGTTGGGACCTTCGTCCATGCCATGGGGGGAGGCATCGCTCCCGCCGGGTTCGTCCCCGGGAGAACGGATGCAGCGAGGGATTGTCTGCTCGGCCGCCTCAGGCCGATGTCCGGGAGGACTCCTCCCGGATGAGGCGTGTGTTCGACCGCTCGCGGAGGCTCCACGACCACTCACCCGCCCCGGGTCCCGGGCGCCCGTTCACCGGTCGATAGTCAGGGCATGCGACGCAATGTCCTCCTCGTCCTGGTGGCCGCGGCGGTGTGGGTCCCGACGCTCCAGTTCTGGTTCCGCCCGTCGGACCCGCGCGCGCTGGCACCCGCGCTCGCCGCCCGCCAGCGCGCGCTGGCGCTGCGTGACGACAGCCCCGAGTCCGCCGGGATGCGCCGGCTGAATCCGGAGTGGGACCTGATGTCCCGCACCTTCTCCGCGCTCGCCTTCGCCAACCTGGCCCTGCGCGAACCCGAGCGGAAGGCCGAGCACCTGGCGGTCGTCGATGCCCTCATCACCCGGACGCTGCTCGACGAGCAGGGGCGCGACGACGTCTTCCTCCTGCCCTACGTCCACGACGGCGCCTTCCTCGACCCCGCGGGGCGGAGCCTGTTCGTCGACGGCGAGCTGGCGCTGATGCTCGCCGCGCGTCAGCGGGTGGCGCCTCGCGAGGCGTGGGCGCCCGTGTTGCGCGAGCGCGTGGACCGCGTGGTGGGCCAGCTCGAGCGCGCGCCGCTGCTGCTGGCGGAGAGCTACCCGGACGAGGGCTGGACGTTCTGCAACACGGTGTCGCTCGCGGCGCTCGCGCTCTCCGACGCGGTGGACGGGCGGGACCACTCGGCGCTGCGCCGCCGCTGGGTGGCGTCGGCCCGCGAGCACCTGGTGGACGCCGACACGGGGCTGCTCGTCTCCAGCTTCACCTGGCGCGGCCGGACGCGGGATGGCCCGGAGGGCTCCACGCTGTGGCTCGCCGCGCACATGCTCCAGCTCGTCGACGCGGACTTCGCCCGTGAGCAGTACCAGCGCGCCCGCGCGGAGCTGGTGGGGGAGCTGTGGGGCTTCGCCTGGGCGGGGGAGTGGCCCCGCTCCGTGGCGGCGCGCGTGGACATCGACTCCGGGCCCACCATCCCCCTGGTGAACGCCAACGCGGGCTCGAGCGGGCTGGCGCTGGTGGGCGCGGCCGCGTTCGGGGACGAGGCGCTGCTGGAGGGGCTCGTCACGAGCCTGCGCTTCGCCGCCTTCCCCACGCACGACGCCACGGGGCTGCGCTTCGCCGCGGGCAACGTGCTCGCGGACGCCGTGCTCCTGTACTCCCTGGTCCAGGGTCCGCTCTGGACACTCGCCGCGTCGCCGCGCCGGCCGGAGGTCCATCCATGAAGAAGCTCGTCCCCGTGTTGCGCTCACCCATGGTGTCGCGCGCGCTGCTGCTCGTCGCCGTGTTCGGCGTGCTCCATCTCCTCGGCGGTCGCCAGTACGTGGGCGTCCTGTCCGGGACGTTGGAGGGGGGCATGG
The DNA here is from genome assembly GCF_024198235.1 of Myxococcus dinghuensis. Lineage (GTDB taxonomy): Bacteria > Myxococcota > Myxococcia > Myxococcales > Myxococcaceae > Myxococcus > Myxococcus dinghuensis. Next base: position 131,423 of record NZ_JAKCFB010000020.1, on the reverse strand, counting down.
CCGCGATGCTCTTCGGCATCACCTACGCGCTGAGCTGGTTCGGCGCGGTGCTGCTGGCGCCCATCCTGCTCCTGGCGGGGCTCGCGTCGCTCTCGCTGCGGCGCGGGTCTCCCACGCAGCCGCGCTGACGGCCCCTCCGGGCGGACTTCAGTGGCTCAGCCGCTCCACCAACCAGCCGCGCACATAGGCCCAGTCCCGCCGCACGGTGGCGATGGACACACCCAGCGCCGCCGCTGTCTCCGCCAGGCCCTGTCCCGCGAAGTAGCGAAGCTCCAGCAGGCGCGCGAGCCGGGGCTGGAAGGATTCCAGCTCCGTGAGCACCTCCTCCAGCTTCAACACCTCGATGTCGACATGAGACAGCGAGTCCAGCTCCGTGTCGTGGATGCTCACCCGCTCCCGCGTCCAGTCCCGCTGGAGCGCGCCGCGCAGCCGCACCCGGTCCAGCAACACCTGACGCATGGCCTGGGCCGCCGCGCCGAGGTAGTGCCGCCGGTGCTCCTGGCGCGCGCCCTCGCCGAACAGGCGCCCCCAGGCCACGTCCACCAACTTCGTGGGTTGTAGGGGGCTGTGGGTGTCATCGAGCGCCGCCGCCCGCGCGAGGGTCCGCAGCTCCTGGTAGGCCGCCACCATCAGCGCGTCCCTCGCGCAGAGGTCCCCCCCTCGCACGCCCTCCAGCAGGACCGCCAGCTCCGTCATGCCCATGGTTCCCTCCACGGTGTTCCCACGCCTGCCCCAGGGAATCGTCTCACGCCCTCGAGTTCTAAAACGGATTCACCGGAAATCCTTGAGTAGGGGACAATTACCCCTCACCCGGAAACAGTCTGGGAGGGCAAGGCAACCCGGGGGGACCTGCCGCGAAGGGCTCTCCGGCTGCGTGGAGAGCGAGGTCCATGGAGGAGGCTGGCGCTCGAAATCCCACATGTCGGACCTCATGGAGGCGCGCGGAGGGGGAGCGCGCCAGGAGGCTCCGGCGAGCTACGGCGATACATCTTCTTGAGACATCCCTGCTGAAACATCACCGTGACTGAAGTCATCGACGCAGGTCGTCATGTCGGCTCGCTCCGTCGCCTGGTCTCATGAGTCGATGTCTCATCTCGCGCGAGCCGCGGGGTGAGCCGACCCCATTTGCATTCGTGTCCGGGTTGGCCCGAGCATCCGACACATCAATGGGTCTCTCCCGCGTTCGGTGTCGTGTGGCGTCGGCTGGTCTCGTCTCGGATGTTTCAAGGCGCGGCCGGACCGGGTGGTGGGGCAGGGCGAGTCAGTGGCTCCTGGTCTTGCTGCTCGCATGGAGTCCGCTGGCGCGCGCGCAGGTGGGGAGCGTCGAGGTCGGCGACGGCTGGCGCTACCGTTGGGGAGACTCACCCGTGGGCGCGGATGGCGTCCCCGCCTGGGCGCGTGAGTCGGGCGAGGGCGCGGGTTGGGCCCCCACGGACGCGCTGCACGAGCCGCCGGGGCGGGGCGACGACACGCTCCTGTGGCTGAGCCTGCCGATGCCGGAGGGAGCGTGGCTGGAGCCCGCGCTCTTCCTGGGCGCGGTGGCCAACGCGTACGAGGTCTACCTCGACGGGCGGCGCATCCACTCGAGCGGGAAGGTGCGACCGGGCGGGAGCGAGGTCGTCGACAGCATGGGGTGGCACCTGGTGCCGCTGCCTCCGGGCACGGCGGGCAAGCGGGTGTTGCTGCGCATCCAGAGCACCGGGTCGACGATTGGCGTGACGCGCGACGCGCGGGTCGGGGCGCGGCACGCGCTGCTCACGGAGGCGACGCGCGAGGGCCTGGCGCCGTTCGTCATGGGCGTGTTGCTGGGGGCCATCGCGCTGGTGGCGGTGGCGGCCATGTTCCTGCAGGAGCGCCAGCGGCGGATGCTGGTGGCGCTGGCGATGTTCTCCGCGAGCTCGGGCCTGCTGTTGGTGGGGGCCAGCGGGTTGTGCTCCGCGCTCTGGTCCGCCGACGCGCTGGGCACCCAGCTCCTGCTCGTGGGCGCCTACGGCCTGCTACCCGGGCTCGCCTGGTTCATCTCCGACAGCATCCTGGAGGGGCGCAAGGTCTGGTTCCATCGCTTCGCGGTGGCCTTCTCCGTGCCCACGTCGCTGCTGGCGGCGCTCGCGCTGGTGGACGTGAGCCTGGCGTTGCGGCTGCTCCAGCCCTTCTCGGGCCTGTCGCTGCCCAGCCTGTTCCTCTGCGTCGTGGTGGCGGCCGTCGCGGCCTGGCGAGGCAACCCCGACGCGCGCATCTTCGTGGTGGGCCTGGGCATCCTCACGGGCGTGCTGCTGCTGGGCATGCTGCCCCTGCTGGGGTTGATGGACTCGGTGGACTCCTACGTCCACTGGGGTTTCCTCGCGTTCACCCTGTCGCTGGTGGGCATCGTCGCGCGGCGCTCCTCGCTGGTGGTGCGGTCGCTGGCGCAGCACATGCGGCAGTTGGAGGCGCGGCGCAACGACGTGCGGGAGCTGGCCCAGGGCATGGGCAGCGGCGCGGGGGAGCTGGCCACGGTGGTGCAGCAGTTGCGCACGTCGAGCGAGGAGCAGACGGCCGGCATCAGCCGTCAGGCCACGGCGCTCAAGGAGCTGGAGCAGACGGTGCAGGAGATTCGCCAGGGGTCCATGGTGACGGCGGACAAGGCGCGCGTCCTGTCGAACTCCGTGGTGGTGGCGGAGGAGGCGGGCCGCGACGGTGGCGCCGCCATCTCCCGCACGCTGACCAACCTGGAGGCCATCCGTTCCGAGGTGTCCGAGATGGCCCGGCGCATCCTCGCGCTGGATGCGCGCACGCGGGAGGTCTCCGGCATCGTGGACACGGTGAAGGCGCTGGCGGACCAGTCCAACATGCTCGCCGTCAACGCGGCCATCGAGGCGGCGCGCTCGGGGGAGCATGGCCGCGGGTTCGGCGTGGTGTCCCGCGAGGTGCGCAGCCTGGCGGACCAGTCCATCCTGGCGACCCAGCGCATCCGCGAGGTGCTCGACGGGGTGAGCGCCAGCATGCGCGAGGCCGCGAAGGTGAGCGAGCAGGGCGAGCAGCGCGTGCGGGTGAGCCTGGACGCGGTGCGCGTGTCGGGTTCGCAGTTGCAGAAGCTCACCGGCATCATCAGCGAGACGAGCAGCAGCGTGCGGCAGATCTCCGCGGCGGTGGCCCAGCAGGACGCGGGCACGTCCCAGATCGCCGTGGCCATCCAGGACCTGTCCGGGCAGATGCAGCAGACGCTGCGCGTCGTCGAGGAGACGCAGAAGGTGACGCGCTCGGTGCAGACGCTCGCGGAGAGCATGTCGGGCACGGCGAAGCGCTCGCTCGCGTCCGGCACGCTCGACGCGTGAGGCGCGGCCTCAGGGCGCGAGCGCGTCGCGGATGAGCGGCGCCAGGTCGCGCTCCAGGTTGACGGAGAACTCCGCGACGCCGCCCTCGCCCGCGGTGACGGTCAGCTCCATGCCCAGGATGGCGTAGTAGCCGCTCTCGCGGTCCATCCACGGCGTGAAGCCGAAGGCGCCCGGCGAGCTGAGCCGCGTGCAGCCCTGCGCGGGCGTCAGGCACTCCAGCCACGCGGTGAGGCCGTAGTGGAAGGGCAGGCCGATGCCCTGCATGGGCGAGTTGCCGATGACGACGTCGTAGGGCTCTCGCGCCTGGGTGTCGAAGAGCGCGGGCGTGCCCACGGTGAGGGCGGGCGTCTGGCCCTTGTGGAACGCGAGCCGGAGGAAGTCCGCGTACTCGGACATGGAGGCGCGCAGGCCGCCGGCGATGAGCGGGTTCTGCGTGCCCAGGGCCTGCCGGGGGCGCGAGTAGTAGGAGACGGCGGTGGCCTGCCCCAGCGGCGCGCGGAGGATGTCGCTGAACAGCGTGTTCCACGTCTTGCCCGTGACGACCTCCGCCATGCGCGCGGCGACGTGCAGGTGCGTGCTGCCGTAGTCGAAGCGCGTGCCGGGCGCGGCGACGGGCGCCTGCGCGGAGAGGATGGCCACGCAGGTGGCCAGGGTGATGTCCGGGTTGGTGGTGCAGACGTTCTCCGGGTTCATGCCCGAGGTGAACGAGAGCAGGTGGCGCAGGGTGATGGAGGCCTTGGGCCCCGTCCAGCCGAGCACCGCGCCCGTCGTCGAGTCGAGGCTCAACTGTCCGCGCTTGACCAGCTCGAAGAGCACGATGCCGGAGACGAACTTCGACGCGGACGCCACGGCCACGCGCGTGGTGGGCGTGAAGGTGCCCACCATGTGCTGGAAGACGAGGTCGTCCTGGGCGTCGAACACCATCAGCCCCAGGTCCGAGACACCCCCGGCGGCCGCGCGCTGCACGAGCAACGCGCGCACGGCGGCCCAGCCGGCCAGCTCCGACTGCTGCTGGTCGACGGGGGCCTCCTCGGCGGAGGGGGCCCGCGGCGCGGAGGCGGGACCGCAGGCGGACAGCAACGTCGTCATCAGGAGGAGGTGGTGGATTCGCATGGGTCCCTCGAACACGGGCCCGCCGGGAAAGTTGCGAATCCTCTCTTTCGACGTGCCGCGGTCGTCTCCCCACGCGCGGCTTGGTTTTCGAGAATGAAAGTATCCGGAACGGAATGGGGACCCGGACCGCGCAGGCAATGGTCGCCCGATGACCTCGAACCAACGTTGTGGGCAGGCAGGCACAACCTCCCGTGTCTGCCCGCCCCGGCCGGATACCTCGGGCGGGGCTGCGCTGGGACACGAACAGGGTCGGGTACGCCATGTCGAAAACGGTCGGGTCTGTCATGGGTGCGGTCGCCGCGGTGGTCATGTCGGGGGCCTGTGGTCCGGTGCCCCCGGAGGAGGAGGGGCTCGGTGAGTGGGGGCCCGAGGGCTCCGGAGGGACTGGGAGCGAGGTGCTCGGGGAGCCGAGCGAGGTCAGCCAGATGACCTTCGTGGGAGACCTGGGCCGCGCGCTGGGCAGCCCCATCGCGACCCATCCGTCGACCTGCACCGCGTCCAACCAGTGGCGGACGACGTGTGGTTCGGGCTCCTCCCGCGACATCTCCTACGTCTGGACGGTCCCCGAGACGGGGAAGTACACCTTCTCCACCATCAACTCGAACTTCGACACCGTCATGGAGATCCGGCACTTCACCTCGACGTCCAGCGTGATGGGGTGCAACGACGACACCTCGACGACCCCCCAGTCGCGGGTCACCCTCAACGGGCTCGTCAAGGGCGTGCAGCTGCTCATCATCATCGAAGGGTTCGAGGGCGCCTGTGGGGCCGTCACCCTCAACATCGCCAGACTGCCGTCGTGAGGGGGCCTCGCTCCCTGGCATTTGCATGATTCCCACGCGGGTGTGGTCGAATCTCCCAAGAACCCTGGGGCCGATGTCCCTAGGGTCGGAGCCTGGAACGCCCGGGTCGAGGGAGTCGCTCGCATGCGCCGCATTCGTGTCATCGACAGTCATACCGGTGGAGAGCCCACGCGCGTCGTGACGGAGGGGGGACCGGAGCTGGGCGAGGGGGACCTGGCGACCTTGCGCGAGCGCTTCCGCGAGCGGTTCGATGCGTTCCGCAAGGCCATCGTCTGCGAGCCCCGGGGCTCGGACGTCATGGTGGGCGCGCTCCTCTGCCCACCCGTCCATCCGTCGAGCGTGGCGGGCGTCATCTTCTTCAACAACGTGGGCTACCTGGGCATGTGTGGCCACGGCACCATCGGCGTGGTGAAGACGTTGGAGTACCTGGGGCGCATCGGTCCGGGGGGCCATGCGCTGGAGACCCCCGTGGGCGTGGTGAAGGCCACGCTGCACCCGGACGGGCGCGTCAGCATCGCCAACGTGCCCAGCTACCGGCTGGCGCACGATGTGGCCGTCTCCGTGCCGGGCCACGGCGAGGTGCGCGGCGACATCGCCTGGGGTGGGAACTGGTTCTTCCTCTCCCGCGCGCGGCACGTCGCCCTGGAGCTGGCGAACATCCCCGCGCTCACGGCCTACACCTCCGCCATCAAGCAGGCGCTCTCCGACCAGCACATCACCGGCGCCGACGGCGCGGAGGTCGACCACGTCGAGCTGTACGCGCCCTCGGGCTCCCCGGGCGCGAACGCGCGCAACTTCGTCCTGTGTCCGGGGCTCGCGTATGACCGGTCCCCCTGTGGCACCGGGACGAGCGCGAAGCTGGCCTGCCTCGCGGCGGAGGGGGCGCTGGCCGAGGGCGCGACCTGGGTGCAGGAGAGCATCATCGGCAGCCGCTTCGAGGGGCGCTACGTCCGCGACGGGCAGCGCATCCTGCCGACCATCACCGGCACGGCCTCGGTGAACGCGGAGGGCACGCTGCTCGTCGACCCGACGGACCCGTTCGCGTGGGGCATCGGGTGAGCGCCGTCGACTGCGCCATCGTCGGTGGAGGCATCGTCGGGGCGGCGCTCGCGGACGCGTTGAGCGAGGCGGGCATGTCCGTCGCGCTCGTCGAGGCGCGCTCCATCGGCACGGGCACCACCGCGTGTGGCATGGGCCACCTGGTGGCCATGGACGACAACGCCGCGGAGCTGGCGCTCACGTCCTGGTCCGTCTCGCTGTGGCGGGCGCTGGCGGAGGGGCTGCCTCGCGCCGTCGAGTACGACGCGTGCGGGACGCTGTGGCTCGCGGCCGACGCCGAGGAGATGGCCGCGGTCGACTCCAAGGTGAGCAACTACCGGGCCGCGGGAGTGCGGGTCGAGGTGCTCGACGCCGCCGCGCTCTACGAGGCCGAGCCCGCGCTGGCCCCGGGGCTGGTGGGGGCGCTGCGCGTCCCAGGGGACGCCGTCGTGTATCCGCCGCTCGCCGCCCGCACCTTCGCGCTGCGAGCCCAGGCGCGTGGGGCGCGGCTGATGACGGGCACCCCCGCCCAGGCGCTGCGCCCCGGAGAGGTCGTCCTCGCGAATGGCGACGTCCTGGCCGCGCGACACATCGTCCTCGCGGCGGGCGTGGCCAGCCCCTCGCTCTGTCCCGGTCTCCCCATCACCCCGCGCAAGGGACACCTGCTCATCACCCGGCGCGGCGCGCCCGTGGTGAAGCACCAGCTCGTGGAGCTGGGATACGTCAAGAGCGCCCACGGCACCGAGGGGGCCTCCGTCGCGTTCAACGCCCAGCCGCGTGTCACCGGGCAGCTCCTGCTCGGCTCCTCGCGCCAGCCCGGCGTGGGGACACGCGAGGTGGAGGCCGCCATCCTGGAGCGCATGCTCCGCCGCGCCGCGGACTTCCTCCCGGGGCTCGATGGCATGCAGGCCCTGCGCGCGTGGACCGGTCTGCGCCCCGCGACGCCGGATGGCCTGCCGTTGCTGGGGCCCCACCCGGAGCAGCCCTGGCTGTGGCTGGCGTGTGGTCACGAAGGACTGGGCATCACCACCGCGACGGGCAGCGCCCGGTTGGTGGCGGACCAGCTCCTGGGGCGCTCCTCCGCCATCGACGCGCGTCCCTATCTCCCCGAGCGATTCCTGGGACGGACGCCGAGGCAGGTGGCCCATGCATGAGCGTCGCCGCGAGGCCCGGGAGCTGCGCTCATGAGCGCTCCGAAGTCGGAGGTCGTCACCCTGCGCATCAACGGTCGCGTCGTCACGGTGCCGGAGGGGACGTCCGTGGCCGCCGCGCTCGGCACCGGGGACGCGCTGGTCAGCCGCGCCGACCTGAGCGGCCGGCCACGTGGACCGCTGTGCGGGATGGGGGTCTGCTTCGAGTGCCGGGCCACCGTCGATGGCGTGCCCGAGGTGCTGACGTGCCTCGTGCCTTGCCGTGAGGGGCAGGAGGTGGTGACCGATGCGTGAGGCCTGTGACCTCGTCGTCGTCGGCGCGGGCCCGGGCGGGCTCGCCGCCGCCTGTCACGCGGCCGAGGCGGGGCTGAGCGTGCTCGTGCTCGACCCGCAATCCCAGCCGGGAGGTCAGGTGTGGAGGGGCGAGGCGCGCAAGCGGGAGAACCGGCTCGCGCGCCGCTGGCTCGACCGCTTCGCCGCGTCCGGCGCGAGGTTCCGCCCCGGTGCGCGGGTCGTCGCCGCGCCCGAGCCGGGGCTCCTGCTGGTCGAGGAGGGCACGTCGTCCCTGGCCGTGCGCTACGGCCGCGCCGTGCTCGCCACCGGTGCCCGGGAGCGCTTCCTCCCGTTCCCGGGTTGGACGCTTCCCGGCGTGCTCGGCGTCAGCGGGCTCCAGGTGCTGGTGAAGGACGGGTTGCCCGTGCGAGGCAAGCGCGTGGTGCTCGCGGGCACGGGCCCGCTGCTGCTCGCCGCCGCCGCGACCCTCCACCGCCACGGCGCCGAGGTCCTCTTCATCGCGGAGCAGGCTCCCGCCGCGCGGCACTGGGGCTTCGCGCTCCAGCTCTGGCGCCACCCGGGCAAGCTGCTCCAGGGCGCCGCGCTCGCGGCCTCGCTGGTCGGGATTCCCACCGCCACGGACGCGTGGGTGGTGGCCGCCGAGGGCGAGGCGCGCGTCGAGCGCGTGCGCCTGTCCGTGCGCGGCCACGAGGAGACCCTGCCCTGTGACTACCTGGGCGCCGCCTACGGGCTCGTCCCGAACCTGGAGCTGGCGAAGCTCCTGGGCTGCGAGGTGGCCTCCGGCGCGGTCGTCGTGGACGAGCGCCTGGAGACGCGCGTGAAGGGCGTCCACGCCGTGGGTGAGCTGCTGGGCATCGGCGGCGTGGACCAGGCGCTGGTCACCGGCGAGCTGGTCGGGCACGTCGCCGCCGGCAAGCCCGTCCCCACCGGGCTGGAGCGCTCGTGGCGCGCGGTCCGGACCTTCGCGGACCAGTTGGCGAGACACGATGCGCCTCGCGAGGAGCTGCGGCGACTGGCGACTCCGGAGACGCTGGTGTGCCGCTGCGAGGACGTGCCGCTCCAGGCGCTCGACGGATGCCGCGACCTGCGCGAGGCGCGGCTCTACGCGCGGCTGGGCATGGGCGCCTGTCAGGGGCGCACCTGCGGCGCGGCGGCCGAGGTCCTCTTCGGCTGGACGGGGGAGGACGTGCGTCCGCCCTGCCTCCCCGCGCGCATCGGCAGTCTGAGACTTCCTTCTCCTCCACCCCACACGAGAGCGTCATGACCCTTTGGAATGGTGTCCTTCCCGCCATCACCACCCCCTTCAACGCGGACCTGTCCGTGGACCACGGCGCGGTGCGCGCGCACGTGCAGTGGCTCGTCTCGCAGGGCTGCACCGGCATCATCCCGTGCGGCTCGCTGGGCGAGGGCGCCACGCTGAGCGTGGAGGAGAAGGTCGCGCTGATGCGCACGTGCGTGGACGCGGTGAAGGCGCCCGTCATCCCCGGTATCGCCGCGCTCTCCACGGCGGAGGCCGTGCGGCTGGCGCGCGCGGCGGAGGAGGCCGGGTGCGCCGGGCTCATGGTGCTGCCGCCGTATGTCTATTCGAGCGACTGGCGCGAGATGAAGGCCCACATGTCCGCCGTCCTGCGCGCCACGAAGCTGCCGGGCCTGCTCTACAACAACCCCGTCGCGTACAAGACGGACTTCACGCCGCCGCACCTGGCGGAGCTGGCGGCCGAGCACGACAACGCCGTCGCCGTGAAGGAGTCCTCCACGGACGCTCGCCGGGTCACCGCCATCCGCGCGCTGCTGGGCGACCGGCTCGCCCTGGGCGTGGGCGTGGATGACTGCCTCGTCGAGGGCGTGGAGGCAGGCGCGCGCTTCTGGGTCGCGGGACTGGTGAATGCCTTCCCGGCGGAGTCGGTCCGGTTGTTCGACCTGGCGCTCGCCGGAAAGAAGGACGCCGCCTTCCAACTGTACCGGTGGTTCCTGCCGCTGCTGCGGCTGGACACCGTGACGAAGTTCGTGCAGCTCATCAAGCTGGTGCAGCAGGAAGTGGGCTGGGGCCACGAGCGGGTGCGGGGTCCCCGGCTGGAGTTGGTGGGCGCGGAGCGCGAGGAGTGCCTGCGTGTGCTGCGCGAGGCGCTGGCGAACCGGCCGGCCCTCTAGCGCCACCGAGGCGAGTGAGGCGTCCCGCGTGGGAGTGCGCGGGACGCGGGCGGACCCTACGCTGGAGAGGACACGGGAATGAGTGGGACGGGATTGTCGCTGATTGGCGCGGGACGTGGGGAACCCGGTGGGCCGACCTTCACGGGCTGGAACCCGACGGAGAACGTGGCGCTCGAGCCGCGCTTCCATGGCGCGCTGCCGCACGAGGTGGCGCGGGCCTGCCAACTGGCGGAGGAGGCCGCGCCGGCCTTCGCGGCCCTGTCCGCGCGCCAGCGCGCCGTGTTCCTGGAGCACGTCGCGGAGGCGTTGGCTGGCGCGGAGGCGGAGTTCCTCGCCATCACCCCGAAGGAGACGGGCCTGCCTCCGGCGCGCATCCAGAACGAGCTGGGCCGCGCCGCCAACCAGTTCCGGCTCTTCGCCCGGCTGTTGGAGGAGGGGAGCTGGGTGGACGCGCGCATCGACCGGGCGCTGCCCGACCGTCGCCCCGCGCCGCGCCCGGACCTGCGCTCCATGCTGCGCGCCGTGGGCCCGGTGGCCGTGTTCGGCGCGAGCAACTTCCCGCTCGCCTTCTCCGTTGCGGGGGGCGACACCGCGTCCGCGCTGGCCGCGGGGTGTCCCGTCGTCGCCAAGGCGCACCCGGCGCACCCGGCCACGTCCGAGCTGGCGGGCCTGAAGATTCGCGCGGCCGTGGCCGCCTGTGGACTGTCCGAGGGGGTCTTCTCGCTGCTCCTCGACGCGGGCATCGAGGTGGGGCAGGCGCTGGTGCGCCACCCCGCCATCCGCGCCGTGGGCTTCACGGGTTCCCGCGCGGGAGGGCGCGCGTTGATGGAGCTGGCCGCCTCGCGCGCCGTGCCCATCCCCGTGTTCGCGGAGATGGGCTCCATCAACCCCGTGTTCCTGTTGCCGGAGGCGCTGGCCGCGCGTCCGCAGGTGTTGGCGGACTCGCTGGCCGCGTCCATCCTCCAGGGCGCGGGCCAGTTCTGCACGTCGCCCGGGTTGCTCGTCGCGGTGGACGGGCCGGGCTACGAGGCCTTCCGTGCGCGCCTCGTGGAGAAGCTGGGTGGCGCTCCCGCCGCGCCCATGTTGACGCCCGCCATCGCCGCGCGCTTCCGCGAGGGCGTGGAGCGGCTCGCCTCGCGTCAGGACACGCGGACGTGTGTGCAGGGGGCGTCGACGGGGGCGCATGGCGCGGCCGCGCTGTTCGAGGCGGAGGCCGGCGTGGTGCTGTCGCAGGGTGCACTGACCGAGGAGGTGTTCGGGAGCTGCGCGGTGCTGACGCGGGCCCGGGACGTGGTGGAGCTGACGCGGGTGGCCTCGCGCCTGGAGGGCCAGCTCACGGCCACGTTGATGGTGGACGCGGCGGACCACGAGTGCGCGGCGCAGTTGTTGCCCGTGCTGGCGGACCGCGTGGGGCGGGTGCTGGTGAACGGCGTGCCCACCGGTGTGGAGGTCTGCCCCGCGATGGTGCATGGCGGTCCCTTCCCGGCCAGCTCGGATGGCCGCTTCACCGCGGTGGGGACGGGCGCCATCCGCCGCTTCGCGCGGCCGGTGTGCTTCCAGGACGTGCCGGACGCGCTGCTGCCGGCGGAGCTTCGCGAGGCGAACCCGCTGAGCCTGTGGCGCACCGTGGATGGCGTGCTGAAGCGGGAGTGAGCAGTGGCACGCGTCCGCGTGACTCCTCACCGGTCCGCGGGTGGTTCGGAGCGCCGGGTTCTCTCGGCGCTCCGGTGGCCGCAGGTGAAGTGGCTCCTGCTGCTCAAGGAGCCGCGTCGTAGCGGGACTCCAGCTTCACGCCCGTATAGGGCGCCCGTGCCTTGAGCATGACGTAGTAGTAGCCGCCGGTGACGGGCGAGGCGATGTCCACCGTCTCGTCGTTCCCCGCGAGATACGGCCGGTGGTCATACGTGGTCGTCGTGGGCCAGGTCCCCGCGCGGATGTAGAGGTCGGCGTTGCCGGTGCCGCCGCTCGTCTGGAAGCGGAGGTTGCGCGTGCCGGTGGGCATCCACAGGTAGAAGTAGAGCACGTCGCCGTGGGCCAGCGCGTCCCGGTAGCAGTTCTTGCCCAGCGCCATGGGGTTGGGGTCCGTGCAGGGCGTGCTCGTCCCGGAGCCAGGACCCGGGAGCGGACCCTCGCCGGCGCAGGTGCCCGGGTCGGTCGCGGACGACACACAGTCGATCCACGCGTGGAACTCCGTGTCGAGCGTCGTCCCCAGACCGTCCAGCGTGGTGCGATAGCCGGTGTAGTTGCCCGCGCGGAACTGGCCGAGCATCGTGGCCACCTCCTTCGCGTGCCGCTCGAACATGAAGCGCACGCCCAGATAGCCCCAGTAATAGACGCGCTCCGTGCCGCTGTTGTAGTCGTTGCGCAGAAGCTGGCTGAGCCGGTACGCCTTGCTGGTGCCCAGGTCCACGGCGTAGGCGTTGTCGTCCTTCTTCGAGATGTATTCGGCCAGGCCTTCGATCCACCAGATGGTGGGCTGGCTGGTGCTGGCGCCGAAGTCGCCCTTCATGTCGAAGCGGCCGTCCAGGTAGTGGACGTACTCGTGCTCCAGGTTCCATATCTGGAACGTGGGCCGCACCCACTCCGCCTCGTAGGCGATGAAGCGCGCCTGGTTGCCGGCCGCGGCCGGGTCGCCCTCCAGGTACATGCCACCGTTGTTGGTGTCGATGCCGAACAGCGCGCCCGCATACGTCTGGTAGTCCGTGCTGCTGTCGAAGACGACCATCTCCAACGACGTGTTGCCGTCACCCGCGACGGGGACGCGCCCCGTCTTCAGCTTCTCGTGGAAGTAGGACTCCTGGGTCGCCAGCTTGGAGCAGCTCTGGGTGAGCTGCGCGGACGTCATGTCCTGGGCCCGCAGCCGCAGCGTGGCGCCACAGCTGTAGCTGACCTTCAGCACCGCCTGCTCCAGCGCGCGCCGGAAGTCGCAGATGCCGTAGTAGGCGCAGTTGGCGCCGTCGTAGTAGTCCGCCATCTCCGCCGCCCCCACCCAGACGCCCGCGCCGGGGCCCGTCATGGCGTGGCTCGCGATGAGGCCCTTCACCTTGGGGCGTGTCTTGTCGCGCAGCGCGCCGGTGTACTGGAGGAAGCGCGCCAGCTCGCGCGTGGCGTTGACCGGGAGGTACTGGTCGTCGGTGCCCAGCAGGGACTCGTTGCGCGCGACGAAGGACTCCAGCGTGTCGAGGATGGAGCTGTCGGCCTGCACGGCCGTGACGAAGTCCGCGTTGTAGTGCCCCCGGAACAGGCCGGTGAAGACGTTGTTGGTGGCGTTGCGCATGTACCAGGAGGCCCGCGCCGCCTCGTCGAAGCGGGTGAGCAGTCCCTTGAACGTGCCCAGGTGCCGCGCGTTCTCCGACGAGCTGTCGATGAGGATGACGAACTCGCCGAGCACCGCGCCGTGGGCATCGTTCACGTCGGTGAAGTGGGCGTTGGCGACGAAGGCGCCGAGCGCGGGACGGATGGCATTGCGCAGCGCGGTGCCGTAGCTGCCCACGACGTCCGGTTGGTAGTACTGCACGTAGTAGCCGGCGCGCAGGAAGAGGATGAGCTGGAGCGCCTGCGTGGTGTTGGTGCCCGGGTAGGTGCCCGCGGTGCTGGTCAGCGCGTTGGCGATGGTGACCATCTTCGCCTCGCCGAACACCTGGCCCGCCTGCGTGCCCGTGACACCGAACAACGAATTGACGCAGTCGTCCGTGGAGCCCTTCACCAGCGTGACGAGCGCGCTGCCGCTGGCGGACGCGAAGGCCGCGGTGTCACACGCGGCCAGTCGTGCGCGCCGGGAGGGGGGCTGCGTCAGGGACTGGCGCAGTTGCTGGGGCGGGACGTCGGGCTCGCGCTCGTCAGGCTGGATGCGTCGAGAAGCGTGCTCCTGCCCATGGACGCGAGCGACTCCGGCGGGCGAAGGGCCTCCCGGGCGGGCATGGGCTCCCGCGGTGGACAGCGTGAGACAGACGGCGAGGGAGATGTGACAGCGACACCAATCCGTGAAAGGAAGGCGCATGCTTCGACTCCTCGGGGTGTGGGGGCTGTGGCACGGTGTCTTCCGTCCGAGTGACACCGACGTGGGTTTCACGTGGTGTTCAAGGTATTCGTGAGCAAGTAGGACCTTCTTGTGTCTTTCCCTCGCGGTGACGAATGGAAACCACCAAAGCGCGCGAAACCCTCGAGACCTGGAGAAGGGAGTTCATGGGCCGGGTGGCGAATCCGCTCTTCGCGGAGGAGCTGTTCGACCGGGTGCCGGACATCGTCTTCTCGGTGAAGGACATCCAGGGGCGGTACGTGTGCATCAGCGAGGCGTGCGCGGAGCGCTGCGGCCTGGAGAGCAAGGCGGCGGCGGTGGGGCGCACCGCGCACGAGCTGTTCCCCCGGCACATGGCGGACCGCTACGTGCGGCAGGACGAGCGGGTGTTCCGCACGGGGCGCCCCATCGTGGACAACCTGGACCTGACGCTCTTCAACAACCGGGAGCCAGGCTGGTGCCTGACGAGCAAGGTGCCGCTGTTCGACGCCTCCGGCGAGGTGCTGGGGCTGGCGTGTCTGTCCAAGGACATCCACGAACCGGGGCGCGCGGGGCTGGTGGACGAGCGCTTCGCGGCGACCATCGACCACATCCAGGCGCACTACGCGGAGCGGCTGCGCATCGACTCGCTGGCGCGGCGCGCGGGCATGTCCGCGGCGCAGTTCGAGCGGCGCATGCGGCGCATCTTCCAGCTCTCCGCCGGGCAGTTCATCATGAAGACGCGCATCGACGCGGCGGCGGAGCGGCTGTCGGAGGGGGCGCAGGCCATCGCCACCATCGCGCTCGCGGTGGGGTTCTGTGACCAGAGCGCGCTGTCGCGCCAGTTCAAGCAGGTGACGGGGCTGAGCCCCCGGCAGTACCGGCAGCTCGTCGAGTCGCTCCCCGGGCCGGCCTCCGCGCGGCGCGGGCGCAAGCGCTGAAGGGTGGGGCCCTTCCCAAGCGCGCGGAGGTTGTGGTGCGCTCGGGCTCCCATGAAGACGCCTCGTTTCCCCACGCTGCCCGTCGTCTTCCAGTTGATGTCCTTCAAGTTCTTCGGCGGGTGCACGACGTGGCTCCTGCTGGAGGCGCGGGTGCTCGGCGGCCAGCGCGGGCTGATGTCGATGGGCGTGGCCGTGGCGGCGGGCGCCCTGGCGGTCCTGTCCCTGGCGTCGCTGGTGTCGCTGCTCCGCGCGCGCGAGGTCGTCGTGCTGGGTTCGCGCTCACGCGTGGGCACCTACGTGCAGGTGCTCGGGGCCATGGGGCTCCTGGGGCTCCTGGGGGTGCACCTGTTGCACACGGAGGCCCGCCCCGCGTTCGGCGTCTTCTGTCTGGGCGTGGGGGCGTGGCTGGCCGGCATCGGGCTGAACCTGGTGCCAGGGCTGTACCTGTCGACGGAGGGCTTCATCGACCCGCTGGGCCGGCGCACCCGCTTCCGCGATTTGGAGTGGTTCACCCTCCAGCGTGGCGACGGGGAGCCGCCCCGTGTGGTGCTCCAGGCGGGGCGGGGCGCGTCGCTGCGACTGGAGACGCGGCTGCCGGGCCAGGACGCGGACGAGGTGAAGCGTCAGTTGCTCCAGGCGGGGCTGGCCTCGCGCGGCCCGTCGCGCTGAGGCTCAGGGCTTCTTCGGCGCCACGGGGAACATCGCGGGGGGGGCCTTCTCCTTCCACGGGTCTCCGCCCACGCCGAAGTCGACGAGGTGGAAGGGGTCGGCGCCGCCCAGCCGCACGAGTCCCATGCCGGGCACGGACTGGGACCACTCCGCCATGACGCCGGAGGGGAAGGAGTACTCGAGGATCTCCATCGTCCGGCCCGCGACCGTCTCCGTCCGCTTCTGCAGGAAGCGGCCCTGGCGTTTGGGTGGGGTGTCCTCTTTGAAGGGCTGGGCAATCTCTCGCGTCCGCTGGCCGGGCGTGAAGACCTTCATCAGCAGGATGTCCTTGGTGCCGAAGCGCTCGCCCTTCACCAGGAAGTGGAAGGACAGACGTCCTACGGAGGGGACTTCCACGTCCAGCAGCATCCACCGTCCGCGTTGACCCCGATGTCTGCCCTTGGCGCCGACCTTGAAGACGAACCTCGAGGGGCCGTCCGAGGAGGTGCCCTCGTAGCGCGCCCAGCCTCCCTCATGGATGACGAGCGGAAGGTCGAGCATCCCTCCCAAGGCTCCCTCCTGGGCGCGCGCCGAGGTGGCGACGAGGCACGACAGCAGCACGCCCACCCGCCAAAGACTCATCATCCGTGGACTCCCTTTTCGTGGGGGACGTGCCCCGTTGCGTGGCCGGGGGGCGGAGCAGATAGGATTTGGCCATGCCCCGCTTCCCGATGCTCGTTGCCGGCTTCGTGCTGATGCTCGGCGCCTGCGCTGAACCGAAGAGCGGTCCGGAGGTTCCTGTCCCCTTGAAGCCTCCACCCGCGTCGCCTCCCGCCGTGGAGCGCGCGGAGTCCGCCGACGCGGGCGCTCCTCCCAAGGTGGACGCAGGCGTGGTGGTGGATCCGTCCCGCCTCAAGGAGGCGCGCGCGTTGGTGCCCGCCCCGCTGCTCTATGGCCAGCTCCAGCCCGTCGTGGGGACGTGGGTGGAGTACGAGCTGCGCGCGAAGAAGGGCTCCGTGCGCGCGCGTGTGGCCGTGGTGGGGGAGTCCCAGCGTGAGGATGGCGCCATGCTGTACCAGTTGGAGTTGGACCACGAGACGACCCCACGCATGTTGGTGGTGGTCTGGGTGGTGGGGGGAGAGAGGCCCTTCGTCGAGCGGCTTGCCGTGTCCGCGCCACCGCATGCGCCGCTGTCCATTCCCGTGGACCTCTACGCGGACCAACAGGAGCTTCGAGGCACCCTGACCCAGGAGCAGGAGACGCAGGTGCGCGAGGGTTCGTTCGCGGGGAGGGCGCGCCAGCGGACCTACGCACGGGAGGAGGGACTCGCCGTGGTCGTGACGACCACGCCTCGCGTGCCCTTGTTCGGTGTGGAGTCGGTGCGCGACCCGGAGACCACGTGGGTGGCGAAGCAGGCGGGGACCGGCGCGAAGCCTTCCCTGGACATGGTCCCCATCCAGATTCCGCGCCTGAGCGAGCCGTGAGTCACCTGGATGACTCACCCCAGGGGATAGCCGAGCACGATGTAGAAGCCGCCCACGTACATCGTGAAGACGGCGAGCATGTCCGGGGCGAAGGAAGAGACCCCGAACCCCAGGAGCATCATGGACATCAGCAGCAGCGAGAATTCGGCCATGGCCTGACCGCGCGAGCGAGGACGTCGCAGCCAGCCGTACGCGGAGGTCATCCATCGGTTCATGGGGCGTGCTCCTTGTCGGGCGTTTGTTCCAGGACGACGGTGACGAGGGTCTGGGGGGCGCCTTCCGTATCCACCGGGGAGAGCGAGAGCGATACGCGTTCCCCTGGCTTGATGAAGTCGAGGTACGCCACGCCCTGGGTGAAGGAGGGGGCCTCCGTCAGCGTGTAGCCGCGCGTCTCGAATTGCTTCACATAGAAGTCGGACAGGGCTCGAGGTGTCCCCTGGGCCACCTCGGTGACGGTGATGCTGTCCTTGGAGGGCCCCGGGGTGTGGTCATCCACACGCAGCATCGTCATGGCGCCGGGCGGACGTGGCAGCGACGCCGGTGCGCGGGCCTGGAGGTGGACGCCCTGCTGTGCCTCGACGATGGACGGGAAGACCTGGGTGAGGGGTTTGGCTCCTCCCAGCCCGATGGCGGTGACGGAGATGATGGCCCCCCGCTTCGCGTCGTAATAGCTCACCGCGCCGCCTCCCGCTCCGTCGGGTTCGTTGGCCAGGTGGTGACCGGCCTTGCGGAACTCCCGCGCGTAGAACTCGAGCACGTCGTCCGCGGCATCCGTCGTCTCGAAGAAGGCCATCTCCATGGGGTTGCCGTTGGCGGACATCCTGCCCATGGGGGTGAGCTTCGTGCGGGGATAGGCGGGGATGACTCCTTGGAAGCGCTTCGACAGCACCTCCGCATGAGGGGGGGCCGTCACGGGCTCCAGCGCGCGCGCGGGGGCAGGCGCGGGCGATGGATTCGCGGGGGGCGGTTCGCGCAAAGTCGCTGCCGTGGCCACCAGCAAGAGCAGGCCGCCGAGCCCCATGACGCGCGTGACCGCGCCCGTCCTGTCCGAAGGTGGCCTCATGGGGTGTTCCGTCCCTGGGCGCGCATGGGGGGCTCACTGTTTCTGCTTGAGTACCACCGCGCATGCGTCATCTCTGTAGGAGTGATAGCTTTTGCCCTCGGTCTCGGACTGCGCGTAGACGGATTCGGGCGCCGAGGAGCGTGTGGCTCCCTGGAAGAACTTGCCGCGGCAGTTGTAGGCCCGCATCGGCCAGTTGTCGTCGAAGGAGTCCTCGCCGCTCGGTTTGAGGCCGCGCTTGAATCGGATTTCATCCGGCTCGCAGCTGCCGCCGAAGCAAGCCTCGTCATCGCTCTTCCAATAGGCGGCTTGGAGGACGTCTCCGGGCACGGTGCGAGTGGGGCGTTCTCCGTTGGGCGTCGGGGTCGGATATCGGCCTCTCGCGTAGGGGGCGGTGCTGTCGTCCTTCACGTGTCGGATGAGGACGGAGTCGCGGATGAAGTCATTCGAGAACGGGAAGTCGAGACCGAGGACGGAGAGCACCTTTCCAATCGCGTCGAGGACGTCTCCGCCGCCGGAGGCGATCCCCGCGTAGGCGATGTGTCGCACGCGGTCGAGCGTGTGCTGCTGCACGCGCGCGTAGCTGTCGTCTGAGCGGTCTCCATGCTCCCACGCGCGCCACGTGTCGTAGAACATGAAGTGCTTCTCGGTGAAGCGCAGGTCCAGCCGGTCGTCGTCGAAGCCCGTGGCGAGGAAGGCGATCTGCGGGGGGATGATGCCGTTCTCGATGCGGATCTCGACCTCGGTGTGGACCGCGCCGCGGCTGGGGTCCAAGCCCATCTTCTTCGCGACCGCTCCCGCAGTGGCGCCGAGCGCGCCCAGCGCCTTCCCGATGATGCCCGTCGCACCGCCGAGTCCGCCGCGCTCCTCCATCGACTCCTGTTGGAGCGCCGCGTCGGCCTCCTCCGCCTTGATGCTCAAGGTGAGCCGGTTCTGGAAGCCCAACCCCTTGGGGAGTTCACCGGTCTTCGTGGCGCCGTCGAGGTCCTGATAGCGCTCCATGGCCTCGGCGGTGATGCGGTTCAGGTCCGGGCGCACCGTGCGCTCGAACGAGACGAACCGCGCGACCTCCGCGGCTTTGAGTCGTACGTGCTGCACCTCCCAGAAGTAGTTCGCCCAGACCATGAGCCCCAGGAGGATGGGGGCGAGGAGGGCGAACTCCGTTGTCGCCGCACCTCGTTGCGCCCTGGCCCTGGGACGTCGGTTGCCGCGTGGCGGGGACATGTGAGCAGCCATGGCGCCTCCTTCAATAGTTGACGGCGTTCTGGAACTGGCGCTGAGCGGCTGGGAGGCCAGGGACCAGCTCTTCCATGATCTCCTTCTCCCAATGGGTGGCGATGGGCGCGAGTCGCGCGGTCCAGAGCGGGTTGAAGAAGTTGGGTTCTTCCTTCCAGTCCCCCGGGCGGTGGTAGACGGCGCGGCCGACTGCGGCGGCAACCATCCCGCCGGTACGCTGCCGGAACCGCTCGGTCTCGCTGCTGAGCCCACCCACCGCGCTCCAGGAGATGTCGAGGAAGCCAGCCTTGATTCCCTGCCCCTCTTTGTCGAACTTCCCGGAGCCGTTCCCGGACATGAAGCCTGCGCCCTGATTCGCCCCCTGAGCGCCGCTCCGGTCTCGATGCCGCATGTGCTCGAGGTGGAATGGCGAGGGCGCGTTGTCCTCCCTCGAGGAGTCCATGGCCTTCGACAACGCGCTCATGTTGCACGGGTAGCCGAAGTGGAGTTCCCAGGGGCGGATGAAGCTGGGGTCCGCCGTGAGGAAGGGCGTGATGCCCATCCACTTGTGGTGGTCATCCGTCTTCCGCTGCCCGTATTCCTGGTGGTATCCGCCCTGGTTGTCGGCCGCGGCGCGGAAGCGCAGCGTGAAGAGGTCGTGCCATTTCCCGAAGAGGCAGGCGGGCCGGATGCGGATGACGACGTCGTCGGAAGCGTAGAGCTGGTCCTTGCGGTTGTCCTCGTAGCCCTCGTCGAAGCTCTTGATCTGGCTGTCGGCGGTCTTCTGGATGCGCAGCTCGGCGATGACGGCGCAGACCCGCAGGCTCCACTTGCGCCCGATGAGGACGGGGCCTTTTCCGACGGCGGTCCATTGACGGCGCACGCCGTTGGCGAGGTTTCCCATCAACAGACGGTATTTGGCCATGTCAGGGTCGGAGAGTTTGTTGGCTTTGAGGAGCCCGGCGCGTTTCGTCAGGCCCGTGGGGTCCAGCAGGCTGAGCACCGCGCCCTTGCCGCTGTGTGGCCCGTCGTCGACGACATGGACGAAGTTCTTCATGTTGAAGTAGTTGAGGGTCTTGTCGAGCAGCTCGGACCCGCTCCCTCCCATGTTCCCGACGCGGGCCTTGGCGTCCGTCTGTTTGATGACGGGGTCGTCCGAGCGCGTGGCCAGGTCCTTCACCGTGCCGAGCATCATGGCTTCCTGGGCGAGCCAGAGCGCGACGTTGAGCGCGGTCAGAAGAGGGATGAGGACCTGGGCGACTCGCTCCACCACTTGTTTCCAGAGGTCGATGGCCTGTTTGACGACCGTGAAGATGCCGCCAATCACCGGGATGTACTGGGCGTACTCCGCGAGCGTCCCGATGGTCTTGTCCAGGTAGACGGCGTGGCTCACGTAGGACATCACCGTGAGCATGGCCGAGTAGTGAACGACCATGGCCCGGTTGGTATAGGCCAGGAAGTTGTAGGCCCGGGCCTCCTTCACCGCGAGGCTGTAGGACTGGGCATCCGCGGCGTCCTGGAGCTTGATCTTCTCGTAGACGCCGTGACCGATGCTGACGGAGACCATCACGCTGACGGCGAGCACCAGCATGGCGACGACGCCGATGACCATGGCCTGGCCGCGTTCATCCCGGCGCAACCTGCGAAGGAGCGCGAACATGGAATTCCTTCCGCGAGAGGGTGGATGCCTCAGTTGTCGACCGCGCAGGAGCCGGGGCCGTACCGTGAGTTGTTGAGGAGGTTGGACTGCATCCGCATGGACCAGGTGGCGACCAGGGGGATGAGGTAGCGGCCCTTGGACGACCTCGCGAGCTTGGCGATCTTCCCGTGGTCCGAGTCCCGAGCTGCGCCGCGGTCGAGCAGGTACTGGGTGGCGGATTTGCCCCCGACGCGCTGGCTCTCGAACTGGTGGCCCTTGAGCTGGTCCAGGAACTCGCGGCCCATGTAGAAGCTGTGGAGCTGCCAGTTCGCGAAGGGGATGCGCAGCTCGTAGAAGTAGGTCAACCTCACGGACAGCAGGTTGGCTTCGACGATGCGGTCATCCCTGACGTCGTCGTAGTCGAGCTCCAACTGGTCCAGGTGCGCGCCATAGGTGGAGAACAGGCCGTCCAACTCGCTCTTCTTGGGGTTGACCACCTCGACGCGCATCAAGGGGAGTCCCACGGAGGAGTAGAACGACTCGCGCTTGCGCAGCTCGTCCGAGTAGGCGTTGTAGAGGCCTACCGCCAGCGGCAGGGTGTAGCTTTCGGCGCCCCGGTTGGGCAGGGGCGCCAGCGTGGGCAGCAGCCCCGCGAGCGCGGCGCGCCTCATCAAGGCGCAGTCTCCATTGTTGACGATGCCCGAGCGCACCGCCCGATAGACGGCGTACTCCGTCATCAGCCGCGCGTTGTGCACCATGCCCAGCTGGATGATGCCCAGGATGATGAACACCATCATCGGGACGATGATGGCGGTCTCCACCGCGGCCTGTCCGGCCTGTCTGCCTCGGATACGTCCCGGTTCGTTCGTCGAGTGCATGGCCCTCCTCGGGCACGACTTCGCTGCACCCCCGGCCCCTCCCCAACGACCGTGAATCCAATGACTATATAGACAAGTCTGCGATAGGGGAAATGCGCCCCCTACCCGAAAGTCGCACAAAACCTATCCGCATGCCAATGCGTGGCTCCTGCAACTTCGTGACGCGAGTGTGAGATGGGGCGAATTCCCTCTCATGGCGCGCTCTGGCGAGGAGCCGCTGGCTCGGGTTCCCGGCTCCCCACGGCTGACGGAGCCGTACCGCGGGGCAATTGTCAGAAAGAGGAAAGCTCGCTCCCGCGAAGGGGGAGTCACGAAAGCGGGTTGTTAGAGTCAGGTGGCCTCCATGTCCCGACCTCCATCTCGTCCCGAGGCGGCCGAGGGTCCCGGCGCTCCGCCGGTCCTGTCGCCGGGTGACGTCTCCCAGCAGGTGCTGGAGAGCCTTCCGCAGCTCGTCTGGATGGCCCACGCGGATGGCTATCTCGCGTACTACAACCGCCGTTGGTACGAGTACACCGGGCTCACGGCCGAGGCGTCGTTCGGCGAGGGCTGGCGGCGGGTGCTCCACCCGGACGACCAGGCGGAGGCGGACAGGCGCTGGGCCCAGGCGCTGCGCACCGGGGAGCCCTACGAGATGGAGTACCGCTGCCGCCGCCACGACGGGGCGTGGCGCTGGTTCCTGGGACGCGCGAGGCCGCTGTGCGACGCACGGGGCCGGGTGCTCCAGTGGTTCGGCACCTGCACGGACATCGACGACCAGAAGCGCGCCGAGGAGGCCATGCGCTTCCTGGCGGAGGCGGGGACGCTCCTGTCGACCTCGTCGCTGAGCCTGGACGACACGCTCTGCGCGCTGACGCGGCTGGCCGTGCCCCGCCTGGCGGACTGGTGCTCCATCGAGCTGGTGGAGGAGGACGGGCATCCGCGGCAGGTGGCGGTGGCCCACGTGGACCCGTCCCGCGTGCGACTGGCGCGGCAGCTTCGTGAGCGCTACCCGCCGCGACCGGACGACCCGCGCGGCGTGCTGGCGGTGATTCGCACCGGCAGCCCCGTGCTGATGGAGGGCCTGTCGGAGGAGGTGCTGACCCAGTACGCGCGGGACGACGAGCACCTGCGCCACCTGCGGGAGCTGGGGCTGCACTCGGTGCTGCGGCTGCCCCTCATCGCGCGGGGCAGGACGCTGGGCGTGCTCTCCCTGGTGCACTCGGGCGAGGGCCGGCGCTTCACGCCCGCGGATGTGTCGACGGGCGAGCAGCTCGCGTCGCAGGCCGCGCTGGCGGTGGACACCGCGCGCCTGTACCGCGAGTCGCAGCGGGCGCTGGCGCGCACCGAGGACGAGCGCCGCGCCGCCCTGACGCTCCAGCGCATCGGCGCGTCGCTGTCGTCGGAGCGGGACGCGACGGTGCTCGTGCAGCGCATCACCGACGAGACGGTGGCGCTCACCGGCGCGGCCTTCGGCGCCTTCTTCGAGAACCGGGTGGACGCCCGGGGCGAGACGTACAAGCTCTACACGCTCTCCGGCGCGCCGAGGGACGCCTTCGCGCACCTGCCCGCGCCCCACAACACCGCCATCTTCGCCCCCACGTTCCGGGGCGAGGGCGTGCGGCTCATCGACGACGTGACGCGCCACCCGGACTACGGCAAGAGCGCGCCGTACCACGGCATGCCGCCAGGGCACCTGCCCGTGCGCAGCTACCTGGCGGTGCCGGTGAAGAGCCGCTCCGGCGAGGTGCTCGGGGGGCTGCTCTTCGGCCACCCGGAGCCGGGCCGCTTCCGCGAGGAGCACGCGCACCGGGTGGAGGCCGTGGCCTCCCAGGCGGCCGTGGCCCTGGACAACGCGCGGCTGCTCCAGGAGGCGCTGCGCGCGGAGGAGCGCTTCCGCTCGCTCGTCACCGCCTCCGCCCAGGCCGTGTGGATGACCGACCCGGACGGCGTCATCGTCGAGGACAGCCGGTCCTGGCGCGACTTCACGGGGCAGACCTACGAGCAGTGGCGGGGCTGGGGCTGGCTGGACGCCGTCCACCCCGAGGACCGGGCCGCGGCCGAGCGCACGTGGCGCGCGGCGGTGACGGACCGGTGCGTCTACGAGGTGGAGTACCGCCTGCGCCGGCCGGACGGCCACTACTCGCCCACGCTGGCGCGCGCGGTGCCCGTGCGCAACCCGGACGGGACGGTGCGCGAGTGGGTGGGCACCAACACGGACATGACGGCCCAGCGCCGCGTCGAGGAGGGCCAGCGCCGGCTGGACCGCGAGCAGGCCGCGCGGCGCATGGAGGCCCTGCGCGCGGAGGTGAGCGGCGCGCTGGCCCGCGAGGGCTCCGTGCAGGACATCCTCCAGGGCTGCGCGGAGGCGCTGGCGCGGCACCTGGAGGCGCGCGTGGCGAGGCTGTGGACGTACACGCGGGGCGCCGCCGCGCTGGAGCTGGTGGGGGACGCGGGGCCCTCGGCGCCCCGGGCGAAGCGGTGGGCCAGCGTCCTCGTCCACGGGCCGAGCCTGGTGGCGGAGGTGGCGCGCACGCGCGAGCAGGTCTGGGTGAGCCGGATGGAGGAGGAGCCGCGCGCGCTGGACCCGCAGTGGGTGCGCGAGGAGGGCCTGCGCTCGTTCGCGGGCATCCCCCTGCTGGTGCGGGGGCAGCTGGTGGGGGTGATGGGGCTCTACAGCCGCAACCTGCTGGGCGAGGAGGCGGTGGCGGTGCTGGCCACGGTGGCGGACGCCATCGCGCAGGGCCTGGAGCGGCGCCGCGCGGAGGAGGCGCTCCGGCAGCGCGCGCGGGAGCTGGCCCGCTCCAACGAGGAGCTCCAGCAGTTCGCCTACGTGGCGTCCCACGACCTGCAGGAGCCGCTGCGCATGGTGGCCAGCTACACGCAGCTGCTCGCCCGCCGCTACCAGGGCCGGCTCGACGCGGACGCGGACACGTTCATCCACTTCGCGGTGGACGGCGTCACCCGCATGCAGCGGCTCATCCAGGACCTGCTCGCGTACTCGCGGGTGGGCACGCAGGGCCGCGAGCCCCGCCCGGTGGACGCGTCGCGGGCCGCCGGGCGCGCGGTGGCCAACCTCCAGGCGGCCATCCAGGAGTCGGGGGCCCGGCTGGAGGTGGGCCCGCTGCCGGAGGTGCTCGCGGACGAGACGCAGCTCACCCAGCTGTTCCAGAACCTCATCGGCAACGCGCTCAAGTTCCACGGCGACGGGCCCCCGCGCGTGGAGGTGGAGGCCCGTCCGGAGGGGGCGGAGGTCCGCTTCGTGGTGAGGGACCACGGCATCGGCATCCACGCGCGGGACTTCGAGCGCATCTTCGTCCTCTTCCAGCGCCTGCACGGCGACGGGGCGTTCTCCGGGACGGGCATCGGCCTGGCCATCTGCAAGAAGATCGTCGAGCGGCTGGGGGGCCGCATCGGCGTGGAGTCGGAGCCCGGGGACGGGAGCACCTTCTGGTTCACGCTGCCCGCCGCGTCCTCGCGGGCCACGACGGCGGAGGCGCCATGAGCGAGATCGGCACGGACGCGCGCCCCCTGCGGCTCCTGCTGGTGGAGGACAACCCGGGCGACGCGAGGCTGCTCCAGGAGGAGCTGCGCGACATGCCCTCCGTGCGCTGCGAGGTCACCCACGTCACGCGCCTGTCGGAGGCGGTGCGCGTGGTGCAGGGCGCGGCGGTGGACGCGGTGCTGCTGGACCTGTCGCTGCCGGACGGCCACGGGCTGGGGAACATCCCGCCCCTGCTGCAGGCGGCGCCGGCGGTGCCGCTGGTGGTGCTCACCGGCACGGACGACGAGCGGCTCGCGGTGCGCGCGGTGCACGAGGGCGCGCAGGACTACCTGGTGAAGGGCCAGGTGTCGGGGCCGCTGCTGGTGCGCGCGCTGCGCTACGCCATCGAGCGCAAGCGGGTGGAGGAGGGGCTCAAGCGCGAGGAGGCCGCGCGGCGCACGGCGGCCTTCCGCGAGCAGTTCCTGGGCATCCTCGGCCACGACCTGCGCAACCCCCTGCAGGCCATCTCCGGCAACGCGGCGCTGCTCCTGCGCCACGCGGGGCTGAGCGAGCCGCAGCGCAAGGCCATCAACCGCATCTCCATCTCCGCCGACCGCATGGCGCGGATGATCAACGACCTGTTGGACTTCACCCGCACGCGCCTGGGCGCGGGGTACGTGCTGGAGCGCGCGCGGATGAACCTGCACGAGGTGCTGCGCCAGGTGGTGGAGGAGCTGGAGGTGGCCCACGCCGAGCGCCAGTTCGAGCTGCGCCTGACGGGCAACGGCTGGGGGGACTGGGACGCGGACCGCATCGCCCAGGCGGCGTCGAACCTGGTGGGCAACGCCGTGCAGTACTCGCCGGAGGACTCCGTGGTGCGCGTGACGATGGCGGACGCGGAAGTGGGGGTGCGCCTGGAGGTCCACAACCGGGGCCTGCCCATCCCCTCGGAGCGGCTCACCACCATCTTCGACCCGTTCATGCGCGCCCAGGAGCAGCGCGGCGTCAAGCGCAACGGCCTGGGCCTGGGGCTCTACATCACCCACGAAATCGTGCGCGCCCACGGCGGCACGCTGGGGGTGACCTCCACGGAGCAGGACGGGACGCTCTTCTGGGTGTACCTGCCGCGGCAGTACCCGGGCGACTGAGCCCCCTGCCGGCCCCCGCCCCTCAGGGCAGCGGGCAGGCGCGGCCGGGCGCGTCGCGGCGCACGAGGCGCGGACGCACCCTTGGGGAGTGCATCCCTCCTGGCCGCCGCTCCGCGCGGGGGCCCCACTCCTCGAGGTCCCCGCATGACCATCCTCGGCACGGCCTTCTTCGGTGTCCTCCTCTTCGCCATCATCCTGGGCGCCGTCGCCCTCTTCGGCGCCGCCGCCAACAAGTGGGAGCAGGAGGTGGCCGAGCAGGCGCGGCGCGAGCGCGAGAAGGGCCCGCACGCCTCGGATGACGTCGACGACGACCACCCCGTCCACGCCTGAGGCGCGGCGCCCGGGGGCCTCCCGCCGCCCTAGTGGGGGCGGGGGCTGTAGTAGCGCCGGAGCCAGCGGCACAGGCCATCCAGGCCGGGGAACAGCACGCGCTCGGTGACGTTGGCCTGGTCCAGCTTGTCGCGCACCTCCCACTTGAGGGCGGCGGGGATGACCAGCCTGCGCACGCCCCGCGCCTGGCGGCCGAGGAACGTGTCCAGGCGCAGCTCGGGCCCGTTCATCACGGAGAAGAGCGCGAACTGGTTGACGATGCGCGCGTCCAGGGACGGCGGCTCGAAGAAGAGCACGAAGGGGTGGTGGGCCAGCGCGTCGAACGCGTCGAGCGAGCGGGCGGCGGCGGCCAGCATGTCCCCGGTGAAGACGTCCGCGCCCTCCTTCTTCAACTGGGCCTTGAGGGGGCGGGGGAGCAGCCGGTTCGTCTCCCGGTAGTCCACGCACCACACCACGCCGTCCTCGTCGGCCAGGTCCGGGTCCTCGGTGAGGAAGTGCAGCGCCACGTAGGGGCTGAAGGTCCAGTCCAGCATGCGCGTGGGCAGGCCGTGGTGCTGCGCCAGCGCGAGCCAGTCCCAGAGCGAGTCCAGCGGCTCGCGTGGCGTGCCCCGGGCGTACTTGCGGAAGGCGCGCAGCAGGTCGCGCTCCTGGCGCACGAACATGCCCTGGCGGTTGAGCGCGGTGGACAGGTCGTGGCCCGTGTGGGGCATCCCACGGAAGACGGAGCTGGAGCGGTGGCGCCGGAGCGTCTCGTTCCAGGAGCCGGAGAACAGCGCGTCCTGCAACTGGAGCCAGGTCTTGACGCGGGACTCGTGCATGCCGTGGGACGCGGGGGGCGGACGCGCCGCCCGGCGTCCCGCGGAAGATGGGCCGCAAAGGGCGGCTCCGGAAGCGTGGCCCGTGGGCCCCTCGTGGGGGCCGGGCGCGTCCGCCTCCGCAAGCTCGCCGGACCCCGGGGCGGCGGGCCCGGCGTGGGGTGCTACGGCCGGCCGGAGTCGGCGGGCTGGTTGAAGGCGTACTGGTCCGCGCCCGGCGCGCCGTCCTGCTGGAACAGGGGGCACTTGGCGCAGGTGAAGCTGTCCCAGTCCTCCCGCACCGCCACGTCGATGCAGCCGCCGTAGAAGCGGCAGTGCACGTTGCGGTGCTCCTCGACGGAGAAGGACTCCGCGCGCAGGGGCAGGCGGAACTCGGTGGGACGCGGTTGTGGACAGGACATGATGACTCTCTTGCCCCCCTCGTGGGTGCGATGAGTCCACTACCGGCTGTTGCGTCGCGTCATTCCCGGAGTGGGGACGGGCGGGCCGTGGGACCAGGGCCTTCCTGATAAGGACCAGCAGCGGCGGTTGCCAACGGCGCCGGCCGTCCGGCCGGTGGGCGGACGGGGGCGGCGGGCCACCCGTGAGGGTGGGGGAGGGGTTGCCCACGGGGGAGGGCGGCCGGGCGTACATCCGGAGACTTCACCCGGTGCCGGCTTTCCCGGAAGATGTGGGGCGTGTCCCCCCCTCGCCCCCTCCGTCCGACCTCCCTCGGCTCCCGTCGCGCGCTCGGCGCGCTCGCGCTGGCCTCGTTGCTCGTCCTCACGGCCTGTTCGGCCTTCTCCCGCGCGGTGAAGGAGGGCGACACCGCCAGCCAGCAGCAGAAGTGGGCGGAGGCGGAGGCGGCCTACCTGCGGGCGCTGGCGGCCGACCCGGAGGCGTCCGAGGTCACGGTGAAGCTGCGCGAGGTGCGCCGCGCGTGGAGCCAGGTGGTGCTGGAGGAGGCCCGGGGTGTCCACGACGCGGGGGACCTGGACGGCGCGATGAAGCGGCTGGTGCGCGCGCTGGAGCTGGACGCGGACAACGTGGCGGCGCGGGAGCTGTTGACCGTCACGCTGGACGAGCGGGTGGCCAAGGGGCACGTGGCGCTGAAGGAGGACCGGCTCCAGGACGCCCGCGCGGAGTTCGACGCGGTGCTGTCGGTGTCGCCCGAGCACGCGGGCGCGAAGAAGGGCGTGGACGCCACGCAGGTGGCGTGGGCCAGGCGCTGGTTCGGCACGGGGGACGGCCTGGAGAAGGCCGGCAAGCTGGGCAACGCGCTGGTGGCCTACGTGCGCGCGGACCAGGAGCGCGTGGGCGCCACCGCGGCGCGCGAGCGCGCGGAGGCGGTGCGCCAGAAGCTGCGCGACGAGGTGGCCTTCCTCGTCGTGGCCACGCCCGTGGAGGACCACGCCGGAGCGCCGGACGTGGCGCAGCGGCTGACGGCGGGCCGGCTGGCGGCCATGCTCCCCACCCAGCTCCCGCTGCGCGTGGTGACGGAGGCGCCCGCGGGCCGCGAGGGCGTGAAGCTGGACCTGTCCCTGGAGCGGGTGCTGCCCCTCAAGGTGGTGGAGGACCAGCAGAAGACGCAGCGCTACCTCGCGGGCAAGACGTCCGTGCCCAACCCCCGGCGCGCCGGCTTCGAGACGAAGCTGCTCCACGCGGAGCGCACGCTGGAGGAGGTGGAGCGCAAGCAGGCCGCCGTCCTGCGCGAGTACCTGCGCCTCCAGGGAGAGCTGACCACGCTGCGCGAGGGCGCCGAGCGCTGCAGGGACCGCGAGCGGCGCGAGTGCCTGGAGGCGCTCCAGGAGTGCGGCGAGGCCGCGCGCGACGCGGAGAAGCCCGGCCAGGTGCCTGGCGAGTGCAACCCGTCACGCTGCGCCAGCGGGCTGTGCGCCAAGGAGGAGCAGCTCTTCGCGCAGAAGGTCATCGCCGTGAAGGAGCGCGAGAAGCTCCTGGAGGTGGCGCTGGACAAGTCCGAGGGGCAGCGCACCGAGGTGCAGCGCAACCGCGACACCGTCTTCCGCGAGCCCGTCACCGTCGAGGAGCCGATGTACTCCGAGTTCGTCTACGACGTGCAGCTGCACCGGCTCACCGTCACGGCCTCCGTCACCGCGGTGATGCGCGACCTGCTCAAGGAGCAGGTCCCCGCCCCCCTCACGGAGGACTACGCCACCGTCCACGAGGACATGGCGCACAAGGGCTACGACCGCTACGGCGTGCTGGCCGACCCGGTGCAACTGCGCAACGAGCTGGAGCTGCGCGTGGAGGTGGGTGACAAGGCCGTGGCCGACATGGCCCGCCGCGTGAAGGAGCGCTTCGATACCTATCGAGGCAAGCGCGTGGAGGACGCCCGCCGCGGCATGGTGCGCCCCGGCGCCGAGGACGTGGTGGAGACCGCCGTGCGCGCCCTGCTGCTCACCGCGGACGCGCCCCCGGCGGACGTCCTCCAGCCGCTCGGCCAGGCCCGCGGCCTCACCCGCCCCGAGGCCCTGCTCGGCTTGTAGGGCTGTTCCGACCCAGGACAGCGTTCCACCCCGCCTGTCTTCTTCCAGGACACCCGTCGTCCGTCCGCCCAACCCTTTGAAATCGAAGGAGATAGATTTCAGTTTGTTAAGAGCATTGACAGTTTTGGGTCAAAACAAGGAGTCCTGGTGCTCCTTGTATAGCGGGCCATGTCCTGGAGACTTAAGGGAAAACCGCTAGTTACGTGATTGGCATGGGAGCTGCTTTGCGAGCGGTTCCCCGGGCGGTTGAGCGCTCGGGTGTCCCTCCCCTCTGCGAAGAAGGAAGTCCATGTCCCAATCCAAGTTCATCGGGGCCCTCACGGGTCTGGCGCTGCTCGCTGGCTGTGGTGGCGGTGACGGTTCCATGCCCGCTCCCGAGGCCGAGGCTGTCGGCCAGGGGATGTCGTGGGAGCAGTTCCTGTCGGTGGTCTACCAGGAGCCCGAGTCCGGCGTCTTCATCGCCGACGGCGACACGATGTTCTCGAACGAGAAGAAGCTGCGCGAGTTCTACGACAACAACGTCAAGAACGGCCAGCTCATCGTCCACCGCTCCGGCGGCGCGGACGCGAAGTGGAACGACACGCAGAAGAAGAACATCACCTACTGCGTGAACACGTCCTTCGGCACCAACTACAACGCGGCCGTGACGGCCATGGCGAACGCGGCGGCGGCGTGGGAGGCGGCGGCCAACGTGGACTTCGTCTACGTCAGCGGCCAGGACGCCACCTGCACCGCGAGCAACGGCAACGTGGTGTTCGACGTGCGTCCGGTGAACTCGGGTGGCCAGTACCTGGCGCGTGCGTTCTTCCCGGATGACGTCCGCGCCAACCGCAACGTGCTCATCGACACGTCCTCGTTCGGCAACGTCTCGCCGTGGACGCTGACGGGCATCCTGCGCCACGAACTGGGCCACACGCTCGGCTTCCGCCACGAGCACACCCGCCCCGAGTCCGGCACCTGCTTCGAGGACAGCAACTGGCGCCAGCTGACGGCGTACGACTCCAAGTCCGTCATGCACTATCCGCAGTGCAACGGCACCCAGACGGGCGACCTGGTCCTGACGGCGCTGGACATCCAGGGCGCGCAGGCGCTCTACGGCGCGCCGGGCAACAACCCCAACCCGCCGGACCCGGAGCCGGGCACGGGCACGCCGACGACGGAGACGAAGTCGGGCACGGTGACCACGGGCAGCGTCACCAACTTCGGTCCGTTCAACGTGGTGGCTGGCACGCAGTTCACCGTGACGATGACGGGCTCGGGTGACCCGGACCTGTACGTGCGCTTCGGCGCGACGCCCACGACGAGCGCCTACGACTGCCGTCCGTACCTGAGCGGCGCGGCCGAGTCCTGCGACCTGACCGTCCCCACCGGCACCACCACGGCGTACATCAGCGTGCGCGGCTACGCGGCGGGTTCGTACAGCCTGACCATCAAGTACACCAAGCCGAGCGGCGGCAGCACGGGCACGCCCGCGACGGACAGCAAGTCCGGTTCGCTGACCAAGGGCCAGACGCTGCACTTCGCGCCGTACACCGTGGTGGCCGGCACGCAGTTCAAGGTGGCGATGACGGGCTCGGGTGACCCGGACCTGTACGTGCGCTGGGGCACGCAGCCGACGTCGTCCTCGTACACCTGCCGTCCGTACCAGACGGGCGCGACGGAGACGTGCGACCTGACGGTCCCCGCGGGCACGACGACCGCGTACGTCATGGTGTACGGCTTCGCGGCGTCCACCTACAACCTGGCCATCAACTACACCAAGCCGTAGTCGCGGCCCCGACTCCGGTGTGACGCGCGGGCGGTCTCCCTCGGTGGGAGGCCGCCCGTCGCCTTTCGTGGGGCGCGGCGTTCAGTCCGCCAGCGTGCTCAGGTCGGCCGGGTTCGTCGCGCGCCGCGCGTCCAGGCTGCGGCGTCGGTTCCCGGCGATGGCCAGCTGCCGGCCGGCGCAGACGAGCCCCAGCGCCAGGCAGCCCATCCACAGCACCCCCGTGCCCGCGCGCCCCAGCACCCAGCCGCCCAGCGCGGGCGCCACGGTGGAGGCCAGGCCCCAGAGCATGTGGTACGCGCCCTGGTAGCTGCCGCGCAGCCGCACCGGCGCCAGGTCCGTGACGACGGAGGGCGCCACCGGCGCCTGCGCCATCTCCCCCAGCGTCCACACCGCCACCGCCAGCATCGCCAGCGGCACGGCATCCGACAGGGCGTGCATGCCGAAGCCCAGGCCGGTGAGGGCCGCGGCCAGCGCCAGCGCGTGCGAGCGGCGCATGCCGCGAATCATCTGGCTGGTGAAGGGCTGGAGCGCGACGATGAGCAGGCCGTTGATGGACAGCACGGTGCCGAACTGCGCCTCCGTGAGCCCCCGCGAGCCCAGGTCCAGCGGGAGCGCCACCTGGCTCTGGTAGAAGATGAGCAGCACGCCGAAGATGGGCAGCGCGAACGCGAGGAACACCGGGTCGCGGAACGGCGTCAGCGCGGCGCTCACGGCCCCCAGCCGGTCGCTCGCGCTCGCCCCCTCCGCCTCCGTCCGCGCGGGCCGCGTCTCCGGCAACAGCAGCCAGATGCAGCAGCCATAGGTGAAGGTGGTGATGGCGTCCGCGATGAAGAGCGTCAGGTAGCCATAGCGGACCATGAAGCCCGCGAGCGGCAGGGCCACCGCGAAGCCCACGTTGATGACCCAGTAGAGCAGGCCGAACGCGCGCGGCCGGTCCGCGGGCGGCACCACGTCCGCCACGGCGGCGGACACCGCGGGCCGGTAGATTTCACCCATCACCCCGAGCGAGAAGGCCGCCACGGCGATGGTGGTCGGCTCGCGCGCGAAGCCCAGGCAGACCATCCCCACCGAGCCCAGCCACAGGCCCCCCGCGAGCGTGAGCCGCCGGCCGACGCGGTCCGCGAGCGTGCCCCCGAGCGGCGCGGCGATGACCGCGCCCAGCCCGTAGAGCGACACGGTGAGGCCCGCCTTCTCCACGGAGAAGCCCCGCTCGCGCGTGAGATAGAGCGCGAGGAACGGCACCACGAAGCTGCCCAGCCGGTTGACCAGCGTGCCCACCCACAGCACCCAGTACGTGCGCGGCAGCCCGCCGGCCATCTTCCGCAGGCCCCGCCCCAGCGCGCCCGTCATGGCCGCCCTCCCATCCAGACCGCGAAGCAGGACACGCGACACGAGGCGACGGTGGGAGAGGCCATGGCTGCCGCGCAGCATGCGTCAGCGCCGCGCGCGCTCCAAGTCGTGCGCGGGTGTGTCCGCCAAGGCCCGTGAGCCCTCGTGCTGCTTTGTGGGCCGAACATCGGCGCCACGACGGCCTGGAGTCGTGTGCGTGCGCGGGCCCTCGCGTGCCGAGCGGGGCGTGTCCGGTGCTGCTCCGGACGGGCGCACCCTGCAGGCGTTGCACGACACCTGGCAGGTCCTGCCGTGCCACCCCTGCACGACGCGGCGGGGGCCGTGCGTGGGCGCCCGTCGGGTGGACTGGCGTGGACGGGGTCGGAACGACGACGCCCCCCGTCTCGTCCGGGCGGGGGCCGGAGAGACGGGGGGGCGTGGGGCGCGGTGGGGGGGAGACGCGTCACGGGTTGCCGGGGATGTACCCGAGCGGCCGGGTGAGGTCGGTCTGCCACTTCGCGCCGGGAGCGCGGGTGGCGGTCATGAAGTGCCCCAGCCCGTCGTCCCACGAGTACAGCGGGACGTGGGCGATGCCCTGGGGGGTGGGGGAGACGTAGCCCTCGAGGGCGCTCTGCTCGCGGTCCAGGCGCCAACCGCCGGGGAACTCCGCGCAGATCAGGTCCGGGAACTGGGGATCCACGTCGCCGGGGAGGGCGACGTGGCGGAAGTGCTTCTGTTTCGACGTGTCCGTCCGGGCGCAGCGGTAGAGCCCCGCGAGGTGGAAGCGGGTGCGCAGCGCCTCCGAGATGGACCTGCTGATGAGGGCGCCTTCCAGGCGCGCCACCGTGTACCGCTCCGCGTCGTCGAGGCCCAGGAAGGAGTAGTCCAGAAGCACCGCGTTGGGGTGGCTGGTGGCCGTCCGCCTCTCGTGGACGTAGGCGGTGGTCGACAGGGCCTGTTCGGGCGCCCCGTTCCGCGTGAACCGGTAGAGGCCGGTGTCGAGGTAGCGCGAGAAGGTGAAGAAGCGGGCGCCGAGCGCCTCCAGCTCCGCCTCCGTGTAGTCCTCGCAATAGCGGGGGGTGAAGTCCCAGCGGAACGGGTCCGTGCTGGAGTCGCGGTCGAAGCAACTGCCCGCCACGGGCAGGCTGGCCCAGCGCAGCTTGCTCAGGCACAGCGCGGCGAAGGGAGGGGCGACGCGCGGCGTGGTGGTCACGCACGCCGGCGGCGGCTCCACCCCGGGAGGAACCCGGGAGCAGTCCACCCACGCCGCCTCGAAGAAGAGGTCCCTCGCCCCCTCCTTGGGGTGCCTGGGGACGACGCGCTGCTCGGGCGTCAGGGGCACGTACTTCGTGTCGTGGAACCCGATGGGGGTGCCGTCGAGCGTGTTGCTGATGCCCACGCCGCAGTAGTCCGCCGTGGCCATCCTCAAGCAGGTCTGGTGGAAGCTCAGGGCCTGCTCGAGGCTGTCGGTCAGGGGCTCGCCCGCGAGCGTCGTCCCCTGGGTGAGCACGCTGTCCGTCATCGTCGGCGCGGGGTTGGGCCACGGGGCATAGCCCCAGTCGACGCACTTGGCGATGACGCCGCCACCCTCGAAGTCGCAGCCGGAGACCTGCTGGGGGACACACGCGAAGGAGAAGGAGTCCTGCGAGTAGTGCAGCTCCCAGGGGGACTCCGGCGCCGCCTGGACCCAGGCCAGCGGCACGGCGAGGGCGACGTTCTTCCCCGGGCAGAGCGGCTCCGACTGCCCGCCGGCCGAGACGCTCAGGACCTCGTACTCCCAGGTCGTTCCCATCGTGGCGGGCTGGGGGGGAGGGTCGTCCTGGCGGCACGTCTCGTAGATGCTGCGGTGGGGGCGTACCGCGGCGATGCGGTAGCGCAGGTCCGGCTCGCCTCCCACGAAGAACTCGTGGCCCACGAAGTCCTGAGGCTCGCACGGCCCCGTGGCCGGCTCCGGCTTCTGGCCGCGGAAGCCACCGCCCTCCAGGGAGATGTGGGTGCAGTGGGTCAGCGGGTCCGCCACCGAGAGCACCGCGGCGACGTGGTAGGTGTCGAAGTCCTTGATCCCGTGGGTGCGCGTCCCCTGCCCGCCCTGCGCGGGCTCATCCGCCCAGGCACCCGTCGCGTGGAGCCCCCCCATGAACAACATCCAAGCCCCCAGGCAGGGGCCGCTCATCCGTCGCATCGCTGTCTGCTCCCGTGTGGCGTTCGTGCGCTGCGTCGGGAGGAGATAGCAGGAAGCCTGCCAACGGCTTCGCGACGCTCAGGGCTGCAACGTCGGAGAGGCGCACACCCGCAGCCCGATGAAGGGGATGCGGAAGCGGGGCTCGCCGTCGCCGTGGTTGAGGCTGCGGGCGGTGAACATGTCCTGGTAGAAGCAGCCGCCGCCGTAGGTGGGCATGTCGGGCGTCGTCACCGAGCGCATCCACTCCCACACGTTGCCGGTGAAGTCCGCCAGGCCGAAGGGGCTGTCGGACGCGGGGTGGGAGCCCACCTCGTCCGGTCCGAAGGCCAGGGACTTGCGCCCGTAGGTGGCGTCGAAGTTGGCGTCGTCCGGCTCCAGCCGCTCACCGTGGGGATAGCTGCGTCCGTCCGCGCCTCGCGCGGCGCGCTCCCACTCGTGCTCGTCGCACAGGCGCGCGCCGGGCACCCGGCCGGTGGCGTCCAGCCAGGTGAGGTAGGCCAGGGCGTCCTCCCAGGAGATGCCGGACACGGGCAGGCGCAGCCAGTCCTGCACGGCGCGGTGCTCGCGCTCCAGGTACGTCAGCTTCTCGCCCTCGCGCGCGCGGTAGACGTGGCCCTTGCGCGTCAACCGGAACTCCCACTGGCCCTCGGCCACCTCCACGACGGAGATGTCGCCGAAGTAGTTGCTTCCGTGGGGCCGGCGCTCGGCGCGCTCGCGGGGCGGCAGCGCGCGCAGGAACTCGAGGTACTCGCCGTGGGTGACCTCCGTGCGCCCCACGAGGAAGCCCTGGGTGGTGAGCGCGTGCAGCGGCTGGGCGCGCATCGCGTTGCGGCGGATGACCTCGTCGTCGGGGCTGCCGTAGAGGAAGCGCCCTGGCGGGACGTAGACGAAGCCCCTGGGGACGGAGGCGGGGAGCACCAGCCGCGTCGCGAGGTGCTCGCCGCGCTCCAGCAGCACGGGATGGAGGACGGCGGGCCGGTCCGGGCGGGAGAAGGTGAGCCGGTACGAGCCGGGCGGCAGCGACGCGTCCTTCAAGGGCGTCACGCCGAGCGGCACCGGCGCGGACCAGCTCAGCCGCCCGTCCGTGTCGATGGCGCGCTCGACGCGCACCCGGGCCCCGGGGGGCTCCGTCTCCAGCTCCAGCCGCGCGGGCGCCTCCAGCCGCCGCAGGAACTCCCGCGTGTCGTCGACGAGCGCGAGGCGCTGGAGGAACTCCGCGCGCAGCGCGGGCCTGCGCAGGCGCTCGGCGAGGAGGATGCGCTCGTGGAGCACCTCCGCGAGCAGCCGCCGTGTCGGGGCGTGTCGCGCGTCGCGCTGGAGCGCGGCCTCGAGCGTGTTGCCCGCCTCGCGCAAGCCGGCCTCGGCGCGCTCTGCCTCCTCGAGCGACTGGCGCCAGGCGCTCTCACCCCGGGCCTTCTGGCCCGCGTCGAACGCGGCGAAGGCCTCGCGGCGCAGGGTCTCCTGTCGCGTGCCCGCCGCCCGCGCGGTGTCCATGGCGGCCTGGGCCGACGTCAACGCGAGGGCCAGGTCGCGCGTCTTCTCGCGCAGGGCCTGGAGCTGGAGCCCGCCGTACACGGCCGCCGCGACGAGCGGGAGCGCGAGCACCGCGCCGAGGCGGCCGAGTCGGCGGCCCCGGGCGCGCTGGCGCGAGGCCAGGAGGAAGGCGCGCTCCTCCGCGCTCACCAGGTCGTGGGGGAGTCGCTCGGCCTCCGCGAGGTGCCGGTCGGACCACAGCGCCTCCCGGGCGTGGCCCAGCCGTCGCCACTCCACCGTGGCGCGCTCCAGTCTCTGGTGCAGGGCGCGCAGGCCCTCGTCCCCCGCCAACCATCCGCGCAGCGTGTCCCAGCCCGTCAACAGGGCCTCGTGCGCCAGCTCGTACGTGCCCGCCTCCGGCGCGTCGCCCGTCGCCTCGCGCGCCATCACCAGGCGCCCCTGGACCAGGGCCTCGAGCGCGGCGCGGGCGGGTCGCTCGTCGTCGCCCGCGTGCGCCAGCAGCTCCTCGCGCGTGCGCCGCGTGCGCGTGCCCTCCGCCGTCACCAGCCGGGACAGGAGCCGCCGCGCCGCGCTCCGCTCCGCGGGCATCATCGCCGCGAGCACGCCGTCGGCATGTCGGGCCAGGGCGCCGCCCACGCCGCCCAGGGTCTCCAGCGCCGCGGCGGGAATCACGCGGCGCCCGCGGTCCCGGCGCTCCCACAGCTCGGAGAGCGCGAACTGCAACAGCGGCAGGGCCCCGTCGTCGTCGCCCGCCGTCACCAGCGTCTCCACCAGGGCCTCGGACTCGAACGCGACGCCCTGCGCGCGCGCGGGCGCCACCACCGCCTCGCGCAGCCCCGCCTGGGTCGGTCGCCGCAGCAGGTACAGGCCGCCGCTGTCGAGCGCGTCACCCAGCCCCGGCAGCGCGTCCAGCCGCGCCAGGAAGTCGCCGCGCGCCGTGGCGAGCACGCGCAGCCGGGGCCCCGCCGCCGCGAGCGAGGCGAGCGCCCGGGCGAAGCGCTCCGCGTCCGTGTTCGGCGCCAGCGTGAGCAGCTCCTCCACCTGGTCGACGAGGACGAGCAGCCCCGCCGTGTCCGCCGACGGATGCGCCAGGCGCCCCAGCTCCGTGGGCATGGCGTCGAGCACCGCCGCCACGGCGACCTCCTCCAGGCCGAGCACGGGCGAGAGCGCCGCCGCCAGCGCCGCCAGCGGGCGGGCCCCGGGCACCAGCTCGCAGGTCCGCCACGGGCCCGTGCCCAGCGCGCCCTGGGCCACGCGGGGCAGCACGCCGGCGCGACACAGCGAGGACTTGCCCACGCCGGAGTCCCCGGCCACCAGGACGAAGGGGCGGGCGCGCAGCCGGTCCACCACCGCGCGTATCTCCGTGGCCCGGCCGGCGAACCGCGCGCGGTCCTCCACGCCGAAGGCGTGCAGGCCGGGGTAGGGGCGCTCGTGCGGCGTCGCCGCCTCGTCCGTGCCTTCGTGCAGGGCCTCCAGCGCTTCCCTCAGGGCGTCCGCGGAGGCGAAGCGCGCGGCTGGGTCCAATGCCAGACAGCGTTCGATGATGGCGGCGAAGGCCGGGTCGATGTCCCGCACCGCGTGCGCGAGGGGCGGGTGGCCACCGCGGAGGACGGCCTCGCGCAGCTCCGGCACGGTGGCCGCGTGGTAGGGCCTCGCGCCGGCGCACAGCTCGTGCAGCAGCACGCCGAAGGCGTAGACGTCGCTGCGTGGCGTGGCGCCCTGGCCTCGCCACACCTCGGGGGCCATGTAGCCGGGCGTGCCCACCCACCCGGTGCCGGCCGGAGGCTCGGGCGGTGGCGCGTCGGCGGGCGCGGGGGCCGGAGCGGTCGGAGGCACCGTCACGGTCCCCGCCAGGTCTCCATCGGCTGTGTCGAGCGGGACGAGGGTGATGGGGGGACGTGCGCTCTCGGCGGGGACACTCGCCGCGTCGACGAGCCGGGCCACGCCGAAGTCGAGCAGCTTGACGTCGTCGTCCTCCGTCAACATGACGTTGGCGGGCTTGAGGTCGCGGTGGACGACGTGGCCGCGGTGCGCGGCGGCCAGGCCCCGCGCCAGCCCGATGCCCAGCGTGAGCGCGCGCGTCCAGGGGAGGGGCAGGGCCAGCTTGTCGAGACTCCGCCCTCGCACGAACTCCGAAATCAGGTATGGGCGGCGCAGCACCTCGCCCACGCGGTGGATGCCCACCACGTTGGGGTGCTGCACGCGGGCGATGGCGCGGGCCTCGTTCCAGAACCGTTCGCGCTGGTGCTCGTGCGGGGCCACGCCGGTGAGGAACTTCACCGCCACCAGGCGCTCCAGGCGCAGGTCCCTCGCCAGGTAGACCTCGCCCATGGCGCCGCGGCCCAGGGGCTCCAGGAGGTGGTACTCCTCGAAGTCGGTGGGGGGCTGCCACGCCGCGGAGGCCGGGGCGTTCATCCCTCGGGCTCCGCCTTGCGGCGGGTCGCGAGCCCGTGCTTCTTGTACTTCTCCGCGAACGTGCGCAGCGGCATGCCGATGAGCCGCGCCGCCCGCGCCTGCACGCCGCCCGTCTCGTCCAGGGCCTCCAGCATGCGCTGGCGCTCCAGCGCGGCCAGCTCCTCGTCCAGCCGGGAGAACCGTCGGCGGGGCGGCGCGCCGGGCTCCTCCCGCGTTGGCGTGGGGCCGGGGAGGGACGGCGGGGCCTCCTCCTCCGGCGCGTCGCGCGGGCCGCGGAGGGCGTCCGGCAGGCACGAGGGCTCCACGAGCGGGCCCTCCACGACGGCCGCGCAGAACTCCATGGCGTTCTTCAGCTCGCGCACGTTGCCCGGCCACCGGTGCGCGCGCAGCAGCGCCATGGCCGCGGCGGAGAGCTCCACGGGAGGCCGTCCCAGGCGCGCGCGCGCCTCGTCGAGGAACGTGCGCGCCAGGAGCGGCAGCTCCCGGGGGCGGTTGCGCAGCGGCGGCAACTGGGCGGTGGCGGTGGACAGCCGGTAGTAGAGGTCCTCGCGGAAGCGGTGGGCCTTCACCTCGTCGAGCAGGACGCGGTGCGTGGCCGCGACGATGCGCACGTCCACGGGGCGCTCGCGCGAGTCCCCCAGGCGGATGATGCTCCGCTCGCTCACGGCGCGCAGCAGCTTGGCCTGCACCGACGGCGACAGCTCCGCCACCTCGTCGAGGAAGAGGGTGCCGCCGTGGGCCTGTTCGAACAGGCCCGCGTGAGCGGTGACGGCCCCCGAGAACGCACCCCGCTCATGGCCGAACAGCGTGCTCTCCGCCAGGGACTCCTGGAGCGTCGCGCAGTTGAGGGCGATGAAGCGCTTGTCCGCCCGGGGCGACCAGTGGTGCAGCGCCCACGCGGCGTTCTCCTTCCCGGAGCCCGTCTCGCCGTGGAGCAGGACGGTGGCGGTGCTGGCCGCCAGCTTCCGGAGCAGCTCGAAGGTCCGCACCATGGCGGCGTCCGCCACCAGCACGGCGCGCTCGCCCAGCTCCAGGCGGTACTGGAGGGGGCCGCTCGTCCGCAGCCCCCCCGCTGGCGCGCAGAGCGCGGCGGTCCGGGCGGCGGACAGGAGCGCCTCCGCGTCCAGGCCATCCTGGGGCGCCAGCGCCATGCCCGCGCGGGTGTCCGGCGCCAGGGGGCGAAGCGCGTCCACGAGGCGCCGCGCGGCGTCCTCCAGCTCGCTGCGGAAGAGCTCCGGCAGCAGGGCCACGAAGAGGTGGGGGGCCTCGCGCGCGAGCAC
Organism: Myxococcus dinghuensis; assembly: GCF_024198235.1. Classification (GTDB taxonomy): domain Bacteria; phylum Myxococcota; class Myxococcia; order Myxococcales; family Myxococcaceae; genus Myxococcus; species Myxococcus dinghuensis. The sequence continues at coordinate 90,990 of NZ_JAKCFB010000020.1, read as the reverse complement.
GTCCATGCCTCGCAGCGCGCCGCTCGCGGCCTCTCGCACGGCCTCCACCGTGACGGGGGTGGCGCCCAGCTCCAGGATGACCACCCCCACGCTGCGCTCGTAGTCGACCACCCGCTCCAGCTCCTCGCTGAGCCTGCGGCGCAGGGCATCGCCGTCCAGCAGCGGCCGTTCGGGAGGCGTCGAGCCGTGGAAGACCAGGACGACGTCGCCGAGCGTCACCACGTCGCCGTCGCGCAGCGCATGCGCGCCGTCCACCTTCACGCCGCCGACGCGGACGCCGTTGTGGCTGTCCAGGTCGGAGATGCGCGCGGCCCCCGCGGACATCCTCACCCGCGCATGGTGGCGGCTCACCGAGGCGTCCTGGACGCGCACGTCCGCGGTGGAGGCGCGGCCAATCAGGACCTCGCCCTCGCGAGGCAACGGGCAGAGGGACGAGGTGCTGCCTTCGATGACCAGCAGGTGGGCGGAGGGCTCTTCCTGCGCCGGTGAGGGACGGGAGGAGCGCGCATCCAGGGTGTCTTCGGCGTCGGAGGTCGACATGTCTGGCCCGGAAAAGACTGACATATCAGAGAGGAGTTGCGGCCACGCGGGGAGGCTTCACCCGGAAAGCATCCGCGGGAGGAGCACCCACGGGGCGCGATGCGGGGAGATATCCGGGGCGCCGTGCGACATCTGGCTGGTGGTCCAGGTGGACCTGCGGCAGAAGGGGCGTCGCGGGCGTCGCGTGGGCGCACCGGGCCGGCGGCGGGGTGGGCGAGGGACGGGTGGACACGCGCAAGCCCGGCGAGGGAGTCGCGGGCGTCATGAGTCAGGTCATCGGGTTGCTGGGGACGTGTCTGGTGCTGGGCGTGCTGGCCCGGCGCAGCGGGAAGTTCCCCGAGGGGTCGGCCGGGCCCTTCAACACGTTCGTGCTGTACGTGGCGCTGCCGGCGCTGGTGTTGCGGGTCATGCACCGCCTGGAGTTCGTGCCGTCGCTGCTGGTGGCCGCCGCGGTGCCGTGGCTGTACTACCTGGCGGCCGGCCCGTTCTTCCGGTGGCTGGGCCCGAAGCTGGGGCTGTCCAAGGCGTCGGTGGCGGCGCTGGTGCTGACGGGCGGGCTGGGCAACACGGCCTTCGTGGGGCTGCCCATGGCGGAGGCGCTGCTGGGGCAGGAGGGCCTGGCGGTGGCGGTGGTGGCGGATCAGCTCGGCTCGTTCCTCGTGCTCTCCACCCTGGCGACGCTGGCGGCGGCGAAGGCGGGCGCGGAGGCGGAGCTGCCCGTGAGCGTGCTGGCCCGCAAGGTGGCCACGTTCCCCCCGTTCGTCGCGCTGGTGCTGTCGCTGCTCCTGCGGCCGGTGGGCTATCCGGTGTGGGTGGACGCGGTGCTGGAGCGGCTGGGCGCGCTCCTGACGCCGCTGGCGCTGTTCTCCGTGGGGCTGCAGTTGCGGCTGTCGGGCGTGAAGGCGCGCCTGCCGGGGTTGGCGCTGGGGCTGTCCTACAAGCTGTTGCTGGTGCCGGGCGTGGTGGCGTTGGGGCTGTGGGCGCTGCCGGGCGTGCCTCCCGTCGTGGTGCAGGCCACGCTGCTCCAGGCGGCCATGGCGCCCATGGTGAGCGCCGCCATCCTCGCCGCCGAGCACCGCCTGGACCCGGACCTGTCCGTCCTCATGGTGGGCGTGGGCATCCCCCTGTCGTTCCTCACCGCGCCCGCGATGCTCTGGCTGGTGCGCTGAGGACGGGGAGGGGGCACGAGGGTCGCCCGGCTGCTCGCCAGGCGGGTGCGCGGACGGCACGCTGTCATGCAGGCCGCGCTCCCTATCTTCCCCTCATGGCCGAGCAACCACCGAAGGCCTCCGGCGCGCCCGGAGGAGACCCGAGGCGAATGGAGGTCCGGCGCTCCGTGGCGGAGCTGGGCGCGCGCACCTATGCCATCCAACTGCTGTCCGACGCGGGCATCCCGTTCCTCGTGGGTGGGGCCTATGCCTTCGCCCACTACACGGGCATCTACCGCGACACCAAGGACCTCGACCTCTTCCTCCACAAGGAGGACGCGGACCGCGCCATCTCGCTCTTGTCGCGCAACGAGTGGCGCACCGAGCACGACGTCCACGGCTGGCTGCACAAGGCCTTCTGGGAGGACTTCCTCGTCGACCTCATCTTCGGTTCGGGCAACGGCATCACCGCCATCGACGAGGCCTGGTTCGCGCACGCCGTCCCCGCGCGGGTGCTGGGCTGCGAGTGCCGCGTGCCGCCCGCGGAGGAGATCTTCTGGAGCAAGGCCTTCGTCCTCGAGCGCGAGCGCTTCGACGGCCACGAGCTGACGCACCTGCTCCTGAAGATGGGGCCCACCTTCGACTGGCAGCGGCTGTTGCACCGCTTCGACCGGTACTGGGAGGTGCTCCTGTCGCACCTGCTGTTCTTCCGCTTCGCCTATCCGTCCGACCGCGCCATCGTCCCGGACTGGTTGATGACGGAGCTCCTGTCGCGCGCAGAGAACTCCGTGGAGCAGGGCAACTGGAGCCAGCGCGTCTGCCGCGGCCGGCTCATCTCCCCGGTCAGCTACCGCGTCGACGTGGACGAGTGGGGCTACCAGGACGGCCAGACGTGGGACGCCCGCGAGCGCGGCAGCCCCGACCCGTCACTCAGCTCGGGCGGCGTGCCGGACTCGCACGGACCACACTGACGGGCGGGCCCCCGCCCCTCCCCGACCTGACCGCGCCGTGTTCACGGCCCTACCTTTCCCCCGACGGAGAGAGTCGAAGCGGGGGCACCCATGTCCGCACCATCGCGCGTCTTCATGAAGCTGGGGGCAGGCCTGCTCGTGTTCGGGCTCGCCGCGCCCGCGAGCGCCCAACTGGCCGCCACCGCGCGGGGAGGTCCCATCGCGCTGCGGGTCGGCGACGCGGCGCTCGCCGTGTCGGTCGACGCGGACACCGTGCGGGGGGATGGCTTCGCGCTGCGGCGCGACGGCGCCCGCCTCACCGGCACCGTGCGCGGCGGGAACCTGGACCTGCGCTGGCGCCGGGGGCTCGTCACCGGACGCGTGGGCGTGGAGGACGTGCACCTGGAGCTGTCGCGCATGGCCTCGGAGCAGGGGCTCCAGGTCGACGGGGAGCTGGCCAGCTGGGGGACGGCGCTCGTGCTGTCGCCGCTGGGCATCACCGGCTCGGTGGGGGGCTGCGACTATTCGATGACGGTGGCGGGCGGTCAGTACACCGGCTGGCGCACCTGCCAGGAGTCCAATGGCGGAGAGCCCCTCGACGTCACGCTGTCGTTGCCGGAGCAGGTGCAGGACCTGGATGACGCCGAGCAGGCGGTGCTGGTGGCGCTGGTGCTCTCCGAGAAGGGCATCGCGCCCACGCCGCCCCGCGCGACGCCCGGCCCCGGTCGCACGCTGGAGGGACCGGGCGCGCCGGCTCCAGGCAGGTGAAGGCGTCTTCGCTCCGCTCTTCGGGGGGCTACGCGGACGCGGACATGCCGAAGGACAGCTCCACGCCGGTCTCCTTCACGCGCATGCGCGGCTTGGACAGCCAGTGGCACTTCGGGCAGTAGCTGTGCGCGCCAGCGGGACTCGCCCGCACCGTCACGGCTCCGCCGCAGAGCACACAACCGTCAGGCAGGACGAACTCGGCGAACCGCTCGCCGATGTTGCTCTCGAATTCGGTCATGCCCTTGAGTTAACGCAGCCGGAGCGCGGCACAAGGCGACCTCGCGGTGCGAGACGGGCCCTGCGCTGGCGCACCCATGCTCACCTGGAGCCGAGCAGGCGAGCGACCGGGCCATCCCTGCAATCCTTACCGCCCTCGTCGTCGATTGACGCGCGGCGGACACCGCAACCCGGGCGGAGGCGTGGACGGGTTGGCACGTGGATTGATTTCCCACGGCCCGGACGTGGCGTGGGGAAGGGGACTGGCATGGGTGGCGTGCAGCGGGTGGAGGTGCGGGAGACGCGCGGGGGTTGGGGCGTGGAGGTGCTCACCGGGGAGGGGGAGGTGCGCTGCTACCGCTACCGGAGCGAGGCGCAGGCGCGCTTCTTCGCGGCGGTGTTCGAGATGGGCCCCCGGGTGCTTCCACCCGTGCGCGCGCCGCGCCGGGGGAAGGCGCGCCGGGCGGCCTGAGCCCCGGGGCAGGGAGGGCCCTCCGAGCCTCCAGGCGGGGCCGCCGTGGCTTCCCTCTACCCTTGCGGGCGGGTTTCGGGGAGTCTTCGGGCCATGAGTGACGCGACGAAGCCCTTCCTCCATCGGCCCAACCGGCAGCACATCACGAAGGAGCCGGACCCCTCGGGTCGCTGGTCCACGCAGTTCCCGGACATGATCGGCTACGGCAGCCAGGGGGGCGGCAAGGTGCCGGCGGACTTCGGGTGGAACACCAACCCGAAGCAGTGGCAGGAGGAGATGACGCCCAACACGCTGGTGGAGCGCTTCAACGAGCTGCGCGTGCTGCCGGCGAAGCCCGAGGTCCCGGCGCTGCCGGAGTCCACGGCCGCCAACAAGTAGGGCCTTCCCCGCGCGCGGGGACTAGCTGAAGGGCAGCGCCGCGAGCTTCTCGCGGAAGCGCTCCAGCAGGCCTCGCGCGCCGGACGCGTCCAGGCCCTCGGCGGCCTCCTGCCGCGCCTTGCGCAGGAAGCCGTCGAAGGGGACCGAGCGTCCGTAGAGCGCCGCCGCCGTGTCCACCGCGTCCGCGAGCACCCGCGCGGCGCCCGGCGAGTCGAGCGTCAGGTGCATCTCCGCCTGCTCCAGCTTGGCGCCGCACGAGGCCCACACCTTGCGGTCGTGCACGGTGAGCCAGGCGCGCGTCACCTCCTCCGTCGTCTCGTCGAGGAAGGCGAGGAACGGCTCGACGAGCCCGGGGAGCGCGTCCAGGGGCAGCTCGGCGCGGGTGCCCTCCTCCTGTGCGCGGGCGCGCAGGCTCAGCACCGCGTGCTTCTGGGGCGTGCGCAGGGCGACGGAGGCGGGGAGCGAGACGAACGCGGCCACGCTCTCCGCCACCTGCCGCGCGAGCGCGGGGCGCGACGTGGCCTCCGCCTTCGCCGCGCGCTCCAACCTCCCCTGGAGGGAGCGGCGCAGGTCCGCCGCCGCCGCGCGCAGGGCCGCGCGCGCGCCCACCTGGTGGACGTAGCCGGGCACCACGTCCTCGCGGCGCACGTCCTCGAAGGCCGCCGCGGTGAGGTACACGAGGTCGCCGATGCGCACGCGGAAGTCGGCGCGGAACGTCTGCAGCTCCGCCATCAGCGTCCAGCGGTCGCTCACCACCTCCGGGCGTCGCATCTGCTGGCCCAGCTCCGACACGCGCCGCGACAGCCGCTCCGCGCTGGCGTGCAGCACGGCCTCCACCTCCTGCGCCAGCCGCTCGTCGGAGCTGGCCGGGGGCGGCGCCCAGCCCTCGCCGCCGTTCCCCGCGGGCTTGGCGGGGGGCGGGAACTCCTTGTGGATGGCGGTGACGAGCTGGTTGACGCCCACCAGCGTGTCGCCGATGGCGGGCGCCATCGTCTCCCACAGCGCCAGGTCCGCGCCGCCGTCCGGCTCCACCGTGGTGGGCTCGTACTTCGCGATGCTCAGGTGCCCCAACCGGTCGATGGCCACCGCCGCCGCGCGGTGCACGCGGACGAGGCGGTCCGCCACGTGCCTGTCGGTGAGTGACTCGAGGAGCGTCTCCAGGCGGGCGGGCAGCGCGTCTGGAGGGATGCGGGGCTTGGGGATCGGCGGGGCCATGCGGCGGCGCACGCTAGCGCGCACGGCCCCTCGGAGTCGAAAGGCCCCGGCTGGGAGCGCGGCGCATTCCCGGCGTAGAGTCCTCTCCAGGGGAGAATGCATGAAAGACGGTTTTCGCCGGCGCCTGAAGGTGGCCGCGCTGCTGGCGCTGCCCTTGGTGGGCATCTGGGTCCTCGCGTCCTGGGACTTCTGCTTGTCGGCCCGGGTGCTGCGCGGGGTGCGCATCACCCAGTGCCCGGATGGCCAGTTCCGGCAGCAGGTGGCGGTGGAGGCGCCGGCGTTGGCGCGGGGGGTCGCCGGTGACGTCGTCGTCAGGGTGACGGCCCATGCGCCCGCGCGGGGCGTGGACGTGGTGATGACGGGGGAGGTGGTGCGCGGCTCGGCGGCGCTGTCCCTGGTGGACGCGGAAGGGAAGGAGACGCCGCTGCCCCCCGACGAGGCGTCCTCCTGGAAGCGCGACGACGACGGGGCGCTCCGGACCCGCGTGAGGCTGCCGGCGGTGCCGGACGGGGACTACCGCCTGCGCGCCCGGGTGGACACGTCGCTGGGCGAGGACGCGGTGGACGCGGTGCTGCCGCTCTACGCGCGGGCGGCGGTGCACGTGCTGACGGACCGGCCGCTCTACGAGCCCGGCAACGAGGTGCGCTTCCGGGCGGTGGTGCTGGCGGCGAAGGACCTGTCGCCGCTCGACGGTCGCCCCGGGACGTGGTTCGTGAAGGACCCGTCGGGCGAGGTGGTGCTGGAGGAGCGGGCCCCGGCGGGGCCGTGGGGCGTCGTGGCCGGCGCGCTGCCGCTGGACCGGGGCTCGCCCACGGGGACCTGGACGGTGTCCTGGGTGAGCGGCGCCGCGCAGGCGAGCGCCTCGTTCCAGGTGGAGCCCTTCACCCTGCCGCGCTTCAGCGTGGAGGCGGTGGGCGTGAAGCCCTACTGGCGCGCGGGGGACTCGCCGGAGGTGGAGGGGCGGGTGGTGTACGCCTCGGGCGCTCCGGTGGCGGACGCGGAGGTGGGGTTCGAGTGGGGCACGGGCGGCGCATGGCCGCCGCCCCCCGAGTGGACCGCGGGGGCCCTGCCCCAGCGCGCGCGCACGGACGCGGCGGGGCGCTTCAAGGTGAAGCTGCCCCAGGTGCCCCAGGACCTGCGCGGCACCAACGTGCTCTCCGCGGTGGTGTCCGCGCGGGACGCGGCGGGGGACCGGGTGACGGGCGCGGTGCGGCTGCTGCTCGCGGAGGACGCGCTCGCGGTGTCCGCGGTGACGGAGCTGGAGGACGGGCTGGTGGAGGGCTTCAACAACCGCGTGTACCTGCGCGCGCAGACGCCGGACGGCCGCGTGCTGCCGGGCGCGGAGGTCCGGGTGAAGCGCGAGTGGGACCCGCGCGACGAGGGCGTGCGCGCGGTGGCGGACGAGGACGGCGTGGCCTCCTTCCAACTGGACCCCGGCCCGCCGGTCAACGTGGTGGTGCCGCCCATGCCGGTGCGGCCCGTGAAGCCGCCGGCGCCGGTGCGCCTGTCCTGGGCGAGGGACCTGCTCGGGCAGGGCGCGGAGGTGTCCGCCCAGGACCTGGTCGCGCTGGAGGGCTGGCTGCCGTCGCTCGTGACGTGCGCGCGCTTCGTCAGCGAGAACGTGAGCACCCAGGACGTGGAGGTGGCCCTGCGCGCGGGCGCGGGGGGCGCGGTGGTGGACGTGGTGACGCGCGAGGAGCCGCTCGGCGCGTGTGTCGCCGGCGTCCTGCGCGCCCGGACGTTCCCGTCGGCGGGGGAGCGGGTGCTGCGGATGGGGTTGAGCCTGAACTCGATGGAGGTGCCGGGGTTGTCGCTCGACACCACGCAGGCCTTCGGCGAGGAGCGCCACGTGTCGGCGGTCCTGCGCGACGCGGCGCTGGACGCGCGCGCCTGCCTGCCGTCGAGGCTGGAGCGGACCGGGGTGTTCCCCGCGACGCTCGTGTGGCGGCGGAGCGCGCGGGGCGAGCTGTCGACGTCGTGGGTCCCCACGCCGAAGTCGGGTGACGCGGCGCTCGTCGCGGCGCTGCCCTGCCTCCAGGAGCGCTTCTCCCGGCTGCGCGCCGCGGAGGCGCCGAGGGCGGCCGGGGCCGCCGAGGGCGAGGCGATGGGGCTGGTGCGCTTCTCGGCGCATCCCGCCCGGAGCGTCCGCTCGCTCGACGCGCCCTCGGCCACCACCTTCCTGGGCTACGAGCTGCGGGTGTCCGCGAGGGTGGACGGGAAGGACGTGGGCGATACGAAGCTGACGCTGCGCCCGGCGACGCTGCCGCCCGCCCGGCTGCGCGCGACGCCGGTGCTGGCGAACGCGGGCGAGGAGGTGCGCATCGACCTGATGCGTGGCCCGGGCTTCTCGGGGGCGCTGCCCAGGGAGCTGGTGCTCCAGGCCGGCCCCCGCGCGCTGAAGGAGAAGCTGGCCAAGGGCGTCACGTCGGCGCGCTTCAAGCTGCCGGCGGACTTCGAGGGCTGGGCGGAGGCGCGCTGGGAGGGCGCGGTGGCCCGCGTCTTCGTGCCGCCGCGGGCCCGGCTCGCCGTGGAGGTGTCGCCGGAGCAGCCCGCGTACGCGCCCGGCGCGCTGGCGCGGCTCCTGGTGCGCACGGAGGTGGACGGCAAGCCCGGCGCGGCGGCGGTGGGCCTGTTCGGCGTGGACGAGACGCTCCAGCAACTGGCGCCGCTGCTCGGCCCGGATGCCCTGGGCGGCGTGCGCCCGGCGCCCACGGTGAGCCGCCCCGCGTTCGGCGTGCATGACGGACAGGCGCTGGCCATGGGACGCATCCGGGGCGCCAACGCGGCGGCCGCGGCGCTGCTGCGGGTGAGCGAGGTGCCCCTGCACGAGGCCGGGGAGCCCTGGACGTCGGCGAGCGCCACCACGGAGTTCTCCCCGGACGCGGAGCTGACCGAGCCCTTCTACGCGGTGCTCGGCGAGCTGCACGGGAAGGTGCGCGAGTGGGAGGAGAAGGCCCCGGAGGGCGAGACGCTGACGCCGGAGGGCATGGCGAAGCTGTGGGAGCAGGCGCTCGAGGCCTGCGCGGGGCGGGGGCAGAAGGTGACGGACGCCTTCGGACGGAAGCTGCGGCTGTCGCGGCTGCCACAGGACCTGCTGTCGCTGACGGACCCCCGCGCGGTGGTCTTCAACGGCACGCGGCTGCCGGAGGACGTGGAGAACTGGAACGCGTGGGTCGCTCGGGAGGCGCCATGAAGCGCACGGTCGTCGTGGGGGTGGTGTGTTTCGTCGCCGGGGCCCTGCTGCCGCTGAGCCTGGTGCTGTTCGTCCAGAGCTCGCCCGCGTCCTCCGGAGGCTCCGCGGGCGCGATGGCGCGACTGGCGCAGGCGGAGCGGGAGGAGGCGTCGGACGAGGTGTCGGCGAAGGCCGTCCAACCGCCGCCCGCCGCGGCGCCCGTCATGGTGGGCGGTGGCGGGCCCGGTGGCGCCAAGGGCGGCGGGAGCACCGTCTTCGGCTCGGCGGGTCTGGGCGGCGACCTGAAGAGCGCCCTCCGGAACATGTGGGGGCAGGGCGAGGTGCCGAAGGAGCCGGCGCCGGAGGCGGCGCCGAGCCGGGCCTGGTTCCCGGAGACCTTCCTCTTCGAGCCCCTGGTGGTGACGGACGCGTCGGGCAGCGCGGCGGTGCCGGTGCGCGTGCCGGACCGGCTGACGTCCTGGCGCGTGCTGGCGCTGGCCCACTCGCGCTCCGGCGCGCAGGCGGGGGCGGTCGCGCGCTTCGCGGGCACGTTGCCCACGTACGTGGACCCGGTGCTGCCGCCCTTCCTCCGCGCGGGGGACACCGTGCGCCTGCCGGTGCAGGTGGTGAACACGACGGACGCGCCCGTGGAGGCGCCGCTGAAGGTGGAGGCCACGGGCCTCTTGCTGGAGGGCGGGACGCGCACGGTGCGCGTGCCGGCGCGAGGCAGCGTGGTGGAGTACGTGACGGCGCGTGCGCGGGTCCCGGGGCCGGTGGTGGTGCGCGCCGCGCTGGGAGACGCGGACGCGGTGGCGCGCCCCCTGGACGTGTGGCCCACCGGCAGGCCGGTGGTGAGCCAGGTGAGCGGGACGCTCGCGGACGTGCGCGAGCTGGAGCTCCAGGGCCCCGCGGAGGCGGTGCCCGGCAGTGAGCGCGCGCGGCTCCAGGTGTACCCCGGGGGCCTGGGCGTGCTGCGCTCGGAGCTGGTCTCCGCGGGCGCGCGGACGGACCTGGAGGACGTGAGCTACGCGCTGTCGCTCATCGGCCGCGCGCCGGAGCTGCTGGCCTCGCTGGGCGAGGCCCAGGCCGCCGAGGAGCTGAAGTCCGCCCTCCTGGCCCCGTCGGGCACGCGTCCCGCGCGTCCGGAGGGCCCGGCGCTGGTGGACGCGGAGAAGCTGCGCGTGGCGTTGTCTCAGGCCACCCAGCGCGCGCTGCGGCTGGGGCGTGCGCCGGACACCGCCACGGCGGCGCTGCTGGCGGAGGGCGCGCTGGCGCACCCGTCCCATCCGGTGCTGGCGCGCCTGGGGGAGCGGCTCTCGCTCCAGGTGGCGAACGCGCAGCGGCCGGATGGCACGTGCACGGGGGGCGACGGCTGGTCCCTGCAGCGGGTGCTGGTGGCCACGGCGGACTGCGCGCGCGCGGTGCTGGCGGTGTCGGACCTGCCCGACGGCAAGCGCCGCGTGGCCCTCTTCTCCGCGCGGGCCTTGGGCGCGGTGGAGCGCAACCGCGCGCACGTGACGGATGGCTACACGGCGGCGGCGCTGCTGGAGAGCGGCGTGGTGACCGGCTCGCTGCGCGACGCCTTGCGCGTCCAGGTGCGGGAGGCGCTCCAGAAGCGGGAGGGCGGCGCGGTGGCCCTGCCCGTGGCGGCGGGCGTGCAGGGGGCGAACGGGCGCAGGCCGTCGGAGCTGGAGGCGACGGCGCTGGCGGTGCTGGCCCTGGAAGGCGACCCCCAGGCGCCGATGGCCGACCTGGGCACCACGCTGCTCGCCGGATACGACCCGGTGACGGGCTGGGGGGACGGTTACGCCAACCGCGTGGCGCTGCGGGCGATGCGGGTCCTCTTCAAGGATCCGCTGCCGGCCCAGGTCCGCGTGTCGCTGCGGCGCGACGGCCAGGTCGTCACCGAGGGCACCTATGACGCGAAGGCCCTGCGCGAGGTGCTGTCGCTGGAGGCGGCGGTGCCGGGCTCCGCGGGCCGTCACGCGTGGTCGGTGTCCGCGGACCCCGCCGTGCCCGGCCTGGGCTTCCGGTTGTCCCTGGCGGCGTACGTCCCCTGGAAGCAGGAGTCGCGCGACGGGCTCGAGCTCGCGGTGAAGGTGCCCGCGGAGGCCCGGGTGGGGCAGCCGGTGGAGGTGGGGGTGCGCGCCGTCGCGCCCTGGAAGACGCCGTTGGAGCTGCGCTACGAGCTGCCCGCGGGCGTGCAGGTGGACGCGGTGAGCCTCGACGCGCTGGTGTCCTCGGGCACGGCGTCTTCGTGGGACTCGCAGGACGGCGTGCTGACGGTGCAGGTGCCACCCCGGAACGAGGTGAACGCCTTCCAGGCGAACTTCCGCGTCATCCCCACGCTGTCCGGTGCGTTCCAGACAGGAGCCACGACCCTCCGGGGCATTGGCCAGCCGAGCATGCTCTCCTACGTACCTCCCGCTACCTGGGCGGTGCGCTGAGTGGCGGGGTCCCCTGGGACTTCGGCACGAGGAGGGTGTCTTGGGAAACGCGAGGGGTTGCTCCGAGTGTCCGCTCAATGGCGTCTGGACCCTGCACGTCAGGGCATGGTCATGGCGTCGGTGGCGGCTCCTCGACGGTAATGCGGGCAACCCGGCGGGCGTCCTGCGGCCGGGGCTGGCTTCGTCAGTGTCAGTGGTCCTCCTCGGGTGACACCATGGAGCTCGACGGCATGGAGCTCGACGGCGCGGAACGAGACGAGCTGTTGCTGGCCCTGTTGGGCGCCTTCCCCTCGGTGGAGGAGCTGCGCCGGGTGCTGGCGTCCGGCTGTCATCGGGACCTGGAAGCGCTCGTGCCGACGGGGGGCCCGAAGGAGCGGGCCTCCAAGCTCATCCACCGGGCGGAGTCGGAGGGCTGGACGCGGGAGCTGGTGACGGGGGTGCACAACGTGCAGCCGCGCCACCCGAGGCTGCACCGCTTCCTCCAAGGCTACCTGGCGTCCGTGCAGCGCAGCATCCCGTGGCGCAGCCTGGAGCGCATCGTCGGCTCGGCGTGGCGCGACGGCGGCGCGGCGGGTTGGCGGCGACGGCTGGCGGCCATCGAGCGGCGCGTCTGCCGGGTGGAGCCGGTGGTGGGCGCGTCGCTGGGCACGGGCTTCCTGGTGTCGCGCGACGTGGTGGTCACCAACTACCACGTCATCGAGAACCGGCTGCTGGAGTCGCTGCGCGTGCGCTTCGACCACAAGGTGTTGCCGGACCGGACGCTGCTCCAGCCGGGCAAGGAGTACGTGGTGAAGCGCTGCATCGCGCGCAGCACGTACAGCCCCGCGGACCTGATGCACCCGCGCCCGCGCGAGGCCACGCCGGACGAGCTCGACTATGCCTTCCTCCAGGTGGAGGGCGCCCCGGGCGAGGAGAAGGTGGACGGCGAACGCCGGGGCTGGCTGGAGCTGCCGGACGAGCCGGTGCCCTTCGTCCCGGGCTCCCCGGCGCTCATCGTCCAGCACCCCGAGGGCCAGCCGATGAGCGTGGCGGTGGACGAGTTCCTGGGCGTCAACGCGTCGCGCACGCGGGTGACGTATGGGACGTCGACGAGCCCGGGCTCGTCCGGCGCGCCGTGCTTCACCCAGGACCTGCGGCTGGTGGCGCTGCACCACAGCGGCGGTCCGCGCATGCCGTCCAAGATGGGGCACAACGAGGGCATCCCCACGGACACCATCCGGGAGAGTCTGTCCCCGGAGGTGCGGGAGGTGCTCGGCTGGGAGTGACGGGCGCGAACTGGAGGCGGGGAGTCCGGCTGCTATCGTCACTGGATGTCCTCCTCGTCCGACTCCCGTGCCCGGGGCCTCGTGCCCGGGCTGTTGCTGGCGCTGCTCGCCGTCGCGCCGTGGAACCCGGCGCGTGCGGAGTCGAGGTTGCGCGTGGCGGGGGCCACGGCGAACAACGAGGTGAAGCTGCGCACGACGGCGGAGGAGTTCCACGGCGTGCTGCGCGTGGACCTGGTGACGCCTCCGCCACCGCCGGACGCGGGCGTGGAGGAGGCGCTCGCGGGCGGCGTGACGGTGCTCGTGGACCCGTTGCAGGGCAGTGACGGCGCGCAGGTGCCGCTGACGGCGAAGGTGGTGGAGGCGGCGGACGGCGGTGTCACGGCGCCGGTGTCGCGGCGGGCGTCGCTGCACCTGGAGCTGTCCGCGAAGCTGCCCGCCCCGGGGGACTACTCGGGGCAGGTGGTGCTGGTGCACGCGGACGGACGCGAGACGACGGCCCTCACGCTGACGCGGGTGTTGACGGTGCCGGTGGTGCAGTTCGTCGCGCCGGCGCCGGCGCTGGCGACGCAGGGGGATTCCTGGGACGCGGCGGACGCCACGGTGCGGCTGGCGTTCAAGGAGACGGCGGGCGTGGGGGGCAAGGTGGCGGTGCCCCAGTTGCTGCCGCTCCAGCGGAAGACGGCCGACCTGGGCACGGCGCCCGTGCAGCCACGGCTCACGGGTGCGCGCTTCGCGCTGGAGGGCGCGGGGCCGGATGGGAAGGACCTGGAGCTGCCCGCGCGGGACGGGAGCATCGACGTGTCGCCGCATGGTGGCGGGACGCTGTTGTTGTCCCTGCGCGGCCTGGACGGGCCCGGGGAGTACACGGGCACGGTGCGGCTCGTCGTCCCGCATGGCGCGGCGGTGGAGCAGGGCTTCGTCGTCTGGGCGCGGACGCCGTGGCAGTGGGGCGCGCTGCTCATCGCGTTGGGGGCGGTGTGCTCGTATGGCGTGCGCCTGTATTCGCGCAACCTGCGGCCTCGGGCCCAGCGGTTGTCGCGGGCGCGGACGTTGCGCAAGCGCGCGGTGGTGCTGACGAACGGACAGGTGGCGGGGGCGCAGGAGCTGGGGCGGGTGCTGGTGTCGCGTGTCGACACGCTCATCTTCGAGATTCGCAAGCCGGTGCGAGGCATCCGCGTGGGGGACGCCGAGCTGGCGCGCGTGGAACCGGAGCTGCGGCTCTACGCGGCCTGGGGCGCGGCGACGCGGGAGCTCCAGGCGCTGCCCGAGGAGCTGCGGCCGGAGGCGGTGCGCACCCTGCTGTCCGGGGCCGAGGACGTGCTGCGCGCGGGCGAGGCCCCGGCGACGCGACTGGCGGAGCTGGTGACGGCGGTGCGCGCGCAAAACGTGACGGCGCTGGCGACGGCGGCGATGGGGGTGAAGCTCCAGGAGCTGGAGACGCAGGTGACGGCGCTGACGCAGCAGTTGGGCGAGGACCCCCTGAGCTTCCGGCTCAGCTACGAACTCCTGCCGAAGGTCCGGGCCGTGCGTGCCCGGGCCGCGAAGGGAGAGCTGGGGGCGGCGCGCGCGGAGTTCGAGCAGGCCCGGCGGGCGTACTTCGACATCCTGTGCGCGGAGCTGTCGGTGGCCGTCGCGTCCCCCCGGACGCCGCGAGGCTTCACGTTCGACGAGTGGCGGGAGCTGACCACGGAGGTGAAGAAGCGGCTCGAGCAGGCCCGGACCCGCGCCGACACGAGCGTGGACGAGGGCTTCGTGCTGTACCGGGGCGCGTATGCCCACTACGTGCGCCGGCTCATCCTCGAGCTGCGCGGGGAGGTCGCGGCGTTCCGCGCGGAGGTGACGTCGGACGCGCGCAAGGCGGCGCTGGACGGCGTCGACACGAAGCTGCACGAGGCGATGGCGAGCCTGGGCTCGGAGGCGCCGCACCTGGCCTCGGCGAAGTACCGGGAGGCGCGGGACGCGTTCCAGGCGGCGCAGGTGGGGCAGGTGAACGACGACGTCGCCGCGCTGCGCGAGGCCGTGGCGGAGAAGCGCGCGGAGGCGACCACGCCGGAGGCGCGCGCGGAGCTGGCGGCCCTCGACGCGCTGCTGAACGAGGCGGTGGCGTCGGCCGTGGAGTCTCCGACGGACGCCGCGCGGAAGGTGGCGGCGGCGCGGGCGCTGCTCGAGGCCTACCCGAGCCCGCCGCGCATGGCCGCGAGCCATGCCGGGCTGGAGTCCTTCTCCACGGCCGCGACCTCGGGTGACGCGACGGACGGGACACCCGTCGCGAGCGCGCCGACGGGGGGCAGTCTGCCCTCCCTGCCGGAGGAGGCGCCCGCGGCGGCGACGGAGGACTCGGACGCGTTGCTGGACGGGATGCCCCTGCCGGCGCCGAGGTTCATGTGGGTCGTGGAGCTGGGCGTGTTGGCGTTGCTCACGGTCATCGCCGTGGTGCTGGGACTCCAGCTCCTGAACGTCTTCTCACCCACCTGGGGTGGATTCGGGGCGGGGATGACCGCGTTCCTCTGGGGGTTCGGCCTTCACCAGGTAGGCAACGCCACGTTCGACGGGCTGACCGGGTTGATGGCGCGCGTGGAGCGACCGGGGGCCGGCACCTGACGCGCGGCGGGCGTCCATCAAGTCCAGCGTCACGTCCAGCACACCGCCGACGGCGCGGTTGACCCAGCGGACCAGGCTGTACGAGGTGGACACGGACAGGTCATGCACGGCGCGCACGGTCCGCACCGGCGCCTGGATGACGGGGATGCGCTCCAGGATGTCGAAGGGCCACGCGGACGTGTCCAGGTGGATGCGCTCCACGGCGCGGGTGCCCTCGTGGACGGCCTCCTGCACCAGGTCCTTCAAGCCTCGCCAGCGACTCATGCGGCCTCCGTCTCGAAGCAGGCGCGGATGCGCGCGTAGACATCCAGGTGGTGGGCGAGCGACACGTGGTCGATGCCGGTGACGACGCTGACGTTCTCCTGGGGGAACAGCGGCTCGGCGTCCACGTGTCGCGCGCGGCCCGCGGCGCTCGACAGGGGCACGACGCCGTCGCCGAGGAAGGCGGACAGCGCGTGGCTCTCCTCCTGTCCGAGCGCCCCGACGATGAGGTGGTGGACGATGCCGGGCGGGTGTGGCGCGGGTGGAGGCACCCCCGTGTCGCGTGGCGCCGCCCAGTCCTGCCTGCGCCACCGGCCGGAGCCCAGGTCCTTGATGCCGTCGCTGCGCAGGTCGGCGACGTCCGCGATGAGCTGCGCATACGGACTCGGCAGGACGCGGAGCACCTGGGCGATGACGTTGCCCACCCGCTCCAGCGGGCTCCCCAGGTGCGGCACGCCGATGGAGAACGAGCGGCGCACGTGCGACAGCCACGAGAAGCCGCGCTCCTGCGCCACGTGACAGGCACCGCGCAGCACCAGCCCGCCCATGCTGTAGCCGAAGAGCACCAGCTCGGTGACGGGGACGGGGAACTCCGTGACGAGCTGCTCGAGCAGATGGGCCAGCTGCTCGCCGTTGTCGGAGATGTGCAGGCCGGTGTTGTAGCGCAGGTACAGCGGGGTGATGCCCGCGTCACGCTTCAGCAGGGCGCCGTAGTTCACCAGCGGCTCGGTGGGGAACGCCCAGATGGCCTCGGTGACCGCCAGGCCATGGACCCAGACCGCCAGCCGCCCGGTGGACTGGGGATACGCGGCCCGCAGGGCTTCGCGCTCCACGACCACTTGCTGGCCCTCCAGGTGGAACCCCATGGGGATGGCCAGCGTGTTCCTCCGCCGGTGCAGCGAGTCCCCCAGCACGCCGTTGAGCACCCCGAGCGCGAAGTCCACGCCACCCCCCGGTGACTTCACCCGCGCCGGGACGGCGGTGGAGTCCGCCGAGGGGGACTCCAGCCGCGCGGACTCCGGTTCGGACCCAGGGCCTTCTGACGCTTCCGAAGCCATCATGAGTGCCTCCTCGCCCCATTGTGACACGTTGCGTCATCGGCTGTCGAATCCGCGGGTCCACGGGGGCTCGGCGGCTTGCCCGCATGGGGCGCGGCACGGGCCTCAGCGCTGCCGGGCCTGAATCGTCTTGTGCGTGATTCGGTCGAGCAGGCGGGGGGCGAAGAGCTTGAGCACCTGGCCCACCTTGCCCTTGGTGGTCATCACCACCTCGCGCTCCCGCGCTTCCATGGCGCGCAGGATGATGGCCACGCAGGTGCCCACGTCCATGTTGGTGCCCTGGGACTCGTCGTGCTTGCTCTGCTGGAGCGGCTTGCCGTCGCTGCCCAGGGCGTTGGCGCGCACGTTGGTGGCGACGAAGCCGGGGCACACCACCGTCACGTCGACGCCGGTGCCCATCAGCTCCACGCGCAGCGAGTCGAAGAAGCCGTGCATCGCGTGCTTGCTCGCCGCGTAGCCGGTGCGCGTGGGCACGCCCGTCTTGCCCGTGAGGGAGGAGATGGCCACCAGCAGCCCGCGCCGGGCCTTGAGGTGCGGCAGCGCGTGGTGCGTGCAGTACACCGAGCCCAGGTAGTTGATGCGCATCAGCCGCTCGAAGAGGCCCAGGTCGGTGATGTCCTCGAAGCGCGCGTCCATGGACACGCCCGCGTTGTTGACGAGCACGTCGACGCCGCCGAACGCCTCCACCGCGCGCGCCACCATGCGCCGGCAGGACTCCGGGTCACCCACGTCGGTGGCCACCGCCACCGCCTTGCCACCCGCGGCCTCGCACCGCTGCTTCACCCGCTGGAGCGCGTCCTCACCGCGCGCGGCCAGCACCAGGTTCGCGCCCCGCGCCGCGAGCGCCACCGCCAGCTCCTCGCCGATGCCCATGGAGGCACCGGTGACAACCACCGTCTTTCCTTGCATGGCGCTCATTCTCGCCCCCGGCTCCATGCCCGTCGAGGACGCCCTCGCGGTCCCTACCCCGAGTGAAGCCCACATGGCCGCACAGGGACCGGGCGCGAAGCAGATCCTCCGGGTGACACATTTCCCGGGGGGCGGTGTTCCCTTGCCGCCAACGCATTTCCAGAGGGGAACAACACCATGTCGTCCATCGCGGTCCTTGCCCAGGTTCCCGCCGAGAACCTGGGGTGGCTCAGCAGCAAGCTGCTCGGCGTCACCCTGACTTCCGCCGAGTGGGTCTTGTGGATCCTGGTGTGCCTGTCCGTCCTCTCCATCGGCATCATGTTGGAGCGCACGGTGTACTTCATGCGCAACCGGCTGCCGGACTCGGAGCTGCTCGCGGTGCGGCTGGCGCGCGGCGAGCTGGAGGCGGTGCGCGTGGCCATCCAGGGCAAGCGCGGCATGGAGGCCGCCATCATCCGCGAGGGCCTGGCCTCCTCCGAGCAAGGCGCCGACACCGTGGAGCAGGTGATTGCCTCCACCATGGCGCGCGAGCGGCCCCAGTACGAGCGCTTCCTGTCGTTCCTGGGCACGCTGGGCAACAACGCGCCGTTCATCGGCCTGTTCGGCACGGTGCTCGGCATCATCAAGGCCTTCCACGACCTGGGCTCGATGGGCGCCAAGGGCGCGGCCATCCAGCAGACGGTCATGGCCGGCATCTCCGAGGCGCTCGTCGCCACGGCCGTGGGCCTCGCGGTGGCGATTCCCGCGGTGGTGGCCTTCAACATCTTCAACCGCCAGCTCAAGACGCTCACCAGCCGCGCCAACGCGCTGGGACACGCGCTGGTGGGCACGCTGCGCGCGGAGGTCCGCTAGTCATGGCCGGGAGCGCGCAGGACAACGACGAGGAAATCACCGGCATCAACGTCACGCCGCTGGTGGACATCGTGCTGGTGCTGCTCATCATCTTCATGGTGACCGCCAACTTCATCGTCCGCGAGACGGTGGAGGTGGACCTGCCCCGCGCGGCCAACGGCGGCGAGACGGTGCAGGGCCTGGTCAACGTGGTGCTCGACAAGGAAGGCAAGCTGTACTTCGACGGCACGGAGGTCAGCGAGGCGGACCTGTCGAGGAAGGTGGCGGAGGCGGTGGCCAAGGACAAGGACACCCGCGCCATCATCAGCGCCGACCAGACCATCGCGTACGGCCAGGTGATGCGGCTCATCGACACCGTGAAGGGCCAGGGCATCGCGAAGTTCGCGCTCAACATCGAGAAGGACGCGGCCCCCGCGGCGCCGCGGGGCTGACGGGACGGCCATGAGCGTGACGGTGCTCGACAATGTCGCGGGGCTGGTGCCCCGCCGGAGCGGCAACGGACTCCTGCTGGGGTT
Source organism: Myxococcus dinghuensis (assembly GCF_024198235.1). Taxonomy (GTDB): domain Bacteria; phylum Myxococcota; class Myxococcia; order Myxococcales; family Myxococcaceae; genus Myxococcus; species Myxococcus dinghuensis. The sequence continues at coordinate 72,223 of NZ_JAKCFB010000020.1, read as the reverse complement.
CGTGTTCGGCTCCTTCGCGCTGCACGGGATGGCGCTGGTGGTGCTGCACACGCGGCCGCCGGAGCGCCCCGCCCCGCAGCGCCCCGTGGAGCTGGTGATGGTGGAGGTGCAGAAGCCGCCCCCGCCGCCCCCGCCTCCCGAGGTGAAGGAGGCGCCCAAGCCCGCGCCGCCTCCGCCGCCCAAGCTGCGCGTGCGGCCCCCGCCGGTGAAGGTGGCCGAGGCGCCCCGGCCGCCTCCGCCGCCGACGGAGGCCCCTCCGCCTCCGAACGAGACGCCGCCTCCGGCCGCGAAGCCCGCGCCGCTCGTGGTGGGCATGTCCATGTCCTCCACGACGAGCGGAGGCTCCTTCGCCGCGCCGGTGGGCAACACCCTGTACGGCCGCACCGCGGACCGCGCCAAGGCGCCGCAGGAGGTGAAGGCCTACAGCGCGCCGAAGTACACGCCCATCTACCAGGTGGACAGCGAGCCGCAGCTCGCCAGCGAGGTGAAGATTCCGTACCCGGAGGAGGCCCGCCGCGCCGGCATCGAGGGCACGGTTTCGATGTCCATCACCATCGACCCGGAGGGGCGCGTGGTCGACGTGAAGGTGCTCTCCGGCCCGGGCCATGGCCTCGACGAGGCGGCGCGCGACGCCATCAGGCGCTTCCGCTTCAAGCCCGCCATCAAGGGAGGCGAGGCCGTGTCCACCACGATGAAGTACGCCTATACGTTCTTGCTCGATTGAAGTTTCGCTCCCGTTCGGGCACCCAACCACTCCACGGCTCGTCATGTCCGCCGGGCCTCCACCACGTCCCCACTCCGCCCCATTGCTGGCGGGAGCACGTCCTGATTTCCCACCCCTTGGTCTGACCCTTCCATGTCCTCGAACGTGAATGCCCGCGCGGCGCTCGCCGCCGCCTCGCTGCTGGTGGCGGCCCCGGTGCTCGCCCAGGCCCCCCAGGCCGACGCGCCACCCGCCGCGGCCCAGCCGACCATCACCAGGCCCCCACAGCTCGTGCAGCCCGTGGAGGCCCAGTACCCGCCGGAGGCCTTGAAGGAAGGGCTCACCGCGTCCGTGCGCCTCATCATCACCATCGCCGAGGACGGCGCCGTCTCCGACGTGCAGCCCACGGAAGCGGTGGGCCACGGCTTCGACGAGGCCGCCATCGCCGCCGTGCGCCAGTTCCGCTTCTCGCCCGCGGAGGTGGACGGCGTGCCCGCGCCGGTGCAGGTGGAGTACGTCTACCACTTCACCCTCGAGGCCCCGCCCCCCGCGGAGGGGACCGCCGCCGCCGAGGCCGAGGCCCCCAAGGCCACGCTCACCGGCACGCTCATCTCCCGAGGCAGCCGCTCGCGCGTGCCGGGCGCCACCGTGCGCTGCGGCGACGAGGCGGACGCCGCCGAGGCCCTGTCCGACGCGGACGGCCGCTTCACCCTCGAGGTGCCCCCGGGCGAGTGCGCCGTGCGCGTCATCGCCTCCGGCTTCCAGCTCTACCAGACGAAGGAGACGCTGAAGGCCAACGAGACGACGGAGGTGAACTTCTACCTGGCGCCCGCCGGCAGCCCCTTCGAGACGGTCGTGCGCTCCGCGCGGCCCAAGAAGGAGGTCGTCCGCCGCACGGTGACGCGCGAGGAGGCGCAGAAGACGCCGGGCACCTTCGGCGACCCCATCCGCGTGCTCCAGGCGCTGCCCGGCGTGGCGCGCGCGCCGTTCATCTCCGGCGACCTGCTGGTGCGCGGCTCCAACCCGGGCCAGACGGCCACGTTGATGGACGGGGTGCGCATCCCCAACCTCTTCCACCTGCTCGGTGGCCCGTCGGTGGTGAACGCGGAGTTCATCGACTCGCTCGACTTCTACCCGGGCGGCTACGGCAGCCAGTACGGCCGCGCGGTGGGCGGCGTGGTGGACGTGACGACGCGCAAGGGCGCGGCGGACACGGTGCATGGCTCCGTCAAGGTGGACCTGCTCGACGCGGGCTTCTTCCTCGAGGCGCCCGTCACCGACGGCATCAGCGTGGCGGCGTCCGCGCGGCGCTCGTACATCGACACCCTCCTGCCCGCCGTCCTCCCGAAGAACGAGGGCGAGACGCTGTCCATCGTCCCCGTCTACTGGGACTACCAGTTGCGCGTGGACTTCGGCGCCAAGCGGGGCACGACGCCCGAGCCCGGCACCGCGCGCAACACCGGCTACATCATGGCCTTCGGCAGCGACGACAAGCTGAAGCTGGTGACCGGAGGTGAGGAGACGGACCGGGACATCTCGCTCGATACGCGCACCCGCTTCCACCGCGTGAAGGGTGACTGGACGTACCGCAAGGGCGACTTCACCTCCGTCTTCACGCCCTACGTCGGCCTGGACTACTTCGACATCTCCTTCGGCCAGTACATCGAGCACGACGTCATCTCCTCGCTGGGCGCGCGCGAGGTGATGACGCTGGACGTGTCGTCGCTGCTCACCCTGCGCACCGGCCTGGACGTGTACTTCGAGCACGTGAAGGTCGACGTGCAGGCCCCCGCCCCGGGCGGCACCGAGTACGTGCCGTTCCCCGGCAACGACCCCGTCTCGGAGCTCATCCACGAGGAGCCCGTCATCAACGGCTTCGACGGCGCGCTCTTCGCGGAGGCGGACTTCAAGTTCGGCGCCTTCACCGTCACGCCGGGCTTGCGCGGCAACTTCCAGCGCGTGAACGGCACGCGCAACTGGCTGCTCGACCCCCGCCTGTGGCTCCGCTACACGATGAGCGAGCGCACCGCCATCAAGGGCTCGCTGGGCCTCTACAGCCAGCCGGCGGACACGTACCAGTTCATCTTCTCCCCGTACGGCAACCCGCTGCTGGACTACCAGCGCGCCTTCCAGACGAGCCTCGGCGTGGAGCAGCGGCTGGGCGAGACGTGGAACGTGGACGTCACCGGCTTCTTCAACCGCCGGTTCGAGAACGTGGTGTCCCCCGGCGACCTGCGGCCGACGAGCAACGGGAGCTTCGTCCAGGACCGCTTCGTCAACATGGGCATCGGCAAGGCGTACGGCGTCGAGCTGATGGTGAAGAAGGAGCGCGCGTCCGCCACGGACAAGTGGTCCGGCTGGCTCTCGTACACGCTCAGCCACGCCGAGGATGGTCGCGCGGGCGCCAAGCCGCGCGGCGACAACCCCCTGGGCCAGGACGGCCCGCCGGGTTCGGACGAGGAGACGTACGGCCTGAGCCCCTGGGACCAGACGCACATCCTCACGCTGGTGGCCAACTACATCCTGGGCAACGGCTGGGAGGTCGGCGGCCGCTTCCGGCTCACCACGGGCCGTCCCACGACGCCGCTGACGCATCCGCACGACATCTACGACTCGGACACGAACAACTACCAGCCCACGTACGGGCCCTTCCGCTCCGCGCGCACCTCGAGCTTCCACCAGCTCGACGTCCGCGTGGAGAAGGGCTGGCGCTTCGACAACTGGACCCTCGCGCTCTACATGGACGTGCAGAACATCTACAACGCGGAGAACGTCGAGTTCATCTTCAACGACTACCGCTACCGCAACGACGTGAAGATTCCGGGCATCCCCATCCTCCCCGTGCTGGGCGTGAAAGGCAGCTTCTGACATGGACATCCGACTCGAGCTGGGAGGCTTGCTGCTCGTCGCGCTGGGCGCCGTCGCCTGCGTCGACCCGGACGACAAGGCCTCGAACGTGCACGACCTGCGCGTGCTGGGCATGGCCGTGGAGCGCCCGGAGCTGATGGCCCCGACGTGCGAGTTCACCGCGGAGGCGCTGGAGGTCTTCACCGAGCAGGTGACGTTCCGCGCGTTGCTGGTGGACCCGGCCGGCGAGGGGCGCTCCCTCGACTACGCGTTGTGGGCGTGCGCGGACCCCGAGGACACGATTTGCGAGGACGCGTCGCAGCGGCTGCTGCTGGCGGAGGGCACCACGACGGCGGGCGAGCTGGCGCTGCCCATCCGCCCGGGCGCCACGGTGCTCCCCGACGGCTCGCTGCTGCTCGACAAGGTCCGTCAGGCGGACCCGTATCAAGGTTACGGCGGGCTGCGCATGCCGCTGGTGCTGAACGTGCGCGCGGGGGGCGAGGCCATCTTCGCGATGAAGCGGATGGTCTTCAGTTGCCCGGCGGTGCCGGGGATGGAGGCCAACCAGCAGCCGGTGCTCCAGGGCCTCACGGTGGAGGGCGCGGCGTGGGACGACGGCGCGCTGCCCACGTTGACGGGCAAGGGCACCTTCGTGGTGCGGGCCAACGACGTCTCCGCGCTGGAGGAGTCCTACGTGGTGCCCGGCCTTCGCAAGGAGGCCGTGTCGCTCAAGGAGGCGTGGACCATCACCTGGCACGCGACGCTCGGGGAGTTCACGCCGGAGGAGACGGGCAGCGCGGACTTCAACGGCCAGCCCGGTCGCCACCGCACGGAGTGGGAGCCGCCGGAGAAGGGAGCGGTGGCACAGGAGGTCACCTTCTGGGCGGTGGTGCGCGACGGGCGGGGAGGCAGCTCCTGGCTCATCCGCAAGGCGCGCTGGACGCCGTAGCGGCGGTGGGATGGCGGATGGCTCGCAAGGGGGCGGCCATCCGAGATATGCCCCGGGTGCCGGACCGGCGGCTGGAGTGGGTGGGACGCGGATGATGAAACGGAGCACAGCGCGCGGATGGGGACGCGTCCTGGGGATGCTGGCCGTGGTGGGTCTGGTGCTCGTGGGCCCGGACTCCCGCGCGGCGCGGCGCCCCGAGGAGCCCGAGGCCACCTTGCGGCGCTTCGCGCTCATCGTCGGCTCCAGCGAGGGTGGCCCCGGCCGCGAACGGCTGCGCTACGCGGGCTCGGACGCGCTGGCCATGTCCCGCGTCCTGGAGGACCTGGGCGGCGTCGCGCCCGCGGACCGCGTGCTGTTGCTGGAGGCGGACCGCGACGCGCTGCTCACCGCGCTGGAGCGGCTCAAGGTGATGGCGGAGGGCGCGGTGACGCCCGGGCTGCGCCGCGAGCTGGTGCTGTACTACTCGGGCCACTCGGACGCGGACGGGCTGCTGCCGCGCGGCGAGCGCCTCTCCTACGACGACCTGCGCCGGCTCTTGGGCCAGGTGCCGGTGGACGTGCGCATCGCCATCCTCGACTCGTGTGGCTCCGGCGCGCTCACCCGCTACAAGGGTGGCCTGCGGCGACCCTCGTTCCTCACGGACGTGTCCTCGCAGGTGCGCGGGCACGCCTACCTCGCCTCCAGCTCCGCGGACGAGGTGGCGCAGGAGTCGGACACCATCGGCGCGTCCTTCTTCACGCACTTCCTCGTCACCGGCCTGCGCGGCGCGGCGGACACCACGGGGGACGGCCGCGTCACGCTGCACGAGGCCTACCAGTTCGCCTTCCACGAGACGCTGGCGCGCACGGAGCGCTCCCAGGGTGGTCCGCAGCACGCGGCCTATGACATCCAGCTCGCGGGCAGCGGCGACCTGGTGATGACGGACCTGCGCGGCACGCCCGCGCGGATGCTGGTGGCGGAGGAGGTGCAGGGCCGCCTCTTCGTGCGCGACTGGGGCAACCAGCTCGTCGCGGAGCTGCAGAAGCCCGCGGGGCGGCGGCTGTCGCTGGGGCTGGAGGCGGGGCGCTACCGCGTCATCCTGGAGCGCCCGTCCCAGCGCTTCGAGGCGGAGCTGACGGTGACTCCGCGCGGCGAGGCGGAGCTGCGCGTGGGGGACTTCGTCCCGGTGACGCTCACGCGCACGGCCGCTCGCGGTGGCGCGCCCGTGACGGACGCGCCGCTGGCACCGCGCGAGTCCTCCTCCTCGCGGGCCGACATGCCCACCGTGGCCTTCAACCTGTCGCTATTGCCGCCGCTGTCCACGTCGGCGTTGTGGGGCGGCAGCGGCTTGAACCACGTGGCGCTGGGCGGGTTGGCGGTGCGCTCGCTCCAACTGCGCGGCCTGGGGGCGGCGGGTGGCATCGGCTGGGTGGACGGGACGATGGAGGGCGGACAGGTGGCCGGCATCGCCAACGTGGCGGGCGGCGAGGTGCTGGGCGCGCAGCTCGCGCTCGGCGGCAACCTGGCCTTCGGCGGCGCGACGGGGGCGCAGCTGGCCGCCATCATCAACTACTCGGAGCGGGACTTCTCGGGGCTGCAGCTCAGCGGCGTGGGCAACCGCAGCGACGCGAGCATGCACGGCCTCCAGTTCGCCGGTGGCGTCAACATGGTGGAGCGGCTGTCCGGCATGCAGATGGGCATCTTCAACCTCGCGGGCAGCGTGTCCGGCGCGCAGGTGGGCCTCATCAACGTCGCGGGCAACGTCCGCGGCGTGCAGCTGGGCATCATCAACATCGCGGACGACGTGTCGGTGCCCATCGGCCTGTTGAGCCTGGTGCGCAAGGGCCGCATCGCGTTCGAGATCGGCGCGGACGACGTCACGCCGCTGTTCGTGGGCGTCAAGTACGGCAGTCAGACGGTGCACGTCACGGCGAGCATCGGCGGCGACTCGTGGAAGGAGTCCTGGCGCACGTTCATGATGCTGGGCGTGGGCGTGCACCTGCCCTTCGGCATGGCGGACCGCTACTACCTGGACGTCGACCTCGCCATGGGCAGCTGGCAGCCCCAGCTCTTCGGCGACGGCACGAAGAACAACCTCTACCGGCTGCGCGCCAGCGTGGGCTGGGAGCTGAAGCGGCGCTTCGCGCTCTTCGGGGGCCTGTCGCTCAACGCCTACCACCCGCCGGAGGAGGACCCGGACGACGACGTCACCTGGCTGCCGCAGTGGAAGACGGGGCGCGGACCTTCTGGCACGCGCATGTGGCCCGGCTTCCTGATGGGCGTGCGCATCTGACGCGTGGGCATCAGGCCGCGAGCAGCCACTCCAGCAGTTGCCGGGCGCCGTCCACGTGGACGAAGTGGCCCGCGCCGGGAATCGTGGCCACGGGGCAGCCCGCGGCCTCCAGCCGCGCGACGTCCGCGTCCGACACGTAGCGTGAGCGGCCGCCGCGGATGCAACGCATGGGGGGCCGTCCCGGGCGCTCCACGGCCTCCCACAGGTCGGTGCCGTTGACGCGCGAGTGCAGGTCCGCGAGCGCCTGCCGGTCGAAGCGCCAGCGCACGCCCTGGTCGTCGCTGACCAGGTTCATGAGCAGCCAGTCCGCCAGCCCGTCCGACAGGCCCTTGTCGGTGAGGGTGGCGCGCATCGCCTTGCGGTTCTCCGCGCGCGCCGGGGCCTGGAGGAGGATGCCCAGCACCATGCCGCTCTCGGAGAGGTCGTAGGGGACGGGGCCGGGGGCGATGTCCAGCAGCGCCACGCGGGAGACGGCCTCGGGGACGTGCAGGCTGGCGGCGAGCGAGACGCGTCCGCCGAGCGAGTGGCCCACCCAGTCGAGCGCGCCGGTGAAGCCCTGGGCGCGGGCGGTGTCCACCACGTCGCGGGCGACGGTGAAGAGGTCGGCGCCCGGTGCGGGAATGGGGGAGGCGCCGTGGCCGGTGAGGTCCGGGAGGAGGAAGCGGCGGCTCGGGTCCGCGGCGCTCCACGCCGTCGCGAGCGAGCGCAGGTTGCGCCCCGTGCCGAGGAAGCCGTGCAGCAGCACCGTGGGCACATCGCCCGTTCCCACCTGGAAGCTCTCGAGGACCACGCGCGTCACACCTTTCGTCTGTCCGCCGCCGGGCGGCTTGACCCGGCGGGGGCCGTGTCGCTTCATACCCCGAACGCTCCTTTCGACGAGGTCGCTCCGCGTGTCCACTGTCTCCCTGTTGTTGTTCGTGCTCGCCGCCGCTCCGGCCAAGGCCCCCGCCACCGACGCGAAGGCCGCCATCACCACGGTGCTGGATGACTGGCACAAGGCCGCCGCCGACGCGGACGAGGCGCGCTACTTCGGCTACTTCACGCCGGACGCCGTCTACCTGGGAACGGATGCCACGGAGCGGTGGACGCGCGACGAGTTCCGCGCGTGGGCGAAGCCGTACTTCTCCAAGGGCAAGGCGTGGAGCTTCAAGGCCGTCTCCCGGCACATCTTCCTGTCGAAGGACGGCAAGGTGGCCTGGTTCGACGAGGCGCTCGACACGCCCAACATGGGGCCCGCGCGGGGCAGCGGGGTGTTGGTGAAGGAGGGCGCGGGCTGGAAGATCGCCCAGTACAACCTGTCCATCCCCATCCCGAACGACGTGATGGACGACTTCGTGAAGCGCATCCACGACTACGAGGCGGCGAAGGCCACGCCTCCCGCGCAGGAGAAGAAGTAGCCTGCCGTCCTCGGGACTACCCGGGCTGGCTCGCGGGGGAGGGGGCCCCCTGCTCCGCGGGCCGTGCGGGACGCAGCACGCGTGGGATGACGCCCAGCACGAACTGGAGTCGGGCGTCGTGGCCCAGCGTCCTGAGCCGCTCCCTGGCGATGACCAGGAGCAGCGCGTTGAAGCCGAACGACACGAGCACGTGCCACCACGCGTGGAACTGCGGGTTGGGGAGGCCGTGCGCGGGCAGCGTCTCGTTGAGCGTGGGGCAGAACTGGATGTCGGAAATCCACAGGACGATGGCGAGCGCGTAGGCGGCGATGCCGAGTCGGAACAGCCGCTTCACGCCCACGTCGGGGCTCTTGCGCTGGAGGAAGTAGGTCCGGCCGAGCGCGTAGAACTCCAGCGACGCGAAGCTCACCTGGAAGAGGAAGAACTGCACCGCGCCCCGGGTGAAGGCCGTCAGGTACGTGACGAGCACGGCGTGGCCGAACAGCGCGAGCGGGAACCAGCGTCCGAAGCGCGGCTGGGGACGGTCCTCCAGCAGGATGTAGACGATGACGATGGCCAGATAGAGCATGGGCAGCTCGTCCAGCATCTGGTGCTCGCGTTGCAGCGTGGTGTGGAACGCGGTGCTGCCCACGCCCACCAGGGCGAGCAGCGCGAAGGCGAGCTGGAAGCGGCGCTCCAGCAGGTGTCGGTGGAAGACGATGCCCAGCACGCCCGTGAGCACCAGGACGAGGCTGGAGGCCGAGTTGAACAGCTCACCGACATGGAAGAGGTGCTGGTAGTTCGTCTCGCACCAGTCCACGGTGGAGGTGCTGGGTCCCCAGAAGCCCGTGGCGACGGTCGCGGTCATGAGGCGCGTACCGTAGCACTCGTGGGGCAGGTGGGCGGTGGTTCTCCAGGACGAGGAGAACCCGAGCGTCTGGTTACCTGCTCGCGACGGGAGCGGTGTCCTCCTCCCAGCCTCCGCCCAGCGCCAGGAAGATGGAGATCTGCTGGAGCGCGAGCTGCCCGTCCGACGTCGCGAGCGCCGCGTCCGCCGACGCCAGCGTGCGCTCCGCGTCCACCACCTCCAGCGAGCCCGCCGCTCCCGCGGCCTGGAGCTTGCGCGCCAGCCGGACCGCCTCGGCGCTCTGGTCCCGGGCCACCACCAGCTCCGCGTTGCGCTCCAGCTCGCGCGCGTAGTTCGTGAGCGCCGTCTCGATTTCGCGCAGCGCGCCCAGGAGCACGCGGTCGAAGTCGGCCGCCGCCGCGCGGGTCGACGCCTCCGCCTGTCGGATGCGCGCCTGGGGGCCGCCCGTGGGCAGCGTCCAGCGAATCAGCGGGCCCATGCCGAAGCGCAGCGCCTGGTCCGCGACGAAGTCCCCGGCCGTCTGCGACGTGGCGCCCGCGGACAGGCCCAGGCTGATGCTCGGATAGAGGTCCGCCACGGACACGCCGATGCGCGCCGTCGCCGCCGCGAGCCGCCGCTCCGCGCCCCGGATGTCCGGCCGTCGTCGGATGAAGCTCGCGCCGTCCCCCGTGGGGATGACCTGGCTCAACCTGGGGGGCGTGCGGCAGTCGGCCACCTCCATCGGCGCCTCGGACGGCTGTCGTCCCATCAGCACCGCCAGCCGGAACAGGGCGCCGCGCTGCTGCGCGAACAAGGGCGGCAGCGTGGAGCGGGCCTGCGACACCTGCGCCTTGGCGCGCGCGCTGTCCAGGCCACCCAGGCGTCCCACCTTCACCTGTCGCTCGGTCAGGTCCAACGACTCCTCGAACAGCTTCACCGTGCGCTGGGCCACGTCGAGCTGGTAGCCGGCGATGCAGGCGTCCGCGTAGGCGCGCACCGTCTCCGCCACCACCGTGATTCGCGTGGTGTCCCGCACCGCGCGCGCGGCCTCCGCGTCCGCGCCGGACGCCTCGAGGGTGCGGCGAATCTTCCCGAACAGGTCCACCTGATACGACGCGCTGAAGCCCGCGTCGAAGCGGCCCGCCGGGTCCAGCGGCTCGGGTGAACCCACGGCCGCGCCGGAGCCCTGGTTCCAGCTCACGCCCGCCTCCACGCTGACGCTCGGGTAGCGCAGGGCCCGGACCTCGTCGACCACCGCCCGGGCGCGCTCCAGGTTGGCCACGGCCACCGCGAGGTCCTTGTTGTGCTCCAGCGCCTTCTGCACGAAGCCATCCAGCTCGGGAGACTGGTACAGCTTCCACCACGGGCCGTCCGGCGCGTCGTTCGAGAAGACGGCCTCGTGGGCGCTCGACAGCTCCACGGGCTTGTCCGTCGTGAGCGCCTCGGGCTTCTGGTAGTCCGGCCCCACCGTCACGCAGCCGGTGGCGAGCGTCGAGGCCAGCAGCAGGCCCGCGCGTCGACGCGTCCGCGGCGTCACGGGGCCTCCTTGGCGGCGCGGGTCGTCCGGGGTGTCTCGCGCTCGAGGTCGTCGCCGTCATCCTCCCACGGGAGGACCTCGACGCTCGCGGTGCGGCCGGCGATGAGGCGCATGCGCCGGGGGTACTCCTCCAACGCGATGCGCACCGGCACGCGCTGCGCGATGCGCACCCAGGGGAAGGTCGGGTTGACGTTGGGCAACATCTGCGAGCCCGTGCTGCGCTCACGGTCCTCCACCGCCAGGGCGATGCTCTCCACGCGCCCGCGCAACACGGCGGACTCGCCCATCAACCGCACCTCCACGGGCGCGCCCACGCGGATGCGGTTGAGCTTCGTCTCCTCGAAGTAGCCCGCGACGTAGATGGAGTGCCGGTCCACCACCGCCATGGCGGGGCTGCCCGAGCCCACATAGGCGCCCGGGCGCAGGAGCAGGTTGGTGATGGTGCCATCCACCGGCGCGTACACGGTGGAGCGCTCCAGGTTGAGCTTCGCCAGCTCCAGGTTGGAGGTGGCCAGGTCGAAGGACGCGCGCGCCTGCTGGGCCTGGGTGGCGACCTGCTGGCGGCGCTCGTCGGAGACCACGCCGCTCAGGTCGTGGTAGCGCCGCGCGTCCGTCTCCGCCTGCCGCAGCGCCGCGCGGGCGTTGGCCAGCGTGGACTCCGCCTGCTGCACCGCGAGCGTGTAGCGCGCCGGGTCCACGCGGAAGAGGACGTCTCCCTGCTGGACGCCCTGGTTGTCGCGGACGAGCACCTCGGTGACGCGGCCGGCGACCTCGGAGGCGACCTGCACGACGTCGGCGCGCACGCGGCCGTCGCGCGTGCGCGGCTCACGCTCGTAATAGAACCAGAGCTCGTAGCCGCCCAGCACGGCGAGGACGACGAGGATGACGGTGACGAGCACCTTGCGACTGAGCGCGAGGACGTTCGCCAGACGGGGGGACGTGGCCATGGAGCGGGTTCCTGGAGCGAAAGAGGTCAGCGCGACACGAAGACGGTCGCGCACATGAGGAGGATGTAGAGGGCGAGGTCCGCCAGCGCGGGGTGCCAGACGTGGCGGTAGAAGCCAGCGCGCGAGAGCACCTTGCGCAGGACGAAGAACACCGCCCCGGCGATGCACGCCGCGACGAACGGGAAGGGGAGATACACTCCCATCACATCCACTTCGTGGGTCATGACGTGGGTCCAGCCGTCAGGAGCAGGGGGGACGGCACCCGGATGTAGGAAGGCGCGTCGGGGAACAGCGCCCGCCGCAGTCCGGCGAGCGCCACGGCGCACCGGCGACCATGGGACGTGGCCGCGTCCAGCGCCGCGTCGATGTCCTCGAGCAGCAGCGCGGGCGGCGGCTTCAGGTCCTCTTCCAGCGACCGGAAGTGCAGCGACACCCCGGAGAGCACCCGGTCCACCGCCTGGGACGCGGTGGGCGTCAGTTGACGCTGGTGGTTCTCCAGGTCGAGCACGTGCAGCCCGACGCGCAGGTCCGTCAGCGCGTCCGCCGCCAGCAGCGCGTTCGCCGGGTCCATGGGGAGCTGGCGCGGGACCAGCAGGCCCAGCCGGTCGAACATGCGCCCCAGGAACGGCCGGCGGTGCGCGGCGTCGGGCGTCTCGGCCAGCTCCGCCACGTCCTTCCAGCCCGCGCGCAGGATGCGGTGGACGCCCACGTCCGGCCGCGCCACGCGCACGATGGACACCACCACCACGGCGATGATGACGCCCACCAGCGAGGCGAGCTGCCCGTTGACGAAGTTGGCGAAGTCCGCCGACGCGCCGGTGGAGGGGCCGTTGTCGATGGTGATCTGGAAGACGGGGAACGCGGCCAGCATGCCCAACGCGGGGTTGGCGGCCAGCACCCCCAGGGGAATCAGCAGGAACGACAGCGCGAACAGCAGCGTGGGCATGCTGTCGATGTGCGGGAACACCGCGAACATGTAGAAGCCGCCCAGGACGCCCGCGGGGACGAGCACCTTGGTGAGCATCTTGAGGGCGGGCAGCGGGTTCTCCGACGTGCCGGAGAACATCAGCGCCATCATGATGGCCAGCAGCAGGCCGCCCACGCCGTGCGGCCAGTCGAGCAGGTACCAGAGCCCCGCCACCGCGGCGAACACGAGCCACCCCGTGGCCACGGTCCACAGCACCATGCCCAGGTCCTTGTGCTCGGAGGGGCGCGTGCGGTCCGCGGCGAGCCGGAGCCGGCGGGGCACGGCGGCCTCCTCGGACGCGAGCCGGCGCTGCATGAAGCGGCAGTCGCTCCACAGGGTGACGAGCTCGCGCAGTTGCTTGAGCAGTTCCGCCAGCATCAGGTCGCGCCAGCCCTGCTGGTCCGGCGCGGGCGTGGCTCCTCGCAGCGTGCGCTTGAGGTCGGCGGCGCCGTCCGTGGGGGCGCCCGCTTCGATCCACGCGCTCAGCCGCTCGCGGAAGCCCGTGAGCGCCGGGGGCAGCTTGCCGCCGTCGCGGGTCAGCTCCAGGGTCCGGTCCTCGATGGTGGCCATCACCGGGAGGAGCCGGAGCGTCTCCTCGCGCAGGAGGTCGACCAGCTTGCCACCCCGGCGCAGCTCCTCGTCCAGGTCGAAGCGGATGTTCACCGCGAAGGCGTTGAGCGCGGCGGCCTTGGCGGCGAGCGCGCGGCGGTCCTTGATGGAGGCGGCGCGGCGCGCGGGGTCGTCCGACAGCGCGTCCAGCATCCACTGCTGCGCGCCGCCGAGCCAGTCGCGAATCAGGGCGCCCAGCGCCGGGCGCGCGCTGCGAGGGAAGAGGATGCTGTCCACGACGACGAGGCTGAGGAACGCGAGCGTCAGCTCCGTCACGCGCGCCACCACCGTGCTGAACACCTGCGTCGGGTCCACCGCGCCCGGCAGCGCGCCAATCATGGGCGTGATGCCAATCATGACGAACAGGTAGTTGGTCGGCCGCCGGTCCAGCATGGACACGCCCAGCCACAGCGAGGCCCAGGCGATGATGGCCACCGTCATCGCGAACGGCGAGTCGATGAACACCGCCGCCAGGAGCAGCGACGCGACGCCGCCCAGGAACGTGCCCCCGGAGCGCAAGAGGCCCTTCAACCGCGACGCGCCCGTGAGCGGCTGCGACACCAGGTACACGGTCGCGAAGGCCCAGCTCGGACGGTCCAGCCCCAGATAGAACGCCACCGTCACGGCGAGGGCCGCCGCGACGAAGGTCTTGAAGGAGAACAGCAGCTTCTCGTTCACGACTCGTTCTCGACGCTCTCCGCCGCCTTCTGGCAGGCCAGCAGCACGCGCAGGCAGTCCTGGAGCCGGGTGTCGGAGACGTCCGCGAGCGCCTGCGTATGCAGCGCCGAGCGCAGCGGCGTCAGCGCGCGCGTCATCTCGTGCCCCTTGGGCGTGGCGCGCAGCAGCCGCACCCGCCGGTCCGCCGCCGTGGGCTCGCGCGAGACGAGCTGCCGCGCGCAGAGCTGGTCCACCAACCGCACCACCGTGGGCCCCTCCACGCCCAGCTCCTTCGCCAGGTCCTTCTGCGCCATGCCCTCCTGCCGGGCGATGATGGTCAGCGCCGTCCCCATGGCCGACGACAACCCCAGCTTCACGAAGCTCCGGTCCGCCACCCGTCGAAGCTGCCGCAGGGTCGTCCCCAGCACCTGGATGAAGGTCTCCTCGAGCTCCTGGCGGTCCACGCGCGACTGGGCAGATGGCGACATAGGTCCCATAGGTAGGGAAGTAATAGGTAGCTTGCTATCTAAATTGGACCTGGGTGGCAAGGGGGTGCCCGGGGCGCCGCTCGCCGGGCGGGGGGGAGGGCCGTGAACCCCGAGAGGTCCACGGCCCGGGGCTACAGGGACCGATAAGGGCGGGGGACGGAGGCCCTCACGCCATGAAGGTCAGGGAGATGTCGGCGTGGCCATTGCTCACGGGGGAGGCGGTGAGCATGAAGCTGGGGCCGCCGCTGCCGGATGCGTACGTGTAGAAGGGGTGCTTCATCTCGGTGTTGGCCTTCGCGCCGGACTGGTCCTCGCATCCGAGCGGCTCCACGCGCACCAGGCGGATCCTGACCTGCCCCGAGAACCCGCTGTCCGTGGTGTCCGTGAACCGCACCTCGACGTCGACGTCCTGGCTCCCATCCGTCAGGGTGAAGTGGACGGAGGGCCCCTGGTCCTTGTTGGCCGCACCCGCGTAGTTGCGCGTCCCCAGCTCGATGTCGACCGACTTGCCCGTGGCGACGATGGTGCTCTTCAGGCTCGCGTTCTCCACCCGCTCCAGCATCCGGGTGACCAGGGTGTAGGGGGTGAAGTTGTTGACCTTCAGGGTCAGGGAGTGGTCGTCGGTGGAGTTGTGCTTCATGTTCCGACCGCCCAGCCACAGGTTCACGCCCGCGGTCACCAGGCTGGCCACCGCGCCGACGACCCCGAACCCCAGGGTCGCCGCCACCTGCTCGCTGTCGTCCAGGCGGTTCAGGTGGTTCCAGATGAGAGGGCCCGCCTTTCTCGCGGCGCCCGAGCCCTCGGAGAAGGTCAGCGTGCTGTCGGCAGAGGTCTGCTTCGCGCTCATGTCTTGCTCCTCATTTTGAAGGTGGAGTTGCCGGAAACCGTCAGACCTTCCGCCACGGGGTGAGGACCAGGGTCATCCTGTGCGAGTCCAGCGCGGTCGCCATGATGGCCACGCCGAACGACGGAGCGGTCCCCTCGCCCACCGCGGCGGCGTAGAGCAGCGTGTTCGTGGTCTTGGAGCTGCTCTGCTCGCTCCGGTCGAAGATGACGTTCCCGTAGTCCGTGTTGAAGGAGTAGGGGGCGATCTCCCCGTTGTTCGCGCGGGTGATGTGGAGGCCAGCGTGCACGGTCTGTGCGTCCCGCGCGCAGAGGATGAAGTCGAGGTAGAGGTCGAGGTTCCCGTCGAAGGCCTTGTTGAGGTTGAAGTTCAGCGTCGAGTTCTGTCCTGGCGTCAGGATGTCCAGGTTTGCCGTGGCGTAGCAGTCGCTGTTGCACCGCACGCTGTAGGGGATGGCGACGTGCTCCGTGTCGTTCTGGACGGAGACGTCGAAGGTGTTCTGCTCGTCGGTGGGCCGCCGGATGGCGCTCAGGATCATCCCGAGCGAGCCGATGGCGTCAGCGACGTTGCCGACCTTGTCGGAGGTGCTCATCGACGCGGCGAGGGCACCTCCGCTCGGCGCGACGGTGTAGATCCTGGCCAGCTCGGAAGCGGCCTTCGTACATGGGAGGGTGTAGACACTCCCGGTGGCTGCTGCGTGGACGGACGGAGTCTGCTTGTCCGCGACTTTCGACGGGACATACATGGGGGCTCCTCGAGTGCCCGCTCCTCTGGGCGGTTGGCACGGCGGTTCGACCTGCGACGCGTGGGTTCGCTCGGCGGTCGCGGCGAGAGGTCCAGGCGGAGCGAACGGGCGTGCCCATTCTGCGGAGAGCACCGGTACGTGATGGAGAATGGGATGTCTTGGATAGGGGAGCCGTCAGGGGATGTCAAGCGTTGGGTCCGAATGGACAGACATGTTGCGTGAGTCCATCCCGGTGTGTCGGGTGGAGGTCAGTCCGTCTGGGATGAGGGTGAGGCCAGGCTCCACGCCCGGCGCCCGCACCGCTCCGCGGATTCCCGTGCGCGCAGGCGGTCGATGCCGCGTGAGGGCCTCAGGAGCGCATCGGGTCGCGGCGCTCCAGCTTGCGCCAGTGCGTGGTGTCGCCCGCGTTGGGGTCGAAGCCCGGGGTGGCGGAGAGGACGACCTCGCCCTGGGGGTTCATCCACTGCTCGGCATAGCCGGCCGGCAGGTACATGCCGTGCTGGTTGTAGGGATTGGTGAAGGTCTCCACGCCCGCGAGGTACTCGCGTTGGCTCTCGGCGATGCGGTCGAAGCTCCGCATGCGCTCCTCGTGCAGTTGCTGGCCGAGCTGCTGGATGTGGGCGTTGTGTTGCTGGAGCGCGCGGCCGAAGGCGGCGGTGTCGGCCATCTGCTGGGCGAGCCCCTGGCGGAACAGTTGTCGGACGACGGTGAGGGCGGCGAGCCACTCCGGGGTGAAGTGCGTGTTCTGGAGCACGGCTTCGATGAGGGCGGCGTGACGGTCCAGTTCGCCTCGCGGCGCGCGGCAGGAGGCGGCGGACTGTACGTTCCACATGGCCATGCCTCCGGCCATGGGGGCATGGGCGAGGGTGAAGGAGACGTCTTCTTCCCAGACCTCGCCGTGCTGGTCGTAGGTGTAGCGCAGCCGGACGGCCTGGGCCTGCCAGCCCGCGTCGCTGGCGACGGCGAGCTGCGCGCGGCGTGGGAAGTCCTGCCGTGCGACGGGCCTGCGACCCCGCAGGTGGGGCAGGGCCTGCGGTGCCCAGAAGCTCTCGACGAAGCGCGCGGGGTCGGACTCGGGCGGAGCGAAGAGGGCGCCCATCCAGTTCTGCCCCGGGAGCATGAGGCCCGGGAGCTGGTCGGTGAACGCGAAGTGCATGGTCGGCAGCCACTCCAGGGTGACGCCGGAGCGCGGGTCGTTCATGCGCAGGCGCAGGTTCGTCAGGACGCTGAACTCATGCAGCCACGCGATGTGCCCCTGGGCCTGCCATCCCTCCGGGACGAGGAAGCGCAGCGCGGTGCGGCCACCCGCGGCGGGGTCCTCGAGGGTCCGGGGCAGGAGTCGCACACCACCAGGCGTCGTCCGCGCGGAGGGTGGCTCCGGATGGAAGGGAAGGGGCGTCTGCGGCGGCGCCGGATGGAAGGGCAGGGGTCGAGGCGCCATGGGCGGCGCCTCGGGTGGCTGTGTCCCCGGCGGCGTCCCGAGCGCCGCGCGAGTCATCACGACCTGTCTGGGGTGCGCGTTGCCACGGACATAGACAAGCAAGAGCTGGGAGCCCACGGGGCCGCGAATGGCATCCACGAGCTGGGGCCCAGGAAGGCTTGCGACGGGGATGCCGTTGACGGCGACGAGCCAGTCTCCGGGGCGCAGGCCCGCGAGGTCCGCGGGGCCGCCCGGGGCGAGCGTGTCGACGAGGATGCGCCCATCCGGCGCCGGCTTCAGCCCGAACCCCGCGCCTCCGAGCGCCGGAGGCCCCGACTGCCACACGGATGCGAAGGTGAGCGCCAATGAGGCGCAGAGCAGCGTCGCGAGCAGTGGATCCACGTGTCGTTCCCCCTGGACGGTGGAGCGTAGCGTGCCGCTCCCCGCACGCTCAACGCGGGGCCGGACGCGGTCGGAGCGATTCTGTGGCGACATCGTTGGCGGATTGCCAATAAGATGGGTCCATGGGTCATCCGGTCCGTGCCGCGCTGCTGCAGGAGGTGAATGGTCCCTTCGTCATCGACGAGGTCGAGCTGGAGTCGCCACGTGCGAACGAGCTGCTCGTCCGGGTGACGGCGAGTGGCATCTGTCACACGGACCTCACGTATCGCGCGGGCGCGGGGCGCTTCCCGCTCCCGGCGGTCCTCGGGCACGAGGGCGCGGGCATCGTGCAGGCCGTGGGCGAGGGCGTGACGGCCTTCGTCCCCGGCGACACGGTGGTGCTCAGCTACTTCTCGTGTCGCGCCTGTGCTCCCTGCGAGGGCGGTCACCCCGCCTACTGTCAGCAGGGCTACGCCGGGAACTTCTCCGGCGCCCGGCCGGACGGGACGTTCCCCATGCGCTGGCGGGGCGAGCCCATCCGTTCGAGCTTCTTCCACCAGTCCTCCTTCGCCACCCACGTGCTGGCGCACCAGCACAACGCGGTGAGGGTCTCCGCCGTCACGCCACCGGAGCTGCTCGCCCCGTTGGGTTGTGGCTTCCAGACGGGCGCCGGCGCGGTGTTCGAGGCCTTCCGTCTCCAGTCCGGACAGCAGCTCGCCGTCTTCGGCGCGGGCGCGGTGGGGCTCGCGGCCATCATGGCGGCGCGTGTCGCCGGGGCCTCCACCATCGTCGCCGTGGACCTGAGCCCCCAGCGCCTCGAGCTCGCGCGCGAGCTGGGCGCCACGGACGTCTTCCTCGCCACGCAGCCCGACCTCCTCAAGTCCATCCTCAAGCGCACCCGCGGCGGCGCGGACTTCACGCTGGAGTGCGTCGGCCTGCCCCAGGTGCTGCGTCAGGCGTTCGACGTGACGCGCCCGTTGGGGACGTGCGGCCTCTTGGGCCTCCCCAGTCCGGACAAGGCGGACGTCACGCTCCCGATGATGGGGCTGCTCGTGGGCAAGCGCCTGGTGGGCATCCTCGAGGGCGACGCGGACCCGAAGACCTTCGTCCCCCGGCTCATCGCGCTGCACGCCGAGGGGCGCTTCCCGCTGGAGAAGCTCAGCCGCTCCTACGACTTCGAGGCCATCAACGACGCGGTGCACGACATGGAGACGCGCACGGCCATCAAGCCCGTGCTGCGCATGAACGGAGGACACACCCCATGACGTTCGACGAGGCAGTGAAGGCCGGTCGCATCTCGCTGGAGCAGGCGCTCGCGCTGTTCGACGGCCTGCCCACCGTGGACCTCGCGTTCATGAAGGGCCGGTGGAAGGGGAGCGAGCTGCACACCGGCCACCGCATGGACGGGATGCTCGCGGCGACGGGCTGGTACGGAAAGGAGTTCGTCGACACGGAGAGCGTGCACCCGCTGCTCTTCTTCACCGAGGACCGCGGCTCCGTGTTCCCGGTGGACCCGAGGAAGTGGCCGTCCCCCTCGATTCGCGGCCCCGTGGGCTCCCATCGCGCGGACGTGGAGACGAACAAGTTCAAGGCGCGGCTGCGCATGACCGAGTACCGGGGCCGGCTCAGCGCGACGATGATCTACGACGACTGGCCCACCCACGACATCTTCCGCAAGGTGGACGAGGTCACCCTGCTCGGGGCCATGGACGCCCGGGACATGGCGCAGCCCTACTTCTTCATCCTCCGTCGGGACTGAGCGACGGCGCGGACGCGGCGGGCCCCCTGCTCGGGCGGGCCCGCCGGTCCAGGACTCCCAGGCGCCTGCTACTTCCCCATGCCGGGGTCGAAGATGGGCCGCACCTCGGACTCGCCCTCGAACTCGGGCCAGTGCTTGCGGTGCAGCTCCATGAACTCGGTGGAGATGCGCAGCGCCTCCTCCTTGGAGGCCGCCTGGATGATGGCCCAGCCGCCGATGACCTCCTTGGTCTCGGTGAAGGGGCCGTCCATGACGCTGAGCTTCCCGTTCGCGAGCCGGACGCGGAAGCCCTCGCTGCTCGGCAGCAGGCCGCCCGTGTCGACGAGCGTCCCGTCCTTGAAGGACTTCTCCACGTACTGGCCCATCGCCTCCATCAGCGCGGCCGGCGGGCCTCCAGCGCGGTGGGTCTCGGTGCTGCGGATGAAGGTCAGGTATTTCATGGTGTCTCCTGGAAGAGGTTCACCCAGGCAACGAATGGCGCCGGAGGGGATCGACACACCCGCGACTTTTTCGCGTCGCGGGGTCGACTCCGCACGAAAGCGCCGTGTTTCCAAGAGGTTGGGGCGCGCTTTGTTGACAGGGCCCTGTCGAGGTCAGGCCGGGCGGCCGCCGGTGCGCGCGCGCCAGGCGCCAACCAGGTGCTCGACCACCTCGTCGAGTCCGACGTCCTTCGTCACCTGGGTGAAGACGAACGGCCCGTCCCCGCGCATCTTCCGGGCGTCGCGGTCCATGACACCCAGGTCCGCGCCCACGTGGGGGGCCAGGTCCGTCTTGTTGATGATGAGCAGGTCGGACTGGGTGATGCCGGGGCCGCCCTTGCGCGGCACCTTGTCCCCGCCGGCCACGTCGATGACGTAGACGGTGTAGTCCGCCAGCTCCCGGCTGTACTGCGCCGCCAGGTTGTCGCCGCCGCTCTCGACGATGAGCAGCTCCGGCGTCAGCTCCTCCATGAGCTGCTCCAGCGCCAGCAGGTTGTGGCTGATGTCCTCGCGGATGGCGGCGTGGGGGCAGCCGCCCGTCTCCACCGCCTTGATGCGCTCGGGGGACAGCGCCTGGTTGCGGACCAGGAACTCCGCGTCCTCCTTGGTGAAGATGTCGTTGGTCACCACGCCCAGCCGGTAGCGCTCGCGCAGCTTGCGGCACAGCGCCAGCACGAGCGCCGTCTTGCCGCTGCCCACCGGACCGCCGATGCCGATGGTGAACGCGCGCGCCTCGTAGTCGCGCTTCTTCGGCTCCTCGCGCTCGTGGAAGTGGCCCGGGTGGTCCCAGTCCTCGTGCGTGTGGTCGTGGTCGTCGTCATGGCCGTGGCCGCGGTGGTCGTCATGCATTGCGCATCACCTCAGGACAGGAAGAGCCTCGAATAGAGCCGGTCGTGCGTGGAGCCCAGCAGGTCCAACAGCGGCGAGGGCTGCGCGAGGTCGTCCAACCCCAACCCCGCGCACCGCTCCAGCACCGCGTCCAACAGCGGCGCCGCCTGGTGCTGGAGCTGGTGGGACTCGTGCGTGCCGACGATGCCCAGCCGCACCGCCGCCGACAACGCGCCGCGCGCCGTGAGCGACAGGAGCAGTTGCTGCGCGTCCGCCAGCTCCACGTCCAGCGCGCGCAGCACCGCGCCGAACAGGGGCGCGTGGTGGAAGCACAGCCCGGCCGCGCGCGCCGCCTCGCGCACGGGCCCCACGGGCTTCGGGAAGATGCGCGAGCACGTGTCCAGGAACGCGCGGCCCTGCGTGCGGCTGGCGCGGTTGGCCACGTGGCCGGACAGGAACGCGTCCGCGCGTGCGTCCAGCGCGGGAAGGGTGGAAGGCTCGCGGTGCGCCGCGCCCACCAGCGGCAGCGCGCCATGTCCCGTCTGCCACAGCAGCTCCCGCAGGAACCGCCGCAGCTCCGGCGCGCCGCGCACCTCCCCCGCCTGCACGGCCGCCTCCAGCCCACCCGAGTGCGCGAAGCCCCCGGTGGGGAACCCCGAGTCCCCCAACTGGAGCACCTTCCAGAACGAGCCCATGCGCGCGGTGTCCCCGGCCGGTCAGAACAGCGTGTAGCGCTGGGCGAGCGGCAACCGCGTGGCGGGCTCGCAGCGCAGGAGCTCTCCGTCCGCGCGCACCTCGTACGTCTCCGGGTCCACGGTGATGGTGGGCGTCGCGTCGTTGAGCCGCATGTCCCGCTTGCCCAGGCCCCGGCACCGGTTCACCGCCACCAGCCGCTTGCCCAACCCCAGCCCGCGCAGCGCGTCCTCCGCCAGCGCGCGCTGCGACACGAACGCGAGGCTCGTCGCGCCGAGCGCCCGCCCGCGCGCGCCGAACATGGGGCGCATGATGTACGGCTGCGGCGTGGGGATGGACGCGTTGGCGTCACCCATCTGCCCCCAGGCGATGAAGCCGCCCTTGAGCACCAGCTCCGGCCGGATGCCGAAGAAGGCCGGACGCCACACGACCAGGTCCGCCAGCTTGCCCACCTCGACCGAACCCACCTCGTGCGACAGCCCGTGGGCGATGGCCGGGTTGATGGTGTACTTCGCCAGGTAGCGGCGGATGCGCAGGTTGTCGTTGTCGCCCTGCTCTCCAGGCAGCCGCCCGCGCTGCTCGCGCATCTTGTGCGCCGTCTGCCACGTGCGGCAGATGACCTCGCCCACCCGGCCCATGGCCTGGCTGTCCGAGGACATCATGCTGATGGCGCCCAGGTCGTGGAGGATGTCCTCCGCGGCGATGGTCTCCCCCCGGATGCGGCTCTCCGCGAACGCGACGTCCTCGGGAATCTCCGGGTCCAGGTGATGGCAGACCATGAGCATGTCGAGGTGCTCGTCCAACGTGTTGCGCGTGTAGGGCCGCGTGGGGTTGGTGGACGAGGGCAGCACGTTGGGCGCGCCGCACACCTGGATGATGTCCGGGGCGTGGCCGCCGCCCGCGCCCTCGGAGTGGTACGTGTGGATGGTGCGGCCCTTGAACGCCGCCAGCGAATCCGCCACGTAGCCCGACTCGTTGAGCGTGTCGGTGTGGATGGTGACCTGGACGTCCTCGCCCTCCGCCACGGACAGGCACGTGTCGATGGCCGCGGGCGTGGTGCCCCAGTCCTCGTGCAGCTTCAGGCCGATGGCGCCCGCGCGAATCTGGTCCACCAGTCCCTCGGGCAGGGACGTGTTGCCCTTGCCCGTCAGCCCGATGTTGAGCGGAATCGTGTCCGTCGCCTGGAGCATCCGGTGCAGGTTCCAGATGCCCGGCGTGCAGGTGGTGGCCTTGGTGCCGGTGGCCGGCCCCGTGCCGCCGCCCACCCAGGTGGTGATGCCGCTGGCGAGCGCCTCGTCCGCCTGCTGCGGGCAGATGAAGTGGATGTGCGTGTCCAGGCCGCCCGCCGTGACGAGGTGGCCCTCGGCGGAGATGGCCTCGGTGGTGACGCCCACCACCATGCCCGGCGTCACGCCCGCCATGATGTCCGGGTTGCCCGCCTTGCCGATGCCCACGATGCGGCCGGCCTTGATGCCGATGTCCGCCTTGTAGATGCCCGTCCAGTCCAGGATGAGCGCGTTGGTGATGACCACGTCGAGCGCGTCCACGTCGTGGGTGCCCGCGCGCTGGCCCATGCCCTCGCGCAGCACCTTGCCGCCGCCGAACTTGCACTCGTCGCCGTAGACGGTGGCGTCGCGCTCCACCTGGGCCCACAGCCCGGTGTCGCCCAGCCGCACCCGGTCTCCGGTGGTGGGACCGAACATGTCCGCGTAGTGACGGCGGTCCATCTTCCGGCTCATCAGCGCTCCTCCTCGTGCCCGAAGCCTTGCTCCCGGACCGCTTGCATGGCGCGCTCGCGATTCTCGGGCGAGACCTTGCCGCTGCCCAGCGCGTTGCCGCCACGCACCACCTGCTCCCCCGCGATGGCGACCAGCTGCACCGTCTTGCGCTCCCCCGGCTCGAAGCGCACCGCGGTGCCCGCCGGGATGTCCAGCCTGCGGCCGTAGGCCTTCTCCCGGTCGAACACCAGCGCGCGGTTCGTCTCGAAGAAGGGGTAGTGGCTGCCCACCTGGATGGGGCGGTCGCCCTGGTGCGTCACGGCGAGGGAGATGGTGTCGCGGCCCTCGTTGAGCACCAGCTCCCCGGGCTGCACCCGCACCTCGCCGGGGATGCCGTCGACCGGGGCGGGCGGCGCGCCGAACGTCTCCACCGGGGGCACCGGCAGGAAGCTGCCGTACAGCGCCAGCGTCAGGTCGCCGTGCTCCGCCACCACTGGGTGGTGCACCGTCACCAGCTTCGAGCCGTCCGCGAAGGTGCCCTCCACCTGCACCTCCGCCAGCATCTCCGGCACGCCCTCCATCACCTGGGCCCGCCCCAGCATGCGGCGCCCCAGGTCCATCAGCTCCGCCACGTTCTTCCCGTCGCGGATGAGCTCCAGCAACTGGGTGGCGATGAGGGCCACCGCCTCCGGGTAGCTCAGCCGCACGCCCCGGGCGAGGCGCTTCTGGGCCAGGAAGCCCGCCTGGTGCAGCAACAGCTTGTCCACGTCACGAGGGGACAGATGCACGCGCCTGACTCCTGGATGGCCCGGTGGGCCCGTGTCTTGAGCCGCCGACGTTAGTGCAATGCGTCAAGCGCCGCCAAGGGTGGGACTCACACCCTGCGGGCCCAGGGGTCGTCGCCCAACAGGGGTGGGAGGAAGGCGAGCCAGTCGCGGGTGGTCCGGACGAGGGCCTCCACGGACACGGCGGCGGCGCGCAGGAGCAGGCCGTGGGTGCCCAGTGGGCTGGCGGAGGGGACCAGGTCGGCGCGTGGGGTGACGGGCAGGGCGGTGACGCGGGCGTGGAGCGCCGCGCGCGCGTCCGCCAGGGCCGCGCCCACGAGCAGCACGGAGGCCATGGCCTCGAAGCGGCCCAGCCGCTCCACCAGGGCGCCATGTCCCGGCTCCAGCAGCCAGCGCTCGTCCACCAGCGCCCGGCCTCCCAGGGACACCTTCAGGGTGGAGGCGTAGTGGTCGAATGCCCAGCGCTCGCCGCTGGCGCTGCGGCCGGCGGTGACGATGTCCGCGAAGACGAGGGACGCGCCGGGGGCGAGCTGGAAGTCGAACGTCTGCGCGTACCGCGCGCCGGTGAAGCAGGCCGTGGGGTCGGGCACGAAGGCGAGCAGCGCGTCCTCGCCCACGCGCGCCACCACGTCGCTCCGGCACCCCGAGGGGGAGCGGTACACGCGGTTGGCGCCCTGCGAGGACAGCCACGCGGTGGCGCCCGGCGCCACGTCCACGTCCAGGTGCAGGTGGTCCCCGTCCACCAGCCCACCGCCGAACGAGCTGGTGTAGGCCCACGCGGCGTGCCCGTGGTTGCGCGGGGTGAGCAGCCGCAGCGGGCTGTGCGCCAGCGCCGTGCGCACCACGGTGTGGGGGCCGGAGCGCTCGAAGGCCAGTCGGGCGAAGCCCGCGCGCGCGGTGTGGGGCCGGGGGGAGGACAGGCTCACGCGCGTGAGCCTGGGACAGGAGGGCCCCCGAGCACAATGGCCCGCGTCAGGACTTCTCCCGCGGGAAGCCCCTCTTCAGCCCGACGAGGTAGAGGCTCAGCTCGGCCAGGTCGTGCAGGGGGTGCCCGCCGTCGCGCAGGGCCCGGTCCAGGTTCACCTCCACCTCCCTGGGGCCGGAGGGGGTCAGGAACGTGAACCGGACGCGCCCGTTGTTCAGGACCGCCGTGGAGCGGGGGCCGGGGGGCGGGAGGTCCTCCAGCTCGGAGGCCGCCACGACGAGCAGGTGGCCCGCCTCCAGGACATCCGTCCGGGTGTCGCGCTCGGCGGGGACCCGCTGGGCGCCGTGGTGGTAGAGGCTCTCCCCGTCGAGGAACACGGCCAGGGTGATGGGCGTGGCGTGGGTCGCCGCCCCTTCGTCCGCGACGAAGTAGCTCTCGACGACCACGCCCAGGACCTCGTCGGCGGCCTCGGGGGCGGGCTGGATGCCCCGCTCGCGCAGCCGGTGCCAGCCGAGCAGCACCGAGCGCGCATCCGTGCGCGCGGCCTCCATCCCCTGTCCCTCGGCGACCTGGTCGAGCAGCGCCTGGAACGCCGGGTCGTCCTCCGGGGCCCGCTCCGCGAAGACGACCTCACGGACCTCCTCGGAGAGCCGCGCCCCCTCGAGGACGGGCGGCGGTTCCCGGTTCTGGAGGTAGACCGCGCGAACCCTCCAGACGAACCACAACACGCCCATGCCCAACGACGCCGCGACCCAAGACCCCCAGGACATCCATTCCCCTCGATACGCGAGCCCGGGCCGCCCCGGGAGCACCGGACGTTTCCGGATTGCAGCCGTTGTTTTATGACATGAATGACGAGATGGCGTGAGGGCGAATCCGTGGAGCCCGCCAGGGCTCCGGTGGCATCAATCGCTGACGCGTATCACCGCGAGTTGTTGTCGCGACTCGGATTGTCGAAGATGGCGTCGGCCCGGACATCCACTGCTCGCTCATCTTCACGACAGGAGATTCGACATGAAGCGATGGACGCTGTGGCTGTTGGCTTGCGCCGCCAGTCTCGTGTTGGGGTGCGGAGCCGCGCCAAACGACGTGACGGGGCCGGGCGAGGAGTCGGGGGTTGCCTCCGAGGAGCTGACGTCCTGTTCCGCCACGTGCCAGCAGGGGACGGTGAGCTGCCCGGCGACGACGACCACCTGCTCCGCGACGCAGTACGTGGGCGTGACGTGTGACGGCATCAGCATCCCGTGTCCGTCGCCTTCGTGCTCGCCCTCGCTCCCCTCGTGCGCGGACCTCTACAACAAGGCCTGCAACGGCAACTCCACGGTCCGGGTCCCCTGCTGCGACAGCCCGGAGAGCGAGAGCTTCTGCCAGTGCAATGCGTCGACGCGGAGGTACGTCTGCGCGTAGTCGCTCCTGGCGCGCGGCTCGCGCCGTGACGACGTCGGGCAGGAGGTGGACTCCCTCCTGCCCAGGACGTCCGGGAGGGGCCCGCGGACCGCGTGCTCAGCTCCGGATCGCCTCGGTCTCCTCGGGGACGAGCACCGTCTTGAGGCGCTCCAACGTCTCCGGGGTGATGTCCATGAACGCCAGGCCCACCTCGAAGCGGGCCACCTCGTCCTTGGCGAGCTTGTTGATCCACGCCACGCGGGCCCGACACTCCAGCGTGGTGCCGTCGCTCAGATACAGGTCGACCTCGAGCTGGCTGCCTACCGTGTATTGCTCGTCGGAGTAGATGCGTACTCCGCCGAGGCTGGCGTCCAGCACCTGTCGCTTGTCGCCGAACTTCAGCCGGGCGGGGCGCGCGTACAGCGGCGCCTGGAGCCGGGGGAACAGACGGCGATCATCGTGCATGACGGACCTCGCGCTCACATGGCTCATCTTCGGCGCTCCCCCGCCCCGCCTTCCGGCGGGCCCACTGGGTAGATCGATGAGCATAGGGAAAACCCGGGAGTTGTGAAGGTGGGTCAGTGGAACAACCCCGCCACCGCCTCCAGGACGACGGCCATCGCCTCTCCCACCGCGGCCCCGCCCTCGGCGGCGGCCTCCACGGCGGCGCTCAGGCTCTCCCCCATGCTCGAGACGTCCACCAGGTCCACGGCGTCCGACGCGAGCTCCAGGGCGTCCGTCGCGTCGCCCGCCCGCTCCACCACGCTGGCCAGGGCATCCGCGACCCGGGAGTGCTCCCCGGGCGCCCTCGCCGCCACATCCGCCAGGGCCACCGCCGCCATCCCCGCCGCGGCGCCTCCCGCCATCACCGCGGCCCCCATGGCGAGCGGGCGCATCGCGCTCCGGTGCCACTCCATCAGCGCCTTCAGCTCGTTCGGGTCGAGCCACAACCCATGGCACTTCCCGCAGAAATCCACCGCGCACACCTCCGTGGCCACCTTCGCGAGGTACTCACCGCAGCACGGACAGCGGGCGGCCTCCACCCCACACAGCCCGCAGCTCGTGCGGTGCGTCGGGACGTGGTGCCGCGCGTGACGACAGCGACGGGAGGCCGTGTGCATCGCCGTCACCAGGGCGTCCGTCTTCCAGCCCGGCGCCAACCGGTCCAACTCCCCCGCGTTCAGCCAATGGCCATAACAACGTTCACAGGTGTCGACCTGGACCCCGCGCATCTCGATGACGCGCAGCGTGGGCGCAGGTTGTGGGCAGATGGGGCACTGGATGCTCATGCTGTGTCTCATCCTTCCACGAAACCCGAGGGGCTCCCAGGTGGACCTCAGGGAGGAAGGACCCGGACCCTGCGGCCGATGGACGGCACGCCCGAGGTGTCCACCAGGAAGAGGTGGTAGTCGCCGGGCGGCGCGTGGTGGTGCGTGGGGGGCGCCCGCAGGGTGAGCGTCCCGTCGCCTCGCGTGAAGTCGAGCGTGAGCAGCCGTTGGTTCTGGTCGAACGCGTGGGTCACCGACCCCAGGGCGATGAGCGTCACGCGCGCGATGCGGGCCGCGTCCGGGGTGACGACGTCGAACGTGGCGCCGGGGCTCACCGTCGCGGGCGCGTCCGTCAGCTCCGGGCGGGGGCCCTTGAAGAGGTAGGGCGGGGCGAAGACCTCGGCGGTGTGGTCGTGGCGTCCGCCCGCGGTGAGCACGCGTCCATCCGGCAGGAGCAGCGCGATGGAGTGGTAGCCCCGGTAGCCGGCGCTGTCCGCCAGCCGCCGCCAGGTGTTGGTGGTGGGGGACCACAGCTCCGCGTGGGCGACGGAGCCCGCGGCGGTGTCGAAGCCGCCGCTGCTGCTGCCGCCGGTGACGAGCACCGTGCCGTCCGGGAGCAGCGTCGCGTTGTGCTGGCGGCGGCGGGTGGTCATCGGCGCGACGTGGCGCCAGCGGGGCGTGGCCGCGTTCAGGTCGATCTCCTCGACGGTGTCGGTGGGCGGGTCGCCGCCGCCGATGATGAGCACCTTGCCGTCCAGGTAGACGGCGGGGCCGTAGCTGCGTCCGCCGAAGTTGCTGCTGGGGCCCTTGGTCCAGGTGCCCTCGCCCTCCGGGTCGAACCACAGCGTGCCCCGCCACGGCGTGGCGAAGAAGAGCTTGCCGTCGGGGGCCAGGAACATGCGCGGGTAGTAGGGCAGGTCCTTGGTGGCGCTCTCGTAGGTCTTCCATGTCTGGCTTTGCGCGAGGTAGCGCTGGGGCACCGGGTTGATGTCGCCGGAGCCGTTGACCTCGCCGGAGAGCACCAGCACGTCGCCGTTGGAGAGCGTGGTGTTGGTGGGGTACCAGCGGCCGGCGTTCATCTCCGGCAGGCGCGTCCAGGTAGAGGTCACCGCGTCGAAGAGGCTCGCGTCGGCCAGGCCCACGTGGCTCTCCACGTGGCCGCCAGTGACGAGCAGTCGACCGTCGGCGAGGAAGGAGTGTCCGGCGCAGAAGATGTTGTAGCCGGGGTGGGGCAGCGCGGTGAGCTCGCCCGTGTCCGGGTTCCAACGCCGCGGTGGGAGCAGGCCCTCCTCGAACTCGCCGAAGAACATCACCGTTCCGTCCGGAAGCAGACTCGCGTGGGTGGCGGAGAGGGGCCAGTGCATGACGGGGGACCACAGGCCCATCGTCAGCTCGGATTGGCTCCAGGCGACGGGAGCGGCGAGCAGGCACACGACGGCGGACCACGCGAAGACCAGGCCCGAGGATACGAGGGCACGACAGCGTTCCATGAGGGACTCCGAACGACTCTGGGGGACATGGAACGTAGGGGAGGGGCCGTGGGCGTCGAGCCGTCCGCGTGTCGCGGGCAGTGCCGGCTGCGCGATGCGTGCCTCGCACCCCGGGGCGGTTGTCGCCGCCGGGCATCTGTCCTGGTCTGCCGCCCGCGCGACGGCGTCAGGGACCGTGTCCTCGGTGGACGCTCCCGTCGACCCGCGCGCGAGGGAGAGGTCTTCGATGATGCGCAGGTGGTCAGCCCCCATGCTGGTGGCGGTGCCGTGGCTCGTGGGTTGTTCGTATGTCCCGGAGGATGAGGCGGTCGGGGCGCAGGCCGTGGTTCCCTGGGAGGTCTGCTCGGCGGACGCGGTGGCGCTGGGGGTGAGCCCCGTCGAGCCGTCGGAGCGGTCGCGCTCCATGGCCGCGGCGCCGTGGGGCCTGCTGTTCGTGGGGGACGCTCCGCCCACCGGCCGCGAGCCGTGGGTGAGCAGCGGGAGTCATGGGGCGGGCACGTTCCTGTTGAGGGAGCTGGTCCCGGGCCCGGAGGGCTCCGACCCCATGGACCTCACGCGCGTGGGAGACCGGGTGTTCTTCTCCGCCACCGACCCGGTCCATGGGCGGGAGCTGTTCGTGAGCGACGGCAGCCCGGAGGGCACGCGGTTGGTGGCGGACCTGTGGCCCGGCGAGGAGGGCTCGTTCCCGGAGGGCCTCACGGCGCTGGGCGGGCTGCTCTACTTCACCGCGGGGGACCCGGAGCATGGCCGCGAGCTGTGGCGCACGGACGGCACGCAGGAGGGCACCGTCCTCGTGGTGGACCTGGACGAGGGCCCCGAGGACTCCGCGCCGGACCAGCTCGTGCCGGAGGGAGAGGGCGTGCTCGACTTCCTCGCGCAGGACCGGGGCTTCTCCACGCGGTTGATGCGCCTGGATGTCCGGACGCGCCACGCCACCGAGGTGTTCCGCGTCCCGAGCGAGCGTGGGATTCAAGGGCGGCCCACGCTCGTGGGGCGCAGGCTGTTCTTCGTGGCGGGCGGCGCGCACGGCGAGCCGGTGTCGCTCATGGTGACGACCGGGGGCGCGCCGCCGGTGGTGCTGGCGCGCTTCGACGAGGTGCGGTCGATGGTGGGGATGCGTGGGCGGCTGTACTTCGCCGCGTCCGCGCACGGCGCCGGTGGGGACCTGGAGTTGTGGACGAGCGATGGCTCACCCCAGGGCACGCGCCGGCTGAGGGACGTGCGACCGGGCCGGGAGGGCTCCGGGCCGGAGCAGCTCGTGGTGCTGGGCTCCCAGCTCTTCTTCGTCGCGGATGATGGCGTGCACGGCATGGAGCCGTGGGTGAGCGACGGCACGGAGGGCGGGACGCTGCTCTACGCGGACCTGGTGCCCGGCGAGCAGGGCTCCGCGCCGCGCTCGCTCACCGTGACGCAGGGGCTGCTCTTCTTCGGCGCGACCCCGGACGGGGCCACGTACGCGCCCTGGGTGACCAATGGCCTCCCCGGGGGCGCGGCGTCGCTCGACTTCCTGGTGCCGAACGCCGCCGCGTCGGACCCGCGAGGCTTCATCCGCTCCGGCTGGGACCTCTTCTTCACCGCCACGGACGCGCAGGGGGGACGCCAGCTCCACGCGCTGCCCTTCCGCCCGGAGCCGGCGTGTGGCCCCCGCGCCTTCTGAGCCAGGAGCGAGGGCCGGGGGACGTCAGAGGAGCGGCGGCAGCGCCTGCTTCAGCTCGTCGCCCAGCCTCCAACCCACGGGCTTCTCGCTGGTGACGAACTCCAGCGTGCCGTGGGAGAGCGTCACGTCGGAGTCGGCGCCCACGCGCAGGTGCACGCGCTGGACCTTCTCGAGCAGCGCCTGCCGGGCGTCGTCGTCCTTCGTGAAGGACTCCAGCGCGGCGAGGACCTGGTCCGCCAGGAACGCGAGCGCGCGCAGGGCCTCCGCGCTCGTGGCGTCCGCGCCGGGGGTGAGCGTGAGCGGCGTGGCGCGCTCCATGAGGGTGTCCAGTCGTTCGCCCTTCTTCTGGAGCTGGCGGCGGAGCTGGAGCTGCGAGATGACGGGCGCCGCGTCCCGCTTGAGGCCACCGAGCGAGCCCGTGTCCAGCACGCTGAGCGCCTCGAGGTGGTTCAGGTTGATGACGACGGCGTTGCTGTTGCGGTCGCGGTGCTCCTGGAGCAGGAGGGAGCGGCCCTCGCTCCGGTCCTCGAGGATGTCCCGGACGACGCCCGTGAAGTAGGTGCCGCTGCGGGTCGTCACCGTCACGAACGGCGGGAGCAGGGGGACGCCCGCGTCGCGGCGGTGGGCGATGCGCAGCAGCGCCTGGAGCGTGGACTCGACGCCGCGGGACTTCAGGTCGAGGAAGGGGCCGAGCGCGTCGGTGGACGGCTTCAGCTCCGGCTCGGCCTCCAGCACGCGCTGGATGCCCTCGCGACGGTCGTAGACGTCGTCGATGTTGGAGAAGGGCTCGTGGTCGAGCGTGAGCACGCCGTCGACGAAGGACGCGAAGCTGGAGCCGGAGCTGTTGCCCGCGACGTTCTTGATGACCACCTGCTTGAGCGCGCCGTGGAGGAACTCGCGGCCCAGCGCGTCCTCGGCGAAGGTCTTCACCGCCTCGATGAGCGGCGCGAAGTAGACCTTGGGCCAGGCCTCCTCGAACAGGTGCGCGTAGTCGTCCTGGATGAGCGTGGCCCAGTCGACCTTCACCGGCACGTCGAACCGGGCGGCGTCGTTGAGCGCCTGCTTGAGCTGCGGAAGGGTCGTCTCCTCGAACTGCTTGGCGGCCCTGCGTTCTGCGAGTCCCATTCACATCTCCCGTTGGTTGCGGCGGGCAGTCTGGCCCAGGCCCACCGTGGACGCGCAAGCCTCGCCGGCCGTTCCCACGCGAGCGCACGATGACTGGCTGCGTCGCCGTCTTGACGGGCGCGAGGTGTCTCATTACCTTGCGCAAACCCTCTCGACGTGGCGCCGCAGCGCCTCTCGCGTGACTCCCTCCACAGCCTGAGTCGTCTGCTCCCCCGCGCCACCCGTGCGCGCGCGAGGGCGTCTGGCTCGCGCGTGTCCGCATTCTCGAATTCTCACGGTCGCGAGGTCATGAAGACCTCGTGTCGTCCCGGCGTCGACCGTGTCGTCGCGCGCCGCGTCGGGACCTCCACCGGTCGTCGTCCGATGACGGCCGGTCCACCCGCGCCCCGGGCCTCAGCCACCCGTGGGCCTCGTCGTGCCATGGCTGTGTCGATGTATCGCTGCCAGTCGTGTCAGCAGTCCGTGGGTCCCTCCATTCCCAGCCACCTCGTCACCGTCGCCACGCGTTGGGTGGAGTTCCCCTCCCGCCCGCAGGTGCACTTCGTCGCCCACGCCGCGCGCGAGAAGTGGCGTGACGACCCGGGCGGGGAGGGGGCTCAAGTCGTGCGTCAGCAGCGGATGTGCCCCACCTGCGCGAAGCGGGCCCCTCCGGCCACGCGCGTGCGGCGCTCCCGCTGAGCCGTCGGGAGGGCGGCGCGCCAGGGGAGTCTGCCTGGCGCGTCGCCGGTGGATGCACGGAAGGGGGCGGGGCAATCCCGGGCGGGACGTTGTACACAGGGGGCCATGGCTCCTCCGTGGGAGAACGGTGCCCTGCGCGGCACGTGGGTGCGCTGTCCGGGATGTACCCGCTTCAACCTGCCCGGTGTCCGCTGTCCGAGCTGCGCCTGCGGTCCGATACCGCGTGAGCGCTATGGTGCCGCGCGCATGTTGCTCCACGCGGGTGTGGACCGCTTCGCGCTGCCCGAGCGCGTGCTGACGCTGGAGCCGTCGCTCGCCCGGGAGCTCGAGGCGCGGTACGCCCTTCAGTGGGCGGCCGTGTGCCGGCTCGTGGAGGCGGTGCGCCGGTGTCTGCCGCACCTGACGTTGTGGGGCTTCGTGGAGGAGGTCGAGGACCGCTGGGCCGAGACGCTCCCCGGGTCCGAACCGCCGACGCGACACGAGGACGAGCCCTCCTGGGAGGACGCGTCGCTGGCGGTGCTGGCCCAGCGCAGCCACGCCCAGGCGCTTCGCGAGCTCGCCGGGCTCGCGGAGGTGAACCGGGGGGAGCCTTCCTACGACGTGCTCTCCTCCGCGGTGGGCTCGTTGATGGGGGAGGGCGTCGCGGCCCATGAGGCGGCGCTGGCGGTGACGCGCTGGCGGGTCTGGCCCCGCGTGCGCATGGGGCGCGCCCCCCGCGAGGCGCTGGAGCGCCATGCCCGGACCGTCTTCGAGCGCTACTCCGACCACGCGGCCCGCGCCGCCGTGGCCTGGGTCCGCGCCACCGGCCAGGAGCCGGAGCTGGACATGTTCCACGCGCTGCGCATGGGCCTGGGACACGAGGACGCGGACGTCCGCCTCGAGTGCGCGCTGTGCCTGGAGGACGAGGACGCGCTCCTCGCTGCCCTGGACTCCCTGGAGGCGCCGGACGCCCTCTCAGTGGTCCGCCGCAAGCTGGCGGCCCTGGAGTCGTCGCGGCTCCTGCGGCGGCTGGCGGACGCACCCGACGAGGCCTTCGCGCGGGACGTGCTCGAGCGGTTGCCCTTCCCGTGTTCGACGGCGTCGCTGGACGCGGTGCTCTCCGCCTGCGCGCGATTGGAGGGCGGGCTCGCGTCCAGGTTGAGGACCTGGGCGCTGCACCGGCCCTTCGAGGAGCAGCCGGAGGCGTCCCGCGCTCGTTGGGCGACGTGGGCCCGCGACACGCGAGGGAAGGTGGCCGCGGAGGAGTCCCTGCGCTTCCTCGAGTGGGCGAGCAAGTCGGCGTCCCTGCGCGGCTCGGCGGACGTGGGCGCCTTCCTGGAGTCGGCCACGCGGGCGGTGGGCGAGGTGCCCTCGGCCGGGCGCGCGGAGCTGGTGCGCGCGTCCGGCTTCGTCCACTGGCTGGCGCTGGGGGACTCCGACGTCGCCGCGCTGCTGCACACGTGGGCGCGGGACGCGGCGTGCGCGGAGCCCTTGCTGGACCTGCTGCTGTCGCTGCCCGTGCGGCTGGGCCGCTGGGAGGAGGAGCAGCACTCCGGCCAGGCCGCGCGGCTGTTGATGGCCGTGTGGGAGCGGCCGGACCGCGCGCCCGTGCTCGCGCCGCTCATGAAGGCGCTGCGCTCCAACAGCGGGACCTCCCAGCGGCAGGAGCTCATCGACGCGGTGTGGCTGCGCTTCCAGCGCCACCCCTCCGAGCGCGCGGAGCTGCTGGCCACGTTCGCCCCCTGGCGCCGGGAGCTGTGGGAGCGGCAGCTCGCGTCGGGCCAGGAGCCCATCGCGTGTTTCGAGACGTGGTGGCGCGTGGACTCGAACCTCCAGTTGCCGGCGCTGGTGGCGTGGTTCATCCGGGAGGCCCCCGCCGAGGCGCTGCCGGAGCGCCTGCCCTTCGTGTGGGAGGCGGCGCACGCGCGCGTGGACGCGTGGCCTCGCTCGACCTCGCATGCCGTGTCCTGGGCGTCGTCGCCCCTCAACAACGCCCTGCGCGCCGGGCACGACTTCCTCATCCCCGCGGTGGAGCACTTGCTGGCGTGGTTCCCCGACTTCGAGCGCCGCGTGCTCGCCGCGCCCGTCCCGCCGGAGGAGTCCTCGACTCACCGCCACCTGCTGGAGGACATCCACGTCGACCTCCGGATGATGACCGAGCACCTCGAGCGCCGCCGCGAGGAGGAGGAGCACCAGCGCGAGCAGGAGCTGCGGCGCCGCGTGGAGGAGTCGCGGCGCAGGGACCTGGAGCGCCAGCGCGCCCTCCAGGCGCAGCAGGCCGAGCAGGCCCGCCTGGAAGCGGAGCAGCGCCGCCAGGAGCAGGAGGCGCACCGGCTGCGATTGCTGGCCGCGGTGGAGGCGGTGGGCTCGCTCCCCGCGCCGCCGCGCGCGTCACCTCCGAACCCTCGGGTGGAGGTGGGGCCGCTGGACGACGAGCCGCTGCTGCCGGGCGCGAGGCTCTCCACGCTGATGGACTACGCGCGCATCCTCAAGTCGATGAGCACGGGGGGCGACGTGCTGGCGACGCTGGCCTCGTTCGGGTTGTCGGTGGAGGCCTGGAGCACGGAGGCCCACGCGTGGGGGCAGGTGATGCTGCGCCGGCCCGACGTGGGGACGCGCTTCGCGCAGTTGATGGCGGCGCCCTGGGTCTGAAGGGGCGCCGCCGGTCCGCCACGCGAGGAGCGGCTACTGCGCGGTGGCGCCGCCGTCGAGCACCAGCTCCGCGCCCGTCATCAGCTTCGACTCGTCCGAGGCGAGGTAGACGATGGCGTTCGCGACGTCGTCCGGCTCGCCCAGGTGCCCCATGGGGATGGAGCGGATGAGGTTGGCGCGGGCCTTGTCCGGCGCGTGGCTGGAGTTCACCAGCGCCTGCACCATGGGCGTGTCCACGAAGGTGGGGTGGATGGAGTTGCAGCGGATGCCGTAGCCCTTCTGCGCGCAGTGCAGGGCCACCGACTTGGTGAACATGCGCACCGCGCCCTTCGCGGAGCCGTACGCCACCAGCGTGGGCACGCCCACCAGGCCCGCCACCGAGGACACGTTGATGATGGAGCCCTTCGCGCCGCATTGCCGCATGACGCGGATGGCGTGCTTGCAGCCCAGGAACGTGCCGTCCAGGTTCACCGCGTGGACCAGCCGCCACTCCTCCAGGGCCAGCTCCTCGATGTCCTTGGGGATGCCCATGCCCGCGTTGTTGACGACCACGTCCAGCCGGCCGAAGCGCCCGAGCGTCGCCTCCATGGCCTTCGCCCAGTCCGCGTCGCGGGTGACGTCGAGCGGGACGAACAGGCCCTGCCCTTCACCCAGGGACTCCGCCACCGCGCGGCCGTCCTCGTCGCGCCCGGGGCGGTCCGTCACCACCACCCTGGCGCCCTCGCGCGCGAGCATCCGCGCCGCCGCGCTGCCCAGCCCGCCCGCCGCGCCCGTGACCAGTGCCACCTTGCCTTCCACTCGCTTCATCGCGTCGCCTCCGGGAATCGTTGGGTGAACATCCGTGGGGGCCGGCTCACACCGGGCCGTTGGGGGTGAAGAGCACCTTGCCGGAGCGCCCGCCCTCCATGGCCCGCGCGAGCGCCTCGCGCGCCTCGTCCAGGGAGAAGGTGCCCTCCACGGCCGTGCGCAGCGTGCCCTGCGCCACCAGCTTCGCCAGCCGGCCGAACGTCTCCGCCTGCTTCTCGCGCGGGGTGCGCTTCATCCACAGCACCAGCCAGAAGCCGCGCAGGGTGATGTCCTTGAAGATGGAGGCCTCCGCGGACAGCTTGGGGCCCTTGCCGCTCATGACGCCGTAGTTCACCACCGTGCCGCCGGTCGCGAGCGCGTCACCCAGGCGCCGCGTGGAGTCGCCGCCCACCGCGTCGATGGCCAGCCGCACCTTCGCGCCACCGGTGGCCGCGCGCACGCGCTCCTTCAGGTCGTCCGTGTCCGTGAGCACCACGTCCGCGCCCAGCGCGGTCAGCTCCGCGGCCAGCTCCTCGCGGCGCACCACGTTGAGCGTCTTGTAGCCGGCCAGCTTCGCCAGGGAGATGAGGTAGCGGCCCACGCCGGAGTTGGCCGCGTTCTGCAGCACCCAGTCCCCGGGCTGCAGCGTGACGAACTCGCGCAGCATGATGTCCGCGGTGGGCGGGTTGATGAACATCATCGCCGCCTGCTTCAGGTCCGTGCCCGGAGGCACCGGCACCAGCCCCTCCGCCGGGACGACCAGGTGGCTGCGCCACGTGCCCGTGCCCAGCGGCAGGAAGACGATGTCCCCCACGCGCGCCGCCGTCGTGTCCTTCACCTCCACCACGCGCCCCACGCCCTCGTTGCCGGGCACCGCGGGGAGCTTGGGCAGCGAGCCGTACTGGCCGGAGAGGGTGAGCAGGTCCGAGGGGTTGATGGGGGAGGCCAGCACCTCCAGCCGGGCCTGGCCCGACTCGAGCGCCGCGTCGGGCTCCTCCACCACCTCCGCCACCTTCAGTGGGTGTCCGAAGCTCGAAAACCGAACCGCCTTCATGGGTCGCTCCCTGTGCGCACGGGCTATGGGGCCCCACCCTAGCGACCTTCGGCCCCGGTGCCGAGCACGCACTCCGCGCCGCTCGGGCAACCCCCCGGCCCCGTGGGAGGGACGGGCAGGGGGCGATGTCCACCTTCCGACGCGAGTCGGAGGCGACCGGCCGTCGCGCGGCGGACGCCCCTCGCCATCCCCGGGCGGGCTGCTCACCTTCGAATCTGACCCAGGGCCGCAGGGGTGGCGAGGAGGCGAGGGTGAGCAACGCGCGCGGGGAGGCAGTCCTGGGGCGGCCCATGGGAGTCGCGGTGGCGGTTCGCGCGCCCCCGGTCCCCTGGCGGCGCAGGGTGGCGGGGCTCTTGCGGCCCCTGTTCGCGGTGGCCGGGCTGGGCATGCTGGCGCTGCTGGTGCGCAAGGTGGGGCCGCGCGAGCTGGGCGACGTGCTGCTCGACGCGGCGCCCTGGCTGCCCTGGGTGGCCCTGCTGGAGGTGGGGCGCCAGGTCATGGACGCGCTGGCCACGCGCAGCGCCTACGGTCCGAGCGCGGACCTCGTCCCCTTGCGCGAGCTGGTGCGCGCGCAGCTCATCGGCACGGCGGTGTCCAGCATGGCGCCCGCCGGACGCGCCGCGGCGGAGGCCACCAAGGCCGCCCTGCTCGCGCCCTACCTGGGCGGCGCCCGCGCGACGGCGGCGGCGGCCACGTCCCAGTCCGCCTCCCTGGCGGCGGGTGGCCTCATCTCCTTCCCCTGCGCGGCCGCCTCCTTCCTGCTGACGGGCTGGTCCGCCTTCACCCTGGCGATGCTCGGCCACGGCGTGGTGCTGGTGCTGGCCTGTGCCGGCTTCCGGGCCTGCATGCGCGCGAAGCAGCCCTGCGCGTGGCTGGCGCGCCGCTCCGCCCGCTGGGCCCGGCACGCCCAGCAGTTCCACGCCTCCGCGTGCCACGGGCCGCTCCTGCCCCGGGGGCCCATGTCGGCCTTCCTCGGCAGCCGCGCCCTCCAGGTGGCCCAGTACGCGGTGCTGACCCACGCGGTGGGCATCGACACGTCACTGGTGCAGGCCCTCTTCTCGCAAGGGCTCTACCTGTGCGCGCTGGCCGTGGGCTCGCTGGTGCCGGGGCAGGTGGGCGTGAGCGACGGGGCGTTCGCGCTGGCGGCGGGCGTGCTGGACACCACGGCCGCCCGCGCCATGTCGGTGGCGCTGCTGGGCCACCTGGTGCAGCTGCTCTTCGTGACGGCGGGGGCCCTCACGCCGCTGGTATGGCGGGGGCGGGCGCCCGTGCCTTCCGTACCCGCACCGGCGTGCCGTTGAACGCGGCGTTGCCGCTGACGGCGTCCACCGCGCGGTCGTCCGTCAGGTCGTTCTGGCTGGCCCCCGCGTGCGCGTTGGCCACCTGGAGCCTGCCGCCCCGCTGGTGGCCGTAGCCGTGCGGCAGGCTCACCACGCCGGGCATCACCTCGTCCGTCACCGCCACGGGCACCGACACCTCGCCCACCCGCGAGGTGACCACCACCTCCTCGCCGTCCACCAGCCCCAGCCGCGAGGCGTCCCGGGGGTGGACCATGAGCGTGCAGCGCGGCTTGCCCTTGAGCAGCCCCGGCACGTTGTGCAGCCAGGAGTTGTTGTCGCGCAGGTGGCGCCGGCCGATGAGCACCAGCGCCTCCTCGCCCTCCACCGTGGGCGGGGCCTCCGGGAAGGCCTCGCGCAGCCGCCGCACGTCCGCCAGCAGCGGCTCCGGCGCCAGGTGGATGCGGCGGTCCTTCGTCCGCAGGCGCCCCAGGAGGCAGGGCCGCAGCGGCCCCAGGTCCACGCCGTGCGGCGCCTCCCGCAGCTGGGAGAGCGTCAGGCCTGGCTTGAGGGGATGGAAGCGGGCGCCGTGGGGCCCCAGGCGCAGGCCCAGGTCGAGCACGCGCTCCGGGCCCAGCCTCCGCATCGCCTGGTACTTCAGCGTGGCGCGCACGGACGGGCGCCCCCGGTTCAGCGTGTCCAGCCGGTGCTGGAGCGCCAGGGCGATCTCCCAGTCGTGGCGCGTGTCCTTCCCGGGCTCGAACAGGGCGGGCGCGTAGCGGGCGGTGTTGCGCACCGCGAGCACGTGGAAGGCCACGTCGTAGTGCGGCCGCTCCAGCGGCGAGACGGGCGGCAGGATGAGGTGCGCGTGCCGCGTCGTCTCGTTGAGGTACGGGTCGATGCTCACCATGAAGTCCAGCCCCTCCAGCGCGCGCTCCAGTTGCGCGCCGTTGGGCGTGGACAGCACGGGGTTGCCGGCCACGGTGACGAGCGCGCGCACGCGCTCCTCGCCCGGGGTGAGCATCTCCTCCGCGAGCACCGCCACGGGCAGCTCGCCGGCGAACTCCGGCAGCCCGCGCACCCGGCTCTTCCACCGGCCGAAGCTGCCCGGGTTGATGCCCAGCGCGCGCGGCCCGCCGACGATGTCGAACGCGGGCTGGGTGAACATGGCGCCGCCCTCGCGGTCCAGGTTCCCCGTCACCGTGTTGAGGACGTTGATGAGCCACTGGCACAGCGAGCCGAACGGCTGCGTGGACAGGCCCATGCGCCCGTAGCAGACGGCGCCCTCGGCGGCGAGGAAGTCGCGGGCGAGCCGTCGCAGCGCGTCCGCGGCGATGCCCGTGTGCCCGGCCACGCGCTCCGGCGGGAACTCGCGCGCCACCTGGCGCACCACCTCCAGCCCGTCCAGGTGCGCGTCCAGCCGGCCGGGTTGCGGCGGTGACTCCACCAGCGCCACGTGCAGGAGGGCCAGCAGCGCCAGCGCGTCCGTGCCCGGGCGGATGAACAGGTGGCTGTCCGCGATGGCCGCCGTCTCCGTGCGGCGCGGGTCCACGACGACCAGCCGGCCGCCGCGCTGCTGGATGCTCCGCAGGCGCGCGCGCACGTCCGGCGCCGTCATCAGGCTGCCGTTGGAGGCCAGCGGGTTGGCGCCCATGACCAGCATGAAGCGCGTCCGGTCGATGTCCGGGATGGGCACCAGCAACTGGTGGCCGAACATGAAGTACGACACGAGCTGGTGGGGAAGCTGGTCCACCGACGTGGCGGAGAAGCGGTTGCGCGAGCGCAGCGCCCGCACCAGCTCCGGCCCGAACAGCATGCTGCCCAGGTTGTGGACGTTGGGATTGCCCAGGTACGACGCCACCGCGTTCCTGCCGTATCGGCGTTGCACCTCGTTCAGCCGCCGCGCCGCCTCGTCCAGCGCCTCGTTCCAGCCCACCTGCTCCCAGCCCGTCGCCGTGCGGCGGAGCGGGTGGCGCAGCCGGTCCGGGTCCTCGTGCAGGTCCTTCAGCGCCAGCGCCTTGGGGCAGACGTGACCCCGACTGAAGGGGTCCTCCTCGTCGCCCCGGATGGCGGTGATGCGCTCGCCTTCCAATTCGATGCGAAGCCCACACATGGCCTCGCAGAGGTTGCACGTACGGAAGTGGACCCGGGACGTGGTGGCGCTCATGGCGTCTGACTCTACCCGAGTTCGGAGGCCCGCATCCGCGCCGGAGTGTGGACGTCTGTCCACTGCTGACGGGGGCGGTGATGCCATGAAAGGATTGTGACCGAGGGAGAATCCATGCACCGGTTGGCTTCGAGCGTCGTCGTCCTGGGGTTGGTGTTGTCGCCTGTCATTGCCGTGGCCGGGAAGCCCGCGAAGGGCGCGGCCGCGAGTCCCGTCCAGCTCGTGCGCAAGGACCTCGTGGTGGGCCAGGCCCAGGCGCAGTCCGCCATGTTCGCGCTGAAGTACGACGTCACCCTCTCCGGTCCCGGCATGGAGCCGAAGTCGATGTCGTTCCTCTCCGACGTGCAGGGCGTGTCCACCAGCACGGTGCTCGCGGCGAAGGGCCGCGTCCCCACGCGGGTGAAGGTGGCCTTCGGCCTGCAAGGCACCGTCTCCACGGACGAGCAGGGCGTGAAGCGCGAGACGGCCGCCATCAGCGGGAAGACGTACGTCGCCCAGGCGGGCG
The DNA here is from genome assembly GCF_024198235.1 of Myxococcus dinghuensis. Classification (GTDB taxonomy): domain Bacteria; phylum Myxococcota; class Myxococcia; order Myxococcales; family Myxococcaceae; genus Myxococcus; species Myxococcus dinghuensis. The sequence continues at coordinate 31,423 of NZ_JAKCFB010000020.1, read as the reverse complement.
CCAAGGGCGTCATCGCCGTGACGGACGAGGCCGGGCAGCCGGTGGGGGAGGAGGAGACGAAGCTGGTGCGCGAGCAGCTCGGCAACGAGCTGGGCAAGGAGAACGCGCTGGAGAAGGCGCTGCCCAAGGGCGCGATGAAGCCCGGCGCCTCGCAGCCCCGGTTCGCCGAGCTCTTCGAGTCCTTCATGGAGGAGCAGATGGCGGGCTCGGACTTCGCGGACGCGAAGGTGACGCTGACCGAGGTCCGCGAGCGACCCCAGGGCAAGGTGGCCGTCTTCTCCATCACCTCCAGCCTCATCTTCGTCAGCGACCCGTCCTCCCCCATGCTGATGTCCTCGGACGTCGCGGGCACGATGGAGGTCCTCCTGGACGGCGCGTGGATCCAATCGCTCGACCTCTCCGGCGACATCCACTTCCAGCCCACCACCCAGCGCTACCAGCAGGGCTTCAGGACCGAGGGAACGGGCCTCTTCCGCCTGCTGCTCACGAGCGAACCGAAGCGCTGAGCCCCGCCTCGCGCCATCCGGGTCCACGGGTACAGATGACACGTCGCGTCGACGACATGCCCAGGCGGTAATTGTCCGGCGCGCGGCACGGATGGCCGGCTGCCCCGCGGAGCAGCAGAGGCCTGACATGGCGCTGACAGAGAATGGGCAGGGTTCGCGGTTAGAGGGTTCACATGTTCCTGCACGCGCTCGGTCACTTCCATCCCCCCAACCTCCTGACCAATGCCTTCCTCGAGGAGCTGGGCCTCGAGACCACGGATGCCTGGATTCTCGAGCGCGTGGGCATCCACACGCGACACACGGTGCTGCCCCTGGAGTACGTGCGGGAGACGCGCAACCGGGACGTGCGCGCCGCGCAGGAGGCGGCGCAGTTCAGCAACGCGGAGACGGGGCGCCGCGCGGCGCTGATGGCGCTGGAGCGCGCGGGGCTGAAGCCCTCCGACATCGGCCTGGTGGTGGCGGGTGGGTGCAGCCCGGACGAGTGCATCCCCGCCGAGTCCAACCGCGTGGCGCAGTTGTTGGGCATCGACGGCCCGGCGGTGGACCTGCAGAGCGCCTGCTCGTCGTTCTGCACCCAGCTGCACTTCCTGACGGGCATGCGCCCGGAGCGGCTGCCGGAGTTCGTGCTCGTGGTGAACATGGAGAACTCCACGCGCGTGGTGGACTACACGGACCGCTCCTCCGCGGTGCTGTGGGGGGATGGCGCCACGGCCGCCATCCTCTCTCCCCGTGTCCCCGGGCGCTGGCGGGTGGCGGAGACGCGGCTGGCGGGGGACCCGTCCGGGGCGGACAAGGTGCGCGTGCCGCGCATCGGCCACTTCACGCAGCACGGCGCGGAGGTGCAGAAGTTCGCCATCCGCCGCGCCAGCGAGACGTTCCAGGAGCTGCGCGCCCAGTACCTGGCGCGCCACCCGGGCAAGGGCGTGGGGGACGTCACCTTCATCGGCCATCAGGCGAACCTGCGCATGCTGGAGTCGGTGGCCCGCCGCTGCGAGGTGCCCGAGTCGCGCCACGTCTTCAACGTCCACCGCCGTGGCAACACCGGCGCCGCGGGCGCGCCGGGCGTGATGAGCGAGCACTGGGACGACCCGTCGCTGGGGGACGCGCTGGTGCTCAGCGTGGTGGGCAGCGGGTTGACCTGGTCCGGCGCGCTGCTCGAGCGCGTGACGTCCGCGTAACCACGTCAGGGGCGCTTGGTATGGCGGGGCTTTCCACGCCCCGCCATGACGACCTCCCAGCCTCCACACCGCTCGTCGCCCACCCGCGCCCAGGTGTCGGAGCGTCCTCGAACAGGCACTTCGCGTGAGCCGCGCTTCACCTTCCGTCGTCACCGTCCACTCGCGCACAGGGGGACGTCAGGTTCTGCTGGCGGCCCGCCGTCGCGATGTGCACCTATGGGGACACCGGACTCGGATGGGGCGGGGGTCGGACGCATGAGGATGCAGGCGTGGACAGGACACGCGCGGTGGCTCGTGCTGGGCTTGTGGCTCGTGGCGGGCGCGGCGCACGCGGGGCAGAAGCAGGTGGGCGGTGTCCGCATGCCGGACTCGCTCACGCTCCAGGGGCGCACCGTCGCGCTGGCCCACATGGAGCTGCACAAGCGCTTCTTCTTCAAGGTCTACGTCTGGAGCCTCTACCTGGAGGACCAGCCCCGCAACGCCTCGGAGGCCGTCGCCTCCGACTCCGTCAAGCGGCTGCACTTCCGTTTCCTGCGCGACATCAGCCGCTCCCAACTCGTCGACAGCCTCCGCCACGGCCTGGTGTCCCGCAACCCGCACCTGAATGAAGGCCCCCTGGCGCAGCAGCTCGGCGTCATGCTCGCCTCGCTGCGCGACGTGGGGAAGGGCGGCGACCTCATCATCACCTACACGCCGGACGGCGGCCTCGAGGTCGGCGGCGAGGCCAGCGGCGGCGTCTTCATCCCCGGCAAGTCCTTCGCCGACGCGCTCTTCGCCGTCTGGCTCGACGCGCACCCCATCTTCCCCCGCTGACGGCTGGCCGCATGCCCCGCCACCCGGGGCTCGCCTCCTCTCTTTTCGATGTGGGTTCTTCCTGACCTGGACCGCTCCCGGCGGTAGTCTGGAGCTCCAACCATCGTTGTCGGGAGGAATCGTACATATGCGGACACGGCTGATTCTGGGCACGCTCGTCGCCCTCTCCCTCTCCACCGGGTGCGTCTCTCAGGGGAAGTTCGACGCGAAGGCCTTGGAGGCCGAGCAGCTCACCAAGGGGCTCACGGACGAGAAGGGCGCGCGCGAGGCCGCCGAGGCCAAGGTGAAGGAGCTGGAGGAGCGCAACGCGACGCTGAACCAGGAGAAGGAGGCGCTGACGACGCGGCTCAACACCTCCGAGTCCCGCCTCACCGCCAACGCGGCGGAGCGCCGGGCCCTGCAGGAGCAGAACGCGCAGCTGGCCGCCCTCAACGAGGAGCTGGCGCGCAACTCCAAGAAGCTGGCCCAGGCGAAGGAGGAGCTGGAGAAGAAGAGCTCCGAGTACGAGAACCTGGCGCAGAGCCTCAAGCAGGAGATCTCCGACGGGAAGATCGAACTGTCGGAGATGAAGGGCCGCATGACGGTGCAGCTCAAGGACAAGATCCTGTTCGCGTCCGGCTCCGCGCGCGTGGGCAAGGAGGGCGCGGAGGCGCTGGCGAAGATCGCCGAGGCGCTCAAGAGCGTCACCGGGAAGATCATCCGCGTGGAGGGGCACACGGACGACATCCCCATCGGCAGCGGGCAGTTCCCCACCAACTGGGAGCTGAGCCTGGCGCGCGCCATGGCGGTCGTGCGGGCGCTGCAGGACTCGGGCGTGGACCCCACCATGCTGTCGGCGGCGGGCTACGGCCAGTACCAGCCCATCGTCGCCAACGACTCGACGGAGCACCGCAGCCAGAACCGGCGCATCGAGATCGTCCTGGCGCCGAAGTTGTGACAGCGTGGGGCGCGGGGATGTGCCATCCCCCGCCCTCGCGCACATGAAAACGCTCTTCGCCGTCTCCTGTCTCCTCGTCGCCACCGGGGCCTGGGCCCAGGCCTCGGATGGCGGCGTCGCCGACTCCGGCGCCGACGCGGCCGTCCCCACCGGCGTGCTGACCAGGCCCCCCGTGCTGCTCAAGCAGGTGGAGGCGCCCTATCCCCCGGACGCCGCCGCCCAGCAGCTCGAGGGCACGGTGGTGATGGTCATCGACATCTCGGAGACGGGCGCCGTCACCAACGTGGAGGTGTCGCAGCCGGCGGGGCATGGCTTCGACGAGGCGGCGGTGGAGGCGGTGAAGCAGTTCCAGTTCGAGCCGGCGGAGGTGGACGACGTCCCCGCGCCGGTGCGCATCCAGTACGCCTACCAGTTCGTCTTCCGCCCCGCGCCGCCCGCGTCGCTGGAGGACGGGGGCGTGGCCGCGCCGGAGGCCCCGGTGAACTTCAGCGGCCGGGCGCTGGAGCGTGGCACGCGCAAGCCGCTGGCGGGCGCGGAGGTGGTGCTGCCGGAGCTGGACCAGTCCACCGTGGCGGACGTGGAGGGGCGCTTCGCCTTCCGGGGCGTGCCGCTGGGCACGCACGAGGTGCTGGTGGTGCTGGGCGGGTACGACCGCTTCCGCACGAAGGAGACCTTCACCGAGGGCCGCGAGACGCAGGCCACGTACTACGTGCAGAAGCGCATCTTCAGCCCCTACGAGACGGTGGTGCGCAGCGACCGCGAGCGCAAGGAGGTCACGAGCACCACCATCCAGGTGGCCGAGGTGCAGCGCGTGCCCGGCACGCAGGGTGACACGCTGAAGGTGGTGCAGAACCTGCCCGGCGTGGCGCGGCCGGCCTTCAACGGCGGCGACCTGGTCATCCGTGGCACCAGCCCCCAGGAGTCCGGCGTCTTCCTGGACGGCCTGCGCATCCCCCTGCTGTACCACTTCGGTGGGCTGACCTCCGTCTACAACTCCGACCTGCTGGACGCGCTGGACTACCTGCCCGGCAACTTCTCCGCCTATTACGGCGACATCACCGGCGGCGTCATCAACGTGCGCAGCCGCGAGCCGCGCATGGACGGCTTCCACGGCACGGTGGGCGTCAGCCTCGTGGAGTCCAGCGCCGTGCTCGAGGGGCCCATCACGGAGAACCTCGGCTTCGCGGTGGGCGGCCGGCGCTCGTACATCGACCTGGTGCTGGGGGTGGTCCCGGAGAGCGAGGACGGCCCGAGCCTCCAGGTGGCGCCGCGCTACTACGACGCGCAGCTCAAGCTGGTGTGGAAGCCGGTGCCGCGCCACACGTTCTCGCTCCAGGGGCTCACCTCGCGCGACAGGTTGGGGCTGGTGTTCGACCGGCCGGCGGACGACGACCCCACGGTCAACGGCAACCTGGACGTGACGACGGGCTTCAACCAGCTGCGCCTGCGCCACGAGTACAAGGGCGAGGCGCTGCGGCTCGACACCCAGGCCATGGTGGGCGACACGCTGGTGGAGTTCGCCATCGGGGATCGCAACCTGCGCATCCACTCCACGGACCTGAACCTGCGCTCCACCGTCGAGGTGCCCTTCGGCGAGCCCCTCACCCTGGCGGGTGGCGTGGACGTGGTGACGAGCCTGGCGCACGTGAACGCGCGCGTGCAGCGCCCGCCGCGCGAGGGCGAGCCGCCCATGCCGCTGGTCACCGAGGAGCTGCTCACCACCGACGGCGACTTCACGCAGTTCTTCCCCTCCGCCTGGGTGGAGGCGCGCTGGCGGCCGGTGAGGGAGCTGCTGGTGGTGCCGGGCGTGCGCGCGGAGGGCTACGTCTTCACCGACCAGAAGCACGCGCGCGGCACGCTCAACCCGCGGCTCGCGGTGCGCTACGCGCTCACGGAGCAGTGGACGCTCAAGGGCGGCGCGGGCGTGTACCACAGCCCTCCGGTGCAGGATGAGCCGAGCCTCGCCTTCGGCAACCCGGACCTGGCCGCCAAGCGCTCGCTCCAGTACGGCCTGGGCGCGGAGTGGCAGCCCTTGCCGGAGTGGTTCATCAGCAGCGAGGTCTTCTACAACGACCTGGACGACCTCATCGTCCGCTCCGACGCCTTCGTCGAGCGCAACGGCGAGGTGGTGCCGGAGCGGCTGAAGAACGGGGGCGTGGGCCGCATCTACGGCCTGGAGCTGCTGGTGCGCCGCTCGCTGACGGACCGCCTGTTCGGGTGGATTTCGTACACGCTCAGCCGCAGCGAGCGCCGCGACGCGCCCGGGGCGCGCTGGCGCAAGTTCGACAACGACCAGACGCACGTGCTGACGGCGATTGCGTCCTACAAGCTGCCCAGGGGCTGGGAGGTGGGGGCGCGCTTCCGCTTCGCGTCGGGCAACCCCACCACGCCGGTGGTCGGCTCGGTGCGTGACGACGGGACGGACGTGTTCCTGCCGTTGTACTCGGCGGTGAACTCGCGGCGGCTGCCGTCGTTCAACCAGTTGGACATCCGCGTGGACAAGAACTTCGTCTTCGACAAGTGGACGCTGGATGTCTTCCTGGACTTGACGAACGTCTACAACAACGCGGCGGTGGAGGGCATCGCCTACAACTACAACTACACCCAGAGCGCGTACTTCGAGGGATTGCCCATCCTTCCGATTCTCGGCGCCAAGGGGGCCTTCTGACCATGCGCCCGCTCGTCCTCGTCAGCCTGACCGCGCTGCTGGTCTCCTGCGGTCCCGACTTCGAACTCCAGAGCGAGATTCGCCGCGTGCGGGTGCTGGCCATCCGCGCGGAGCCGCCCGAGCTGGTGCTGGACCCGGACGACGGCACGTTGCCCGGTCCGATGACCTTCGACGCGCTGGCGGTGACGCCGGACGCGCGGCCCGTCACGGTGAGCTACGCGCTGTGCCGCGCCTCCGGCAACCCGTACGACGGCAGGTGCCCCGGGGAGAACGGCGTGCCGCTGGCGGACGCGACGCTGTCGCTGGCGGACCCCGCGGTGCAGGCGGTGTTGCGCGACGCGCTGGCGGCGGCCAACCCCGGTGGGAGTGGCGAGCCGAACCCCGACGACCCGCGCATCCGCGCGGCGCTGGAGAAGGGCATCCCGCTGTTCGTGGGCTACGAGGCGTCCGACGGCAGCGGCACGCCGGAGGGCACCGAGCGCGGGGTGCGGCAGGTGCTGCTGCGCTCGACGCGCGCGCCGAACCAGAACCCGGGCGTCGCGGACATCCTCTGGGAGGGGGCCTCGCTCGTGGGGCCGCTGCCCGCGGGGAAGCAGGAGGTGCGCTTCACGCCCGTGCTCACCGAGGGCAGCGCCGAGGTGTACGAGGGCGACGAGGGCCCGCGCACGGAGCAGGTCTTCTTCAGTTGGTTCGCGACCGGGGACGGCGAGGTGAAGGAGTTCCGTTCGCAGGAGCCGGCCAACGGCGTGCCCGGCGACCCGACGTCGAAGTACGAGACGCCCGCCAACCCCCAGCGCGTCACCTTCTGGGTGGTGGCCCGCGACGGCCGGGGCGGGGTGGGCTGGCTGAGCCGCGAGGTCGAGGTCGGGCCGTAGTCACGGGAGGACCCGAGTCGGCAGAAACCTCCAGCTCTCCTGGATGTTTGGAATTTACGAGAAGACGGCTTGGTGTCGGACTTTGCGTGTGATGGGGTGAGCCTTTTCCCCCACCTGGAAAGGTCCCACCCCATGCGGAACATCCTCGCGCTGGCAGTCACGGTCTCCTCCCTCGCCCTGATGGGCTGTGGCGGCAAGGCGCCGGAGACGACCTCGGAGCCCACGACGCCGGAGACGGCGGAGCAGACGCAGGGCCTGAAGGCGAACGGCAAGGGCTGTACGGCGGATACGGAGTGCGCGTCCGGGTTGTGCTGGGAGGTGTCGAACTCCTATGGCACGTACGACCCGAGCACCATCAGCGCGGACAGCTGCACGGAGGAGTGCGCGGGGCTGACGGACCACGCGTCCTGTCGCGCGCTGGCGGCGTCGCTCAACGCGCCGTACCCCAACTCCGCCCGCTGCATCCCCGCGGACGCCGTTTACGACAACGACCCGTACGAGCACCACGTCTTCATCTGCGACCTGCTCCCCGCGGGCCTGGGCGCCGTCCACTGGGTGGAGTAATCGCCGGGTCCATGCGGTGACGACGCGCCGTCCGGAGACACGTCCTCCGGGCGGCGTTCGTGTCTCGAGCGGTCAGCCCAGCGCGGCGGCGGCGCGGCCGAGGCCCTCGGCGACGGAGGTGAAGGCGTCCGCGGTGCGCACGCGCTCCTCGCCGAAGCGGCGCACGTACAGCTCGCGCACCGCCGGAATCTGCGACGAACCACCGGTGAGGAACACCGCGTCGATGTGCGCGGCCTCCGGATGCTTCGCGAGCAGCCCCTCGGTGCACTGCTCCAGCTCGTCGAGCAGCGGCTTGCTGAACGCGTTGAACTCGTCGCGGGTGATGGGCTCGTGGAGGTTGATGCGCGCCTCCTCGAAGTCGACCGTGGCGACCTCCTCACGCGACAGCCGCACCTTCGCCGCCTCGATGGCGCGGAACAGGCGGTAGCCCAGGTTGTCCATCACCAGGTCGTGCAGCGCCTCGATTTCGGCCTTCTTGTCGCTGGTCTCCAGCATCGTCGACAGCAGGTCCTGCGTGGACTTCTCCCGGATGAAGGACATCTCGTGCCAGGAGAGCAGCTTCGCCATGACGTGCTGGGGGATGGGCAGCCGCTTGTCGCTGAGGCCACGCACCCGGTACGTGGAGCCGGCGCCGAAGCGGGGCAGCAGCTTGTGCCGCATGATTTCGGCGTCGAAGCGATCACCGCCGATGCGCACACCGGTGGAGCCCACCACGTCCGCGTGACGGTCCTTCGCGCCTCGCCTCGAGGGGCCCAGCCGCATCAGCGTGAGGTCCGTCGTGCCGGCGCCGAAGTCCGCCACCAGGACCAGCTCGTCGCGCGTCAACTGCGCCTCGTACGCGAGCGCCGCGGCGATGGGTTCGATGAGGAACTGGACGTGCTCGAAGCCCGCGAGCTCCGCGGCGCGCAGCAGCCGCCGCTGCGCCAGCGCGTCCGCCTCCGGGTCCGGCGTGAAGACGGCGGGGCGGCCGAGGATGACGGCCTCGGGGGGCCCGCCCATGTGGGCGGCCGCCGAGTCGCGCACGCGGCGCAGCAGGATGGCGACCAGCTCCTCGATGGTGAAGGTGCGACCCTTCACCTGCGTGGCGCGGAACGAGTTGGAGTGGAGGAAGGACTTCACCGACTGGATGAAGCGCCCGGTGTTGTCCTCCAGGTACCGGTTGATGGCGTCGGCGCCGGTGTAGACCTCGCGCTCGTCGTCCGGGAAGAACATCACGGAGCGGAACAGCCGGGGCTCCGAGGTGTGGGGTTGCAGCGACAGCACCGTGCCGTCCGGCAGGGCGGCGGCGGTGTTGCTGGTTCCGAAGTCGAGTCCGCAGGCGCGCATGGGGGTGCGCCCCTTATCTCCAATGGCGGGGAAAGGGTAGGGCGTCGTGAGCCCGGTCGCCCGCTGGAGGACGGCCGGGGCGCCGGCCGCTCGTGTCCGCTCGGGGGCCGATGCCCGTGGTGGTTGTTCAACTTTCTGGACCGGAAGTCACACCACGGGAGCCCTACATGAGACTTCGCGCGAGATGGATGGTGGCGGGCGCCGCCGCGCTGGCGCTGGGAGTGGGATGTCGCGAACGCAGTCGCGACTCCTCCGCTTCGCAAGGCGAGCAGGCGGCCACGGGGACCGCGTCTCAGCAGCCGGAGAGCGGGCCATCCGACCTCCAGCGGGAGCAGCAGGCACTGGCCGACGCCAAGGCTCGCGCGGAGCAGGAGACGGTCGCCGCGCGCAGGGCACAGGAAGAGGCCCGACGACAGCTCGAGGCCGCGAAGCAGGCCCAACTGGCGGCAGAGGCCCAGCAAGGCGCGGCGCGCACGCCATCGGGGCCACAGTCCCAGGGCACGCGGACCGTGCCGGTTCAACCGTCGCAGGGAGCACAGCCGCCCACGACAGGACCAGGCGCGTCGTCCGGCACCGGAACGACCGGAACCCAGGTGGGCGCGACGGGGCAGGGCTCTGCGTCCGGCACCGGAACGACCGGACCCCAGGTGGGCGCCGCGGGGCAAGGCTCCGCGTCCGGCACTGCAGGGACCGGAGCCCATGCGAATTCGGCGGGGCAAGGCTCCACATCCGGCGCTTCAGCGAGCGGAGCCCAGGCGAACTCGGCGGGGCAAGGCTCCACATCCGGCGCTTCAGCGAGCGGAGCCCAGGCGAACTCGGCGGGGCAAGGCTCCGCATCCGGCACCTCGGCAAACGGAACGCAGGCGAACTCGGTGGGACAGGGCGCCACCTCCGACTCCACGATGTCGGGAGCGCAGGCGAACTCCCAGGGTTCTCCGTCGGTGGAGGCGCAAGCGGCGGAGCAGGAGGCGGCGGTGCGGAGCGAGCGGGACCAGGAGGCGCGTGCGGAGCAGGTCGCGGCGCAGAGTCGCGCCAGGGACCTCGGCGCCAGCACCTCGCCGGAGACACAGCCTCCGTCGCAGGGCTCGACCCAGACGGGCACGTCGTCTTCGGGCGCGACGGCCTCTTCCTCGTCCGCAGGCACGGGCGCGTCGTCCTCCCTCGGCACGGGAGGCTCCAGTCAGGACACCTCGCAGGGCGCGGACTCCACGGTGGCCGGGGGCGACCAGCAATCCCTCTCTCCGCTCGAGCAACTCGATACACGACCGCCTCGAGCGCAGTCCCTGGAGGGGACGACACAACCCTCCACCACGTCCGACGCCGCTGGGGCCGTGGCCTCCCCGGGAGGGAGCACGACGCAGGGCTCGACGACTTCGTCGACCCCGGGCACGGGGGCTCCTGGCGCGGCCGGCATCGACCCGTCCTCGCAGCAGGGGCAGGGCACCGTGCCCACGACCCAGCAGGCGCCATGGGTGATGTTGTCCGCCCCCTCGGGCTCGTCGAGCACCACGGGCACGTCGACGAACGGGTCGCAGTCGCAGACCGCGACCCAACAAGGCGCCGAGCAGCAGATCTCCGGCGAGGTGGTCCAGTCCAGCGAGGACGCCGTGCTGCTCAGTGAGAACGGCGAGCCACGCCTCCGTCTCCAGGTCGGTCCCCAGACGCAGGTGACCCTGGATGGCTTCCAGTCCGTGCCCGAGGACCTCCAGAAGGGAACCCAGGTGAACGCCACCTATCGCACGGACGACTCCGGAGAGGCGAAGGCGGTGCGCATCGACGCCCGCTCGGCCCAGTAGCCCGCCTGCCTGCGGGATGGCGCGAACCGCCCCATCCTGTGGCGGACACGTGAACCGACCCGGGGCGCCGATACCGCCCGTCCCCACCTCATCCCACCCTCCACGGATGCGCTCAGGCGCCGGAAAGGTGGGGGGCCGTGATGAAGGGTTGGATGAAGGTGGTGCTGGCGGGAGTGTGCGTGCTGACCGCGGCGTGCACGAGCGAGAGCAGCCAGAACGAGGCGGAGAGCCTCAATGCGCAGGTCGTGACCTTGAGCGACGCGCAGATCCTCCGCGTGCTCCAGGTGCTGAATGACGGGGAGGTGTCGCTCGGCAAGATGGGCGAGGGTCGCGCCACGGTCGCGAGCGTGAAGGACTTCAGCACGAAGATGGTCAACGACCACTCCGCGGCGAGGCAGCGGTTGGACACGCTGGCGAGCGACCAGCGCATCATGCCCGCCGAGAGCCAACTGTCCGTCCAACTGGTGGCGGAGGTGCAGGGGCTGATGCGGGTGCTGGGGGGACTGGAGGGACAACGCTTCGACCTGGCGATGATGGACACGCAGCTCGTGGTCCACGGGCGCGCCGCCATGGTGCTGGACGCCATCGTCACGCCGCAGGTGCAGGACGAGGCGCTCAAGGAGGAGGCCGCGTCGGAGCGCAAGGAGGTCCAGGCGCACCTCGAGGAGGCGCTCCCCATCCAGAAGGACCTCACCGGGACGCTGTGAGGGGGGCGTGTCCCGGCCTGCCTCCGCGGCCCGGGACTGACGCGTGGTAGCGTGAGGCCGGGGCCGAACGGAGCGCTTCCCGGTGAACACACGACACGCTGTCTGGATGGGGACCTGGCTGCTCGGGGTGATGGGCATCGGCTGCGGGGATGACCCCGCGCGTTGCCCGGAGTCCTCGGCGTCGTCCGCCGTGCTCGTCTCGGCGCTCAACCCCTGCGAGGGTCCGGGCGCCGAGCCCTTCTGCGGTGATGGGGTCTGCACGCGAGGAGAGTCCCTCGAGCGCTGCGCGCGAGACTGCGTGGCGCCGTGCGGGAACGGCGTCTGTGATTCGTCGGAGTCCCAGGACACCTGTCCGTCGGATTGCGGCGGCTGACGGGCGAGAGCGGCCGTCAGGACAGCACGCGGCTCAGCTTCCGGGGGATCTCCTCGCTGTGCCAGCGTTGGAGCTCGCGGGAGATCTCCGCGGAGCGCTTGTCGCGGCCATCGCGGATGAGCGGCAGGAGGGCGCGCGCCGCCTTCCGCTCCCGGGGCTTGCCGCCCGCGGCGAGCCGCTCGAAGACCTCCAGGCGCACGTCCGCGTCGTGCAACTCGCCGAGCCCGTCCTGGAGCGGAACGAGCACCTCCAGCAGCGCGCCGAGCGTGCGTCGGAAGGCGGGTTGATAGATTTCCAGCTCGTAGCGCAGCTTCTTCAAGTCCTTGCGGAGCGCGTGGGCGGTCTGCGCGTCGGAGGCGTCCACGTAGTCCTCCATCCGCTTGCGCACGCGGCGCACGCGCCACAGCAGGTGGTCCTTCACCTTGCGCCCACCGAAGCGGTGGTCGTCCTCCAGCGCGTCGAGCTTGCGCAGGAGTCGGGGCACGGTGTGGCCCGTCCACCGGTCCAGCACCTTGCGCAGTCGGGCCTCCTTCGCCTTCAGGCCGTCCTGTCGCTGTCGAGCCAGCGCGGCGATGCCCGCGCGTGTCTCCGGCTTCTCCTTGCGGGCCTTCTTGGCCATGGCCTCCAGCCACAGCGCCTGGACGTGCAGGTCGCGCACCTCGCCCAGGGCGTCCTGGAGCTGCTTGACCTCGGTCTCCAGCTTCGTCAGTCCGCCGAGCGGGCGGAACACCTGGAGCGAGGCCCTCAGCCTCCGCGCGGCCACGCGCATGTCGTGGACGGCGTCGTCGTCGATGCCCTTGTCGGTGAGCCGGGCCTCCGGCTTGCGTACGTCCGCGAGGCGGCCGGCGAGGATTCGACGCGCGGCGAGGCCCAGCTCGCTGTCGGGGCCCAGGCCTCGAATGGGGGTGGGGTGGGCCATGGTCAGCCTCCAGCGGGCGTGTGAGGGGTGAGCATCCGCTCGGCGGCCTCGGGGCCTTCCCACCCGAGGATGCGCGCGTCCTTGTCCTCGAAGTGGACGGCGGTCATGAAGAAGTGCGCCAGCTCCTCGCGTTCACGCCGAGACAGGTCCTGGTACGTGCGCAGGTTCTCCGAGCGCGCGGCGGACACGGGGACGGCGAGGATGCGGTCATTGCGCTCGCGCTCTCCCGGCCTGCCGCCCTTGCGCTTCTGGTCGACCTGGAGGACGCCCAGCGCGCGACAGGGCAGCACCACGCCGGGCCAGGTGGTGTCGTCCCACAACACCATCGCGTCGAGCGGGTCTCCATCCGGCCCCTGGGTCGACGGGACGAAGCCCCAGTCGAACGGGTAGCGCAGCCCCCGCGTCAGCGGGCGGGAGATGGAGAAGGCGCCCAGGACGGGGTCGTACTTGAGCTTCACCGTCGAGCCCCGAGGCGACTCGACGACGACGTGGAAGGCGCCGTGCTGCCCGCGCAAGGGCAGGCGGGTGAGGTCCGTCGACATGGAAGGCGCAAGGTTGGGCCTGGGGCGCCATCCGACAAGCGCCCTGGTGGGCGACTTTCGGTTGCCCAACCTTGTGGCCGGGGACCTCAGGAGCTGCAGCTCACCACCAGGTGTCGTCCCCACGACGGAGGCGGGGCGGTATACGCCTCGAACTCGGGGCGCTCGGTGAACGGGTCCGCCAGCGCCTCCAGCAGCCGGTCCACCTCGGAGTAGTCACCCTGCTCGGCGCGGCGGATGGCCGCCTCGGCCAGCCAGTTGCGCAGCACGTAGCGCGGGTTGACGCGGTCCATGCGCTCGCGCCGCTCCGCGTCCACGCTGCCCTCGGACCGGAGCCGCGCCCGGTACTGCTCCGCCCAGGGCGTGAAGGCGGCCGGGTCCGGGAACAGCGCGCTCGCGGCGGACGGGCCCGCGCTGGTCGACGTCTCGAACCGGCCCAGCGCGCGGAACAGCCGCGTGTAGTCCACCCGGGCCTCCGCCATGCGGGAGAAGAGGTCCCCCACCAGCGCGCGGTCCTCGTCGCGCGCCTCGCGCAGGCCCAGCTTGTCGCGCATCGCCGCCAGGAAGTGCGCGCTGAACGCGGGCTGGAAGGCGCCGAGCGTCGCGCGGGCCTCGTCCTCGGAGAGCAGCGACAGCAGCGCCTCGCCCAGGCACGCCAGGTTCCACAGCGCGATGCGCGGCTGCTGGTCGAACGCGTAGCGACCCCGGTCATCCGAGTGGTTGCAGATGAAGCCCGGCTCGAAGTCGTCCAGGAAGCCGAAGGGCCCGTAGTCCAGCGTGAGCCCGAGGATGGACATGTTGTCCGTGTTCATCACCCCGTGCGCGAAGCCCACCGCCTGCCACCGCGCCATCAGCCTCGCGGTGCGCTCGGCCACCTCCGCGTAGAACCGCGCGTGGCGCCCCTCCACGCCGGACAGGTGCGGGAAGTGCGCGGCGATGACGTGGTCCGCCAGCGCCGCGACGTGGCCCTGCTGCTCGGTGTGGTGGAAGTACTCGAAGGTGCCGAAGCGCACGTGCGTCGGCGCCAGCCGCACCAGCATGGCGCCCCGCTCGGGCTCCTCGCGGTACACCTTCTCGTCGCCGCCGAGGATGCACAGCCCCCGCGTGGTGGGGATGCCCAGCCCGTGCATCGCCTCGCCGCACAGGTACTCGCGGATGGTGGAGCGCACCACCGCGCGCCCGTCGCCGCCGCGCGAGAAGGGCGTGGGGCCGGCGCCCTTGAGGTGCAGGTCCCACGACTCGCCGGCGGCGTTGCGCACCTGCCCGAGCAGCAGCGCCCGCCCATCCCCGAGGCGAGGGACGTACACCCCGAACTGGTGCCCCGCGTACACCATGGCGAAGGGCTCCATGCCGGGCAGCGGCTTCTCCCCGCCGAACGCCGCGACGAACTCGGGCCGCCGCGCCTGCTCCGGGGCCAGGTCCAACAGGCGCAGCGCGGCCGGGTTGACGCTCTCGAGCCGAGCGCCAGGGAAGGGGCGGGGCGCCACCCGCGCGCCGAAGCCGGCGGGCAGGTGGGCATAGGTGTTGTCGAAGCGGAGCTGTTCGAGCGAGGACATCGGCACGTCTCAGGGGACCTTCATGCCTCGCTGCACGGCGGGGCGGCCGCCCACGCGCGCGAGCCACTGCGCCACGTTGGCCAGCCCGGCGAACAGCTCCGGATAGGCGCCCTGGGTGCCCGCCACCCACGGGTAGAGCGCGATGTCCGCGACGGAGTAGGTGCTCGCCACGTAGTCACCCTTGCCGAGCTGGCCGTCGAGCACCTTCAGCAGGCGCCGCGACTCCGTGTGGTAGCGCTCGATGGCGTACGGAATCTTCGTGCTCGCGAAGCGGCCGAAGTGGTTGAGCTGGCCGAACATCGGGCCCACGCCGCCCATCTGGAACATCAGCCACTGCGTGGCCTCCGTCTTGCCCCGCGCGCCCACGGGCATCAGCTTGCCCGTCTTCTCCGCGAGGTAGAGCAGGATGGCGCCCGACTCGAAGACGGTGATGGGCCGCCCGTCCGGCCCCTGCGGGTCGACGATGGCCGGAATCTTGTTGTTGGGGTTGATGGCCAGGAACTCGGGCTTGAACTGGGCGCCCTTCGTGATGTCCACCGACTTCGCGGTGTACTCCAGCCCCAGCTCCTCCAGCGCGATGGAGACCTTGCGGCCGTTGGGCGTGGGGAACGTGTACAGGTCGATCATGACGACACTCCTGTGAGCCGCGCGCTTTCCTGCCAGAGGCGCTCCGCCAGGGCGTCGTCCCGCGCGGCGGCGGACGGCGTCCTCTTGCGGCGCCGGATGAAGTACTGCCCGGTGACACCCTCTACCTCGGGCGACGACGCCAGGTAGATGGAGGTCTTCGCTCCGCCCGCGGCGGACAGCATGAAGGGCGCCCCCAGCTTGACGACCC
The DNA here is from genome assembly GCF_024198235.1 of Myxococcus dinghuensis. GTDB lineage: Bacteria > Myxococcota > Myxococcia > Myxococcales > Myxococcaceae > Myxococcus > Myxococcus dinghuensis. Next base: position 15,831 of record NZ_JAKCFB010000020.1, on the reverse strand, counting down.
ACTTGAAGAAGCCCTGGCTGTTGTGCCCGAAGCCCGTGCTCACCACGCCCGGGTGCACCGCGTTGGTGGTGACGCGCGTGCCCTCCAGCCGCTTCGCCAGCGCGCGGGTGAACAGGAGGTTGGCCAGCTTCGACGTGGCGTAGACGCGGAAGCCGTCGTAGCGCCGCTCGCTCTGGAGGTCGTCGAACTGGAGCTTGCCCACGCGGTGCACGTCGGACGACAGGTTGATGACGCGCGATGCCCCGCTCTGCTTCAGCAGGTCGAGCAGCAGGTTCGTGAGGACGAAGGGCGCCAGGTGGTTGGTGGCGAGGGTGGCCTCGAAGCCATCCACGGTGACCTGCCGGCGGTCGATGATGAGCCCCGCGTTGTTGATCAGCACGTCCAGGCGCGGGTAGCGCGCGAGGAAGGCCTGGGCCAGCTCGCGCACGGCCTTCAGCGACGCGAGGTCCGCCAGGAGGAAGTCCACCTGGGCCCCGGGGGCGGCGGCGCGTACGGCCTCGACGGCGGCCTGGGTGCGGCCGGGGTCGCGCCCCACCAGCACCACGGTGGCGCCCAGGCGCCCCAGGGCCTTGGCCGTCTCCAGGCCGATGCCGCCCGTGGCCCCGGTGATGAGGCACACCTTCCCGTCCAGTCGTGTCTCGGCGCTCATGTGGGCATCCCTCGGATTTCGAGGACGCCTTCTATACGCCGACGCGGGCCCGCGCGCTCGTGGAAGAGCGCTCGGACCCGCGGGTCAGCGCCGGGGCTGGCTTCGAGGGCTCAGGCGTGGGGCGTGCGGTTGGTGTCGCCCCGGGCGTCCTCGCGCCCCCCCTTGCGGGCGGCGGGGCGGCCGGTGCCGTTGAGGTGGCTCTCCAGGAACCACAGGTCCAGCTCCACGTCGCCCAGCACTTGCGTGAGCAGGTCCACGGTGATGGGTTCGTTCAGCTTGTCGCAGCGCTGGATGCCATTGCGGATGGAGGCCGCGTAGCGGGCAATGCGGTCCACGAGCGCGCGCAGGTGGTCCTCGCTCTCCACCGCCTTGAGGTCGTACTCGGGCAGCTCGCTGTTCTTCGCGGCCAGGCGGATGGTGCCCTCGGCGTAGCCACCCAGGGTGCCGGCGCGCTCGGCGAAGTCGTCGGCCTGCTTGCGCGCGTGCTTGGCCAGGTCGTCGAACAACAGGTGGCGGCTGTAGAAGTGCGTGCCGCGGATGTTCCAGTGCGCCTGCTTGATCTGCCAGTGCAGGTCGATGGCATCCGCCAGCAGGGTGTTGAGCAGGTCGATGATCTCCTCGCGGGTCTCCGCGGGGACATTCACATGGCTGGGAAAGTTCATGGGTCGCGCTCCCTCCAGAAGGCTTTCCCAAGGGTGGGGATGGCGTCCTGCTCGTGCCACGCGTCGGCGCCCTGGCTGGAGGGCGGACGGACGGGCGGGCGTCGCCCGGGCTCAGCCGCCTGGCGGCGGGACCACGCGCGCGTCCTCGCCCTGGAAGCGGATCCGCACGACGGGGTGTGCGCCAGCGGACACCTGGACGACCTCGCGGAAGAGGAGCGCGCCCGCGTTCTCGAAGTACGGGTCGGTGGCGAAGACCGTGTACGTGCCGGGCGGGAGGTCCGAGAACTCCTTCACCGCCGAGTAATGGATGAGGGGCACGCCCTTGTTGGCCCAGACATCCATCTCCGGGTCCTCCTGGAGCGGGTTCACGAGCGCTTCCTGGAAGCCGCTCGTGTCCGCGGGCCACGCCCGCTCCCCGGTGACGACGAAGACGCTGTCGTAGTGGCTGGGCTGGGCGAGCAGGAGCCGGAGGTGCCCCGGGCCGGAGACGGGGCGGGCTTCGAGCGACGGCACGTCACCCTCGGCGGGGAGGTCCAGCGTCGTCGGGGGATAGCGCGGGGGGATGCGCTGCTCCCTCGGGCGCAGGCGCTGTTGGGCGTCGACCGTGACGGTGTAGTGCCCGGGAGGGAGCTGGAAGGTGGCTCGGCCCTGGGCGTCGGTGACGAGGCCTTCTCCGTCCGAGGGGTTCTCCGCCGACACGCGCGCGGCCTCGACGGGTTGGCCCTTCGCGTCCACGACGCGGATGGTGACCTGTCGCCCCGGAGCGGGGACGGGGAGGCTCACCGGCTTCGCGAGGGTGTCCGCGGCGAAGCGGTGCGAGACGATGCGCGTGGGGGTCCGGACCATCACCTGGACGTCCTCGCCGATGGGGAAGGGGCCCAGTGAGAAGCGGCCCGAGCGCCCCAGTTGGAAGGGGCCCTCCCGGTGTGAACGGGCCCGCCCGGCGATGGTGGAGTTCTCCGGCACCGACTGTCCCTCGGGGAGGACCACCCGTCCCTTCACGGTGAGGGCCTTGCGCAACACGATGTCGGGCACGGTGAGGTGCCGGGGCGGTGGGTGCGGGATGGACAGGGGTTGCTCGACGAAGCCCTTCGCGGACACGAGCATGTAGAAGCCGACGGGGCTCACCGTGAAGCGGCCCTGGGCATCGCGCACCCGGTGGTCGCCCACGGTGAAGGACTTCACGGGCGCGCCCTGCTCGTCGACGACCCGCCCCGTGACGGACTGGGGCGTCCGGAGGTCGATGGAGACGTCTTGGGATGGCGCGCCCGTGGTCGCCACGGCTTCGGCGATGCCCGTCGCGTGGTCGAACCGGAGGCGATAGACGCCCTCGCGCACGGGACGTGCGTTGACGCGGCCCTCGGCGTCGGTGAACACGCGGAGGCTCTCACGTGGATAGGCCGTGTTGCGCAGGAACGGACCGTCGGAGGGGACGGAGGGGAACTCCTGCACGGCGTCGATGCTGGCGCCCGCGATGGGCTTGCCTTCCGGGTCGACGAGGCGGGCACTCAGGGGCGCGGCGCGCGGGGCCTCGAAGCGGAGCACCTGTCGAGCGGGCGGGGCGCCCGCGTGGACCTCGAGGTCGCGCCACAGGTAGCGCAGGAACTCCTCCTCCCGCTTGCGTTGGTAGCGGTTGTCGACGACCTCCTCCTCCGCTTTGCGAACCCAGTACCCGAGCAGGCGGAAGCGGCCTGGGGGCGCGGGCAGCCGGGCGATGCCCTGGGCATCCGTCTCCGCCCGTTCGAGGGTGGCGCGGAGCGCCTCGGGGACGAGGTAGAGCACGGCCTTGGGCAGGGGCTGTCCCTCGGGGTCGAGCGCGAGGACCTCCATCGTCGCCGTCACGCCGCCGTCTTCCGGGGCCACCTGGGCGGACACGGTGCCGCTGTCGAGGGCGGGGGCCGTCGTGCCGCCAGCGGTGCCGCCGCCGTCCGAGGAGGTGGGCTCGGTAGGGGGGCTCGCGGGCTTCGAACCGCACCCGAGCACCAGGAGCAGGCTCAGCCCTACGGGGAGGAGGTCGAACGGGCGTCTCATCGAGGACAGCCTAGCCGTGAAATGTGACAGTCTGTGACTGTCGTCGACTTCGCGGATGGGCCTGGCGGGCAGGGGGACATCGGGGTCCTTGGACCTCGGGGTGCTTCTCCTCGGGCAGGGGAGGAGGCATGCTCCCGTGCGTGTCTCGTCGCTCCCGGCTGACATTCGCGGTCCTGGCGTCCGTGCTCCTGCACGCGGCGCTGTTCGGGGTGTTGTCGCGGATGCCTTCGGCCCCGGCGCCACGGGTCGCGTCGCAGCCGGTGACGGAGGTGGAAGTCGTCTACGTGACGCCGAAGGCGCCCGAGGCCCCGTCGAAGCGCGAGGCGACGCCGTCTCCTCCTCCGACCCGTCAGCGTGTTCCTCCGCCTTCGCCAGTGCGTCCGGAGCGGCCTGACGCGGAGGTGGTGGCGGAGGCGCCGACGAAGGCTCCACCGGCGAGCGCGCCGGAGAGCTCCGGGACGCCAGGGGCGGATGCGCCGCGTGCCGCCGAGCCGCCCGCGATTTCGCTCATGCCCAAGGGACTGCTGGGGGGCGAGCCGGTGGGGCGTCCCTTCCAGACGGGGCGCACGCTGCGCAACGAGCCGGGGGCGCTGCCAGACGCGAAGGAAGTGCTGCGACAGGAGCAGGCGCGAGTGGCGGAGCGCGTGGACACGTGGTCCGCGGACGCGGCGGCGACCGCGAGGGCCCGGGGCGGCGCGACGCCTCCGTACTACGCGAACATGCGCAACCTCTTCTCGAAGTCGCTGGTGCAGCCGCCTCCTCCGGATTTGAAGGTGCTGGGGGCGCGGCTGAAGCGCGAGCAGGTGGAGGCCATCGAGCGCTTCGGGAAGACGGGCACGCCGTTCGCGGCGGAGCCGCGAGACCGCCGGTTGGAGCAGCGCAATCGCTTGCAGGCCGCCGTCGAGGCGGGGCGTGCGGCGAACATGTACATGATGGACGTCACCGAGCCGGTGCTCGCGCTGGCCGCGGTGGTGGAGGTCCGTCAGGCGAAGGACGGGAAGCTGCTGGACCTCAAGGTGCTGGAGGGCTCGGGCGACGCGAAGTTCGACGCGTGGGCGCTGTCGCATCTGGAGAACGCGCTGGCGAGCGCGGACCCTCCGCCGGAGGAGGGGGTCGGCGTGAAGGCGGATGGGCTGCGGAGCCGGTGGCGGTTGGAGGAGTACCTCGGCAATCCGCGGGTGAAGGTCATCTTGATTGGCATCTACTGACGGGCGTCGCCCGGGGTGGCGGGCTCGGGGTAGAACCCGGTGTCTCGTCCCGCGTCAGGAGTCGCCCGTGGCCTTGCGTGTCGTCCTCTCCCTCGTCGTGCTGGCTGGCATGGGTTGCGCGACGACGCCTGTCGCGAAGAGCGCCGCGGAGGAGGATGCGCTGGCGCGGGTCGCGGCGGTGCACGGCGGCGCGGGGCCGTGGGCGGTCGCGGGATATCGGATGGGCGAGTACGCGCTGGGAGCGTTGGGCTTGCGGGCCGGGAGCTTCGACCTGGAGGTCATCCACCACAGCCCCTCGCAGGTGCAGTACGCGTGCGTGGCTGACGGCGCGGCGGCGGCCACGGGTGCGAGCCTGGGGAAGTTGAACCTCACGCGGCTCGATGCGGCGGAGACGGTGACGACGTTCCGCAATCGCGCCACGGGGAAATCGCTGACGCTGCGGCCCGCGGCTTCATTCGTCGAGCGCTTCCGTGACGTGCCTCGCGAGCAATTGGCGGTCAGGGGCCGGGAGGTGCTCACGCTGCCGGACGCGGAGGTCTTCGAGGTCGTCACCGGGTCCTGAGGGGCTGGACGACAGCCCCTGGCATCGGTCCGCGCTGTCGTGTCGCCGCGCGTGCTCACGCAGGCCGACTCATCCGGATGATGGGCTTGAGCGTGTCGCCCTTCTCGGAGTCCTTCGCGGCCTCGTTGATCTGCTCCAGGGCGTAGAACTTCACCAACTTGTCGAAGGGGAAGCGTCCCTGCATGAACAGGTCGATGAGTTGGGGGATGAAGACATCTGGGACGCTGTCGCCCTCGACGATGCCCTGGATGCGCTTGCCGGGGACCATGAGGTCGTTCACATCGAACGCTGCCTCGGTGCCCATGGGGGGCGCTCCCACGACGCCGCAGGTCCCGAGGATGTCGAGCGCCTCCACGGCCTGTCGGAGGATCCTGGGGTTGCCGGTGGACTCGAGCGCGAAGTCCACGCCCCGGCTTCCGGTGGCGGTGCGGATGACCTTCACCGCGTCCTCGCTGGCGCCGTTCACGGTGTGCGTCGCGCCCAGCGCCATCGCGAGTTGGAGGCGATTGGGCTTCACGTCCACGGCGATGATGGTGGTGGCGCCCGCCAGTCGCGCGGCCATGATGGCGCTCAGGCCCACGGCGCCGGAGCCGAAGGCCGCGAAGGTGCTCCCCGCGGGGATGCGCATGGAGTTGAGCACCGCGCCCGCGCCGGTGGAGATACCGCAGCCGAGCGGTCCCAGCAGCTCCAGCGGGACGTCCTTGCGGACCTTGACCACGTTGCGCTCGGTGGCGATGGCGAGCGTGCTGAACGACGACTGTCCGAAGAAGTGGTCGTGGAGGGGTTTCCCCTGGGCCTGCGTGGCGGTGGAGCCGTCCTTCCGTCCGCCGCCGAAGTTGCGGTCGTAGAACTCGCGGCAGTAGGCGGGGTGGCCCGTGGTGCACAGGTCGCACTTGCCGCAGAACGCGAAGGCGATGACGACGTGGTCTCCGGGGACCACCTTGGTGACGCCGCGGCCGACCTTCTCGACGATGCCGGCGCCCTCATGGCCGAGGACGACGGGCAGGGGCACTGCGTAGAACTGGTCCCGGACGATCATGTCGGTGTGGCACATGCCGGTGGCGACGATGCGGACGCGCACCTCGCTTTCGCGGGGGGCCTCGAGGGTGACGTCCTCGATCTGGAAGGGTCCGCCCTTCTGTCTCACCACGGCTGCCCTGGCCTGGGCTTGGTCGCTCATCGGCTCTCTCCTGGATGCCTGTCCACGAGAAGGTGAGGGCGTGCGAGGCTTTGCGAAAGGCCTCCTACGAGCATGCTCGCCGGGCGCAGGTCTGCCGCCGGGCCTACTCGACGTCCAGCCGCTCGAGCGTGCGGGGCGTCGTCGAGTCACGCTCCGTCCCACGTGAGGCGTCGTCCTGCGCGCGAGGGACCGCGTCGGTGATGCGCTCGAAGCTCACGGTGAGGGTCTTCTCCGCCTCGCGCGACGCTGTCCGGATGGCGGCGCGAGTCTTGTCGAGCGCGGCGGCGAAGCTCGAGAGCGAGCTCTTGAATCGAGCCACCCGCTCCTCCGGCGATGCTCCCGAGCCGCTTCCTCGTGACTCGTTGGAGGGGGCGGCCTCGACGAGGACTCCAACCTGGGTCGGCGTGGTGCTCATGGATCCATCCTCCTCCTGTCCCTCAGGTCTAACCGGGGCCGACTCGTGTTGTCGATAGCTGGAGACTTGCTTTCCCGTTCAGTCCGCGTGGGGCATGTGTCGTCGTCGATTTCAGTGGCTTCAACGTGATGACAGGGGGAATGGATGCGCCTGCAACCCGAGCATGTGGCGGTCTTCCACGAGCGGTTCTGCGACATGTACGACGGCGTGGTTCGCAAGATTGAGCTCGACGTGGGAGTCGCTTCGAGGCTCTGCAGGATCGAGGTGGTGTGCCAGGATCGGGACTCGCGCTCTGGATGGTCGAGGGTCACCCTGGTGGTCAGCGGAGCGAAGGAATTCAGCTTCAAGCTCGACAAGAGGACGTTCGAGGTGCTGTCGGATGGGGTGCAGTTCGCCTGGAAGGATGACCGCGTCTTCGTGGTGCTGGATGCCTACCCCGACGATGGCCCTGGCTTGCCTGACCTGACGAAGAACACCGCCTATGTCGCAGGTGAGACGTGCGACTGGAGTTGTGTCGAGGAGCCTGTCTGAATCCACCGGCCCCGCGGTGGTGTCACCCTCATTGGAGGCAGTCCACGAAGCTCGAAGTCTCGGAGCTGAGACAAGCGACGAACCTGCTCTTCGATTACCTGGCGCAGGTGGGGCACACCGAGGTCGAGTTGGACAGCGACCACTATTGGAGCATCCCGAACGACAAGCTGTACTCGGTCTACGAGGACCCGTCGGACTTCACGGTGGGGCAGTTGTCCGAGGACCTGGAGAACGTGAGGGCCTTCGTCTGGGTCTCCACACTCCTGCGCTTCATCGGCTCGAAGATCGCCGCATAGGCATGGCGCGGACGAGCAGGCTGGCAGCGTCCCCAACCTGTCCACGGAGCCGGGCCATGCCCACTCCGCGCTGCGAACAGACGCCCAGGGGAATCCCTCGGTCGCTGGTCTATCGCGCAGGGTCACGCCCAGTCGTCTCGGTGGCGTAGCCCTCCTTCACCCAGTACTCGATGCCACCAATCATCTCCTTCACGCGGAAGCCGAGCGCGGCGAAGCGCGCGGCCGCGCGGGTGGAGCCGTTGCACCCCGGGCCCCAGCAGTAGGTCACGATGACGTCGTCCTTGCTCAAATGCGCTGTCGACTCCGCGGAGATGGTTCGGGTCGGGATGCTCAGCGCGCCGGGGACGTGGCGTTCGGCGTAGGCCTCCTTCGAGCGCGTGTCCACCACGACGAAGCCCTTCTTCTTGCGGTCCAGGTCGACGAAGACGTCTGCGGGGTCGGTCTCCACGGACAGCTTGGCGAGGAAGTGACGTTGCGCGGCCTCGGGTGTGGCCGCTGGGATTTCGAGGACGAACGAGAACGGGGTGGTGGGCGAGGTCATGGTGGGCTCCGGTCTTTCCGACGCCTGGCAATGTGCGCCTGGAGTGGTCCACGAAACAGCTCCATTTCACGCGCGATGACTGGACCATTTTCCCGAGCAGCCAGTGGCGGGTTCCGGCTAGATGCAGAGCATGCCGAAGCGCTCCGCCGGGGTGTCGTTGCCGTTCCTGCTCTCGGATGGAGGAGGCTCGGGTCCCCTCCATCGTCAGCTCTACGAACGGTTGCGCGAGGCCATCCTCTCGGGCGCGCTCGCGCCACGAAGCAGGCTCCCGTCCACGCGCACGCTCTCCCGGGAGCTGGGCGTCTCCCGGGGCACGGTGGAGGGAGCCTTCGCGCAGTTGGACGCAGAGGGCTTCCTGGAGCGACGGGTGGGCGCGGGCAGCATCGTCGCGCTGCCGGAGCATGCACGGTTGCCGCGGAGCGCGTCGGTGGTTTCGCGTGGAGGCGCGGGCGCGCGAGGTCGCGGATTGTCGCGCCGCGGGTTGCTCATGTCCCGCGAGGTCCTGCCTCCCGAACCCAGGGACGTCCAGCCGTTCACCCCATGCCTGCCCGCGCTCGAGCTGTTCCCCGCGAAGCTGTGGGCGCGCTCCGTCGCGAGACAAGCGCGGCTCCTGGGCCCGGGGATGATGACCGCGGGAGAACCCTCCGGACTGCGGTCGCTGCGCGAGGCCATCGCGGCACACCTCGCGGTGGCCAGAGGCGTGCGGTGTGACTGGCGCCGCGTCCTCGTGTTCTCCAGCACCCAGCAGGCGTTGGACCTGGCGGCGCGGTTGCTCCTGGATGAAGGCGATGGGGTGTGGCTGGAGGAGCCCGGCTACCTGGGCGCACGGGCGGCCTTCGAGTCGGCGGGGGCGCGGGTGCAACCCGTGCCGGTGGATGGTGAAGGTCTCCAGGTCGAGGTCGGCGTCTCGCGTGCGCCCAGGGCGCGGCTGGCGTACGTGACGCCCTCGCACCAGTACCCGCTCGGCGTGACGATGAGCCTGTCGCGCAGGCTGGCCTTGCTGGAGCACGCGCGGGCCTCGGGAATGTGGCTCTTCGAGGACGACTACGACAGCGAGTTCCGGTACGCGACGCGTCCTGTCGCCGCCATCCAGGGCATGGACGTGGCGGGGCGGGTGCTCTACGCCGGGACCTTCAACAAGGTGATGTTCCCCGCGTTGCGGCTGGCGTTCCTCGTGGTGCCGGAGGCGCTGGTGGAGCCCTTCGTCGTGGCGCGGGCCTCGACGGACGGCCACGCGCCACCGTTGTCCCAGGCGGCCATGGCGCACTTCATGGAGTCAGGACACTACGCGGCGCATCTGCGCCAGATGCGGCTCGTGTACGCGGAGCGGCGGGACGCGCTGTTGGATGCGTTGAGGCGGGAAGTCGGAATCCAGCTCCGTCCCGGTCTTGCCGAGGCGGGGATGCACGTCGCGACGTTCCTCGGAGCAGGCAGGAGGGACGCGCACGTCGTCGCGAGCACCGACGCGCGTGGATTGGGGGCGCGCAGGCTGTCACCGCTCTACCTGGGACGCGGCGCCGTCCAGGGACTCATGCTGGGGTTCTCGGGGGCCAGCCCCGCGGGGCTGCGCGCGGCGGTGCGCAGCCTGGCGGGGCTGCTCTGAGTCACGCATCCCGAGAGCGCGGGCGATGGCCTCACGCGGCGCCGCCGGCTGCTCCGCTCCGGCGTGCCCGAGGTCGGGAGGCGCTCCTCGGCGCTTCGAGGACGCCGAGCACCATGTCGCGCGTCACCTCGATGACCGTGTCGAGGGAGATTCCCGCGGGGCGCTCGAAGGCCGCCGCGTGGCTCACCGCCTCGAGGGCCCGGGCAAGGACGAAGAGCCGGGCCTCGCCTTCCGCCGCGCGCGCCAACACACGACGTCGCTGGAGGTCCTCGACGAAGGCTTCGAAGGCCCGTGCGCGAAGCGCCTCGATGGCCGCGCGCCGCTTCGTGAGTTCCACGCTGTTCACGAGCTCTCGGTGCAGCGAGTCCGGAAGTCCCGGGGTCTTCACGAGGACCTCGATGATGGCCCTCACTGTCTCTGGAAGTGGGGCGTCGGCATGCCGTGCGAGGGTTTGTTCGAGCGCCTCGGCGGTGCGGTTCGCCCAGCGCTCGATGAGCGCGCCCACGATGGCCTCCTTCCCCGCGAAGTAGCGGTACACCAACGCGATGTTGACGCCCGCGACCTCCGCGATGTGATTGGTCGTCGTCTTCGCGTAGCCCTCCTTCGTCATCACCCGTTCGGCCGCGGTGAGGATGCTGTCGACCGTGAGCTGGGCGCGCTGTTGGCGAGGCTGGATGCGGCGACGCGTGCGGTCTCGGGGCGGCATGGGGGAAAAGTAAGTCATTCCGGCCGGCGGCGCGCGCTCGGAGGGAGGACCGCTCTTGGAACCTGAGTGGTTGCCTGCCCGAGGACGCCGCATCGTCCGACCCATGAATGAACGACCCGTCGCACTCATCACAGGCGCTTCCTCGGGGTTCGGGGCCCTCACCGCGGCCCGCTTCCGTGAGCACGGCTTCCAGGTCTTCGGCACCCGGCGCGCGGGCGGAGCTGGCTTCCTCTCGCTCGATGTCGATTCCGATGCGTCCGTGAGGGCGTGCCTCGACGCACTGTCACGGCAGACGGAGCGCATCGATGTCCTCGTGAACAACGCCGGGCGCGCCATGGTGGGGGCGTGTGAAGAGACGAGCGCGGAGGAGGCTCGTGCCCTCTTCGAGACCAACGTCTTCGGCGTCATGCGGGTGACGAACGCCGTCCTCCCGGTCATGCGGGCGCGTGGCGCGGGGCGCATCATCAACGTGGGCTCGGTATCGGGCTTCGTCGGCGTGCCGTTCCACGGCGCCTATGCGGCGAGCAAACATGCGCTGGCCGGCTATACGGAAGCGCTCCGCGTGGAGGTCGCGCCCATGGGGGTGGAGGTGGCGTTGGTAGAGCCCTCCGCGCACCGCACCGGCATCCAGATGCTGCGACCCCGCGAGCTGTTGTCCCTGTACGACGAGGGGCGGGAGCGGGTCGAGTCCATCATCCGGCGGCAGATTGAAACAGGGGATGACCCGGGCCGCGTCTCCGATGCGATTCTGCGCGCCGCGACGGAGCGCGCGCCCACGGCACGCTACCGGGTGGGAGGGAAGGCCGTCTTCGCCGCCTTCGCGCGCCGCGTCCTCTCGCTGAGGGCGTTCGAACGGGTCCTCGTGCGAGAGTTCGACCCCCGCTGAGGTCTGGGCCGTTGCGCGGCGAGCGCCCGGTGGGGCTCCTCAGTGCGCATGTCCGTGACGGGCCCCGCGCCACCGCAGGGGCGTCATGCCCTCCCATCCCTGGAAGGCGCGGGTGAAGGAGTTCAGCTCCTCGAAGCCGAGGAGGAACGCGACCTCCACGGGCTCCACGGTGGTGCTGGACAGCAGGCGGCACGCGGCCTGGTGACGGACCTCGTCGAGCAGGCGCTGGTACGACGTGCCCGTCTCACCGAGTCGACGTTGGAGCGTGCGAGAGCTCATGTGCAGCGTCTCGGCGACCTTGTCGACGGAGGGCCGCTCGCCGGACATGTGGCGGCGCAGCACGCGTCGCACGTCGTCCTCGAGCGCGCGCCGCGACAAGGGGTCCTCGAGCGCGGCGTCGAGGCTGGGGACGAGGAGGGCCAGCAGGTCCGCGTTGTGGGTGAGCAGTGGCTCGTCCAGGAGCCGTGCATCGAAGACGAGCTGGTCCACGGGCGCGTCGAAGACGACCTTGCAGCCGAAGTGGCGGGTGAGCAGCTCCGCGTCGGCGCGACGGCGGGCCAGGGCCACCCGCTTGGGGGCGACGGGCTTGCCCGTGCCCCTCCGGGCGAGCGCGAGCGTGGACGCGAACGTCGCGTCCACGAGGAACATGGGCAGGGCCTCCTCCGCGAGGAGCCAGTGGAACTCCAGACGGGCCTCGTCCCGCGTGACGTCGATGGAGACCTCTTCCGGGCAGGTGATGCGCTTGTAGCGCGCGAGCTTCTGGAGCGCCTCGCCGAGGTTGGGCGAGTGGGTCGCGGCCATCGTGGCCACGTCGAGCTGGTGCGCTCGCGCCTCGGCGCCCAGGCGGAGGCCGATGTCTCGGGCGCCCGCCATGACCTCGATGCCGTGCCACAGGCCCATGAACTCGCGCGTGGTGAGGCGGGCCTTGGGCTCCTGGAACCGGGAGAGCACGAGGCCCGCGTGTTGGAGCACCCGCCCCACGTCGAGCCCGAGCGACGTGAGTCGGTCGAGCAGGACGCTGGGGACGGGGACGAGGTCGGTGGGCACTTCAGTTCCTCGGGCTCACGAGCATCTGGGCGATGGGGGTCTGCGCGAAGTCGACCTGTCCATCATAATCCGTGGACACGCTCAGGGACCTCCAGTGTTCGTCCTCGGCCTTGCGCTTGTTGGCGACGGCCTCCGCGAAGAAGACGGCGTCGGAGCCGAGCAGCAGGCGCAGGGGTGGGTTCTTCTCCTGCGTGATGCGGAGGATGGCTTGCGCCGCCTTCGCCGGGTCGCCGCGCGCGGCGTCGCCGCTCTTGCGCAGCCGCCGCGTCACTTCACCGACGGTGGCCTGGTAGTCGTCCTGGACGTCGCTGATGCTCATGGAGGCACCGGCCCAGTCGGTGCGCATGCCGCCCGGCTCGATGATGGTGACGCGGATGCCCAGCGGGGCGACCTCGGCGGCGAGGACCTCGGACAGCCCCTCCACCGCCCACTTGGCGGACTGGTAGGACGCGATGCCCGGCGTGCCCATGCGCCCGCCGATGGAGGAGACCTGGATGATGTGGCCTTCCCGCTGCTTGCGCAGCACGGGTAGGGCCGCGCGGGTGACGTTGAGGACGCCGAAGTAGTTCGTCTCGAACTGCTTGCGGAAGTCGTCCATGTCGGCGTCCTCGATGGCCGCGACGTTGGCGTAGCCCGCGTTGTTGACCAGGACGTCGATTCGCCCGAAGGCGGAGACCGCCGCGGCGACGGCCGAGCGGGCGGCGGCCGGGTCGGTGACGTCGAGCGCGACGGCACGCATCCGGTCGCCGTAGCGCTTGGCGAGGTCCTCGAGCTGCTCGGGGTTGCGCGCCGTGGCGACGACGCGGTGGCCGGCGTCGAGCGCCGCCTGGGTGAGGTCGCGACCGAGGCCGCGAGAGCTGCCGGTGATGAACCAGACCTTCGACATGGGAGTGTCCTTCCTGAGCGGTGGGATGCCGCACCGTGGATTCGGTGGCTCAGAATTAGGAATCGCCCCGTCCTGGCGCCAATCGGATGGCGCCAATGTTTCATCCGATGGCGCCAGCCGGGGACGTGGCCCTGACTCCCACGCCTGCCCGACCTGGAAAAGCGGCAACATTGCAGGGACACACAAGCCTTACATGGGTGCCCCGCCATCCGGTTCGAGCCAGGGGGCCCTCCGCGATTCATCCCAGGAGCAAGCCAATGACGCTGCGACGATTCTGGTTCGAGTTCGAGTTCGCGGTGGGAGCGCCCGCTCCCCTCGGTACCCGGCTGGGATGCGGTGTCACGGCGCAGGACGTGGATGACGCCCGGCATCTGGTGTTCGAGCGGGTCTTCAAGAAACCCTGGGGCGGAGGAGGGTGACCAACGCGCAGGAGCAGCTCACGGCGCAGAAGACGCTGTACCTGCACAAGGACCACCTGGGCTCGGTCGAGACGCTGACGGATGAGTCGGGCGCGGCCTTCGAGGTGTCGAAGTATGAGCCGTATGGTGGGCGACGCTACCCGCACTCGTTGGGCATGTCGCAGACGCGGGGCAACTCGCGGGTGCGGCAGGGCTTCACGGGGCACGAGCACGACGAGGAGGTGGGTCTCATCAACATGAAGGGGCGCATGTACGACCCGAAGCTGGGGCGCTTCCTCTGCGCGGACCCGTTGTTCGTGGGGCCTCGCGTCAGTCAGGTGCTCAACCGCTACAGCTACGGCCTCAACAACCCGTTGCGCTACACAGACCCCACGGGCTTCGCGACCAACGAGCTGCCCGTCATCATTTATGACAGCTGGTATGGTGGCTCCGCCTACGCGGGAAGCAATGCTTCGGTTGGCAGAGTGGAATGGGGCCGTGAATCCTGCAACGAGGACGGCACTATCTGTACTCGGGAACGGTTCTCGGTGTCCTCGACCCAACCGCAAGAGCCGATGTCCGCAGAGTTCCGCTTCTTTCTTCTAAGGAGCCTGTACTCCGCGCGGAACAACATCGGCGTTGTCATTGAGTATGGGAAAGGCGCGCTGTTGGGGGGGGGCTCGCAGGAGGAGTTCCTGGCCTCGGACTCGTGCCTCCACCCGAGGGGAATTCGCGGCAGTTCTATGTGGGATACGCTGCTGCTCTCTTCGCCTGGGGCGTGGTGGACATTGTCGGGGGGGTGGTGGGGATCGTTGGAGGAGGAGGGACGGCGGCGGGAGGTGGTGTACTCTCCTTGTCCGGAATCGGGGCCGTGATTGGCGTCCCTGCCTCCGCCCTAGGCGTTTCGGCTGCGGCAATGGGGACCGTCTATATCGCTGCCGGTGCAATCAACCTCATAGGAGCATCCAATGCTCTGCAGATGGCGAACCAGGCAGGGGACGCTGGGGGGGGCGGTAGTGGAGGAGAGACTACCCCGCCCGCAGCCGAGGCCGCAAAGAATGGCGGTGGTGCCGCCGATGACGTGTTCCACGTTACACCCGACGGCGTAGTGCTCCCGAAGGGGCCGAAGCATAAGATCCCCGAGGGCTACTTCGAGAACCCGCACCGTTCCGGCAGCTATGGCGAGATCGTCAATGGGAAGTTCAAGGAGCGACTGCGGATCGACCCTCCGACTCCACCCCGCCGGGCGGGACCGAACAGGAGCCACTACCATCTCGACGGCAAGGGCAAGCACCACAGCCCGGCGTCAATCGACAACGATAAGGATCCGGGGTTCTAGCCATGACGGAGAGGATCGACGAGGCGTTCGCGGAGCTGGAGTGGCACGACGCCCTGCTGGTGAGCTTGAACATCGACCGGAGTACCCCCGGTGAGCGCGATGAGGTCGCCCTGCTGGTCGAGTGGCCGGATGGCCGGAAGCAGAAGGTGCGCTTCACGGATTGCTACGCCTTCAACGCGCAGATGAACTTCGGGGTGACCGCGCCGGAGTCGATCCGCGCCGCGCGCTGCATCGCTGACGCGCCGAAGCTGGCCGAGATGAGGCAGCGGTGGATGGCGCTCGGGGTCGATCTTGGGGATCTTTGGTGCTTCGAGATCACCACCAACTCGACGGCCAGCGAGATCCGCATCTTCGCGAAGCGGTTCGAGGTCTCGGACCCGTAGGCCACAACCAAAACCTTCCGTCACACCCCGCTGCCCAGAAGGAGCTACGCGGCCGAAGCCGGGGGGCGGTTCTGCCACGCCCGGTGTAGGGGCCGGGTCGGGCCCCAGAGCGCGATGGCGATCTCCCGCCATCTCCGGCCCTTGCTGTGCAGCGCGGCCGCGGCGTCGAGATCCACATCGCGGTAGGGCCTACCCACGGCCTTGCCGCTGCGGGTCCTGCCGCTGGCCTTCACCTGGGCTAGTTTTCGGCCCGGATGAAGTCTGCCGAACCTGCATGTTGGCCCAAGTAGGAGGGTCGGCATGCAGGGACCGGAAGTGAAGCTGAAGGAGGCAGACAGGGCAGCGCTGAAAGCGCTGATGCGTCGCGGGTGCGAGTCCGTGGGTCAAGTCCCGAATCGTGTGTAATTGGTCCGGAGGGGTACGGGGAAGGAATGCTCCTTGGTGGGGTCAAGCAGCGGCAGTGTCTGGGGTTGAGTTGAGCAGGGACATGTCGAGGTAGCGGCGGTCA